>NZ_BORO01000005.1 GCF_018333215.1 Oceanobacillus sp. J11TS1 | reverse complement strand
TACGGGGAGTAGGTAAGAAACGAGCTAATTTTCAGACACCTTCCCCGGGTACCCGGGGAAGGTGTCTGAAAATACATCCCAATAGAGAGGATACCCTATTAATTTACACAAACTTATTGACAGTACCAATACTTATTTAAGCAATAATATAAAATAAATATTCCTGCCCATTTTTAATTGGATCCTTGGCAAATTGATAGCCATGTTTTATTACTTCTTCTGGGATGTTTCTGAATGAAGAAGGACAGTCCGTGATGACCTGGAGAAGTTCTCCTGAAGTCATTCCTTCTAATGCTTCTAATGTGTAAATGACTGGATAGGGGCAAGATTCTCCTCGTAAATCCAACGTAAAACCAACTGACATTTTTCTTTTCTCCTTTCTTGAATCCCATACCGACAAAGCGGTAATTTTTTTGCCGGTAGAGTGTAAGTAAATATAAAATACCAAGCATAACAAGTGTTGCTATAATTGCGCCAACTGGTCCCATGGTAGAAATGAGATTAATTGGTTTTCCGCTGGCCACGAGTGCAGAATAGACTCCTAGATGGTCCCAAGCATAAGCAAGCGCAGTTACACCGATAATATTTCCTACAAATACGGTCAGATAGAGGATTTGCCCCTCCATTAATCGGTACATCATGCCTGTTTCACAGCTGCTTGCCAAAACGATACCAAGACCGAATAGAAATCCGCCAATAAAGGTGCTTGGTGCGGCAATTTGTGTAATAGGTTCCATGCCGTAGATGACAATGACAACCATTGTAACGATAGAACTTACTGCCATGGCGATAATTATTGCCTTTGCCATCACGCCTCGCCCTGTCAGCCATAGATCACGGAAAGCAGAGGTAAAGCAAATTTGCCCTCTTTCTATTAATATACCAAAAAGCGCACCAAAAATGGCTGCAGTACCAAGCAACGGTTTGCCTGTTACAAAGAAAAATAAAATGAGACCTACATACATCAGGGCAATGATCCCGCCAATGTAAGGCTGGATTTTTCTGCTTTTTTTAGCAGAGGGCTTTTTATTTCCTCTTGTTAACGAAGGTTTGCCTTTCCACCATCTTGTTCTCGTGATTTTTGATCCTAAATAGGTACCAATTCCTGTGGCAATAATAAAAATCCATGAGTGGAATGAAAATTGTGGAACGCCAGTGAAAAAAGCTGCCAGGTTACAGCCCAACGCAAGACGCGCACCAAAACCGGCGATAATTCCACCAATTAATCCTTGTACCAGACGCCGTTTTTGTTTTGGGATACGAATCTTAAAATTGTTGCTCAAAAGAACCATCATTAAAGCACCGATAAACATCCCCCAAACAATCCAGCCGTCAGATCTTGAAAACGAAGAACCCTGCATATGTACCAGATTAAAATAATCCCAGTCTGATATATCGACACCAAAGAACTGTAGGATATGGCCTCCCAAGCGAGTGAATTCGCCTGTTACTGCCCAAACAGTGCCAGTAATGCCAAAATAAATGGCACTGAGGATTCCAGCAAGAATAAGTGCAAAATATGGATTCCAATAACGTGTAAATAGGTTGTTCATCGTTCTAAACTCCTTAATTATTAAAGAATGGAAACTAATTAATGTTACCATACAACTTATATGAATAGGTACTATTTTAGTCCTTTTTTATATTCAGTTCAACTGGTCGTGTCCTGTAGAATTAACATAACGGTCTATTTTGCGGAAGCTCGCGCTGCCTCGAACTTCTTGGTCCTTTTTTCCAAACTTTTTAAACACGCACTAGTTTTTATTTTACTGGTTAATCAACTAGAAAATGAGAACGAAAAAACATTGACTTGCGAACGTAGGTTCTATATACTGTAATTAGTAACTCATCTTGGCTATTCCTCGCTAAAATCTAAGACTCTGTTTTCAATATTTCCTCATAAAAAAATCGCTGCAACTTGTTTATATTAAACAAGTCATGCAGCATTCTATTCCAAACCTTTTCTTTCTACAAATCTGTAGAGAAACATTAAATCTTATTTAATCTTCCCCCAAAAAAACAAACTCCCAAATAAGTAGGTGATGAGACGTCAAAAAGCCACAAGCTAAAGAATTCGATTCGCTCCCTAAAAAAATGCAGAGACCGTTTATCCCATTTATTACAATATGAAACTAAGAATGAGAAAACAATTTCCCAGATAAGAACATTTGTAAATCAGTATCGGAATTTATTAAAACGAGCCAGCGATATAGACGAGGAGAATAAACTTTTTTTTCAGTTAGATTTAGATAGTTTCGAGAACAAACTGTTAGCTTATGAAAAAGAGGAATATCAACGTTTTCAGCTACAATACCGTTTTGATGAACCTTTTGAAGATTGGATTAAAAACAAGCATCATCGAATGTTCATTCTGAAAAGAGGTATAGATGTATTTCTTCAAGAGATAGTTATCCCCGCTGCATATCATCGTGCATTTGAAAATGGAATTCCAGACCACCCCAAAGATGAATATCCAGAAACAAGGTTAATGAAAAGAAGAATTATTATTCATTCTGGCCCCACAAACTCCGGAAAAACCTATCAATCTATCCAATCATTAATAAAAGCAGAAAAGGGTGTTTATCTTGCTCCGCTCCGATTATTAGCTTTAGAAATATTTGAAAAACTGCATGATGCTGGCGTGAATTGTGATCTGATTACGGGGGAGGAGGAGGCGCTTGTTCCTTTTGCTACCCATCTTTCTTCAACGATAGAGAAAGCAAATTTTATGGAGATATATGATGTAGCTGTCATAGATGAAGCACAATTAATTGGTGATAAACAGAGAGGGAATGCCTGGTATCGTGCCATCCTTGGACTGAAAGCAAAAGAATTGCATATCTGCTGTTCACTGTATGCAGTAGAGCTGAATGAAAAAATAATAAAAGAGTGTAAGGACCAGGTAGAAATTCATCATCATGAACGCAGTACGCCGTTAAAAATACAAAATACAAAGGTTGATTTTCCAGTTGATATTCAAAAGGGGGATGCGATTATTGCTTTTTCTCGTAAAAAAGTTTTACGATTGGCTGCCCATCTAAAAAAAGCAGGTTTCAAACCAGCTGTCATTTATGGTACCCTGCCTCCAGTTACCAGAAGAAAACAGGTTGAACTATTTAATGATGGTGAAGCGGATATCGTTGTGTCTACAGATGCTATTGGAATGGGACTAAATCTGCCAATACAACGGGTTGTGTTTACAGAGCTAAAAAAATATGATGGCACCGTTGTAAGGGAATTAACCTCCCAAGAAGTGAAGCAAATAGCTGGCAGAGCTGGAAGGAAGGGGATTTTTAATATTGGCTATGTAGCAAGCCTTACAGCAAAAGGCTGTCAAATTATTGAAAGGAAATTAAAACAAAGAGATATTCCTGTAAAAACGGCAATTATTGAACCTTTAGAAGAAACAATTGCGCAAATTCAATATGGTCAACTGGTTGATAAATTAAGGCATTGGAATGATTTTACCTATAAACTGGATTATCTGGAAAAGGCAAATATTGATCAGAGAATAAATTTATTGACTAGCTTACCGAAAAAATTGGTGGCAAGCACTCCTGAAAGTGACCTGTATCGGGCAATCCATATTCCATTTAAAGCACATAAGATGAACTTAGTTAATCAATGGGAAAGGTATATTTTAGAGGTGATTAAGAAGAACCCGGAATTAGAGAAACCAGAAATTGAACTATCAAAAAGATGTAGCTTAGAATTACTTGAAGAGAAATACCAACTATTAGATCTTTATTATTCTTTTAGCAAGGTATTTCAAAAACGTTTGGATCAAGATTGGTTAATAGAAAATCGTGAAAATGTTTCTAATCTTATTCTTCAATATTTAGTGGGTAAAAATTTAGATATTTTTATTAAATGTCAAGCTTGTGGCGAGGAGAAGATTTTGTATTTTGAGGAAGGAGACTACTGTAGCTCATGCAAATTTGAAAAAGCTCCATTTTTGTTTAGTTAGCCTCGTAAAGTATCATTTATACAAAAAACAGCTCCTATAATAGGCGCTGTTTTTTGTAAATTATTCACGCTGACCGTCTTGTAATAGTTGGAACTATATAACTAATCGTACTTTTTTTGTTACTATTAACGAGTGAATAACTACCTGCTACATTAATTAGCTTTCTTTAAATTTTACATCGTCTCTGGCAGCGGGTTTGTTTGCTCAAGGCTACCGGATCAACTGGCTTTAAGGTTTGTCCCATGCTAAACATCACAATCCTAAGTAAAAACGTAATAGAACCTCCAAAAAAATGAAGGTAGAAGGTAACAGCTGTGAGAATTACCAAAACAGTACCAGCTAATGCGCTAACCTTCTCTAATGTCTACCTCTACGATTTTAGTAGGATTTAGTATATTATTTGGATCTAAAGCTCTTTTAATGTTTGTCATGACATCGAGGGCTGCACCGTGCTCTTCACGCTGATAAGGTTTCTTTCCAACACCTACACCGTGTTCGCCTGTACAGGTTCCGCCACGCTCTAACGCATAACGCACGACTTTTTCATTAAATTGTTTTGCATTTTTTACTTCCTCTTCATCCTCCATATCAATCATTATCAATGAGTGGAAGTTTCCGTCCCCAACATGCCCTAGTATCCCTCCAGGAATATTTAGTTTATCTAATTCCTTACGAGCATAAATGACTGAACCTGCTAATTCCGAAATGGGCACAGCGACATCTGTAAGCATCATTTTTTTACCAACATAGTCATGAATATATGCGTATGCTAAATTATGACGAGCCTCCCATAAGTGATTTCGGGCTGCCGTATCTGTTTCTGAAGTAAATTTGTCGCACTTATGATCTTGCATGATTTCTTTTGTAAAAGCAACATCTGCTTGCAGGCCGGCTTCATTTCCATGGAATTCTAAGAAGAGTGTCGGTTTTACAGGATAATCTGTCTCACTGAATTTATTAATTTGTTTCACGGAAGCTTCATCAACAAATTCAATCCTTGCAATCGGAATTCCGGCATGCAAAACCGAAGTTACTGCTTCAATGGCATTGGTGAGATCTGGGAAAGTTGCCCGTGCTGCAACAACATGTTCCGGTATTCCATAAACCTGAAGCGTGAGTTCTGTAAAACAGCCAAGTGTTCCCTCAGAACCGATAAAAAGACCATTTAAATGATAACCGGAAGCCGATTTTGCTGCTAAACTCCCTGTATGTATAACGCTTCCATCAGCAAGCACCACTTCCATGTCACGGACTTGATCCCGCATAACGCCGTATTTTACAGTGGTCGTACCGCTGGCATTTGTTGCAGCCATTCCGCCAAGCGTTGCATTTGCACCAGGATCAACGGAGAAAAACAATCCATGCTTTTTTAATTCTTTATTCAGCTGTTCTCTTGTAACTCCCGGCTGAACTTTTACGAGTAAATCGGTTTCTTTAATTTCCAGCACCTTGTTCATTAACGAAAAATCCACAGTGATACCTTTTTCATAAGGTATGACATGTCCTTCTAAGCTGGAACCAGCACCAAAAGGCGTTACAGAAGTTTTGTATTCCTGTGCTACTTTCATAATGTGGGTAACATCCTCTGTTGATTTTGGAAAAACAACGATATCAGGAAGACTTGTTTGATGATAGGTCTCATCCTTGCTATGTAGTTCTCTAACTGTTTGATTGGTAGAAATTTGTTCATCTGTTAATTTTGCCTTTAATGCTTCTATTACTTTTTTCATTTTTTTGCTCCTCTCTAGTAAAAAAGGTAATAAGATTTTAAATAGATACAAATATGGAGACTATCGATATATTATATTCATTATAAAGATTTTTCGAATTAATTCAATGATTTGGATATAATTTACGATTGTTATTGGTTGCTTCATTTAGTAATTGTTCGCTATCATAAATGGGTAAGCAGAATGAAAGAGAGAGGAACTAAAAATGCGTAAATTAAATATTGCTAATCTGGATACACCAATTAAAAAGCTCGAAAAACTTAGCGATGAGCTTGGGAAAAACATCTATATGAAACGAGATGACTTTACAGGTGTAGAAGTCTCTGGGAATAAAATAAGAAAACTGGAATACGTTATTCCATATGCATTAGACAATGGATACGATACTATTATTACAACAGGGGCATGCCAATCTAACCATGCTAGAGCAACAGCTGCAATTTGTGCTATGATGGATCTGGAGTGCCATCTCATCCTTCGTGGCGAAGTGAAAGAATATGAAGGAAATCTTTTTCTTGATGATATGCTTGGCGCTAACGTAAATATTATTCCACCTAGTTCATCCCGTGAAGATGCGATGGAGGAGCTAAAACAGGAGTTGGAGACTCAAGGGAAAAGAGTATTAATTATTCCAGTAGGTGCCTCAAATGCAATTGGTTCCTATGGCTATATAAATTGCTATCAAGAAATCGTGAAACAAGAGGTAGAAATGGGTATTCATTTTGATTCTATTAATCTCGCTATTGGATCTGGCGGTACGTATGCAGGGCTATGGTACGCTAATGAGGAAGCCGATACAAAAAATAAAATTATTGGTTATTCTGTTGATGAAACAGCAGAGGTATTCAAAGAAGATATTATTAAAATTGTAAATGACATAGAAGATGCAAACCATAATTTTGATACGATTTCAATTAATGACAGCTATATTGGGCTTGGTTATGGTAAAGCAACAGATGAAGAGCTGGCATTTTATATTGACTTCGCGAAAAGGGAGGGGATTATTCTTGATCCTGTTTATACAGGGAAGGCTTTTAGAGGATTAGTTACTGAAATAAAGAATGGTCATTATGCTGATCAAGAAAATATTCTATTCATTCATACAGGTGGTCAACAAGGTTACACAAAAGAGATGAGAGATAGGATTCAGGCTATTTTAAGAAAGAGTGAAAGAGCGTAATGTTTTGTTTATAAAAAGCGAAAATAGTCAATGAAATAAGCAAAAGACAAAGGGTTATTGTAAAAGCAAGTAGCCCTTTGTCTTTTTACTATAACCGTTTCTAAAGGAGGGGATGAACGTGTACGTTATTGATGCACATATTCATTTGGATTGGTATCAACCGAATGAGCGGAAGCAGTTATTCCATACCCTAAAAGTGGATGGCTTGATATCTGTTGCAAGCGATTTTGAAAGCTGTCAAAAAGTATGGCAATTAGCACAAACATATCCGTTCATTTATCCTGCTTTTGGATGGCATCCGGAACAGATATTACCGCCTACAAACGAAATTAATCGTATTTTACATGCAATTGACCAAAGTTGTGAAGACATTGTTGCAATTGGAGAAGTGGGGCTGCCTTATTATACAAAACTCAAAAATCCTTCATTGGATGTCACGCCTTATCTCACAATATTAGAGCGGTTTATACAAGCTGCAAAAAAGTGTGATTTGCCGATTGTATTGCATGCTGTTTATGAATATGCCCCGATTGTTTGTGATCTCCTCGAAAAATATGAGATTAGACGGGCTCATTTTCATTGGTTTAAAGGAGATAGAGATACCATGAAACGTATGAAAGAGAAAGAATATATGATTTCCATAACTCCCGATTGCTTATATGAAGGGGAGATTCAGTTATTAATTAAACAATACCCATTAGAACTTATCATGGTAGAGACAGATGGACCATGGCCGTTTAAAGGGCCTTTTCAGAATAAGATGACACATCCTAATATGGTTATTGATGTAATAAAGAAAATAGCTGGGGTTAAGGAAATGTCTTTCGATGAAGTTCGACGACAAATCACTGCTAATACGACTGATTTCTACCGATTAAAACAGTTTGATAAGTAGTCGGATAGAGCAGACATCTGGTTTATATTTTTTAAGTTGCGTTTTTACCTATTTATTGCTTATAAAACGCAAAAAATCCAACTATATGTGGTTGGATTTTTAACGGATTATTTGCTAGTGATTATGCCCAAGCGCCTTTTCTAAAGATAGGAACACGGCTGCCATCTTGTTTAATGCCATCGATATCCATTTGGTTGGAGCCAATCATGAAATCTACGTGTGTGGTGGAACGGTTAAGACCTGCTTCTTTTAATTCTTCTTCAGTCATCTCCGTTCCTCCATTTAAGTTAAATGCATAAGCAGAGCCTAGTGCTAAGTGGTTCGAAGCATTTTCATCGAATAACGTATTGAAGAATGTTAACCCAGATTGGGAAATAGGTGACGCGTCGGGAACTAAAGCGACTTCTCCTAAACGCGAAGCTCCTTCATCCTGCTGGATTAATTTTTGTATAACCTCTTCTCCTTTTTCCGCAGTTACTTTTGTTACTTTACCATTTTCAAAATGGAATTCCATCCCTTCAATGACGGAACCCGCATAGCTTAATGGTTTGGTTGAAACGACAACGCCATCTACACGGTTAGCATCCGGAGCAGTAAATACTTCTTCGGTCGGCATATTGGCTATAAAACGTTCTCCGCGTGAATTAAAGCTTCCTGCTCCTTCCCAGCGATGATTTTTCGGCAACCCTACAGTTAAGTCCGTACCTGGAGCCGTATAATGTAATGCTACAAATTGTTCTTTATTCAAAGTTTCTGCCTTTGTTTCAAGTGTTTTATCTTTTTCGCTCCATGTGGTAATAGCATCTTCATCATATAAATGTACGGATTTGAAAATAGCATCCCATAATGCATCTATTTGTTCTTCAACAGAATGCAATTCAGGAAAGACTTTAGCCGCCCACTCTTGACTGGCAGCAGCTACTACAACCCAGGAAATTTTATTTGACTGCGTTGCTTGAGCCAATGGTTCGAAAGCTTCACCTGCTGCTTTTTGAGTTGCGGCGATTTTTTCACCATCTAATCCTTTAAAGGCATCTGGATCGTTTGAAACAACATTGATACGGCTAGCACCTTGTTCAATGATGTAATTCATTTCTTCAATGCGATAATCAGGAATATCTGTCAAGGTTTCAGCGGATTGATATTCGAATCCAAGTCGTGAAACTTTATCGTCTCCCCATTTAACAATAACGCGTTTTGCACCTTTTTCATAAGCTGCTTTTGTAATTTTGCGGGCTAATGGAGCTTGATCGACATCGATAGTCAGCACAACAGAGTGACCTTTTTGTACATTAACACCGGTAGAAACAATCAATTCTGCGTATTTTTCTAGTAACTGATCAAAATTTTCTAAAGCCATATAAAGCCTCCTCGTAAGTATAATATACGCTTTCATCGTAGCATAAACATGTACTAATAACAATTTGAGTGCAGGATATAGACAGTATCTAAAGGGGGAAAAGCTATCGTTTTACATATTATATTTGAGTATACCAGTTTATCCAAAAAATAATATGTGCAAACGCTAAACATGGAGATACTAGAATGAAGAACTTTCCATAGCTGAATAATCAAATCATAGAAATGGTGTGTTGGCTTTTGTTTCCTTCCCCAAAAATTACTGAAGGAAAAATATAACATAATCTCAAAAAGTATGTTATACTGCCAATTGTATTAAAAATTAATAAAGTCTACGAAATGAAGTAGGAGAGGTTCTAGCTACACCCTCTATAAAAAACTAAGGATAACCGTACCGTGCCTTAGGTATGGTTTTTTATATTTTTCGGGTGTATAGAATTCTCTTTTTCCAATTGGAAAGGGGATTTTTTTATGGATAAAAATAATCGTGCAGTAGTTGTTTTCAGTGGCGGGCAGGATAGTACAACCTGTTTGTTTTGGGCATTAGAAAAGTTTGATCATGTGGAGTTAGTTACTTTTGATTATAATCAGCGTCACAGCTTGGAGATTGAAGTGGCTAGAGAAATTGCTGAGGAGCAGGGGCTAAAGCATCATATTTTGGATATGTCTTTATTAAATCAACTAGCTCCAAATGCATTGACAAGAGCGGATATAGAAGTAGAGAACGCCGAGGATGGCGCGTTACCCAATACATTTGTTCCAGGGAGGAATTTACTTTTCCTTTCTTTTGCAACGATCCTAGCCAAGCAAATTGATGCAAAGCATATTATTACGGGAGTATGTGAGACGGATTTTAGCGGATATCCGGATTGCCGTGATGTCTTTACTAAATCATTAAACGTAACTTTGAACCTATCGATGGATGAAAACTTCGTAATTCATACCCCATTAATGTGGCTGGATAAGGCAGAAACATGGGAGTTGGCTGATCAATTGGGCGTCTTCGAGTATGTCAGGGAAAGGACATTAACCTGCTATAACGGTGTAAGAGGTGCAGGGTGTGGAGAGTGCCCCGCATGTAAATTACGCCAGCGGGGATTAGACCAATATTTAACTAGAAGAAAAGGTGTGAATAAATAATGTTTGGGTTTCGCATTGTGGAAGAGTTACAAAAGCTTGATAAAGATATTCGCAGAGAACAGTTAGCCTACCATCAAAAGCGTGTGATGGTAAGTAAAAAGTTTACCTTTGACGCTGCCCACCATCTTCATTGTTATGAGGGGAAATGTAAGAACCTCCATGGGCATACATATCAAGTCATATTTGGTATCAGCGGTTTTGTTGATGAGGTAGGGCTTGTTATTGACTTTAGTGACATAAAAAAGATTTGGAAAGACAAGATTGAAGTGTTTTTAGATCACCGTTATTTAAATGAAACACTACCAAAGATGAACACGACTGCTGAAAATATGGTTGTTTGGATCTTTGAACAAATGGAAGATGCAATCCGTGACCTCCCAAATGATTGTCGGGTGGAATTTGTTCAATTATTTGAAACACCAACAAGTTACGCAGAAGCAAGAAGGGAGTGGATCTATCATGCGTAAAATACCGGTTTTAGAGATATTTGGTCCTACGATTCAAGGAGAGGGAATGGTAGTAGGACGAAAGACGATGTTTGTCAGAACGGCAGGATGCGATTATCGGTGCGCTTGGTGTGATTCCGCATTTACATGGGACGGCAGTGCCAAGGAAGACATCGTCCAGATGACGAGTGATGAAATTTGGCAGCGGTTGAAAGAAATAGGCGGTAACCAGTTTGACCATGTCACAATCTCAGGAGGGAATCCGGCTTTGTTATCTGCTTTAGACAGTTTGGTCGATATGCTTCACGAAAATGGTATGGAAGTTGCGCTAGAAACACAGGGAAGCCGCTATCAGGATTGGTTTGTAAAAATTGATGATCTTACCATTTCTCCTAAACCGCCAAGTTCTAAGATGAAAACAAACTGGGAGAAGCTAGATTACATCATCAACCAACTAGAAAGAAATGGGCGATTAGAGAATACCAGCTTAAAGGTAGTAATTTTTGATAAAGAGGATCTTCATTACGCAGAAAAACTGCATCAGCGTTATCCTGGGGTTGCTTTTTTCTTGCAAGTGGGAAATGATGATTTAGAGGAAATCGAACCGCAACAATTATCCCAACATTTATTAAATAAATATGAATGGTTAATCGACCAAGTAGTAGCGTCGACTGTGCTCAATCGTGTCCGTGTTCTGCCACAAGTTCATGCATTGGTCTGGGGCAATAAGCGAGGCGTATAAAAAATAAAAATCTACGGATGGTAGTATAATCTGGTAGAAATAAAGGTTAAAAACCTGCTATTATATTATAAAAGCATGATTGACATAGTTTACAAACTGGGAATGTTGGGGGATAGTATGGTACATCTTATATTTGGAAATACAGCAGCAGCTTGTTTAAAGCATGCATTCCGTAAGCGAAATCATCAAATAATCGGGTCTCCTATTGACTTTTCTGTAGGACCTATCCGAGATATTCATCAACCTGATGGCATAGAGGAACATTTTGTTTGGAAAGCTTCTTCTTTTCGGGAGGTAGGGAACTACCATGCTAATCGTTCCGCTTATCAAGAAGCCCTGAAACAATTATCGGAAATAAAAGATGGGGACAAACTGACCATTTGGACTTGTGAAAATGCCTCTGAGCAAATCGGTCTACGGATCAGCTGCTATTTATTAAAAAATAAAAATGTGGAATTGACGCTAGTAAACACTGCACAAGCGATGCAGGAATATATGAAGGGGAAGGATATAGATATTTCCATTCGCATGACGGGGGATTGTAATGGGAAGCAGTTGCTCCATTTTTACGATCATTTGTATGTTTCGATTACAAAAGAAATGAGGCAAACCTTCGAACAGGAGGGAAAAGAACTACTTCAACGTGGCAGTTTGGTTCGTTCTTGGAAACAAAGGAAAATAATTGATGAGTTAGAAACAAGAGATGATGCATATATTATAAAATATGTGAAAAAATTGGAGCGAGAAAGAGGAGAAGGACTATTTATAAATACAGCACAGGTAGTTGGAGGCGTATTAGGGGAGGTTGAACATATTTTGTCAGATGCATGGATTGAGTACCGAATTCGATCACTCATACAAGCGGGTAAATTCAAATATGATGGCAGCCTGCAAGCGATGCGGATGTACAGGATAAAAACGGTGTGAAATTGCTTTTTAAAGATTAAAAGTACCTGCCTTATCAGAATGACGATAAATCTTTCGCTCTTTTGATAAGGTAGTCTATCTTGTTCTCCACTAATTCTGGTCTAAATCAATCCCTCCGAGCATTGACACAGCAATCATAGCGATTTGTCACGAGTGCCGACCCGCGCTTTCTGTTAAATTAACTAAAACAGACTGATGAGTAAGAGTTTATTGACGATAGGAGGTGTGAACATGGAGATAGCTATCATAAAACCAACGACAAAACACGTAGAGGCTATTGCTGCGATTTGTTCTGCTGGTTGGAGACAAACGGTAGAAGGGAAGTTAAGTGAGGAATATCAAAATAAGAACGTAATGGACTGGTATAACCACGAACGCGTTAAAGTAGACATAGAAGAAGGAGCTTATACGCATGTTGCGTTGCTCGATTCAAGGGTTGTAGGAGTGATTGGCGGTGGAATAACCAATCATCTTGTGAGTGAGGTTTTTGTATTTTATGTGGATGAAAAATATAGATATAAGGGAATTGGAAGACGATTGCTGAATGCGCTAACACGAGAACAGAAAGACAAAGGGGCTACAGTACAATGGGTATCCGTGCAGGAAGGGAATGAAAAAGGGTTTCCGTTTT
Organism: Oceanobacillus sp. J11TS1; assembly: GCF_018333215.1. Taxonomy (GTDB): domain Bacteria; phylum Bacillota; class Bacilli; order Bacillales; family Amphibacillaceae; genus Oceanobacillus. The sequence continues at coordinate 174,742 of NZ_BORO01000005.1, read as the reverse complement.
ATGAGGCGCAAGGATTCTTGATGCATGAGAAGCGAATAGGGTGTACGAGTACAGGAGAAGCGTTTACTTCATTACGTTATTCAAGAAAAATATGATGATTTACATCTATTTTTTTCTATTGAAAGTGGGGAATGAATTTGAAGCAAGCATTATTAATCATTGATGCACAGCAAGCGTTAATCGACGGTAATCATGAAAGAAAAGCAGTCTTTCAAAAATCGCAGCTAATATTCAATATTAATTTAGTGATTGAAAAGGCGAGAAAAGCTACTGTACCTACTGTATTTGTAAGGGATCTAGATGTTAGTGAAGGAAAAGGAAGCGGATTTGAAATTCACAAAGATATTCAAGTGCCTGCAGAAGCAGAAACCTTTGATAAATCTGCAACAAATTCTTTTTACGGAACAGGACTATTAACATATTTAAAATCCCAGCAAATAAAACATATTGTTATAATGGGATGTGAAACACAGCATTGTATTGACAGCGCTGTCAGAACAGCAACCATTTACGGATTCGATGTTACATTAGTTGGTGATGGACATTCGACATTGGGTAATGATGTCTTAAGCCAGGAACAAATCATAGCACATCATAACAGCACACTTCATGGACATTACAATGTAGATCATTTTTCCATTGTGAGAAAAACAAATGAAGATTTATTTAGCCCTACGCATGATTCTTATAGATAGTACAACGTTAAAAGCGACATATTCCTGTGTCGCTTTTATTTAGCAAGTTTTTTATTTTTGTTTAGAGAAAACTAAATGTATAACTTCCTTCATTAACCATAACTTCCATTCTCTGAGAATGCGGCCCTAGGTAAATGAAATAAATTAGCTCCAGATACTTAATTTAGCAATAGTTTGATTACCTTCATTCCATTTTAACTTGGATAGAAGACGAGGGAGAAAAGATGTATATTTTGCCTTAAATAGAAGAGAGGAGAGGTCCATCATGTTTGAAAAAATAGTAGAAGCAGCCAATCGACTAGATGGGATTGCTCATAAAACACCGGTACTTACGTCAACGCTTTTAGATGAATTAACGGAAAATCACATTTTTCTCAAGTGTGAAAATTTCCAACGTATGGGAGCGTTTAAATTCCGCGGTGCTTATAATGCGATCAGTATGCTTTCAAAAGCGTCTAGGAATAAGGGAGTAATTGCTTTTTCATCTGGAAATCATGCGATGGCGACTGCTTTGGCTTGTAATATACTTCATATTCCTGCCACTGTTGTAATGCCGGCTGATGCGCCTCAGGTTAAGGCTGCCGCTGTACAGGATTATGGCGCTTCTATCATAACATATAACCGCTTAAGAGAGTCACGGGAGCAAATAGCTCAAGAGCTCATGGACGAATTTGGTTATACTTTAATCCCTCCTTTTGATGCGGAACCAATTATTTTTGGACAAGGTACAGTTGCTAAAGAGTTCATTGAAGAAGTTGGAGAGCTAGACTATCTACTAGTACCTTGCGGAGGTGGCGGACTGTTAAGTGGATGTGCAATCAGTGCAAAATATTTGCTGCCTGACTGTAGGGTAATAGGGGTGGAACCTGCTATAGCGGATGATGCAACAAAATCATTTAAGACAGGTGCGTTACAAGTTAACAAAACGCCAAACTCTATTGCTGACGGCTTAAATACAACCTCATTAGGTAAAATTACCTTTCCTATCATTAATAACTATGTTGATGATTTTGTAACTGTTTCTGAGGAAGAGATAAAAGCTGCTATGTACTTTCTTTGGACTCGATTAAAAATTGTCGTTGAACCGTCTGGAGCTGTTGCATTAGCAGCATATCAAAAGCTTTCGGTTAAAGGTAAACGAATTGGAGTAGTAGCAAGTGGGGGAAATGTGGATGTTAAGACAATTGGTAACTTATTTCTGGGTATCTGATTAATACCTATCTTTATTTTTTGTAATTCATATGAGAGGGATATGTAAATGCTTTAGCGAAGAATGGTTTACTATTAACGAAAATGGAGTCGTTTAGGAGCATATAATTTTTTCATTAGAAATAACATAGAAAGAGCCAGTCTATCCACATAAGAAGTGAAAAGGCTGGCTTCTCTATATACGAGTTTTATATAAATGAAATGTTTTACTTCGTGTACATTTCATAAATTTGACCCAGCTTTTCATTTAATTGTTCAAAACGAACGAAGCGGTCCTCACGAATGTATTCCTTACCGTCTATTATAAACATCATGATTGGAACCGTTAAAATAAGGAACTTCTCTGCCACTTCCTCTACCTTTGTAGCATCAATGTGCCCTAAGTGGATAAGTGGGTAATGATCTAGCAATTCCCTTAACTTGGGTAATATAGCGTGACACACACTACAGTCTGGTCTGGATACATAAAGGAAGCTTAGCTCATGATTATCAAGGAAATCTTCCACCATTTCTATTGTAGTCAGTTCGTTTATTTTTTTCATAACACACCTCCTCGTATGAATGAGGGAAAGGCCATCAAGGGCCGATTCATTCATTTTCTTCCTTAATAAATCTTCTAATCTCCACGGTTCGAGTTTTTTCTGGCGCTATCGAAAGGGCTCCCTGCATTTAAAGGCATCTAAACCATTCCTGGTGAAATGTTCGTGGGCCTACGCGCCAATTTTGACAGTTGTTTCTCCAGTCCGGTAGAAATAGCACGTACTTTTTTCCCGGTTATTAAACACCTTTGCTCACCGCTACTTGCTTTGTTAGTGGGAATCACCTCCTATTTTAAGACTAAAAGTTCATTATCTATTAAAAATTCATGCCCTTAATGAGGAAAGTATAACATTTTCTCCAACCGAAACCATAGCAGTGAAATCAAATGGACTTGTTTTCCTTGAATGATGAGAATGACAACACCCATTGTATAGGAAAAAGCCGAACGTTATATTCATTATAATTAATTCGTTTATACCGTACATTAGCCTTTCCCTTTTTGCTTCTAGTTACATTTACTACTTTAAGGAAAGAAAATGAGGTGAATACGAATGCGTCCGAAGCTAGAAAAATTTGTTGATGCCCTTCCAGGGATCCAGCCTCTAAAGCCTAACAAAAAAACAAAGGACGGGGCTTATTATGAAATTACGATGAAGCAATTCAGGAGTAAGGTACATCGTGATTTACCAGCAACAACTTTATGGGGATATAATGGTCAATTTCCCGGGCCACTGATTGAAGCGAATCGTGATGAACCTGTTCACGTGACTTGGCTAAATCAACTTCCAAACAAACATCTGCTTCCTGTTGATACATCGATTCATGGTCTCGATCAGCTTCCTATTGTACGCACCGTTGTCCATTTACATGGTGTTGAAACAAAACCAGACAGTGACGGGCACCCAGAAGCATGGTATACAAATAATTTTCAAGAGACTGGACCTATCTTTTCAAGGAAAACTTATACGTATCCAAACCATCAACGTGGAAGTCTACTTTGGTATCATGATCACGCTATGGGAATTACACGTTTGAATGTATACGCAGGACTTGTAGGTATGTATATCCTTCGCGATAAGCAGGAGAAAGCATTAAATTTGCCAGATGGTGAATATGAAATTCCGCTTATGATTACAGACCGAAGCTTTAACGCTGATGGTTCATTATTTTATCCATCACAGCCTGATGAAGCAGCGGAGAATCTACCGAACCCATCTATTTTACCCGCATTTGTTGGTGATACAATTTTAGTTAATGGAAAGGCATGGCCATATTTAGAGGTCGAACCAAGAAAGTACCGTTTTCGAATCTTGAATGCGTCGAATACAAGATCCTACCAATTACAGTTGGAATCGGATATATCATTTCAGCAAATCGGCTCCGATGGAGGACTGCTTCGAAATACTGTTGAAATGAAAAAAATCGGTTTGCAGCCAGCTGAACGAATTGATGTTATTATTGATTTTTCAAAATTGGCTGGTCAATCTATCGTATTAAAAAATGATTTAGGTCCGAATGCTGATCCAAACAACGACGCAGGAAATATTATGCAATTCCGTGTTACAAAGCCCTTACAAGGCAAAGACAGAAGTCACTTGCCTTCAGCTTTATCTGTTATTCCTTCCTTAAAACAAAATAATGTTTCTGCAATCCGCTATTTAAAGTTAGTCGGATCAGAGGATGAATTTGGTCGTCCATTATTACTTTTAAACAATCAACATTGGCATGATCCAATTACAGAAAATCCGCGTCTAGGAACAACAGAGATTTGGGCTTTTACAAATACAACAAACTTCTCTCACCCAATGCACATTCACCTTATCCAATTTCAAGTGTTGGATTACCAGCCGTTTGATTTGGACCGTTATAATAAAGATGGAAAAATTCTATTTACAGGACCGCCTAGAGCACCAGCGGCAAATAACCGTGGCTGGAAAGATACCATCGAAGCGCCTGCAGCTAGCATCACTAGAGTAATTGCCAAATTTGCACCATATAGTGGTGAATTTGTCTGGCACTGCCATATTTTAGAGCATGAAGATTATGATATGATGCGGCCTTATATCGTTTTAGATGAAGATAAAAATGGTGAAGAGGAACACTAAATGATACCCAAAAAAGAGCTTAAGTAAAGCGAGATAGCTTGAGCTCCTTTTGGCATTTTATAAAAAGGACGTACATAATGCAATGTAATTCTAGTTAACCACTGTGGTTTAAGAAAGAAGAAACGAAATAATTGAATAATAATGATAACCCGCTTAAAATTTGAATTAGATATACGAGATTAGAAGGGTGATACTTATGAGCAGGGAAGTTATTTTAGAATATGCAAAAAGAAAATACGATACAGCCCCTGATTATCCTTGGGCTAAACTCTCGAAATATGCCGTACTCAGGCATAAGCATCATAACAAATGGTATGGATTACTTATGAATGTTGACAGAAATAAATTGAGTATGGAAGGCGATGGAGAGATAGAAATATTAAATGTGAAATGTGATCCGGAGCTCGCTACTATTTTAAGGAAGGAACATGGAATTTTACCTGCCTATCATATGAATAAGGAACATTGGATAAGTATTGTGTTGAACGGTTCGGTTCCAAATGAGGAGATTTTTCAACTATTAGATTCAAGTTATGAGTTAACAAAGTAGTAAAACTTTAAATGCAGTTACAATTAAATAAAGTTATGAACGTATGTTCTTTTTCTCGAAGGAATGCTATTATTATAGAATGCAATTTAATATTAAAGGAGAAAAAGGACATGACAGGAAAAACACATATTATGGCTGGTATAACAGCAACGACAGCCATCGTTACGATGACCAATGAGTTTCAGCCCGAATGGTTTATTGCAGCAGGAGCAGCAGGGGGATTACTTCCAGATATTTGTCATAGCGGCAGTAAAATTGGACGGAGGTTCCCGGTGATTTCCAGATTCGTAAATACTATCTTTGGGCATCGAACTTTCACACATAGTTTATTATTCTTAGCCTTGATGGCATTTATTTTACCTAAATTAGTCAATAATACATCAATTACCACTGGTCTATTGATTGGTATGATGACACATCTTCTATTAGATGCTGCCACTAAACAAGGAATTAAGCTATTGTATCCTGCAAAGATTACAATTCGTTTTCCCATCACAACGAGGACCGGCGGAAAAGCGGAAAGCATTCTTTTATTATTGCTGACCGTGGCCACGCTCTATTATGCTAATAGTATGGTTGATCTTTTTTAGATGGAAATCTCCCTTTTACGGAGAATCGTCCGGCCATGAATGATTTCCTAAACATTAAATGAGAGAGAATAGCAGTGGTATAATCTGACAATATTGTTTCTGCCATTAAAGAGGAATTTATAATATAGAACATAAAAAACACACCAAGCGTACTAGCTCGGTGTGTTTTCTTTCTTGCCTTGTCCCCACCAGCCTGCTTTTTTGTAAATAATAATAACAGCTACGGTGCCAAGCAAGAGTACTATTGGAATCATCCATGTGAACCCAAGAGCGAAAAGAATCGGTGCAAAGGTGACAATAACGATATCAACAGGTGCAACCCCTACATAGCCCAGTGCATAGTCTTCTGGTGTCCGACTTTTCAGCTCAGGGTCAACAATTCGTAAAAGCGCAAGTCCCATGGCAACGGTACCGGTACTCCATCCCCAGCCAAAAATAGATTTTTCCATCCAGAAATCTCTAAATATATTTGGACCGACAAAACGGAATAGGATATAAGCCCACAGTGTCCCAAAGGCAAATAACAAAATCAGCGGTAATGCGTAATCCATAACCACCGTAATATTAATCGAAGCAATACCAAAAGCGACAAGGTAATCGGTAGCTGTTCCGCCGATACGTCCCATCACGCGGCCATCAATGTATTTATCTGCTTTTAGTTTGCGGCTGATTCCTTGAAAGGCTAAACCTAATATGAACGCAACACTGAATAGCGGAATGGAAACAGCAGGTATTAATTCAGTCAAGATATTTGTCAGCCAATAGGATATGCCAATGATAAAGGCAATAACAGCTAAATGCAGTACAAGCGGATCAATCGAATTAGACGATACGGTTTCTTCTCCCATAGAAGAACGTTTAGATTTTGGCATTAGTCCAGATTTTAGTTCGGTAGGAAGATCTTTAAAGCTTGTAATAAATTTTGTTTCTCCCTTTTCTGTACTTCGTTTAATAAGAAATAAACCGCCTAAAACGGCGACTAGAATCCCTACTGTTGCAGAAGTCATGCCCAAATCCATTGCCTCTTCCCAGCCTGCATGCGCCAAACCTTCCCCGATAGCAGCTGCGGTGCCATGACCTCCTAGAAAACCTGCTCCTAAAATAAGTCCAAATCCACTAGGCAGGTCTTTGAATATAGGATTTAAAAGAAGTAAAGCAAATAGGACGCCTGCTCCCCACATGGATAAGGTCAGGATAAGAGAGTAAGAGAACATATCGCGAACACGATGAAATACCTCTGATAACTGTACTTTAGCAGCGCCGATTGGAATCGCTCCAAAAATAACCGCGATTAATAAAGTAGGATAGCTGCTAAATTGTTCGGAAAAAGGTAAGAGCCCTAACCCGCTTGGACCAAAAGCAAGCCCGAGAAATCCAGCAATCATACTTGCTGGTAAGAATAAAGATTGAATCCATTTCACTTTTGCCCGTAAAATCGTTCCGACAATAAGTAATCCCGAAATAATGCTAATATCTATCATTAATGACCAAATTGTAAAGTTTTCCATTTCTAATAAAATTCCTCCTTGTTTGTTAAATGAATAATAAAATCTAGTAAATTGGAGCCGATCGTGCTAGGCTCAGGATCGGATAAAAAAGGTGAAGCAGAAAGATGTCTGCAAAAATCGCCCATGCAGAATCGACATAATTTTAAGAAAACAAGGTGATGCCTTAAATTCCCAATTATGTGAATAAGGAAGGGCGTTATTCCGATATAACGGTAGTAGCACCGTATATTGAATCCTATGAAACTAAAAAAGAGATATCCAACATTTTTTTGCTAGAAGCATAAAGCGGTATTCGTGACTAATTTCACAAAGGAGCATAGCAGGCGTTGTTTTTAAACAATAAATAAAAGAACAGAATATGAGTCATACATTCAACTTTCCTAAAGTAATTTCAACCGTAATTAGAAAGCAGGAAGCGAATTTCGCATAACTACCTAATTAATTTGCAATCAGAATAGAGATTTTTCTCACAATAAAATCCTTCTACACTATCTTGTGAAGTTAAAGCTGATTCCGCGATGGGCTTATTGAAGTTTTCATGGCTAAAAAATTTATCGGAACATTTGACAGGGGATGATTGTAATTGTTGATAACAAAATGGTTCTAATTCTAGACAGCAAATTCGGTAGTAGAGGTACGCTTTTTTTCATTCTTGCCATTCTCCAGTCATTCCTTTTCCAGCTCGTCGAATACAGTGAATGAAGAGCGGTAGAACTGTAATAGATACTCCTGCTTCTCCTCTGCACCATCCAATTGAAGCATAGGCTCTTTCTTTTATTAAGGTAAATAACTAAAGGATTGGATATCTCACTTACCTTCTCAAAATTACTGACCAATTGTTTTAAATCTACCATAATTTAATGCTAGAAACAATCTATTTATTTAGCCTGTCACAAGGCTATAGGAACACAGGGCCCCGTTTCTGTTATTGATTTCTTGTTTTACATAAGGACCCATTGCGCAATAAGACCGAGAACTACTCCTAAAAAAACGGAAGATAATGTACCTAATAAGAAATATTCCGCCCAGTTTCTATCATCTAACTGTTTAAACCTTGCAATAGACTTGGCAGCAATAATAAAAGCAATAGACGGGTAGGAGCCAATCACAGTTAAGATAATAACAAGCAACCGTTCAATGTAGCCGATGAGTTTTCCGCGGGAACGAAGCGGGGAAGAATATGTGAAATAATGATATTCCTCCATAAAACTGGTATCTGCTTTAGGTTTATTATTTTCCATTCCATTGCTCATTTGGTTTTTCAAAGTGAGTTTACCTTCAAAGTTTGCTAGTTCTGATGGCAAGGAACCAACGATAAACTTTACGATATGACCGCTAACGCTTGTTGCTAAAATATAAATAACGACAATAAATATGGCCGTGTTGAACGGACTTAAACTATTTGCCCCGCCCCAACCTAGAAAATTTGACGGCATTTCTACGACTTTCATTTGAAAGAATAGAGTACAGGTTACGAGTATCATAATGATATGTAATAGTTGATCTAATAAAAAGAATCCGAGTCTTTTCATATCATCGGTTGGGCTTTTTGAAATGGAGTCTATTAATTTTATCTTTAATAAATCAATCAAAATGTGCGTAACTATAATAAAAGCTAAAGGCATAATAAAATGGTAGGTTATATTTTTAAAAGCTTGTTGATACCCCAATATAGCAGCAAGTGCGATCCCTGTTGTAAGCAAATGATGAAAGATATGTTTTTTCAAATATTTTCTTTTGTTTTTCACCATTTGATCTGTCTGCAGCCAGAAGTCAGCGATTAAATGCGCGAGAAGGAGCGGTAGTACAGTCATTTACAATCTCCTTTCTTTTGGAAAATAATCGTTCAGATGTCTTATTACATGTTGCCGAATGTTTGTTTGCAACTGATCTATTAGGCGATATTTATTTTGCGCGTCTAATGAATCCAGCACTTTAACGATATCATAAAAAGTATTTAAGATAACATGCGTTTTACCCTGTTTTATATGATGGGATATTGTAGCTGTTGTTCTTTCAAGATATTGGCTTACTTTATTCTGCTGACCGAGCATAAAATACAAAGAACAGACGAGAGATTGTATTCCAGTTTGTTCGTTCATTTGTTCTTGCTTTAGAGTCAAACTCGTATTTAATAAGGTTTCAAACTGCCTGCTAAAAGCGGTAAAACCTTCATTGCCTGATAAACGAGGTATTGCAAAGCGAAACTGTATTCGGTTTTGTTGTTTTTTTAGATAATCATTAGCATTTCTTGCTTGTTTCATCAATGGGTGAATCCAAGTTTCTATGTTGATTGTACTTAAATCCGCTTGAATATCACCAAATGATAGACCGAAATAAGGTTTATGATCGATGAACTTCCAAATACGGCTTATATAGAAAGCAAGTGTATATGCCGATGCATAGCCGCTGCATACGACAGCCAATTCATCACCAGCACGGTGACTAACCTTTGCAACAACGGTATGCTGTGTCCACTTCCCAATATCTATTGCTAATTGCTGCAGATATTCACTTAATTCATTTCCGATATCTTCTTTTGACGAATTACTTACATCCATAATGAAAACGGAAACTTCCTTTAACATGTATAAACAACACCTTCCTTATTCAAAGTCCAGAGAAGTTTGATTATATAATCGAATATAGCAAAAGTTAGATGAAATAGTCAAACTTTATGGATGTTAGATGGATGTAGCTAACATGATGAAGAATATATAAAGGGCACTTATATATGGTGCAACCACCTATAATGGATCAGACAACTGTAAACATTGGCGATAGAAGTATAGAAGGAACAAATATCTGCTAATATATTAGAATATCTTTCGGAAATATATTACTAATAAAGGTTCAAAACCAATACTATGATCTTATTAAACTAAATTTGTTATATAATATAAGGGAACTATTGCTTATAAAAGTGCGTTTTTCACGGGAGCGGAACGTTTGTTCTGTTCCGATGTATAATTTATGCGTATATAGATTTCTTTTGTGAAATAAAAAAAGTATCCTGTTCGTTTTGTAGATGATTTTAGGCTATTTATGAAATAATTCATCACAAAGGATTTTGGAGGTTTATGAATTTCATATACAGTTGGATAAAGAGCAAGATGGAAAGCATTTGAAGAACACAAATGATTTTGACATTCGTCCAATAATAGATGAAATTCTTGAATATGCAAAAAAAAAGAAAAATTACAACTATCTGCAATTATTTATCAAACATTTTATTGCAGATAGTAATTCTCGTCCTTATTGCATTTATAATATTTATATATTTTTTGAATGTAAATCGAATTTAATGTGAGTAGAAAGCGATTCAGGACCATTTAGGATCTTCAAGGTTTACCCTAATCATGTTTCATATTCTTATGAAGAGGGAAATAAAGGAGATAAGATTTATTATCGTTTTACAAAAAATGATATGATGGACCTGTGTTAAGTGAAAAAGGGAGGAAGTAGTGTGATAGAAACAACTGATAAAAACGCCTTATTGCGTAATGATGTCAACATGCTTGGAAATATACTAGGGGAAGTTTTGCAGCTGCATGGGGGCAAAGAATTATTTGATAAGGTTGAATCAATTCGTGAAATGGCTAAAAGTATCCGTAAAACATATGATAACGATACATATCATGCCTTAAAAGAGGAAATTAGTAACTTAGAACCGCCATTACGCCAGCAAGTGATTCGTGCTTTTTCTATTTATTTTCATTTAATTAATATGGCAGAGCAAAATCACCGGATTAGACGCAAACGTCAGTACTTACTGGAAGAGCAAGGTAGTCAGCCTTTTTCTATTGAAAGGGCAGTCACTAAAGTAAAAGAGGACAATATTAATAATGAAGTGATTGAAGGAGTTCTCCATGAATTATCTATCGAACTGATCATGACGGCACACCCAACCGAAGCAACAAAGCGAACGGTATTGGAAATACAGAAACGAATTTCGGCTCATTTAAGAAAACTGGACAGTCCGCTGGCTACTGAAAGCGAGAAGGCGGATGTGGAAGAAAGTCTATTTAACGAGGTTACTGCTTTATGGCATACCAATGAACTTCGGCAAAGAAAACCGGAAGTACTGGATGAAGTGAAAAATGGTCTCTATTATTTTGACCAAACGTTATTTGAAACGTTGCCTGATATTTTTCAAGAGTTGGAAAACCAATTACAAGATCAAATTCCAGGTAAAGACTGGCACGTACCGAATTTTATCCACTTCGGATCATGGATTGGGGGAGACCGGGATGGTAACCCGAATGTAACGCCAGAGATTACGTGGAAGACATTGGAAATGCAACGGGAATTGATTTTGAAGAAATATGATGCGTCTATCGTCGAATTGATGAGACGGTTTAGTCAATCAAGCGAGCGCATATCCATCAATCAGCAATTTATTGACAAAGTGGAAAACGAGGAAAATGTTTATTTAGAAGAGAAAGAAAAATGGCATGGCAAGTCCGAAATCTATCGTCGAAAATTTGCCATTATCCTAAAACGCCTGCGTGAAACCGGAAAAACTTCTTATGGTTATGGCGATGCTGAAGAGCTGGTTAACGACCTTAAAGAAATCAAGGACCGTGCCGAGGCACATTTGCCTAAAACTAAAAAACTGAAAGCCATTCGAAAGGTTATTCGACAAGTTGAGCTATTCGGTTTCCATTTAGCGACACTGGATATACGAAATCATAGTGGGGAGCATGAAACAGCTATCCATGAGATTTTAACATCAGCTCGTCTTACAGATGACTATACCGCTCTTTCCGAAGAAGATAAACAGAATTTATTATGCGAGGTACTGAAGGACCCAAGACCTCTGTTGCTTTTTGATGGCGGCTATTCTGAAGAGACGCAAAAGATTTTGAATGTTTTTAGAACGATTAAAAAAGCGCATGAGGAATTTGGCAAACGTGCTATTGAAGTCTACTTAATCAGTATGGCAGAATCACCGAGCGATCTTTTAGAAGTTCTGGTACTCGCTAAAGAAACCGGAATTTATCGGCTGTATCCAGATGGAACAGTGGAAAGTGACCTTGATGTCGCTCCTCTACTGGAGACCATCAATGATTTGATTGCAGGACCGAATATTATGAAGACATTATTTGAAACGGAAATATATCGTAAACAACTAGAAGCACGCGGAGAACATCAGGAAATTATGCTGGGTTATTCGGATGGAAGCAAAGACGGCGGTACCTTAAGTGCAAATTGGAGATTGTTTAAAGCTCAGGAGGAAATCCATAATATGGCAAAGCAATACCATATTCATCTGAAGTTTTTCCATGGTCGTGGTGGATCACTGGGTCGTGGGGGCGGTTCGTTAAGCACCAGTATTCTCTCACAACCAGCGGAAACGTTAGGCGATGGAGTGAAAATCACGGAGCAGGGAGAAGTGCTTTCTTCCAGATACTTACTCGAAGATATTGCTTATCGAAATTTGGAACAAGCGGCTTCTGTCTTATTTACAAGATGTGCTCAGGTTTCAAATACTCCTGATCAAATGGAATTGCGTCAGAAAGAATGGGAACAAGCAATGGAATCTATTTCAGAAAAATCTTTGAAAAAATATCAATCGCTTGTGTTTGGTAATCCAGATTTTCTAACATTTTTCCATCAGGCCACTCCATTGAATGAATTAGGTGCCCTAAATATTGGATCGCGGCCGATGAGCAGGAAGAACAGCCAGCAATTTGAAGATTTGCGGGCTATTCCTTGGGTATTTGCATGGACACAATCCAGATATATGTTACCAGCTTGGTATGCGGCGGGCTCAGGCTTGCAATCTTTTATCGAGGAAGACGATAGTCATTTGGAAATCTTACAAACGATGTATAAAAAATGGCCTTTCTTCCAGTCGATTATCAATAATTTACAAATGGCTCTGATGAAAGCCGATATGAAAACTGCTGAGGAGTATTTGGAGTTAGTTGAAGATTCTGCAATGGCTAAGCAGATATATGAAGACATCATGGATGAATATGAACGGACAAAAGAGGCGTTATTGCAAATTTCTATGAATAAAGAGCTGCTTAGCAACACGCCGAATATACAAGAATCTGTTCACCTTCGTAACCCATACGTCGATCCGCTCAATTTCCTGCAAGTGGATCTCATCCATAAATTAAGAGAAACAGAAAATCCTCCTGAGGACTTAGTGACAGAAGTGTTGCTGACAATCAATGGAGTAGCTGCAGGGTTAATGAATACAGGTTGATAGAGAAGGGACGAGAGTAAAAACCAGTTGGTTATTTTAGATTTTATATAACCAGCTGGTTTTTTATAAAATATTACATATAAATAAACCCTTTCACTATAAAAATCACAGCTATGATTGAAGTGAGGAATCTATGAAGGAAACGGAAGATACGACTGTACGTCAGCTTTTGAATGCTTAACTAAAAATGATAAGCGCTGTTTCTGTTGGTCTGCCAGACTACAATAATCTATTTCCTGCAGTTTACTCACTTTAAAAATTGAACAGGAAGTTATTGTTTTTCGAGTATTTGCTGAATCACCGGAATATTTATAATATAATAAATGAAAGAGTACAAGAAATCATAGAAGAAGGAGAAATATATGAGCGGACTTAATGGAAAGAAAATAGCTGTTGCTGCATCTCGTCAGGCAAAAGCAATTGATGCGCTGATCAATAAACATGGCGGAAAAACAATTCAATTACCAATTCAAGGAGAATATCAGCTTAATGATTCGAATTGTCAGCATGATGTAATAAAGCTGGTTGAAAATCCGTTTGACTTGGTAATATTAACTACTGGAATAGGAGCAGAAACGTTAGAGCAATCTGCGCAGAAACTCCATATCCATACTAGCTTCATAGATAAGCTAAAAAGCTCCACACTCGCAATTCGCGGCAGCAAAACGACAAAGTGGATGAAACAGCATCAACTAACACCAAGCATTCTTTCCGCAGATGGAACAATGGAGAGTTTGCTTGAATCATTACCTCCTGCAAAACAAGGTGAGGAAAAACACATTTATTTGCAGACATATAATGAGGATGACGTGTATTTAAAAAGGAGTCTGGAACAACTTGGGTATGATGTTTATCTATCTAAGCCATATTCTTATAAAGAACCCGATCAACAGATTTTATCGACACTCAAAGAAACAATTATATCTCAAAATGTAGATGTTGTTGTTTTTACCAGTAAAACACAAGTGCGAAACCTATTTATGAAGGATGACAGGGATGAATTGACGGAAGCCTTTAATCAAGGGGTTTTAGCGGCAGCAATAGGTAAGGTCACTGCAGCTGAATTGGAGAAGCATGGCGTCAAAAAAGTATTTCAGCCGATGAAACCAAAAATGGGAGCAATGGTTGTAGAACTAAATAAACAGCTTTCATAGAGTATATAGTAAAAATAAAGAAGGAACAGATTTTAGCAAACCGGTCGCTAAGCTCTTCTGACACTATATGTCTTGCACATCCCCAGAAGAAGTATTACCTGATTCACGCCGAATGACTGGATAGCACAGAAGATTTTGAGCAGGTTCTTCAATTAACTGCGCTCGACTTTCAGGCTGAAGAACTCCAGCTGGTAAATGAAACAGGTGACAATCATGTACAGGACTAATTAATACGGCTGCTGCTGCTCTCCATAAAAAGTTCATAGAAAATGCGCGGACATCAGATTCTTCGGGGAGAGAAAACATAGAGAAAATAATTGGTTCCCGCTTGCTGAAGCCAATTTCATAATTGCTCTTTTTTTAAATACGAAATTCTATATAAGAATTTTAAAATTGTATAATTTGTTAGTTCATTACCTTATCCAATGTGTGATTCCAGCCAAAATATAAGCTTACAAAAAGGGCTGATAGATTCTATTCGAGTTTATCAGCCCTTTTTGTATGTTAGGGAGGCCCCTTTTTATTATCAAGGTTATCTATATTAAAAGTTAATCATTAAAAGCGCCATTAATGGTTTGTATTTAATAAGGAAATATTTTATCCTACTTAAATAGACATGTCATATGATAAAAACTTAGACAGTTGTTGTTCGTGTTTATCGAGCATAATCTGTTCTGGCTTGATGCCCTGGTCACGCAGTACTTCAATGTTTTGCATAAGAAATTCGTCACTGCCGACAACATAGAAGATTCCATCCTTGTCTGCAGCAAGATTTTTCACTTCTTCATAATAATCTTTGCGGTTATCAACGAACTGTGATGTGAATTTTTTGTCAGGTGCAGATTCAAAAATATTAGGGAATAAAAAATCTTTTGATGAATCGATGTTCAAGGAATGAATTTGATTGACATTATCAGCACGTTCGAAATAATCAAGTACAAGCGGTCTGAAAGTTGCCAGGCCTACACCTGATGATAGCAGGTAAACATTTTTATCTTCTCTTTTAAGCGGTACATTCGTATGCGTTTTAAATATCGCAACTTCATTGCCGACTTCAAGATTTCTTAAAATGGTTTTAAACTCAGAGCACTGCTCTTTGATGCGTGTTGTGATGCCGATTAAATTTTCATGCGGCAACGTGGAGATCGACATATGCCGAATCAGGCTGCGATTGGGTTTATCCCCGGCATTAAACCCTTCCAGTGCGAGGTGGATGTGAGAACCTTCTTCCCATGTATAGTTTTCCGGACAATCGAGCAGGTACGTTTTAACCTCCGGCGTTTCTTCAATAATTTGATTTATTTTAGTCCAATATATCTGCATTATATATGCTCCTTACTTATTAATATTTATCGTTACTATCTACTATGCAACAAATAAGAATAATTCTCAATTAAATGGATGGATTATTTTAGATAATTTATGCAGGTAACTTAGTTTATCTCAGTTTAGTTGTCCTGCTTGGTTATTATTTCACTGCCAGTCTATTACCATGAGAGCAGGAGAGCTCACCCTGGAAATATGACAAATGTCATATCAAATTACTGACAACTGCATCTAACATTTCACTGGCCGTTTCTTTATACTGAAATCATAGTAAGTTTTTAAAGGGCGGGGATATAAATGAGCAAACAAAAGCAAGCACAACTTAGAAAAGACGTGATGCCATTTGCAAAATCAAAAACGAAAACGAGTATTGTTCAACTATTAAATACGATTCCTCCATTTTTCATTTTATGGTTCTTAGCTTACCAAAGTTTAGCTATTTCCATTTGGTTAAGCATATTATGCAGCATTGTCGCGGCAGGCTTCATGGTCCGAACATTTATTATTTTTCATGATTGCGCGCATCAATCTTTCTTCAAAAATCCAAAATTAAATAGACTGCTTGGAACCATTACCGGGGTGATTACCCATTTTCCTTTTGAAAAGTGGAAAAGAGAACATGCGATTCATCATGCAACAAGTGGAAATCTAGATCAACGAGGCACCGGTGATATCTGGATTATGACTGTTGAGGAATATGCACAGGCCACGAAATGGGAAAGATTGCAATACCGTTTATATCGCAATCCAATCATTTTATTTGGTTTAGGACCTTTCTCCTTGTTTTTATATAGTAATCGGATCAATCGTAAAGATGCGAGAAAAAAAGAACGAAAGAACACCTATATTATCAATGTCGCATTGATTGTAGCCTATTGTCTGATCGGTTTTTTGCTTGGCTGGCAGGCGCTTGTATTCGTACAGCTGCCGATTGCTTATATCGCTGGTTTATTAGGAATTTGGTTATTCTATGTCCAGCATCAATTTGAAGATTCTTATTTTGAGAATGAGTCAGAATGGGATTATGTGAAGGCAGCAGTAGATGGAAGTTCCTATTATAAGCTGCCAAAATGGTTAGAGTGGATGACAGGGAATATTGGTTATCATCATGTGCATCACTTAGCGCCAAAAGTTCCGAATTACAATTTGGAGCAAGCGCATCGTGAAACACCGCCATTACAGAAGGCAACAACGATTACGTTAAAAACAAGTTTGGAATCAATCAAGTTTCGTCTCTATGATGAAGAGCAAAAGACATTTATTAGCTTTCGGGCAATGAAGCATCGTTTAAATCAAATAAAAAATCGAAGGATAACGACAACGAAGTCAACTCCAACTCGATCTTAAATGTTGTAATCCCCCCTACATGGTTTTAGGGGGTTTCTTTATATAATAAGCGATTTATTTGGTACAATAGCAATAAGCAGGAACATAGGAGGCCAAATCGTGCGGCAATGGTATCATATTTTTCCGAGAAATACAGGATTAAGCTTATATATTTGGGTTATTTTTTGTGTGTTGCCGTTTTACTTTATTTTCCGTTCTACGTCACTTTGGGAAATTAGTGCTGGTGTGTCGCTGACGTTACTTTTCTTTGCGATTTACTGGTTTACGTTCAACTCCCATGAACCGCTTATGTATATAGGGTTAAGTATAGAATTTATTATTAATATCATAATGACGATTCTATACGGATACGTTTATTTTGCTTTATTTACTGCGTTTTTTGTTGGTAATATTCGTGGTAAAGCAGGATTTATTACGATGTATGTGATCCACATGGTGATGATTGTAGGGGGAATTACGGCAGGATTCTTTTTTAATTATTCTTTGTTTTTGAATCAACTGCCGTTTTTGATTACAACTGTGTTAGGGGTTATTCTGATACCAATCAATCGTTATAACCGCTTGAAACAGGAAGAATTAGAAGAACAATTGGAAGATGCCAATCGCAAAATTGCTGAACTTGCTATTGTAGAAGAACGGCACCGGATAGCACGTGATCTACATGATACATTGGGTCAGAAGCTATCAATGATTGGCCTGAAAAGTGAACTCGTTGCAAAGTTATTGGAAAAAGATCCGGTGAAAGCGAGGAAAGAGTTGCAGGATGTGCAAAATACAGCCAGACATGCATTAAAAGAGGTACGGGAAATGGTATCGGATATGAAAACTGTTCGCTTGACAGAAGAGCTTGCCCATGTCGAACAGTTAATGGACACCGCGCAAATTAAGCATAAAATGGTCATGAAAGTAGATCAATCTTCTTTACCATCCTTAATGGAAAGTGTATTAAGTATGTGTTTGAAGGAAGCGGTAACAAATGTTGTAAAGCATAGCCAAGCAAATCACTGTTCTATTGTGTTTTCAGAAACAAAAAAGGAGGTTAGGATGCAGGTAGAGGATAATGGGGTCGGGAAGAATAGTGTTCCTGACTTTGGAAATGGCCTTCAGGGGATGAGGGAACGTCTTTCCTTTATTAATGGGAAATTAGCTGTAACTGCACATTCTGAGGGTTTTAAAGTAGATGTGACGATACCAAAGGTTCTAAGGCAGATGGAGGAGGTTTAAATTTGATTCGGATTGTAATAGCAGAGGATCAACAGTTATTGTTAGGGGCATTAGGTGCACTCTTGGATTTAGAAGCAGATATGGCAGTGGTAGGTAAAGCAGGTAACGGAGAAGAGTTGTTGGCATTAGTCAAACAGGAAAGCCCGGACATTTGCTTGATGGATATTGAGATGCCAGTTATGACTGGTCTGGATGCTGCAGAGTATTTAAGGAATGATCCTTGTAAAATTATTATTCTGACTACCTTTGCAAGACCTGGTTATTTCGAACGGGCTAGAAATGCAGAAGTCGAGGGTTACTTGTTGAAGGATAGTCCAAGTGAGGAATTGGTCCACTCTATCCGTCAAATTATGAAAGGAAAGCGCATCTATTCTTCAGAATTGATTGACCTTGCTTTTGCAGAAGAAAATCCCTTGACCAATCGGGAAATAGAGGTATTGCAATTATTAACAGAAGGAAAAACAACCAAGGCGATTGCTAAAGAATTGTTCTTATCCAATGGTACCGTTCGAAATTATATTTCAATTATCTTGGATAAATTAGAGGTGGATAACCGCATTGAGGCTATAGCGAAAGTGAATGAAAAAGGATGGTTACGTTGAAAGAGAGTGTCATGAAGAGACGAGCAGGCTTCTTTCTAGTCTTGGCACGTCAGGCATGTCAGCGTCTAGATGCACAATAGCCCAGAGCATCCAAGGATCCCTAACTCAAGGATTTAGAATGTACATAGAAGATGTCAACTAGCAGCCCTTTAGTTGACATCTTTTTTAGTTAGAAGGAATGCTATTGATGTTAAAAGTAAAAAAGGAACTTCCGTGATTGGTTACAAGCTGCTTTATTTGATTTCAGATAAGGATGAGGGAATTATATACAAACTTGAAGCGGAAACACTACACCAGTATTTGGAAGTAAATATTGTTAGGCTGTTACAATGTTTTGTACATACTAAAAAATAAGGAGGTGTTAGCAATGAGTAAAAAAAATAAAAACAAGAAACATCAATTATTTGAAGATAACGAGGGCGTTCAAGCAGTACAAAATCAATTGAATGAAAGTTATCAAAGCGGAGTGATTGAGGACCAATTAGAAAACAATAGAGGAATCCACCATTTTAATAATAAGAGCAGATAACACGAAAAGACTTGAGACTGGGATATAACTAGTCAAGATCAACAAAAAATGGTTCTGCTCATCAAGGATGATAGGAACCATTTTTTGTTGGATACGTTTTATTACGAGACATGAAGCAAACAAGAAGACAAATAATCAGTCTTCTTGTTTGCTGTTTAATGCATGATATAAGTTTAGAGGAATTTTAGGTTAGAAAGTTTGTACGAAGTATGGAAACTTGATAATTTCGATAATCTTGAATTTCAAGAAACAGACCTTATTTTAGGTTAATGGTGCAAAGGATATATTAGTTAGTTATTCCGTAGATTTCGAAAATAGAAACTATACGTTTTTCGAAGGCTGATGTTTTACTTAAGTGTTTTTTTCTAATTTGTAATCATTTTCTATTGTATTAATAATTTTATATGATTCTTCTGCGATTGCTTTATTAGAATGTTTATTCCAATTGTAAGTAATTAAAGCCTTCCATAAAGCCCATCCTCTTGCTCTGTTCCAAGTTTCATGGTCCATATTTAACGCAGTTTTGAATATCTTTCTACTATTATCATCAAAAAAAGTCCATGCCATGGCAGCGTCACAAGAAGGGTCTCCTACACCTAAAATTCCGAAATCAATAATGGCACAAAGCTGTCCATTGTTAACTAGAATATTACCAGGTGCTATATCGCCATGAACCCAAACTGGATTTTTTCCCCATTTTGAATCTAATGCAAGGTCCCAAATTTCATTCAATAATGGAGCGTTTAATGTATCTTCATTTTGTTCAATTGCATCTCTAGACTCTTGATCGTAAACGGCTATATCGCCGCCCCTATAGAAATTATGTTGCCCTGCTATAGGACCACCACTAGCATCAATAGATTGGAATTCAATTAAAAATGCTCCCAAATCTCTTGCAAATTGGTTAGGATCATTAATATTTTCTAGAGTCAATGTCTCTCCCTCTAACCATTTGTTTACAGACCACGGGAATGGGTATTCCTCACTAGGGTTCCCTTTTGCTATAGGTGTTGAAATAGGTAAAGAAAGTTCTTTTGATAATTTTGGTAGCCATGTTTGTTCTTTCTCCACTTGGGGAACATAACATTCAGCACTTGGTAACCTTACACTCATATGGTTGCCTAGGTGAAACGTTCTATTGTCATTTCCGCTATTTTTAACAGGCTTGATTTTTAATTTTGACCATTCCGGGAATTGTGTATTTATTAATTTTCTAACTAAATCCTCGTTGATAGTATGCATTTAATACCCCTCTATCGGTTATTTATTAAACACCAAAAAATGACTATTAGTGCCAAATTTACTTAGATGTAAAATCATTAGAATGACCTCCTTAATTTAAATTACATTGGGTAGAAATATTTTCGACTCCTCATAAAAATAAGGTGAATGGCAAAATAGTAGCTACTAAACCGCTGATTTATGGGAGAAGTATCATTGGTGATTTTACCTGATATTTAAAGATAGACGAATCACTGACTGTTATGCTGCCACTGGACAAGGTGTGTTACAAAGTCTTATCGAAATAGATGAGGGTTCATATTATCTAGGTGAAATCGCCTTGGTTTCCTGGCAGCAATCTGTCGTAAGGAGAGTTAAAGGAAGCAGGCCTTAATAAGTTAATGTGACTTTTAGTACGGAAGATATGAAAGTAGCGGACATTCAAGAAGTTGGATCGGAAATCCCGTTTATGAAGGATGGGGATTTTTATTCTAATTTGGTACGCCTTTTAATTCAGTATCTTCCCATATCTTTAAGGGGTTTGATTTCCTACCACCGATGGGATTATCGCATCTACTCCCATTTCAAGCATTTTATCACTCTTCATTAGGTATCCTTTACTTTTTAAATCGTATTCTATCAGTGGCAGAGGGAATTGAATTATATACTGTTTCCCATTCTCCGTTTCGATATATCTCGTATTCTTCAAAAAGACAGGGAATACCTCGGGAGTTTGCAATATCATCGCTATCCATAACTTGAAAGTGTAAATGAGGGAAAGTTGAGTTTCCAGAATGTCCAACATTTCCTATTGGTGTTCCTTTTTCTAATTTATCATGCAGACAAACTTTGACAGAGTTTGTCTGTAAGTGTACAAATGCCATATATACACTATCTGAGCATTTAAGAATTACATAATTACCAGCAATTTTATTGAAATTGTGTTTCCTTTCGTTAAAGAAGAGCGAATTCTTTAATCCGATAAACGAATCTACAAGCCAATGAGCAATTCTTCTTTCACGGTTTCCATCTTCCACGAATACCACTTCCCCATCACATGGAGCATAGATTTTTTCTCCCCAGCAATAGCATTTTCTCAATGGAGCCCCCAATAATAAATAGCGCAAAATACTTACATCATACGACAGCTTAAGAGAATGATTCCAATTCAGTTTTAAGAAATCAAAGGCATATCGCAATCCCATTCTATTTGTTCCATGGCTGGGAACTTTCATAGCTGGCGTAGTAGGGGCGTTCCATTCGCCTCTTAATGGAAATTCAATAACTAATGGTTTCTGATTATTATGCATTTCTTATCTCCTCAGGTTTGTAAAAAACTTTTCTCAATTCATTTCTATACTATCAGATCAAGTAATAAATATATTATGATAAAGGTTAATATTAAAAACAAAATAAAATGCAGACCAAACGATTTCTTTTTCACTAAATCAATTAGTTTTGTTGCATAAGCCAGAGCCAAGATGATTAATAGTATTAACCAAAAATATTCGGTCATAAAACTGGGATAAAAGAATAGGGATATAAAACCAATTATCGCTAGTAACATAGCCGAATAATCAAAAATAGTCCTGTTTTTAGTTTTTTTAGTATCATCCAAGTTTAAAATTCACCTCACTTCTAAGATTTCAAAAGTTTAACTAGATTGATAACGCTAACAATATACAGTATACATGAAACTAAAGAAATAGGGGAAAGAAAAATTACTTAATAAACTGTAATAAAGGCGAGAAAAATAACAATAGATCATAAAATTACCTCTAGGAGAAGGGTGTTGTATTATTTGAATCAAGCGATATTATCTCAATTTCCAACCATCAAAAAACTGAATTATTTAGCGAGTTGCTCACAAGGTTTATTGCCTATAAATGCTTCTGAAGCAGTGACGGCATACCAGGAACAATTGTTTTATCATGGATCAAATTGGGAGTTGGCAATGGAAATGGTAGAAAAAGCAAGGGGATCCTTTGCTAAATTGATTGGTGCTGAGTCAGAAGATATAGCTGTTGTTTCTTCTGTATCACATGCTATTTCAGCTATAGTAACTGCATTTCCAGAATCAACAGTTAGAGACGAGATAATTTATACAGATTATGATTTTCCTACAGTTTCAGATATATTGGCAGCACAACCGCAGTTTACAGGCAATGTCCACGTTATTCATGCAGGAAAAGCAGGTCTAACCTTGGAAGCGTTTGAAAAATATATTAATGAAAAAACTTTACTCACTATGATTCCGCATGTTCATTATACAAGTGGGTTTAAGATTGATGTGCAAGCAGTAGCAGAAATTGCGCATCAAAATGGGTCATTCCTATTTGTGGATGCTTATCAATCCGCAGGTCATTGTCCTATTAACGTTAAAGAAATGGAAATTGATTTTTTAGCAACAGGGACAAGAAAATACTTACTAGGGATACCTGGTATTGCCTTTTTATATATTAATAAAAAAGTTATCGATCAACTTCAACCTCGTATAACTGGTTGGCTGGGAACTGGGAAGAAAGATGCTCGAAAATTTGATTCGGGTACACCTTCTTTTATCAGTGCATATGTGGCGAAAGCATCTTTGGATTTCATTCAATCTATAGGTGTGACAAATATTGCGTCTTATTTAGAGGATTTAGGTAACTTTTCCATAAAGTATGGTCAGGAGAAAGGATTAAGAATATATGGACCAGCGCAAATGGAACAAAGGTCAAGCTTAATTTCATTTATCCATCCTCAAGCTCCGGGTATTGTTAAAGAACTAAGAGAAAAACATATCGTTCTTACTGCAAAAGAAAATATAATCAGGCTTGCTCCGCATGTATACAATACGAAACAAGATATAATGGATGCCATAGATGAATTTGTACTCTTAACGAATTAATCAACTAGCAAATTGTCATTATGAAACATTTAAACACTAATTCACTAAAACGAAGAGAAGCTTTCTTAAACTTTATTTTAGGGAAGCTTCTTTTTGTTTATCTTTCAATTAAAAACATCCTTTGCTACATGAAGGAACTCCTTTACTGCAGGTGAGGCATTCTCAATAGATTGGCAAGCAAGTGTAACCTCACGTGTATTTTTAATATTCAAGTTGCTGATTTTTATATTTTGCTGTGTCTTTAAGAATAATTCTGGACCAATCGTAATGCCAAGACCTTCTTGTACCATATTAGCGATCGTTGTACAATCATGCACTTCAAATCGGATAGGAGGTTTTATTTGTGCTTCTTCAAATAACTCTTCTACATGAGATTGGTACATTCCTGTTGGCATAATAAAAGACTGGTCTATTAAATCATTCATATCCACTATTTCTTTTGACTGAAATGGGTGTTCTGGATAATAAGCTACTACCATGTTGTCTTTGATAAGCGGGATAAAATCAAAATCGAGATTCGTTTTTCCTTTTACAACAAATCCGATATCGATAATTCCAGAGTTCAACCATTCCGTAATTTCTTCATAAGTTCCTTCGTAAAAAGTAAATTCTATTTTAGGATGTTTTTTCTGAAATTTGGCAAGCAATTTTGGTAATAAGCAGGGAGAAGCACTTGCAAATGTACCAACACGAATCATTCCAGTTTCTAAGTTGTTTTCTAACGCAATTTCTTGATGAATACTATCCATTCTTTTCAATATTTCCCGTATATGAGGAAGAACTTTTTGCCCAATTTCTGTAAGATCTATACCTTTTTTACGGTCACGAATTAACAAAGGAGCGCCCAATTCAGATTCCAGACTAGCTACAGCATGGCTCACTGCTGATTGTGTCATATTTAATTTTTCTGCAGTTGCTGTAAAGCTCCCCAACTCCACTACTTTTGCAATGATTTCAAAACGAACAATACTCATGAGTTTTTACTCATCCCCCTCATTAAAAAATCGAGTTTTACTTATGTTACCACGGGACTTACAATAAAGTGAAACTTTAATCAGTGGGATTTTCTTTGATTTTCCACTGATTGTTAGTTGAACCAATCGGGCCGTTACTGGCTGTTTGATCTCCCACTTAGAATTTTGGATCTTTTTCTATTCTTGATATGGGAGTCTTACAAAAGCTCTTCGGTGGGGTGAGTAATCGAAGTCCCAGCCAGTTACACTGCGAAAAAAACAATGTTCAAATAAGGGGGAAGCATACAAAATGAAAAACAAGAAGAATCAATTTACGATTATACTTTTAGCTCTGGGGGCTTTTGTAACAGGAACAGGAGAGTTTGTTGTTTCTGGAATATTAGAACTGATTACTTTTGATTTGGGCGTTTCTATATCAACAGCCGGTCAGTTAATTACAATTTATTCTCTATCTTACGCCATTGGAGCCTTGTTATTGGTCATGTTAACGTCTAAATTTGACCGTAAAAAAGTACTTTTATATTCCATCTTTACGGTTATTTCAGGAAATCTGGTTGCGTTTTTCAGCTATAATTTTATCGTCCTTATGTTAGCCAGAGTCATTCAGGCAATGAGTGGAGGACTATTTATTGTCGTAGCGACCAATTATGCGGCTCAAATTGCGGCTCCTGAAAGAAAGGGCAATACCATGGCAACGGTTCTTACTGGTTTTACGATTCCCTTGGTACTTGGCGTGCCAATAGGAACATTTTTAGCCGGATATGTTAATTGGCGTTACGTTTTCCTTATCATTGCACTTGGTACAGTTCTTCTATTAGCAGGACTTTACAAACTGTTGCCAGCTATAGAAGGAAACCAGCCACTGCCATTTAAGCAGCAGTTGCACATTATTAAAGACAAGCGGGTTCTTACCGGATTAATGACCACAATTTTTTGGATTTTAGGATATACCATGGTGTTTGCTTACATTACTCCATTATTAAGTAATACAGCTGGTTTTTCTATAAGAATGACAAGTATCGCCTTATTTGTTTTAGGCACTTTTGCTTTTATTGGCTCACGTTTTGGAGGATATGCGGTAGACAAGTGGAGACCAAATCGAACTATATCGCTTAGTTTATGTATCCATATTGCTGCTTTATTTGCACTTGCCCTTACACAATATTCAACGATAGGTGTATTTATCACCTTGGCAATTTGGGGAATAGCAACTTGGACGACAACACCGGCAAACCAATTTTATTTAGTTTCACTCAAGCCGCACTCATCTGAAACAGTACTCAGCTTCAATACCTCATTAATGAATGTGGGAATGATGTTTGGCTCTGCTTTAGGAGGAATCATTATTCAGTATATGGATATTGTAACTTAAGCTGGATTGCCGGATTGTTTGTCATAGTTGCACTTATTTTTATTAGACGTTCGCTTTATTTAAATAAAAATATGGGAGATCATCGTGAATTTAGTTAAAAAAATTAATATCTAAATCCGGCTGTTTTTTCAGTTGGTTTTTTCCTTAAACTCTGTCCGCATCCCCATGCTATTTTTCATTAAAATGGGATGGAGATGTATGTTTATCAATCTATGTATTAATGATCACGCCGGCTTGTACAATTTTTGCTTTGTATTTTCGTAATGTTTGTATGTTCAATTAAAAGATGATATAAAATGAACAGTAAACACTTAATGATTTTAAAAAGCTGGGTGATTTCATGTATAAAATATTGATTGTGGAAGATGAAATAGAAATAGCAACCACATTAAAAAGTCATATTGAAAGATATGGATATGAGTGCCATATTGTAGAAGAATTTGAAAAGGTACTTGATGTTTTTCAAGAAATAGAACCACATTTAGTTATCTTGGATATTAATCTCCCTGCTTTTGATGGCTATTATTGGTCACGAAAAATACGGCAGGTATCTACCTGTCCTATTATGATACTGTCTGCCCGAATGAGTGAAATAGACCAGGTATACGGTATTGAAAATGGCGCGGATGATTTTATTATTAAACCTTTTCTTCTAGATGTTGTGCTGGCAAAAATCAATGGTCAGATTCGACGTATTTATGGAGAATATGCAAAAGAGCCAGAATCACGAATTTTAAGAAAAGGAAATACGGCTTTAAATCTAGATATGGTACGTTTATCTACAATGGAAAAAGAGGAAATGTTAACGGTAAAAGAACTCCGGCTCTGTCACATGCTTTTTGAGAATTTCCCTCACGTAGTAACAAGACAACAGCTGCTTTCATCCATTTGGGATGAGGAAGGATTTGTTGAAGAAAATACGCTTACAGTAAATATTAAAAGATTGCGGGAAAAGCTAAAATCCATTCATTCTTCATTAGAAGTAAAGACCATCCGGGGAATTGGCTATCAATTAATGGAGGAAAGTAAATGAAGTTGTTCTTAAAGGACCATTTCAGTTTTATTATATTGTATCTTATTACTTTTATTAGCCTGCCTTTTATTATTAATCAATTAGATGGTTTTGAAAATCATTATGGTTATTTTAGTTTTTTAGCTATTCTTTTATTATTGATTTTCCTTGTAATTCGTTATTTTCGTCGTAAAAAAATGTATACGCGTTTGAAAGAAACAAACTTAGATAGAGATAATTTTCTTATCTATCAGCCTAGTTCTCCAATAGAAAAAGCATATGCTGACCAATTAAAAGTCGTTTCTTCCTTGTTCTTAGAAAAAGAAGAGAAACATCAAGATTATTTACAAGAACAGCAATTGCTCATTTCCCATGCAGTACATCAGATGAAAACCCCTGTTTCAGTGATGCAGCTGCTCGTTCAATCCAATCAAATGAATAACGCCCATTCATTTGAAGCGTGGCAGAAAGTCAAAACGGAATGTGATAAACTTAACTTCTCATTAAATCAGTTATTATCTTATAGCCGCTCTACTAAATTATTATCTGATCTAAAAATTGAAGCGATGCCCCTCAAGAAAATCGTACAAGAGGTTATTAATGATTTAAAAGATTACTTTATTGAAGAAGAAATATTTCCAAAGGTTGTGATACCAGCTGATATTATTCTTTATTCAGACCAGAAATGGATGAAAGTTGTTATTTATCAGCTGTTGAGTAATGCGATTAAATATGGTGAACAACAATCAACAGTTTATGTTCATTATCAAACTGGTCAGTTATCAATTAAAAATAAGGGAGAAACAATCCCTAAAAGTGACATCAATCGCGTATTCGATTTATTTTATACTGGAACAAAAGGAAGAAAAAGAAGAGAAGCAACAGGAATTGGCTTATATTTGGTAAAAAAGATTTTGAACACGCTAAATCATTCTTTTGATTTAACATCTCACCAGCAAGAAACTATTTTCACTATTTACTTATCAGAAAGTATTGGCACGGCTGCCAAATAAGGCAGTCGTTTTGAATGTGTCAATTTTGTCACTTTGCTGTCATGTTTTCAAATGTTAAGTAATGGCAGACTTCCGTATACTAAAGCTAACAATAGAAACAGGAGTGAGTGTCTATGCCAGAAGTGATATTAGATATAAAACAGCTTCACAAAGACTATACAGGTGAAGTGAATTATAAAGCGTTAAAAGGAATTGATTTTCAATTAAATCGTAATGAATTTGTTGCTGTAATGGGCCCATCTGGAAGCGGGAAAACAACATTTTTAAATTGTATTTCGACGATTGATCGTCCGACAAATGGTTCTATTACCATTAATAAGAAGAATCCATATGAGTTAAGTGATGATGAACTTGCTAAATTCCGCCGTAATGAATTGGGATTTGTCTTCCAGGATTTCAACTTGGTTCACACCTTAACCGTAGAGGAGAATATTTTATTGCCATTGACACTGGATATGGTAAGTTCAAAAGAGATGGCAACGCGTTTAGCAGGGGTTGTAGATTTTTTAGGAATTAAAGAAATCATGAAAAAGCGCACATTTGAAATTTCAGGCGGACAAAAACAGCGTGCTGCTATTGCACGGGCTGTTATTCATCAGCCAAGCCTATTATTAGCGGATGAGCCAACTGGGAATTTGGACTCCAAAGCTGTAAATAGCGTCATGACGTTATTCCAATCGATTCATGATACCTTTCAAACATCTTTGTTAATGGTAACACACGATCCCTATGTCGCTAGTTTTGCTGAACGTGTCATTTTCATGCAAGATGGACTTCTATATAATGAAATACACCGCAGTGAAAACAAGAAACAATTCTATCAAGAAATCATGGATACACTGACATTTCTAGGTGGTGGACAACAGCATGAGCTTTAATCATATTGTCTTTCAAAATATTATGCGTGATAAATGGACATATATTTCTTATTTTTTAAGCAGTGTTTTTTCCATTTTAGTCTTTTTCTTGTTTTTGATTACAGCTTTTCATCCAATGATGGATACGATTAATCCAGATAGTACATTGGGAATAACAATGATTTTTTGTAGTTTTATTGTCTATATTTTTTCTTTTGTATTTATTATCTATTCCATGCTTGCTTTTCTAAAGAAAAAAACGAAAAGTCTTGGAATCTTTATGATTTCGGGAGCTTCCATGAAACAATTGCAAAAGATGGTATTCCGGGAAAATATGCTGATTGCAATAACAGCAATTATTACCGCAATCGTTATCGGACTAATCATATCTCCATTATTTTTAATGGTGGTTAAAAATATCTTACAAGCTGATAGCTTTGGAATGTACATCCCCATACAGGCTATTGTAATGACATTGATTTTATTCAGCATTTTATTTCTTATTGTTTCCAGATTTACCACACGGTTTATTAAGAAGGGGGAAGCCATACAATTATTAAAAGCTGATGTCACACAGGAAAAAATCATTCAGCCTGCACCATGGAAATTAATTTTATCCATTTTGGTAACCGCCATTTTATTACTGCTGTTCAAAGTGAGTCCAGGTATTGTTGAGAGTTTAGCTATTTTTTATTATATCATCGTATTTATCAGTTTGTTATTTACGATTTACTTTGTATTAACCCAAGGGATTCTGTTTGCTACCCGCAGACTGCAAAAAAGCTCCTCTTATTATAAGAAAACGAATTTGCTGTTTGTATCGAATTTACAAGCAAAAGGCAATTCGCACGCACATATTATTTATTTGCTTAGTATCCTGCTGCTAGCTGTTTTTGTTTGTACAAGTGTTTTATACAGTTCCTATTACAACGTGGAAGAAGATACAGAAGCAGTGTATCCATATAGTTTTCAGTATATTTCTCTTCCAGATAATCCTGTTGAACAAGAACAGAAAGATATTGATTTTATGGAGACAACACTTAATCAGGAAACAGAGGGTTATAAATCTTATTATTCTGCTTTTAAAACAGATGAAGAACGTAGAATCGGCTTTATGTCGAATAGCAATTTTAATGCCCTTGGTACACAGCAAACAATGATATTAAAGGATAAAGAATA
The DNA here is from genome assembly GCF_018333215.1 of Oceanobacillus sp. J11TS1. Taxonomy (GTDB): domain Bacteria; phylum Bacillota; class Bacilli; order Bacillales; family Amphibacillaceae; genus Oceanobacillus. The sequence continues at coordinate 144,628 of NZ_BORO01000005.1, read as the reverse complement.
TTATGTGGTGGCCGGGAATGAAGGAACACCTCCAAGCTCTGAAGCGATTAATGATTATTTGGATGAGAGGCTGCAATATACAGGGTTGGAAGAAAACCTGATTCTTTCTACAGGCTTACAAGAAGTATATTACATTGTTCCAGATGATATCTATGACACAATCGACTATCCAGAATATGATGTGTTTGCCTATGAGGTAGATGGGTGGACAGAACAATTAGATGTTGCGGATACGGTAGAAGCACAAGTGACAACAGAACCGGATGAACGATTAGTGACATCTAAAATTTCCTTATATGATACGGAAGTGTTTATAAAGAGTATTATGTTCTTTATTGGCTTTATGCTTAGCCTTATTTTTCTAAGCGCCGCTATGAGTATTCTCTATTTTTACTTGCAAACCTCTTTAGAGGGAGAAAAGGAAAAATATACGGGTATTCGTAAAATTGGACTTTCTATCAAAGAGATCCGTTCGGTTGTAACGAGAGAATTGGCGTTACTAATTTTTGTTCCTTTTTCCTTTGCTGTGATTTTATTATTTGTTGTTTTATTCAGTATTCGTGATGCATTATCACCTGTTTTCTTTCACATGACGGCAATAGGTACAGGGATATTTTTATTACTGTTTGTTCTAAGTTTTTTAATTATCCGCAAGGCATATTTGAAAAAATTAGTAACAGAGTGAATAATAAGGAAGCCTATAAAAAGAGTATTAGTTACCAGTACTATACATGTATTGGAGAAGGTACATTAAAAAAATTCAACGTACTAGTGATGAATACCGATTAATCGACTTTTTTTATCTGGAGGGAATCAGCATATTTTTTCTTCTCATTTTAAAAGTCTGCTTAAATACGCTTCACTAATAATCACACCTATATACATGAGGTGTGATTATTTCAAGTGCTAATCGTTTGTTGTCACAGTAAATAACTCGTTGATTAATCTTGGACTCATGATTGGTTCATCCGTAGGTGGTTTAACAATTGATAGCGGCTTCGGGCTTACTTCACCATTATGGGTTTGGAGCAATAATGGGTATTCTTGGTCTGATATCGCTCTTGCCAGTTATACGAGGGAAAGCTTCTTCCGTTAAAATTCAATGAGTGAGCGAATAAGACTATCCTTATTAAAATAAAGTATTTCATTTACTAAACCCAGCTATTCATTTGCATTTAGGATTTTAGATGTTCCATGGAGGATGACCCATTATCTAATAACGTATGGAAGCAATAAAAACTTTTCTAGATAAGGTATTTCGGGATTATTTATTATTCATATTATTTAATCCATTTGACATTTCGAGAAAATTCGAATAGAATAAATTCATGACAAATTTAAGTGAGATTTTTAAAGTGTTAGGAAATGAAAAAAGACTGGATATGTTGCAATGGTTAAAAGATCCAATGAACCATTTTGAAAAGCCGACTGCACACCTTTCCAAAAATATCAGTGAAAAGGGAGGCGTCTGTGTGGGTGACATCCAAGAGAAAGCACAAATGTCACCATCCACTGTGTCGCATTACTTAAAGATGATGCAGCAGGCAGGTCTTTTGGAATCTGAACGCCATGGGCAATGGACGTACTATCGCCGAAATGAAGAAAAGATAGAGGAAATTGTCTCTATTATAAAAAAGGATCTGTAGATCTTTTTTTATCTGAAATAATTCGTTATTTCTCGAAATTTATAAATTCTATTCCATGGGTGATGATGAAACATCTTATTTTTTTATCTATCATTTCGTTATTTCTCGAAATTTAAAATCGTATTTATAGGAGTTGATCTTTTTGAAGGTATTATTTTATGCTTTAGCACTATTAGCGGGAGTCACATTAAGTGTGGAAGGAGCGATATATGCAGTACTGGGAGAATCTATTGGAAAATTAGAAAGCAGTCTATATAACTTTGTTGTTGGAACGATTATTCTTGGTGTTGCTTTATTGTTTTGGGGAAAAGGCTCCTTATCTTATACGGCAAAAGCTCCTAAATGGCAGCTGACAGGAGGATTGTTGGGAATTATTTATCTTACTATTCTTGTGATTGGTATTCCGCTTATAGGCGTAGGAATGGCTATGAGCAGTGTTGTAGTCGGTCAATTGGTTATGAGCATGATCATCGAACATAAAGGATGGCTGGGCAGTCCAAGAATAAAAGTGAGACCGGAAAAAATTATTGCAGCAATACTTATGGTTACTTCATTATTTCTCATTTACTAGGAGGTTAAGAATGTCTATTTTTATTTTAATTGCTTCACTCATTGGTGGTGTCCTGCTAAGTGCACAGTCGTCTGTTAATGGTGCTTTCAGCAGTAAAGCAGGCACACTGGAAAGTGCTTTTCTAACTTTTATTACAGGTGGCCTGATGCTGTTTATTGTTGTTTTATTTTTTGGAACTGGAAACTTCTTATCATTTTTAGAAGCCCCGAAATGGCAGCTGGCTGCAGTATGGTTTGGCGTAGGGTATTTATTTTTAACGATTCTTGCTGTCCCTAAAATTGGTATCATCGCAACTAATCTATCCGCTATAATTGGCCAACTGTCTATGGGAATGCTGATTGACCATTTTGGCTGGTTTGGAGGTATGCAGATTCCGTTAGACTTAAAACGCTTGCTGGCACTTGGCCTGATGCTTATTGCACTTCGGTTGATTTATCAGGCGAATAGCAAAGAGCGGGAACAGAGGATAAAAGTATCTTAAATATCTAAAAAAATGAAAGGGGGGGATCTGAAATTTTCTGAAATAAAAAACTACCAAAATGGAGGTTTTATCATGCATTTACAACTGAAAGGAAAAACAGCATTAATTACCGGCTCAACATCTGGAATCGGAAAGGCGATTGCTGTTTCTTTAGCGGCAGAAGGAGTTAACGTCATTATTAACGGACGTCATCAGGAAAAGATTAATCAAACGCTGGAAGTCATTCAATCGGAATCCTCAACGGTTTCGATAGATTTTATCACTGCTGATTTAGGTACGAAACAAGGCTGTGAACAAGTGATAGAAAAATATCCGCATGTAGATATACTAGTCAATAATTTAGGGGTTTTTGAGCCGGTCGATTATTTTGATACAACCGATGAAGATTGGTACAAACAATTTGAAGTGAATATGATGAGCGGTGTCCGTTTAACACGCTGGTACTTAAAGCAAATGATTGAACGCAATGAAGGCAGAGTTATTTTTATTGGAAGTGAGGCTTCTTTAGTCCCCGCTGCCGAAATGCCCCATTATAGTGCCGTTAAAACGATGCAGCTTTCCCTATCCCGAAGCTTGGCTGAGCTGACCAAAGGTTCGCAAGTTACTGTCAATACAGTTACACCGGGCTCTACTTTTACGGAAGGGGTAGAAACCATGCTTCGTACTCTCTATGCCGATAAGGATTTGACAATTGAAGAGATGGAAGAACGCTTTATACAAGAAAATCGATCCACTTCTATTATTCAAAGACTGATTCGTCCGGAAGAGATAGCCAATCTGGTTACTTTTTTAAGCAGTCCACTTTCTTCTGCGATTAATGGTTCTGCTTTGAAAATAGATGGAGGGCTGGTTCGTAGTGTATTTTAAGCTACATGACTGAACTGGGAGTAAAACATACTTATTTAATATGCTACATGAAGGGGAGATGGTGAAATGTCACAGGATTCATTTAGTAACAAACAGAATAAAGGAAGCAAAATTGCCCTTGTGGTAGGTGCAAACGGAGTAATCGGCAAAAATCTTATTGATCATTTAGTTTCGTTAAAAGATTGGAAGATTATCGGATTATCCAGACGTGGCGGGGAAGAAAAGGAACGTGTCCGCTATATCAGCGTTGATTTACTTGATAGAGGGGACAGTCAGGATAAGCTTCGAAAACTTACAAATGTAACACATATTTTCTATGCAGCCTATCAGGATCGGCCGACTTGGGCAGAACTGGTTCCGCCTAACCTGACTATGTTCTTTTTGTTTACCGCTATATACAAAGAAATAAAAGAGGGAAGAAAAGCCTAAGGGGCCTTTACAAGAAATCCATGATGCTTCTCCAGAAGAAGGATGTGGTGAGCTGTTCGGTTTTATTGGAATACCAGCTGAAAAAGCCGTTTCTGAGATTTTTAATTACTTATTTTCAAGTTTCTAATACACTAAGAAACTTGACTTAAAATTTGGTTCTGCTACCATAATAGACAATCGAATAAGTTTTCTACTAGGGGCGCCGTAACGGCTGAGATAAATATATATTTAGCACCCTTAGAACCTGATCTGGTTAAGACCAGCGGAGGGAAGTAGAATGAGCAAACAAACCATGCGCTATTTTCACGTGTGTATGTTTTCGTATGTATGCAAATACTTCCTTCTACTAGTCTTTAGAAAAAAAGATTAGAGGAGGATTTTTTATGAAATTTACTGATGAATTACGTGCTGTAACGAAGGAAAGCTGGGAGCAAAGTTTAAATCATCCATTTGTGCAAGGGATAGTGAAAGGAGATTTACCGCTAGAAACATTTAAGAACTATATTTTACAAGATATTTACTATTTAAAACACTACGGTAAAGTACATGCTATCGCTGCGTCTCAGGCAGATGATTTTAAATTAACTGCTCTATTAGCTGATAAAGCGCGCTTGACAGCGGAAGCAGAGTTAACCGTGCATAAGCAACATGCTGAAATCTTAAATATTACCCAAAAAGATTTAGATAACTTCAAACCAGCTCCAACCGCCTATGCATATACTTCACATTTATATCGGGCAACCATGTCTGGAAATCTGGCACACTCTGTTGCAGCAATGTTGCCATGCTACTGGTTATATGCAGACATTGGAAAAGTAAATGAACATGCAACACCATATCCAGAAATTTATCGTAATTGGATTAAAATGTACGCGAGTGACTGGTTCCAAGACTCAACGAACGAAATGATTCATCTACTAAACACACTGGTTGAAGATATGAATGATAAGGAAAAAGAAAAAGTAAAAGAACAATTTATAATCGCAAAAGAATACGAACTTCATTTTTGGGAGATGTCGTACACCTTTGAAAATTGGCTTTCAGAAAGTAAAAAAGTAAGCACTCGTTAAGAAAAAATAATGCAAGGAAGAAAGTTAGGAAGAAGTGCCATTACGAGCGCATTTAATTACAACAGTTAATTTGCGTTGAGACTTAACACTTGTGCTTGTTTAACAATGTGGACGTAGACACTGTATAAAAGAAATAAATAATAGCGTTGATACAAAATACTTGAGCCATGTTGGCTTTTCGGGTGAATAATCAGTTTAGTTAACTAGTTCGTTTTTAAAGGACTCTCATTTATTTGAGGGTCTTTTTACACTTTAAGAAACCAGCAGGGCTCACCTAGAGCGCGAGCCACCATCTATCATGAAAACTTTGGCTTTATGGCGTTTAAAATCTCAAATGTTTTCATACAAAAGTATAAAAATTTTAAGAAATAAAAGTATAAGTAAAATGGTGCCGGAATTTTTGGAACAAGAAATAAACTACCAAAATGGGGGGTTATCATGCATTTACAGTTAAAAGGTAAAACAGCATTGATTACCGGCTCAATAACAGGAATAGGGAAGGTGGTTATTTCTTTAGCAGCAGAAGGGGGTAACGTCATTCTTAATGGATGTCATTAGAAAAAGATTTTTCAAACGGCTGTGAACGAGTGATGGAAAAATAACCGCATGTAGATATACTCGTCAATAATTTAGAGATTTTTAGCCAGTCGATCATTTTGATGCAACCGATGAAGACTGGTGCAAGCAATGGGAAGTGATTATTGAAATTCCCTAAAAAAAGTATTATTATATAATATGTTCTAGAATTTCATGCTGGCGTAGCACAGTTGGTAGTGCGCATCACTCGTAATGATGAGGTCGGAGGTTCGAACCCTCTCGCCAGCACCATTCCATGGAGAAGTACCCAAGTCCGGCTAAAGGGGACGCACTCGAAATGCGTTAGGACGGGCAACTGTCGCGTGGGTTCGAATCCCACCTTCTCCTTTTTAGAAAACGAAAGAATGTATTCAACAGAATGCCGATGATTGTTTGGGACTCTCTTTTAAGGAGTCCTGTTTTTTATTTTCATTACTTTTTCGTATCAAAATAAAATGGAGTTTGTTTGATAGAGGCATTTAATAATTATAAAAGTAGAATATAATATACTTACGTAACAAACTTAAAATGTGGTATAAAAAATGAACCAAGATCACAGCATCCTATCCTTATATAAGGAATAGGATGCTCAAAATCTGGTATAAGTTCCATACCAGCCATTACGATAATTCAATAGCAAGAAATGTATTTCAAGAGAAAATACGAAGCTTTTCAAAAAAAAGAACGAATACTATGAAGCAACTCATGGCGGACTGCATAATAATGATCTTGAACAGACGTTTAATATGCGGCTGGTATATAGAAAGGGGAAGTTATGTGAAGAAATAATATCCAAATAGATTATTACGTAAAATATAAATTTGACGTAATAATTGCAATTCAGTTTAAAGCATTGTAAAATCTACCTATGAGGTGGTCTAAAATGACAAATCATTCCAAACAACAGTTATACAGCAAACTTCAGACTATGCTTAAAGAACTTCCTTGGTATGTTGAGGAATTTATCAATCATAAAAAAAGAAAATTATCGGCAGCTTCACTGCTCAATTATGCACATGATTATAAAATATTTTTCGATTGGCTCGTTGCCGAAGATTTTTATTCTGGTGAACTAAAGGATTTGCCGCTTGAGTTGCTTGAATCACTAACTGTTCAGGAAGCCGAGCGATTCTTGACTTTTCTCCAATACCAATTAAATAACAAAGAAGTCACGATAAACCGCAAGTTATCAGCTTTGAAGTCGCTTTTCAATTACCTGCAAAATATCGCCGAAACACGTGATTTACAACCATATCTAAAGCGTAATGTGATGGCGAAGATTGAATTCAATGATATAAAAGAAAGTATGGAAACAACCGCAAACAAAATGGAAGGAAAAATCCTAATTGGTGATGAATATGAACGTTTTCGCCAATTTATTGCCTATGACTATGGTGAGCTTTTTAAAGACAATAAGAAACTCGTAAACTTTCACCTCCTTAACCGTGAACGTGACACAGCGATTGTCTCGCTTATTTTAGGATCCGGGCTACGACTCTCCGAGGTTGTAAATCTGGATTTAGGCGACATTGATCACAGCAAATTTACTGCACGTGTTATTCGCAAAGGAAACAAAGAGCAATATGTTTATTTCAGCAAGCAAGCGATGGATGACTTGAACGAATATTTACAAATCAGATCGGAACGCTATCATGTGGAGAAATCAAATAAAGCTTTATTTATTGCTGCTGTAATGGGACCAAAAGGAACATCGAAACGACTAACTGCACGTGCTATTGAAAAATTAATCGAAAAATATGCAAAAGCCTTCGGAAAACCGTCCTTATCCGTTCACAAATTAAGGCATTCATTTGCAACAAGGTATCATAATGAGATTAATGATGTACCAAAATTAAGACGCCAACTCGGTCATTCATCAATTCAAACGACGATGATTTATACACATATTAACAATGACGATTTGAAAAATGCGGTAGATAAGATGGATATGCCGAAAGATGATTTATAATTATAAGATTAGCATACATTTCACTCTAAAGTTATAAATCCACCTGGGTTTCTACTTGAAAATGCGAACAATTGTTTGCATACTTAAGAGTAAGAAAACAAATGAAGGGAGATAAAATAATGCCTAGAAACCCGGGAATTACAGACGAAGCTATTATCAAGATGTATAAAAGTGGTATGCCTTTTAAAGAAATGGTTTCACGTATCGGCATATCTGATCGTTCTATTCGTAATGTAATGTATAAACACGGAGTTAAAATGAATAGAGAGCAATCTTCAGGGCAACCTCGAAAGCATAAAATTAATGAAAACTTCTTTAAAACTTGGTCACATGAAATGGCGTGGGTGTTGGGGTTATTTATAACTGATGGCCATGTAAATAAAAGCACACATAGCATATATTTTTCTCAAAAAGACGAACGTATTTTAAAGGTTATTGCAACGTATTTGGACGCAGCCTATATTTTAGCAAGCACTGTTCCTACAAAAATCACAACGGATACTAGCAAAAGTGGCAATCCTATTTATCGAGTATGGCTTAACGGAAAGACAGAACTCCAGAAATTAGCAAGAATTATTTATAATCATACAGATACTGAAAACTTTTTAATCTATAAAAGAATCTATATGACTCAACATTTAGATAATCCTTATTATGTTGAAGATGAACGAGATGTCCCTAAATGGAAACGAAAAGATGGGAAACTAATACACATAAACTCTGGCTCGAGAATACCCTTTCGCACAAATATAAGTAGAAGAACATTAGATTCCTTAAAAATAATTGCTAAAGAACGGAAAATGTATCTTAATCATTTAATCGAAATAGGACTGAAAAATTTATTAGCAAAAAGTGAGATCTCTTTTAATCGACAAATAAGACCGGATGACCGTGTTCAATTTAAAACGACGTATGATGAGGAATTGTTAACTAATATTAAAAGGTTGGCCCAACAGAATAATCTATTTATAAATGACGTGATAGAGCATAGTATACATTTTATAGATTGAAAGGTTGTAATTAAGCAACCTCTTTTCTTTTAAAAATTTCCTAGTTTACATAATATTTATTATGGGAAACTAAATTTAACAATGCAATTTTTGTCTCATAACTAAAGTATACTTTGGATAGTGAGACAAAACAATTTTTTATTTGATCAACCATCATTTTATCAATTTGATTAGCTATGCTGGTTATTATATGGCACATGGAATTTAATAATAAACCTGTATATCGGTAAAAGTTTAATATACTAATTAGTCAATTATCACTTAGTTTTCAAACCTGGATCCTTTAATTAGAATTATTATAAAACCGTTATTTCGGTCAATTTTACCAAAATAACGGTTTTATAATTGATTATTCCTTATTCCACCCAAGTCCAGTTTAGCTCAATAACTTTGAATCCTATACTAAGCTCTCTTCCCTCTCGTTTTACAATAAATAGACATGATAACCCAAATAGCAGTTGGAAGTGCGATTGCACCAATAATCATAGACGCTAAGAAGCGAACTGCGCTATCTGGTACAATGACAAATAACATAATAATAATAAGTAAAGAAAAAAGGAAAGGTATTGTTTTCGCTAGGTTTACTAATCCTCTTCTTCCTTCTGCCTTCCACTGGTTACTATATGCTGCAATCGCAGTCCAAACTGTTGGAACGGTAATTATACTTAGAATTGCCGCTAATATAATAAGTACTGAGTTTAAAAGGCCAGTACTTATTATTACTCCAACCCACATGAGTACAGTTAATAGAACAAGTGAAATTGCGAAGTTTTTTATGGAACTACTAGGTCTTCTGTACTTTTCAACTGTCGTTTCTTGGTCCGTGTAAATCGGTTTCGTACCCGGATGTGCCCGAAATAAATGAATATTAGCTTCCGAGGCAACATGCGTCCATCCAGAAGATGAGAAAAAGTCAAAGTATTCCTCTTCTTCCTGTTCTTTCAATGAACGATAATCTACATTGTAGATATAGTCGGAGCTTTCTCCTTTTTCAAGAGAGTACCCCATAAACTTAAAGTCACTGACATGCCAACCCTTCAAAGAAAACCGTCGTAATTTTTCCATATCCTTCTCTTCAGAAAAAGCTAACCCTTTTGACATAATATACTTTGTTTGTCTCATTATTCACCCTCCCCTAGTCCTGTTTCTGCTAAGTGGATCATCAGTTTTCTTAGCTGCACCTCTTCCTCTAGTACTTCTCTGCCTTTTTTAGTAAGTAGATACGTCTTACGCCTAGAATCGGACCCATCATGTAAATAAATCCACTCTTGTTTTAATAGCTTTTTAATAATCGTGTACATGGAAGCAGGTCCTATCGTGATTGCTCCTTTTGTGGTTTCTTCAATTAAGTTCATAATAGCGTATCCATGCCTTGGTTTCGTTAAAGCAGCCATAATATAAAACATAGAATCTGTTAATTGCTCAGCTTTCTTCAACCAATCACCTCCTATATCATTTCAGGATGTATCATAAAGCGATACATATATCTAAAAACAATATATCATGATGTGATATAATTGTCTATAGTCATATCATAATATGATATATCAGTAGGTGTGGTTTCCATAAGAATCGAAAAAACCTATTTTCCTTTTCATTGGAAATATTAACTTCTATGCTTTTATAATGGAATGAGAGGTGATTTTAATGAGATATATTGCTATAAGTGTTCGCGGCCGTGTTCAAGGTGTTGGCTTTCGCTATTTCACGCAGCATACTGCAACAGATTGTAATATTACTGGTTGGGTTAAAAATGAAGCGGATGGCAGTGTTTATATAGAAGCATATGGTGGTGATGAAAATATTGATCTCTTTTTAGATAAAATAAAAAAAGGCCCTTCCCGCTTTGCTAAAGTTAGTGATCTATCTGTAAAGGAATACGCTGAAGATCCTGAGTTCACTTCTTTTGATATTAAATATTAGTAATTGTGCTCCCCCCTCCTATCTCTTAAAAAACAGTCATAAAGCTTTGCGATTTATGGTGATTCCAGCAAAGCTTTATGACTGTTGAGTTGCTATCTATAGAATTGGTGAAAGCAAACGAGAAACTCCTTCTTTAAATTTAATAAGTAAGGATCGATTGTTATACCGTTCAGGTGTCAGCTCGGAACTTAATTTGCTGTCTTTCTCAAATATTCGGTACAATTCTTGAGAAACACCTTCATCATAGGTAACCGCATTTACTTCAAAATTTAATCGGAAACTTCGAGAATCAATATTCATTGTCCCGACGGATGCGATTTTTTTGTCAACGACGATAGTTTTAGCATGAAGAAATCCATTTTCATAGAGTAATATTTTCGCCCCGTATTCTAGCAAATCACCTGCACATGCCCAAGTTGCCCAGTAAACAAATGGATGATCCGGCTTACAAGGTATCATAATACGTACATCAATTCCTGATAAAAGTGCCATTTTACAGGCATCCATAAAGCTTGTATCTGGGATAAAGTAAGGTGTTTGGATGAAGACACTTTCCTCTGCAGAATGAATCATTTTAATATACATATTCTTCAAGTGCTCCGTCTTCGAGTTGGGTCCACTTGAAATAATTTGAACAGGACTCGTTCCATGATGTTTTTCTAGATAAAAACGGAATTCTTTATAATTCCATGTCTTATCTTTACCTGCCTGGTGCCAGTCCATAACGAATCTTACTTGAATATCATTGACTGCATTACCAATTATTTTAAAATGGGTATCCCGCCAATAACCAAACTTTTTATCTTCCCCTAAATATTCATCACCTACATTAAATCCTCCGATATAAGAATGCTTGCCATCAATAATCACAAGTTTTCTATGGTTTCGATTATTGATTCGGAAATTAATAAGTTTTAGGAAAGAAGGAAAAAAAACACGCACTTCTCCACCTGCACGTTTCAATTCATGAAAGAATCCAACTGGTAACTTCTTAGATCCGACTTCATCGTATAAAACCCGTACTTTTAATCCCTCTTTTGCTTTCATTACAAGCGCATCTCTTACACGTTTTCCTAAATTGTCAGGCTGGATAATATAATATTGCACATTAATTTCCTGTTTTGCTGCCAGTATATCGTTTATTAAAGCATCAAATTTCTGATGACCATCATGAAATATGAAAATGTCATTATCCTCTGATAATCTGGCGTGAGAAGATCGTAAATTCATTGTGATTAAATCTTCATATTGCTTTAACCATGGTGATGATGCTGCGTTTTGTTTTTCTTTATCAATCATGGCTAATTGGGTGTGAACTTCATCTTTGAGCAGCTTTTTCTCTTCTTCTGTTAGTCCGTAAAAATTATTCTGCTTTAAACTGCGTCCTAGAAATATATAAATAAAAAAACCTATGATAGGTATAAAAAATAAGACCAATAACCATGCCCAAGTATAACCTACATCTCGTTTTTCAAAAAATAAGACCCCTAATGCCAATAATAAATTAATAAAAATAATGATCGAAGCAATTGTTGTAATAATGTTGCTTATTTCCAATAAAAATCACCTTCTTTTCCTTGATGTTCAGCCGCTTCATTTTCTATATATGAGATCTACCCATATTACACTATAAGAAAATAAAAGTTAAATCAACTATTGTGAAACAAAAGGAACACTTGTCCTTAGAAGATAAGAAAGCAGTGTCCCTTTTGTCTTAATTAATTATTAATCGTCTAACGATATTTTTCTTAAAGATTTTTTTGCCGGGCCTGCCATTACTTCACCGTCGTAATGGAAACGGGAGCCATGGCAAGGACAATCCCAGGTTTTATCACCGCTATTCCAATGCACCTCGCAGCCGAGATGAGTACATGTTGTATCAAGGGCATGCAATTGCTCCTCCTTATCTTTATAAACACCCACACGAGCCCCTTTGAAGGTAGTGATTGTCCCCTCGTCTATTTCTAATTTGTCAATATCCTTCGCTTCAGGGAAATCAAACTTTCCTTTGAGTAACTCTTTGGCAACACGTGCATTGTAGCTAATAAAGTTCTTTAGCATCGGTTTAGATGAAAAACGTGAAGGAGAAAATAATTCTTTATAAGGATTTTTATCCGCTTTCAGTATAGTATCTGTTATTATTCTTGCAGCCAATGTCCCGTTTGTCATTCCCCACTTTCGATAACCTGTGGCAATTAAAATAGAAGGATCTCCACCCGTGATTGGACCGATATACGGCATTTTATCTAATGTAATATAATCTTGGGCAGACCACTGATAAGAAATGTCATCTATCTGAAATTGTTCTTTAGCAAATCCTCTTAAATTCTGATAGCATAACGCTTCGTCCTTTTCCTCACCTGATCGATGGTTCTCGCCGCCAATAAGCAGATAGGTATCTTCATTATTTAGGCTAGCTGCTCGAATCGAACGAGATGGATTTTCAGCGTTAATATACATGCCGCCTGGGTATTCGAAATTTGTTTTTCCTGCAACAACATAAGACCGTTCTGCAGACATTTTGGCAAAATAAAGACCCTGATGATCAATAAATGGGAAATGTGTAGCTGCAACTAGATAATCGCATGTCACCCGGTGCTCATCTTTTGTAAGTACTGTGGGACGCCTATTATATTCTATTCCCATCGCTACTGTTTCTTCATAAATCTCTATTCCATTTTTGACAGCTTCCTGCAGCATAAATTGTAAATACTTTAATGGGTGGAATTGTGCTTGATTTGGCATTTTTAATGCCTGTTTGAATGGAATTTGTAATGGCATTTGCTCGATAAGTTCCCCAGCAATGCCTAAGGTCTTATATGCCTGCCTCTCTTTCTCTAGTTGGCTCATATAAGCATCGTCATTTGTATAAACGAATGCATCCTGTTCCTCATAATTGCAAGAAATATTATTCTTCTTTATTTCATGCTGAATAAACTGCTTTGTTTCTTGCATCGCCTGATAATACTGTTTTGCTTTTTCTTCCCCCAGGGTTTCGATTAGTTCTGCATAAATAATTCCATGCTGCGCCGTTATTTTTGCTGTGGTATGTCCCGTTACACCGCTGAGTATCCGATCCGATTCTAATAATATGACTTTTATACCTTTTTTAGAAAGTAAATATGCAGTCGTTATTCCAGTTAGCCCTGCTCCGACAATGCATACCTCTGTTTTTTTTGACTCTTGGAGTTTGGGGAATGTCGAAAATGTTGTATCTGCCTGCCAAATTGATGTGAAACTCATATTAATGTGCACCTCACTATTTCCTTTTTAACTTAGTATCCCCTTTTTTCATAGAGTTAGTCACTAGATGGTGTAATTACTGAAAATACAGAGCGTATACATTTAAATACATGGATTCATACGCGTCTTTTAACCTCAAAAAAAGACTGCCTACGTTGAATAAGCAGTCTTTGAATATTTGTTTAACGATTTTCAAAAAATAAGCGGTTCAATGAGATATATTCATTTTCCTTATCAGGCACTTCATCTTCCATATAGATTGCTTCTACTGGACAAACCGCCTCGCATGCACCGCAATCGATGCAAATATCTGGATCAATATAGAACATATCCTCGCCTTCTTCTATACAATCAACAGGACAAACTTCGACGCACTCTCCTGCTTTTTCTGTTTTACATGGTGAAGTAATAACAAAAGCCAACGAGATTCCCCTCCTCTTTACCAATATTTTTCACGTATTAAATTATTATAACCCATTTTAAAATAAAAGGAAACTTCATTCTTAGTGAAATAAAGTGTTATGTATAGAGGAAATAAGGCCGTCTAAATCATTTATAAAGCCTCATCTCCTTTACCCTCTTATAGAAGGTTTAATTGTTGTTTAACATTCCTCAAAATAATCTTTTCTGAATCCAGCAATCCGATCGCTATTATCAATAATAAAATAAAATTCTTCTGTTTCATTTTTTACATCATAAACTTTACCTGGCGTAAGTTTACGATCAACAATAAATTTTTTTGCATTTGCATGTACACATTTGATTTGCTTTATTGTTTCTCGATTTTCCCAATTCTTATGAATCATCTTCTTTTCCTCTCTTCTTGTTTACATAATATTATTATAACCTATTTGAATAGATATAAATAATTCGCATAGCCTTCTTCTTCCATTTTTTCTTTTGGAATAAATCGCATTGCAGCTGAATTCATACAGTAACGCAATCCTCCATGCTCTTTAGGACCATCTTCAAACACATGACCTAGATGTGAATCAGACGCTTTACTGCGAACTTCTGTGCGTATCATACCATGAGACGAATCTATAACATCCGTGATTTGATATGGATCCAACGGTTTTGTAAAGCTCGGCCACCCACAACCAGCGTCGTACTGATCCTTTGACGAAAATAAGACTTTACCAGAAATAATATCGACATAAATACCTTCTTCTTTATTATTCCAATATTCATTATCAAATGGACGCTCTGTACCATTTTCTTGTGTTACGTGATATTGAATCGGTGTCAATTTTTCTCTTAATTCTTTTTCAGAAGGCTTATTCTGCCAATTTTCCTTGATGAATCCCTCTCGGCCGGAACCTTTTTTATACATTCGATAATGGAAAGAACGTTTTTTATAATAATCTTGATGTTCTTCTTCTGCCACATAGAAAGGTTTAGCCGGAAGAATAGGTGTAACGATATCCTTTTTAAACTTTCCGCTTTGCTGCAGCATTTCCTTTGAGTGTTCAGCTATTTCTTTCTGTTTTTCATTGTGATAAAAAATCGCTGTCTGATAGGATTCGCCACGATCGTTAAATTGTCCGCCCGCATCTGTTGGGTCAATCTGCTGCCAAAATGTTTCAACGAGTTCTTTGTAAGGCATGATACTTGGGTCGAATTCTATTTGTACCGCTTCTACATGACCAGTTGTATCTGAGCAAACCTGCTCATAGGTTGGATTCTCTACATGTCCTCCTGTATATCCAGAACGAATGCGGAGTACTCCTGGACGCTCGTCAAACGGCTCTACCATACACCAAAAACATCCTCCTGCAAAAGTGGCAAGCTCTTTCTGTAGTGACATGCTATTTCCTCCTATCGGCATTCCTATTGAAATCTCTCTTCCTATTCTTCCTTTTTTACAAAAAAAAATCAAGTAGAAGGCTTTTATCATAACAGAGACAGCCCCCTACTTGATTCTAAATATATAATTTGGGTTTGGAAAGACCTTTTTCTTTTACCCGCTTAGGTATCTCTTTCGTATCCAGATCTTCCTGGTAATTTTTCATTTCTTCTTTTGGATTTGTTGGACTTTCTTTTTGAGATATATCCTCCGCTGGTTCTTCACTATCTTCTTTACTAAATGTTTTAAAAGCTTTCATCATCCGATACATTGTAGGAATATTTTTGACCATTGGACCGTACTCCTGAATTAATGGCGCTGTTGACTGTACAACACCAAGCACCTGCTGAACCCCTCCAAGTGTTTTAGAGAGTTTAGAAAGCCCACCTGATTGCGCTAACCCTTGACCAGAACTTCCTGGTAATAAACTTGATAAACCTCTTGATCCGCTTTTTGATTGACCTCTTCCAACTCCGTTTATATTTCTCATCTCTCGTGGAAGCCCCCTATAATCAAAGTGCTCATTACGAAAAGGGGGCTGCGGAGTACGAGGCATCTGATTTCTCGGTGGAAAAACCATTACTATCTACCCCTATTCATCTATATTACTTTTAGAATATGCGAAAGCCATATAACTGTGTAGACACTTCTCCTTGGGAAATATTCCAGAATCATTTCCCGGGAAACCGCAGGAATCAACAAATAGTCGGCAGGAAAACAATCATTTGTCGAAATGCTTCGATGTTCGTCTAAATAGCATAATCAAACGTTTGTTTAATTTTTGGATCTAGGAAGCGATGTTTTCAATTCCAAGTCAAAATTCCTTTACGTCCTTGATCACACAAAAAAAGCAGCCTATTTCAGCTGCTATATCTCCACTCATATTCTGACCAAAGCTCATCAAAAGCTTTTAATGCAGTTGCAAAAGGACTATTCCATTCTAAGTAATCACTAATTTCATCATAGCTTGTTGCATATTGCGGGAAATGATGATCATAGAATGCCCAATCGGCTAATTCGGAATAATCGTCCTTCTCTAATTTTCCCCGATGTGTTAGTAAGAATTGATAAAATGATAAGCGCATTATTTCCCTCCTTTACTCATTCATAAAGGCTTCGTGCTGTGCTTGTTTTTTTCTGTACACCGCCTTACATAATTGAATGCTTATTTCATAAATAATGATTAATGGTATTGCTACAACAATCTGCAAAATAAAATCAGGCGGTGTAATTAAAACGCCTATAACGATTAAAATAAAGTAAGCATACTTACGATTTTTCACCATAAATGCTGGTGTTAAAACTCCCAGACTTGTCAGAAACATTGTAAAGATTGGAAGCTCAAACAAAAAGGCGAACGGCAACGTTACCCTTAATAAAAATCCAAAATACCGTTCAACGGTAAACATAACATTGAACATATCATCGTTCAAAGATAATAGAAAAGGAAATATTAAGTTAACAAATACCATGTAGCCAAATACAAGACCTAATACAAATAAAATTAATGAACCGGGTATGTAGGCTAGTGATACACGTTTTTCTTTTGGTGTTAAAGCTGGACTGACAAATGCCCAAAGCTGATAAACGATAACTGGTATGCTTCCTGCAAAAGCAATTAATCCAGCAATAGAGAAGTAAATCCAAATAATTTCAGCAGGGCTTATTACGGTGAGTTGCATATCGATATCATCGACAAAAAAGGAATAAATGCTTTTCACATTTAGAAAACCGACAATAAAAAATAGCACAAAAACAATCGCTGTAACAATTAAACGATTTCGGAGCTCTGTTAAATGCCCACCGAAATTCATTTCCTTTTCCCCATTTATATATTCTTCTGATTCTGACATAATTCCATCCACCCCTTAAGCTAATGACACAAAAGAGATGCAAGGAATAATCCCTACACCTCTACAATTCATTACTGTTTCTTTTTAGGATTGTCATTCATAATATCTCTGCTTGCATTTTTAAATTCTTTTAATGTCGTTCCAAGTGCTTTTCCGATTTCAGGAAGCTTGTTTGGGCCAAAGACAATTAAAGCAACAATGACTATTAAAATTACCCCGGGAAATCCGATATTTGAAAATATATTCATCATTCATCACTCCATACATGAATTTAACTTATTTTTCTTCTTTCATCATTGATTTAACTTCACTTGTCTCCGCTGTAACATCTTGCGTTAAATCACGTGTGGAATTTTTAAACTCCTTTAGCGATTCCCCAGCAGCTTTTCCTATTTGCGGCAGCTTATTCGGTCCAAAGATAATAAGAGCTAGTATCACGAATAATACAAGACCTGGAACGCCAATGTTCGTTAACATCAATTGACACCTTCTTTGCATAAAGGATGATTAAAAATCATGGTGTTTCTTATTGTTCTTTTTGAGCACCTATTATGAGAGCATTTTCTTTCTTAACATATCATAGCATGTATCGAAAAGATTAGACAAGTTTATTTTTACGGTCATATTGCAAGAAATAATAGTCGTATGGATTTTTTTCGTTTTTTAATCCTTTTTCTTTTTTGGTAAGCTCCCACTCCATTTGATCAAATGTCGGAGCAAAGGTGTCTCCAGGAAAATCTTCATCAATTTTTGTGATATACATTCTGTCAGCAATAGCCAAAGCTTGTTTAAAAACTTCTTCGCCGCCAATAATAAAATACTCTATCCCCGGATTTTCTTCATTCCAACGTTCGACCGTAGATATATCATGGATAAGTTCTATATTTTTAAAGGATAAATCTTTATTCCTTGTTAATACGACATTACGTCGATTTGGCAGAGCACCATTCATAGATTCCAATGTTTTTCTTCCCATAATAATTGTATTTCCTGTTGTCTTCTCTTTAAAAAATTTCAAATCCTCCGGCAGGTGCCAAGGCATCTTGTTTTGATAACCAATCACATTATTTCTGCTTGCAGCAAATAGGAACGAAATCATCTATTAACCTCCATTCTGTGATGTTGTGTATCCCCATTAAACAGCGATGGGAGCTTTAATCGCTGGATGTGGATGGTAATCTGTAATTTCTAAATCAGATATATCAATATCGAAAATAGACTTGTTTTTAGCATTTATTTTTAATTTAGGAAATGCACGAACTTCCCTTTCCAATTGCAAATTTACTTGTTCTACATGATTGGAATAGATATGTGCATCGCCGAAGGTATGAATAAATTCCCCTACCTCTAAATCACATTCGTGCGCAATTAAATGTGTTAATAGCGCATAGCTGGCAATGTTAAAAGGCACACCAATAAACACATCGGCACTTCGCTGATATAGCTGACAAGATAGTTTTCCATCCGCTACATAAAACTGAAAAAGGGTGTGACAAGGTGGTAACGCCATGGATGGGATATCTTCTGGATTCCACGCAGATACAATATGGCGTCTCGAATTCGGATTGGTTTTGATGGACCCAATGGTTTCTTTTAACTGATCAATCGTTTCCCCTTTTGAGGTTTCCCATTTTCTCCACTGTTTTCCGTATACGGATCCCAAATCCCCATATTTTTCAGCAAATCGGGCATCATTTAATATCTTTTCTTTAAATAGTTGCATTTGC
This sequence comes from Oceanobacillus sp. J11TS1, assembly GCF_018333215.1. Lineage (GTDB taxonomy): Bacteria > Bacillota > Bacilli > Bacillales > Amphibacillaceae > Oceanobacillus. The sequence goes on along the minus strand of NZ_BORO01000005.1, from coordinate 125,417 downwards.
TGCTCATATTCTTTTTTAAAAGCAGCTTCGTTTTGGCTGCGTATACCGAAGTTCTTCATATCTGGCCCTGTGTATTCTGGACTTTTAATCCATCTTTCAAATGCCCACTCATTCCAAATGTTGTTATTATTCTCCAGTAAATAGCGTATATTCGTATCTCCTTTCATAAACCATAATAGCTCTGTAGCGATTAATCGGAACGGAACTTTTTTCGTCGTTAATAAAGGAAATCCCTTTTGTAAATCAAAACGAATTTGATGACCAAAAATGGAATAGGTGCCCGTTTTCGTCCGGTCATCCCGATTTTGTCCCTCATCTAATATTTTACGGCATAACTCTAAATAACCTTGTTCTCCTTGCATCGAGAATCCTCCTAATTCAATATATATCCTTATTTATTACTAAAAATATTCTTCATCCTATTAATGGCTGGTGAGGTAGATGCAATGGATAGTGACATCTCATCCCACCGAACCCCGGTGAAGCAATTGCTGCCTGAGCTATCTTTACTTCACTGTATACACCTATTAAAAATCAACATTTATAAGACTTTAAACAATCTTTATTATAACAGAAAGTTGCTTAAGATAGGTTTCCCATACATGAAAAAAACAAAATCGATTAGATAGGACTGCAAACCTCTAAATTCTTAACCTTTTGATAATTTTATAAAAATGGTAAGGATTTCTTGACTATGAAAAAAATTTAAGCTAATATGGGTACAAGCAAAGAAGATGTTAACGGAATCATTGGAATGTAAAGGTAGCTTCGGTAGAAAGAAGTGGATGGTGATCCGTTCTTCTATCGGAAGCTGCCTTTTTTCATTTTTCGTTATTCTGCTTTGTATTAACACGCGTTTTACGTGGAAGTATTTAGGAGGAAAAATGACATGGAAAACGGAGTAGTAAAATGGTTTAATGCAGAAAAAGGTTACGGATTCATTCAATTAGAAGAAGGGAATGATATTTTCGTACATTATTCTGCTATTCAAGAAGAAGGATTTAAAACGTTAGAAGAAGGTCAAGAAGTATCCTTTGAAGTAGTTGAAGGTGAACGTGGTCCACAAGCTGCAAATGTTGTAAAAAAATAAATATCATCATAGATTAAAAGCAGAATCCTGATTGGGGTTCTGCTTTTTTATTTTATGCAAAATTATTCTCCTCCGGCACCTTGTCCTCCTCCCTGCTTTATATATGACACAAAGACCCCAATTTATTCCAATCAAGCATTAATTTCATTCATTTGTACAAAAAAACGTCACAAACTTTTCTAACCAGAAAGTTTGTAAAACCAGCATATCAATCTACTTGTGAATAAATGAACAAAATGTGAAAGGTTCGGTGTGGAGCGTCGTACACGCCTTTTTTTCGATATGATAAAGCTATAGGTAAGAAGTTACAAAAGGGGTGATTGACATGAAGAAATCGGAACCAAATTTAAAAGGGACACTTTTTTTCGTAATGATGATTGGAATAATTATTCTTATCAGCTGGTTTGCAGTATTTTTATTATTTTTGTCGCGATAAAGAAGGAGGAGAAAGAACATGCACTTTCACAAATACGAGAAAATTTGGCTTATCTTTGGCGGCGCCTCCCTTGTATTGTTTCTAGCGATACTTGGATTTGGAGCATTTTATTTAGGTACACACCCTCAAAGCCATGGAGCTATCATCGATCCTGAAAATGTAGAAGCCAATGAGGCTTTCCAAAAGGAAAATCTCGGGCTTACAAAAGTAGATGAGGATAAATACATTGTCAATGTTGTCGCAAGTGCATTCCATTATGATTTAGGAAATGACGATAATGGAAATGCGGTATCTCGCATAGAAATCCCTAAAGGCTCTACGGTTTTGTTTCAAGTAGTTACGAAAGACGTGGTTCATGGATTTAACGTGGCAGGTACAAATGTGAATATGATGGTTGAACCCGGTTATATCAGCAGCATGGAAGTGCAGCTAAATAAAACTGGAGAATTTACGTTATTATGTAATGAATACTGTGGTGTCGGGCATCACATGATGTTTGCAACAGTGGAGGTGGTTGACGATGAGTCTAGCAATGAAACAGCAGCAAAATGAAGAAATTAATCTAACACCCTTGAGTATCTCAAAACCAGAGGCGAAATTGTATCTATCCTTTATGTATGTTGCATTTATTTCTTTATTTATCGGTGGTTTAATGGGGTTATTACAAGTGCTCGTCCGTTCGGGTGATTTTGAACTTCCGCTTGGGATTGGCTATTATCAAATTCTTACGTTACACGGTGTTATCCTAGCGTTAGTACTGACAACTTTTTTCATTATTGGATTCCAATTTTCCTTATTAGGTAAAACCGTTGGAATGTCCGGCAGACAACGAAAACTAGGTTGGGTTTCTTTTTGGACAATGACAATAGGTACAGCTTTCACAGGAACAGCAATTTTACTTGGTAAAGCAAATGTTCTATATACGTTCTATGCACCCTTAAAAGCGCATCCAATCTTTTATATCGGGCTAGCGCTTGTAGTAGTTGGATCCTGGATTGCTGCTTTTGTAAATTGGCATCAAGTCTACATTTGGAAAAAAGCTCATCCGAATCAGAAAACACCACTTTTAGCCTTTATGGTTACCATTAATATGATTATGTGGGTTATCTGTTCCATTGGTGTAGCTGTAGCAGTTCTTGTTCAATTTATCCCATGGTCATTAGGCTATGCAGAAACGATTCATGTTTTACTAAGCCGTACTCTATTCTGGTACTTCGGCCATCCGCTCGTTTATTTCTGGTTGCTTCCTGCTTATATGGCATGGTATGCAATTATACCTAAAATTATTGGCGGAAAAATATTCAGTGATTCTTTAGCAAGACTTTCATTTATTTTGTTCTTATTTTTCTCTATTCCAGTTGGATTCCACCATCAGCTTACAGAACCAGGTATTGATCCGACATGGAAGTTTATTCAAGTAGTTCTAACATTTATGGTTGTTATTCCAAGTTTAATGACTGCATTTTCTATGTTTGCGATGTTTGAGATTACCGGCCGGAAAAATGGTGCAACTGGATTATTGGACTGGTTTAAAAAGTTACCTTGGAAAGATGTTCGGTTTGTAGCTCCGTTTGTCGGAATGCTAGCTTTTATTCCAGGCGGAGCAGGCGGTCTTATTAATGCATCCCACCAATTAAATACAGTTATTCATAATACCATTTGGGTAACAGGACATTTTCATTTAACAATTGCAACGACCGTGATTCTAACCTTTTTTGGGATCAGTTACTGGTTGATACCTCATTTAACGGGGAGAAAGCTAACACCGAAAATTCATAAACTAGGCATTTATCAAACGGTTATCTGGGCAGTAGGAATGTTGATTATGTCTGGGGCTATGCATATTCAGGGACTGCTTGGCGGGCCAAGGAGATCTTCTTTCTCCGATTATGGCGGTACAGAACAAGCTGCTGAATGGGTTGGTTATCAAGTAGCTCAGGCTGTCGGCGGAACGCTTTTGTTTATCGGTATTGTCTTCATGATTTATATTTTTGTGGAATTATGCTTCTTTGCTCCTAAAGGTGAGGAAGAATTTCCAATTGCGGAAGAAGAAAAAGATGCCATTCCGACTCCTTTATGGATGGAAAATTGGAAGTTATGGATTGGAATTACCATTGCGTTGATTCTATTTGCTTACACGGTTCCAATGATAGATATTATTCAAAATGCACCGCCAGGGTCACCTCCATTTGACAGTATTTTATAAGATTAAAGGAACCAATAGTGCAAAGCGCCCATTCTAGGGTTACAGTTACTCGATCCACCGAAACTATGTGCAAAACTTTTATACTTTCTTTACCTATTTAACTAAAAACGCAAGAAATCAATGAATGAAATTGATTTCTTGCGTTTTTTATCGGGAAGACTCTTCTTAAAGAGCCAATAGATGATTTTAATCCTCTTTCTTCCCAAAATATTGATAGTAGTTCGTTTGAATAAAACCATTAAACAGCTTGCGTTTCTTCGTAGCCGTTTTTCCAAATGCTTTTTCAAACTGTTCATAAGCTGTAATGATGTACGCGCTCCAGGTTGGGTGATTTTGCATTACACTACCTAAATCCTGATACATCTTCTCAACTTCTTCTTTATCGCTTAGACGTTGTCCATATGGTGGATTACTAATGAGGTAACCATTTTTTTGCTTTATGGTAAGATCACTGACTTGCATTTGCTTCCACTCAATTAAATCACCGAGTCCAGCCTCGAGCGCATTTGCCTTTGCAGTTTCAATCATTTGATGACTAATATCAGAGCCAACAATGGATAAGGACTGATCATAATTTGCCAGCTCTTCTGCTTCCGTAAAAGCCGCATCCCAATGTCTTTGTTTCACTAAGCTCCATTCTTCAGAGGCAAATTCGCGGTTAAAACCAGGAGCGATATTTTGTCCAATTAACGCCGCTTCAATAAGAATCGTGCCTGAACCACAGAATGGATCAATTAAAGGCTGATCAGGTTTCCAATTCGTTAAAAGAACAAGGGCTGCAGCGAGCGTTTCTTTTAAGGGTGCTTCCCCTTGTTCTACTCGATAACCACGCTTGTGTAAGCCTGTCCCTGATGTATCGATGGTTAATGTTGCTTCATCCTTTAATAGCGCAATTTCCGTTTTATAAAGCGCACCTGATTCTTCAAGTTTATTTACAAGACCATATTTTAATTTCATTCGTTCCACAATTGCTTTCTTCACAATTGCTTGGCAATCTGGCACGCTGTATAAAGTTGATTTAACAGATTTTCCGGAAACAGGTATTTGCCCAGTTTCATCGATGTAATTTTCCCAAGGTAGTGCTTTTGTCTGTTCAAATAGCTCATCAAAAGTGGTGGCTTGAAACTTACCGACAAGAATTTTCACACGGTCTGCAGTTCTTAGCCATAAATTACATCTTGGGATTGCAGATATGGGGGCATCAAAAATTACTTTGCCATTCTCGACAGTTGCTTCATATCCTAAGTCCTTAACTTCTTTTGCAACAATTGATTCAAGTCCCATTGCTGCCGTAGCAATTAAAGTTACTTGTTTCATTTTTATAATTCCTCTCGGGTAACAGTATAGTGTTTTAAGTCAATAAAAGAAAAAAGACTCTATTTCATTCAACTGGAAATAGAATCTAAATTCGTTAACGTGACCCTTAAATACTCGGTAAGCCATGTTCTGTTCCATTGTACTGCAAACGGTGGTCAAGCCTCGTACGCCGGTTGTAATCATCTATCTACAGCAATTGCTGTCCCTCGTTCGGTTCAATTCCCTACTGAAGGATGCCCCTACCATTATTTGGGTTGCTCACTCGTGGGGTTTACCTCGTTCCACCTAGTGCGTTTCCACACTAGCTACGTCACTGTGGCACTTTCAAGAGAGCAGACATATCACAAAAGTGACTTAGTACAGCTCTTCTGCCGTTAGTTTTAAAAAACTACCTTGACTTATGACTTCATCAAGCACGAACACTACAAGCATCGCAGCCTGTGTGAGCATGGACTTTCCTCTATATCCGAAATGGACATAGCGATTACATGAGCATTTAAGTAACTTAAAACATTTTAACAGGTTTTTGATGATAAATCAAATATCGTTTTCCTTATTCCTCAGAGTCAGCGTATCTTTTTCCAAAAACAGCTTTTTCAAGGTTAGATAAGCGTTTTAAGACATCGTAATTAACTTGTGAACTCTGTTGTGTTGACCGTGCTCTTGGCGCTTCTGCCGGCCGATTCTTTTTCAAATTCTCAATTTCTTCATTCAAACGGTCAATTTCTTGTTTGAAATTATCGTAATCCTGAATAATAATATCTAAAAATTCATCCACTTCTTCCTGAGAGTAACCTCGAATTCCTGTTTTAAAATCTTTTTCTAAAATTTTCTTCCCACTAAGTTGAATACGATCCATACTCATTTCCAAATCACCTCTGCATATACTATCTTATCGTTTTTTAATCCTATGTCTACTTTTTTCATTATACAATATACAATCTCTATGAGAGCTATTATAGCATAAAAAAGGAAACTGAATGTCAGTCTCCCTTCAAAATTTAAAAATAACCAAAAACCATTCCCTATTATTCATCCATGTCTTCTTTTTGGAAAGAAAAAGGTAATAATTGATCCGTAGTAAGTGTGTGAACGTCCTTATTTAAATTAGTTAAATGAATTGTCATATCAGGACTAAAAAATTCACTCATGACTTGCCGGCAAGTTCCACAAGGCGGTACCGGGCGCTTTGTATCCGCTGCAACAGCCATTTCTGCAAATTCCATTTCTCCGTCAGAAATAGCTTTAAAAATTGCAACACGTTCTGCACAGCAAGTAGATGGATATGCAGCATTTTCAATATTACAACCAATATAGACTTTTCCCGATTTTGTTAATAATGCTGCACCTACTGGAAAATGAGAATACGGTACATAGGCTCTAGATCTAATTTGAATTGCTTCTTCAATTAATTTTTCTTTCATATACGTGTTCCTCCCCACAAGTTCAAAGGTATCATTTTAGTACTTTTCTGTGATGGTATCTAATAATAAATCAAAAACATAACGAATGGATGTATATAATTCTATATACCGTTTTCTTCTGACATCCAGGTAAAAACTATGCATAAGCAGTAATTCCATATTTTCTCGTGTTGATTGAATTTGATTTGGATGAACAGCGGCTTTTCGTTCCTTCACTGCAGCCAAGGCATCCGCTTCCCAACTTTCCAATAAATCATAAATTGGCGAAGTCTTTTCTTTTACCATATTAAAAAAAGTACGGTCCTTTCGATCGCTGGGAGCTTCGCTGTTTTCAAATCTGTGTCTCAGCGTTTCTAAATCGTAATTTAATTTTTTTGTTTTTTCAATAAGATTCATAATCCGTCATCCTTCAATTTCAAACTGCACATTACTTCCTTAAAAGCTCTTGCTTTATTAATTTCTATTGTTGATTTATTTTATCATATAATCGACGGAAAAGTCATGACTGAAAAATGAACAAAAACCTTTCCCTTGTTATAGGAGCTGCTTTAACTTTTGAAATTCTAATTCGACCTGTTTTATGCTATGTGACTTTGTTTGAAATTGCACCCAAACTTCGCTATCCACTTTTGCTTTTAATTTTAAATGAATTAAGGTGAGCTGTTCCTGAATCTGTTCCATTTGTCTTTCCATATCCTCTTTACTATGCGCGTTGTTTTCCTCGGAAACGATTGATTTTGAAAGAAGCATCATCTATTCTCCCCCTATTTTAAAATAATCGTACTATTTGAAGACTGATGTGCTATTTATTCCACGTTAAAGAAAGAACTACCTTCCCTTTCGACAAAACTAGAACAATCAAAACAAAACTAGTGTAAAACCGTAATGATTTGCACAAAATTAGACAAGCTATAAAGGAAGCGGAAAGCATCGCTTAAAAAATGGAAAAAGGAGGTTTTCTTCAATGAAATCATCGAAAGCACAACAAAAAACAAATGCAAACAAAAAGAACAATGAAAAAATGAGAGATAAAAAATTAGCTGGACCTAACCGCCCTTCAACGTAACCGTGCAAAAAAGCGAACTGAACAGATAACCTAATTAGATTCCGGGAGCGATGGCTTGCTCCCGGATGTAATTAGGTTTTTCTTTACGTATAAAATAAGCGTTTTTCCCCTATCCTTTATCTACAAGGACCATATAAATTTTTATTCTTTTATTAACCGTTAAGAACTTCAACTTGTGTACGTACCTATGTAAAGTGTAAAGTGCTACTGTTTGCTAGTCCGACTGAAGTAAAATCGTACTTTGATCGAATAAACGGCCGCGTTGTATAGCTGACATGGATACCGCATAAGAGGATACCATACCCTCATGTCTGTGGCGAAAGGTTGATATGGGAGCAGTTTGTCTCGATTTCATTTCTCCATATTTTATACATATCTTTTAAGATTAAATACGTTCTTATTAGTTTCCTTCTTGAAATTGTACTATAATATATGGTGTACTGGTTTTAAATCTATCCTAATAACAATCAGTAATTTTTCCCTGATGCTGTTTTTATTTAGGATATGATGTGTTAGGAGGTAAGAAATCATGAACTACCCTAATGGTCAGCGAAAATCACTAACCATAAAACCAAAGCAAACAAGTTTTAGCAGGAGAGGAATGACACTTGAAGAAGAAATAAATGAAACGACAGATTTTTATCGAATACAAGGGCAAGCTATAATTCATAAAAAACCAACACCTGTGCAGATTGTAAATGTACATTACCCCAAGCGCAGTGCCGCAGTTATCACGGAAGCGTATTTTAAACAGGCATCAACAACAGATTATAATGGTGTCTATAAAGGGAAGTACATTGACTTTGAGGCGAAGGAAACTAAGAATAAAACATCCTTTCCTCTTGCAAACATTCATGAACATCAAGTTCATCACATGGAACAAGTAGTAAAGCATGGAGGAATCAGCTTTATTATTTTACGGTTTAGAGCTTATGATGAAACTTATCTATTCGATGCAAAGGATTTATTTGTTTGCTGGCAAGAGCAATTTAATGACGGTAGAAAATCAATATCATATGAACATGTGAAACAACGCGGGTTTGCAATTCCTTTTCATTATCAAAAAAAAGTTGATTTTTTACCGGTTGTTGATAAGCTCTATCTATAGATATGGAGGTATAAAGAATGGCCGATCAAAATAGCCAAACGAGAACTGCTAGAAGAAAGCAGCAAGGAAAAAAGACAAAAAAGAGAAAAAAACAACCTATTTGGAAGAAAATAATAAAGGTATTCCTTTTATTAATTCTCCTCCTGTTCTTAGGCGGCGCCGCTGTAGGTGCGTTTTGGATTGCCCAAGCACCTGACATTGACGATGATAAATTGCACATCCCTTTTTCTTCTACTCTTTATGATAAAAACGGGGATCAATTTGCTGATTTAAGTTCAGATGAAAAAAGGAAACAAGTAAAGTTTGAGGAGTTACCTGATTTACTTATCGATGCAGTTACTGCGACAGAAGACGTTCGCTTTTTTGAACATAATGGTGTAGATATCAGGCGTATCGGCGGTGCCATTCGTGCCAACATTACAAGCGGATTTGGCGCTGAAGGTGCAAGTACGATTACCCAGCAAGTTGTAGAACGCGCATTTTTAACGCCTGAGAAAAAAATAAGCATTAAAGTTCAAGAGGCGTGGCTGGCTATGAAGCTGGAGAGAGAATACAGCAAAGAAGAAATATTAGAAATGTATTTAAATAGTATTTTCTATGGTGCTAATTCTTACGGTGTTGCCCAAGCAGCAAACACATATTTCGGAAAAGAAGATTTAAATGATCTTACGCTGCCAGAAGTTGCAATTTTAGCCGGGTTACCGCAGCGTCCAACAGCTTATAATCCATTTGAAAATCCAGACTTAACCAAGGAACGAATGAACACCGTTTTAACGCTTATGGTACGTCATGGAAAGATTACACAAGAAGAGGCAGACGAAGCAAGAAATGTTGACATTCCTTCTTTATTAAATGAAAGTCGCCCTGATCCAACACCATACGATGCATTTGTTCAACAGGTTCGTGAAGAAATAGAGGAAAAAATGGATGATGTGGATCTTGATTCTGATGGATTAAAAGTATATACAACACTCGATCCTGATGCACAGCCGTATGTTGAAGATGTGCTAACAGAGAGTGACTCGAATCCAATCAGCTATCCAGAGGATACACAAGCAGCAATGGTTGTTTTAGACACACAAACGGGTGCTATCCAAGCAATTGGCGGCAGCCTTAACAATGAAGGAAATATGGGCTTTAATTTCGCCATTAATGGTAAAACCCAAGCTGGATCAACAGCAAAACCGATTATGTCCTACGGGCCTGCTATTGAATATAATCAAATGTCAACCTACCACCAGTTAGACGATGACGGTCCTTATGAAATTGAAGGTTCTAATCCAATTAGAAATGCCACCAGGACCTATAATGGTTGGGTAACCGCGAGATATGCATTACAGCAGTCTCTCAATGTTCCCGCTGTGAAATTAATGGAGGAAGTTGGCCGAGAAAACTCAAAAGAATTTGCTGAAAATCTTGGTATTGAATTTGACTCCGATTATTTAGATCTCCGGGAGGCAATTGGAGGTACAAATACGCAAGTAACGCCGCTGCAAATGGCGGGAGCATATAGCGCATTTGGTAATGAAGGTACCTATACAGAGCCTTATGCAGTAACCAAAGTAGAATTTTCTGATGGTCGGGAAGTTGATTTAACTCCGGATTCTGCAAAAGTAATGGAAGATTATACTGCATACATGGTAACAGATATGCTTAAATCTGTTGTAAGTTCTGGTACGGGTACAGGAGCAAGTGTGCCAGGCTTAGAGGTTGCCGGGAAAACAGGAACCACTACAATGGATGAGGAACCAGGAAGCCCAGACTCTTGGTTTGTCGGCTATACGACAAATTACACAATAGCGGCTTGGACTGGCGGTTATCAAATTAATGAAGAAACCAATAAAGCAAAACGTGTTCCTTTACAAGATACAAGCTTATCTGCAAAAATGTTCCAACAAACCATGAGTCATTTATCGGAAGGAATTGAGACTGCTGATTTCACCCGTCCTGACTCGGTAGTTGAAGTTACGGTAGAAAAAGGATCCAATCCTGCTGCTCTGGCTAGCGACAGTACACCAAGTGAAAACAAAGTGACAGAGCTATTTGTTAAAGGGACAGAGCCAACAAAAGTTTCAGAGCGCTTTGAAGAATTAGATGCTGTTAGTGGACTTTCTGGCAGCTATAATAAAGATGATAATTCCATTGAAGTTTCTTGGAATTACGATACAGATTCTGAAGAAGATGTTTCCTTTGAAGTAAGTGCCAGCATTGATGGCGGCAGTATGCAATCCCTCTCTTCTACTAGTGACACCTCAATGGAAATTTCAGATGTAGAGGAAGGCGCTGAATATACAATACAAGTTGTTGCAAAAAAAGGATCGCTAACGAGTGAACCGGCTACAACGACGGTTAAAGTCTCTGATGAAGAGGAAGCGGATGAAGAAATCCCAGGCGTCAGCAACCTTTCAGCCGAATTTGATGGAAGTGAATCCATTCAAGCTACATGGAGTTATGACGGTCCTCCAGCTTCCTTTGAAGTAAGTGTTAATGGAGAAACTCAAAATGTAAGCTCACAAAGCATCGCTATAAGCGGTGTTACGCCGGGAGATTATACCATAACAGTTACACCGGTTAGTGAAGAAGATAGTATCCGGGGGCCTTCTGAATCAACAAGCGTAACAGTACCTGGAGAAGAGGCAGAGGAAGAAGAAGCTGAAGAGGAACAACCGCCTGAAGAAGAATCAGATGAAACAGAATCTGATTCTGACACGGGTACGGATTCCGACTCTGGACAATCCGAAGATTCAGGTCAAGATGAATCGAATAATAGTGAAGAAAACAACGATAATAGTGACGGTTCCGATAGTGGTAATAACGCTGATAGTGGCAGCGAAACCGAACAACCCGAAGAACAAGAACCCGCAAGTGACCCGGCAGAAGCTGGTGAAGGCACAGATGAAGTTTCTCCTCAAGAAGACGGCAATGGCGATTCTGAGGAATAACAACAGGAACAAAAAAACAATCCCTGCTCATTTAAAAGAGCAGGGATTGTTTTTTTGTTTTACTATTTCTCGCAGCAGAAATTCCCTTCGCTGGCATTGTGATAAGCGTTGAGAGCGACTTCTCAGTTCACGCGGAGATCGACACGGCAAAAGCACATTTATTTCATTCACCCTATTTTTTTCATTCGTTTCTTTCCTTCTCGGCAAATATCTAATAAAGGACATTCTGGGCAGTTTGGGTTTCTTGCTTTGCAATGGTATCTTCCAAAGAAAATCATTCGATGGTGGGTGACACTCCACTCATCTCTTGGAACTTTGCGCATTAATGTATTTTCTACTTCGACGACACTATCTTTCCATTTGCATATCCCTAAACGTTTTGAAACACGCTCTACATGCGTATCTACCGCAATCGCCGGTTCATTAAAAGCAATAGAAGCGACAACATTAGCAGTTTTCCTGCCAACGCCGGCAAGTTTTACTAATTCCTCTTTCGTTTGTGGAACTTCACCGTTATAATCCTCTATTAATGTACGACAGAGTTTTTGAATATTTTTTGCTTTCGAACGATATAAACCAATCGAACGAATATCATTTTCAACCTCTTCTAAAGGTACTGCAAGATAGTCTTCTGGCGTTTTATATTTTTTAAATAGATCTGCTGTTACTTTATTAACCAATTTGTCTGTACACTGTGCAGAAAGCAAGACTGCTATCACCAATTCAAAGGGATTAGAATGGATTAGCTCCCCTTCTGCATCTGGAAACATTTCCGCCATCACATCTAAACAATGTCTGATTTGTGTATTATTTAGCATCATCTTACTCTCCTTCTAGCCAATTATAATAAAAGGATGTATCTCGTTTAGGACGTGTACTTGTATTATTTTCACTGGGTTGATTCTGGTGAAACTGCTGGCTTGCTTTTCTTGCATCCTGTACAGTATGAATTCCTTTTCTTTTCCATTCTCTTAAAATACGATCGATATATTTAAAATTAAGTTTACTCATAAGTACAGATTCGCGCAATCCTGCTTTGATAAGAGCTGGTTCGATATGGTCTACATCTAACCAGCTATTAATGGTTTCAATTTCGAACGGAGACAACGGTCTACCAAATTCTTGTTCAAATAAAATAAAGATATTGCCAATATTATCTTCATCCCTTGTTATTGTCGCAGCATTTGAATCATACAGTTTTTCGAATAAGGGTTCCAAAGAGTACGATTCGCTGATTGGTGTTTGTTCTATATTATTTTTTTCAATAGATAGAAATCCCTTTTGTACTAATTTTCGCAGCATGCTTGCAGCTTGTTCTTCAGAAAAGCTTCCTGATTGTGCGAGTTCAAAAGGTGTTGGAAAATGATTCCCTTCATCCGCAAAACGAGAAAGCTGAAGAAGCAAAATAAGCTCTGTTTCGTGAAGACCTAATTCATAATAATTTGTAAGCAATTTTTTGGAAACAGACATTTGGTCTTGGATAACATCTTGAAAGTTCAATTTTTTGTTCATATATAGCACCTCTAGTAACAGTATAGCATGAGTACTGCTTTGTTTCTTAAATGAGAAAGGAAAACCCCTCGCTGAAGAGCAAGGGATTTTTCATATTTAGAAACTTATAAAATGTTTTGGTTGACAATAGTTGATAGAGAAAACAGTCACACACAGTACATTAAGGATATAAGCGATTTAATAATCTTGGGAATGGAATGGTTTCTCGAACATGTTCTACTCCGGATAACCAGGCTACTGTTCGTTCCAGACCTAGTCCAAATCCACTATGTGGAACACTGCCGTATTTACGTAATTCTAAATACCATGCATAAGCAGGACCAGTTAATTCGTGCTCTTCGTATCGCTGTTCCATTAATTCAAGGTCATCAATACGTTGTGAACCGCCAATAATCTCTCCATAGCCTTCTGGAGCAATAAGATCGGCACATAGAACAACATCTGGACGCTCCGGATCTGGTTTCATATAGAAAGCTTTAATATCTTTTGGATAATTCGTAATGAAAACCGGTTTATCGAAGCTTTCGGCAATTGCTGTTTCATGTGGCGCACCAAAGTCTTCTCCCCACTCGATATCATCAAAGCCTTTTTCTTTTAAGAGTTCTATTGCCTTATCATAACTGATACGAGGAAATGGCGCTGTGATTTTTTCAAGCTTCGACGTATCTCTTTCTAATGCTTTAAGTTCTAGAGCACAATGATCTAAAACAGACTGGACAATGAAGCTAACATAGTTTTCTTGTACTTGTAAGCTTTCCTCATGGTCCATAAATGCCATCTCTGGTTCAATCATCCAAAATTCAATAAGATGTCTTCTCGTTTTTGATTTTTCTGCACGGAAAGTAGGACCGAATGAGAATACTTTCCCTAATGCCATCGCTGCTGCTTCCATATAAAGCTGTCCGCTTTGTGATAAGTATGCTTCTTCATCAAAATATTTTGTATGGAATAATTCTGTTGTCCCTTCTGCAGATGCACCAGTCAAAATAGGGGGATCTACTTTTACAAAACCATTCGTATTAAAGAATTCATACGTAGCGCGGATAATTTCATTACGAATTTTCATGACAGCATGTTGTTTTTTAGAACGGAGCCATAGATGACGGTGATCCATTAAAAATTCTGTACCATGATTTTTTGGTGTAATTGGATAATCGGTAGATTCATGGATTACTTCTAAATTACTCACCTGCATTTCATAGCCGAAATCAGATCGTGTATCTTCTACAATCTTTCCGGTGACATATAAAGATGTTTCTTGTGTTAAAGCTTTAGCTTTGGTGAATACGTCCTCGGGAACATCACTTTTTACAACAACACCTTGCATAAACCCTGTCCCGTCACGGAGCTGCAGAAAGGCAATTTTGCCGCTTGAACGTTTATTTGCTAACCAGCCGCCGATTGTTACCTCCTCTTCAACATGTTTTGATGCTTCTTGAATTGTTATTTTCATCTTCATATCCTCCAACTTCTTATTGATGCTTTTCTACAAAACGTTTGATTCTATGCGCTGCCTCAAGCAATTGAGTCTCAGATAACGCATACGATAAACGAACGTTTTCTGGTGAACCAAATCCTGATCCTGGAACAAGCGCAACCTTTTCTTCCTCTAATAGCGCAGCAACCCATTCATCGACCGTCTCGAAGCCATTTAATTTTGCTGCTTCGATAACATTTGGGAATAAGTAGAATGCGCCTTCTGGTTTAATGCATTGAAAACCAGGAATGGCTTGTAGTGCATTATAAAATTTATCAAGTCTTTCCGAAAAAATCGAGCGATATGTTTCGCTGATATTATTTTTATCATCGTTATAGGCAGCTAAGGCAGCATATTGTGCAATCGATGTTGGGTTGGAAGTAGAGTGAGAAGCAAGGCTCGTCATTGCTTTAATAATTTGAGCATTACCAGCCGCATACCCTATTCTCCAGCCTGTCATTGCGTGAGATTTTGATACGCCATTAATAATAATTGTTTTATCATATAGTTCCTTGGAAAGAGACGCAATAGAAACATGCGGTTTGGATGTATAAATAAGCTGTTCATATATTTCATCAGAAATAATCCAAATATCATGTTTTACAGCAACTTCTCCCAATGCTTGTAGCTCTTCCTTCGTATACATCATTCCAGTCGGGTTCGATGGAGAATTTAAAATAACCGCCTTTGTTTTTTCTGTGATTGCTTCTGTAAGCTCCTCCGGTGTTATTTTAAATTCATTTGCTTCTGCTGCTTTTATAAAAACAGGCTTTCCTTCTGCTAATTTCACTTGTTCTGGATAACTCACCCAGAAAGGTGCTGGAATGATAACTTCATCAGCAGGATTAAGAAGCACTTGGAACAATGTATATAAACCATGTTTTGCGCCGTTTGTAACAATAATTTGACTTGGATCATAGCTAATGTGATTATCCTTTTTAAATTTATCGATAATCGCTTGTTTTAAGGGTAAAATCCCTCCAGCCGGAGTATACTTTGTAAAGCCTTGATCCATTGCCTTTTTAGCTGCTTCTAAAATATAATCTGGCGTATTAAAGTCAGGCTCCCCGGCTCCTAAACCGATAACATCATATCCAGCTTCTTTTAACTCTTTCGCTTTGGCGGTAATTGCTAAAGTTGCGGAAGGTGTCAGCGTCTGTACTCTTTTAGCTAATTCCATCATCCGTTTCTCCTCTCTGCTTATTGAAACATCTTATTATATGTGTATCTTTCTTCTAAATCTTGACCATCAATCGAATAATAATCCATGACAAATTGGTCGTTCTTATCGTGGTACGTAATTTCCCATAAAGCTTGCCCGTCTTCATAAGCAGGCGTAATATCAGCAAGTCGGCAAGAATCACAACTTGAAGACCAGGCCTCTAAAATAGCGTCCTCACTCACCATGTCATTTTCATTAATAACGATTAATTCACGTTCATCCCCTTCTAAAGGAAGGAATATAAGGTGCTCTTCATTCTCCTCGTTACTCGCATAGAATACATGGTAACTATTTTCGCCATAATAAGCCTGTATAGAGTGAACATTATGATATGAGGTTTGTGTTTCTATTTGCTTTTTCGTCGTATCAAATCCGTCTGTACGGCTATCATTGATTACTTGATACAAATAAATGCCATACCCCGCTCCAATAAGGAGAAGGACTGTGATTACAACAAGCGTCCACCGTACCCACCTATTTTTTGATTCCCTCATTTGCTTCCATCCGTTTCTTATTAAATTATCTTTCTTTCATCACTTACTATACCTAGATGTAGGGTTTCTGTAAACAAATACCGTTAAAAAACTGGCCCCTAGATGAATATCGCCCGAAAATTAATCTTTTTGATGGAACCAATTTTCTGCGCTGTTCATCAACTTGCGTGTAGTATCGTAGTGAACAGGTACCTCCGGGATAGACTCCATAAAATATTTTCCGTATTTTGCAGTTCTGATACGCGCATCGCAAATAAATACAATGCCTCTATCCTCCGAGGAACGAATTAACCGTCCAAATCCTTGTTTAAATTTAATGACAGCCTGAGGTAAAGATAAATCCATAAACGGGTTTCTTCCCTCCTCTTTTAGTTGCTGCGATTTTGCTTCAAAAACAGGATGATTTGGCGGTTGAAAAGGCAACCTTACCATCACAAGTGCGGATAAATCTTCTCCCGGGATATCGACACCCTCCCAGAATGAACTTGTTCCAAGAAGTATTGCTTGATCATATGATTGGAAATTCTTCTTCAACCTGCTTCGACTGCCGCTTGTAACCCCTTGAGCAATAATGACATATTGCTGTTCCGTCATCATTTCCTTTAATAAATCATTGGCCTTTCTTAACATATCATAGGATGTAAATAAGACGAGCATTCTGCCGGATGTTACTTCTGCTAATGATAATATTGCTTCACAAACTGCGTAGACAAAATCATCGATATTTCCATATTTTATATCCGGGAAATCTGTAGGAATCAAAAGCTGTACTTGCTTCTTATATTGAAATGGGGAAGCAATTTGTTCTGTTATTAACGATTGTTCCGAAACGCCCAGTCTTTCTTTTATGAATTGGAAAGAGCTTCCCATTGTCAATGTGGCACTTGTAAAAATGACACTTTCTTTTTTTGAAAAGAAATCACTTGCTAAAATAGGTGCGACATTCGATGGCTCACTATAAAGAAATACACTATGGTGTTTTCCTTTTAGGTCTACTTCCACCCATTTAATTAGCGCTACTTCATTCTGTTCCTGAAACATCACTCTTAAATCATCGATATATTTTTGTAAGATGTCTTGCATCTGACCAATGTCTTCTAGAGATTTTTTTTCATTCTCATCCGCCGCAGAAAAATTATTCGTTAGCTGAGACAGGACATCTAATAGTTTTTGGAAATGCATACGCAAGCGGGCTGCCATATCCTGGACAAGCTGCCACGAATTCTGTTGATAGGTATCTGGCTTTATCCGGTACTGGACTCTTCCAATGTCACTTGTTGCTTTATCATTCTTTTGCTGCGACATAACAAATCGTTCGATATACTGAAACAGTTCATCAATATCATATTTAGCTTCTTTAATCGCAGCGTTCCATTTTTCTAGCAGCTTCTCCGATGGATTTATACCAGAAGCTTCTACCACTGTACTGAATTGTTTATCTTCATCTACTGTTCCTAAGTAGTTACATGTAAATTGCATCTGTATATAATCAAGTTTTAATCCATAGTGATGAGAAGCAGTTTCCTCAAAATGATGCGCCTCATCAATAATTATCTTTTGATAGCTTGGTAAAAAAGCGTACTGATTAAACATATCTGTACAAAGTAACGCATGATTTGTTATCACAATATCTGCTGATTGAGCACGCCGTCTAGCTAATTGATAATAGGAATAATGAAACCAGGGAGATTTAGGGTTAATTGATTTCTCTACACCCGCAGAAACTTTTTGAAAGAAAATATACCCCCCTGCTGGCAGCTGAATTTCATCAATGTCTCCTGTTTCCGTTTCTGTAATCCATACTAATAAGATGGCTTTGGTTAAGACAAAATCATAGTTATCCTTTGATCCATAATCTAGTTCATAAAGGAACTTTTCAAGATTCAAATAATGATTTTTCCCTTTCATTAAAGCGACTTTAAATGGCGTGTCTATAATTTTCTTTATCAGAGGTATTTCCTCTTCCAGCAGCTGACTCTGTAATTGTGTCGTATAGGTGCTAATAATTACGCGTTCTTGATGATTTATTGCTTGGTAAATAGCAGGTAATAAGTAAGCTAAAGATTTACCTGTTCCGGTACCCGCCTCAATAAATGCATGTTTTTTTGAAGAAAAAGCATCATAAATTGTTTCAGACATTTGCCGTTGCCCTTCTCTTGGTTCATAAGCAGAAAATGCTTTAGAAAGTGCACCGTTCTCTTGATAAATATCATCTAAGTATTCTCCAAAGGATAACTCCGTTGCAGACTGCGTTTTTGGCTCTTTCTCAGTCATACGAAAAGCAAGCCCTTGATAGTGTTTTATTTGATCATCTGGATGATCTTGAAATGCGAGTTGTTCCAATCGTTCCTCCAGCATTACAGCTAAATCAGATTGTAATTTATCCTCGAGCATTTTGATTTTGTATAATGTTTCATACGGGAGTTGGTCTAATTTCTCTTTTAACTCAAAAAATAACTTTGCGGTTACATAAGCATCTGATAAGGCACGATGTGGGTCATCATGATGCAGTTTAAAATGATCTGCTAAGTGGCTTAATTTATAACTTGAAATGCTTGGGAATAATATCCGAGATAGCTCGACGGTATCTAAGATTGGATTCTGTAATTCAGGGTAGCCATGAGAGGCTAATTCTTGGTTGAGAAATCCTACATCAAAGTTTGCATTATGGGCAATAATATAGCTGTCCTGTAAAATATCGATAATTTCTTCTGCTTTATCTATAAATAATGGCGCATTCTTTACATCTTCATCATGAATACCAGTCAGATTGGAAATGAACGGCGGTATCGGTTGATTTGGATTTAACAATGTAGTTTTTGTATCTTTTATCTCCTCTTTTTCAATCACTACCATACCTATTTCAATTATTTTTCCTGACTTTGCCGGAGAATGTCCAGTCGTCTCTAAATCAATCACCACATATCGCATAAAACCACCTCCAATCTTCTTTTCTCTTTTTTGGGCTCACCAAAATCTATGGTTATAAATCAAATACACAGCTAAGGTCTTATGAAAACACTGCCCTAGCTAGCCTTCCTATTTATTCTTTCATCTTAACAGTACGTTCATGTGTTGATTTATCTTTTTATCGATCAAACCAAGTAATTTCAGCAGAGTAAAGCGTTATTGGAGTGCCATCGGATGACTCTACAATTAAGGCTCCTTCATCTGAAATACCTAAAAAGCGTCCAGCCCATTCGTCATGAAATGTTTTTATTTTGATATTCTCGCCAATTTTAAAGGCATTCTCTTCCCATCTGGATTTAATTGTTTTAAACCCATCCTTTAAATATAGCTCATATGTATCTTCAAAACACTTTAATACAGCTTGGACAATCTCCTTCTTATCCCATGTCTCTCCTGTTTCTATTTTTAATGAGGTTGCAATATCACCAATCGACGTATCCCAGCTTGCTTCATCTTGATTTACATTTAAACCAATTCCAATTAAAACATAATCAATTCGATCTTGCTCTCCTTGCATTTCTGTTAAAATACCACAAAGTTTTTTATCACCAATTAATAAATCATTCGGCCATTTGATACCAATTGATAAATTTGTCAGCTGATGCAGTGCATCCCTTACTGCAACTGCAGTTAATAACGTTAACTCAGAGGCCTTATTCGGCGGAATGGATGGTCGTAAGAGAAGGGTCGTCCATAGCCCCTCTTTATTAGAAAACCAATTTTTTTTCATTCTGCCTCTGCCGGCAGTTTGTTCTTCAGCAATAATAATGGTTCCATCCGGAGCATTATCACGGGCTGCTTCATGACCAATTAATTGCGTCGAAGGTGTTGCATCTTTGTGAATGATATGGTGCCCTAACCATTTTGTTTCTAATCCCCAACGTATGGTATTACTGCTAACTTTATCAGGGAATGACACAATTCGATAGCCTTTGCTTCGTTTTGCATGAATAATGTATCCATCTCTCTCTAAATCTTTCATATGTTTCCAAATTGCATTTCTAGAAATCCCTAATTGTTCAGAGAGGGATTGGCCAGAGACATAGCTCTCCCTATTTTGTGATAAAAGATTTATCAATCTTGCTCGGGTTGATTCCATTGTATCCAGTCCTTTATTCTCGATTTATCATTTGCCAGCTCGCAAGTAACAATCCGATACTCAATTTCATCTAAAAGTTCTTTAATCCATTTTCCTCTGGGGCGATCCGGAAACCATTCCATTAAATCATGCCCATTCAGACAAAGTTCCTTTTTGGATGCGATAGGCAACCTTTCTTGCTTTGACTTAAGCTCTTGGATTTCAATATTTTCATGGTCTAATTGTTTTACTAAGTATACGAAATAATTCCATTGTTCCTTTGGAAGCAAATAAACAAACCACGCATCTATTCCATGTTTCTTATAACGATGATATGCATCTACTAGAGTTTTTGCCTGTTTCTTTAATTGGTTAGAACATTTATAAGCAGTAACACAATCGGTTACCGTAAATGGAGAATCACTCAGCTCGACAAATGCAAAAATAGGTGCAAGGGAAGAGACTGGTTTTAATTCTTTTAGCAATAGCGGTACATCTTTGAATATCGGTAAATGACAATAAAGCTCTAATTCAAAAATATAAGTCATTGCTTTCGTCAAAAAGGAACCTGCACATAATTTTTCTAATTCAACGGTCAATCGTTCTACTGCTAATTTGTCTGTTAATGCTCTGCTTCTTTTCATTGCTTCTTTCGTCTTTTCTTCAATTGAAAAACCTAGTTGGCTAGAAAACCGCAGCGCGCGGACAATTCGTAAAGCATCCTCTTCAAATCGAGCTGTAGCATCCCCAACGGTTTGGATTTGTTCTCCAGCGATATCTTTTCTTCCTTCAAAAGGATCCAAGATATTCCCTTTCATGTCCATGGCGATCGCATTCATGGTAAAATCTCTGCGCCCGAGATCCTCGTTAATATCGCGAACAAAGACAACTTTATCTGGACGGCGATGATCTGTATAGTTCCCATCCGTTCGATACGTGGTCACTTCAAAAGATTCTTGCTCATACCGAATAATGACTGTTCCGTGTTCCAAGCCTACGGGGATTACTTTTGGAAATAATGCTTGAATTTCTGAAGGAGTAGCTGAAGTTGCTATATCTATATCGTGAATCGGACGGTCAATGATAAAATCACGAACACACCCGCCAACAAAATAGGCTTCATATTGATTTGCTTCTAGGATAGATATAATTCCTGCTGCTTTTTGAAAAACAGATGGTAACATGTCTTTTGGCTCCTTTTATTCTTCCAAAACTCGGTTATATAAATGTTCATATTGATTCACAATGGTATCAGATGCAAAATGAGTGCGCACATGCTTTATGGCAGCTTCAGAAAATTGTAGCTGTTTCTCTCTATCGGAAAGTAGTTCGATAGCATAATCTGCTGCTTGATGAACATCTCCTAATTCTACAATATAACCTGTTTGATTATGAACTATCACCTCAGGTATCCCGCCAATATTTGTACCGATTCCAGGAACACCACAAGCCATTGCTTCTAATAGTACTAACCCAAAACTCTCTTTTTCAGACATAAGCAGCATTAAATCTGCCATCGATAAAATATCACTGACATTATTTTGTTTTCCAAGAAAGTGCACTTCTTTTTCTAGACCCATGTCATTAACATGTTGCACCATATTGGAGTATTCTGGGCCGTCGCCAATTAACAATAATTTGGAAGGTATTTTCTCGTTTACCTTTTTGAAAGTATCAATAACGTCTTGAACTCGTTTTACCTTTCGAAAATTCGATATGTGAATCATTATTTTATCTGATTGGTTAATTTGAAATTGTTGACGCAGTTCCGTTACTTGTTTAAGGTAATATTCTTTTTCATTAATAAAGTTATAGATCACATCAATTTCTTTATTCGTTTCCAGCATGGCAACAGTTTGCTCCCGTAAACTTTCTGAAACTGCCGTAACTGCATCTGATTGTTCAATACCATGGCGGATAACTGGTTTCAATGTATTATCTATACCTAATACAGTAATATCTGTACCGTGTAAGGTTGTGACGATTTTCACCGGATGCTCCGCCATATCTCTTGCTAAAATACCGCAAATAGCATGTGGCATTGCATAGTGAACATGGAGTATATCTAGTTTTTCACGATCAATAACTTCTGCCATTTTCGCAGCTAACGCTAAATCATAAGGAGGGTATTGAAATACAGGGTAATGACTCATCTCCACTTGATGATAGTACACATTCACATACACTTTTTCCAAACGAAAAGGCATACTGGAAGTGATAAAATGTATTTCATGCCCTCGTTCAGCTAATTTTTTTCCTAATTCTGTAGCGATAACCCCCGAACCCCCAATGGTTGGGTAACATGTAATTCCTATTTTTTTCACAATTCCCCTTCTCTCCTATTCTTCCTTCACAATGTCTCTCCACTTGAAATCGCCGCGGTTCAATCCATGCATAAAGATTTCCCCTCCAGCAATATTTGTTGCTAGCGGAATTTGATAGACATCACACAAACGCATTAAAGCACTAATATCAGGTTCATGCGGCTGAGCTGTTAATGGATCTCGGAAGAAAATAACCATATCCATTTTATTTTCAGCAATCATGCTGCCAATTTGTTGATCGCCCCCAAGTGGACCGGATCGAAAACGATGGACCGGAAGCCCTGTTGCTTCCATGATTCTCGTTCCAGTTGTTCCAGTTGCATACAATTGGTGATCCTTTAAAACATGTGTATAGGCTGTTGTAAATTGCACCATATCTTCTTTTTTCTTATCATGTGCAATTAATGCGACATTCATGGTATTCCCCCCTAAATAAGTATGTGTTTAAGAAAGGACGATAAATTGGACCAAGGAGTTCAAACCATGGCTAACTCTTGGTCCCCGGCAACCACATGATATGAGGACTTGTATATTGTCCGCATCCTATGGGTGGACTTCATCAATGTCCCATCTTCAGATATCTGTTTGTTTTTGGAACTTGCGAAGATTCCTTTATAAAACGTTCTCCAAGCCATAAATAAGCTCGTCTAAGTCCATTACTTGATAGACACATTCCCTAATTCCATCCATAAAAGAGGCACGGTTCATGGAATCATGTTGAATCGTTAATGTTTGGCCGGCACCGCCAAACACAACTTCCTGATGCGCTACAAGGCCAGGAAGCCGCATACTATGAATACGCATGCCATCAAAATCTGCTCCGCGAGCACCTTGAATCGTTTCTTCCTCACTTGCATGACCTTGTTTTTTCGATTTTCTAACTTCCTGAATAAGCTCTGCTGTTTTCTTAGCAGTGCCAGACGGAGCATCTAGTTTTTGATCATGGTGTTTTTCGATAATTTCTACATCAGGGAAGTATGCAGCAGCCATTTTCGCAAATTTCATCATTAAAACTGCTCCAATGGCAAAGTTTGGCGCAATAATACAGCCTGATTGTTTTTCTTTTGCTAATTGCTTTAATTCTTCTAACTGCTCCCTCGTATATCCTGTTGTACCAACTACTGGACGAATGCCATGATTTAATGCTGCCTTTGTATGTTTATAACCTGCCTCAGGAACTGTCAAATCAACAAATACATCTGCCTTCTGGTCCGCAAAGCACTTTTCGATATCTGTGTAGATTGGTACATTCCATCCGTTATCAAAGTCTTCTAAGTCACCTAATGTCTGTCCATCGTATTTATGATCAAGGCACGCAACTAATTCAAAATCTGCTGTTCCATCAATCATATAGACAGCTTCTTTTCCCATTCTCCCTCTTGGCCCTGCTAGTATAATTTTAATTGCCATGATTATTTTCCTCCTCTTTCCTTGTCCAACGATTTTTGTCCCTCGTTTCAAATTTTTGCATGGATGCCTCAAAGGAACCCGACAAATCAAAGTCTAGTGAATTGGCTAAACAAGCTAATACAAAGATGATATCACCGACTTCTTCCTCTACCGTATTTGCTTTCTCTGTAGCTTTCTTTGGTTTTTCCCCATGATAATGATTAATCTCTCTAGCTAATTCACCGGTTTCTTCAGACAACCTTGCCATTAAAGCCAATGGAGAAAAATACCCTTCTTTAAATTGAGATATGTATTGGTCCACACGTTCTTGAACATCCTTTAATGTATGGTTGGTATTCGACATCTGTAACACCTCTTCTGTATACTTGAAATTAAATAGCTCTTCACCGAAAATTTGTGGATCTAAAGCGGACAAGCTTCTACTTTGGGCTACCGCTTTAGTGTTGTTACCATTAGCCAAATTTAAGGTTTGTCTAATTAAATCAACACTTATTATTTTTCTCTTCTCTAATGTTAGCTAAAAGCAAGGATTTTGACAACTAATTGGTACAGGATGTGGATTGTTACTTCTTTTTCTATTGTCTATAATAGAGGTTGGTTGAAAGTTTTACCAATAAGCTTTGTATACAAGTTTGTACATATAACCTAAGGAGGAAT
Organism: Oceanobacillus sp. J11TS1; assembly: GCF_018333215.1. GTDB lineage: Bacteria > Bacillota > Bacilli > Bacillales > Amphibacillaceae > Oceanobacillus. The sequence continues at coordinate 100,684 of NZ_BORO01000005.1, read as the reverse complement.
AGTAATTGAACATTCGGGTTAAAAATATCGTATTTATTTTATTGGGAGCAGCTATATTCTCGTTTGGTCTGGTCCATTTCAATATGCAGCATAATCTAGGAGAAGGCGGTTTTACAGGAATTACACTGTTGCTGTTCTTCTTATGGAACATAGACCCAGCTATATCGAATATCATTCTAAATATTCCGGTATTTTTTATCGGGTGGAAAATATTAGGTAGAAATATCTTCGTTTATACAATGGTTGGAACTATTTCTGTTTCCCTATTTCTATGGATTTTTCAAATATACCAAATTCCAATTGGGTTGGAACATGATATGACGCTTGTTGCTTTATTTGCAGGTGTATTTATCGGTGTGGGCCTAGGAATTATTTTCCGTTTTGGGGGGACAACAGGCGGTGTCGACATTTTAGCCCGTATTATTAGCAAATATACCTCCTGGAGTATCGGTCGAGCTATGTTCGCATTTGACTTTCTCGTGATTTTAACCTCCATCTTCACATTTTTAAATCTGGCACAGGGGATGTATACGCTTGTTGCGGTCTTTATTGGCGCAAGGGTTATTGATTTTATCCAAGAGGGTGCTTATTCTGCTAAAGGAGCGTTTATTATCTCGAATCAAAGTGAGGAAATCGCTAATCAAATTATGGAAAAAATGGAGCGCGGCGTCACCATTTTGAACGGCCAAGGAAGTTTCTCAAAGGAAAAAAGAAATGTTCTATACTGTGTGGTAGCACGGAATGAAATTACGCGAATGAAAAATATCATTAATCAAACTGACCCTTATGCATTTGTTTCCATGACAACTGTCCATGAAGTCATGGGTGAGGGATTTACACTGGATGAAAATAAAAAGCCATTAAATGAATAGAACCGCTAAAGTGGCTGAGACAAAACTGTTTTTTATCTAGCAACTACCAAAAATAATTTATGCGAATACCCGCTTTGCAAATAATGTCATACCCATTTTATTAATTTGTTTTTGAGTATAAAAAAGATGACCCAGTTTTTTGGGTCATCTTTTATCAATATTATTCTCTGTTTGCTGCATAGATAAGAATAAAGCGGAGCAATTCCATAACGGCTACCAAGGCAGCAGCAACGTATGTCATTGCAGCAGCATTTAATACTTTCTTTGTTTCCCGTTCTTCATTATTACGTATGACGCCCGTTGAAATCATTTGCGTCATCGCCCGATTAGATGCATCAAACTCCACAGGCAATGTTACTAATTGGAATAGTACAGCAGCAGCGAAGAAGATAATCCCTAAGAGCAGCATATTCGTTGCTCCCATAAGCATACCTGCGATAATAAGGAACATAGAGACATTGGAACCAAAGTTCGCTACTGGAACTAATGCGCTTCTAAATCGTAAGAATGCATAGTCTTCCTGGTCCTGTATCGCATGCCCTACTTCGTGTGCTGCAACTGCAGAGGAAGCCATGGATCTTCCGTGGTAAATATCTTCGGAGAGATTCAATTGTTTTTTACGAGGATCATAATGGTCTGTTAATGTACCTTTAACCATTCCGATTTGCACATCATGCAACCCATTATCATCAAGAATTTTTCGTGCAACATCTGCCCCGCTCATACCAGAAGACGTTGATTTTTTAGAGTACTTGGAATACGTACTTTTTACTTTTGCCTGTGCAACTAATGGTATGATCATTAGTAAAAGAAAATAAATCAAATAACTGCCTAGACTCATTTTTTAATTCCCCCATTATTGTATCTTAAGGTCAATTTTAGTCAGTATTCTATTTTTAGTCAACTGATTTGTCGTTTTTACGAAGCTCCTTATTAGCTACTTTTTCCCCTTTGTATTTTTTCCAACTTACGTAAGATAATGTAGCAATAATGCAACCGCCTACAATAATGACACCTAAAATAAATGGAGATGGTACTAAACTGTTATGGTAGATGCTTGGTGTTGAAATAGAGGCTGCATAAATGACTTCTACACGGTAAGACAACATCCCTATGATTCCGATTGCCATGACACGAAGTAGTTTCCCCGCCATAGAGATCACCTCTAACCTTTTAGTATATAGTCTAAGTTTATGTGTCGAGGTGAATCGATATGACCGTTAGCATTTTTGTTTTCGGTGAATCGTTAAGTAATAAGCAAGAAGAATAGACCCAATGCTGAGCCAAAATGTAAAATATCCAATTTCATTCGTATAGGTCATTAAATTGGAATAAATAGGCATTTGACCAAAAACGTAGTCAATTATATCGTTATGTAATAAGACAATACCTGCAACTGCTAAATGCCGTAATTTTATTTTATAGTACGGTGCATATAGCAAGCCTTGGATAGCCATACCTAGATGAGATGCCATTAACATGTATCCGGCCGTATCTAACGTTCCGTTTATCGCTAATGTTAATAAGTTCATGACTACAGCCCAAACACCATATTTAAATAAAGACGTAATAGCTAAGGCCTCAATGTACGGAATATGTTTACCAAACAAGAAAAATAATACAAAAATGGTAAAGAATAGACTAGCGGTTGGACTGTCCGGGACAAAGGGAATAAATATAGCTGGAGTTATCTCTAGTTGCCAGCCATACCAGTAATACCCATAAATCGTTCCCAAGAAGTTTATTACGAAAAGGATAATTAAAAATTTTTTGTCTAACAGGATGTATGATAGCATTTTTTTCTCCGTTCTTTTTCAAAAGTATAGAGAAAGCACCTTTGCCTTATTTTGGTCAAAGGTGCTCATGTTTATTCTTGCTCTGCTGCTGCTTCACTTGTTTCAATAATGAAGTCCGCTAATTGTTCTAACTCTTCATCAGAGCCTTGGAACTGATCAGCAGGCATGGCTCCAATACCGTTTACAGCAATGTCCATAATTTCTTCTTTTGAGTGTTCCGTTCCTACTAATGTAGGACCGGCTCCACCTTCTAATTCGCCACCATGACATCCTAGACAGCTACTTTCATATGCTGCAAACCCAGGATGGTTTTGGTCGACGACAGATTCACCTGGTGGAATTGGTTTATTTTGTTCGGCACGTTCTTCCCAATCAACATGTGCTGCCGAAGAATACGTTAGCCAAATGACAGATGCTAAAGCTAAAAGCATCATGCCGACAGCGATTGGACGCTGACGCGGACGGCGTCCTGGACCATTATCTAAGAACGGTGCGATTAACAGTCCTCCAAATGCGAGTCCTGGAATTACAATAATTCCTAGGATTGTCCAATCACCACTTGCAAATTGATATTTCAATAATTCATATAAGAATAAGAAATACCAGTCTGGTAGAGGGATATATGCTGCATCTGTTGGATCAGCCATTCCTTCAAGCGGAGATGGATGCGCCAACACTAAGCATAAAAACCCGACAAGGAAAACTGCCCCAGCCAACCATTCTTTTAATAAAAAGTTGGGCCAAAACGCTTCTGTTCTACCAGGATATTCGGAATAATCTTTTGGTACTTTTGATGTTCTATCCGCTGTGATTCGGGAATCCCCAACGAATTTCATACCTTTACCCTTATGCATCAGTTGCCCTCCTTTTTATAGTGGTCCGGAAATACCTTGTCTACGGATTAAGATAAAGTGAATTGCTAATAATGCAAACAATGCTCCTGGTAAGAAGAAGACATGGATTGCAAAAAATCGAGTCAGGGTTTGTGCCCCAACAATCGTAGCGTCACCAGCTAGAAGCGTTTTTAAAGCTTCTCCAATAAATGGTACTTGTTCAGCAATCTCTAATCCAACCTGAGTTGCAAAGTATGCTTTATTATCCCAAGGAAGTAGATAACCTGTAAAGCCGAGACCTAGCATAACAAAGAAGATAAGAACTCCTACCATCCAGTTAAGCTCACGCGGTTTTTTGTATGCTCCTTGGAAAAATACACGTAAAGTATGTAATAATAGCATTACGACAACGACACTTGCCCCCCAGTGATGCATACCGCGAACAATTTGCCCATGTGCTACCTCTGTTTGCAAATAATAAACAGATTGCCATGCGTTTTCAATATCTGGTACATAATACATTGTTAGAAACATACCAGAAAGAATTTGGATAACTACTACAAAGAATGTTAATCCGCCAAAGCAGTATACAAATGCTGAAAAATGATGCGCTGGATTAACGTGCTCCGGAACCTCATGATCGGCAATATCTCGCCAAATCGGCGTAATATCAATGCGATCATCGATCCAATCATAAATCTTTTGTAACATTGTTCATTACGCCTCCTCATGTGGTTTAATATTACCTAGGAATAGCATGCCATCCCTTTCTTCCTGTTCATAAACATCAAGCGGTTGCAAAGGCGGTGTTCCAGGAACGTTAACTCCGTTCTTGTAATAACGACCATCATGACAAGGACAATAATATTGTTCTGGATAGTCGTCATTTCCTTCCCAAGAAACAACACAGCCTAAATGCTTACAAACTGGGGAAAAGGCTACAATTTCATCATTTTCATTCCGATATACCCAGGCAGAGCGATTTACTTCCGATTCATACCAGCCATCCACCTGATCGATTGTCCAATCGACACGCTGCGGATCAGAAGTAATTTCAGAAACTTCTAGGCCAACGTTTGCAAAATCTCCACCGTCATTTGATTTCAAAACAGGATCAATTGCCATACGGACAGGCGAGATTAACAAACCAGCGGCCATAAAGCCACCTACACCCGTAAGCGTATAATTCAGAAATTGTCTACGGGATACTTGCTGCTTTTCATCACTCATCTTTTTCCCCCCTCTTTTTCCAATAGTCACGGACATTATTTAGATTAAATCAGATTACTAGGACAATAACAATGATAGCGCAAACTATTAGTTCGGTCAATAAATATTCAAAGGTTAACGACAAATGTTTTGATAAATTTTGATAATGATGAGAATTTCGTCACGAGTCTACCAAAATGACTTCACTAATTCTACTGTTTGCATTGTTTGTTCTCTTATCATTCCTTTAACGACCGCAGGGTCAGAATCTTTCAAAGGAATGGACGGTAACCAAATAAATTCTCCATCTAAGTCGTTAGCTACTTTTCTCCAAGACGGATCAAAACTAATATAGAGTACTTGTTTAAATGGCTGCTCTTTAAAATGACTTGTCCATTCATTCATTCTTTCTGCTTCTTGTGATTTCTCTGCTGTGGTTATATATGTATAAGTCGGTGCGAGCATTACCCTGCCCATCAGCTCTTGTTCTAACTCTCTTGCAAAAAGGGTTAAAACATCAAACTGATCTGCGTTTTTTGCAGAAGGTTCTAAAGCGCCAATTTGAAAAGGAGCTAAGGGCACAATGATTGTATCTATATACTCCTTAGCTTGATCATATTTTTGCAAATCCATACTTGTCCATTTCATAAAAATTCCTCCTTCCATTACTTGCCTATATTGTAACAATTTTTTACGGTCCCTGAAAGCGCTAAGTATGAAAGCTTCCAAATACTAAATCGACAGAAGAAGTACCACAAAATTAAAATATGAGTCAACACTAAAATCAATGGTTCAAATATATGAATAAATATGGTATTGATAACTAGCTAGCGTAGTGTTTTTCCGTAGCGGTCACTATTTATCAAACTTAATTCATGAGATTTTGGTGAAGAGCCTAAAATATTAGCTAAAAAATAGCGAGACCTTCACAAACGAAGGGAATTATGGCAGTCCAGTTCTCACTCCATTCCAAATGACTTTCATTTTCTCAACGGGAAATAGAATGAAGAGCAAAAAAACAACCTACATAAAAAATATATAGGTTGTTTTTATATACAAAATTCAGGATTTATTCATAAGTTTTTCAAGCTCTCTCGTTAACTCTATAAATTTTGACTGGTTTCCAGTATCTAACGCTTGGTCAATCTCTCCAAGCAATCGTTCTTTTTTTTGATCCCTTAAAAGCTGATCGAGTAAATCAACGGTTATCTGTTTATCGTCTTTCGTCACATAATAATCATCTGGTAAGAACGGATTCTCTTCTAGTACAGCTGCATAATACGAGCTTTGATTTGCTTGATGAAAATTTAACTGGATAAATAGCGATTCCTGTTTGTTTAATCGGATGTCATGAAAAGTTTTCTCTGCGTCTGTAGTAACTAAATGATTCTTATAAAAGCGAAACGGGATTTTCTCTGAACAACGACTTGAAATCATTACCCCTCTTGGACAATACTTCACATCTCTTACAAAATGAACATGTTCTAAAATATCCATATGATTCACTAAATAATTAAGTATCCATACACTTTCTCTTTTCTTAAGACGATAATGGTTTAAGAACCACTGGATGAATTTTTTCTTGTCTTTTGCAGTTACAGATGATAGCATTCCACTCTCCCCTCTCTGAAGCTAGTTATTGCTTTCAAACTAAATCTTGTTCTAAGCGCTCCACGTGCTCAAGCACATCCTCATCCATAGGCTGGTGCTCTAAATACGCTTTTAGGACTGGGATAGCTTCTCGCACTCTTCCTTCTTCTGTCAAGAAATAGCCGTATTCTTTCAAAAAGTCGCTGTCGTGATTTAAACTAGTATATGCATCTTGGTAACTATTTAATGCATCATCAAACGATTCTATTTCCACATTTGCTTTCGCTAGTTCCCAATCATAGAGTGCATCTTCTGCACCTGTTTTTTTGATACTTTGGATTAATTCAATAATATCATTAAATGCTTCTCTTGTTTTAAGCAACTCAATTAAAAACAACACTGCTTCTTTATAATCCGGGTCTAATGCAATTGCTTGTCTGACATGTTCTTCGCTTTCTTCATTTTTCCCTAATTGATGAGCGATATCTCCGGCAAGGAAGAAAAGTTCTTTTTGATAGGAGTCTCTCTCTATCCCTTGCTGAACAGTTTTATATGCTTCATCCGACATGCCTTGTTCCTTATACACGTTCGCAAGTTGCGTATAGGCTGCATAATAATCTTGATCAATCTCTAACACATGCTGCCATGCTTTCATTGCAATGTCGTTACGGTCCGTTTGGTGTGCTGTAATTCCATGTCTAAATAATTTATCTGGATCTGGTTCTTCCTCTTCTTTGTAAAAGTCGAGAGCTTTCTCATATTCTCCAGCAGCTGCATACGCTTCGCCCAAACGGTCTTCAATGGAAACATGTCCCACCTCTTTTGTTTTCGCATATACGCGTTCATAATAGTTAATGGCCTTTACATATTCGCCAATCGAAAAGAACAGCTCTCCTAACGCGAAGTCAATAATGCTTTCCTGGGGCTCTATATGTTTTGCTTCAAGCAATTTTTGCTCAGAAACCTCAAATAATCCTTGTGCTTGGTATAAATCCGCTAATTGGATTAACGCTTGAACATACCCCTCATCGTCTTTTGAGATTTCATTTAATATTGTAATCGCAAGCTCATCTTCTTCTGATTCAATAAAAATATCGGATAACGCAAGCTTTAGCGACGTTTCTTCAGGATATTTTCCAATCAATTTTTCAAGAATGTTTCTTGATTCAAGTAAAAATCCCCATTGCAAATAAAGTTCTGCTATTTGATACAATGCATCATCGTCTGCATTTTTTTCAAATTCACGTAAAAGTGCCAATGCTTTTTCTGTTTCATTATTTTCAGCAAGTTCCATTGCTTTATGAATGGTGTTCATTTAAAGAACCCCTCTCTTCTGTGTTTCTATCACTTCCAATTTATCATACAAAAAAGATAGCTACAGTTCAAATAACTTAAACTGTAGCTATCCCTTAATTATTTTATTTTTATATGATTGCCAGTAAATAAAGCAAGCTGATTATCGTTCTTTTACTTCAAGACAGCTTCTAAATCCTTGAAAAAAGTTGGATAGGAGATGTTAATACTATCTTTTTCGTCCATTTCTACCGGTTTTTCTGTTACAAGTGCCGCAATAACCCCCATCATCGCAATCCGGTGGTCCATATAGGAAGAAATCGTACCGCCTGCAAGCTTTGTCGGCCCTTCAATAACCATTCCGTCTTCAGTTGGCGTGATATTTGCCCCAAGTGCCTGTAAATTATCACAAACAGCTTGAATACGATCTGTTTCTTTAACTTTTAGCTCCTCTGCATCCTTAATAACTGTTTTCCCCTCTGCCTGTGTTGCTAACAAAGCAAGGATTGGTATCTCGTCAATTAGACGGGGAATGACATCTCCTTCTATCGTCGTCCCTTTTAGGGTGGTATGTTTGACCGTCAAATCACCAATTTTTTCACCGCCAGTAATCCGTTCATTTGAAATGGTAATCGCTGCACCCATTTGTTTAAATACATCTAAAATACCGGTACGTGACTCATTTAAGCCAACATTTCTTAACGTTACCGTACTTCCAGGAACAATAGCTCCAGCCACCAGGAAGAAAGCGGCTGATGAAATATCTCCAGGCACTTCTACATCACACGCTGTTAATTTCCCTTTGTTTGAAATCATAATCCCATCTTCATATTGTTTAATATCTGCTCCAAACGCCTGAAGCATTACTTCGGTGTGATTTCTTGTTTCTGTATCTTCATAAACTACTGTTTCACCTTCTGCAAGCAATCCAGCTAATAAAATTGCAGACTTTACTTGTGCACTTTTTACAGGAAGACGATAAGTAATTCCTTTTAACGCACCGCCTTTAATCGTAATCGGAACATAATTCCCTTCCTGTTTTCCCTCAATGACTGCGCCCATTTCTCTTAACGGATTAACTACACGATCCATAGGACGTTTGGAAAGGGATGCATCCCCAAATATAGTTGTTTCAAATGGCAGTCCAGAAAGCAGACCGAGCATTAATCTTGTTGTCGTACCCGAATTCCCAAAATCTAATTCTTTCTCAGGCTTTTTCAACCCTTCTAACCCTTTACCGTCGACAAGTACTGTATTCCCTCGTTTTTCAATCTGAACGCCCATATCACGGAAAGCATCAATGGTTCTTAAACAATCCTCCCCATCAAGAAAGTTGCTTACTTTTGTTAAACCATGTGAAATACTTCCAAAAATAATGGAACGATGAGATATCGACTTATCTCCAGGGACAACTACTTCTCCTTCTAGTTTTGGAGAGGTATATTCAAGTATAACATTCGACATATCTTATCCTCCTTCTTTATTATACTGCAACCCTTTTTGCTTTGGTGTATCATTGCAGCTATTCCGTGTAAAGATTCAAATATACCACAGAATGAGTTTCGTTTTATACTTCCATCGTCGTTTCAAATCCGCGTTGCCTTAATACTTTTTGTCCTGCTTCTTGTTCTTCTTTCGTATAAAAGCTCAATCGGAGTGCACCAGTTATGCCTTCTCTTACCTCCAATATTTCGATATTTTTAATACTTAACGACGCATTCGCTAAAATAAGTGCAACTTCAGCAATGGCCCCCGGCTGATCGGCAATATCAACGTAAACATCGTAAAAGGCAGGTATCGCCCCGCGTTCACCTTCATTTAATCCGTCACGATAATTTTTAGCACTATCTAAGTAAGTAATGACTTCTTCCTTTTCATTTTCTTCAATCATTTTTTTCAAATGCTCCATCTCGATAATCCAATCTTCTAGCATGGCAGACATTTTCGACTGATTGTGATAAAAAATATCCTGCCACATAACAGGGTTACTGGAGGCGATGCGCGTGATATCACGAAATCCTCCTGCAGCAAGCTTGGGAAGAAAAGCATGCTTCTTTTCCCATTTTCTCGCCTGATGAACAAGGGAGGATGCGATAAGATGCGGAAAATGTGAAATAACCCCTGTCATTTCATCATGTTCTTCTGATTGCAATACAACAAAGTTACTTTTTGTTGAAGCTAAAACGCCTCTTAATGTATTTACATTTTCCTCAGTCGCATTATCAAGCGGCGATAAAACATAGATAGCATTTTCAAATAAATGTTCCTTCGCTGCTTCAATCCCTTTCTTGTGAGAGCCGGCCATAGGATGTCCCCCAATAAAACGAATGGATTGATTCGTTAATTCCTTTGCCGCAATAAGGATGGAACTCTTAACGGATGCCGTATCAGAGACAATAACATCTTTTGTAAAAGCTAGACCATCCAACTTGGCGATAAGCTGAATCGTCTCTGAAATTGGTGCAGAAATAATAATAATATCCGCCTGTAATGCAGCCTCCTCAAAGTTTGTAGAAGCTTCGTCAATGATATTGTGATCCAGCGCAAATCCCAATGTATTTTTCTGTATATCAAAACCGATTATGTAATGTTCAGACTGTTTTTTGATTGCCTTAGCAATGGACCCGCCAATAAGGCCGAGTCCAGCTATTAATACCAGTTGCTTTTCCATGTATTCACCTTACCTAATTTAATTGATTATGATAATCTTGTAGAACGCTCTGTAATACTTTCATATCTTCCTCTTTACCAATCGTGACACGAATAGTGTTGGGGATGCCTAATAACTCGCCTGGACGTACAATAAACCCATATCTAGTCAGAAAATCATATGCATCCATCCCGCTTTCAGGTGTCTTGACTAGTAAGAAATTAGCTTCGGACGGATAATAGTCCCACCCGATAGAGGTTAAGAAATCTTGAAATTGCGCTAATACTTTTTTGTTCTCCTGGTACGTATAGTTAATAAATTCCTGATCTGAAAAGGCTGCAGCAGCGGCTTGCTGCGCCAAAGAAGTTGTATTAAATGGACCGCGGACCTTATCTAAGGTTTCTACAATCAATGCATCCGCAACCCCGTAGCCAATACGCAAGCCTGCTAAACCATAAGCCTTAGAAAATGTACGTAACACTATGAGATTTTTATATTCGTTCAATAGGTGGATAGCATCTAAATCTTTTTCTTGCTGTAAAAATTCATAATATGCTTCGTCCAAGACAATTAAAACTTCAGATGGGCATTTCACTAAAAAGTCCTGTAATTCCTGTTTAGATAAAGCTGTACCAGTTGGATTATTAGGGGAGCAAAGCCATATAATTTTTGTATTTTCCTGTACAGCGTCAAGCATCGTTTCTAATGGATGGCTGCCATCTTCCTCAACTGGGATTTCTACTATTTCAGCACCTTCAATTAAAGCATAGTGCTTATACTGCGGAAAAGTAGGGGTGGTCATAATCACTTGATCGCCAACAGAAAGATAGGAACGGCAAAGCATTTGAATAATCTCCTCAGAACCGCTCCCGAAGATAAGAGACTCCGGTCTCACATTTAATGTCTCACTTATTAAAGACCGAAGCTCTGTGGTATAACCGTCCGGGTAAATATTAAAGTCGGGTTTATTTGTTTGAAATAATTCTTTTACTTTATCCGAAAAACCATAAGGATTCTCATTTGATGCAAGTTTGACAATATAATCGAGTCCAAATTCTTTTTGAATATCCTTTGTTTGTTTTCCTTGCTTATAGGGACGGAGCTGTTTTAATACCTCTTTACTTTTCATGACTTAACTATCCTTTCTTTCTAAAAGATCCGGACGAAGCTTTACAGCCTCTCTTTGGAATGTATGCTCTATTTTTTCTTGACTTTTTTCGGTATTTACTACCATCATAATTCGAATACATTTAGGCAGACTGTTCGGAACAGCTATTTCCTGCATACACATCACAGGTACGTATTTCCAGCCGTTAATTTCACGTAATGCTTTGGCGGGGAAAGCTGCGTCTACATCCTTCGTTACCGAAATAAAAGCGTGGGAAACGTCTTCCGGATGAATTTGATTCTTTGCTGCCATTTCAAGTACTAAATCTTTTGTACGTTCAATTATTTCGCCTGCTTCATTATGTTCTACAGTTGTAGCGCCTCGCACGCCTCTTGTCATAACTTTTTCATCCTCTCTATATATGTTCTCATATAGGCCTCCACAGAGGAATCATCTAAGTTTTGGACGGTTGGCTCACCAACTTTATTTAACAACACCATTTGGATTCGGCCTGAGACCGATTTTTTATCTGACTTCATACTTTTAATGATTTTGGGAATGTTCGCTTCTTCTATGTTAATAATTGGATATTCATTTTTCTTCATCCAACCATGTAGTTCAGAGAAAGGAAGTTGGTGCTGATTCACATCTTCACTGACATGAAAGGCAAATAATAAACCATTTGCAACAGCTTCCCCATGCGTTACTTTTCCATAACCAAGTGTAGATTCTAACGCATGTCCTAAAGTGTGACCAAGATTCAAATACTTACGAACACCCGCTTCTTTCTCATCTGCTTCCACAATATCTGCTTTTACTTTTATACCAGCTTCCAAATGGTTCTCCAGCTGGAAAGAAGAAATTCCCTTTAATGAAAGCGTCCATAATTCTTCTACTAAACTACTATTAGAAATCAGCCCTTCTTTTAAAATTTCAGCATAGCCGCTCCGAACTTCTTGATAAGGTAAAGATTCCAAGGTTTCCGTGTCATATAAAACAGCTGCCGGAGGATAGAAACAGCCAATTAGGTTCTTTCCTAATTCGTGATTAATAGCCACTTTCCCACCAACACTGCTGTCATGCGCTAAAATGGTTGTTGGGATTTGAATATAATCAATACCACGCATAAAAGTGGCTGCAACAAATCCTCCTAAATCGCCTATAACACCGCCGCCTAGAGCAACAAGGAGTGATTTACGATCTAAACCACTCTCTATTGCCTTTGTTTGTAATCTATCGTATTGTTCGATACTTTTAGAAGCCTCTCCAGCTGGAACGATATATGAAAAGATATTTTCAGCTCCCAAGCTGTCAAGAACATCCTGCAGGTATCTTTCTGCTACATGATCATCTGTCACAACTAAAATGGAACTGTATTCTTTCTTTAACCATCTGTTTAAACGAAACCTTAAACCAGCTTCCATCACAACGGGATAGCTATGCCGGCTAGATTGAATAGTCAATTGTTTCATTTAAAAGCACCTAATTTCTTCACGGTATGCGTCAATAGCTTGTTTTAATTGAGGAAAACGATCACTTGAAAATTGTTCCGTTATGGCCTTAGCAATTTCAAAAGCGACCACATGCTCCATAACCACGGAAGCAGCTGGAACAGCACAAGCATCCGATCTCTCTACAGTTGCCTTAAAAGGCTCTTTGGTTTCAATATCAACGCTTTGTAATGGGCGCTTCATCAACGTTGGAATAGGTTTCATCACACCGCGTACCACAATCGGCATGCCCGTAGTCATTCCACCTTCAAAACCGCCTAAACGGTTAGTTGTACGATAATATCCATCCTCTTTGTTCCAGGCAATTTCATCGTGAACTTCACTGCCATTTAATCGGGCAGCTTCAAATCCAATACCGAATTCTACCCCTTTAAAAGCATTAATACTTACCACACTCGCTGCAATTTTACTATCTAGCTTCCTATCATAGTGAACATAAGATCCAATTCCAGCCGGCATACCTTCCACATATACTTCACAAATACCGCCAATCGAATCACCTGCTTTTTTTGCCTCATCGATGGCTTCAATCATCGGCTGCTCAACATTTGAATCTAATACCATAACAGGGGAACTCTCAGAAATTTCAGCTCGTTCCTTGGCTGTCAAATCTAGTTTTTCTTCTGCACGAATGCCAGCAATCTCTTTCACATATCCAGTAACATAAATACCTAGTTGTTCTAAAAGAGATTTTGCCACAGCGCCTGCAGCAACTCTTGCGCCTGTCTCTCTTGCGGAGGAACGTTCTAATACATTCCGCATATCCCGATGACCATATTTCAGACCGCCATTCAAATCAGCATGACCCGGGCGCGGCTTGGTTACAACTCTGCGTAATTTAGCTCCTTCTTCTAAAGGATCGGCTCCCATAATGTCTGTCCAATGCTTAAAATCATCGTTATGTATGACTAGTGAAACAGGAGAACCGAGCGTATATCCATGTCTTACACCACTTGTAATGTCTACTGTATCCTTTTCAATTTGCATCCTCTTTCCTCTGCCATGTCCGCCTTGTCTTCTACGCAGGCTTTTGTTAATATCTTCTGCTTTTAATTCCATCTGGGAAGGTAACCCTTCGATAATCGTAGTTAATTGTTTTCCATGTGACTCTCCAGCTGTTAAGTAACGCACTATACATTCTCCTTTACCTTTTGAAGCTATTAAAAACGAGTAAGAAAAGTTATCACCAAAACATTCCTAACATAACATGTCGTATTTTTTTGATAATACCGAATATACTTCACTCGTTTAAATAGTTGAAAGTTTTCTAATTACTATACCACATTTCTCAACATTTCGGGTAGTGTAAATTTAGTCTTTCCGATAAAAAAAGCTATCTTCTAAGTAAAATCCAAATTGTTCGGGGTTAAATATCTGTTCTGTACTCCCAACAAACAAGCACCCATCTTTTGTTAAGGCCTTACTAAAATTGTGAAAAATATTGTTTTTGGCATCATCGGTAAAATAAATTAAGACATTTCGGCATACGATGAGATCTACGCCTGTTGGATAATCATCTTCTAATAGATTATGGCGCTCAAAACGGATATGTTTTCTTAATGCGGGGTCGACCTGGAATATCGTTCCTTGGGACGTAAAATATTTTTTCTTTAAAGCAGCTGGTAATTCTTTCAATGAGCGCTCTTGATAATTGCCCTCCTTGGCCGCTTTTAAAACAGTTTGATCAAAGTCCGTAGCGCGAATTTGATAATTTATGTTTGGAAAATTTTCTTCTAACATCATTGCCAGACTGTATGGTTCCTCACCTGTTGAACACGCTGCACTCCAAATGGTTAATCTTTTCTTACCCTTTATTAATGCAGGAATGATTTTATTCTGCAAAACATCCCAGCGATTTGGATTTCGGTAAAATTCGGAAACATTTATCGTTAATTTTTCTGTGAATTCCTCTAACATTTTCGGGTCCTTTTGACAAGCAGCGAAATAATCAACATAGTTTTTAAATTTATATTTATCTCTTAACGTCGTAATTCTCCGTTTCATTTGTGTTTCTTTATATAAGCTTAAATTCAGCTTAAGTGCTTGATGTACCTTTTGTTTCATTAAACCATAATCATCCATCATAAAATATCCTCTCCTGCCTTCACGTAAAAACCCCCGCTAATTTAACGGAGGTTTAGGTAACGCTTTCACTTTAATAAATCCATGTTTCAGTTTGTTTGTTGTAAGAATGAAGCTCTTTTTCGTTAAAAAACAGGCTAATTTCTCTTGAAGCGCTTTCTAAAGAATCCGAGCCGTGAATGATATTCTTGCCAACGTTAATGCCATAGTCTCCTCGAATAGTTCCCGGAAGTGCTTCAGACGGATTTGTTTTCCCCATCATTGTACGAGCAGAAGCTACTATATTTTCTCCTTCCCATACCATTGCAAATACTGGTCCAGAAGTGATAAAATCAACCAGCTCCCTGAAGAATGGACGTTCCCTGTGTTCCCCATAGTGTGCTTCAGCTAAATCCGTAGATATTGTCATTAATTTAGCCCCAACTAATTTAAACCCCTTTTGTTCAAACCGTGCAACGATATCCCCAATTAAGTTACGTTGCACACCATCTGGCTTAACCATTAAAAAAGTTTTTTCCATTTAAATCACCCTGCCCCTATGTATTTAAAATATGACTTCTAAAAGTCTAACCTCTAAAATAGTAACAAATTATCTGATTAATAACAATATCTTATTTAACTAGGAACGTCTTTTTCCTATAAATGTAGCAATATCTTGTAAACTTTTCTTTGCTTTGGATGTTTCTAAACCATCCAGGGATCGCAATGCTTTCTTTAAATAAAGATCACTGACTGCATAACTTCTTTTGATTGCATCTGTATTTTTTAAAGAGGTAATCAAATTTTGCATGGTCTGCTCTTCAATATCCTGTTTGCTGGTAATTAATGTTGTAAATTGGTCTCGCAATTCCTTGTTTTCCATCGCGTAAAGAACTGGAAGTGTAATATTTCCTTGTAACAAATCATTGCCTGCAGGTTTTCCAAGCTCTTTTGCAGTAGAAGTAAAATCTAGTATGTCATCTATAATTTGATAAGACATACCAACATAATAGCCATACCGATATAACTTGTTAGCATCTTGGTCACTTAGTCCCCCAACCAGTGCACCCAATTTGCAGCTGCATGCAATTAACAATGCTGTCTTTCGCTTTATGCGACGAAGATAATCACGCAGGTTTTGATTCCATTGATATTTAAATTCTATTTGCTCAATTTCCCCGACAGATACTTCTACAAGTGTTTTTGATAATAATGTATGTATTCTCGGATCCTCTATTTTCGTAATTTCTTCCAAAGCTCTTGCAAGTATGAAGTCTCCCGTATACATAGCTATTCTATTTCCGTAGTTAGAGGCTGTTGTCGGTTTCCCGCGACGAAGCTCGGCTTCATCAATCACATCATCATGAACGAGTGTCGCCATATGAATGAGTTCTAAAGTCACGGCAACCTTTTGTATCTTCTCAAAATCATAATTCCCTAAATGGCAGGAAAGCAAAACAAAAACAGGACGAATACGTTTCCCTCCTGCTCTCAATAGTGCTGTAGAAGCGTCTCGAAGTACGGGATGATCAGCCTGAATGCTTTTCTGTAATGTTTTCTCTATAGAGTCCATATCTTTCGTTAAAAAACCATAAATCTTTGGTAGTTTCATGTAAGTCACCTTATTTTACTAGTAAATTCATTCCGTTTCTTAAGATTTATGCCCCATGTGCATAGCAGCGCCACCGCCAGCATAAGTCTTCACATCAACATACTTGAAGCCTGCATCAAAGAACATTTGCTTCAGCTGATTCTTATCTGGAAAATTTTTCGCGGATTCTTGTAACCAGGAATACTCTTGGTAACTTTTCGCAATAAATTTCCCTAATAATGGCATGATAAATTGAAAATAAAAATAATACAATTGTCGGTATCCAACCAAAGTAGGCTGTGAAGTTTCCAGACAAACAACCATGCCGCCTGGTTTTACAACACGGTACATTTCTTTTAGAACTGTCATATAATCGGGAACATTACGCAAACCAAATCCAATAGTCACATAATCAAATTGATTATCTTCAAAAGGAAGTTCCATCGCATTGCCATGGATCCATTGAATTTCATCCAACTGTTCCTGCTCCCCTTTTTCCTTTGCAATAGACAGCATGTTCTCGCTAAAGTCCAGTCCTATTACTTTCCCATCCGTTCCAACAGCTTTCGCTAAGGAAATAGACCAGTCTCCTGTTCCACAACATACGTCCAACGCGCTGTCTCCCGGTGAAACGTGCATCCGCTTCATGACATCTTTACGCCATAATGTATGCTGTTTAAACGAAATCACAGAATTCATCGAGTCGTAGTTTTCATATATTGTTTCAAACACATGATGGACACGTTCTTCTTTAGAGGAATAGCTCATAATTCTTTACACTTCCTTTTAAAGTCTTGAAGTTCTCATTTGCTTCGTTTCTTGTGAATAAAAAAATTGTTCCATAAACACCGTTGAACTAGATAGATTAGAAATATCGCTATATACTGCTTTTTCATAATCACGGATTAACTTTTCGTCTATTAACGGCATCGATGTTGCTTTGTCATTACGTTCTTCCCATTCTGCACGTAATAAAGAATGTCCATAATGTGCTTCTTCTGAATCTAAACGTTGATACATCAGCCAGTTTTGAATAATTGACTCTAAATCGGATCCGTATAAATAATTCGCAACATGCACTAATAAAGATGCATTTAATTTCGTTTTTATATTTAACCATGTTTCAAGCGGTAATTGTTCCTCATAGTATAAGGTTACTTTTAATTCATTAATCTCACGAATGGCATTCGCAAGGGTTTGGATAAACTGGACTTCTCCAGCTTCTGCAAGCAGTAAATAATATAATCCGCTATAATAATCACCAGAGAGCACTTGAAGCTGCTTTTCGATTATTTCACTTTCTGTATCAGCTCTTTGTTTAATTGGAACCAAATCATGTGTATCCAAGGCAATTTGAACAAGCATGGTTGAAATAATATATTTTTCACGTTGTACCGTAGTTAACGATTTATGTTGTTCAATAAGAAATAATAATAATTTCCACTTCTCTTCATCGATAACTGGATAACTTATATGCTTATGGATATATGGATCATACAATTTATCTTCCAGTATTTTTCTATAACTCTTGTCTGTTGTCATAAATGAAGTCAACACTATCACCTGGATCCTTTCAGCCTTTCATTGCTTTTGCTATTATAGCACATTTTACACGTTATAAAAACGAAAGAACTCATACCATTAAAAGCTTCTACAGAAAAATGCACTCCGCGTCTGTTAAAAAACGAGAGAAAACCGAACCAGACATTTAGGGTTGGTTCAACGCTAGTCGAATTCCCCTTGCTGCCTCAGATAACCTACGAATTAATATGCGTCAAATTTTATAAATTTATTTCTGCTTTCATAAACACATTATAAATTTTCTACCTCACCGTGGCTTGTTTGAATAAGTGCTTTACCGCGAACTTTAATGGCAGAAGTATGCTCTGTAAATTGAGCAATCATAATTTCTCCTTGATCTAGTTTTTCGGAATGATGAAACTTTGTATCACTACCACGAGTTAAACCAATTACTTGTACGCCGTCTTCCAACGCTTTAATAACGAAATAATCTGCTTTAACACTCTGATCAGACATGTATTATCCCTCCATGTTTAAATAAGTCGCTATATGTACATGATAAAATCTTATATTATAAACAAAGGAGAGGGGCACGTTTATGAACGTGCCCCTCCCTTTTGTATGCTCCGGATATGTAAAACTTATTATTTCACGCTATCCTTAAGAGCTTTACCTGGTTTAAAAGCAGGAACTTTGCTTGCAGGAATTTCGATTTCTTCTCCTGTTTGTGGATTACGTCCTTTACGTGCAGAACGTTCACGAACTTCAAAGTTACCAAAACCGATTAATTGTACTTTTTCACCATTTTTCAGTGAATCCATGACTGCTTCAAATACTGCATCTACAGCTTTTGTTGCGTCCTTTTTTGAAAGATCGCTTTTTTCAGCCACAGCATTTACTAAATCTGTTTTATTCATGACATTCACCTCCTCCCAAAATATTCATTAGACAAATAGACTTGTTAGTCTGCCTATTCCATGGTCTGTTTCATCAAAGTCACCCTTAAGATATGATGACAAGGCTTATAATAAACGAGTTTGAGATAAAATTCAACAAAAACTATCGATTTCTCTAGAATTTATTGAGATTTTACATGAAATTTCCTTTTTCTTAAGTTAAATAGGCTAAATCCTTACTAAACAAGCATTGTCAGCTTACCCTAAATCTATACGGTATTTCAAAGTTTTTTTTGGCGTTGAGAAGTAATTTTTTATTATCCTTGCTTTAAAAAGTCTGTTTAAAATACGATATACCAATTTTTTATGAACAAAAAAATAAGCAGCTGTAAATTAGCTGCTTATAATATAATAGCGATTAAACCGCCTGATCCTTCATTTATAATTCTTTCTAAAGTATCTTTTAATTTATATCTGGCATTTTCTGGCATTAAAGAAATTTTTCCTTGAATACCTTCTCGGACAATAGAGCTCAATGATCTGCCAAATATATCTGATTCCCAAATAGATAGTGGATCTTCTTCAAAATCTTGCATGAGATAGCGAACCAGCTCTTCACTTTGCTTCTCCGTTCCGATTATTGGAGAGAATTCAGACTCTACTTCGACACGAATCATATGAATAGATGGCGCGACTGCTTTTAATCGAACACCAAACCTTGATCCTTGGCGGATAATTTCTGGTTCATCCAATTGCATATCTTCTAAACTTGGAGCAGCAATACCGTACCCAGTTTGTTTGACCATTTGTATAGCGCCAGAAACTTGATCATATTCTCGCTTAGCATGCGCAAAGTCCTGCATTAATTCTAATAAATGGTCTTTCCCGCGAATTTCTTCTCCTACGATTTCCTTTAACACATGATCATATAATTGGTCAGGTGCATGTAAATCAATTTCGGCGATACCTTCTCCCATTTCCATTCCGGCCAAGTTAGCCCCTTCAATATATTCATAATCTCTAAAATGGCCAACAATATGATCAACATCTCGCAACCGCTTGATATCTTTTACCGTATCCTGTATTGCTTCTTGATAGTTTTGACGAAGCCAATGATTTTCTTTTAAAACCATTACCCAGCTTGGAAGATTCACATTCACTTCAAGTACCGGGAACTCAAACAATGCTTCACGCAATACATTATAGACATCATGTTCTGTCATGGACTCTACACTCATTGCTAAAACTGGAATGTCATGCTCTTCCATCAGCTCATCTCGAAGCAATGAGGTAGCTTTGCTATGTGGTTCTGTTGAATTAATGACCATAATGAAAGGTTTACCAACTTCTTTTAACTCTTCAATAACCCTTGTCTCTGCTTCAATATAGTCTTCCCTATCTATTTCTCCAATGGTTCCATCTGTGGTAACGACGACCCCAATTGTAGAATGCTCCTGAATTACTTTGCGGGTACCGATTTCTGCTGCATCATGAAAAGGGATAGGGTCCTCATACCACGGTGTATGAATCATACGTGGACCATTTTCATCTTCAAACCCTTTTGCACCTTCTACAGCATAGCCAACACAGTCAACTAGACGAACATTTACTTCTAATCCATCCTCTACATTTACTTGTACTGCTTGATTTGGAACAAACTTTGGTTCTGTTGTCATAATTGTCTTTCCTGCTGCGCTTTGCGGTAATTCGTCATGTGCTCTTGCTCGTTCACTTTCACTTTCAATATTCGGAAGTACAACTAACTCCATAAATTTTTTAATAAAGGTGGACTTTCCTGTACGGACTGCTCCGACGATTCCAAGATATATGTCACCATTTGTTCGTTTCGATATATCCTTAAAAATATCTGTTTTTTCCAAAAGATCCCCTCCCGATCTCCGTACTTTGATATACATCACCCGTAATAGTTGGACACTAACAGTCTATGATGTTGTCCTATTAGATTATGACTGGTTTCACATATTTTCGTAACACGTCCATCAGAGTAGATGAAGTAAAGCTAAATTTCTTTCTCTTTCCTATTTGTCAAACGGATTAGAGAATTTAAATAGCACTTTAATTTCTTCTTCTAAATAAATTCAACAACAAATACGCTTGTTAAATGACAATATGTTTAGAAAAGCGGTGTTTTCATAAAGCAACTTTATAATTCCATGTATATGCCTATGTAAAACGATTTATTCTACATTTCAATCTAATAAAACTACATTCATGGGAGGGGTAAGTGTAACCGCACACAATGCGATTAAACACCTTTATATCGAAGAACAATTGAAAACCATTTTCCTTTTATAAAGTGTCTTCCTGATGCAAAACACACTAATTTATTCGGATCTGCGTCAAAATCATGATGTTATCGCAAAATAGGATAAACATGGCCTCGTTTTTTCATAAGGCAAAGACTGGCTGTGGCTATCTTCATCTTCCCTAAAACGAAAGAGTCATACAGTCTTATTAACTGTATGACTCTTCTAATTAGCTTTCTTCCATAAATACTGCTTGGCCATCTTTTATGGTATATGGCAGTGAATAAACAGGAACAAATGGTGCATGATCGACTAAGAGATAACGAATATCATCGCCTTCTCTATAATCATGATCATATTCCTCTAATGCTTGATTCAAATCATAAGAATAATCAATGTATAAATTCCCTTCTAAATCCATCACAATCGGCAAATCCGCTTGTGAATAAGGGCTTGTTACGGTCGGCGCTTCCTTTAAACCTAGCTTTTCATAATCGACTGTATAAATTTGATCAGAAATTTTTTCTCCAAATGCCGGATAAGTGTGCTCTTGTCTATAGACATCTAATCGTATATTGACACTGCGCAGTTGTTCTGTTGCTTGTAAATCAATTAGCCGTACGAGTAAGTCATTTTCTGGATCAACAATGACATATTGGTATACGCCACCTTCTTCAAATGCATTTCCTGGTATTTCAGTCAGATAACCTTTTTCCTGCATCTGTTTAAAATCAATTAAATACTTTTCAAAAATAGGTGTATCATTGCCTTTTGTCTGTATTGGCACCAATCCGCCTTCTTCTTCTCGGTAGGTCTCTACTGCCTGCTGGACAACCGCTAACTGTTCTTCATTCGGAACTTGATTTTCTGCACGTTCACTTTGAGGATACATGCAGCCGCTTAAGAGTAGAAAAATGAAAGGTAATGCAAACAAATATGTATATTTCATAGATAAACTCCTTTTCCTATCTTGTTGGTCCACTAAATGTAACGTATAAAATAATCAAAGCGCCGGCTACAAGACAAAAATACGCTAAAAATGTTATAATACCGCCAAACAACCCTCGCAGCTTTGCTCTACTCCATACAATTAACCCCATGGCCAGGATCAATAAAAACATCCCGACAAAGGAAACATACATCATCAACATGGATATTGACAAAGTTTTCACCCCTATTCCAATCAGAATACACTTCAACAGGTGCTATTATAACATAACTGCCTAGCTATGTACCTCTGAATAACTGAAGAAACCTTGAACGACCTCTCCAAATCAATTATTTATTTGCATATTAAAAACCTATGGCAAAGGGGGCAACTTTACCATAGGTTGACTAAATAATATCCTCAGCAACTCTATTCCTTGAATGCTGGTGCGATTTATCTTATGCATCATATTGAAAATCTGTATCCTCAACTGCCTATAAAACGCTATTTTTTAAATAGGTTATTTAAGGTGTTCATGTCTCCTGGCATTTTATTCTTGACAATGGATTGTACAATTTTATCTTCTCTTTCCTTAGAGAGAGGTTTGTTCGCCATTTGTGAAAGCTGTCTTACGAGATTACGAACCGTTTTTTCATCGGAGAAATCTGCATTTTTTACCGAATCAGCCACTTTATATACTTCTTCAGGACGAATATTTGTGTTCTTTTGTATCTTGTCAAACATACCTTTTTGAAAATTATTCACATCATTTCCTCCTTGCTTTTCATTCGTCATATTATATGCAAGGAGTGAAATTATGTGTTACTGATCCGAATAGCGCTCCTTTAAAACGGCGCTTATATCATCTATTTCTTGGCGTTTACTTCGATTCATTAACTCATCTACAACATCTTTTGGGTTTTTATCTTCAAATAGGACTTGATAAATTCCTTCTGTAATCGGCATTTCAACATTTTGTTCTTTTGCCAATTGATGTGCAGCCTGAACAGTACGAACACCTTCCACAACCATACCCATTTCTTCTAAAACCTGGTCTAAGTTATTTCCTTTTCCTAATAAGTTTCCAGCTCTCCAATTCCTGCTATGGACACTCGTACAAGTAACAATTAAATCTCCCACACCGGATAATCCAAGGAAGCTTAACGGGTTTGCACCGAGAGATGTACCAAGACGAGCAATTTCTGCCAGACCTCGCGTAATCAACGCAGCCTTTGCATTATCTCCGTATCCAAGACCGTCTGAAATCCCTGCTCCTAGCGCAATAATATTTTTGAGAGCTCCGCCAACTTCAATACCTAAAATATCATCGCTTGTATAGACACGTAAATTTTCACTGTTAAACAAATCTTGTGCCTGGCGTGCTCTATCAAGACTGACAGCGGAAACAGATACGGTTGTCGGGTGTCTCAATGCTACCTCTTCTGCATGGCTAGGCCCAGATAAAACAACAATATTTTCATACGGGAAATTTGGCATTTCCTCAGATATCATTTCCGATACACGTTTTAAAGTGCCTGGTTCAATTCCTTTCGTAGCATGAATAATCTGCGTACTAGAGGAAATATAATCTTTCAGATGCTGACAAACTTCACGTATTGCTTTTGTCGGCACACAAACGATGGCGGCGTCGACGCCCTTAGCTGCCTCTTCCATATCATAAAAAGCGGTAATATTTTTCGGGATCGCTACATCTAAATAATTTTTATTTCGATGTGTTTGATTTATTTCCTCTACATGTTCTTTGCGATGTGCCCATATGCGAACCTCATGGCCGTTATCTGCTAAAACAATTGCAAGTGCTGTCCCCCAGCTTCCTGCACCAAGTACTACAACCTTACTCATATCAACTCTCCCCTTTATTGTCTGCGTCGTGCGAATAATTTTATAGGAGTTCCTGCAAAATCGAATGCATCTCTAATTTTATTTTCTAAGAATCTTTCATAAGAGAAATGCATTAGTTCTGGATCATTAACAAAAACTACAAAACTTGGCGGCTTAACAGCTACCTGCGTTGCATATAAAACTTTCAACCTTCTCCCCTTTAAGGTTGGTGTAGGATTCATTGCTATCGCATCCATAATAACGTCGTTAAGGACATTGGTTGGAATGCGTTTAGCATGATTTTCACTAGCTAATTTAACCATTGGAATCAACGTGTGCAGTCGTTTTTTTGTTTTAGCAGACAAGAATACAATAGGTGCGTAATCTAAATATTGAAAATGTGCTCGAATATTCTTTTCGAAGTCTTTCATTGCTTTCTCATCACTATCCACCGTATCCCACTTATTCACAACGATAACGATTGCTCGTCCTGCATCATGCGCATAGCCCGCAATTCGTTTATCTTGCTCTCTGATGCCTGTTTCTGCATCAATCAATACTAAGACAACATCAGAGCGTTCTATTGCCCGTAATGCCCTTAAAACACTGTATTTCTCTGTGCTCTCGTAAACTTTCCCGCGTTTGCGCATTCCAGCTGTATCAATGATGACAAAATCCTGACCATCTTTATGCAATTTTGTATCAATGGCGTCCCTTGTCGTACCCTCTATTTCACTTACAATCACACGGTCTTCATTTAATAAAGCATTAACCAAGGAAGATTTCCCAACATTTGGGCGGCCGATTAAACTAAAATATACCGTATCCTCATCTTTGTCATCCTCTTCATTATTTGGAAAATGATGAACAACTTCATCCAGCATATCTCCGAGTCCAAGACCGTGTGTACCGGAAATAGGAAATGGCTGCCCGAACCCTAATGCATAAAATTCATAAATCATTTGATGCATATCTGGATTATCCATTTTATTAACCGCTAAGACAACAGGCTTATTTGATTTAAATAACAGCTTGGCTACTTCTTCATCTGCTGCAGTAATACCTTCTCTTCCATTTAACATGAAAACAATCACGTCTGCTTCATTAATGGCAATCTCAGCTTGCTGCCTCATTTGATTCAATAATGGCTCATCCACCATCTCAATACCGCCAGTATCTATTAAATTAAATGTTTGGTTTAACCATTCAGCTTGTGCATAAATTCGATCGCGGGTAACACCAGGTGTATCCTCCACTATCGAGATTCTTTCTCCAACTAATCGATTAAAGATGGTTGATTTTCCAACATTTGGTCTACCAACAATCGCTACTACAGATTTCCTCACGTAAGGAACATCCTCTCTTTTTCAAAATTCCTTCTAATAGAGGATGTTCAAAAAGTCACGTAAAAACGACACATCGAGTAAAAGATTTTCTACTAAAACCGACAACCTCATGCGGCCAGAAAACACCCCAGCCCAAGAGAAGCCTGCTGTTGTAAACCCGCACAGCTTCTCCTCAAGGAAACCACAGTCTCAGTTACAAGAGACCTTAGCTGACGAGCCCTTTTTACCAACCTTTTGAACACTCACTTATATATCAGTAGGTTAAACGGATGCAGTAAATATGATTGTTTAAAAAAATCCGACTGCACCTCTGTCTTATTCTAGCAAAAGAAGGAAATTTGCACAACGAAATATATGGCTAGTGTTTTACAATAATATAGACTTCATCACTTAAACGATGTGCAATCCCGTCCAAAATAGCTTCTAGGTTTGCGGAAAAAAAATCTAGTTCTTTTTGTGATTCGCAGATAAAAATTGGTGCCCCGCCAGCAACCTGCTCTTTTTGGGTAGTGATCACTGCCAAAATCGATTTTTCAACAACCATTTATTTTTTTCCTCCCTTAATAAACTTTGCTTCCTTAGGCATTCGGATCGCATTTTCTAAGACTGGAACAGACCCAATCACTTTTTTTGCCAGCTCGACGTCTCGTATAAGCGGTAATATGAAAACACCTAACCTGCCATCATCTAAATCTCTTTTAATCAAAGGTGTTAATGCAGGTGTTCCGGAGTCTTTAAAGATTCCCAATGTAACGGAAACATCATGTAAAATTGCTTGCCTTTGCCCTAAATTACTAATTGTCGGTATAACATTTAAATTTTTGGGTTTTAAAATAAATCCTATTCCATATTTCGCAATCTCTTCTTGTCTTTCTTCCAGACCAATATTCATGATATAGATATTATCCACATACAACCCTGCACCATCAAAAGATATCTCTGATTCCTCTATTTCAACAATGTCTTTTAACGTGGAACCGCTCATAAAGCTAAGTGCCGCAACGATTGACAGCACTCCAACAACAAGCGATGGAAACCATCCCCATGTAACGTAAGCCAGCGTTGTTAAAAAGGCTGTAAACATGACAAGATAATTCCTTCCCTCAAAGGAAACCGCAATCCCTTCAATATAGGTGCTTCCTCTCGATACCAATTCATATTGATCGAGTTCTGTTAATGTATTTCTCTCCATATTCCGTACATCTCTAAATTGCGTTGCAGCAATTGTTAAGAAGGTTACCGCCGTGAATTCAAGTTCCAGTAAAGCAGGAATGGCCAATGCGCCAAGTGATGCTGCAATAAATCCTAACGATAAATGAATAATTCGACCATGCAGATAAGTAGGATATTGTCTATAATCACTCCGTAATGTAATTAATCTGGCTAACGTCCCAGCAATAACCCCAAATAAAATTGCATTTATATATGAATCAATTCCCATACATTCCACCTCTTTCTTATGAGTTAGTATGGCTCTGTTTAACAAGAATATAATTAAACGCAAAAAAAGTTCATCATCAAAATCTATGGTTGTTAAACTGAGACTTTTAAACGGCGCTCCTGAACAATGCTGCGCTAGTGAAGTTTCCAATTATATTTTATCCACTACTATCAGCAGACTAAAAAAGCTGTACACATTTAATTAGTGCACAGCTTTTTTCTCGTCCATATAGAATTTTACTTAAGGCTTATTTGTACTTATCTAGTTTATCACCAATAACATCACCAAGCTGGAAACCAGGATGATCATCGGACTTTTCATATTGCTTATAATCTTTTTGCTCTTGGTCCTGCTCTAATTCTTTGATGCTAAGAGAGATACGCTGCTCTTCTTCATTAACATCTAATACTTTTACCGTAACAGTTTGTCCAATTTCAAGCACCTCTTGTGGTGTTCCAATATGGCGGTTAGCGATTTGAGAAATATGAACAAGGCCTTCAACGCCAGGCAGTAACTCAACAAAAGCTCCAAAGTTGACTAAGCGTTTGACAACTCCTTCTACCGTTGACCCTGGTTTGATTTTTGCGCTCACTTCTGCCCAAGGCCCAGGTAAAGTATTTTTATGAGATAAAGAGATACGCTCGCTATCTAAATCTACAGAAATAACTTCTACTTTAATTTTATCTCCCTCGGAAACAACATCTGAAGCCTTTTCAACATGCTCATGAGCTAATTGTGAAATATGAACAAGTCCATCGACTCCTCCTAAATCAACAAATACACCGAAATTAGTAATCCGTTGTACAACCCCTTCAATAACATCACCAGGATTTAGAGATTGCAGCACTTTTTCTTTTCTTTCCTTTTCTTCATCTTCTACAATAGCACGATGAGATAAGATGACACGATTTTGAGATCGGTCAAGATCAGTAATTCTCACTTCTAAAGTGCGACCTAAATAATCACTGAAATCTTCTACATAATACGTTTCAACTAAAGATGCGGGAATAAAACCGCGCACTCCTACATCCACAACAAGTCCGCCTTTAACAACTTCCTTAACCGTTGTTTCAAAAGCTTCTCCTTGTTCGTATTTTCTCTCTAGTTCTTCCCAGGACTGTTCTGCATCTACCGCTTTTTTCGATAATACAACTTCATCGTCATCGATTTTCTTTACTTTTAATGTAACTTCTTCCCCTTCTGTTAACACGTCAGTTGTGGATTCTACATGAAGCGTGGAAAGTTCACTTATCGGCAAAATTCCTTCTGTTTTATATCCGATATCAACAAGAACTTGTTTTTCTTCCAGTTTTACAACTGTACCTGTTACCGTTGCACCAACCTCTAATACAGGAAGATCTTTATTTTCTTCAGTCATATCCTTAGCCTCCTAGTTACAGTTCACCTATTCAAATCATCGAATAGAAAAAAAGATTATTCATATGTTCTACTTATAACTTCTAATAATTAGTTTTATTTGTCAAGTAAAGTCAATTAATTTTTATGAATTTCATATAAATTTCTGATTTCTTGCATAATTCCCTCTGACATTTCTTTTGCAGAAGCTTTGTTTTTTCGAAATGATTCTACGTCCATAGGTTCTCCATAAATAACTTTCGTACGATGAAATAGTTTATAATCACTAATAATAACGCATGGGACAACTTCTGCTTGTGACCTAAGTGCGAAAAAACCAACTCCAGGCAAAGCATCTCCAGGTTTACCATCCTTACTTCTTGTCCCTTCAGGAAATAGGCCGAGTGTTTCTCCTTCTTTTAAAATTGCCAAGCCACTCCTTAAAGCATTTCGATCAGCCAATCCTCTTTTCACAGGAAAAGCATGTACTCTTCTTAAGATGCCACCCAAAAGTTTTCCGGTAAACAGCTCTTCTTTTGCCATAAAATGAATCGTTCGAGATGCGGTAATACCTACAACAGGGGGATCAAGGTTAGAAGTATGGTTCGAACAAATAATCACTGGACCTTTTTTTGGTATATGCTGTTTGCCAACCACTTTAATTCGATAAATGGGATAAAAAAGAATGCTTATAATAAATTTTGCTATTTTGTATAACACGGGATACACCTCCTATTTTCTTAACACTTACTACAGCAAATAGGAAAGTTTATACTTCCTATTTGCTGTAGTGCAGCAGAGGTATTCGCCTAAAGATTTAGCGAATACCAGGTTTTCCAATAAATGGTTGGCATATCTCGAGAATTCT
Source organism: Oceanobacillus sp. J11TS1 (assembly GCF_018333215.1). Taxonomy (GTDB): domain Bacteria; phylum Bacillota; class Bacilli; order Bacillales; family Amphibacillaceae; genus Oceanobacillus. The sequence goes on along the minus strand of NZ_BORO01000005.1, from coordinate 71,705 downwards.
CTCTACAACATCGTCTATAGATAGCGAGGTAGTATCTAATTCAATGGCATCTTCTGCTTTTAGCAAGGGAGATGCCTCACGCGTAGAATCAAGTTCATCTCGTCTAGCTATTTCTTTCTCTAGTGTATGTAAATCAGCAGGTATGCCTTTTTGTTTATTTTCCTCATAACGACGTTTTGCCCGTTCTGCTACAGAAGCAATAAGGAATATTTTAACGTCTGCATTCGGCAAAACATGGGAACCTATATCCCGGCCGTCCATCACAACACTATTGTCCTTTGCAAGATCTTGCTGGCTAGATACCATATCTTTTCGTACCAATGGGTGTTTCGCAATAACAGAAACAGATGAGGTAACATCAGGATATCGAATTACTTCGGTTACATCCTTATCATTAATAAATACACGCTGGCCTTCTTCACCCTGAACAAGCTGAATATTAATCTTATTTAAAATATCCATAACTGCTTTTTCATCTTCAAGATCAATCTTCTCTTGAAGCGCTTGATAGGTAAGCGCTCGATACATTGCTCCTGTATCAATATAAATAATCCCTAACTTTTTCGCAATCTGCTTTGCAACTGTACTCTTTCCAGCTGCAGCCGGCCCGTCAATTGCAATTGAAATACTCTCCATTTTCTTCACTCCTGCCATTAAAAAGCTTGGCTATTGCCAAGCAAGTTCATTACTACATCATCATAACATATTCTGAATTTATTTATCACGTTGCAAGCTCTTTAAAGGACGTTTCAAAAAAATTGCCTTCGAAAATTAGTTGATAATCTTTTTTCGAAGGCAGTTTTATGATATCACATTAATAGAAATTTCGTTTTAGATAACAGCATCGTAATTAATTTCCGCATCTGTCATCTTCTCAACTCTTTCTTCTTCTCCTGTTTCTGCGTTAATAAATATCCGGTAAGTTGCATCATCCATTGTTCCTAAAAATTCATAGGTGAGAATTTCCTCTCCCTGATTGTTTTCTATAACCGCAAGATGATTTTCTTGAATAGTGACGTTTGGATTTACTGCGTCCCGGGCTTCTTCTTCTGAAACAGCGGGTTCTGGAATATCACGATCGACATGATTTTTAAAGTAATTATTTGCTGTCAGTCCTGTAACATCTCCGTTATCTAAAGCTACTTTCACCTCAACAGCATCAGAGAAAACGCGAACGCCATTATCTTCGTAAAGAAAAGAGTATACGCCGATCTGGTCATATTCACTGCTTTGAAATAGTTGCATTTCATCAAACCCAAGCTCGGAAAGATAGTCGGCTGCAATTTCATAACCTTCATTCAGGCTTAGCTGCTTTTCGTTTACATCTCTGGAAACAAGCAAGTGAAGTGGATGACCGCCTTTAACAGTTAAATCTACATAGCCCCGCACCCCATTCTCCTCATACGAAATACTATACATTGGTGTTACTGCTCCATCACCAGATTTTGTAATTGACCAATCTGTTTCGCTTTCTTTGCCAAAAATTTTAGCTGCTTCCTTTATTGCTGCCTCTTCTGTTAATTCATCACCAGGCAAGTTTTTATAAGAATGTTCCTTTGTATCTGTACTAATCGTCGTATTTTCAGTAGACCCTTTTGCATAGTTATCGAAAGAATCTTCCACAGTTTGGAAGCTATTAACAATCTCATTATCTTTTTGACTATCCGTATTTAATAGGGCCTGTTCTACATCCATCCATTTCAAATCATTGTTTAAAGCAACATGCTGTGCTTCCCGAAGCTCATCTCTTATTTCTCCAGATTGCCGGTAGAATTCTTGTAATTGCTCTGTTTCTTCATCTGTTAATGGATCATCATCTAAGTTGCGGATAGCAGTTTGATAAGTGAAATCACCTAACTCTGCAAGAAATTGCTCTGTTTTATGAATTGGTAATAACCCCATCGGCAATTCTCCTGCATTCGCATGTGCATTGGAACTGACTCGCCAAATATCAACAAATTGTGGTGATAATTTTTCCGGCGAATCCATTGCTAAGGAGGTTGCTATCTGGTCATTTAATACATCCATATGATAAGTGAGCTCATGGAAAGATCGCTGATATTCATTCTCTGCTTGGACATATAAATCATTTTTTTGTTTATTTGTCTGATAGCCCCAAATAGATACAGAAATGAGAGCTACGGTAAGTAATCCGATTGTTATCCAACGATACATTAATTTTCACACCTTTCTAACTACAAAATATATGTTTTCCAATGGTTTTAATCTGTGGCCTTGTCCAAATCCAACCTGAAGTTGCGGTATCCGGATTGAAATAATAAAGTGCATTACCAGAGGGATCCCAGCCATTTATAGCATCGAGCACGGCTTCTCTTGCTTTCTCGTTTGGCTCCAGCCATATCTGTCCATCCGCTACCGCTGTAAACGCCCTCGGTTCAAAAATTACGCCAGACAATGTATCTGGAAATAGCGGACTATTTAATCGATTGAGGATAACTGCAGCTACGGCTACTTGTCCTTCGTAGGGCTCTCCCCTCGCTTCTCCATATACTGCATTTGCCATCAGCTGAATATCATTATTAGAATACCCTTGTGGAACATTTACAGATCCAGTTGGCGTACTTTCTCTTTCATTTCCTCCAGATGGAGTAGCTTGGGTACCATTCATTTCTTGCTTCACCTTTTGCTCATCATATTCTGTTGCTTTTGTTAATTTATCTTTCGTTGATTGGCCTGCTAAACCATCAATCTCCATTCCAAATTCATATTGGAAGTTTCGTAAAGCCCAATAAGTTCCCCAGCCAAACACACCATCAATTTTGCCGTTATAAAAACCAATATGTTTTAATCTAGCTTGTAACTCAATGACATCTTCTCCAACTGCCCCTTGTTGAATAACTTGATTACTAAATGCATCTGCCTGTTCCGGTTTTGCGAAAACAAATGTAGCCAGGAGTATAAAGAATGTTAAGCTATAAATCATAGGCTTTTGTTGTCGGTTCATATTTATGCCTCCATTTTCTTCTGTTTTACCTTTTTTAACAACAGCCTCCCTCTATCCAATTTAGGAAACAGGTTAAAGATTGGTAATATAGAAATTTTTATCACGGATAACCGTCCGTAAATATCCTGCCTTAAAGGAAACTTGGCAAACCAGAGCTTTAAAGGCGCCCTAATTGGGCTACAGCTCCTCACCCTAATAAAACTGTTGAACATGCTTATTTTTTGTGCATTTATACCTTCTTGAAGGCAGTAAAAAACAAGACTAAAGCAGGAGATAACGGACGAAAATTCCTGATTAACTTTACTCACAGTCCACGGGAGAAGAGCAAAGACTCCCGCAGATTGAAGTTTCGTTTTATCTAAGCCTATTTTTTGTGCAATTCTTCTTTTTATGCATCCACATTTAAAATCAAATAAACTAGCTCTTTATAAATGGTAACTTTAAACAAAAAAACTAACGAACAGATTTTATTCGTTAGTTTTTTTGTTTATTTTATTAGGTAGGAATCGAATATCATACATTCTAGCATGCTTTAACCGATAAATAGCAAAAATCCATACGCATGCTAAGAATATTGATAAAGTAATGATAAATTGATTCAGCCCAAGTAATATGTAGTTGTATATGCCATGCAATAATACCGGCAGAACAAATGCCATCGTTGAATATCTGCGTTTGTATTTAGCATACATTTTTGCTTTGCCTAAGTAATAACCCATAATTATTCCAAAAAGGGCATGAGAGGAAACGGGATAAAGGGCACGCATCCAGGCAAATTCAATTCCATTTGATAATAAATAGAATACATTTTCTAAAGAGGCAAACCCTAAACTAATTGCACTAGCATACACAATTCCATCATAATGGTTATCAAATTCCTCATGTTGATAAATTAAAAACATAAACATAAACCATTTAAAAAACTCTTCTAAAAATGCACTAAAGAGAAATGCTTCCATGATAATGGGGACATGGTTCATTTCTGTATGAATACCATACTGAATAAACATTATAGGCAGAACAATTAAAGCGCCTGTAACAAACATGCGGGCTATTAACCAAAGCGGTTCTGTAATGCGATCACGTAAATAAATAAAAGTCATAAAAGCTACAGCAGGGGCAATACCAGCAGATAGAGCAGCTACCATGGATTCTTACTCCTCTTCTCTATTCGATTAAAAATTACATATCAAATAAGTGTTCTAGTTCTACATCACTTGCCAGACCGACAAGAAGCTTAATTCTTGCTTTTTTACTATCGTAATCTCTTCCTAAGAGGACACCATTCTCCATGAGGTCATAGGTGCTTCCTTCATAATCATAGGTGGGGTAAACCTCCCCTTCCACTGCGGAAGTCGTTATCACTACAGTAATCCCTTTCCTAATACATTCCTTGATAGCTGGCATCATTGCTCGTGATACTTGCCCTCTTCCAACTCCTTCAAGAACCAGACCTTTAACCCCGCTATCAATCGCTGCCTGTATATATTTCCCATCTGCATCCATATATACCTTTATAATATCTACTGTTGGTAAATCCCTTTTTAACTCTAAATATTCTCGATAAATAGGTTTTTGAAATACGCGTACAGTATCATTATCGATGATACCTAAATAACCATAACCAAATGCATTAAAACCTTGAATGTTGGAGGCATGCTCCTTCCGTACATAGCGAGAATGGAAAATACGTTCATTGAACACTACCGTAACGCCAATATCCCTTAATTCTTCACTACAAGCTGCAAGTACAGCGTTTTTTATGTTGATGTAAGAATCCGTACCTACTTCCTTAGGGGAACGCTGTGATCCGGTAAATACAACAGGGATTTTATAATTTGAAATTAAATGCATGAAATAGGAAGCTTCTTCTAACGTGTCTGTCCCTTGTGTAATAACAACACCATCAAAAGCTTCTTTCCTTAAATAGTTATCCAATTTCTCCTTTATCTTTATTAAATCAGAGAAGTTTAAATGGATACTTGCTTTTTGAAAAAGGGAATCTACTTTGACTTGAATATCCGTTGGAATAGCACATTTTTCAATGATTTCTTCCCCAGATAATACACCAGAGGCTAATTTACCGCTTTTCTCATTCTTATCACTTGCAATCGTTCCTCCCGTTGCTATTAACAAGACTTTTTTCATCATATTACCTTCTTTTTTTGGCTCTGCACCAGAAACGATGGTTACAATCTAGGTATGATTTATACGAGCGAGCACAAATGCCCGCTGGCGTTACGATCCTATCCAATATCAACCATCGATTTTGATGTTGCCCTTTTTTATTATTAAATTATTAATGATGTTTGCTCTCTTTAAATATGTATCTTTTACTTCGTGGAAGTGAAAATCCTTCCGCGAAGAAAAGACTTTATTCATTAAGATACTATCTTTTGGTAAGATCGCTCTGTTGAAGTAAAAGCACATTATAAATTTTTGGCTCCACCAAGGAGCCTCCGCGTTTTTCCTGCGCTGGTTAAGGCTACTAAGAAATTTATACGAACTTTTTAATCTAAGCCTTGAATTTGGTGTTGACTCTAAATTTTTAATGAGAAAATATTGCTTTGGCAATCTGCTCACCATGAAAGCGACCATTTTCAATAAATACTTTATTATTATCATATCCAGCTGCTACAACCCCTGCGATGTACAAGTTTTTCACATTGGTTTCCATCGTGGATGCATCATGGACAGGCTTGCCATTTTCTAAATTAATCTCTACACCAGCTTGTCTTAATAACCGATAATCTGGCCGGTAACCTGTCATCGCAAATACAAAATCATTTTCAATAGTGAACGTTTCCCCATTCTTTTGATAAGTGAGATGGGTATCGGTGATTTCTTTCACACTAGCTTCAAAAATCATGTCCACTTTGCCATTTCGAACAAGCGATTCAAATTCAGGTAAAATCCAAGGTTTAATGCTCTTCGAATATTTATCTCCCCGGTAGATAATCGTTACATGCGCTCCTGCTTTGTGTAGCTCAATCGTCGCATCTACAGAGGAATTTTTACCACCGATTACAGCGACTTTCTGATTAAAGTACTCATGTGCTTCTTTAAAATAATGCATTACTTTTGGTAATGATTCTCCAGGGACATCTAAATAATTCGGTTGATCATAATAACCTGTCGCCATAATCACTTTGTTGGCACGGTAATTATTTTCTTCCCCGTTCCTTTTGAGCGTTTTTAAGAAAAAGCTCTCTCCATCTTTTTCGAGAGATACTAATTTCTCAAAAGCATTCACACGAAGTTTATTTCGTTCGGCAACCTCTCTGTAATAAACCATCGCTTGATTTCGTACTGGTTTTTTATTTTCGGAAATAAACGGAACCCCGCCTATTTCTAAACGGTCACTTGAACTAAAGAATGTTTGATGTGTTGGAAAGTTGCTAATCGTTTGTGCTACATTTCCTTTTTCAATTAAAAGCGGGTTCTCACCCTTTTTTTGAAGCTCTAAAGCACATGCCATTCCACACGGTCCAGCTCCAATAATAATAATATTTTCGTTTAACATTTTAACCCTTCCTTCATTTACCTCTAGGAAAACCATATTCACGTACCTTTTAGTGAATCGGTTATACTTCGTATGTTAAAGTTTTACTACGTTGACCGCACTGTAAAACAAATAAATTTCATTGATTATCTTACAATGAACCATCCGACATAGCAAATTCAAAAGATGGTTCTTCTCAAACAAATAAAAAACTCTTAGCTTGGAAGAGTTTTTTATTTGTTTCTTTTAAATTATACCCAGCCTCTAAAGCGAGAGGCTTCTGCCATTTTCCGTACACCTACCATATAGGCAGCCAATCGCATATCAATTTTCCTTGTTTTTGACACATTGTATATATTATTGAAAGATTTTATCATAATTTCATGCAACCGTCTGTCGATTTCTTCTTCGCTCCAATAGAAACCTTGATTATTTTGAACCCATTCAAAATAAGAAACAGTAACTCCGCCGGCAGATGCTAGAACATCTGGCACGATAAGCACATCCTTATCAGTAAGAATTTTGGTTGCTTCCATTGTTGTTGGACCATTTGCTGCCTCTACAATAATGGATGCTTTAATATTATGCGCATTATCTCTGGTGATTTGATTTTCAACCGCCGCTGGTACGATGATATCGCAATCAAGCTCAAATAACTCTTTATTCGTAATGGTATTATCAAATAGTTTCGTTACCGTGCCAAAACTATCCCTGCGGTCAAGCAAGTAATCGATATCTAAACCGTTCGGATCATGGAGGGCTCCATACGCATCTGAGATTGCGACAACTTTCGCACCTGCATCATGCAAAAATTTGGAAAGAAAACTTCCTGCGTTTCCGAAGCCTTGAATAACAACCCTTGCTCCGTTGATGTCGATTCCTTTCTTTTTCGCTGCCTCATTTAAAGCAATCGTCACCCCTTTAGCTGTTGCTGATTCTCTGCCATGCGAACCGCCAAGAACGATTGGTTTTCCAGTTATAAAGCCAGGATTATTTAATTTATCAATTTTACTATATTCATCCATCATCCATGCCATGATCTGTGAATTCGTAAATACATCTGGAGCAGGGATATCTTTTGTCGGACCAACAATTTGGCTTACAGCTCTTACATATCCTCTGCTTAGAGCTTCCAATTCTTTAAAGGACATTTCCCTCGGATCACAGATTATTCCGCCTTTTGCTCCCCCATAAGGCAAATCTACAATACCAGCTTTTAAGCTCATCCAGATTGAAAGTGCTTTCACTTCTGTTTCTGTAACATCTGGATGAAACCGGATACCACCTTTTGTTGGACCGATAGCATCATTATGCTGTGCCCTATAGCCGGTGAAAACTTTAACATGCCCATCATCCATGCGAACTGGTATACGAACAGTAAGCATTCGTAAAGGTTCTTTTAATAATTCAAATACTTCTTCAGGGTAACCAAGTTTATTTAATGCGGTTTCCACAATAGATAAAGTTGAATTTAAAACGTCTGTATTCTCTTGATTTTCTTTGGAAGCATCTCCTGCTTTATCGGCTACCATTAATATTTACCCCCTACTATATATATCAATGTTTGACTCACTCAAGGTTTAGTATACACTTTCCTGATGAATATGCAATAAAAGAGACAACATCCTTTCTTCTAACTTTCCGGTAAGAGAACAATAGATTGCGAGTTCCCATTTCCAGCCTGACAGTTCATAATTTCTTCTAAATCTTAAAGAGAAATTATGAACTTTAAAGCCAGATTATTTCCGAGAGTTTTACTACGAAGCAAAATATTGATTAATCTTAGAAATAGCATCTCCGTTAAAAACAGCTTTACCATATTCCTTTATACGGTGCGAAGTTAATATACTTGGGTGTGCAAATTCTGACATGACAGCAATAATGTTTTCCTTATGTCTGGCTGTATGCAAGTAAGGATCCAATAGCATAAAGTAACGATTTTCCATGTAATACACACTGGATGCTTTAATATTCATATTTGATAAGTATCCTGCCACAGCAATGACCTCTTCAAAATCATCAAACGAAAAGATTAGCTCTTTGCTTTCATCCAGTGTTACTTTCATCTCAATGTATTCATTATCTAACTCTATATCCTCATATTGATGTGTCACAAAAATATGCATTCCTTGGGCCTGCATGAGGTGTACCTGTACAAGCAACATACCTTCAAACTCCATATCTAGCTCACTGCTTGCTTCATACATCATATCACTAAACAGAGTACGAACATTAGATGCATCATGCCATAAGTCCTCTCGGGTAAACCCTCTTTCTATCAGATCATCGAACGTAAGAAAAATTTTAAACTGATCTGTTGAAATTCGTTCGATTCGCATACTGCATCCCCCTTTTAGTCTTATCTTTCGTAACAAGTATTTATATACTATATGCACTTTTTTCAAATGATGAACATAACCTGCTTGTATCGTTTTAAAAATAGGTCTTAAGAAGAAAAAACAGCATATAATTTGGTACATTTTTTCTATTAGAGGAAGTTCAAAAAGTCCGGTAAAAATGACACTGCGGAAAAGGAACTTCTACTAAAACCGCCCACGTCATGTGGGCAACGTAGAAGTCACCACCTCCTGTGGAAGCTCGTTAGCTTGCTTTTCCGTTGGGACTGGGACTGCGGTTACTCGTCCCATCAAAGAGCTTTTGCGATTACTCGCCCATCAAAAGCGCTACTCACGTATTAAAAGCAGACGTTCCGTTACCGGGAGCTGCGCCGCCTCGAACTTTCGACGCACAGGACGTGCTAGTGTCGGCGTTGCAACAGGACGTTGCGACCTTAGCCGACTTGGTCCTTTTTATCCTCCTTTTTGAATACACATTATTATAGGTTGTTCAAAAATTCTAACAAAAAGGGTCCATCACTGGAAAGCATTCAACTAACCTCCACAGGCGGGAAATTCGCTGGCGGTGCCCCGCACTGCCTTAAAGTTTCAATCCGCAGCTCTTGATCCAGGCAGGACTATCGCATTATCCCGCGCATCTCTAAGACTTTAACCGACTCCTCTGTTAGGCAACCTCTATTATATTTCAGAGGTAATTATTATATGCTTGTACACTAATTATAACATTTTATGGACACATTAAACCATTTGATGCTTGTCTGGAAGATGACCACGCTTCGTCCCTTAAACAAACCAAATTATCAAGCCGGCTAAAGCAAGAAGCAAGACAACCATAAAAATAAACCGTAGTAAGGACAGATTTATTTTAAATCGCATTTTACTTGTATCTTTATGTACTTCATTTCTCGGCGGCAAATTCAATATATCAATTTCTGGAGATGAATCATCCTTTTGCTTATCTTCTTCTGAACTAGCTAGCTCTGATTCTTCATTATTTTTCGTCACATCTTGAATAGCTTGTCTCAATTCTTCTGCTTGGTCATTTTGTTTGATATTCAATGCCAACACCTCATTTCTTTAACCGTATAACTAACCCAAGTATAAAGTCAACAAAAAAATGCATTATTATTGGAACAAATAAATTACCTGTGTATTGATACAGCCAGCCCAAATAAAAACTAATAAATAGGACAATAAATAATAATAATGGCTTCTTTAAATATCTAACATGAACAACTGCAAAAATAATACTTGCTACGATATACCCAAATGTTGTTTGGATAACACCTCTAAATAACAACTCTTCACAAATGGCCACGACAAACGTAAATACGAATATAAAACTTATTGGCTGATCACGAAACACCGCCTCATTAATCCCACCATCATCCCAGTACCTTTTTGGAGTTATCCGAATAAGAACAAGTTCAATAACAACGATTAGAACACCAGATAATCCTCCATAAATCAGTATTTCTGAAATATCCCACTCAAAAAGAAGGAACCATTCAAAAAACGAGTCGAAGAACAAAAAGCTTAATATGATTGTTAAAAGCAAAATGAAACCTTGTGAGAAAAACAACTGAAATCTTAATTCTCTCTTAGACATTTGCTTTATCAACACGTGCTGCTTCATCTTATCCCTCTTCAATATTTAGGATTTTTTGAAGTTTGTTGCGCCAATTCATCAGAGAAAGAGATTCTACCGTGTTGAGAGACGATTCAGGTAACCAATCACTCCAATGAAAACCACAATTGCTACAGCATTGGCCATCTGGTTTTTGAAAGCCGTTTTGAAAAGATTGATAAAGGGATTGCCTAAAACAATCGTCTGATCGAATCCATTGATACAGTTCGTTTAGTTTATCGTTTTTGTATATTTTCCGCTCCTCGAGGTTTTGGATAATTTTCACTCTCACTGACTTCCATTTCTGTTCATCCAATAACCATACATTGTCACGGACCAGTTCATATTTTTGCAATTGTCTTAGAATAAATCGCCCTGCTCCTTCATTAATATCAATTAACATATGCAGCTGTTCTGGTGATGGTAAATCGATTTGATTATTTTGATAGGTTAAAATGGTTCGGGTTAAACGGTCAATATCCTCTATTGTCGGCAACTCATTTTTAACCATATTTGTTGATAATCTAAAATCCCCTTTATGGTAAAGGATGACTCCGACACTTGAATTCCCGTCTCTGCCAGCTCTACCTACTTCTTGAATATACGATTCAATCTGGAGTGGAAGATGGTAGTGAATGACTAATCGAATATCCGGTTTATTGATTCCCATTCCAAACGCGCTTGTACAACAAATAATATCAATTTGATTATTCATAAACTGCTGTTGAATTCTTAATCGCTCCGAGGCTTCCATTCCGCCATGGTAATAAGCGATATTCATGTTAGGATGTTTTGCACGCAGCCATAAAGCTACTTCTTCAGAAGACTGCCTGCTTGTAAAATAGATTAACGTTGGAACCAAATAAGATTTTGTTATTTCCTCAATACGTTCTAGTTTCTGTTGATCATTTTCAACTTCTTCTACACAAAAAGCGATATTTTTTCGATCCATCGGATAAATATGCTTTTTCATATTTGGTTTATTTAAACTTTGAATAATATCCGTTTGCACGTCAGGTGTTGCAGTAGCACTCAGCGCCAATACAGGCGGATGATTTAGCTCTGCAATAACTTCATGCAGCCGTTGATAGTCTGGACGAAACTCATGTCCCCATTGCGATATACAATGTGCTTCATCCACTACAAACAGTTTAACCTGCAATCGCTTCAAATAGTTTTGATGGTTCTTTTTCTGAAGCCACTCCGGGGATACATAAATAAGTCGATATAAATCTAGATGATTTAACGCTCTTTGTTGTTCATGAAAAGGCATAAAGCTATTTAAGGCAATTACTTCTTTGAAAGAAGCAGCCTTTAACTCCTTCACTTGATCAATCATTAATGAAATCAACGGAGAAACAACGATCGTTACGCCATCCAGTAATTTAGCAGGCAGCTGATAGCAAATTGACTTACCAGACCCTGTTGGCAATACCCCAAGTACATCTTCTCCACGTAAAACATCTGAAATGATTTCCTCTTGTCCGATCCGAAAAGCATCATAATTAAAATGGTGATGCAATGCGTCTTTTAGATGAATCATGCTCGCCCTCCTTATCGATTATATAAAACCAGCGCTAAGCGAATTTGAAAGTAACTAATAGCAGGATTTATATTATTTTTAATTTCTTTAAGCCGATATGTTTGTTTTCGATCCACTACTTCTTTAATTTCTTCATAAATCGTTGAGTCTATATAATCAAAAAAAGGAAAATTTACCTCATGCATAGCAATCTCCACTAAATGATCCTGTATCGTATTCAATTTCAGCTGACGAATTCGCATCATTTCCTCCAAAGAGTGATTCTTTTTCAGTAGGCAGAGTGTGGATTGTGCTGTTCGGCTCAAAGGCGTATGCGCTGCATGCAGGCCTTTGGTAAATAGGTGCAGCATCGGATAATTCCTGCCATCTTCATCCTGTAGCTTTAACAAATGATAAAACACTTTTTGAATGCTTAAAAAACAATCTGGAATAGCCAGCTGATAATCTTGTGATAGTTGCTGTAAACTGCTTCCATAAGAATGGAAACTTGTTATGCGGTCCACAAACATCGAAGCTTCTTGATCGGTTAGATAAGATAAGGCATTTTCTAATTCTTTATAAATTTGTTTCAACGCATCAGATGGCTGTTGCTTATATTTTCTATAACAACTTTTAACAAATTGTTCGATTTCATATTGATCCGTAATCGGAATGAAACGATACTCATTTTGAGTTGTATTCGTCAGAGTCTGAATAAAAAGTAATAATCGTTGTTTAAACGGTTCTATCATCTTTGCGTATTCTGAACCATAAAAACCATTTAAATATCCTCTATGAGATGCTAGCCACGTTTTTCCTTTTTTCGTTATTTGCAGCTTTTTTTCACTATCCTCAACGAAATAGTCTTCTTCAACTAATTGTCTCACCTGTTTATTATAATCCTCTTTGGCTAAGGAAGGATAAATTCCGTAATAATTAGCAGTTTGATAAAACCTGGCATCTTGTATGGTTTGGATTGCTTTTTTTCCAATTAATAGATTATAAACACTTGCGGGTGTACGTTCTTTATTAATTTTTTGAAAACAATCCATAAGAATTCCTTGGAAAAGCATCCTAACACCACCGTTCGTACTTAAACATTTATATAAACTAACTTTTTATATTCGATGACAACTTCCACCATCGATTTTGGTGTTGACCCCCGAATCAGGAGCTTAAATTCACCTTAACGAACAGCCTCTTTCATCCAGTTTATTAATAAATCTTCTTGATACAAGTCCCCTGGATAATCTACATTCTCTATTTTTTCATTTTCATATAGATACTGTAATAACTCATTCATTGCTCCCATGTATTCTTGATACAAGAACTCATAACTAATCGTTTCCTTTGGCATAACATTCTCTGCGCATACCTTAGGATCTGTATAATTTACATACGTCCTGCACGGTAAAGGCCGTATTTCATAGATGGTACAAGCGTTTGTTTCCAAGTTTAAAAATGGACAGGGCAGATTAGCTTTTTTATACGTATATTTCGCATCTGGATCCGTAGCAATGTCTAAATCATGTAGATCATTAATCTTATCTTGATAGGTTTGATAATAATTTAAAAGATGGTTTTCTATAAAACTTTTTCGGTTCTCAGGCATTTTGCCGATTGCATCTTTTATAAGCCTTGCCTCCATTTTATTTGTAACAATGGGAAAATAACAGCAAAATGCACAGCCCATCTGACAAGTCGGCTGTAATCTCGCTGTAGTCTCCATATCGCCTATTTCTTTATTAACTGCTTGTAGTAATCGCTCAAATGCTTTCGCAATTTTTTCATCAGCAGACATTTCTTCATTATCTATTATACAATCAACAATTTCATCAAAGCGTTCTTGATTGATTTCATATTTGGTATTAATTTCTTGGCATTTCACCAGAATTTCATCATAACTCATAAATTCAGACATTGTTAAACTCCTATTTCATATGTGAAGAATAAAATCTTTCACAGAGTAATGCTTTTTTATTTCATAAAGAAAGTATATCACGAATAGACATTTGTTTATAGATTTTCATTTTATAAATAATAAGGTGAATTCGGGTAACTAAAGTTTTCTAGCTAATGTAGTGTTTATACCTAGTGGAAGATTCCGCAAATGCTTCTCTAAAACTTTGCGTTTCCCAAAATGCAAAAAGCTGCCGATTAAAAATCGACAGCTTTTTCATTGTTTCATTCGGAATCTATTTTTTGCATACCTTTGAAATAAAAAATGAAGTAATGGATATAAAAGTACAATAAACACGCCGTTACCAACTGCATGTGCAGTGTCAAAAGGAAGTCCTGCCAAATAATAAGGCCAGAAATGTCCAGTAACTTGATACGTTGTTAACGAAATAATAAATCCATAAAAATAGCCGCTAACTACAGAAAAAAGAACAAGGAAGCCTAATGGCACCTTTTTCCAACCAATTCCTATCATACCTGCAGCTAAACCAATGATACACCATGAAATAATTTGCCAAACAGTCCAGATTCCCATACCAAGTAACATATTCGAAAGGAAAACTACTAGAACCGCTAAAATAACAGATGATACAGGTCCCAGAAAAATACCCGTTAAAATGACAATGGCTGTTACAGGTTGTACATTGGGGATGAACTGAAATGCATACCTGCCGACTACAGCTAAGGCTGCAAGCAATGCAAGTAATGTTAGTTTATATGTGTTCATTTTTTATTCCACTGACTGTAAATCAAATACGACTTCTTCGCCGCCATTTAGCTCGTACTCTCCTGCACCAACAGGCGCAGACTCACCGTCTACAGTATACATCCAATACTTACCTTCGTCTTCATCATCTGAGACACGTTCAATAGATGTAATGAACCCATTATCTTCTTCTACATAAAAGGTATCTTTCAATACGTCTAAAAGGATAGCTCCCTCTTCCACCTCAACGACTTCTTCTGTGACATTTTCTGTACCATTGTCAATTGTTACAGTTAGACGAACTTCATTATCCGCAAGTTCCTCATCTGCACCGCTCGATTCGTTCGTACTCACTGTCGTATTGGAATTTGCATCTTCTTCGGGTGAATTTTGTTCTGTATTGCTGTTGCCACAACCTGCAAGAAGAGCAATAGCGAATAACATCACACCAAAGTACTTTAACCACTTTCTCATTTCCCCATCTCCTCTCATCCTAATTCCATACATTCTTATCCCGTAGAGAAAACCTGTCTTAACAACAGGCAGAAATGGGCAAAATATCCCTGATTATCTCGTCCAATCCAGCTACTTGACCTCGAAGTATGGAATCTGAGGCTAATGGCAGGTTTACTGGCTCAAGGTTCTTCCTACTTTAAGCCCTTCCCATACAGTATTGTACAGTGGATCGCTTATTTCGTACCTTTTACAGTTGCGAGGACAGCTTCAGATTTTCACTGAATTCCCTTCTCCATTAACCTTATTCATATTAGATATTTTATATACGTTATTATATTAACATATCCATCCTTTTTTAGGAATGCTTCATAGGTATTTCAAAACTAAATGTTGTACCAATATCTAATTTACTTTTCACTCGAATTTTCCCATGATGAGCTTCAATAATATTCCTAGCAATAGCGAGTCCCAAGCCAGTTCCCTGTTTCTCTTTTTTCACTCTCGACTTATCAGCCTTGTAAAAACGCTCAAATACGAATGGCAAATCTTCTTCTGGTATACCACTGCCGTCATCTTGAACTTCTACATGGAAAGAATCTGCGTTACTTTTCGCATAGACCTGTACTTTGCCGTTTTTTACAGAATGGCGCAGCGCGTTATCAATTAAATTTGTTAGAACTTGTTCAATTCGATCCGAATCCATTTCGCAAATTTGTTCATGAATATCTAGATCCAGTGAAAGCTCTACTTCATTTTCTTGGGCAAGTCCCTGGAACTTATGAACAACCCGCTCCACAAAGGCCTGAACAGCAACAGAATCGACATGTAATTGAATTTGGCCAGCTTCCATTCTTGCTAAATCAAGCAGTTCATTTACAAGTCTGCCCATCCGTAAAGATTCTTCATAAATGATTTTAGCCAGTTCATTCTTCTCTTCTTTTGTTTCTGCAATATTATCGACAATCGCTTCACTATACCCTTGAAGCATGGAAATAGGTGTCCGTAATTCATGAGAAACATTCGCTATAAAATCTTTTCGCAATTTGTCCAACCTGCGCTCTTCCGTCATATCACGGATAACAGCAACACAGCCGCGGACATAGGATTCATCATATAGAGGAGTCACCAGCATCACATAGTTTCTTCCTTGTACAATGGATTCCTTTAATACAGCTTTTTCTTCGTTAATTACTTCATTTAGAGCATCCTTTAGTTTACCCGGGAGCTGTTTTTCTTTATTATCCTCTTTATTATGCTCGTAATTCCAATTATCTAAGTAAGCCTTAGCTGGCGGATTCATTACGATAATTTCTCCATCTCTACTAAGCGTAAATACGCCGTCCGCCATAGAGCTTACAATACTGGATAACTGCTCTTTTTCCTGTCTTAGAGCCTGAATGTGATAATTTAATTGGTTCCCCATACGGTTAAATTCAATTGCTAGATCTCCAATTTCATCACGGGTTAAAACAGGTACTTTTGTATGAAATTCTCCACGGGTTAAGTTATAAGCTGCCTCACGCATTTTCATTAATGGCGCGGTGATGCGGGAGGATAGGAAGACAGCAAAGAATGTTGTTAACAAAATAGCAATTCCAGCACTTAACAAAATAAGTTTTGTTGTCTGATCTCTCGTTTCATTAATCATATCCAATGATTTGAAAACAAACACTGCTCCTCCATTCTCTAAAGGGGCACCTACCGAAATAATTTCATTGTTATCAGCTATGAACCCATTTGAAGTTTTGATAGCTGCTCGGTTAATTAAGTTCTGCCCCTCTTCATCATGAAGCAGCCATGGTTCATCAATAAAACCTAAACCAGCATCATCGGTTTCAGAAATCCACTGCTTATCGTTTGCATAGTAAATTACAATTCGGCTAGACGGATCTCTTAACATCTCCGTCGCATCCTCAATAAAAGAAACATCATAATCCGAATCAACCAATGATGAAATTTTATTAGCCATTTGTGTCATGTCATTTTCAGCCTCTTGTATATGATACGTTTCAAAAAACTGCATTAAAAAGAAAGTTAACACACTCAAGACAAACGATACTAATAATAAGATGGTTAATGACAGTTTTCCAACGACACTTTTCCAAAACATTAGTCTTGCTCAACCTCAAATTTATAGCCGATTCCCCATACTGTCACAATCATTTTAGCTGCTTGCGGTGAGACAGAATTTAATTTTTCACGTAATCGCTTCACATGCGTATCTACTGTGCGGAGATCGCCAAAAAATTCATATTGCCATACTTCTTTTAATAATTGCTCCCGATTGAATACTTTGTCCGGTGAACTAGCTAAGAAACAAAGCAGTTCGTATTCTTTTGGTGTCAAACTGACTTCTTGGTTATCTGCCGTGACGCGATGACCATCATGATCAATAGTTAAATGCGGGAATACCAATAAATTTTTGGCAGTAGTATAGGATTGCTGATAATTTATGTTAGAAACTCTTCGTAAGATGGCTTTCACACGCAGTACAGCTTCTCTAGGACTAAATGGTTTGACGATATAATCATCCGCTCCTACTTCAAATCCTTGAACACGATTCGATTCCTCTCCTTTTGCTGTTAACATAATGACTGGAGTGTCTTTTTCTTTTTTCAGTTCTTCACAAACTTCGATCCCATCCATCTCTGGCATCATAATATCTAGGATGATGGCGCTGTAATTATTTTGTAGAGCCATCTCTAAGGCTGTTTTTCCATCAGCAGCTTCATCAATTTCAAAGTCTTCTTTTTCTAAATACATTTTTATTAAACGACGGATTCTTTCTTCATCATCTACTACTAATAATTTCTGAGCTTCACTCATTCCAATTCACTCCTCATTTCAACTCTAATTAGCATTATAAACGAACCTATTGGAAAAGTTAAGGAATTAAGAGTATCCTCTCTTTTCTAGACCATCTGTGGGTAATAAAAGGCTTTATTAGACTGTCCACATAGAAAAAAAGAACTGCTATCAACGGTTTGATAACAATTCTCTTTTTCAACGCATCTTTCATCTGTCTCTTCTAGCAAATCTCCTTAGGCATAGGAGTGTAAGCTTGCTAGTACTAGATTTACTACAATTAGATTGAACATAATTATCGCAAACCCTATAACTGCTAACCAACCAGATTTTTCTCCATGCCAACCTCTCGAAAGTCGTAAATGAAGAAATGCTGCATAGAAGAACCAAGTAATTAATGCCCAAACTTCTTTTGGATCCCATCCCCAGAATCTGCCCCAAGCAATTTGTGCCCAAATTGCAGCGAAGATTAATCCACCTAACGTGAAGACAGGAAAACCAATTGCAACGGAACGATACATAATTTCATCAAGCATGTCCGGTTTGACACCCTTTAAAAGCGGCTGCAATCTTTCACCAATCCGCCTGCGTGAAATTAATAAGGCAAGACCATAAATGAGGCTTCCCCCAAAGAAGGACCAGATCACTGTATTTAACTTTCTGCCAGCCTCATCACCATGCATCCAGGCTGGTGCTTCAAACCAGGATTTCATTACGTTTTCAGACAATAGTGTACTGTCTTTCGGCGCTGCAATAGGCGGTAAATGATACTCTGCTATGACAAGCTGGCCATCTCTCTCCACTTCAAAAGTAGCTTCATAGGAAAGCACGTTAAAAATAGTTGTAACAGCAATAAAACCAATAAATAAAAAGATGCAATAAATAACAAGCTCAAGCATTACATTTCGCCAGGAAAGCTTGGTTTGATCAATTTGACGAATTAAATACATTAGTCCAGCAACAAAACTGATAAACAATATCCCTTGCCCTAATGCTACCGTCGTCACGTGAATGGACAGCCAATAGTTTTGCAAGGATGCCTGCAGCGGTACGACATCTGTTGAGAACATACTTGCATAAGCAATAATAATTGTTGCTAATGGTAATGCAAATACTCCTAAAAATGCATTTTTATAGTAGATGTAAATAATAATAAATGCAAAAATCATTGACATTCCTAAGAAAGTAGTAAACTCAAAAAGATTACTTACAGGAGCATGTCCTGTTATGACCCATCTTGTAATAAAGTAAACTAGTTGGGAAACAAAGCCTATTATGGTGATAACTAAGCCAATCGTCCCTGTTTTGGTTTGCTTATTACGTTCACTTTTATTTTGACGGATTGCCCCGCCAAAGAAAAATGTTGCAAGCAAATACAGAATAAACGCAGTTAACAGCGCGTTACTGCTAATACTATATAAATCCATTTACTTACCTCCCACCATTTATTCCAGTTCCATTCTCTTATACAGACACTTCTTCCTATTCATCTAACTCTTGTTGATCTCTAGCCATTGACACATTTGTACCTTCAATCGCTTTTTCAATATCACGTTTGATCCCGTACCAGTTTTTATTCGTATGGGCTGCTAAGAGAAGAGAGCCATCTTTATCTCTATTAATCCACACTCGGCGGTGCTGCCAATACATTCCTTGGATAACCCCGATCATGAATATCGTTGCTCCTAAAATAAAAAATGGAAGCGTCCGGTCAGAACTAATCGCAATCCCGCTTACATCACGGAATTCCACATCTTCAATAGCTACTTTATATTCATTTTCCCCAGTAGCATCAATGTTCTTACCAATTCCAAGAAAGCTGACTTCGCCCTCATCGGAGTCCGGAGGGTATACCGTTACAACAAAAGCTGGATTTCTAGGGTGATCTGTTTCAGAAGCAGGGTTTCCGTTTTCCGTCATAATATAATCGGGGTAATAATTTGTTAACTCCACCCGGAAACCACTATCTAATTCATAAACAGACTCTGGATTGGTCAAATCAATTGTAAAATTGCCCAGAGATTCTTCTTTTTCATCATCCGTCTCATGAATTTTAAAGCTCATATTTTTAAACTCATTTAACTGATAACCTTGCTGATAGAGCGTGTACTTATCAAACTTTGCTGGATTATTCATTTGAATAGAATAGGTCAATATTGGTTCCAGTTCTGGCTCCGCACCTACGACATCTGCATTCTTTGCTTCATAAATAACAACGTCCGTTTGATAATTAACTGGAATCTCCTCTTCTAAGGAAGCTTCCTGAAAACGTTCATCATTTGCATTTTGTGTTTCCAATATAAAATCCTTATTCTCTATGTAATATTTATTATTCGTGCCGGGAATCACTCTCTGTTCTCCTTCACGAACCCACATATAATCTTCAGAGAACATGATCGGCGTTGACCGCAAAATAGCGGCAATTAAAATAATAATGAGACCTATATGGTTTACGTAAGGGCCCCAACGAGAAAAACGTCCTTTTTCTGCTAGAACATGTCCATCTTCTTCTGTAATTTTATATCTTGATTTCTTCAGATTTTTAACGAGCTTGTCTATATCAGCATCGTCCACGTTGGATGATTCACTATACAAACGTTGTTTAGATAAAAACTTCTTATGTTTTTTCGGTTTTTGGTTTCGAAGCGCTCTAAAAAGTGGTATAAATCGATCTAAACTGCAAATAACCAATGATACCCCAATTAAAGCAATTAAAATGATAAACCATAAAGAACTATACATATGATGAAAACCTAGTTGATAATATATCAATCCGAAAATACCGTAACGATCTTCATAAAAGATAGCCGGATCTCTTGATACCGCATCCTGTGGTATAAACTGCTCTTGCGGAAAAATGGTCCCAAATATAGAAGCAACTAACGTAAGGACGATAAGCCAAACGCCAACTTTTACAGATGAGAAAAATCCCCAAATTTTATCGATTAATGATTTTTTAAACGTTTGTGAACGCCGAGCGCTTCCATCATATCGCATGTTTAGCAGTTTCTTATCGTCATTGCCATCGATATGCTGGTTCTCTTCAACCGGCTTTCCGCATGCCTCACATAATACGGTGCCTTCCGGATTGATATGTCCGCATTCGCACTTAATTTTATTCATTGTCTTCCTCCATTCTCATGGATGATCATGATGCATCAGGTGTAATTGCATCCAAGTGTCCTTCTAATTTATCTAATGTCAGCGCGCCTTGAACAATTTCTTCTATCGTCCCATCCGGATTAATAAAGAATGTTGTTGGCATCGGTTTAATTCGATATAAATCTCTGACATTGCCATTTGTATCATGAGGAATTGCAAAGGTCAAACCATATTCTTCGATAAAATTATCGACTACTAATTCCGTGCTATCTAGACTGATGGCAACGATTTCGACTCCTTTCTCCTTATACGCTGGGTATAGCTCCTGCATATATGGCATTTCTTGTTTGCATGGTCCGCACCACGTAGCCCAAAAGTTCAGCATGACGCCTTTTCCTTTGAAATCACTAAGTTGGGTCATTTCTGCATCAACACCATCATTTATTTGACTTAGTCTAAAATCCGGAGCTGTATCACCAGCGCGATATATTATTTCTTCATCTTTTGAATTAGAAAAGAGTGCAAATATAACAGCAGCAATCAGGATGGCTAAGATAGAAGAACGAAAAATAAAACGATTACGTTTCTTTTTCTGTTTATTTATTTTCTTTTCTTCTTTTTCCAACAGTATTCATCCCCTTTCTCAACTGATTATACCACCTGCTAAAGCGTTTAAATTTGACTATTATCTTACAATTTTGTGGACGTTGACCGAAGCTGATTAACTTCTTTCGGTGTTAGTGCCCTATATTCCCCGGCATTTAACCCATGTAACGTAAGAAAATCATATTGTTCCCGTTTCAGTTTCATGACTGGAAACCCTATTGCCTCAAGCATTCTGCGTACTTGTCTATTTTTCCCTTCATGCAGCGTCAACTCGAGTATCGATGTTTTCTTGTCTTTATCACTGGATAAGAGTTTCGCATGGACCGCCTTTAACTTCTCCCCATCGGATATAACACCTTTTTGCAATTTTAATAACGCTTGTTTATGAGGAATACCTTTCACTTTTGCTACATATACTTTATTAATCTCTTTACTTGGGTGCATCAACTGATTCGCAAATTCACCATCATTTGTCAAAAGGAGTATACCTGAAGTGTCATAATCCAATCTGCCAACAGGAAAAATTCTTTCTTCTACACCCGGGAGAAGGTCTGTAACAACTTTTCTGCCTTTATCATCTTTAACACTCGAAATAACGCCCCTTGGTTTATACAGTAAATAGTACACTAGATTCTCTTTTTCAAGGGGAACACCGTCAACTTCTACTTTATCTTCAGGGCTAACCTTTACGCCCATCTCGGTTACTAATTGATTATTCACTTTAACTTTACCTTCAAGAATTAGCTGCTCTGCTTTTCTTCGTGATGTCAAACCACTTTGAGCAATAACTTTCTGTAATCTTTCTTCATGCTTTGCCATATAAATCCCCAATCTATTTTTTGTTTTTTCCATATAACAGGAAAGCCTATGATGAAATATAATTTTTCACATATCCTCATCATAGCCTTTTTTTATACATTAGGAAAGTTCTAGTCCTTGTTTTCTATTATTTATCGCTAGCTTTTCTTTATCCAAACATCATTGTAACAAGAAAAACAGCTACAAGTATAGCAAATAAATCCGCAATTAATCCAACTTGCAGTGCATAGCGAGTTTTTTTAATACCAATTGCTCCAAAGTAAATGGTAAGAACATATAAAGTCGTGTCCGTACTTCCTTGCATAACAGAAGCAAGTAACCCGATAAAGGAGTCTGGACCATAGGTTGCGATGATTTCCGTTGTCATACCTAACGCTGCTGTGCCAGATATCGGACGTATTAATGCGAGTGGTAAAACTTCTGCAGGAAATCCAATAAAGGCTAATACCGGGGACAGTAACTGTACAAATGCATCTAAAGCACCGGAGCTTCGGAGTATCGAAATAGCCGTAATCATTCCAACTAAAAAAGGAAGCAAAGAAACAGCTGTTTTAACGCCTTCCTTTCCTCCCTCAACAAATAAATCGTATGCAGGTAATTTTCGAATACTTGCTGCTATCATAATCATTAAAATAAAGCATGGTATAATCCAAATGCTAATTAAACTGATAAAACCCATCATGATTTCCTCCACTTACTTTTATAATAAAATATTCGATCAATGATTAGTCCAATAATGGTCCCTATACAAGTGACCAATAAAGTGACACCAACAATTTGTGTAGGAGAGGCTGATTCATATTGCATTCTAATTCCGATAACAGTGGTTGGAATCAGAGTTAATCCAGTTGTATTCAAAATAAGGAAAGTAATCATAGAACGTGAGGCCGTATCCGAATGATTATTGAGCTTCTTCATTTCTTCCATTGCTTTAATTCCTAAAGGAGTTGCTGCATTTCCCAATCCAAACATATTGGCTGTTAAATTGGATAAAATATAGCCTAAAGCAGGGTGATCTTTCGGTATTTCCGGAAAAATTTTAGTTACAATTGGCCGAAACAGCTTTGCAAGACCTTTTAAAATACCTGCTTCCTCAGCAATCCGCATCATACCTAACCAAAATACTAAAATACTGATAAGTCCTATTGCTAAGGTCACTGCCTGTGCCGCACTATCAAATATGGCTTGGTTTACGGCTTCCATGTTTCCTGAAAACATGGCATAAATAATCCCAATGGCAGCCATGCAGATCCAAATCCAATTAATCATCTATATCCCACCTTACAATCAAATGAAATACATGTTGTACCTGGTCAAGAAAACCATTACTATCTTGGTATGTGGAATTATCATTATTTTGTACTTGCGCAGTATTGCTTGTTTTAGGAAGAGGCGCTTGCTTTTTTAAATAGATTTCTTTTGCCCACGAATCATTCCCCTCCCTTCGAAGCGGAACAGTTACTGTATTTTTTGAAGGATTTTTTGTATCCGTGACCACATCCCCATTCCTATCGACTTCCTTCATTTCAAACTGGTCAAATCCCCATTCAAACATGGCGATATGATCTTGCCAATCATCGGGAGCATTGAGAGTAACAGCAATTAATTCCATCCCATCCTTTTCAGCTGTCGTAAGTAACGTTCGCCCTGTCTGCTTTGTGTAGCCAGTCTTCCCTCCGGTACAATAAGCATAAAGCCGGGTTAGAAGTTTATTTTTATTCTGCCAGTAGTAAGATCTATTTTCCGACAGATACCTTGTCTCACCGCTTATTTCTTGGAATATAGGATTTTCCATCGCATATTGCATTAAAATTGCCATATCATGCGCACTGGAGTAATGCGTTTCAGAGTCAAGGCCGTGGGGATTATCAAAATGTGTATTTTTCATTCCAAGCCAGTCAGCTTTTTCATTCATTAAATAAACAAATCCCTCTTCACTCTCCCCTACATGTTCAGCAATAGCCACAGCTGCATCATTTCCTGATCGCAGCATTAGTCCATATACCAAATCCTTTAAGGTCATTTTCTCACCTTGTTCTAGATAAATAGATGATCCTTCTGTATAAATTGCGTTTCTCGAAACAGTGACCTCTTCGTTCATTTTTCCAGACTCAATAGCAATAATAGCTGTCATTACTTTTGTAATACTGGCAATAGATGCTTGTTCAACTGCATTTTTTTCAAACAATACTCTGCCAGATGACTGTTCAATCAGAATGGCATGCTGTGCTGACACGCTAGGCGCAGCATGTCCGTGAATTGGAAAAGATAAAAAACTAAAAATAAATATGACCATCCAAACAAAAAAACGCATCAGATTGGTTCCTCCCCATTAGATCAAGCTTCATTTCTTAGATGTTTTCTACTCTCTCCTTGTAACTAGTCTAATAAAAACTTCTTGTTCATTTATATGTATGAAACAAGCTATTATGTATGTTAACGAAAAGTAGGAAGGTCAACTAAAGCTATATACATAGCTTTAGACGACAATCTCATTTTCTAATAAAACAAAAGCCCTTATAGATAAGTATCTTTCACTCATCCACAAGGGCTTCTACTTTATATTTATTCATCTTGAAACCGATCGAAAAACAAATCAACATCTTCGGTATCTGTTTCTGGCTCTAAGGCACTTTCCAATTCAGGTAATTCATCTAATGTAGATAAACCAAAAAAAGTAAGGAATTCTTTGGTTGTCTGAAAAAGTGTTGGTCGGCCGATTGTTTCTTTTCGGCCACATTCTTCGATTAACATCCGAGAGATTAATGTTTGCAATGGTCTTTCACTGCGAACACCGCGTATTTCATCAATTTCGGCTCTCGTTATCGGCTGCTGATAAGCAATAATTGCTAATGTCTCTAATGCAGCTTGGGACATTCTATTTGGCTTTGGCTGGATAACCCATTTTTTAAAATAATCATTATGTTCAGGCTTCGTCGCTAAACTCAGCATCCCATTAGCATTAAGAATCATTAAACCGCGATTCTGCTTTTTATAGTCTGTTTGTAGTTCATCTATTATTTGCCGTACAGTGTCTAGGGAAACATCGAGGACGTTACTGAGTTCGCCAACTGTTATGCCCTCATCCCCGCTGGCAAATAACAGACCTTCCGCAACCCCTTTTAAATGCTCTAATTCCACGATGACTCCTCCATCTTAAAAACATATAATTCTTCAAAGTGTTGTTCTTGTATTGCATAAACTTGTCTTTTTTTCATTAGTTCTAAAATAGCCACAAAGGTTGTTACGATATATGATTTTGTCGGGACAGGGAACAAAGCATTAAATAATACACCATTTTCACTATTGCTAACCTGTTGTAATACTTCTTCCATCCGCTTTTCTATTGGAATATCTATACGTTGAATGACCGTATCCTTTGGTTCTTTCCATTGATTTCGCTGCATCATTTTTTTTAGGGCGCTGATCATATCAAAAATAGATGCATTTCCTGCATTCGCATTTTCCATTGGAACGTCTTTGAAATCAAACACCACTGGCGAACGTGTGTAAATTTGCTGATCCGCAACTTCTCGTTCTTTTAATGCCTCTGCAGCCTCTTTATATTTTCGATATTCAATTAAACGCTGCATTAATTCTTCTCGGGGATCTTCCATATACGCTTCATCCATCTCTTCCTCTTCAAATTCTTGCTTTGGAAGAAGCATCTGGCTTTTTATCGCAAGCAGAGTGGACGCCATAACCAGATATTCACTTGCGATATTTAGTTCCAAATGCTGCATGGTGTGAATATAATCCATATACTGCTGTGTAATCTGAGCGACCGGAATATCGTAAATATCTATTTCATATTGATTTATCAAATGAAGTAACAAATCCAAAGGACCTTCAAATGTGTCTAATTTAACTTCATATCCTTGAATCATTTTTGTAATTCCTCTCAAGCTTTGTAAAACAACGTGTTAATTTTAGTTATCCTAAAAAACGTTTTAAAAAAATCGCAAAAGCCCATACACTCTTAACAGAGCTTACATAAGTTATAACGTAATATAAATGTTAGCACAAAACATTTATGGATTGAATTAAAAAGGAGGAAATAAAATGAGTGGTGGATATTCAGGTGGTTATGCAGGTGGATTTGCTTTAATCGTTGTTCTATTTATTTTATTAGTAATCGTAGGAGCAGCTTGGTACTAAGATTTTATCTCAAATAAGATCGATATAGCAACGAATGAAAAGCCAACCCGAGTTATAAGGGCTGGCTTTTTATACTTTAACCTTTGATAAAGACCAATTTCACAATGAATCCATTGATTTTTCATAAAAATCTTTGACATTTTGAGCAGGCTCGATCTCATATTTGTCCGAATAAATACGATGAATTTCTGCTACCATTTGTGAACCTATTCCCTGATCCCTATGAGAGGGATTTACGGTAAGGTGTCTGATAATTAATTGACTTTCATTTAAAATTTGAACACCTATCGCTCCAAGAACATCATCGTCCTCTTTCCATAAATGCAAATGCCAATTATCATTTTCTTCATACTCACGAATGGTTTCTTGCAGTTTTTTTACATCTTTTTCTTCAGGCATAAATGATAGTAAACCCATTGCAATCTTTTCTAAGTTTCTTTTAAAGCGAATTAGCATAATTACCCCTCATTAATTTCTTGTATGGTAATCCTCTTAACTTTCAATCAGTATTCACTCTGAAAGTATAACGTATTTTAAGTATAATGAAAAGTACCATTATTAAAATTAATTAGCAATTCAAGCCTTTATAGGCAGCGTTGCCCTTGTTAAAGTTATATTTCCTTATAGTGTCAAGGAAGTATAAAAGGGATGTCCCGTAAGAAAATAGATTACCTGAACTAACTTCGCCTCGCTAAAAAGACAACATCAGTATCATTGCTTACTATCTTCCCTCTTAGGCCATCCCTCTACTTACAAAGTGAATTATCCCTCAATGCGAATTTCTTTCATCACATCACCATTAGACATTGCTTTAGCATGTTCAATACCTGATGTTACTTTTCCGAAAACGGTATGAACTCCATCCAAGTGTGGCTGGGGCTCATGCACAATAAAGAACTGGCAACTTCCAGTATCTTTACCTGCGTGCGCCATAGATAAGGAACCTTCTTCGTGCTTGTGCGGATTTCCTTCCGTTTCACATTTAATCGTATATCCCGCAGAACCTGTGCCGGTTCCATTCGGACAGCCTCCTTGACTGACGAATCCAGGAATCACACGGTGGAAAGTTAAACCATCATAAAACTTTTCATTTGCTAATTTTTCAAAGTTAGCTACCGTATTTGGTGCTTCATCTGGATATAATTCAAATTCAATTTTATTACCATTTTCCATTTCAATATAGCCTTTTTTCATCTTAGCAATTCCCCTTTTAAAAATATCTGTTTCTTTAAAAACAACTACACTCTATTCTATCACTTATTCTCCTTAAGTAAAACTATTTATACGCTCATATGACAAGTCATTTTTGACAATATCTTGATAGGTCTCTCTGCGAACAACAAGATGATCCTGCCCATCTTCTATAAAAACGACTGCCGGTTTCGTCAAGCGGTTATAATGACTGGCCATAGAATAATTATAGGCGCCTGTTGCCAAAACAGCTAAGATATCTTTATCCCTAATTTGGGGCACTGGTAAATCCCAAATTAGCATATCCCCAGATTCACAGCATTTCCCTGCAATAGAGACTTCCTTTTCAATTGGTGCTGTCGGGCGATTTGCAATTACCGCATCATACTTTGCCTGGTATAAAGCCGGTCTGATATTATCCGTCATACCGCCATCAATAGAATAATATTCTCTTACTCCAGGAATATTTTTATTGGCCCCAATAGAATAAAGTGTAATCCCTGCATCGCCTACAATTGATCGTCCTGGTTCAATCCAAACTTCAGGAAGCTTCATTTGATATTTTTCACAGTTTTGTTCTACACTTTGAACCATATCTTTAACGTATTCCGCAAGTGGAAGAGGCTGGTCCTCTTTTGTGTAGCGAATGCCAAAGCCGCCACCTAAATTTAAAGCTTCTGATATAAATTGATATTTTCGTTTCCATTCTTCCAATTTAGCAAACAGTATATCTGCTGCTACTCGGAACCCTTCTGTTCCAAAGATTTGGGAGCCAATATGGCAATGAAGCCCTTTTACATGTATTCTTGGATGATTTAAAAGCATTTTTAACGCTTCTTCGGCTTGCCCATTTTGCAAATCAAACCCAAATTTTGAATCTTCATTTCCAGTCATTATATATTTATGCGTCTTTGATTCGACACCTGGTGTAACTCGTAAGAGCACATTCATTGTCTTACTCTGCTTGATGAGCTCTACATCTAATAAATCAATATCATGGAAATTATCAATAACAATACAGCCTATTTCATGTTCTACTGCCATAGCAATTTCTTTTTCACTTTTATTATTTCCGTGCATATGGATTCGTTCTGTTGGAAAATCGGCTAGAAGCGCGGTATATAATTCTCCTTCAGAAATGACATCTAAGCACAATCCTTCTTGCTTTGCCACTTGTAGCATAGCAACCGAAGAAAAAGCCTTACTTGCATAGGCAACTTTACCACGAATGCCTGCCTCACGAAATGCTTGAACAAATGCTCTGGCATGGTTACGAATCATTTCTACATCGTAGACGTATAAAGGTGTACCGTATTTTTCCGCTAATTCGACGGTATCAACACCACCAATTTCTAAATGTCCCTTCGTATTAACTTTAAAGGGGTGTGCATCAAGTATCATTCTTTTTCCCCCATTATTCAAATAATAAAATACTTTAACACAATACAGTAAATAAAGAAAGCCTAAATCTGAATACAGCTTAAAATGTTAGAAAAGCGCAAGCCGCACCAAAATTGACACGGCTTACCTTGGAGAAAAAATAATCACAACATTTTCTATCTTGTACAAAACGCAATCTACGCACACAGCCGCCGTTTTTACTTATCCAACTAATCGAAACATTTTATTTATATATCACAGAACTGCTCTCTTTACTAATCTATGGCCGGCGGTAATTATTGCGCGGGTGAACAATACTGGGACGATGCTTTGAATTTGGAACCGGGATACGGAACAAAACATGCTTCATTGCTTTGAAATTAAAAGGAAGCAATGGCCACATATAAGGCGTTCTTAACGATCTAATCTGCACCATAAATAAAATATAAAGTGTAATACCAATCATATATCCAGGTAAACCAAATAATTCCACCATTAGCACCAGAAATAGGGTAATCACCTTATTTGCAACACTTAATTCATAACTAGGCGTTACATAATTTCCAATGGCGCTCGTCGAAACATACAAAATAACCTCTGGTGAGAAAAGCCCAACTTCAATAGCAATCTCACCAATTAATACAGCTGCAATCAGACCCATCGCTGTAGATAAAGGCGTTGGCGTATGTATTGCCGCCATTCTTAAAAACTCTATTCCTACACCTGCTAGAATAATTTGAATAGCTACAGGCACATTCCCTTCATCATTCGGACCGATAAAACTTAAATTTTGTGGCAGTAACGAAGGCTCCATGGCAAACAACAGCCAGGTTGGCAGTAAAAATAAAGCTGCGAATACAGCAAGAAAACGAATAAAGCGGATAAACGTCCCTATCGAGGGTGCTTGCCGATATTCTTCTGCGTGCTGCAAATGATGGAAAAAAGTTGTTGGAACAATAATGGCACTCGGAGACGTATCAACAAAGAGAATTACATGACCTTCTAATAAATGACTCGTTGCAACATCAGGTCTCTCCGTGTAGCGCACGAGAGGATAAATGTTCCATTTCCGAATCATTAAAAATTCTTCCAGCGATTTATCAGACATTGACATACCATCTACTTGAATACTTTCAATCTTATCTTTTAAAAACTTTACTAAGTTGGGATTTGCAACATCCTCAATATAAGTGATGCAAACGTCTGTTTTAGATCGTTCACCAACCTTTAGCATCTCATTTCGTAAATTCTCATCTCGCAAGCGTCGTCTAGTAAGTGCAGTATTTTCTACAATATTTTCTGTATAACCATCCCTCGAGCCTCGAATCA
Organism: Oceanobacillus sp. J11TS1; assembly: GCF_018333215.1. Classification (GTDB taxonomy): domain Bacteria; phylum Bacillota; class Bacilli; order Bacillales; family Amphibacillaceae; genus Oceanobacillus. Next base: position 41,221 of record NZ_BORO01000005.1, on the reverse strand, counting down.
CTTTCTCCGTGTCTGGTTCTTCTGGAGTTCTGCCAGGATAATTACGGACGTCCACAATTTGCGCGTAATTCTTCCCGTCAATAAATACAGCAATCAGTCCACTAAGCACCTGGTCAACGGCTTCATCCATTGTTTTGACTGGTGTAACCTGCTGGTGGACTAATCTATTTTCAACAATCTCTCCAAGACGATCACTTTCCGATTCATTATCGTTTACTTCAATCATTACTTTTAATACTTCTTGTACAACCGAGGTATCCGTTAAACCAGTAACATAATAAAGCTGCACACGTCGGTCCAAAACAACTAATTCCCTGTATCCTAAATCATAGGATTTTTCTAAACCTATTCTCTTTTTCATATATGCATATGTATCTTCAATATGAGGAGAGATAGGTGTATTCTTTTCCTTACCTGTCTGCATACGATCACCTTCTATTTATGTCTTATCTTAGAAAAACGCACATAAAATCGCACTTCTGTTTTTATGGTTACTACGTCAAAATATTCTTAGCGCGGCACAAAATAAATCCACTGAAATAAAGAACCAAACACCTTGCCCAGCATCAAAGCCATCATAAATAAAAGCACATAGCTTTCCATACCGATCCTGCGGGTTAAAATGGGGAAAACATTTAACACCTCTGTCAACGCAGCTGCCAGCATTCCATTAAAAATACCATGAAATAATCCCCAGAGAATTAAAGCAAGAATAGGCTGAGAAGTTGAGATAGGAGCAAAGGAGAAATAAGCTCCGATAAACAACCCAATAATCACTGCAGCGCCATAGACTTTAATATACTTTTCTGTCTTACTTAATTGAATAAGCCTTGGAATAATCCCTAATACAGCAATAAAAGCAACGAAGCCCGCGCCAACAGCAACACCACCGCTGAAGCCGATAAAAATCTGCAGGACATTAAGAAGAATTTCTTGGATCATTAATCTCATTTTCCATCGTATTAATATATCGCTGCATATCCTGTTGATAATTAAAAATCTCAATTTCTAACGGGCTTGGCTCTTCGTTAAATCGTTTTTTAAACCAGTGATTAAAAAATAGAACGGTTCCTAATCCAAGACCTAAGGAATAAGGAATTTGAATCCATAACGGATATTCATTCTCTTCCCCAGTCAGGATAAAATGCAGCTTTTGCTGAACAGGCTGCATACTAACATCATAATGAAAATTCATAATCGTCATTGCCGAGCCGGTAAACAACAGCAGCCAGACAAACGTAATAATCAATGGATGCGGCGGCTTTTTACGCGGTTCAATTTGTATAAGGCACTGCTCAGGTCCGAGTAACTGAATTTCAAGATTTGGATATTCCTTTGTGAGGTGGTCCAGGACCAAAAAGCTATCAATGACTAAAAGATTTTTATCTTTTTTAGATAATCGATAAATCATCGTGTTTTCAAGTATTTCTTTTTTTGGTGATTGCGTAGATAGATAAGCGATATCTTTTAGTTGCAGCTCTTGCCACTGCTCAAGAATTACTTTTTTCCGCATTCTTAAATAAACAAGTTCTGCCATGACCAAACCACCTTTACAATAACTATCTAACAGATAGTATTTGTTAAAAGAAAATAAATTATAAGCCTAAAGACAAATCAGCTTAGAAAAACGACAATAAAAAAGCTTACCTGTGTTTTATACACAAATAAGCTCTATTTATTATCCGGCATCCATACTTTTTTTCATATCTTCTAAAATCTTCTTCTCCAGTCTGGAGACTTGTACTTGGGAAATGCCAAGTCTTTCCGCTACTTCTGTCTGGGTTTGATCCTTATAATAGCGCAAGTAAATAATTAGCCTTTCCCGATCAGTGAGAGCACGAACAGCTTCTTGGACGGATAATTTTTCAAACCATCTAGAATCTTGTTCTGCAATTTGATCTAATAATGTAATGGAATCTCCATCACTTTCATAGACTGTTTCATGAATAGACTGAGGTGATTTCGCAGCTTCTTGAGCATGGACGACTTCTTCTGGCTCTAAATCCAACGCCTCTGCTAATTCATTAACTGATGGAGATCTGCCTAATTCTTTAGACATTTCTTCCCGTTTACGGCGAATCTTATTCCCCATTTCTTTTAATGAACGGCTTACCTTTACACTGCCATCATCACGAATAAATCGCTGTATCTCCCCAATAATCATTGGAACGGCATAGGTAGAAAATTTCACGTTATAGGAGAGATCAAATTTATCTACCGCTTTGATCAGTCCTATACTTCCAATTTGAAATAAATCATCTGGATCGTATCCTCTGTTCACAAATCGTTGGACAACAGACCACACCAGCCGAACATTCCGGCGAATCAGTTCTTCTCTTGCTTCGATGTCTCCAGATTGACTTAATCGAATCATTTTCTTTACCTGTTCATTGGAAAGCTGCTCTCTTTCCTCCGTTTTATGAATATTCACAGTAGATTTCCTAATTAAAAACCGTTTTTGATTTTGATAATTGCTTTTTCATATAAACGGAAGTCCCATTTTCAGGAGCAGAAATGACTTCCACGGTATCCATGAAATTTTCTATAATCGTAAAACCCATGCCGGATCGTTCCATTTCTGGTTTTGATGTAAATAAAGGTTCCCTTGCTTCATCAACATTTAAAATTCCTTGCCCTTCATCGCGGATGGTCAGCTCCACTTCCCCATCATATAACACACAATCAATATAGACTTTATGATGCGGTTCACTATGATATCCATGGATTATTGCATTTGTCACAGCTTCGGATACAACCGTTTTAATCTCGGTTAATTCCTCCATGGTTGGATCTAGCTGTGTGACAAATGAAGCTACAGCAACACGAGCAAATGCTTCATTTTCACTCACGCTAGAAAACGAAAAAGACATTTCATTTCTCATGATGTCACCCCCAAACCTTGTAATGCGCGTTCTTCATTTTCCTCTAAACGAATAATCTTGAAAAAACCAGACATATCAAAAAGACGATGTAACGACGGCGCTACAGAACAAAGAACCATTTCTCCCCCTAATTGAACAATTTCTTTGTAACGTCCTAAAACGACACCTAGACCAGAACTATCCATGAAGCTTACTCCTTTTAAATTCAGGATGATATGCTTAATAGAATGCAAATAGATCCAATCCTTCCATGTATCCCTCAACCCTTCCGCTTCATGGTGATCTAATTCACCTTGCATGCGTACAATCAACACATCGCCTCTTACTTCGAACTTAGTTTGTAATCCCATGTGCAATGCTCCTCCTCTTTGTTGTGAAAATAGTTACTCTCTGAATAGAAGTATTCTCTATACAAATTACTATTTCCTGCTTGTCGACAAAAGAAGTGGAAATACGTGTTAATCAGCCGAATTCACCATTTTTTGCAATGCCCGTTTTGTTAATGTTGTAATAGATGCTTCGGTAATATCTTCATTCACGATTAGCGGTGTGGTGTATATAGTCTGCTCATTTTCCTTCACAATCAGTTCTCCAACAACAGCCCCTTTTTTGATAGGAAATTTCCAATCTTCCTGAAGGGAAATCTCTGTTGTAATAGCTGATTCTTCCTCGCCTTTCTTATGCAAACTATGAACACTTGATTTGGTAACAATGTCAAAATGATATGGATCTGCTTTAATTTTTTCCAGCTCCATCACTTTTTCTTCTTTCCCAAAAAGCTGTTTCGTCTGATAACTCTGGAAACCATAATCTAGTAATCCAGATACCATTTTGTTTCGTTCTTTAGGTGTTTCTGCTCCCATGACAACTGCGATGACTCGCATATCATCCCGCTTCGCAGTAGCTGTTAGGCAATACTTCGCTTCACTTGTATATCCTGTCTTCATCCCATCTGCACCTGGGTAAGAACGAATCAACTTATTCGTATTCACGAGCCAAAATTCATTATCTTCTCCCTGACGTAAATAATCTTCATAAATAGAAGTATAATTTGTAATATCTTCATACTTTAATAATTCTCTTGTCATCACTGCCATGTCATAGGCACTACTATAATGGTTGTCAGCAGGAAGCCCTGTGGTATTTTTAAAATGAGTATCTTTTAATTGAAGTTGTTCCGCTTTTTCATTCATTTTTTGAACAAATTCTTCTTCTGTTCCAGCAATCGTTTCTGCCATCGCCACACTTGCATCATTCCCAGAAGCAATCGCTATACCTTTAATTAAATCATCTACAGACATTTCTTCCCCAGCTTCTAAAAATACTTGGGATCCACCCATAGAAGCTGCATATTCACTCACTACAACCATCTCTTCCTTGGATATCTTCCCTTCTTCTAAAGCTTCCATAATTAGAAGCAAGGTCATTATTTTAGTCATGCTAGCTGGCGGCAATTGTTCATGCGCATCTTTGTCAAATAATACCTTTCCTGTATTCTGTTCAATTAAAACACCAGATAAAGCATTATCAGCTAATGGTGCTTTTTCTTTATTTTCCTCATTCGCTGACACAGTGGAATGGGTAAATAACATATTTCCAATAAGTACTGCAATCGTTAATAAAATTAGACGCTTCATATTGCTTCCCTCCAAGTTACAATAATACCTTTAGGATTTCCATAACAGCCTCGTTTCATACTTTTTTAATCTTCGGTTTTTAGACTGTAAATAGAATAGAAGCTAAAGCATCTTTTTTGTTGTTTGATTGAATTCTCATCTATACTAGAACTAAATTGGATAAACGAAGGGAGATTAGAAAATGGGACAAGAAATCAGAGGTAAAATTGCGTATATAACTGGGGCAAGCAGTGGTATTGGCAGAGCGACTGCACATCAATTTGCAAAAGAAAGCATTCATCTCGGTTTAATTGCAAGGCGGAAAGAAAAGCTGGATGAAGTTCAGAAAGAATTAGAAACATTTGGTGTAAACGTTGTTGCCTGCAAAGCAGATATTTCTCAGCATGAGCAAGTGAGAGAAGCTATCCAGACGTTTGAACAGAAACTAGGTAAAGCTGACATTTTAATAAATAATGCAGCAATCAGTGATTACGGCAACTTGCAAGACATGGATGAGGAAACCTGGAAACATATTTTTGAAGTGAATGTATTTGGAACTTATCATATGATAAAAGAAGTGCTGCCACATCTAGTGAGCAAGAAGAAAGGTGACATTATTAATATTTCTTCTAGTAACGGATTAAAAGCAACAGCAGGTTCGACTGCTTATAGCGCTTCTAAATTCGCTATCCAAGGGATGTCTGAAGCCCTCATGCAAGAAGTGCGCAGAGAAAATATACGTGTATTTACAATGAACCCAAGTTTAGTTGCCACCGAATTGGCATTTGGCGATGCATTAGAAGACAAAAATGAAGATAAGTATATGCAGCCTGAGGATATTGCGGAATATATGGTAGCACAATTAAAATTAAATCAGCGTATTTTTATTAAACAATCCGCTCAGTGGGCCACGAACCCATTTTAATTTCGCTTTCAAAGCGTAATGTAGTAGGAATAAAAAGCAATGCAGACCTCTTTGCTTTTTATTCCTACAAAAAAGAATGAAGCAACTGGTGAAATGCTGGAAATGAACAAATTATCATTCCGGCACCCGAACCTATATTTTATATAAAGAAACTAACTTATTTTCGCTCCATATCCTGTTCTAGGATTGTGCCTTTTCCCATTCACTATGCTGAAGTTTCCGCCATAATATTTTCCCGCTAGATGTTGTTGGCAATGTTTCTCTAAATTCAATGATGCGTGGATATTTATAGGAAGCCATTCTTTCTTTTGACCATTCAATAATTTCTTTGTCACTGATTTTTCCTTTATAATCATCATTTAAAATAATAAATGCTTTAATCGTTTCTCCTCTTCTAGGATCTGGAACACCAACTACACATGCCTGTTGAACAGCTGGATGTTTATAGAGAAAGGATTCAATCTCCGTTGGCCAGACTTTAAAACCTGATGCATTAATCATTCGCTTCACGCGATCAACTATAAAGAAGTAACCTTCCTCATCAAATCGTCCAATGTCTCCAGTTCGGAAAAACCTTTGCCCTTCAATTTCGATAAAGGCGCTTTCATTTTCCTTTTCTCGATTATAATAGCCAACCATTATCTGGGGTCCGCGAACAACAATTTCTCCTACTTCTCCTGCACTTAATTCTTTATGTGTTAAAGGGTCAATTATTCTAGAATCCACATCAAAGGAAGGAATACCTAAACACTGCATCTTCGGACGGTCTACTGGATTTGAATGGGTTTGCGCTATTGTTTCAGAAAGTCCATAGCCTTCTAAAAATTTTAAACCAGTGAGTTTATAAAGCTTTTCACCCACTGCTTCCGGCAGCGCAGCTCCTCCACCGGAAATAGACGTTAAAGATGAAATTTGCTTCGGATCTAAATCTGGATTTGCCAAAAAGTCAACAAGCATCGTACTTATTGTTATCCAATTCGTACATTTCTGGCTTTCAATAAGCTCTACAGCAGTATCTCGATTCCATCTCGTTAAGATTACTATCGTACTGCCACTTAATATAGGCGCATGCATGCTATTAACCATTCCTGTCACATGGAAAAACGGCAAAGTCGCTAGATGCACATTACTAGCTGTACCTCTAGCCCAATAAAAACCTCCAAAGGTATTTGCTTGAACAGTTTTATTTGTATGCATACAACCCTTTGGCAGGCCGGTTGTTCCTGAGGTATACGGGAGAACAATCAAATCATCAGGCCCTGTAACATGGTCATCTGGCAACAACCTCGCTTCAATACATTCTTTCCATGGATGAAGATGTGATTGGAAAAATAGCTTCTTTTCTTCTCGTGCCTCAGCTGGAACAGCGCCATTAAAATCTGTTCCCATATACTCCGAATAAGCAACAATAATAATTTCTTCCAGTGAGGTAGTTTCAATTAACGGACTTATACGATCATACAATTCTTGGCCAATAATAGCATTTCTAATTTCACAATCATTTACGTAAAATTCAAGTTCCTCTCCCTTGAGCATGGAATTTATTGGTACTACTACGGCATCGGCTCTTAAAATAGCATAATACGCTATTACAAATTGCGGAGAGTTTTGCATAAATAAAAGCACCTTTTCTCCTCTCTTTATTCCTAACCTTTTTTGCAAATATCCTGCCATTACATTTACCTCTTCATCTAACTGTTTATAAGAGAGATCGTTCCCATAATAATGAATAGCTCGTTGATTCGGGTATCTTTGTGCACTAACTTCAAGATTTTGATAGACTGTTGTTTCTGGGACAACGAGTGTTTTCGGCAGTCTAGGCCAATGTTCAAAATGTCGTGTAAACATATTATCTCTCCTTCTTTGTAGAGCTTATCGTTTATAATTAATTCTTCTAAAACATAATCCGTTTAAACACGTAGAACACTTGCAAAGAAGCGAAAAGCCAGTATATATCCACTGACTTTTCTTTCTATACTTCATACCGAAATTATTTTATATCAGTAGAAACTATCTCTCCATCCTCAACCGTACTAATTCTTGTAGGAATTTCAAATGCGCCATTTTCATCTATACTTGGAATTTCATACACCTTTTTATCGTCAGGCAAAGCGTCTAAACCCGCTTGAATATTTTCGTGAATTACTTTAGCATCCTCAACATTTCCGGCAGCTTTCATTGCCTCTACAAAGATGTACATGGAAACATAATGGAATCCTGCCTCAGATCCGGGATCTTTCCCAAATTTTTCTCTATATTTTTCAACAAATTCATCTGTTCCAGGATAGTCTGAATAAATTAATGGTACGGTACCAATTGACCCTTCTAATGGTTCAAAGATTTCAGTTATATTCTTCATTTCATCTAATTTCGCTTGATCCATAATAATAAACCCGCCTTCAAACCCTAACTCTCTAGCCTGCATAGCAATATTTGCTGTTGGCTCGGAAGGTCCACCGATAAAAAGCACATCTGGATCTCCCTCTAAAGCATTTGTTAAAAGTGTAAAGAAATCGGTATCCTTAGAAAAATCCACATATGATTCGTAAACAACTTCTCCTCCCTGTTCTTCCCAATGTGGGATTAATTCTTCTGCCCAATCTTGACCATACTGCGTTACTGGTGGGATAGCTGCAAGTTTCTTTCCAAATCGTTCCATCGAATATTCCGTGAATGGCTCTACATAACCATGATAACTCGGTGGTATTCTAACAGTTAACGAATTCCCTCCTTCTGTTATAGCTGGTTCGCTTGAATAAGCTCCTATAAGGAAGTTTTCTTGCTCATTAAATACTTGAAGGGCGTATATCCCACCGCTATGAGGTGTGAAAATAATCGGTGTATTATTTTCTTGAACTAACCTTCTTGCATTGGCAGCTGTTTCATTAGGTAAATATTTATCGTCAAGACCAATAATGTTTAATTTATATGTCTCCCCATCCACCTCAAATCCCGTTTCATTAATTTCTTCTGCTGCCATCTTTAAACCATTTAATGTATTCTCCCCATAGTAAGCAGCTGCCCCACTTAATGGCCCGCTATAACCAATATTGACAACATTCTCTCCACCTGTACTTCCTGTACTTCCTTCACTTTCTTCGGTTTTTCCACTGCCGTCGATACAGCCAGCCAGGCTAACAGCAAGTAATGTTATAAACATTAGCATGATGATTTTGCTTTTTCTCATATTCTTACCTCCATTCTTATCATTAAATTTAAAATTTTCAATCTTCCGCAAGTGTATAAAGACGGAATTTTTATGCACCAATATAAGCCTTTCTAACTTCCTCATTTGAAAATAACTCCTTTGAGCTCCCTTGCACTACAATTTTTCCATTCTCATACACATACCCTTTATCCGCTATGTTTAATGCAGCGTTTGCATTTTGTTCTGCTAGAAGAATCGTGGTACCTTCTTTATTAATTAATTGTATACTTTCAAACATCTGTTCAACAATTAATGGCGCTAAGCCAATTGAAGGCTCATCAAGCAGCATTAATTTTGGCTTAGACATTAATGATCTTCCGATAGCTAGCATCTGTTGTTGCCCACCACTCATAGAACCAGCTTGATCATTTCTTTTTTCATAAAGTATTGGAAATAATTCAAAGACTTCATCCATCGTCTGCTTCATCTTTTTTTTGTTTTTCCGTTGTACATAAGCACCCATGACCAAGTTCTCCTGAACAGTCATTTGCGGAAATAGTTTTCTATCCTCAGCACATTGAACAATTCCTGATTGGACAATCTTATCTGGTGAAATTCCACTTATAGATTTTTCTTCAAATAATATCTCTCCTGACGCTGGTTTACTTAAACCACTAATAGCACGAAATGTTGTACTTTTCCCTGCTCCATTCGCACCCAATAATACAACAATCTGTCCTTGCTCGACTTTAATATTCACCTCGTGAACTGCAGCATAGGCTCCGTATTTAACGGTTACATTCTTTAAACTAAGCACTAGCACTCCTCCCTAAATATGCTTCGATTACTTGTTCATTATTATTTATTTCATTAGGCGTACCTTCAGCAATTTTCTTACCATAGTTTAAAACCATAATCTTATCGGCCATTTCCATGATCATTTGCATTTTATGCTCGATGAGACACACGGTAATTCCTCTTTCCTTCATCTTAACAATCAACGAAGATAGCTCCTCCGTTTCATCTGGGTTCACTCCAGCAGTAGGTTCGTCAAGAAATACGATTTCTGGATTAGTTGCTAATGCAAGCGCAAAGGCAACTCTTTTTTTCTCCTCTTGAGAGATATTTGCAACTACTCTCTCAGCAGACTTCGTTAACCCGACAAAATCTAACACCTCAAGCGCCTTTTCTTTCGATCTTTCTTCTTCCTGCTGTAATCGTTTTGTTCTAAAAATGGCGTCAAAGAGATTTGAGTTCGTTCTTAGACGATGACCGACAATAACATTCTCAAAAACCGTTGACTTTTCAAACAGATTTGTCGTTTGAAATGTTCGCGCCACACCTAGTTTTGCTATTTTGTTGGAGGGGAGATTAGAGATATCCACATTTTTAAAAATCACTTGTCCAGAGCTTGGTTTGTGTACCCCGCTTATCAAATTAAAGAACGTTGACTTACCAGCACCATTGGGACCGATAATTGCATTAATTTTACCCTTTTCGACAGTGAAATCAACTTCATTCACTGCATGAAGCCCCCCAAATTGTTTGGTTAATTGTTTTGTCGCTAAATACATTTTCTCACCTTCCTACGCCTCTTTTTTTAACTCGGATTGGGATTTCTGTGCTTCTTTATTTCTTTTCTTTTCACTAGATTTTACTTTCCAATCACCAATAATGCCCATTATCCCTCTAGGTGCAAAGATAATTAGTATCGTTAATAAAGGACCGAATATGAGCATTCGATAATCTTGTAAGAACTGCAGGTTCTGTGAAATCCATACGATAAGGGTAGTTCCGACAATCGGTCCAAAGAGTGTGCCAATTCCTCCTACAATTAAATACATTAATAAATCAAATGTGATCGCAGTCGATGCTATATCTGGCCCTAAAAAGCGAACAAAACTTGCGTAGAGTGCTCCTGCTAACCCTGCAAAAAAGGTGGAAAGCACAAATGACAGTAATTTATTTTTAATTGTAGAGATTCCTAAAGAAAGTGCGAGCGGTTCACTATTTCGAATAGCGATAAACGTTCTACCAACCAAGGAATTAATTATGCGATAAATAATAAAAATGACGAGTAGCAATATCGCTAATACAAGATAATATTGTGATAATGGTGTAGTAAATGAAATGGGCCCAATATTTGCTGGAGCAGGTATTCCCATCAAACCACGAACACCTTCTGTTAAGCTGTCCCACTTATCAATAATTAAATAGATTACGTACCCTACACACAGCGTATAGATTGCAAAATAGTGCTCCTTCGTTCTAAGTGAAATGATACCTATAAAAAAACCAATAACAGCTGTAATAATTGGAGCTAGAATAAAAGCAACCCAAAATCCCATTTCTATTTTTACGGTTAATAATCCTACAGCATACGCACCAATTGCAAAGAATCCTGCATGCGCAAGTGATAAGTATCCAGTATAACCTGCCAACAAATTTAAACCATAAACCGCAATGCTCCATATAAACGCTAAAGTCATGATATGAATATAATAATCATTTTGAGTAATTAGCGGGAAGATTATTGCCAATACGATAAAGAAAATGACAATATATTTTTCAAATTTCTTTGGCATTTAATGCTCCCCCTTTGCAAATATCCCATTCGGTTTAATTGTTAAAATGATGATGAGCAGTATAAAAGCAATGATGTCCTTGTAATCCCCGGATATATAAGTTGCTCCAATACTCTCAGTAAATCCTAGTAAATAACCACCTAATATTGCTCCAGGTATGCTACCCATTCCACCAATGATGATAATGACAAAGGCTTTAAGTATTACAAGGTGACCCATACCCGGAAATACGAGATTAATAGGTGATGTCAGTGATGCCGCGATAGCAGCTAAAGCACCAGCAACAAAGAAAGTTAACATGGCTACCTTATTAGCATTTATCCCAACTAAAAATGCACCTTCCCGATTTTGGGACATCGCAATAATCGTTCTACCAATAAAAGTCTTTTTCAAGAAAAGATATAGTAAAACCATTACAACTATTGCTGCAACAATTATCAGGAGTCTTTGCACTGTAAAAGTGACACCAAATAGATTCAGGACTTGGTTATAGGGTGAAGACATTTGGCGAAAATCCGCCCCCCATATCAATTGGGCTAATGCTTCTAAAAATAATAAAATTCCGATCGCAGCGATTTTATTATTAATTATTATCGTATTTCTTAATGGATGGAACACAAGTCTCTCCATTAACACACTAAGAACCCCGACAACAATAATACTCACAGCAATAGAAATCCAATAGTTAACCCCAACATACGTCATCATAGTCAATGTAATATAACCACCGATCATATAAATTGCACCGTGAGCAAAATTAGGAATATGCAATATTCCGTATACGAGGGTTAAACCTAATGCAACTAAACTATAAATACTGCCTATTGTTAGGCCGTTAAAAAGTTGCTGAATTAGGATCTCCATAACTTATTTCACCTCCATATTTTTACGAACTATTTGATAATAAATTCTACTTTTAACAACGCCCTGTCACTAACGGAAGCGATTACATTTAATTGTTAAAATCTATTCACGTTCTCTATAATATTATTAATAATATTTTTACAGGAATTTAGATCCGCTTCAAAAATAGAGCAACAGAGATATTTACTTATTATTAAAAGTTGGGCTTTCTCTTTTCTTTAAATGCAGTTACTCCTTCATAATGATCATCAGTTGTAACCAATGTAGCTTGTGTAACCCGTTCCTGCTCAAGAATGTCCTCCAAACTAGAATGAAATGATTGATTTACGATTTTTTTTATAAACCCATACGCTGTCGAGGGTCCAGAAGAGATTTTCTCAGCGTATAAAGCAACACTGGCCTGAAATTCATCTGATGGGTAGACTTGATTTACTATTCCTAAAGAATGTGCTTCTTCCACGTTTAACGGTTCTGCCTTAAAGAATAATTCTTTTGCTCGATAGGCTCCTACTAATCTTGGAAGGAAATATAATCCCCCGCCATCAGAGATTAAACCCACATTTGAAAAACTCATAATAAATTTACTATCATCTGCTGCTAGAATAAGGTCACATGCCAAGGCTAAATTAAAACCTGCACCCGCAGCATATCCATGAACAGCTGCTATAATCGGTTTCTCCAAATCTTTCATAGAAAGAATTAATTCATTTAGTTTTCCGATATGGTCATATGTCCCTATAGGTTCCTTTTTCCCCATACCTTTAACATCTCCACCGGCACTAAACGCACGACCCGCACCTGTAAGCAAAACTACACGAATCTTCTCATTCTCTTTAGCTTGTTTTATCGCTTCTTTTAGACCACTAATCATATCCGGACTAAATGCGTTTAGACTTTCCGGTCGATTTAGGGTGAGTTGCATTACCCCTTTTTTTACTTCTACCAATAAATGTTTCGTTTTTGTTGATTCCATTTACCTCGCTCCAATCCTTTTTATTTTATTAACGCTTACCAGCCATCTCAAATGCATCCTAAATTAGATGGTTGTTAAACCTTTCGACCTCTTCCTGTTTTTCCACATAAAATATATTCAATGAAAAAGAACTGCTAATTTAAAATCAGTAGATGTAAAATACCAAAAAAGTTCATCGAATTTGCCTCTTCTTCAAACAAGGCTTTATTGGCATGCAATGGGTCTTGGATCATCTTACAATTTATATATCTGTCGACTTTCCTAAATTGCTTACTTTTAATCTTCTTATATAATTCTCCCTCCAAAAGAAGACCTTTCAGAAAATACGCCAGCTCATAATACGAAATTTTATATATTTGACGAATAATCTGAAAATATATCAAAAAAGAACACACGTATAAAATAACTAACGTAATACTACTAATTCACTCTCCTGAACAAACGCAATCTGATTTGATGCCCCAACATCGCCAGTAAACCGTAGGAGCTCTTCCATTCCTTTTCTTAGACTAGCGCGACCAACTCTACTTGTTTCTAAAGCTTTATAAATCTTATCCTTATTGTCGAATCGTTGTTCCAAAGCAATTCGAACCGCATCATTATATTTAGCATTATCTAAGTTCATTTCGGATATAATCACACTTGCGCATAAGAAGTCTTCAAGAGAGAAATGTCCGCCAGACCCTGCACAAATAATATTTACTTCTTCCTCTTCTAACGTATTTAAATATTTAGCTACAGATGGTGCATTTCTTAAATTTGCTATCAATACTTTATCAGCATTCTTCGCTCTACAAATAGCCTTTGTACCATTTGTAGTTAAAAAGATCACATCTTTACCTTTTACATATTCAGCAGGATAATCTTCTGGCAAGTGTCCACGCGTAAATCCTTCTATTGGTAATCCACGCTGTTCTCCACCAGTGATAGAAGATTCGCCTAATTCTTCATGTAATCGCTTTGCATCCTCAATGCTTTCTACCGGGAAGACCCTTCTAGCACCTCTTTCTATAATTGTCAGCAGAGTCGTTGTTGCTAAAAGAACATCGATGACAACTACCGTTGATCCCTTTAATATTTCTGGTTCAATCTCTTCCTTCGTTAACCATAGCCGACATTTTTTCATGTCTTACTACCAACTCCTTTATTGTAGAATCATTCCATCTTCTCTTCTGGAAATGTGCTTCCAATTTGCACTGAAAGATCTTCCAGAACATCAAATAATCACAAAAAGAATAGCTTCATTACTTATTAGTGCGTGCTCTGAACGTCCGGTAAAAAGGACGAAGTCGGCTAAAGCCGCCGTGGAAAAACAAGCTAACGCATCGTCATTTCCAGTGGGATTTTTGAATAACTTCAACTAAATGATTGTTCACTCTTCTTTATTAAAAACGATTCATCCTATGATCCAATATTTGACTTTAAAGCCATCTCTAATGAATGTTGAATTAAATTATTTACATAGTCATTTAACTCTTGAAATCTTGAATCTTTCGTTTGACCTATTTTCCAACGATAGTAGATTTGCTGGCATATTACTGCTAATTTAAAATAAGAGAAAGTTAAATAAAAATCCATGTTGTGTACATTTCTTCCGCTCTTGCTTGCATAGGCATTCATAAATTCATTTCTAGTCATAAAACCAGGGTATGTTGTAACAGGATCATCATCGAATCCCTTTTTTAGAAGATCAGAATCGTTTGCTTCCCTCCAATAACTCATCGCCACCCCCAAGTCAGCTAAAGGGTCGCCAACTGTTGTCATCTCCCAGTCAAATAAACCAATAATATCACTAAAGTCTTCGTTGAACATTAAGTTATTTAACTTATAATCATAATGAATAATTGTTGGCGTGGATGATATCGGAATATTATTGATCATCCAGGCTTTCAGTATTTCTACGCCTTTTACTTCCTCTGTCTTTACCCTTTCATAGCGCTTTACCCAACCCGTCACTTGTCTTTCCATAAACCCCTTAGGCATCGTCATATCCTTTAACTTCGTTTGGGTATAGTCAATTGCATGCAAAGCTACTAAAGTATCAACTGCTTTCTCTGATATTTTTCTACCTAACTGTTCCGTTGGTTTAACATGTTTTGGAAATTTTTCATCCAGTACAATTCCATGTTTTCTTTCCATAATAAAGAAGGGGCTATCCATAATAATGTTTGATTTATCCGCGCAAATATATGGTTTTGGCGCTGGCGGGAAGAACGGGTGGATCTCCTTTAAAATAGAGAACTCCCTTTCCATATCATGAGCTCTAGGAGGAATGGGACCTAAGGGAGGCCGCCTTAATACTGCTTCCCAATCTCCTTTTTTCAACAAATAAGTCAAATTTGAACGACCGGCACTAAACTGCTTGATAGTTAATGGACTATCCGGTAAATCTTGTATTTTTTCCTTTAAAAATAAGTCAACACTATTTACGTCAAGTTCTTCTCCCTCACGTATCGGAATTGTTTCAGACGACATACTACCCCTCCTCAAGGAAGTTATTTTTATACTCATACAAGGAACTTCTCTAAATTCAACCTTAACTTCTCGGGAATTGGCACTGATTTTTGTTCCGTATAATTAAACCAAACAGTAACAGCATCCGCTGTCGCAATCGTGCTCCCCGTTTCATTATTGATAAGTGTATGCCTTATAGTAAAACTTTTAAATCCAACTCTTATTACATCCGTAGCAACGATGAGCGTTTGGCCTGCATAAGCTTGTTGCAAATAATCGCATTTTATAGATGCTAATATAAAGCTAATGGAAGAATTTCTTTCAGGATAGAGTTCTTTGAAAAACTTGGTGCGGGCTTCTTCAAAATAGAGAAAGTGACTTGTATTATTAACATGACCTGCTGCGTCCGTTTCACAAAACCTAATATAAACATTGATTTCATGGGGTGTTCGCATGGATTATTAATCCCCTTTCCTAAACAAAGCAAATAATGATTCCACATTTGTCTCTACGCTAGGTAATGATTACTCTGACTGTGCTTGTTGTATGTATTTTTATTTGATAAAAGCTAATATCATGCGTAAAAACACCGCAGTCCTTCCTGCCAATAAATCGTTTGAGCGCACAAATTAACTGTACTTTTTTATACCATTCTTAATGAGTTCTAGGTACATATCCGCAAGCCCTTCTTCACTAACTTCACCATGTGGGTCATACCAGTAATAACTCCGATTTGTCAGACTAAGAATGCCGAATGTAAGAATATCAGGTCTAATATTATTATTAAATTCTCCAACTTGTATTCCTTCCTCTATCATCGTTTGGAAATTTATACGAAATTCTTTTCTTTTCTCTTTTATCTGATTCATATTTTCTTGATTTAAATGACGCATCTCCCTAAAAAATATTCTTGCATTCGGTCCATGACTTTTGATTTTACTTATTAATAAATAGATAATGCTATAGAGTTTCTCCGTGTATTTTTTATCTTGGTTATTTAAAATAACTTTTTGTTCTTCTAATAATTCTTGGATATAGGACAAATGTATATCTCTTAATAAGTCTTGTTTGCTTTCATAATAATAATAGAACGTACCTTTCGTAACTCCAATATTGCCGACTATATCTTGGATGGATGTCTCAATAAATCCCTTTTCATCAAATAACTCTATACTTTCCCTTATGATTTTTTCCTTCATGTGAATATCCCCTTTGTTTTTAATCTAGAGTAAGTATACCCCCGTAGCCGACAATATTGTATCACTTCAACTATTAACTTCTTTCAATTATTAGCGCTATCCCCTGTCCTCCACCAATACACGCAGTGATAAGACCGTATCTTCCGTTTGAGCGTTGTAATTCATGCACAGCCTTTGTTAAAAGGATTGCACCTGTTGCACCTAATGGATGACCATGTGCAATGGCTCCTCCGTTCACATTTAATTTCTTTGGATCAAAGCATAATTCCCTGTCACAAGCAATCACCTGCGCAGCAAAGGCTTCATTAAGTTCAATCATATCTATGTCTTCTATCCTAAGCCCAGTCTTTTCCAATACCTTTTTCGTTGCTGGTACAGGTCCTATCCCCATAATGTTTGGATCCACACCAGCAACGGCCGAATTTCGTATTGTCGCTAATGGTGTAAGCCCTAATTCTTCTGCCTTTTCTCTCGACATTACAACCAGCGCAGAAGCAGCATCATTTAATCCAGAACTGCTTCCCGCTGTTACTGTACCTTCCTTCATAAAAGCTGGAGGCAGTTTAGCCAGTGCTTCTAACGTCGAATCCGGGCGCGGGTGCTGGTCTTTATCAAAAACGTTAGGATCTCCTTTACGTACTGGTACAGTTATTGGTACAATTTGCTCGTCAAAGTATCCTTCTTCCACAGCCTTAGCCATCCGTTTTTGGCTCCGTAATGCGTAATTATCCTGCTCTTCTCTGCTAATATGGTACTTGCTCGCTAAGTTTTCTGCCGTAATTCCCATAGGCGGATCACCTATTTCTTTCGGAGACAATTGTGATTTTCTAAAGTTCGGAAGTGATGGACTATATGCTTTTTCAGCACGATCCATTAGATATGGTGCACGGCTCATGCTTTCTGTGCCCCCAGCAATATAAATATCTCCTGCACCAGATTGTATTGCTTGTGCAGCAAGGGAAACGGCATTAATACCCGAACCACATTGTCGATCGACCGTAAGTCCTGGTAAATGGACAGATAAGCCTGTCTGTAAGGCTGTAAGCCTAGCAATATTACCTCCGCCGCTTAAAACGTTACCAAATATCACATCATCTATCGATTCAGGTTCAATATTAGCACGTTTCACTGCTTCTTTTATGACCTCTGCTCCGAATACATGAGCAGGAACAGATGCCAATGCCCCTCCCTGTCTTGCAATTGCAGTTCGAACAGCTGATACAATGACTGCATCTCTTTTCATAATTTCAATTCAGCTCCCTGTAAATTTATACTTCCTTACGTTTTTACATTGCGTTCTTTCCTCCATCAACTACAATCGTTTCTCCAGTTACAAAGTCGGATGCAGCTGTTGCTAAGAATAACGCTGCTCCCTTTAAGTCATTTTCCGAGCCGAATTTTTGAAGCGGCGTTCCTTCGCGCATTTCATCTCCACTCCGCTCTATTAGAACCTTCGACATCTTGGTTGGAAAAAAGCCAGGTGCAATCGCATTAACATATATCCCGCGGGGTCCCCATTTAACAGCTAAATCTTTTGTAAAGGTAATGACTGCACCTTTACTTGAGTTATAGCCTATTGCATCCATGTATTTAGGACTCGATCCGTTCAATCCGGCAACAGATGCAATATTAATGATTTTCCCATATTTTTGTTCAGTCATAACCTTACCAACTGCTTGTGACATTAAGAATGTGCCAACTACATTGACATTCATCACTTTTTGGAAAGCCTCTAATGGCATTTCATCAACAGGCGCTCCCCAGGTAGCACCACTATTATTAACTAATATGTCAATCCTTCCAAATTTCTCTAAGGTCTTTTCCACTACATTCTTTATATCATCTGGCTTAGTAACGTCACACTTCAGCGCTAATGTTTCGGTTCCTTTTTTTTGTAATTCCTTACTTGCTTCTGTACAATTCTCTTCCTTTCTTGAGCAAACAACGATATTAGCACCCGCTTCAGCGAATCCTTCTGCAATTTGCTTACCGAGGCCTCGCCCTCCTCCAGTTATAATTGCAGTCTTACCAGTTAAGTCAAACAGCTCATGTACATGCATGTCCTCTCCCCCTCTTCTTTAATTAATTTACCGGTATTTCTTTAATTCAAGTCTTGCAATTGTTCTACGATGTACCTCATCCGGTCCATCAGCTAATCTTAAAGTGCGAATTTTCACCCAGCTTGCAGCTAATGGAAAATCTTCCGTAACCCCAGCAGCCCCGAATGCTTGAATTGCTTGATCAATGATTTTCAAAGCCATATTTGGAGCCACTACTTTTATCATCGCGATTTCCGCCTTCGCTTCTTTATTGCCAACTGTATCCATCATATGAGCAGCTTTAAGCGTTAAGAGTCTAGCCTGTTCAATATCTATCCTTGCATTTGCAATCCATTCTTGAATAACACCTTGTTCTGCTAACTTTTTTCCAAAGGTTTCTCTCTCTTGTACTCGCCTACATAACAATTCTAATGCTCTTTCTGCGACGCCAATTGTCCGCATACAATGATGGATTCTACCCGGCCCTAATCTTCCTTGCGCAATTTCAAATCCTCTTCCCTCGCCAAGCAGCATATTAGATGCCGGGACACGTACATTTTTGTATTCAATTTCTGCATGACCGTGCGGTGCATGATCATAGCCGAACACAGGCAATATTCGCTTGATAGTTACTCCTGGTGTATCCAGTGGTACGAGAATCATAGATTGTTGTTGATGCTTCGGAGCATCTGGGTCGCTTTTCCCCATAACAATCGCGATTTTGCAGCGCGGATCTCCTGCACCAGAAGACCACCATTTCGTACCGTTAATGACATATTCGTCCCCATCTCGGATGATACTAGCTTGAATATTCGTTGCATCGGATGAGGCAACATCTGGTTCGGTCATTGAAAAACAAGAACGAATTTCTCCATTTAATAATGGTTTTAACCATTTTTCCTTATGTTCTTCTTTTCCGTATCGAACAATCGTCTCCATATTCCCCGTATCAGGTGCTGCACAATTAAATACCTCTGGACCAATACTAGATCGGCCCATAATTTCACATAATGGAGCGTACTCTACATTTGATAACCCAGCACCATATTCACTCTCAGGTAAAAATAGATTCCAAAGCCCTTCATCTTTCGCTTTTTGCTTTAATTCCTCCATAATCGGCGGCACGATTGCAAATCTATCATCCGCTTTCAGTTGCTCCTCGTATTTCTTCTCATTAGGGTAGATATATTCATTCATAAAGTTATTTAATTTTTTCTGTAATCCTTTTACTTTATCCGAATACTCAAAATTCACTTAGCTAACCTCCTTCAGAACCATTTTTTATCTAAAAGAATGAATCCCTTTTACCTTTTTGAGAAACGGACCATACCCTTGATAACTGCTTTGCCATTTTGATTAGTAGCTTTAACGTTAAAATCTAAATATTCATCCGTGCTTTCATCTACTTGCGCGCTTAACGTAAGTACATCATTTAAGAAAACCATTCCAGAAAATCTTATTTTATAATCTTGGATAAATCCCTCTTCATAGTAAGGAGTAAAAAGTTTCGATAAATTCCCCATGGTCCACATTCCATGGGCGATAATGCCGGGCAATCCTGCTTTTGCAGCTTCCTCATCCACAGTATGAATTGGGTTGAAATCTCCAGAGGACCCCGAGTATTTAATTAAATCCATTCTAGTTACAGGTTCAAGAGTAATTTCTAGTTTCTCACCTGGAGTTAATTTAGCGATTTGCTTCATACCTTCAACGCCTCCCTTACAGCCTCATTAATAATAACAATCGATTCTTCTGTGAAAATCAGGTTTCCTTTTAAATCTTCTCCGTATCTTTTCGTCACTAAGAAACCCATTAAACCGTTTTTACCTGTTTTATCATAGTAATCTTTCACTTCTGTATAGCAATATATTTCTTCTCCAACTAATAATGGTCTGACATAATGATAAATTTGTTCCCCGTGAATTAATCCCTTACTGGGTAAATGGAGTCCCTCGACCGTCCCGTAATCAAAGGTACGAGGAAAAGTTGGAGGTGCAATATTTGCACCATACCTTGACTTTTTCCCAACCTCTTCATCCATGTAGATTGGATGAGAGTCACCAATTGACGCTGCAAATCGTTTAACCATTCCTCGTTCTACAATATTTTTCACCCTGCTTGACTTTTTCCCAATCATTTCTTTATACATCATCTCATCTCCTAACTCCATCATGTTTACGCTTTCGGTCCTCCAGCGACATAAATTACCTGACCATTAACAAAAGAAGATTTTTCATCTGCAAAAAATGCTACAGCATTTGCAATATCGGAAGGTCTACCGCTCCTTGCAACTGGTATTTTACTTACGTTAAACTTTACGAATTCATCAAAAGAAACACCAACTCTTTCCGCAGTTGCCTTTGTCATTTCAGTTTCGATGAATCCAGGAGCAACAGAATTTGCTGTAATTCCATATTTTCCAAGCTCTATTGCCAATGTTTTCGTAAATCCTTGTAAGCCTGCTTTCGCTGTCGCATAATTTGCTTGCCCGCGATTTCCAAGTGCAGACGTTGATGAAATATTAATAATGCGGCCGTACTTTTGGTCTACCATGTATTTTTGAACGGCACGCGCAGCATTAAACGATCCTTTCAAATGAACATCTATAACTTGTTGCCAGTCACTATCCGTCATTTTAAATAACAGATTATCACGGATAATCCCTGCATTATTTACTAGGATATCTATTTTTTCATAGGTATCTATAATTTCTTTTACTGCCGCCTCGACCTCTTCTGCAACAACTACATTCGCTTTTTTGGTGAAAATCTCATATCCCTTTTCAACAAATTCCGTTTGCACCTCATTCAGTGCTTCTTCGTTAATGTCAATAACAGCAACTTTTGCTCCTTCTTCTGCAAACCTTAATGCAACACCTTTTCCAATACCTCGGCTACCACCTGTAATAAAAGCTACTCTACCAGCAAAGTTCCCTACCATTTGTTATTCCTCCTATTTTTTCGTTTAGATATATTGTCCAATTTTCACATTACCTTTTAATAGATTTCTAGCTATGATTAAACGTTGAATCTCATCTGTTCCATCGTAAATTCTCCAAAGTCTTGCTTCACGATACCAGCGCTCAATTGGCAATTCTCTTGTGTACCCCATTCCGCCATGAATTTGCAGTACGCGGTCAATTACTTGATTTCCCATATTTGCTCCATACAATTTAGCCATGGAAGCTAAATGACGGTTATCTTCTCCTTGATCGAGTGTAAATGCAGCATTTAGCACCAACCATTTAGCAGCTTCAATTTCAACCGCTGAATCTGCTATTTGCCATTGAATTGCTTGCCTCTCTGCAATAGGTTTTCCAAATGTTTCACGCTCGTTCGCATAATCAATCGCCATTTGCAGTAAACGCTCTGCCGAACCAACTGCACGCGCCCCAACAAGCCATCTTGCAAAACCAATCCATTCCAGCCCGAGGTTATATCCACCATGTAATTCTCCTAAGATATTTTCTTCTGGGATGCGAACATTTTCAAAGACCAATCCCGCTGGGCCCCATTCTCCCATTGTATGGATATATTCTGATTTCCAACCCATATCACGATCAGCGATAAAACAAGTTACACCTTCTCTACCTTTTGATTTTTGATGTAATTCTTTATCTGTAATAGCAATAACCATTACAAAGTCCGCTTCGTTCCCGCCAGTTATAAACGTTTTTTCACCGTTCAGAACCCATTCTTTACCATTTTTAACAGCTGTCATTTTTATATTTTGTGTATCAGACCCTGCTCCCGGCTCTGTCATCGCAAAGCATGACTTCTTCTCTCCATTAATCGTCGGAATTAAATACTTTTCCTTCTGTTCATCGTTTCCATAGTAAAGGATATTATCTGCA
This sequence comes from Oceanobacillus sp. J11TS1, assembly GCF_018333215.1. GTDB lineage: Bacteria > Bacillota > Bacilli > Bacillales > Amphibacillaceae > Oceanobacillus. The sequence continues at coordinate 18,683 of NZ_BORO01000005.1, read as the reverse complement.
GACCCTCCGAATTTGAAAGGTACAAACGTCTTTGAAACTTCCATCGTAACGATCGCCTGCATCATTTGTCCTAAATCGGCTCCACCATACTCTTCAGGTGTGTTAATCCCCCAAAAACCAGCCTTCTTTGCCTTTAACGTAAGCTCTTCTTGTTTTTCTATCGGAAGACTAGGTTTTCCTTCTCTTTCATTTCGAAGCACCTCATTTTCTAATGGAATTAATTCTTTTTCAACAAATTTACGAATCGTTTTTTGAACCATCTTTTGTTCTTCGGTTAAGCGTAAGTCCATATGCAATCTCTCCTTTTAATCTATTTATATGAGTTTAACAAAACAAAAATACTAACTAGTCAGTATGTTATAAAAAATGATTAGATTTGGGATTGTTCTTTTAGTTTTCTTTTTAAAATTTTCCCTACCGATGTCTTCGGTAACTCATCAATAAACTCTACTTCGTGAGGAACCTTATAGGCCGCCAGTTTAGTTCGGCAAAAATCGATAAGTTCTGTTTCAGTTAGTTGTTCATTTTCCTTTAATACGACAACGGCTTTCACTGTTTCTCCTCGATATTGATTAGCCACACCGATCACCGCAGCCTCTAAAACTTTTGGGTGTGTATAAATGACATCTTCCACTTCAATCGGATATACATTGAAACCGCTCGCGATAATTAGTTCTTTCTTTCTGCCAATAATATAGAAAAATCCATCTTCATCCATTTTTGCTAAGTCCCCTGTATAAAGCCAGCCATCCCGTAATACTTGATCCGTCTCTTCCGGCAAATTCCAGTAACCCTTCATTATTTGCGGACCTTTTACAATTAATTCGCCAACTTCACCAACTTCGACTATCTCTTTACCTAGAGTTGGATCTACGATTTTAGCCTCTGTATTGGGAATTGGAATACCGATACTGCCGGGCTTCTGTAATCCAACAATTGGATTGCGATGCGTGACAGGCGATGCTTCAGATAATCCATAACCCTCTGAGACATTTGATCCACTTTTATTATTAAACTCACTTCGTATTTCTACTGGTAAAGGAGCCGAGCCACTAGTACAAGTTTTTAGACAACTTAAATCAAGGGAATGGTCTTTTGCATAATGAAGCAGTGCAATATACATCGTTGGAACACCAGGAAAAATAGTTGGTTTTGTCTGCTCTATTACCTTTACAGTCTGCACGACATCAAATTTTGGGACTAATATTAAATTCCCTCCTATATAAAACGTTACATTCATGCAACTGGTCATTCCATAAACATGAAATAAAGGAGAAATCGATAATACCCGTTCTTCGCCCAACACTGTTCTAACCTGTGATGTTCCATAACTTTGTAACGTATTTGCCACCAAATTATAATGCGTTAACATCGCACCCTTCGAACGTCCGGTGGTTCCACCTGTATATTGCAGAACAGCAACATCCTCCAATGGTTTGATCGTTACACTGGGCAGTGGTAATCCCTTATCCTGAAGCAGTTCATCAAACTCGCAACTGCTTACAAATGATGCAGTTATAATAGTAGTTAATGGCGTTTGATCTTTAACTTTTTCTATCATAGGTAGTAATGAGTCTAAAACAATCAACACTTCCGCTTCTGAATCGTTTAATACATGCAATAATTCTGCTGTCTTATACATTGGATTGACCTGAACAATGGTCGCCCCGCATAAAAGCGCAGCGTAATAGCTAATAGGATAATATGGGCAGTTAGGAAGCATTAAAGCTACTCTGTCCCCTTTATCCACTCCCAGGTGATGCAAGGAAGCTGCAAAATTGTTTATTAATTGACTAAGTTGTTTATAAGAATAAGACCTATTAAAAAAAGTAATTGCTGTATGATTAGAATACTTTTCTACGGAATTTTGGAATAATTGAGAAAGCGAGATTTCTGGGATTTCCAACTCTAGTGGATTTCCTTTGACAATATGTTTTAACCACGGTCTCTCCATAGCAACTAACCTCCTCTAATATTTCGCACTAGATACCAACCAACCGGTATATTTTAAATATTTAACAATACGGTAGCGGAATTTTCAGAAAAAACGATGTAAATTAGTAAACAATAAAAATCTCCCCTTAGCAGCTTAAACAATCCAAAACCCTTCGGTAACATATTTCCCTTTTCATCTACAAATTCTGACTCTGCGTTTACGAAAGGGAGATCCTAATGGTCGATTAATACCTAGTCTATCCTTCAAATTTACTCTATATATTCTGAACGATATAAACACATCTGCACACCTCCTATTTGAGATGGAAGAATTATTAAATCTGTTCAATCATTATCGCCATACCTTGACCACCACCGGCACATAAAGTAGCGATACCAAATTGCTGTTTCCGCCTAATCAGTTCATGCAGGAGGGTCGTTGTTATTCTCGCTCCACTCGCACCTACCGGATGTCCTAATGCTATTGCACCTCCATTCACATTTACCTTTTCGGGATCTATACCTAATTCTCGTATAACGGCAAGCGATTGCGATGCGAACGCTTCGTTTAACTCGAATAAATCAATATCTTGTAACTGTTTGGACGTTCTTTTTAATAGTTTCTTAACAGCTGGAACAGGACCAACACCCATTATTTCTGGTGAAATACCAGCGTTCGCCCAATCAACGACACGTGCTAATGAGGTTAACCCCATTTCTTTCGCCTGCGACTCTTTCATAAGTACCAAAGCAGCAGAACCGTCGTTCCTGCCACAAGCATTTCCAGCTGTAACGGTTCCATTATTCTTAAATACAGGTTTTAGTTTAGAAAGTTTTTCGATTGTCGTATTTGGACGTGGATGCTCATCTTTTTCAAACGTAAAGGTCCCTTTTCTTTCCTTTACTTCAACTGGGACTATTTCTTCTTTGAAGCGGTCTTCTTTCATCGCTTTACTCGCTCTTCTTTGACTCTCAATTGCAAACGCATCTTGATCCTTTCTTGATATTTGGTATTTTTCTGCTACATTCTCAGCAGTAATTCCCATTCCTAAATCATCCCCGTATATCTCTGGAGGCTGCTGCCCTGCCTCTGTATTCGAATCCACAAGGTAAGGTTTATCACCTCCAAATCTAGCATTTCTTAAATAGATAGGTGAACGACTCATGCTCTCTGTACCACCAGCAACAACAATTTTCGCTTGGTTAAATAAAATTTGCTGCACACCCGAAGCAATGGCCTGCATTCCCGAGGCACATAAGCGATTCACAGTATAGGCTGTTGCTTTTTCAGGTATCCCGGCACGTAATGCTGCAACCCTAGCTATATTCGATGATTCCGTCGTTTGGCGAACCTCTCCCATTATTACTTCGTCCACCTGGTCTGCTGCTATTCCAGATCTATTCACTGCCTCTTTTATCGAAGCAGCAGCAAGATGACCAGATCCTATTTCCTTTAATGAACCACCATAAGCACCGATTGCTGTTCGAACTGCACTAACAATAACGATATTCTCCTTCATTATTATCTGTCCCTTCTAGTTACATATTTTAGAAATGCTCTTTTTTCCATCAACCTGAAATAATAGAATTTCAGGTGTACCTTCATAGATGTGTGCATCATGGAAGAAGCTCACAATCGGAAAGTCTGAAATCTAACCAAATCCCCCATATACTTGGACCGCATTATCAGCTACTCTGTTTTAACCCTCTGTGTCATATAGCTTTAACATCTCGCCGTCTTTAATTACTCTCTACCTTTATCCACCATCCTCGATATATAAAAGGTTGCAATGCTTCAATTCTGCTATTTCAAAGAGCATATATCCAATTGCTTGATGGTCAATAATATAGTTTATACACTGCCCTTAATCTCAGTGATTTCTTAGGTTAATTTAAGTAGAACTTCGAATCCCTCCCTTCAATACCGTAATCTGCAATATTAAGTATATTTGAATTAGCATCTTTATTAATGGCTACGATTGTTTTCGAGCTTGACATTCCACCTAAATGCTGAATTGTTCTGTAAATCTCTTCAGCAATGTAATAATCGGGTTTAACTACTTTCCTGTTTGATCAATTTGAAATACCGCAGCTCCGCCCTCTCCTACTTCTCTTTATTTTTGTCTATTAAGGCCCGTTTTAAGATTTTACCAACTGCATTTCTTGGAAGCTCCTCGATGGTCGCAAACGCTTTTGGTACTTTATATGGTGTTAAGTTTCGATAGCAGAAGCCCTTCATTTCTTCAAAGTCGATGACGGCTCCCTCTCGAGGAACAAGATATGCCTTAAGAATTTCACCTTTTTCTGAATGTGGAATCCCGACAACAGCACACTCTAGAATATCAGGATGCTCATACAAGACATTCTCAACTTCTTGTGGATATACGTTAAATCCTCCATTAATAACCATCTCTTTTTTCCTGCCAACAATATAAAAATAGCCATCCTCATCTTGTTTTGCCAGGTCTCCTGTAAATAACCAGCCAGCTCTTAATGCATAAGCTGTTTCCTCATCATTATTCCAGTAGCCTTTCATAATTTGGGGACCTTTAATAATTAACTCTCCTACAAATCCAATTGGAAGCTCTGTATATCCTTCATCTACTATTTTGCAATCTGTATTCGGGAAAGGGACACCGATACTACCAACTTTCCGAACACCACTTGACGGATTGCGATGAGTGGATGGGGATGCTTCAGACAAACCAAACCCTTCACCTATAACTGCTCCAGTAAGTTTTTCGAATTTCCGAATTACTTCTATTGGAAGAGGCGCAGATCCACTAGAACAAAACTTAAAACTATGAAGACCATATTTTTCTACATTCTTATGATTAACAAAGGCATTATACATTCGAGGGACACCTGGGAAAAATGTTGGTTGGTATTTCTTTATAGTCTCTAATACTTTGGTGACTTCAAATTTGTTAATTAATATAATCGAAGCGCCTATATAGATTCCTAGATTCATCGCACTTGTCATTGCATACACATGGTAAAGCGGTGTCGCGGCAAGTATGATTTCCTCCCCAAACTCCATTCTTTTTCCATACATCGCATGACTTTGATAGACATTAGCCACTAAATTGTAATGGGTTAGCATAGCACCTTTCATAACGCCCGTCGTTCCACCTGTATATTGAATAACGGCGACATCATCTCTTGGATGTATCAAGACTTCATTGCTAATTAGGGTTGATTTATTGCTAATTTCGTCGATACTCAGATATTCACTATTCTCCTTATCCGTTGCGACAAAAATCTGTTCAAAAACATATATACTTTCTAGTTGTTTCAATGTTTCTAAACTTTCCTGTTCCACGACGATGTACTTCGCATTCGAATCGTTAACAATTTGTAACAGCTCACGGGTGGTATAGCGTGGATTGATTTGAACAACAATCAAACCTAGCCTCATAGCTGCGTAGTAAGAGATAATATAATCGGGATGATTGGAAACCATTAATCCGATTCTCTCCCCTTTTTGCAAACCTAGGTTATTCCACGCTTCTGCTAACCGATCCGTATTATCCTTTAATTCGCTGTATGTGATTTTCGTATTTCCATAAATGATTGCTGTTCGGTTCCCGTATTTTTCTGATGTTACATCTAACAAGGAATATATCGGAATCTCAGGTATTTCTATATGACTTTTTATATCAGGTGGATATGCTTTATACCAGCTACGTTCTTCCAAACTTTTCATGTTTGCTCCCCCTCCAAATTAATTCACTTACTCCAATACACCTTGTTCTTCATAATAACGTTTTGCACCAAATAACATATAACCAGCTGTAGCCATTGTTACTATGATAATTACAATGTCAATTACCCCAAATTTTTTCCCTTTTTTAAATGGAAAGAGAAGGAAAATCAGCAACATTGCCCACAATACGTGAATACTTCTTTGCTGCCATGAGGATAATGTTCCAAACCCTGCAGTATATACATGGAATATTGAAAGTCCAATTGCCAATAAGGAAATAATCGTTAATAGAACTCTTGAGCGGTTCCATTTCCCCTTTCTATTTTTCCAAATCTCTTCAATATATGTTGGTTTCTCTCTAACTGTTGTATCGATTTTCTGTGTGGATACCGTTTCTGTAACCATTAATACACCCCACCACCAATCATTTTATTTTAATAAACAACGATCGAAAAAACTTTCAAAGGAAGTTACAGTACCTATAAGCAGGAATATAACCCCCAGCGAAAATCAACTTTGTTTGCGCTTTCATTTTTTCATTTCTTATTTTTGGGGTTTTATTCATTCGCTTCTAAGAACCTTCTTATATATTTCCTCTTTTAACATTTGTATTACTACTTATCCAGCAAAAAATATGCCAACACCACTAAAAGATAGGAAAAAATGAAAGTCAACGTAAAAATATACCCACTACATATTGGCACGGGAGATTTTAAATTTTTTTCTATTGTCTATGAAGCAAATGCTATGGTAGTTACAAATCTTAAGAATAGATCCAAATTTAAATCATCAAGCACTATTTGGATATAAAATATAACTCCTTTTAGTGGGAGGGTTCGGTCTTTTGTACGGAAGGTTAGTTGAGTGAATCAGGGGATTAGCGACTCGTTTTCTCTCGCCTAAATAGATTATTTCCATTCTTTGGAGAGAGGAGTTTTACGGACGGTTTTCCATGATAAAATCAATGATTTAAAAATGAATTACTCATTTATTTTTGAATCACACCAATAAAAAAATCCTTTAGAACCTAAAGGATTTTTTTATTAACTGTCAGTCTTTTATCAGGCAGGGTATCCGCAAGCCTGTGAATAGTGAAAATAATTATTTTCCACATTCCTTGCGTCACTTTATTTAGTTCGTTGGCTACTCTTTATCATTGTTCTATTAAGATGTGTTAAGATGCTATAAAAAGCTTGTATAGTCGGTACAGCTATATCAAATTCTTCTGCTTTCCGCATGACATATCCACACATAGATTCTACCTCCATTTGCTTGCCACTTAACCGGTCTTGGAGCATGGAAGTCTGATGTTCTCTTGCACGTTCTGCATTTTTAAAAATAGTTTCCTTTATCTGTTGGGAATCAATCGAAATACCTAATCTAATGGCAACCTCCATTGCTTCTTCACATACCTTCTCCGCTGTTTTCCGCAAAGGTCCATCATCGAGTATATGTCCAACCGCTGCTGTTGAAATTGCTGATAAAGAATTAAAAGTTACGTTCCAAAGAAATTTACGCCATTTCTTCTCGAGAATATTGCTTGTATGTTTTGCATCAATTCCTGCTAGTTGAAAAAGCGTAACAATTTGTGAACATTGCTCGCTCGTTGTACGCTCAAGCTCTCCTATTACTAATGAAACCCTGCCATGTTGTTTCACGATTCCAGCTTTTTCTTTTACAGCTTGTACATAGGTTGCACAAGAAAAGGTACGCTCCGCTCCAAATATTTGTTCTAATTTTTCTTCGTTATCTACTCCATTTTGCATCGTCATCACAATGGAATCTTTTTGTAATATCGGAAGTAATTTCTTTGCCATGTGTTCGGTGTCATTTGATTTTACACAAAATAAAATAAGATCTGTGTTTCCTAACTGTTTCAGATCATCTGTAAATGTGCCGTGTACTGTAATGGTTTCATCTTCTCTTTTTATAATTAAACCTCGCTTTATCATTGCTTCCAAATGCTTTCCCCGTGCAAGAAAAGTCAGTTGATGCCCTCCTTGCTCAAGTAAAGCACCAAAAAAACTACCTACTGCACCTGCACCAACAATTCCAATTCGCATAAACTCATCCCCTTAGATTAATCTTATATTTCTTTAACTTTCTTACAATCGTCGGCTGACTCGAACCTAATGCTTCAGCAATTTCGTACGTACTTTTGTATTTTTCAGCCGCTAACGTTAACACTTTTTTCTCAGCAATTTCTGCCGCATCCTTGAGTGAAACAATCTTATCTATCGTTACATCATTCGTTTGACGGTATTCAGCAGGAAGGTCTTCCATCGTTATAACTTCCTTATAAGTTGTCACAGCCAACCTTTCTATAAGATTGGCTAACTCTCTTATATTACCCGGCCAATTATAAGACAATAAAAAACTCTTCAATTTATAGTCCAATGCTTTCGTCAAATTATATTTTTCGTTAACTTTCTTTAAGAATAATTGAACCAACGGCAGGATATCATCTCGACGTTCCCGAAGCGGCGGTATTTTAATTGGAATGACGTTTAAACGATAATACAGGTCTTCCCGAAAAGTGCCTTTTTCTACCATTGTTTTCAGATTTCGATTTGTAGCAGTAATAATTCGAACATCTACCTTTTTTGGACGCATCCCTCCTACCCTTTGAATTTCCCCTTCCTGTAAGACACGCAATAATTTAACCTGCAAAGATAGAGGCAATTCACCTATTTCGTCTAGAAAAAGAATTCCTCCATCAGCCAGTTCGAACATCCCTGGTTTCCCTTTGCTGTTAGCTCCAGTAAAAGCCCCGCCTTCATAACCAAATAATTCTGATTCCAGTAAATCAGGTGGAATCGCACCGCAGTTCAATTTTACGAATTGGCCTTCTTTGGATCTGATGCTATTTGAGAAAATATAATTTGCCAGTTCATCTTTACCTACACCTGTATCTCCCAGAATTATTATAGTTGCATCAATATTAGAAATCCTTCTTGCAGTGTCATAAATCATTTGCATTTTTTCGCTTTTGGTAATTATATCGTTTTGTTGATAAGGTTTGTTCTTTAATCGTTGTAATTCTTTTTTATATTTGTCATTGAGTTCGTTTACTTTAACTAACTCTGCTTGTAATTCATTTAAATCCGATAAATCTCGAATATTAGTTATAATCTTCTCTATTTCCCCATTTTCATTAAAAACAGGACTGCCAGTTAGAATTGTTTCATTTCCTGCATAATTTTGCTGTACAACAGATACGGTTCTTTGATATTTCAATACTTTATTGGTTACAGAATTTTTAAGGATACCCCTTTTCATGAGAGCGTTAACGTCTTTTCCGATGTAATATTCCTTTGGTATATTCGTAATTCTTTCAATCGCCGAATTCGTTTTTAAAGTTATTCCATTTTTATCTGTAATATAAATTCCATCATAGGAGTTTTCAATAATCGTATCTAATTCGCGATTGATCATTTTTAAGTTTTTATTTTCTTTAAGTAACATAGCTATTTCAGGTGTTTCGATGCCGTGCAAAATTTTATTTTCCTTATCATTAAGTTCTCCTTCAATAAAAGCAAAAGTACGATTTTTATATTCAGCATGTATAAGATTAGATTCAGGAGTATGTTTCCATATAGAAAAAATACTGTCTATATCTACACCTGCTGAATTTCTGTTTATTAGGATAGATTCCATTAAACGATTACAATGAATTATCCGGTTATTAACGTCTAATATAATAGATAGAAATGGTGATTCTTCTAATATTTCCGTAATGGTTCCGTTATTCATTGAATCATCTCCTTGTTTTAAATTTACATTATGTTTTAATTATACACAATATTTATAATTAATGTACTTTTGATCGAGTACAATTGGGACGCAAGATAAAATAGATATGAATATAAAAAAGTGTCAGTTCATGTATTTTCTGAACTGACACTTTTTTACTTAAGATAATTTATTGAATTACATCAATGACACTACCTTTTGTTTCTACTCGGGTCGTTGTAAACGAAATCGCCCCTTTTATCTTCTGAATAACCTCATCGTTATCATCCATATTGGTATGAATTGTTGCAAGTTTATCACCTGCTTGCAGTGCATCTCCTAGCTTCACATGCAAGGTAATCCCTACTTGGTGATCAATTTGATCATCTTTTGTTTTGCGCCCAGCACCAAGCAGCATAGCCGCCTCCCCAATTTGCTGTGTTTCGATAGAAGAAATATAACCAGGCCCGTCTGTTGTTACATCGATCGAATTTTTTGCTTCAATCTCATGGATGCTGGATATATCCCCATCTTGCGCTTCGATAAAGGTGACAAACTTTTCATAAGCATCCCCATTTTGAATAACTTCTTCTACAAGTTTTCTCGCTTGCTCTTCCGTGCTAGCTTTCCCGGCTAAGTAAACCATTTGTGCTGCTATTTCTACGGATACATCATATAAATCCTGACTATATTCTTGATCACGCAGTAATTTTACAGCTTCCAATACTTCATTTCCATTGCCGATTTCTTTGCCAAGGGGCTGATCCATGTTTGTTAAAACAGCCACTGTTTCTCGGTTCAATTTTTTCCCGATGGCAACCATTGTCTCAGCAAGCTTTTTGGCTTCTTCTTTTGTTTTCATAAATGCGCCATTTCCTACCTTAATATCTAAGACGATCGCATCTGCACCAGAAGCGATTTTTTTACTCATGATAGAGCTTGCTATTAAAGGAATAGAATCAACTGTTCCTGTAACATCTCTTAATGCATAAATCTTTTTATCTGCAGGTACTAAATTCCCTGACTGTCCGACTAATGCGATACCTAACTCTTTAACCTGCTCTTTAAACCGATCTAACGGAAGTTCCGTATGAAACCCGCTAATGGATTCCAGTTTGTCTACTGTTCCCCCAGTGTGTCCGAGTCCACGCCCGCTCATTTTCGCAAATGGAATGCCTAATGATGATATAATCGGCGCAACCACTAAACTAACTTTATCGCCTACACCTCCAGTAGAATGTTTATCTACAACAGTTGTATTTAAAAACGATAAATCAATTGTTTCGCCGGACTTAACCATTAAGTCTGTAAGAGCAGAGGTCTCATCACTGTTTAATCCTTGGAAATAAACAGCCATAAGCCAACTTGAGATTTGATAATCCGGTATTGTGTCGTTGACATATCCGTTTACGATATGCTCTATTTCCTCATAAGATAATTCTTTACCGTATTTTTTCTTATTGATAATCTCGACCGTATTCATGTTGACCATCCTTTCATTTTAGGCTCTTTTAATTTCTTATCTCATCTAAAAAGCTCGTACCGTGTTCTGGTAATTTAATGTTAAAGTTATCTGCGATGGTTGCTCCGATATCTGCAAATGTTGTACGTAACGGCAGCTCTTTGCCTTCTTCAATGTTTGTATGATAAACAAGAAGCGGCACATATTCGCGGGTGTGGTCTGTACCATGATGTATCGGATCGTTCCCATGATCAGCCGTGATAATTAACAAATCGTCATCCTGCAGTTGGTCAAGAATTTCTGGAAGCTGTTTATCATAAGTTTCCAAAGCTTTTCCATAACCAATGGGATCCCTGCGATGCCCATATTTCGCGTCAAAATCAACAAGGTTGAGGAAGCTTAATCCAGTAAAATCTTTTTTCAAAGAGTCACTTAACTTTACCATACCATCATCATTATCTTTTGTACGAATAGCTTCTGTAACCCCTTCTCCATCATAAATATCAGATATTTTACCGAGTGCAATCACATCAATTCCGGCGTCTTTTAATTCATTCATAACGGTGCGTCCAAAAGGTTTTAATGCATAGTCATGACGGTTAGACGTACGCTCGAAAGCACCTGGTTCCCCTGTAAACGGTCGTGCAATGACGCGCCCTACCATATACTTCTCATCCAATGTAAGTTCTCTAGCGATTTCACAGATACGGTATAATTCATCAACTGGAACTATCTCTTCATGAGCAGCAATTTGCAGTACGGAATCTGCTGAAGTATACACAATCAAACTGCCTGTTTCCATATGTTCTTCCCCAAGCTCCACTAATATCTCTGTTCCTGATGCAGGCTTATTACCAATTACTTTTCTTCCTGTCTTTTTTTCTAACGCTTGAATAAGCTCATCTGGAAATCCATCAGGGAATGTTCGGAACGGTTGATCGATACGAAGCCCCATAATCTCCCAATGACCTGTCATGGTATCTTTTCCATTCGACGCTTCTTGCATTTTTGTATAATGAGCCTTTGGTTTTTCTGCAGGAGCAATTCCCTTAATTTCTCTGATATTGCTTAAGCCCAGGCTTCCCATTGTCGGCATGTTAAGTCCGTTCATCTCTTCAGCTATATGCCCGAATGTATCCGCTCCCAAATCATCAAATTTCTCTGCATCTGGCGCCTCGCCAATCCCGACTGAATCCATTACAATTAAAAATACACGTTTAAATTGTTTCATTATTATCTACCTCCTATGTACTATATTCCCGAAACATCTAATAAGTATGACTCTTTTACAGACGTTAGATGTCTGACAACATAAGCATAAAGGAATTTCTTTTATTTGAAAAGCATTTTAGCCAGGCCAGAGGATTAACAACGATCATCAAGCCCGGGGGTGATAGGATTGATAAATATCTTTTAATCTTGCTTTGGTAACATGCGTATAGATTTGGGTTGTTGATATATCAGCATGTCCCAGCATTTCCTGCACGATTCTTAAATCTGCTCCATTCTCTAATAAATGTGTTGCAAAAGAATGTCTTAATGTATGCGGAGTTATCGTCTTATGTATCCCCGCTTCTGCAGCTAACCCTTTTAGAATCTTCCAGAACCCTTGTCTGCTCAGAGGTCTGCCGTGCTGGTTTAAAAAAAGAGCATTTTCTTGATTGTTTTTCTTTACAAGTTCTTTTCTTGCTGTTTGAATATAATCTTCTAAAACATTCCTTGCTGTATCTCCTAAAGGCACAATTCGTTCTTTAGACCCTTTTCCCATACATTGTACAAAGCCCATTGTTAAGTGCAAGTCTTCCAGTTTTAAACCTATCATCTCTGAGACACGCAACCCTGTCGCATATAATAATTCTAACATCGCTTTATTACGGAGAGACAGTGGGTTTGTTGTATTGATTGTTAATAATTTATCAACTTCTTCTTGGGACAGCGTGTCCGGTAACTTTCGATCTTTTTTCGGAGTCTCAATATGGAGGCTGGGATCTGTTTCGGCAACTCTTTCCCGTATTAAAAACTGATGAAAGGATCGGATAGAAGATATATGCCTTGAAATCGTAGCAGTTGATTTACCGTTATCCTTTAATTCATATAAAAAGCGCATAATATCTGAACGATTTACCTCATTCCAAGAATGACACCCTAATTTTGTTAAGTGTTTCTCATAGGCTGCAAGATCTCTTTGGTAAGACATGATGGTATTATCTGATAACCCTCGCTCTACCCGAAGAAAATGAAAGAAATCTTCTATTGCATATCTCAACATCTTTAATTATTCCCCTTTCATAAAATCAAATGGGAACCAGTCAAACAATGGTACCTCCTGATTCATAACTTTAACTGCTGGTCCTTCCGGTGGATCATAGCGATGTATTTCTTGAAATTCTCGATACATAAAATGTAAGCATCCTGTAAAAAAGCAAGCGCCTATCATAAACCAAATAAATAGCTTCATACCGTCTTTCAAATGCTTTTCCATACCCTAACCTCCCGGAATGTAAAAGATTTGCTGATTCCCCATATCAGAATCAAACACTTTTATAGTTAGAATATGCGAGTAACAAATTCAAAAACACTAGAAAAAGAAGCAATTTTTAAAATAGAAGGTTATTTTAAAAAACCAGCAAACAGACGATCCCCTACCAATTTCGCGCATGTTGCATTTTTTCGCTATTAACCGTTTCATCATCTATTAGAAATACATCTGGGTCTGTTCATATTATACAATGGTTAGCAGCAGAGTTAAACTACAAACGTTCCATCCTTTTGTGTTGTTTATTATGACATATTATAATTAGTCAAATGGAGGTTATAAAGAAGGAGGATAGATGACAACTAATCGGCAACCATATCCACTCCTGTTTCTGGGGATTATAACCGAGCTTATGATAGGAATGACGGAAACACAGGATATTTATAAAAATGAAGCAAGATGGGGGATTAGAATGAAGAAGTGAAGCCGATTTATCAACCACAACGATAAAATTTCCTGCTATATGAAATAAAACCTTTCCCTGTTTTAGAAAAAGGTCTTATGGTCTGATTATATACTTTATGTTGCTTTTTGAACATCCTCTTTTACAACAACTTTTTGACATTGGCGACAAATTCCATGAAAAGTTAATCGGTGGTCTTTTACCTCAAAGCCCCAATCATTCTCAACAATTTGTTCTACTTCACCTAATAAATCATTCTCAATTTCTTCTACAGAACCACATTCAATACATACGAGATGATGGTGAAAGTGTTTAGCACCTTCTTTACGCAGGTCATATCGTGATACACCATCGCCAAAATTAATTTTGTCTACTATTTTAAGTTCAGATAATAATTCTAATGTACGATAAACGGTTGCCAAACCAATTTCTGGTGATTTCTCCTTTACAAGAAGATAAACGTCCTCAGCACTTAAGTGATCTTCCTCTCTTTCAAGAAGCACTCGAACCGTAGCTTCCCTTTGGGGAGTTAATTTGTAGCTATGCGAATGTAGCTGTTTTTTTATTTTTTCAATCCGGTGTTCCATGGATAGTCGCCTCCCTCACTTTACATCTTCATTATATGCATCTATCTATCGTGTGTCAAAGAGTATTCTCAATTATTATTAATAATAATTATAAAGTAATATCAATTATTATATAATGCAAGAAACTCTCTTAGCAAGTTTTAAGAAGACGATATACAGGGAGGACAACATTTCTTCCTAGAGGATAATAAAACAAAGAGCTATCCCTCGTATCTTTCAATCCATTCAATCATTAGTGTATTGGACAAGTAAGCTTCCATTAATGCTGCCAGAGCTGTAAAAATCATTAAAATAACAAAAGTAATAACCAGCCTGATAAAAGGAGGTAACACTTGCTGGTGGTGGTGCTTTAAAAATAACTTCTGCCATAATCCCATTGAAAATATCATGGCAACACTGCCAGCAATGATATATATCGGAATAATCAATAGATTTTGAGGAGCAATCGATATAGCTGATAAAAGCAATCCTTGTCCCCCTAATTGATTAACCATAAAACCAACCGAAAAACCAACAACAAATCCTTTCATAAATAACATAATCCAAATAATTGGCAGCCCAATCATACTTAGCGCTAGTAAAAGCATAAAAGAAAGGTACTTCACATGATAAAGAAGACTTTGAATGAAAACATCTTGTCGATGAATAACTTCCCCATCATTTGTTTGCTGTGTAAAGAACCGTTCTAAGTAAAAGAATAGATTTTGTCTTTGCACAAAATCCATACTATTCACTAAAATAGCCCCAAACACGATACCTGTTAGAAAAAGAATGGTTGTAAATACATAAATGGTAGTATGCCGTCTAATATGCTCGATCAACAAATTATGAGAGGTATTATACATTCGGATCCTCCTGACTATATTTCCTATATTTCAATCTATGAGAATCCCATTTAAAACATACCTATTAATTTTTTGTCTATTGATAGAGCATATAGAATATCACCTATATCATTTTCTCTTACTGCCCTTCTTCTTTCTTATTTGTTTAAGGCATGTAAATAGAGAATTGCATAGTTTGTTTTCGCATCTTGAATACGCCCTTCTTCCACAAGGTCTTTTGCCTCATCTAACGTCACTTCCATAATTTGAACAAATTCATCGTCATCACCAGCGGGCGGGTTTTCCATTTTAATTAAATCATTCGTAATATAAACATAAACTTTTTCATTCGCAAATCCCGGAGAGGTATAAAATGAAGTAACTTGAGATAAATTTGTAGTCGTATACCCCGTTTCTTCTTCTAGTTCACGTACCGCTGCAGTTAATGGGTTTTCATTCTTTTCGAGTTTCCCTGCCGGAATTTCAATCAATGTTCTTTCTAATGGTTTTCGATACTGCTCCACAAGAACAATTTTATTATCTTCTGTAATTGGAATAATTGCTACTGCACCAGGATGATAGACAAGTTCTCTCTCTGCAGTTTCTCCATTAGGAAGTTTAACTTCGTCCACCTGAAGATCTATAATTTTTCCTGAAAAAATTTGTTTAGAGGCTACTGTTTTTTCTTCAAATTGCATATCTGTTCGTCCACCTTTTCATTTTTGATTCCTTCTAATTGCTCTACTTCATTGTAGCAAGGAAATTCCTATTTTTCTTCTTATTCGTTTTAAGTTTTTACATATTTATTCCAAAATATTATTATATTTTCTGGAGATAAGAGAAAACTTACGTGTTACAAGTTATTAATTGTATTCTTTACGCTCTCCCTCTACAATATATGCATAGGAAATAGACAGGAGGAATTAAAATGAAAAAACGTCAGCTTGGTAAAAGCGATATTGAAATTTCTGATTTAACACTTGGCTGCATGTCCTTGGGAACAAACGTTCAACACGGAAAGAAAATGATTGATTATGCTTTAGATAAAGGCATTAATCATTTAGATACGGCAGATCTCTATAATTTTGGGGAGAATGAAAAGATTGTTGGAGAAGCCATTAAACACCGTAGATCTGAGGTCGTCATTACTACAAAAGTAGGGAATCATTTCCAAGAAGGTAAGGGAGATTGGTTTTGGGATCCATCGAAAAAGTATATCCATGAAGCTGTCCGTCATAGTTTGAAAAGATTAAATACAGACTATATTGATGTCTATATGCTTCATGGTGGGACATTGGAGGATCCCATTAACGAAACCATAGAAGCATTTGAAGAATTAAAAAAGGATGGTCTTATTCGTGCATATGGAATTTCTTCTGTTCGTCCAAATGTCGTTCGTGAATATGCAATCCGCTCTTCGATTGATGTGCTAATGACACAATATAGTCTCTTAGACCGCCGGCCAGAAGAGGCGATTTTACCTATTACAGAGGAAAATCAAATCAGTGTCGTTGCACGCGGACCGCTTGCGAAAGGTTTGTTAAGTAATAAGGCTGATGAGGTCTTAGATAAAAAAGGTCATGAAGGCTATCTGGATTATTCTTATAATGAGTTAAAATCGCTTTACTATGAAATTGAACAAGCTATTCCAGACAGTTCGTTACAGCAATTAGCTATGTATTACGTGGCAAATCATCCTGCGATTACATCAACTGTTTTTGGGGCAGGTTCTTTAGAGCAATTAGAACAAAATATTGCAGTCCACCAATCCATCAATGAAATTGCTGACGCTGCTTACCCTATCTTACAGCAGCTAACAAAAGCTTCTCAATATGAAGCGCATCGTTAATAAAAGGTATAAAAATCATTATAATCAAGCTGCTTCATACAAGCATTATTTCTATTAGTATAAACAAAACATGGAGAACAAGAACTTTTACTAAGAACTCCTTTGTCGTTTTACGGCGCTTGAAACTTTAGCCAGTTGGTCCTTTTTATCCTCCTATAAAATATCTCTTATTAAAAATAAGTAGGAAATAGTGTATAATTATACCGCTTATTAAGAAATTATTATTTAGGAGGAAGTGGCGTCTTGGCTTTAATTGCAGGAATATTTATCGCGTGTATTTTATTTTTAATTGCTTTTCTTCCTTTCGGATTGGTAGCAATGCTCGTAAAAAAAAGATCATTGAATAGTGATAAATCAAAATCTACCCAGGAGAAAGGCAAACTCGCAGCTAGTATCATTATTATTGTTGGCTTTATTATAGCTGTACTAGTATTTAAATCTGTGATGGGAAGTTTTATAGATGGTCTTACTGTTTAGAAAGATCCCCAAAAGCAAAGTCAAAGGTTATTGAAGATGCTTGAATTAGATAAAGTTTTATCATAGAGATTGGGACAAAAAGCAAAGTGTTTTGTCTAGAACCCGAACAATATGCTATTAGCGCGTAGAAAACATACGTAGATTCCTGCGAGAAAGCCGCGTATATTTCTTAAGCGTATATTCGCACAAATGATGTTCGGAAGTTGCTGGATAAAAATCATTTTTGTCTCAACCTCTTTTGGTTCATCCAAAATCAAATGGTCGAAATTAACTTAGCAGGTCCATTATCCTTATTTTTTATTAAATTGCGATTTCAAAAGGCTTTCCATTAACCCAGGAAATAAACGATAAAATATACTCCCTATTTCCATCCACCAAGGCATATTAATCTCTCTTCTCCTGGTAAATAGAGATTGAACGACTTTAGAAGCTACTTTTTTAGGCTGGAGCATATACTTTTCCACATTTTGCTGATAAGTACCACTTTTATCAGCAGTCTCAAAGAAGCTCGTTTTAACCGGACCCAGATTCACTGCAGTAACAACAAGATTACTTTCCCTTGTTTCCTGTCTCAGTACATCTGTAAAACCAAGCATGGCTTGTTTAGAAGCAACATAACCTGCCGATTTAGGAGTTGGCAACTTGGCCGCTTGAGAAACAATATTTATAATATGAGATCTTCCCTTAAATTGCAGAAAATGCGGCAGAAACGCTTGTGTATATTGAATACCAGATAAAACATTCACTTGAAACATTTCCTCTATGTCTTCTATATGCAATTCTGCTATCGAATCAAATACGCCAAATCCTGCATTGTTAATTAAACCATGAATGCGTTTCTCTTTTTCAATTATTTCATTAATTTGTTCTTCAATGGCTTCCTTTGAAAATTTCTCAATTGGATAGACTTTACAGGCACCATTATTTTCCTCTATTTCATCGGCTAGTTTTTCTAGTAAGTCACTAGATCTTGCAATTACAATAGGTATACCTCCATGGGCAGCAATTTCTTTAGCAATCTCTCTGCCAATTCCTTTTGATGCGCGGTACTGTCAATAAGTTTGTGTAAATTAATAGGGTATCCTCTCTATTGGGATGTATTTTCAGACACCTTCCCCGGGTACCCGGGGAAGGTGTCTGAAAATTAGCTCGTTTCTTACCTACTCCCCGTA
>NZ_BORO01000004.1 GCF_018333215.1 Oceanobacillus sp. J11TS1 | reverse complement strand
CGTCCTCAAATTTATACGACAAACACCATAGAACGCACCATGAAAGAGATAAAAAAACGCACAAAAACAATGAACAGTTTACCAAACGAAAAAGCTGTAGAAAAAATCGTTTACTTGGTAGCGATAGACTACAACGAGAAATGGAACAAAAGAGGGATTACAGAGTTTCTATCAGCTAAATCAGAGGTTCAAAAAATGTTTGATGAAAGATATGGAAAGAAAATAACAACTAAATAAATGATTAACTATTGGTAATCCTTACCTTACTAGCTATGATAAGGTTTTAGATGGAAGAGGTTTGACATGGAGCCCCTGTGGGCATGGTTCATAGGCCAAGCCCCAACTATGAAAAAAAGTGTTGACCTTACCACGAAGGCTACCATGCCCACCACTCCATGTAAAACCGGCGCACTACCTGGGGATTTACACATACTTATTGACAGTACCCAATGAGACGGTTTATCAAACGAAGCAGTGTAGATTTACCAGCGCCCGATAAACCGACGACTGATACAAATTTGCCCCCCGGAACTTTTAAATATAGAGGAAATTTTAATCGAACAAGCATGAAAAAACTACCGATCCGGAAAAAAGAATCGGTAGTTTTTTCTAGTATCTCAAAAGAGAGATTGTGTATTCTTGATAATTAATAATTTGCCGGCACAGACTATAAGAAGGATTTGCTTTTTTCCTCTAACGTGCCGCCAAGATATCTCCAACAGGATTCGTTGTTTTCAGATACTCTTTCGACGATTTGCTGGAACTGCAGTTTTTTCAGTTCTTTCTCTGTTTTATCAATGGACCAATCATAAATAACAGAAACTTCTTCCGTTCCTACAGTTTGCTGTAGCTGTAAATAAGTTATTAAGGATGGTTTGACAGACGGAATCGGTGTCCGTTGTAAAATCTCTTTGAGAACAAATTCATATATATCATACGGATAAAGACCAGAAAGCTTTACTCCCTCATCCTCTACTTCGTGATTAAAGAGGACAATCGTAGGTGTATAATCCACTTCCATCTCGCGCGCAAGTTTTAAATCGCATTGCAGAGCGCGTTTAGAAGTATCGCAGAATAGATCTTTTTGAAATTCTTCTACGTCTAAAGCTGCGTCAGAGGCACATTGTATTAAAACATCTTCATTGCAGATATTCTGTTTATTAAAAAACAATGTTTCTTGAATCTTACGGATAAATTGTTTTCCTGCCTTTTTTCCTTGCAGTTCGGCTGCTTTAATTGCTAGGGCAGGAACCCATGGATAGTCAAGATTTTCATGGTTTAAAGTAAAAGATGATAATCCGGACTGTTTACTTTGTTTTGTTTTATTTAAGCTGTTCGGATTTAAAGCGGTTAGTTGTCCGCTAATTACATGCGTAATTGTAAAAAAGCGTCCGTATTCAACATATAATTTCTTTAGATAGGGCTCAAGCGCCCAGCATTCAGAACACAATGGATCAATAAAAACATACATTTCAATCGGCTTTTGGACATATTGCATGTAGTTAAAGGAAGTGTCTATTTGATTTGAAGATGATAGTTCTTGTTGATTCCCATTCATTTTGAATGCTCCTTTCTAAGATTCAGGGGTGTTCATCATATGATTTGCTGTTAGTGTCAAACGTTCCATCATTTCTGTATAATAAGGGTCTTCTATTTGATTCTCTACTAATGCTAGATGCATACAACTTAACCAGGCATCTCTAGCACTTGGAGTTATTGGAAAAGGAAGATGCCTTCTTCTTAACATCGGGTGTCCGCGTTCTGCTTCATAAAGCCTGGGTCCCCCAAAAAATTGTGTGAGAAATAGTTTTTGTTTATGTCTTGTTTCTGTAAAATCATCTGGAAATAGCGGCCGAAGGATAGGATTTTGTTCAACGTGGCCATAGAATGTGTCTACAATCTGTTCAATTTTTTCATAACCGCCAATTCCACTATAAACGGTTTGCGTTTCACTTTGCTTCATTAAATAGCTCCTTATACTAGTATTGTAGCAACATGACTTCACTTCATCAAATAATCTGTACCAACGAAGTCCATGATGCACGGGTCAATTTTTTCATAGATAATTAAATTTTACCAACTCATCAGAAATAATTCTAATTTTAAACACAACCGCACCTGGCTCCGTGAATATTGTAACTGCAAATAATAAGTATAGATATTTTTCCGGTGAGAGGACGTTTATCCTATAAGGACGTTTTTTGTTTTTGATTAAAAAAACGGGCTATTTTAGCTGGGGCTTCTCGAACAGTAATTTGATAGTTTGCTAATAAGTTTTTAAATACTTTTTCCCCATATTTCCTAGAAGGTGCTTCTAATTCTAGTTCGGCATCCTCCGTATTTAAATAAATACTCTTATCTAAAACAATTAATGTATCCTGGTAGGGCATTTCTTTTCGAAAGGTAGTCATGTTTCCTAAATAATTCAGTGTGGATACATCAATAGACATTTGTTTTAATTGCCTGGTTACATTTGGAACTTCTGTCGGTTTACCGGAAGTCCAAGAGAGAAATTCAGCTTCCGTAAGTAGGTCATGCGTCTCTAATAATCCATCTGGATGTGGTTCTTTTAATGTTAATGTATATGTCCCATTCTTTTTTCGTATTCGTAATGCAGAACGATTTGCTTTTAAATCGAAGGACGCCGTTTCAAAGTAATAATTCGTTTGTTCGATTGTCTCCGCCTGAGAAAATAATTCCTCAGATAATTGATTATATTCCTGATTTGTTAACAGGTTTTTAAATTCAATTTCTACTTCTTGGCTCATCAGCATCATTCTCCAGTTCTAAATATAGATTATCTCTATTATGGCGTGTATGGATAAGCTTTGCAAAAAATAACTATTAGACAAACTATTCTACCGTGGTTTATTAGATGTAATTTTGATACAAACAACCGCTAGTTTTATTACCATATGTGTTCATTGATTCAACTATAGGTTACAGTATTGCTCCTTTAGGGTGCCTAAATGTTTTTGTAAATAAATTCAAATTACCACCTCTAACATGTAAAACCGAATAAAAAGGTATTACTTCATAATTTGAAGCATACTTTGACTATACTGAAAAAACGTTATTATATCATGAGATTTTTGACATATTTGAATTTATGGAATTTTTAATTTTCATTGTTGACGTTGATGAAGGATTATAGTATGTTAATAAAAAAAAGGAGGGACAACGCACCAAATGATTTTTTAGATTTCTATATTAAATAAACCGCGGGGAGAACGTCACAGTTATTAATTTATTATCTTTAACTGAGAATATTGCAATACGAAGCGTAATGGATGAGGATCTATAATAATGTTTGGGAAGCGATTTCCACAATTAGCAGTCAATGTACTCTCAACATAAGGGGCTTGATAATTGAGAAGAAGCTTATACCTATATATTGAATCACTAACAATGCAATACTTTTAAGAATCCTTTCTATTAATACGACAAACTAGGGGCGTCTGGTTTTCTTTGGTGGCGGTATTCCTCTCGAAAAAGAAGGGAAGGTAGCAGGTGCTATTGGTGTTAGTGGAAGCAGTGTTCCCAATGATATCCGAGTAGCAGAAGCAGGTATTAAAGCATTTGAAGAACTTGAGTTAGAAAAAATCAAATAACTATTACTTACTATTTGAGGAGGGCTATAATGGCAGGGAATCGAGGCGTAGTTTACACTGGGACGGGTAGTGTTGCAGTTCAGGACATTGGTTATCCTGACTTGGTTTTAAAAGATGGACCAGGCGTTCCTGCTTCAAACGTTGGTCGGAAATGTGAACATGGTGTGATTCTGAAAGTTGTTACTACTAATATATGCGGTAGTGATCAACATATGGTGCGTGGTCGTACCACAGCGCCAGAAGGTCTTGTTTTAGGTCATGAAATAACAGGAGAAGTTATAGAAGTTGGAAGAGATGTAGAGTTTATAAAAAAGGGTGATCTTGTATCTGTTCCATTCAATATAGCATGTGGTCGCTGCGTTATGTGTCGTGAACAGAAAACTCACATATGTACCAATGTCAATCCTGATAGGCCAGGAGCTGCTTACGGTTACGTTGATATGGGAGGATGGGTAGGAGGACAATCTGAATATGTTATGGTACCATATGCAGATTTTCAACTACTTGTTTTTCCGGATAAAGACAAAGCGATGGAAAAGATTTTAGATCTCACCATGTTATCGGATATTTTTCCTACAGGCTATCACGGTGCGTATACAGCTGGTGTAAGAACAGGGTCAACCGTTTATGTGGCTGGGGCTGGCCCTGTCGGGTTAGCGGCTGCGCATGCCGCTCAATTGCTAGGAGCATCAGCTGTTATTGTAGGTGATTTAAATGAAGAACGACTAAAGCAGGCAAGTAGCTTTGGCTGTGAAACAGTGAACCTTAAAAAACATGATCGCTTGGGTGAACAAATTGAGCAAATTCTTGGCGTTCCAGAAGTTGACTGTGCAATTGACGCAGTTGGTTTTGAAGCCTCTGAGCATGGAGAAAATGCAGAAGAACAACCAGCTGCTGTACTAAACGCCATTATGGATGTAACTCAAGCTGGCGGTAAACTTGGAATTCCAGGTCTATATGTTACGGAAGACCCTGGAGCAGCTGATAAAGATGCGCAATTAGGTTCTTTAAAAGTGAGATTTGGTCAAGGCTGGGCGAAAGCGCATACCTTTGTAACTGGCCAAACGCCAGCGATGAAATACAACCGTATGCTCATGAAATCAATTCTTTCTGGTAAGGCACAGATTGCTAAAGCAGTGAACGCGACAGTCATTGGTTTAGATGATGCACCGCGGGGCTATAGTGACTTTGACAGCGGAGTCGCTAGAAAGTTTGTGATTGATCCGCATGGGTCGATTAGTTGATTTTAAAAAGAATCGGATAAAGAAAAATAAAAGCCAAGCAGTGTTCACGCTGTTTGGCTTTATTACTTACTCAACAACGAGATAGTGTCAATTCAGCACATGATTACAGCGAAATAACAATACCCTATTTTGTTAGTACCTAAAGTTGTTGATTTTGAAACCTAATATAAAGTATTCTAAACAAAATCCAGTGAAAACTACTTTTTAATAAAAACTTATATCGCCCAGAGAGCTTTGTTTTTAACGATAATCAGCTGTTATTTACGGAAGCGCCTCTTTGAAATCCCTCTTTCCTTTGTACAATAGCGACTCTGTGATAAAATAAAGGAGATATTATTAGTATACATATAGGGTGATGTTGGATGGACTGGGGAAAAATATTAGCGCCTTATAAACAGGCAGTGGAAGAATTAAAGGTAAAGTTAAAGGGGATTCGTTCTGAGTATGAGAGGGAATCCAGTAATTCACCAATTGAATTTGTAACAGGAAGAGTAAAACCAATACCTAGCATTATAGAAAAGGCCCGGGAACGGCAGATACCTCTTGAGAATTTAGATAAATTACAGGACATTGCAGGGATAAGAGTCGTTTGTCAATTTGTTGATGACATTTACCGTATTGCTGAGATGCTTCGGAAACGCAGTGATTTTCAAATTATTGAAGAAAAAGATTATGTTTTTGATAAGAAGGATAGTGGTTATCGATCTTATCACATGATTATCGAATATCCAGTAGAAACTGTGCGAGGGAAGATTATTGTCCTGGCTGAGATTCAAATACGTACACTCGCGATGAACTTTTGGGCTACCAATGAGCATTCTTTGAATTATAAATATGAAGGAAAGTTACCTGCAGAGGTTAAATTACGTTTACAAAAAGCTGCAGAGGCTGCATTTAAATTAGATGAAGAAATGTCTAAAATAAGAAGCGAAATCCATGAAGCTCAACGTGTTTTTCATCGGAAATCATAGATAAAAGGATGGGAAAATGGAATGAAGTTTAAAATAGTTTCCAGAGGAGACGCGCGTTCGGACAAAATAAAAAATAGGATGCGGGAATATCTGGTGTCTTTCGGATTAGAATATGATAAAGAAACACCTGATTTAGTTATATCTGTGGGTGGCGACGGGACTTTTTTAGAAGCGTTTCACCGTTATGTTCATCGCTTGAAAGAGACAGCCTTTATTGGTGTTCATACAGGACATTTAGGTTTTTATACGGATTGGACACAAGATGAGGTAGAGAAGCTGTTGATTGAAATTGCAAGAACACCATTTCAAACAGTGGAATATCCATTGATGGAAGTGATTATTCGGGATGATTTAGGTAAAAAAGAGGATAGGCATCTTGCTTTAAACGAAGCTATGATAAAAACAGGAGATGGCTCGTCTGTTGTCTTAGATGTGGAATTAAAAGGAGAACACTTTGAAACATTCCGAGGCGATGGGATATGTATTTCTACTCCATCTGGGAGTACTGCTTATAATAAAGCACTTGGTGGAGCTATTATTCACCCGTCTTTGGAAGCAATCCAGATCACAGAGAATGCTTCGATTAATAACCGTGTTTTCCGAACAATTGGGTCGCCATTGGTCCTGCCCAAACATCATACCTGCTTCTTAAAACCAATGGTTGATAACTCCTTTTTGATCCAAATTGATCACTTTACTAAAAATTATCATGAAGTAAAATCAATTCAATGTCGTGTGGCAAATGAAAAAATTCGTTTTGCGCGTTTCCGGCAGTTTCCTTTCTGGCATCGTGTCCGTGATTCTTTTGTTACTGAGGTGGATTAAGTGGCTGCAGGCATACAAAAAAGCTGGATCATTGATCAAGAGAGTTCTCAACAAACCGTTAAAGATTTCTTGCAACAGAAGCAAGGCTTTTCAAGAAGGTTATTAACAAGCATAAAACAAGATGGCGGCAGCATGATGATTAATAATGATTTCTGTTATGTATCAAATATATTAGAGACAGGTGATCAGTTAACGGTTATTTTTCCTGATGAAGTGCAAAGCAGCAGCATTACCGCGACGGAAATGAATCTAGATATTGTCTATGAAGACGAGGATCATTTAGTTTTGAATAAGCCTGCAGGCCAAGCTTCCATGCCATCTATGACGGATCGTGTAGATACATTAGCGAACGGTATTGCTTGGTATTATCAGCAAGAGAATCATCCGGCTACTGTCCATATTGTAACAAGGTTAGATGCTAATACGTCTGGCCTTGTTTTGGTTGCCAAAAATCGATACGTCCATTCATTGTTAGCAGAAAACCAAAAGCGAAATGGCATTCATCGTATGTATGAAGCGCTAGTAACAGGAGTAGTGGAGCCAGAAGAGGGGACGATCTCTGCTCCAATTAGCCGAAAAACTACCTCTATTATTGAAAGAGAAGTTAACTGGACAACTGGAAAAAGGGCAGTAACTTATTATAAAACGATAGCTACTTTTTCCAATGCTTCTTTATTACGTATCCAATTAGAAACCGGACGAACTCATCAAATACGTGTTCATTTTAGTCATATAGGCCATCCCCTGCTTGGGGATGACCTATATGGAGGAGAGAAATCCTTTATTCCCCGGCAAGCTTTGCATTGCGCCTATATCGAATGGGAGCACCCTTTTCTAAAAAGAAGGATTAAACTAACGTGTGAACGACCTGAAGATATAATGGCGTGTATGAAAGCACTTTGTTAATCTTTATTAAAGGTCGTGAATCGATTGGGGAGAAAAGGCTGCTTGGATATGACAGAGACAAAATTTTGTTCAGGGAATTGCAGCGCTGTTAATTTATTACCAAAGACACAGCCAGTATCTATATTGATGGTACGGTTGACTTTTCTTGGTTCTAAAACTGGTGTGTGTCCATAGATAATCCATGCTTTTCCCTGGTAATTTCTTGCCCAGTCACGTCTAATTGGCCTTCCTTGTTCATCGGTTTGCCCAGTCGTATCACCGTAAAGCACAAATGATTTGACCCGCCCCGTAGTCATTCCTATGAAACTTTCCTTGATTCCTGCATGGGCAATGACCAGATTTTCTTCTTTAAAATGTAAGTATAATGGCGCTGCTTCATATAAAGACATAAATTTTTCTTTCATCTGGATTTGTTCTTGTACTTTTAAATGTTTCCACTCTGCAACGGTAGTTTCTAAACCATGTTTTTGTTGAACATTATTACCCGAAAAAAAGCGATACAGCTTATTACAATGATTACCTGGAATGTACTCGGCTATTTTCTGCTCCATAACGAGCTGATAGACGAGCTCGATAACTGCTATGGAATTTGGTCCGCGATCTGTGATATCGCCAAGGAATATAAGTTTTCTGCCAGAAGGGGGTATATACTTCCCCTTCTTTTTCGTATAGCCAAGTTTTTGAATAAGTTCGTTTAATTCATCGATACAGCCATGCACATCACCTATAATATCGAACGACATATGTAACCTCCTCAATTTGTAATAGAAGGACTTATTCCTATTATAATCAAAATACCTTTTCTTATAATAAGCAATTATATTAAATAGATGCCCATTTCATTGGTATCGAGCTTGAACTGCGTTTGTAAATGAGGATGTGAGGATTATTGATAAGGCTTGCTATTTGTTTTGCATCTTGTAAAATAGGGAAGGATGTGTAAGAATAAGGAATCGGTAATAAGGAAGGAGGATTTGGAATGAAAAAGGATATATATGATGTGCAATATGAAGAGCAGTTTAATGAACATATCGATAAAGTCCAAGCTGCACTAGAAGGTGAAAATATGGAGGCATTTCGTGACGAATTTCTGGAAATTCATCCATATGATCAGTCCGTATTTTTCGAACAGCAGAGTGAAGAAAGAAGAGTGCAGATATACACGTATTTATCTCCTGAAGAAATGTCCGAGATACTCATAAATATTGATTTAGACGTTGTCCTGGAGTTTTTTGAGGAGATGGATCCGAGATATGCTGCAATGATTTTTTCAGAAATGCCTGCCGATGATGCTGTTGATATTTTAAATGAACTGGATAAAGAAAAGGTCGTAAGTTACCTAACCATCATGGGTAAGGAATCTGCTAATGAGATTAAGCAGCTCCTCCATTATGAGGAAAAAACAGCTGGTAGTATCATGACCACTGAGTATGTTGTACTTTTTGAGAATCAAACGGTGGAAGAAACCATGCTGCAATTAAAAAAAGAAGCTCCAGATGCAGAAACAATTTATTACCTATTTGTACTTGATAATAACAAACGTTTAGTAGGTGTTATATCTATTAGAGATTTAATTATTGCTGATAATAAAACATTGATTAAAGATGTGATGAGCACTAAAGTTGTCGCTGTTTCTGTTGCGAAAGACCAGGAAGATGTTGCGCAGATGTTTAGAGATTATGACTTTCTTGCGCTTCCGGTTGTTGATTTTCAAGATCATCTTCTAGGTATTATTACGGTTGATGATATTTTGGATGTTATGGAAGAAGAGGCGAGTGAGGATTACTCCAAATTAGCAGCGATGTCCAATACGGATATTAAGGACGATACGGCAATCCGTTCCGCTAGAAAAAGACTTCCTTGGCTAGTTATCTTACTAATTCTTGGTATGCTGACCGCTACTTTAATAGCGAGTTTTGAAGAAACATTGGAGCAAGTAGCTATTTTGGCTGCTTTCATCCCTTTAATTGGAGGAACAGCGGGTAATTCCGGAACCCAAGCGCTTGCAGTATCTGTACGAGGAATGGCCACGGGCGAGTTCGAAAACACTGGTAAATGGAAGCTTCTAGGAAGGGAAGCGTTGACTGGATTAATCAATGGATTATTCTGTGGAATTATTCTTGCCGCTATTATTTATATATGGCAAGGCAATATTTATTTAGGCATTCTTCTAGGCTTATCCATTATGGGGTCTCTTCTCGTAGCTACATTAGCAGGTGCGCTCATTCCGATGCTGATGAATCGTTTAAATATTGACCCGGCAGTGGCATCAGGACCCTTTATCACGACGATTAATGATCTTATTTCTACATTAATTTATTTCGGGATGGCGACTGCATTTATGAGTTATTTAATTTAATAATTCGAATAAAATTGGAGTGACACAAAACAAATTCTAGGTTCATACACTATACAAGATAAGCCAAGAAGGGGTGTATGACCAATGACCAATAAAAAAAAAGCGCAAGCTCCTTTACTTTACATTAGCCAGCCTCAGCTAAAAGAATCTTTAGCACCTATGCAAGAAAGTTATGTTGGTGACTATAGAAAAACAAAACAAAAAGACTTACAACAAGTCCAATCCATGAGAAAAACACAGCCAAAAGACAAAAAAGGACTTGCTGAAGATGATTCTAGATTCTCGAAGCAACAATCAAGTAAAAAGAAGTTTATGGAAATGACGATTACGGAAAAAGTAGATTATTTAACGAACCGATCCGAGTTTGCTCCACCAGTAAGATGTGAAGTGATAACAACTTCAAAGAAAAAATATCGGGGAGTGATTCGTGAAAAGAAGCAGGATACCCTTTTTCTTCAAGTAAATAATCGAAAAAACAGGATAGAGATTGCGGTTAATGATGTTGAAAATATTCAATTGTTAGGATTTTAAAAGACACCATTCAGGAGAGAAATCCTGAATGGTGTCTTTTTGTATCCATGAAACTATTTTAATGAAATGCTCTAATTGCTGGTAAGCAGGTAACATGGCAAAAGCAATCTAAGTCTACTGTGATACAAATACCTGTTGCTTCCAAGTCTTCTGTATTTTGATCAGTTGGATCTTTCATATGATCAAACGTACAGTTTTCTCCGTCGCTGAGTAATAATTCGAGAATAGCACAATTGTTTTTATCTACTTTTTTTACCCGGAATACAAAGCTGGATAAGATTGGATTTAATTTGTTATGATGACCTTTTGTTGTACCGAAGCCTTTAAAAGGTTTGCAATCTTTACAGTATAAAATAACAGGTACAGTGTCTAAGTCGTTGCTTATTTCATTTTTGCATAAGAGGTCGTTAATTGATTGTTCACAGCTCGTATCACAGCAATTTTCTACAATATCATTTTGAGCATCAACAATGTCTTTTAAAATATCTGCAACACAACTTCCGGTATCGTAATTTTTTCCACAACCCATGAGAAATTGCTCCTTTCACAATTTGAATTTTCTTTCCTTATAGGATATGTGTCTTTACCACGTTGGTGTGGGCGTGTGTAGGGTCTGATGAATGACTATTTAAATAAAAATATAATTCTGACTATACAAAATAAAAAATATGTATATAATAATAAATAAAACGGTTTCTTATTCGCGTGACGGGATATATATAAGGAATAGAGAGGGAGGGGCAGAACATGGGGTATATTCTTCCGATTCAATCTTCACAGTATGCTGATTATCAGCAAAGAATACAGCCTGCGCAGAAAAAAGAGCATTATATAGAAGGTTCCTTTAAAGTGCAACTCGATCGGAGGCATCAGGAGTTAAGTGCGACGTATGACCGTTATTATCGTAACAGACCTGAGCTTCGAAAGCCAATAGACTTACCATTAGATGCTTCCTTAATTACGGGTAAGGGAAGACATATTAATAAATACATCTAGAAGCATTCCTTTTCGTATAAACAAGGAATGCTTCTTTTCTCACTAGAACAAGCTTAATCAATATCTTTAAATTTTTGGTGCTCCCGATTAAAGAAGGGGAGAATAAATAAAGGGTTTCCTTTTGTGTATTCTGCATAAAAAATCTCAGAAACATCTTTGTATCCCTGTTCACGAATAGATTCCTCTAACCATGACATAGGAAGGTTTTTTTCTTCCATATTATCCTTAATAACCTCTCCATCATTAATTAATGTGATTGGTAAAGCTACTTCTTGAGGGGATAATTTTAAATCCTTTCGAGTAGGTGTCTGATAGTCTGTCTTTTTAAGAACAGACACAGTACCATTAGCTTCTAAAACGGCAAATTCTACTTCACTAATAGAAAATACATCTTTTTCCCGCAAAAGATGTTGCAGCTGATTAATATCCAACTTGGTTTTTTTCATCATATCACGGATAAGTTTCCCGCGATGGATAATAATGGTCGGACTTCCTTCAAGCATATGTCTTGTTCGCTTATACTTTTGTGAAATAATTTCAATAACATACATAAGAATGCCATAAAGCACGATGACAAATGCTATTTCAGGTATTCCAGCATTGGGGTCAAATAGAGCATTACCAACTAATTCTCCCAGTATTAAGGCAGAAATAAAATCAAATGGTGTAATCTGTGAAATTTGCGTTTTCCCTAATATTTTTGTAATTATAAATAAAGCAAAAAAACCGAAGATAACTTCCACAAACATACTTGTATAACTAGACATTAATGATACGCTCCTTTATCAATGACACGGTCTTTTATAGTGTGTGTCGTTGTGTATAAAAGATGTATCTAAAAGAGGAAAGAAACGAATATACTTTTAGTGGGAATTCAAAAAAGTTAGATTGGAAAAGACCCTTACCATAAGAGGTAAGGGTCTTTGTTGTCTTGTATTATAAGTGCTTAACCATGGTTACGTGAGGAATCCCGGCATCTATAAATTCATCCGATGTGACTTCATACCCCAACTTTTGATAAAAATCTACTGCTTGTATTTGCGCGTTTAACTTCGCTTTATTAAAATGCTGTTTTTTGATTTCTTCTTCCATTTTTAACATTAATTGTTTGCCGATAGATTTTCCGCGCTGTGATTTTAGTACACAGATCCGTTCTAATTTACCATATCCACCCTGCGTAAACCGAAGACGGCCTGCAGCCACAGGTAATTCTCCATCGTAGGCTATAAAATGGGTGGCTGTTTTATCAAATTCATCTAATTCTTCTTTTGGCGGTACCTTTTGTTCTTGTACAAATACCTCTGTCCGAATTTGATATACTGCTTCTAATTCATTTTGGGCAGTTGCATGTTTTACTAACATGAGTCCTATTCCTTTCCTAATACAAATGTTTCGTAAACCGTCCATGAGCCATTATCTAATTCATATAATAACTGAAAACGGTCGATATAATCCTTGATTTCAAATCCCTCCATCTTTAATCTTCCTACAATGTCAGAGAATTCATCATGCTCTAAGTCTTGAGCAATTGTAATATGCGGAACAAAAGAATGCTTTTGATTATTTTCAAAGATACCTTCTTGGAGCTGTTCGTTGAGTAATTTTAATTGTTCAATTGGTTCAATTTTTAAATAAATGGTGTTTGTTATCGGCTCAAAGGTGCTAACCCTGTTAATATGGATATAGAAGGGCTCTGCATTGCTCGCAATTTTATGCAATGCCTGGACAACTTCATCTATCCTTTCAGAATCAGCTTCAAATGGATACTTTAAAGTAATATGTGGAGGGATTAAAGAGTAC
This sequence comes from Oceanobacillus sp. J11TS1, assembly GCF_018333215.1. Classification (GTDB taxonomy): domain Bacteria; phylum Bacillota; class Bacilli; order Bacillales; family Amphibacillaceae; genus Oceanobacillus. The sequence goes on along the minus strand of NZ_BORO01000004.1, from coordinate 185,643 downwards.
CTTGGGTCGTAACGCTTTCTTAATGCATTTGCTTGATCCTGTACATTTTTTGAAGGAAAAATAGCTATTCCGTATTTCATTCATACTACCTCCTAGTGTATTGTTGTTTACTATAAACCATATATAACTGTATCTTCATAAGTATAGCAAAAGAAAGTAAAAATAGAAATTTTAATCAAATAATGTTGTAAGGAGACGGCGCATATCCTCTTGCCAATATTTCCAAGTATGAATACCGTCTTCTAGTTCATGATAAGTATACGTTGCTCCAGCTTCTTCTAACGCCCGGTTTAATTCTTGATTAGGTCCTAAGAAATCAGCTGTATTTCCATCACTCATTTGTACTTCTGTTTCCTTTGTTCCAATCGTGTGGTAAATGTCCAATGTCTGCAAAGGCTTAGCTTGTTCTAGGAATGCTAACACGTTAGCATCGACATAAGGAGATTGCATACCTACCTTTCCAAATGTATGAGGATATTTCATTGCTGTCATTAATGCTAACGTTCCTGCTAAAGAATCACCGATTAAAGAACGCGTTTTTCCCATATGGTATGTTGGGATGAATTCATCTAGGAAAGGTACCACCTCACGCACAAGAAAATTTGTATAGGCTTCATTCTGTTCGCCGGATGGATGGTATTTTTTTCTGCGATCATATTTATCTTTATAGTGGATACCAACAAAAACAACGTTTTGCATTTCTTTTTCATCATGAAGCAGATCACTCAAAGTGGCGATTCTTCCCAATTGAAAATAATCTTTCCCATCTTGCATAATACAGATTTCATATTTATATAGCTCTGAGAAAGTTTCAGGATGATAAATCTGTAATGTCATCGTTTCCTCTAAAAAAGAACTGTTTATTTCTTTTTCAATCATTTTTCCTTTTCTGCGCAAGCTTCCCACCTCAGCCTTTTTTATAGTATAGGAATAGTCTATCATTGAATGATTATACTGTCACTTGATGCTTTTATTGATAAAGCCGATACTACATTCCTTGCTGTTTCATTAGATTCAGGTGGCTTTCTTGTTCAATGATTTTCCCATTTTTTCGGCATAATAATTTCGTCTGCTTCCCGAATTGTATGCTTGCTCATTGCGCGTTTGCATCCAAAAATGGTAAACGCATTCAAATAATAATAATAAATAATTAATTTATTTCATTATAAGATGAAATGGTCTAACTATGCTAGTGATTAGTTTGGTTTGCGAAACGCTATTGTATAACATCATGCATATGGATGGATACAGGAGAAAAATGCAATCTTGATTACCCAGTGAAATATGGAATTCTTTACGGAAGGATATAATCTACCATTCCCAAAATCTACTAGAGGTAGCTATGCTTTCCTATGATTACCTGGTAAGTTCTCTAAAAATTGGACAATAAGGAAGCTTAGAACTTGGGGGTTATGCAATCATAAGCTTGCCTTCTCTATCATTTGGCTGTATAATATATTTATACATACGATTCCGTAGCTCAGTTGGGAGAGCGCTACCTTGACAGGGTAGAGGTCGTTGGTTCGAGCCCAATCGGAATCATTTACACAGCAAGGGTTTCAAAGGGCAGTCTCCACAGATTGCCCCCTTACGATGACGAATCAGTGACGAGTCACACACCCATAAAGTCAGCGTATTGATTTGCTGTTTCTTGATGTACTTTATTTGACGAATGTACATAGCGCTCTAACGTCATACGAACGTCAGCATGACCTAACCGCTCTTGCGTTGCTTTCACATCTTTTGTCACACTAAGAAATAGCGTTCCATGTGTATGACGTAAATCATGAAAGCGTATCTGTTTGAGACCTGTATTATCACAAATTGTTTGCATTGCTCTTTTTATATTACGTGGCATTATATATGTGCCAACTGTTGAAGAACATACAATGTCTGTTTTTGGGTCTTGACTTTTTTTATGCTTTTTCAATACATCAAGTTGCAAATCAGTTAAATAAATAATTCTTTCAGAGGACTCTGTTTTCAGTGTTCCTCTTTTTTGTGTCATACGGTCGAGATTGTACTTTACATGTATTTCTTGTCTTTCAAAGTCTATATCATCCCAATGTAACGCTAATATTTCCCCTTGTCGCATACCGGTATTTAGAGCGATCCAAAAAACAATATAGGTTTGAAAGTCTTTCGCACACATTAAGAATTTCTTTACTTCCTCTTTTGACCATACGTCTGTACGTTTATACCTTATACGCGGCTTTTCCACTTTACTCATAGGATTTCGCTTGATTTCATCCCACTTTACAAATTGCTTAAAAACCTTATTCATGATATTATGCATTCGAGTAATAGAGGAAGATGAAAGACTTTCTTCTTTTTCCGTCCACAATTTTTGTACCTCATACGGTTTAATAGAAGCTATTTGACGGTCACCAAACACTGGTTTAATGTGTTTGTCATAATAACACTTTTCACCGTAAATAGTGTTTGCATTCATGTGTTTAGGTGCAGTTAAATCAAAATAGATTTGTGCGCATTCATCAAATGTTTTCTTTGTTTCTTTGACATAAGAACCTGAAAATAATTGATGTTTAAAATCTACCTCATCTTGTTCTGCTTCTTTTTTTTGCTTTCGCCAAGAACCTGTTAAGCGTTCCCCCTTCATGTATACATTTGCTCTGTATCGTTTACCTGTTTTTACTTCTTTCGTTTCAATAGACATATTCCCTTTCAATCCTTTCAAATTAAAAGAGAACAGTTACATACATACTATTTAAAATAGCAAACTGTCCCCTTTTATTCAAGCATTATTCATGTGGTTGTTCTTTAATCCATGCTTTCAGAAACTCATCTGTATCTGCGACAGGGAATACCCACTTACGCCCGACTCTCCTTCTGATATGTTTAAATCGTTTATCATGAAAGAACGTATTCATGATATGCCCTTTTGAAAAAGAAGTGATTTGCATTAAATCATCAAGACTATAAAATAGCTTTTTGTTTCCTATATCCTTCATCTTTATCTCAATTTGTTTGAGAATCTGCCGTTCTATTTCATCATCATCAATTTGTATACTTACTAAAGGTGTATCGAGCATGATTTGTTTCCCCCATCTTCCTTTTCATTTTAAGAAAAAAATGAGATACTACGATTAGAAATCTATTAGGAGCTCTGTCAATATTTGCTTTGGTCGGCTTATTGGCAAGCTCTTATCCATCTTTTTCTTTTTTTCTCGTACTAATCTTTTTATAAAGGCTCTCTGCTTTTTCATTTCTTAATCTAACCTCATTTTGAGTAATATTTATATATGGATTAGGCTGTTTACTTGATTTTTCTAGAAAAAAGGTATCTTCTTTTTCATCATAAAAAGCAATTCCCATTGAAGTTTTATCCATACATAATACTAAACCAAGTCGCCTAGCCAATTGTTTAAAAGAATCTGTACGCCAATCAAATTGTTTATTATCTTGTGCCATCTTTGAATAAAAATTTTTGGGACTATATGGCGAGGTGATAATAATTGTACTGGCAGTTAACGGCTTATCATAATATCGACTTGCCCCCATTACATCATCATTAAATGGGTCAAGCATTTTTAATAAATCACTATACTGAAAAGTGCTTGGTCTAAGTTCATCTATGATTAACTTTTCTTGTCCTTGATAATGCTGAAAAGGGTCTTTATTTGAACCAGTAATAAAATAATTACTACCAAACTGTGATGCGTAGTCTTTTGCTAATCTTGTTTTTCCTACACTCGATTCTCCATAAATCCAAATAACTTCAATGGATTGATTTGTTTCACGCATTTTTTTCCTCCATTCTTCAGCCAACCGTTCCATGCGCTTTTGATATACATTTTCAATTCTGGTCTTTGCTTTGGCGTATTGTGAACCTGTAAGAATTTCTTCTACTTCTTTTTTAGTAACTTCGCCAGTATATAATTGATCTAATAGATTTTTGATGATTAATTCACTTTTTCCATGCGTTGTGAATTGAATACTCTTTTTAGTATTTTGAAGGAATGCGTTATAATCAAAATTTGCTTTAACTTCACTGCTGTCATATTGATGTTGATCTTGGGCATTAGGTGTTGCATGAATTAAATAGGAATAACCATTTGTAGAATCTCCTTTCCATTGTTCAATGTATTGTGGTTTATCGTTTAATAGTTTTGCAATATTATCAATGCTTCGGGCATTTTCAAATTGCATCATGATATGCACATGTGGCTTTTTGCATGTTTCATCTTCTTTTTTATCTTTATCATGTAATATCCCTGCATATTTTTTAGGTTTAATATGTTGTTCAATATGGTGGATAAGAGTTTCTAGGTTTTTAAAGGGCAAATGTTCCATATCTTGCACGTACATCATATTTTTTGCTTTTACCATTTCAAGAATCATCCTTTTTTACGGCAACACTGGCACTTTTAATTTTTGGGGGTGATAACAAGCCCTCACCCCCTGATATATCAATGTTTTATTGAGATTGACACTTATTTCTCTCTATGATTTCTCGAACGCTTTTCGTCTACGACACAGCGTTCTGAGAAATCATAGGTTTTATTTATTATTCATCAACAAGAACGATATCTTTAGCTTTTACGCTTAAAGTTGCCCGATTGTTAGCAATATAAGGAGTACCAGTAGCATTAACCACTTCTACATAACTTTCAGAAGGCAATTCTTTATTATGTGGAATAGTCACTGTAAGGACTTCACCATTAATCACATCAATGAGTCGATATGAATAGCCTTCAATTTTATCTGTACGTTCACCATCTTTATAAGCATATTTTGTTCTAGGCTCAGCAGATGTAGTTAATAACCTGTCTAAAAATAATTGATAAGTAGCCATATTTTTTCTTCTCCTTTCACTAAAGAAAAATAACTATCTCGAGCTAGCAAAATTTCTTTAGGTGCTATAGCTTTTAATGTCGTTCAAAGCATTTGGACATAATTTTAATAATTTCTTTACCTATTCATAAAAATCTGTTTGAGTACCGTTTGACAGTAGCTTTTGAATTTCTTCTTTGATTAGGTGATATTTTTTAATTACAGGTGTAGCAATTTGTTTTGGACTATTATCATGCAGTGATACATAGCCAAAGCCTTGTGTACATGGCTTAAATTCAACATCACTACTTGGAAAGACCATTTTACGAGTTTCACTTGAATTGTTCCCAAGAGCGAGTTTAAAAGTGAATTGATTACGAGAACCAAATTTTAATAGTTCTGCATCCGGACGTTGCAATGAAACAATAACATTTACATTTTTAGAACGTCCCATCATTAGCATTTCCGCTATTTTTCTTTGCTGTAATTCTTTATCTTTTTTGTTATCAAAGTAATTTAAAAAACTACTTAGCTCGTCAAAAAATATGATGATATGATTTTCACTCTCATCTTCCTTACTTAAACGCTTTGAAAATCTTTCATGTACTTCTGCTAGTCCATCTTCGCAATCTGTATATGTGTAATATCTAGCAGATGCAGAGAATGGCAAAAAGGCATCGTCGCCTTTAAAATCAAGTAAGTAAAGTTCAGCGTTTGGATAGTATTTACCTATCTTCCCTAAGAGTGTTAAAGAGAATGTTGTTTTTCCTGTACCTGTATTACCTACAATTAAATAGTGAGGAACTTTATCTAACGCTACTTTTATACGCTTATTGATTTCTAAATCTGTTAGTATTGAAAACATTAAAAGTCACCATCTTCCAAACTAATTTCAGTAGTATTTTTGTGATACTCTTTGAATTTTCCATATTGGTATAAATTAAAAATGAGATAACTTTGTTCCTTTACAATACTGTGTAAAAGAATAATTTTATTTGGGTCGAGTCCAAATGATTGTACTGCAAATACATTAAATGCTTCTTTTAATTCCTCTAGGTCTGCAATACTGTTCATTTCATTTGCATTCAATTTATATTTTCCTTGGCAAGCATAATTTGTTTTTTTTACCTTAAACACACGAGCCAATGAATTTCTCATATTAAAAATTAATAACTCTTCTGTAACAAGACCACGTGATACTACAAAATCAAGATTAAACGCATAGGGATCAAACCCATATTCTTTATTCTTTATCAGTTCCTGAGTAAGCCTATCTTTAAATTGAATTCCTGTGTATTTATTTGAGTGATGGTATAAAAACCAAAATAATACTCTTTCATATTGAATGAATGGAACTGGTTCAGCCTCTTTCTTCGCTAGTCGTTCCGCACTAGCAAATTGCCGTTCTTTAATCAGATTTGAAAGCCATTTTATTATATTGTCTAATATTTCTTTCATAAGTACCTTCCTTATTTTCTTATAATTTTTTTGTGTTCAGCGCTGTTCACAAATAAAGTATATAGTGCTTTCTTAATTACGTTAATACCGGATAAGTTGATTCTCTGATATTGTGATTTTTTATGACATAATATTCATTCTACTTTTATTCTTTTTATAAAATTAATAGTGACAGTCACAAAATATTATGTTATTCTAAGTGAAATATTAAATCACAATGTTATTTTTTTACATTGTGAAAGGAGGTAAAAATGGAAAAAGTTAGTTTGAAGGAAATATATCGTGAAGAATATGAAAATCTTCTCGTACAAAATTATTACACAGGAGAAAATGTTGACAGGTTAATTCTTTCTGAAGTAATTAAATATTATAAGAAAGAAAAAAATAAATTAACTGAAGAAAAGTATACTACTCTTAATTTTATTGAGGATGTTTTTGGCGACAGTGATTATGTTCACGAAAATACAGTATCATACTGGATTAATAAAAAAAGGTATCCTCGTAAGGTTATTCTGAAAAAGATGAAAGAAAATAATGAATTTCTAGCAGTTTTTAACATGATAGAGAAAAATATTAAAGAAACGGCCCTTAATGAATTTGATGCAACAAAAGAAGAGAAAGATTTTTGTTTTTTTGATTATGAACTTGAATTAGAAACAAGTTTGAAAGAGTCTATTTTAAATGGCGAAAAAAAATTAACAGAATATGAAAATGAATTAAAGAAAGAAGACCCAAAAATTACTAAAGTATTTATAAACGAAGACAAAATCTATGCTAAAATGAATAAACCAAATTTAGTAAAAGATAAATTTGAATGGCAATTACTTAATGAAAAAAAAATTGATGGACTTAGATTAATTAGATTACAAAAACTTTTGAGAAGATTGGGGGTAGATAAATCATCTTCTCAAAAAATTAATCTTACTAAAGGTAAGCAAAATCAAGGAATTGGAGAGGAATTAGCAATTCACGAAAAAATACTTGACTTACTAAATACTTCGCCATCTCTTCTTTTTCCATTAATAACTTTAATGACGGATTTAAATACATTGCATTCAGAAAGTAAGGAACTTAATGAATCCTATGAAGCTGAATTAGATAGGATCGTTTTACAGTTAAAGAACAGTTTAATCGGTATGAAGAATGACAAGGAGGATTCTAAGTTATAAAGTAAAGAGAGCACAGAAGTAAACCAACTTTTGTGTTCTTTTATTTATCTAAGCATTGTAATAGAGCACAAAGTATTAGGTGTATTTACATGATTACGGACAATTTTATTGAATTTTCCGGGACATTATGATTATTTTATGATAGACTGAATTCATTAATAAGGTGCTTTATTTTAATTGATAGTACATAATAAATTAGTTTACTTGGTGATAGAAAGGTGAGTGATTATGAAGAAAAAAACAATAGTGATCGTGGCTTCCGCAGTATTAGGAGCGTCAATCATCGGAGGGGCATCGTACAAGGTTGTCGACGCTAACTATCAAGAGAATTTAGAAGAAGCAAAAGCAGAGTTACATGCAGAGGAAGGCATCCTAAGTGATTTAGCAGTTCAGGTAAGCGAGTTTCACGGTAAAGACGGTTACTTAAAAAAGGACTTAGAAAAGGGAACAATCGAAAATGCAAAAGACAACTTAAAACTAGTTGAGGACGATGTGAAAGCATACAACGTTAAAGAATCCGATATCGAAGAGAGCATCGAATTCATCAAAACAACAAAAGAAGATATTGCTAGTGAATTAAAAATTGTTGAACAAAAGTTTGCTTTAGAAACAGAATTAAACGAATTGTTCACAAAAACGGCTATCAACGGTGACGAAGTTAAGAAGCCAGCTTTGAAAAAGGACGTAACTACAGAAAAAGTTGATAATTTATCCGAATCATTAGAATCAGCGAGTACTTTAGAGGAAGATGCATGGTTAGACGCAGTGAAATCGCTTATTGATGAGGGTAATACTCAATTAGAACATATCGCATCTGCTGAAAACAAGGTAAAAGAGTTATATGACAAGGAAGACAAGGACAAGGTCAACAAAGGGGTAGAGCGCAAATCCTTAGAAGAAGCAACAGAAGCGGTTGCAAAGATTAAAAACGAAGAAATAAAGGAAGATTTTGAAGGTAAGTTATCAAAAGTAGAAACGTTCATTGCAGAGCGTGAGGAGGAAAAGCGACTTGCTGAGGAAGAGGAAGCTCGTAAACTAGCAGAATCGGAAGCTGAAAAACAGGCAGAGAAACAAGCAGAGCAAACGGAACAAGCACAGCAAGAAGAACCAATACAAGCAAGTGAAGGTACAGGGTCAGCAACAAACGAGGGTGCACATTCTAGCGGAAGTAGCGAAAGTGCTTCAAACGGGGGTAGCCAGTCATCTAGTGGTTCAACTGGAGGTAACAATGCTGTAACTTCTAATGGTGGAGGACAGTCTAGCAGTAGTTCTTCTTCAAACGGAGGTACAAGCAATAGTTCTAGCAACAGTTCTAACAGTGGTTCAAGTAGTAATGCATCAAGTGGTTCAAGCAGTAACTCTAGCAGTAGTAAGAGTACTGGGGGTTCTAGCAGTAATTCTAACGGCGGAAGTTCAAGTTCTAATTCTAGCAGTTCAGGAAGTAAAGGTTCTAGCAATAGTGGTGGTTCCACTAATTCAGGGGGTAATTGGAGCACTGATATGGGAGAGACAAAGGAAAGTGGAAACATTCATAACAATGTTACAGGAAAAGATGGAGATAGTACTTGGGAAAGTGGAGATTTCGAAATAGATAGTAGCAGTGATTTTTGTAAAGACTTTGGATGTTGAGTCATAATAAACTGAATAAAACTTATTAAATGGGTCTACTAAGGTTAGTTTTAAACTATCTCTTAGTAGACTCTTTTAATGTAGAGTAAAACGATTAAGGAGGGGTATTTTGAATCGCAAGAAACGAAAACTGAATAATAGATTGTTTGCAGTACTTATGACCTTTATTCTTTTGTTTGAGAGTTAAAATGCGGTTGCTCCTACCGCGCTTACCGCTTGGTTCCCCTCATTTATACATTACAGTCTTTCGACTCTAACATATAAAAGAGGGCTGTTTTTAATAAAATGATTTTGAAATTTATGTGTATGTCAAAACTATATCATGAAGTTAAAAACTTTATGATAAATTAAAACCTCTCAAACGGCCAATTTCCTGTATTATTACTTGTTGTTCCTGATTTAGTAGAATAATAGCTTCAATTAATTCAGGAATTGCATCATCTATCGCATATAGCTTATCAGAAAGTAGATTATAAGTGATACTAAGCACTTTTTCTTCTATCTCTCCTAAAAGTAACTTCCGATTTAATTCTCTAATTAATAAATCTTCCTGCTTTTTTTCTGTTATCATCTAATCACTCCTATAAAATATTTTTATACCTATCTCCATTTAACGTAATGACAAATAATATCATTAGCTGATTAGCGTCTTGTTCGTTTTTGGAATTAAACAAATTGATTCAAGTTTATAATGTATGTAACTATTCTCCATATTTTATTTTCGATGACGAGTCGATGACGACTTCATTATTTTATATGTTTTCAATGCTTAATAGATTTTCTAAAAGCTTTGATTTAATAAGGTTTATAATCGTATATATCACTTATGTTTCTTACAATTGTCCTTGACAGGGTAGAGGTCGTTGGTTCGAGCCCAATCGGAATCATAAATCGCAGTATCACGTCATTTTGCTCAAAGTGTTAGATGACATTTTGAGTGTAGTGTTCCGCCTTCTATGCGTTGATTAAAATTAACGCATAGAAGGCTTTTTTATGGCGCTATAGGCGTTGATATGCAAGGCAACGCTCTGTCTCCATTGCTAGTAATATAGAATTCACCTGATATTATCGCTTTTCTGTACAGATGTATAGAAGGGCGATTTTTTAGTGATTACTTTATATTTAATTTCTGTTTTTTTATGTTTGCAATGATTTAATAACTTCCCTTCATCTCCTTCTTCCTGTAAAATAAAGTAGTTCTATTAAAAAACAATAAATAAAGAAAGGAAATAAAATAATGTTAGCAAAAATAAAAGCCTATCGATTTCCGCTTATTCTTTTAGCTTCTATTATTATTGGAGCAATAATCGGATTAATATTTGATGAACAGGCAACAATTATAAAACCTCTCGGAGACTTATTTATTAATCTACTGTTTATGATTGTTATCCCGCTTGTGTTTTTCTCTATCTCATCAGCAATTGCCAGCATGGATAGCATGAAGCGGCTAGGGAAAATCATGGGATCTATGATTACGGTATTTATAATAACTGGTGTGATTGCATCTGTATTTATGCTTGTTGCTACAGTTATTTTTAAGCCGGGTTCAGGAGTAGATATTCCTTTAAGTACTCCTGAAAATATAGAAGAACAAAGTTTGGGAGATCAATTAGTCAATACATTTACTGTTCCAGATTTTGTTGATTTATTCTCAAGAGATAATATGATGGCCCTTATTGTTATTTCGATTCTAGTTGGTGTTGCAACAGGGTTGACTGGAGAAAAGGGGAGACCTTTTGGTAAATTCCTGACCAGTGCCTCGGAAGTATTTATGAAACTTATTCAGCTTGTTATGTATTATGCACCGATTGGATTAGGGGCTTACTTTGCATCCTTAGTAGGAGAATTTGGTACGGCTCTTATTGGAGATTATGCAAAAGCTGCTATTATCTATTACCCAGTTTCTATTTTATATTTCACTATTGGTTTTACACTATATGCATATATCGCTGGAGGGAAAAAAGGAATAAGCCGTTTTTGGAAGAATATACTTGGTCCAGCTGCGACCTCATTAGGCACAGGAAGCAGTGTTGCTACTATCCCAGTTAATTTACAGGCTGCAGACAGGATTGGTGTTCCAAAAGATATCCGAGAGACAATCATGCCACTTGGTGCATCGATTCATATGGATGGCTCTTGTCTGTCAGCTATGTTAAAAATTGCCTTTATCTTTGGTGTGTTTAATCAGGACTTTACTGGGATTGATACATTTTTAACTGCCATTGGTATTTGTTTGCTCTCTGGGATTGTTATGAGTGGAATTCCTGGAGGTGGGTTTACGGGGGAACTGATGATTATCGCATTATATGGATTCCCAATTGAAGCCTTGCCAATCATTACCGCTATCGGAGTTGTCATTGATCCGCCTGCTACGATGGTTAACTCAACAGGTGATACAGTATCCAGTATGGTTGTTGCAAGACATATTGAAGGAAAGGACTGGATGGAAAAAGCTGATGTTGCCAGGACTTAACTAATAGAAACAAGACGCACAAAGTTTATGATTGCGTCTTGTTTTTTTATTTACGAGTAAGAAAGTGGAGAAATTAGAGCAGGGATTAGCTAACTTTGTAGTAAGGTATTTTTTATACTACGAAGATGGAAGAAGATATAATATAGTATGAGACTGGGATTTAAGTATTCATTTGTGATAATTGCATTATATGAATTCTTGGTTGCAAGCAGAGATTTCTTTTCAAGATTGTTGGTTTGAATTTATTTTATCAAAAGTCGGAAGTTTTGCAATAACATGGTGTAAAATTGGCAGCGTAGGTAATAACACCATAGACATACCTAGTGGGAGGTTCGGAAAGTTGGATAACTCTTGGTACAATTGGCAAATTGATAAAACTTATGCTATCTGAACTAGTTTTATCTAATCGAGTTAAAGAGAACAAATCGTTTCATTTTCTCAGTACCCTGTAAGATGATTGATAAAATACAAAAAACCTTAGAACATTGATGGAACAATGTTCTAAGGCTTTAGATGTTATTCTCTGCAAAGAATCAAAATTAACGAGAGTAGAATTCAACGATAAGCTGTTCGTTAATTTCAGCTGGAAGTTCAGAACGCTCAGGATAGCGAACGTAAGTACCTTCTTTTTTCTCAGCATCAAAAGTAGTGTATTCTGGTACGAAGTTATTTACTTCAATAGCTTCTGTAACGATATCTAGCTTTTGAGATTTTTCACGAAGAGCGATTGTTTGACCAGGTGTTACAGAGTAAGATGGGATATCTACACGAGAACCATCTACTGTAACATGGCCATGGTTAACTAGCTGACGTGCTTGCTTGCGTGTACGAGCAAGACCAAGACGGTAAACAAGGTTATCAAGACGAGATTCAAGAAGAATCATGAAGTTCTCACCATGGATACCTTTCATTTTACCAGCTTTATTGAATAGGTTGCGGAATTGACGTTCGTTCAATCCATACATGAAGCGTAATTTTTGCTTCTCTTGCATTTGCAAGCCATATTCAGATAGTTTCTTGCGTTGGTTCGGTCCATGTTGACCAGGAGCGTAAGGGCGTTTATCTAATTCCTTACCAGTTCCAGTTAATGAAATGCCAAGACGACGTGATTTCTTCCATACTGATCCAGTATAACGTGACATAGGACATTTCCTCCTTTATGTTTTATTTGCATAAAATAAAACGCGCGTGATCGTTTCGTTGTTCATTTTGTTTTCATGTACCATCGCTCCAGTAGCAGAGAGTTACACGATACACCTTTAAAAGCTTTATCTTAAAAAGGAACAAAATGAGTGCAAGCGTCGACTCACTTAGGCCACCTTATTATTTTACACAAACTCTAGTATATATTTTGCATGCAGCTCTGTCAACCGCAAATAGAAGAAAAAATAAATAGAACGACTTAATATCTGTTTTGCATGCCATTATTTTGATTTTAAAAGTGAAAAAAAGTTCATAATGAAACGCTATAAGTTATAATGAAGATATTTAAGGCTGTACTATGAATAATAGTGGAAATCTGTACTTATAGTGCGTATTCAAAAAGGAGGATAAAAAGGACCAAGAAGTTCGAGGCGGCGTAACTCCCCGTACCGGAACGTATGCAAGTAATACGTGAGGAACGGAAAAGCAAGCCAACGAGCTTCCTAAGGATGAGGTGATTTCTACGTTGCCCACACGACGGGGGCGGTTTTAGTAGAAGTTCCTTTTCCTAAAGTGTCATTTTTACCGGACTTTTTGAACAACCTCTTATAAATGTTTTTCAAGATGAGCAACAAATTTTTCTAAGCATTCTTGATCAATAGAATCAAATCTATCTTTATTCGGACTATCAATATCTAAAACACCGATTATCTCGTTGTTGCGATAGACAGGAATCACAATTTCAGATTTTGATGCACCGTCACAAGCAATATGACCAGGGAATTGGTGTACGTCTGCGATACGTTGTGTTTTCTTTTCAGATACCGCGGTACCGCAAACCCCTCTGCCAAAAGGAATACGGATACATGCAGGAAGACCCTGGAAAGGTCCAAGCACTAATTCTTCGTTCTCTGTTAAGTAAAATCCAACCCAGTTTACTTCGTCTAAAAATTGGTTGAGAAGGGCAGAAGCATTTGCTAATAGTGCGGTTTGGTTCGTCTCCCCTGTGGATAAGGCATCTAGTTGCTTGATAAGAAGCTCGTAGTCTTTGGTTTTTTCTCCAGAATAATCAAGTTGTTGAAACATTTCGTGTTACCTCCTAAAGTAGCAATCGTTTTTGGGTAAAAGATGACATACAACGACATAAACGCAATAATTGTCGATAATCGATTAAAGGATTTATCCCCTTCTTTGTCGTAAATGAATAGAGTAAGGAGTTGAATGATGATGAAAAATAACGTAACCAAACAAAAAGTAGTTGATGCTGCTTCCTCCCTATTCTTTCAAAAGGGATTCCATGGGACTTCCGTGCGTGATATTGCTGATCGAGCTGCTGTAAATGTTTCTTTAATAAGTTATTACTTTAAAGGAAAACAAGGACTATTAGAATACGCTGTAACAAATTACTATGAAGCATATCTAGCTGCAATGGAAGAATCACTGGAAAAAACAGAAGGTAATCCTCCTATGTATCGATTAAATGAATTGATTTTTTCAATTATACATTATAAGCAAATGCATCATCAATTAACATGTTTTATTCAGCGTGAACTTTCGCTTGACTCTGTTTTTGTTAGAGAGATGACAGTTACCTACTTAGCGAAGGAGAACTATTATTTAAAGGAACTGTTTCAAGAAACCATTGGTTCAAATGTAGAACAGGATGAAAAACGGTATTTATTTATGCAGTTAAAAGGAATGTTAATAACTCCATATATTTTGCATACTGACTGGAAAGATCAAGTGTTAGGTACATTTGCTCACGAACAATTTGTTAAAAAATACACTAAAAGCATCCAAAAATGGATTCAATTTAACGCGAATGAGTTACAATCACTAAAAGAGTGAAGAATTTTAATCGACTTTTTTCTACATAATCATAAAAAAGTAATAAATCAGTAAGAAAAATGTATTTTCTTTAGCCAAAAGGGCGGAATACGTGATATTATAAAGGATATATTCGTGCGATAATTAGAGTTATTTATATAGATGTTTATTGGTTGGGAGGCAAAGTATGGCTGTCGTAGTAGGCATAATTTTAGCGGTTATTGTATGTTTAACAGTTGCTTTAATTGTAAGAAAACGGGTTTACGATCAGGTAGACCTAATAGAAAAATGGAAATTGGATATTATGGACAGAGATGTTGCAAAGCAGATTGGAAGAATTAAAGCGCTGAATCTATCTGGTGAAACATTAGAAAAATTTGAGGAATGGAAGAAGCAATGGGAAGATATTGTCACCAAATCCTTGCCGGATGTGGAAAAATATCTCATGGATGCAGAAGAGGCAGCTGATCGGTTCCTTGTGCCCAAAGCAAATAAGATTTTAAAAGAGGCTGAAAAACATCTCCAAAATATTGAAGCAGAAATAAAAGAAATTATGAAAGAGTTAGAAGAATTGCTTCTTGCAGAAAAAACAGGTCGTGATGGTGCGGAGGAGTTAAAGCCAAGAATTAAAGGATTAAGAAGTTTGCTTTCTCAATCCAGGTATCAATACGGAAAAGCAGAAAAACAGTTTGATGAGGAAATAGATAAGCTGGAAGAAGTATTGGACCAATATCAAGAATCTGTTGAAGACGGAGATTATTTACAAGCGAATGACATTATTCATGACTTAAAAGAAAATGCAGATGCGTTAGAAAGTAAATTAGATACATTTCCTGATTTGCTTAAACAAGTAAAACAAGAGTTGCCATCTCAATTAACCAATCTTTCTGCTGGAATGAAAGAGATGAGACAAGATGGATACCGAATTAGACACTTAGGATTTGAAAAAGAAATCATTACATATCAGGAACAATTAAAGGATATAGAATCTCAGCTTGAAATAGCCGATACAACAAATGTGGAACAGCAGCTTCAACACATGGAGATGCGTATTACAGAAATGTATGAAGCGCTGGAAGGCGAAGCGATAGCGAAGCATTATATGGAACAAAAAGGGCCAGAGTATGAAGATTCTGTAAACCAAATAAGTGCTACGTATGAAGCAACAAAGCAAGAAATTGAAGACATTAAAAAAGCTTACCACGTAGAAAACGATGATATGGAACGTTTTACATCCATGGGGAAGACAATTAAAGCGTTAAAAGAACATATAGAAGCATTGCATGTAAGCCTAGAAGATGATAAGCAATCACATTCCGAATTAAAGCAAGAAATTGAAGAAGGATTTAAGAAGATTGAACAACTGGAAGAAGAGCATGAATCCTTTAAGAAATCCATTGCAAATTTACGGAAAGATGAGTTGGAAGCAAGAGATAAGTTAGTGGAAATGCGCTGGCAGATCACTGATTTGAATTGGAAATTAAAAAAGAGTAATATACCAGGTGTACCAAATTTTATATGGACGCGTTTTGAAACAGCAATACAAAAAAATGAGAAGGTCATGGAGGAATTAGACACATATCCATTAGATATGAACAATGTCCAACAAGCGTTATCAGAGGCGAAGAAAGCAATAGAACAAGCTTATGAGCAGGTGGATATGATGTTGGATCAGGCTTATTTAACAGAGCAAGTGATTCAATATGCCAACCGCTATAGAAGCAAACATCCTGAGCTTGATAACAAGCTGAAAGAGGCGGAAAGGTTATTCCGTAATTATGAATACGAACTTTCTTTAGAGCATGCTGCGAAAGCGATAGAAGAGATTGAACCAGGATCTTTAAAGAAAATTGAAGCTTACCAAATGGAAACAAGTAAGTAAATATAGTGATACTCGCAGTTAAGACAAGAAACTACAATCATTTACTTAACTTGCTCAAAGTTAAAACAGAGTTGACATGCTGCAGGTAAGTCGTTTTTTTACTTTGATTTGGGAGAAGTTATAGATGTAATTACATGAGAAATACGATTTAAGGCTGTCGCTAAGGATAGGATATCTCCTGTTGCTTAGGTCAGCCTTACATTTTTGTTAAAAAGCAGGTGGAAATCTTGATATATTTTGATAATAGTGCAACAACCAAGCCTCATCCGGAAGTGATTGAAAGTTTTACAAAAGCAGCAGCCCATTATTTTGCTAATCCATCGTCTATCCACCCCTTAGGCGGACAAGTGGAAAAATTATTACAGGCTGCAAGACAGCAAGCAGCTGATTTAATGGGTATTCCTAAGGAGACAGTGGTTTTTACTTCTGGTGGAACAGAAGGAAATAATACAGCCATTAAAGGGGTTGCTCTTGAGCATCAATCTCGGGGGAAACATATTATTACCACCAATGCAGAACATCCATCTATTCAGGATACTTGCAGAAGTTTAGAGCAATTAGGCTTTGAAGTAACTTATTTACCAGTATCTGCTGAAGGGATGGTTTCTTCAGAAGATGTGGAGAGGGCGATCCGAAAAGATACCATTCTTGTTACGATGATGCAAGTGAATAATGAAATTGGTTCTATTCAACCGATTGATGAGATCGGAAAGATGTTAAAAAAATATCCAAAAGTATTGTTCCATGTGGATGCCGTGCAGGGCTTAGGCAAGGTTCCGTTAAACCTTGCCAATGCAGGCATTGATCTCTGTACCTTTTCTGGACATAAAATTCATGGGTTAAAAGGAACGGGTCTTTTGTATGTAAATCATACGGCGAAATTATATCCCCTTCTTCATGGAGGAAGTCAGGAATCTGGCATCCGCTCGGGGACAGAAAATGTCGCTGGTGCTGTTTCATTTGTAAAAGCATTGCGTTTAGTTAAAGAAAAGCAAACTAATCAGAAGGATAATGTTTTAAAAAGATTGCATGATAAGCTTATGGAAGAGCTCAAGCAGATTGAAGATATTGAAATAAACAGCCCTGTTAATGGAGCAAATCATATCGTTCATTTTTCCGTGCCTGGCATCAAACCAGAAGTTATCATTCACAGCTTAAGTCAAAAAGAAATATATATTTCAACAAAGTCTGCATGCTCCTCGCGGGAACAAACCGAGAGCCATGTATTAGTTGCTTGCGGGAAGACGAAAGAAGTTGCATCCGCAGGCTTGCGCATAAGTTTTTCTTATGAGAACACGGAAGAAGAGGTAGAAGTGTTTGTAAAGGAATTAAAAAAAGCAATTCAACAATTTAAAGAAGTATTGAGGTAGATAGATATGCAATATGATCATATATTAATCCGATATGGAGAATTAGCGTTAAAAGGAAAAAATGCAAAACAGTTTATATTAAAGCTTCATGATAATATTCATCAAAAAGTGAAAGATTTTGATGGTGTGAAAGTAATGCGGACACAAGGTAGAATGTTCGTCTTGTTGAATGGCCATGATCCAGAACCCATTGTGGAGAAATTAAGAGATGTATTTGGCATTCATAGTTTAAGCTTAGCAATTCGTGTAGAGAATGATGTTGAAGAAATAAAAGAAGCTGCTCTTTATGCTTTAAAGCAAGAAGTGGATGTAAAAACATTTAAAATTAGCGTCCGTCGTACGAAAAAAGATTTTCCAAAACGATCTGGGGAAATGAACCATATATTAGGAAGTCATTTATTAACAAATACAGAAGATATTACAGTCGATGTCCACGATCCTGATTTAGAAATCAAGGTAGAAATTCGTAAAGAGGCAACTTATATTACTAGTGGAACGATTCGATGCCGCGGGGGACTGCCGGTTGGAACTTCTGGTAAATCATTATTATTATTATCAGGGGGGATTGATAGCCCGGTAGCTGGATTCTTAGCAATGAAAAGAGGCGTTCATTTAGAAGCAATTCATTTTCATTCTCCTCCATTTACAAGTGATCGTGCCAAACAAAAAGTATTGGATTTAGCGAAACAACTTACGAAATATGGGAAATCAATTACAGTGCATATTGTGCCGTTTACGAAATTACAACAAGAAATTTTTAGAGAGATGCCAAATGACTATGCAATGACGATTATGCGCAGGGTCATGTTCCGTGTCAGTGAACAGGTCTGTAAGCGTGAAGGTATCCTATCTCTAACCACGGGAGAGAATCTTGGACAGGTAGCAAGCCAAACGATGCAAAGCATGCATACCATCAATGAAGTCACTAACTATCCAATCATTCGTCCGTTGGTCGCGATGGATAAAGATGAAGTTATTCAGATTGCGCAGGATATTGGAACGTATGAGACGTCCATTTTGCCGTATGAAGATTGCTGTACAATCTTTGTGCCGAAATCTCCAAAAACAAAACCTAAAAGAGATAAAGTGAATTATTATGAATCAAAATATGACTTTACGCCGTCTATTGAAGAAGCGGTGGAAGGAATAGAAACAATCAAAGTAACAGAGAAAACGATGTTTAACGAAGATTTTACGGAGCTTTTTTAAAACTAAAAAAGGATAAGCTGAATCACGCTTAGATTGACTTTCTTCCCTTTCTTTACGTTGAAAATAGAAAAAAGTGCCATTAAATTCGATGAATGATATCACCCCGCTTGGCACATTCTATAAGTACCAAGGAGGTGAACAACATGGCAAACAATAATTCAAATCAATTAGTTGTTCCAGGAGTGCAACAAGCACTTGATCAAATGAAATATGAAATCGCTCAGGAATTTGGTGTTCAACTTGGTGCTGACACAACTTCTCGCGCAAACGGATCTGTTGGTGGAGAAATTACGAAAAGATTAGTAACAATGGCTCAACAGCAGTTCAGCGGAACAAAATAATCAAATTATAATATGAATGGCTGGCTGTCTCCGCTAAAGCGGAGGCAGCTTTTAATTATTATGATAAAAGATAGCGCAAACACTAAAAAGGTGTGGACGCTATCTTTTTTGCACGTTGGATAAGGTTTTATCCTTGTTTTGCATGAGACTGGTAATTGCAGCCCGATGGAAGTGTGTAAGCGTTTTGGCTATTATAAAAATGTTCGCTGCACACGATTCCAGAATGTGTTGTTTTTCATTTTTACTGTTTTAACCACGGTTTCATCCATTTCTATATCAACGTGATGAATACGCTGTACAGGCCAAGCTTCATTATCAAGACTGATAATTGGATAATCATTGCCATCTTGAATAACTTCTAATCGTAATTTTCTATCTTTGCTTAAAATAAAAGAAGATCCTAGTGTACGATAACTATTATTATTTAAAGAAGCAACCTCAGATACTTGAAAACCAGAAAGCAGAGGGTCCATTACTGCTCCTTGCACAGATTTGGAATAGGCTGTACTTCCAGTAGGAGTGGATACAATCATGCCATCTCCGCGGAATGTTTCAAAGTGTTCTCCATCTATGTTGACATTAATGACAATGGTTTTAATAATACTGGAACGCAATGATACCTCGTTTAAGCAATAAAAAGCTTTTTCACCATCAACACGTGCTTTAATCGCTGGAAAACGTCGTACTTCAATCTTTTTATTTTTAATTGCCTCAATCATTTCATCAAAACGTTCTACGCTGAAATCACAATATAATCCAACTTGTCCGTCATTGGCAATACCGGTGTAAATAAAATCCTGACGAAATCCAGTTTGGCGAACTGCTTGTAAAAATGTGCCGTCCCCGCCAACGCTGACAATAATCGAAGCGTTCTCAGGCTCGGTGACAACATGTAAATCGTTTTGCTCAGCAAGCGATTTTAGATGTTCTATATTCTTTCCTTCTATTCGAGGATGATAAAAAAAGAAAATATTATTACGATTTGACATACGATAACCTCCAAACAAAAATTTATAACATTGTTAAGTAACTCAAAATCTATATAGAGGCTTGGCTCGTACTTTTTGTCTTTAACATTGGAAGACAAAAGAAGGCTTAACCCCTAAGGCATGGATTTTATCTATCTCCATCATAACACTTTCGATATGGCTTTTCGCCAAAGATGTTTAAAAGAAAATGAATTGATTATATTGAATACGGAAAACTAATGTCGTATT
The DNA here is from genome assembly GCF_018333215.1 of Oceanobacillus sp. J11TS1. Classification (GTDB taxonomy): domain Bacteria; phylum Bacillota; class Bacilli; order Bacillales; family Amphibacillaceae; genus Oceanobacillus. Next base: position 165,131 of record NZ_BORO01000004.1, on the reverse strand, counting down.
TTATTTTGTCATTTATTTCATTACTTGGGAGAGAGGATTATGGATAGCTTATACATCGTATTAATAATTATCACAGTTATTATTTTCATTATCGTTCTTTTATATCAAAGTAAATGGTCTATTAAAGTGAACTATCGATTTCCAGAAATGAGAGGCGTGCAGGTTTCTGTTTATTTTTATAAATGGTGTGTGCTACGGCGGATGCACTCGTTCCCGGCAAATCATAAAGGAACGGAAATAGAATTTATGACCTTTCATAAGCGTTTGCCGCTAAAACAGCTCCATTTATTAAAAGACATACGATTTCAACCATTATTAAAGGAAATAAAGCTGCTTGAGTTCAATTGGCTTACTAAAGGCGGGACAGGAAATGCTTTTACGACTTCTGTTGCTAGCGGGACAATTTGGGCAATGAAAGGATGGCTTATTGGATATCTCGCGCAACGTCTAAAGCTTTGTAAAAATCCACAAATAGATGTTCAGCCTGATTTCGAAAGAACTAGTTTAGAAACGAGTTTTTCATGTATGATTTCCTTTCGCTTAGGTAAAACTATTCTGGGAATCATGCACGTTTTGAAATAATAAGGAGGTAAGAAAGAGGATGACAGAACACCCGATAGAAGGATTAATGTCTAGCGCGATGAAAGGCATACAAAAGATGGTGGAAGTAAATACAATTATTGGAGACCCTTTAAAAGCTCCAGATGGAACAGTTATTATCCCTGTGTCAAAAGTTGGCTTTGGTTTTGCAGCTGGTGGAAGTGAGTTTTTGCCGGCAGAAGTAAAGTCTGGTGACTTTGAAGAGCAAGAAATTCCATTTGGTGGAGGTAGCGGGGGAGGAGTCTCTATCACCCCTGTTGCTTTCTTAGTATTAAAAGAAGGAAATATGGAGTTAGTGCATATGGATCAGCATACGCACTTATATGAAAAAATCATTGGTTTACTTCCGGAACTTTTTCAGCAATCAGGCTTATCAAAAAAAGGAAAGGATGAAGAAAAGAAAGTCGAGCAGAAGAATCAGGTAAAGAATGAAAAGGGTGACAAAGATCAAAAACAAGCTTCCGATCAGGATTCAGAGAAAGATAAAGAAGGGCTGGAGTCCATTCTGAATCGTTTTGAAATTTAAATTGGTAAATAGTAGCTATGAATGGACAGTTGTCTAAACAAGTCTCATAATAGAATAAGAATTGTAAAGATGGGGAGGAGACAAATAATGCCAAAACATGTTACATTTAAACAAGAAACTGTTACGCTATTAGGGGAAGAGCAAAAGGTGGGAAATAAAGCACCTGACTTTACTGTAGTAGCTAATGATTTATCCGAGAAAACACTTGCTGATTACAATGGAAAAGTTAAATTAATCAGTGTAGTGCCTTCTGTTGACACAGGAGTATGTGCTGATCAGACAAGACGCTTTAATGAAGAAGCTGCAAATCTTGATAACACGGTTGTTTTAACAATCAGCATGGATTTACCATTTGCTCAAGGACGCTGGTGTGGCGCTAATGGAATTAAAAACGTTGAAACACTATCTGATCACCGCCTAGCAGATTTCGGCAAGAAGTACGGTGTATTGATTGAAGAACTTCGTCTATTATCTCGATCAATCTTTGTAGTAGATGAAAATAATGAAATTACTTATGTAGAATATGTTCCGGAAGTAACGAACCATCCAAACTACGATGCCGTATTAGAACATTTAAAAACAAAATAATAGAATTAAAGGCATGATTCTTTTTGAGTCATGCTCTTTTAATAAATAAAAAAATACAGATACAAAGTAGCCGATTCCATGGGAAGTGCAAGCCTATGGAAGAGGATTCCCTGCTCGCTGACACCCCCTATGCCAGAATATACGGAACTTTTCTATTATACAAAATTTACATAAGTAACATCCTTTTTGCGTGGTAGCAAATATTTTATATGGAAATAATGGAATATCTTTTACATATGACAAAAGAATTGTTAAAATAGAAAGTTGTCAGCTTGGATAGGAGGACATGCCATGGAGCAATCGAATGTCGAGAAATTATTTAAATGTATTGATGAAGTAACTGAAATTATACAGAGTGCAAAAGAAGAAATCTACCTAGAAAGTTTGATTTTATCATTAGATATCCTCTTGTCTGATGAAGCTCGGGATGAATTGGATGATATTACAAAACGTAAAATTACAAAACTCGTTCAAACTTTTAATGAAGTAGAATTTGACGCAGAAACTTATCGAAAAGCTATTGGTCTTTCTATTCTTAAAGGGATGAAGGGTGCAGCACAACCGCAGCATTTAATGACACCTGATACGGTTAGCCTTTTGATCAGTTATCTGGTGAACAAATTAATTGATAAAAAGGGACAAGTAACCATTTTTGACCCTGCTAGTGGAACAGCAAACTTGCTTACGGCTGTGTTAAATCAAATGGAAAATCCCGTCAAAGCGTATGCTTCAGAAGTGGATCAAACTTTAATTGAAATAGCTGTATTAAATGCGAATTTGCAGAGAAGAGAAGTTAGTTTCTATCATCAAGATAGTTTAAGACCTTTTCTAATAGAGCCTGTAGATATGGTTGTCACAGATCTTCCTGTAGGCTATTATCCGGATGATGTGACAGCTGGTGAATATCAGCTGAAGTCAGATGAGGGACATTCTTATTCACACCATTTATTTATAGAGCAAAGCTTGAAGTATTTAAAAGATAGTGGATTCTTTGTAGGAGTTATTCCGGAATTTTTGTTTGAAAGTGATCAATCGGATAAATTACATGCGTTTCTACATGAAAAAGCGCATATTGTTGGTGTGATCCGATTACCAGAAACCTCTTTCAAATCAAAAAATCAGGCGAAAAGTGTATTAATCTTGCAGAAAAAAGGGAAAGGTACAAAAGAACCGAAACAACCGTTGCTTGTACAATTACCTTCATTTAAAAATGCTCGTGCAATGGCAGATATCGTGGAACAAATGAATCAATGGTTTACATCTTATCCAAATAGGATTAAATGAGAATATAGGAGTGGAATAACATGAGTAATGTATTAGCAATTAATGCTGGAAGTTCATCTTTAAAATTTCAGCTTATTTCAATGCCAGAAGAAAAAGTAGCTGCAATTGGGCTGGTAGAAAGAATCGGATTGTCGGATTCTATTTTTCAAATAGAAGCAAACGGACAAAAAGACAAGACGGTAACGGATATACCGGATCATAGTGTTGCGGTTAAAATGCTATTAGATACGTTAATTTCTACAGGCGTTATTAAATCCTTTGATGAAATTGATGCAGTCGGACACCGTGTTGTTCATGGTGGAGAAACTTTCTCTGATTCTGTTTTATTAGATGAGGATGTTATCCAAAAAATTGAGGAAATATCTGAGTTAGCTCCTTTGCATAACCCTGCTAACTTAACAGGAATACGTGCATTTAAAGAAATCCTTCCTCATGTACCAATGGTAGCTGTCTTTGATACTGCTTTCCATCAATCTATGCCAGAATCATCTTATTTATACAGCTTGCCAAGAAATTACTATGAAGATTATGGCATTCGTAAATATGGTTTCCACGGAACTTCTCATAAATATGTTTCCGAACGGGCGGCAGAACTGTTAGGCAGACCGTTAGAAAGTCTTCGCTTAATTTCTTGCCATATTGGTAATGGAGCTAGTGTTACAGCAATTAAAGATGGTAAATCAATTGATACTTCTATGGGCTTCACACCGCTTGCCGGGGTTACAATGGGAACAAGGTCCGGGAATATTGACCCTGCATTGATTCCTTATATTATGCAGCGTACTGGTAAAACAGTGGATGAAGTATTACATGTACTAAATAAAGAAAGCGGCATGTTGGCATTATCCGGATTCTCCAGTGATCTACGTGATATCCAAGATGAAGCAGATACAAATCCTCGTGCTGAACTTGCATTAGACGTATTTGCAGGAAGAATTCACAAATATATCGGTTCTTACGCTGCGAAGATGAATGGCGTCGATGCGATTATTTTCACTGCTGGTGTAGGAGAAAACAGCATAATCACACGTGAAAAAGTTCTTACTGGTTTAGAATTCATGGGAATTTATTGGGATCCGAAATTAAATGAAGTTCGCGGCAAAGAACAATTTATTAACTATCCACACTCTCCGGTAAAAGTAATGGTCATTCCAACCAACGAAGAAGTGATGATTGCACGCGATACAATGCGTTTAAGTCGCTGAAACCTTGATATGACAACGTTTGTGGTTGATTTTAATATTCAGACAATATGATTTAAATTAATTTTGTCTTGGTTGTAACCACTACTAAAATAGATCTTTTTTCTATGTAAAAACTACATGGAGGGAGGTCTATTTTTTTATGCCAAGGCCACAAGATAGAAAGACGAAAAGCTATAAGAAAATAAAAAGAACATACTCGATTGATGATGCGCGTAATTTCGTAATTAAAATTAAAGAATTAGAAGGATTGTCTAAAAATACAATTCATGGTTATGAAAAGTTTTGGAATGACATGGACAGGTTTTTCGATGAAAAGATGAATGTTGCTGATTTAACAGCAGATGATGCGCGAGATTTCATGCACTGGCAACTTTATGAGAAAACGCCATTTCTAAAATCAATACGCTATGACCCAACTAAAAAAGGTATATCACCAGTGAGTGCAAACACTTATTTAACTTATGGGAAAACGTCTTTTAAAATACTTGAGCAAGAGGGGATCACAACTAATATCTTTTCAAGCATTCCTAAGATTAAAGAAAGGCAGAAGAAGGTTGACACTTTAACCGTCAATGAATTAAATAAACTCTTCAAATCAATGGATAAAGGGATTTATACAGAATTCCGTGATTATGTAGCTTGCTTCGTGATGTTAGATTCTTTTGGCAGAGTTGATGAAGTTCTAAGCGTGAAAAAAACGGATATTGATTTTCAGCATAAATCGATCACTTTTCAACGTACTAAAAATAGGCGTGTCAGAACAATCCCTTTAACAAATCAATCGATGAAACTAATTGAAGAATTGCTTGATGAAACAGAAGACTTTGAAAGTGAGTATCTGTTTTTATCGGTTTTTGGAACTCGTTTAAGACCCGACACATTCAGAAAACATTTGAGAGAGATTGTAGAACGTTCGGGAATTAAAAAACGTGTTCATCCCCACCTATTTAGACATACGGCAAGTAAGATGTTTCTTGAACAAAATGGCTCAATCAGAGTGTTGCAGCAGATATTAGATCATGCCGATAGTTCAACAACAGCTCGGTATGCTCATGTATTAGATGATACCGTCAAAGCACAACATAAACAGTTTACACCAATCAATATGCTCAAAAAGAAAGCTAAGACAAGGACAAAAAGGGGAGAATCGAGAAAATGAAGGTTACTAATGATGGTGAAAATATAAAAATTGAAGCTAGTTTTATTGAAGCGTCAGAGATTCTCAATGTATTGAATAAATATTGGATAGTTAACAACGACGAAAAGATACAGAAATTAGCATATCAACTAAGTAATCCTAAAGTTATTTTAAAATAAAAAAATAACAGGGTATTGGCGTACCCTGCCTTGTTTAAAACTATACAATCCCATAACTGAATATGGAATTACCCTATCCTCATTATATCAAAAAAATTGATATGTGCAAGGTTTATTAAGTATTGTCTTTTTTAGGGTATTCCAGACGTGGACAAGCCAACTAATACGTCTATAATCTAACCTTGACAGGTAATGACCCAGCCATCGCTTAAAATGGGGATAGGTGACAAATATACAATTCCCTATTTTTGTATGTCGCTGAATGGTGCTAACGACCACAAACGGTTAGGCATAGGAAGGAAGGATAGGAGTAGATATACTCGCAAAATGAATCACATACCACTGTCAGGGCTATCTGAAACAGTAGATTCATTGGGAAGAATATTCCCCGACAAAATAGGGTCATACTATACGGAAACCATAATCCGATATACGATGTTGCTTGTCTATGTTCATTGATTTTTTTATCTTTGAATGTAGGCAACAACCTTTCGCCTAGCCGTTTTCCATTTCCTCAACCGATGTTGCCAGACAGCTCAAATCAAATCAAGTGTAACATCCCAAAAAAGCTAAAAAATCTTATAAAATATTTACGCCAAAACCCAAACATAGATAGAAAGTATATCCCAAGAAAAAAATAAGAAAAGTTACTAAAAAAACAACCTGTTTATTTTGGTATTTCTGTTTATAATAATAAGAGATAATTTAAAAGGAGATAATTCAATGAAAAAAGAGGTAAAAAATTTACAGAATCAAGTTTACATTTATAGTATTCCGACGAATGCTTTATTTAGTGATCGGGAGGTTGCTATACATAAAGCTAAATCAGAAGAAAAAGAATTGGTAAAGCAATTGAAGGATGAAAGGGACAAGAAATTAAAACTAGCTACAAACGAACGTGTGAAAGAATTAAATGAAGCACTACATAATGAATTTGATAAGCATGAAGGGAAACGTGTACTTAGAAAAGAATTCATCAAAGACGTTCATCTAATCAGCTTATTTGATAGCAATTTAACCCGTACATTAGGAATGGAAATCAATGCAGCATCAATGGATGTTATAACTATCCGTACATACCACCAAGCTATATTAGAAGATTTAATACACAACGGCTTTACATATTACGATAAACAGAATGACGAACACATAGATTATCAATACTTCACATCAAGTGCTGGGGGAATTCGAGAAAAGAAGTCAATGTGGATCCGTAAAGACAAATGGCAGCAACACAAGGACACCTTGACTTGTGGTTTAGATAAAACTGACATCAATCGTAAAAATGGTATGATTACAAATAAATATCAATCGTACTTGGCCATGAACGCCACAGCTAGTGTGGAATGGACTGACTTTAACATAGATCAAGTGGTTGTCGTTGATGATTTAGAAATGATGGTTACTGGCAAAGTCGATTACATTGATAAGGATACATATGAAATCACGCCTAATGTTGAAAAGACTCTTCCAATGGAAATTAATGATGGCGTGGGGCTTATCTTACCCGAGCTATCAGAAAAGAACTTCCAGTATCGTGCACCTTGGCAGAAAGGGTTATTGGCAAGCTATGACTTTCTTAAACAAGCAAAAATGTATGGTAACACTAAGATTACTGATATTTACGGTGATACATATGATATTGTAGATGATAATATCAAGATTATTCTGACTAAATCGCAATTTAAAGCACATTTATATTATAACAACTGGAACGATTATAAAGCCAAATTCAAGAAATATGACTGTAAAGCTAGTATTGTGAATGTTGAGGATGATGAATTTAATGACGGATTGCTAAACTATCAATTTATACAAACTTTAACAGATGTTTCTGGTAGTGAATTAGAGGAAATAGTTGCCGAAACGGTCGAAGCTATTGAATTAATGGGGAATGACCAACAGACAATGCTTGAAAGTTTAGGGGTTACGGATGATAAAAAACACTTAAACTCCTTGCAGCAAGCTTTAAAAATATATCCAGAATTGCTGAATGATACATATAGTCGTGAAATTATTAAAAATAAGAGAAGATCCATGATTAAACAAGCAAAAGCCGGCAAATTAAAAGTTGCCAGTCGCTATACATACATATTACCCGATTTATATGAATTTGTTTCATGGCTGTTTACTGGTGAATTAAAGCCATTACTAAAAGAAGATGAGGTTTATTGTAATCTTTACGATAGTGGGAAAGTCTCAATCGCACGCAGTCCCCATTTATCAAGAGAACATGGAATCAAAATGAATGTGATTGATGAAGCTAAATCAGAATGGTTTACAACAAATGCCATTTATATTTCTAATCATTCATTCCTTCCACGATTGCTGCAGTGTGATTTCGATGGGGACATGGTTAACGTATTTGAGCCAAATAGTAAATTTGTAGAAATTGCTGAACGTAATATGACTAACGATAACATCATTCCGATTTATTATGAAGAGCCGACTGCTGAAACATCACAAATCACAAATGAAAACATATTCAATAACCTTATCAATTCGTATAAGGTTTCGATAGGTGAGAAATCAAATGAAATCACACGTTTTTGGAATGGTGATTATTCTAATCTTGATGTGGTGAAATGGTTAACTTTTGAAAATAATCTGATGATCGACTATGCTAAAAACTTGTGGTTGCCAAAACGTCCAGATCATGTAGATAAGATCATTAAGGAATCAATTCAAGGCAAAGTACCTCGGTTTTTCCAATATGCGAAAAACAAAAAGATTAAAGATGTAGCTCCAATCAACAATAGTACAGTTAATCGCATCAATGAGTTAATTCCAACGAACAATATTAAATTAGAAGATGTGAACGGTGTATTTGATTACAGAATGCTCATGTCTAATCCGAAAGCCAGTATCAATAAAAATATTGTATCAGCATACACAGAATTAGATAGAAATAAAACGTGGCGAATGAATAGCGAACAAAGTCAAGGTAAACCGTATGTTTATCAAGCAATCAGAAATGAGTTGCTGGCAATTAATAAAGACTCTTATAAAGTTGCTGATGTTCTGATTAAATATCTATATGAAAATAAAAATAGCGAGTTTAAAACTACGTTATGGGAATGTTTCGGGAAAGAGATTATCTATAATTTAAAACAGAATGTAGGTAACACGAACCAATGTTCTCATTGCCACGCAAGAATCAAATCAGTAACTAATAAAAAGTATTGTTCAGATTGTGCTGAAAAGGCGAAAAGAGGAAAGCTTAAAGCGAGCTAAAGCTTGATGCATCAACGTTTTAATAAATATTAATAAATATATTTATAATCAGAGGGGCGATATTATCGAAAGTTTGAATAATATTGTCCTTCTATTTTTATCGAAACAAAAAGGTTCTCTAAGAGAGAATAAAATTTAATTTTATCATACCCACGTAAATTTGTAAAGTGTTTCTTTCAATTACCTCCAATATAATTCAACTGTAAATTTTTACCTTTCAAGAATTATATTACCCTTTTCCCTCCTTGGTTAAGATTTCATATTTTCACCTCAACTTTCTGATGGTAGTTTAAAACTACCTCTTTTTTACTCATAATTATTAATTTGCATAATCTTACTATGGAAAGGGGGAACGCTGATGGATATAACAGCAATCCCAATTGAAAACTGGCTGCAGCAAGGCATATTTGCTTTATTATTTGTGTGGCTATTGTTTAACCAACAGAAAGATTCAAAAGCACGAGAAGAGCGTTTAATGGAGCATTTAAATAAAACAACAGACACGCTCGACACATTAAGCCAGCGCATGGAAAACGTAAGTACAAAGGTTGATCATATTGACACTAGATTAACAAAATTTGAAGCGAAGGGGGATAAGTAGATGGCAGAAATAACAGAAAAAGCATACGAAAGTTTACGTCAGTACATCATCGACCAATGGCATTATATAGAGCTGCAAGATGAAGATGGTAATCCTATCATTAGATTGTCACCAGACGATCCACGAGTTGAGTGGGTACATGAATTGATTGAAAAAGAAGAGCAAGTTTTAAAAGGATACGATCCGATGGGTTACCCGATTTACGAAACTAAAATAATCAAAAAACTACCTAACACATTACAGATTCAAATTATTATCAAGGGTGTTGACATCTCCACGCCTAAAACATTCGCTAAGTCAGCCATTTATGATGTACGGAGCGATGGAGAGCCGTTAAGCATTGAATTGTTCACACCATTTGTAATGATTAATGAAAATGACAGCATTACAGTTGTACATAATATCGAAGTCCCGCAACTATAAGGCGGTGGTCGAATGAATGTAACAGTAAATTCATTTATAAAACCTATTCATGCCAGCATTGATGAAAAAGATTTCCCACAGCACGTAATAATAGAAGTTGAGTCGCGAGTCTCTTCAATTGAGAGCAACACAGATCGTCATGTGGGCGTTTTTAGAAGTAGCGAGAGTATTCATCGCCTATCAATTCAAACGTTACTGTGACACCCCTAAGTGGTTCAGAAGAGATTCGAGAAGTTTCAAGTCATGTAGGTGCACTAAACTCAAATGTTGTCACTGATATTTTCAGACAACCTTTGTTTATTTTAAGGGACATAACGAGTCATGTGGAGCCAATACAAGCTAGTACAGACGTTTCAACGTACATTACGCCTATTCCTATTCGGGCAACCATAACGGTATTAGAAAGCCATTCTGTGGCTTTTAGTAGTCATAATTTATCTACATATTCTTCTATACAAAATCCTTCATACTGTGAGGTGGTCAAATGATTTTAACAGGCGATACAGTTCGATTGATCTGCAATTTTAAAAGGTTTGATGGACAAGCTATTGATCCAAAAAATATAACTTTAACAATTTACGATAGCAATCGAAAACAAATTGAACAGTTTTCACTTGATGACAGTAATCGCAAAGACGTAGGTCTCTATTTTTATGATTATGTAGTCCCGGACGAACTGGAAATTATATTCGAATTTAAGGGAATATATAGTTTCTTCCCTGTTGTTGTAAGGGATTCGTTCACAACAAAATTTAATTAGGAGAGATTTGAATGGCAGAAGAAAATTTCACGCAAGAACAAGTAAATGAAGCAATCGAGGATGCTAAAACAGAATGGATTAATAACGAACTGGATCCAATTGTTGCAGAGCGCGACAACCTACTCCAATACAAGCCAAAAGAGCTATCAGAAGAAGAGAAACAATTTAAACAACAGCAACAAGACTTCTTTAATCAAAAGGTTGACTTCCAATTAGAGAAAAACGGATTGACTCAATTTAAAGACATTATCAAAGTTGATAATGAAGAAGAATTGAATACAGTTGTCGATTCACTAACACAAATTGTCAAGCAAGTAAAATTGGATTCTGGTTATGTCCCAGAGGAGCACTTAAAAGAGAGTGAGTATGAAAAATATTCTAAAGCTAGGGACGTTCAAGGAATGATCGGAGTAAAGTTAAGCAAGTTATTTAAGTAGGTAAATAAGTTAGTTCAACTGGTAATGAAGAAAAGGGCGTTAAATGCACGCGCAATAAGGGAAGTAACGGTTACCCACCTCATTACCAAGCTGTAATTACCAAAGGTATTACCAGAAGTATTTCTTAAAGTAAATAAGTTAGAAATGGGATAGGTAAAAAATATTCAATGTATAAAAAAATAAAACTATAAAAAGGATGATTATATTGTTTAAATCAGATAATTTTACACCAGTCGAACAAATTTCACTAGCTCAAGAGGTTACGAAAATCGGCATACAGCAAACGCCTCTTACATCTTTATTAATGTCCAAAGGTGTAGAGAAAGCAACCTCTACTATCTACACTTTCAGAGAGAAAACTTTATCTCATGATGAGGATATTACCGCAGCAGAAGGTGCAGAAACTACTGAATTTCAAACCACTTCTAGACGTGAGCTAAACAACGTGCTTCAAATCTTTAAAAAAGCCGTTGCTATTAGTGGTTCTGCTCAAGCTATGAACGGTGGTCAACTCAATAAGGAGTTAGAAGACCGTCTTTTTGAGTTGAAGGTGAACATGGAAAAAGCATTAATTAATTCCCTTAAAGATGATGGCTCAACAACTGGCGTCCGTAAAATGTCCGGCTTAATCGAATTTGCAGATCCTACAAATGCCGTAACTGCAACTGGTACTGTGACAGAAGATGATGTTAAGAAGATGGCGCGCAAATTGTGGGAACAAGACCTTGCAGAAGGGACTATTTATGCATTGGTGAACGCAGACATTAAAGAAACCATTGATTCTATCTACGTTGATCGCTATAACTACAACCACGTGACAACTAACTTCGGGGCGTTGGCAGAGAGTGTAAATACGAATTATGGGAAAATTAATTTTATTCTTAGCAAACACGTACCTTCTGATAAAGTTGTATTTTTCAATGATAATTATGTAGACCTTGCGTACCTTCGAGAGCCAGTATTATCTCCGTTGGCTAAATCTGGTGATAGTGATAAATTTCAAGTAGTTGCAGAAAGCACACTAGTTGTTAAATCACCTAAAGGCGTTGGTGTAGCTACTTTAGAAAAAGAATAATAATAAGGGGTATCCATTTTATTGGGTATCCCTTCTTTAATTTAAAAGGAGAATCAAGATGAATGATAGAGAAGAATATTGGTTAAAAAGGAGAAGGAAGAAACTGACCCACAAAGAGATCGCCAAAGCTATTTCATGCTCACAGAGCTTGATTTCGCGTTACGAGACCGGGGATTGTGAAATGGGTAAAGAAAAGGTTGAGCAATATAAAAAATATATAGACAGTATGTAATTTTCAAATGAAAGACGTATTTTATCGGAAAATAAACGTTGATATATCAAGGTTTTAGAGGTCTAAAAAAATCATAAATATGAATCGGAAAGTTGAGGTGAAGGTGTGAAAAATTTAACTTAACACTTCTTCTAAAGGGGGGATTTTAGGAGAGGTGAAAGACGTGTGAAGATAATATTTCACATGGTATGAACGAAAAATTAAAGAAAAGATTTCCAGAATGGTGCTTTGATAATAAAAAATATGCAACAGTGTTATCTAATGACATAGATAGCTTGGTCGGCAATATGATTGAAAAGAAAATAAATGGAAATGAAATCAATTATTTCTATGATTTCAACAATCAGTATGTCATGGACAAGGATAATCATTTAGAACGGCTAGCTATTGATTTAGCTACTACCAGTGGCAAATGCTGGGATAATCATGTCACAAGATTAAAAAAGAACAACAAAGTAAATCCAGAATCAGCGAATATCAACTCAATTTTAGCAATAAGTGGCGATAACTACTATACGAAATACTCCATGTCGAGCGCAATTAAGATGTGGTCATTTTATAATTTGCCTTTACCTTCTACAAAAGTCGGAAAGATGACGCTATTAGCTATAGACGTGGGATTCAAGGGGCATTATGATTCGAGATTTAAAGAAGTCCATAATAAATATTTAAAATTATTAGGATTTGATGAGCTGATTGTCCTGTTAAATGAAACAAAAAAGCAGGATTACTATGATTTAATCAAGAAATATAAGCTATATGAACATATAGAATTGGATGAGAACGGTAAGTTGCGAACAGAATTACCTTTATCAGAGTTATCAGAAGTCCTGGAATTGGATTTAAAATTACCATCGCAGCCATTTACCTTGCAAACTGAATATAAAAGTATTGGACGGTATATAAAAGGTGATGAAAAAGGAAGTCTGAATAAAAAAGTAATCAGTTTCGCTCTAACTAGTAGAAGTCTTTACAAGTTTACAATGGAAAAATGAAGGAGAATAAAGCTATGACTGTACGCAATGAAGATTTATTCTATTGTTATTCACGAAAATTATCGGATTACATTTATGAAAAAAGTGATCCTAAGATTGTTCCTTTAACAATTGCAATCAACCCAAAAAGTGGAAGAACATTTTCCCTTTATTCTAAATCAGCATCTTTACAAGTGGTTTTGGATCAGTATAAAAGAGAAAATTAATAAGAAAAAAGATGTTAAAAATCACATGAATTTATTACACTATGGTAAAATCGTGTTAAATTTAACATCTTTTTTAAAAAAACATGTTAAAAATTACATCTTTTTTCTTTACCATCTAGTAAAATTGTGTTAAATCTAACATAGAATTGCTATGTATACATATATACTATATTACATATAAACTACACATATAGGTTTGTGTGTTTGTTTTTTATTTTAAAATTAATTTAAAAGGAGAAAATCTAAAATGAAAAAAAGTAATGGTCAATTTGTAATGTTGTACAATGAGTTTCGTGAAGAGGGTGGAAAGTATCATCTAACAATTGATGAGCTGTACCTGTATTCAGTTTTAAGACGTTTGGTAAATTTTAAAGATGAAACTATTGTGAATGTAGATGTACTTGAACAGTATTCTCGTGTTCCATTTCATAGTCGAGCAACAGAAAGCAAGAAAATTATCAAACAAACTTTATCTACGCTGAAAGAAAAAGGTTTAATTAACATTGAAGGTGAGTTGACTAAGAACAGCCAACTATTAAAGATTACATTTAATTATACTTTTGGCGAAGGCCATGAACAAATTAATTTCGATGACTTTGACAATGTAACAGATAAAACTTTATTTTATATTTACTTTGTTGTGGCGAGCTGGAAGAAGGTTAAAGGCGGCTTTGCGTCATCTTATGGTAGATGGGCAAGTATCCTTGATGTATCGTCTAAAACAGCCGAAAAGTATATTAATCTAGCTATTGAAAAAGAGCTTATTTATCGTAGTTACAGTGATTACACGGATGAAATGGCTAGAAGTGGCCAAAAGAAACGTGATACATATAAATACAGTTTAACACCTTTTGAAGATAAGAAAAAAGAACAAGATAAACCTCAAGAGTCTTTACAAATTGATAGTGATTACCCATTTAATACAGGCAATTGGTTGAAAGAAGAACGAATTGATTTAACAGTTGATGATTACATCATTTACCTTGAACAAATGAAAAAAGATGATCCAATATCTCAAGATTTTGTTGCTGATTGTAATAAAAGACGAAAAGTTATTTTCAGTAAAAATGATAAATTTAAACATGTTGAAGAAAAATTAAAAAAGTCAGCAGAAGAAGAAATTTCTAATCGAGAACAGAAGAAGAAACAAGCAAAAGAGCAGCAAAAGGAACAAGATAAAATGGATCAAATCAAGGATGGGAAAATCCTTGTAGAGCGCTTGAAATCGGGCGCTACAGATCCATTTGACAATGAAGAAGTTTACTTGGATAGTTTTAATAAAGTACAGTTAGGCGATGGGTTCTACTTCATAGATTCTAACAATGAACTAACTTCAACTACAATAGATGCACTTGTTACTGGACGGACTGAAGACTTGGATTTCTATCATTATTCCGATGATGCTAAGGACGAATTACTTTATAAATTAAAGGAAATTGTTCACTTTCATGGCCGTTTCGATATAAATGTTGTTGAAAAGAAAATGGAATCAATCAGAACAGAGATTGCTCGTACTTACAATGCAAATAAACTCTACGATGAAGATTGGGAAGGTGACTTGTTTCATGATTCAATGGGCATGGAGCAACCAGTAAATCTGACTTTACAGGAACGTAAGCGTGAATTTGATAATAAATATAAAATTACATTGTAAGTCCTAACGTCTTGTTGGGACTTTTTTTATTTTAAAATTAATTTAAAAGGAGAATCCAATTAATGATATTAAAAGACGCTCTTAAAAAAGTATTTTGGAAAAAGGCAGAATATTTCAAGTGGAAGTTTGATATACGGTATGACCAGCGCATGCCGAAGAAAACAGAAGAAGAATTAATGAAATATACGGACGTTAAAACAATGAATAGCTTTTATGATTGGGAGAAAACGCCAGAGTATAAAGCTTTGCTTCAATTATATTTGGATTACAAAACTACCCAAGACTTTGAAGAAATATATAATCTCATTTCAGATCGTGCGAAGGATAAAGGCGAGGACAAAGACGTTAAACTTTTTCTGCAGCTTAGAAAAGAAATAAGAGAAAATAATAAAATTGTTGATGAAATATTTAATGGTACAGATGACGATGAAGAAATTGACGATTTAGAGTTGTAGAATGGGGGTGACTAAATGGCAGTAGCTATGACAAGAAAACAAAAATTGCAAAAGATAATGGATTCATTTGAATTGTTTGCGAAGAACTTCATATTCATCGTAAATACTCAAAATGAAATTGTGCCTATGAAACTTAACAAGGCGCAAGAAGAAATTACAGGACTCATGGAAGATCATCGTTACATAATTTGTAATAAAGCCCGTAGAGCCGGAATTTCTACTCTAATGCTGGCGAAGGCAATCTATGAAGCATGTATACAACCAAACAGTCAAATTTTAATTGTTTCTTATGAAGGAGATAGTGCCAAGGCATTATTTAATACATTAAAGTTTATGAATGACAACCTTCCAAGAGACAAAAATCCTGGTCTGTTCCCAGATACAAAACGTGATAATAAAAATGAATTATTACTAACAAATGGAAGTCGTGTTGTGAGTACGGTTGCTGGGTATAAGGACATTGGCCGAGGTATGAGTATATCATGGGCGCATCTTTCGGAGTTTAGTTTCTATTCCAATCAAGAGGAACAATTATTATCTATCGAACAGGCATTAATAGATAAGGGAAGAATTTCCATAGAAACCACTTCAAACGGTATTGGTAATTATTATTACACTCTTTACCAGCGTTCTAAGCGCGGCAATTCCAAGTATAAAAATTACTTTGTTCCTTGGTTTCATCCCTTTTATAAGGAAAGTAAAAAAGGCGAATACGATGAGGCCGAACAATGGTACAAAGCCAAGTATGGAAAGCGCCTTGCTAAAAAAGATTTGGAGGGTGAAGAGTTACGTTTATACAATGAGGGCGCAGATTTAAGGCAATTAATGTGGAGAGACTTCAAGCTGCAAGACGTTCCCCTAGAATCCTTTTTCCAGGAATATCCAAGCAATGACATGGAGTCCTTCATATCGTCGAATAAATCGGTCTTTGACCAAAATAAAGTATTAGAACGTATTAATTATGTTATCCCACATATTCCATTCAATGAGCTTCAAGATGTTCCCGAAAGCTTGCGTAAATACATAGGAAAAGAATTGAAAATCTTTCATGAATATAATTCTAAAATAAAATACTTTTATGCCGGTGTTGATGTGGCGCATGGCAGCGGTAATGGGGATGCCTCCACATGCACAATTATTGATGAAGAAGGCGTAGAAGTAGCTAGCTTTGGTACGAACAAATTACCAGTTTATAAATTCACAGATGTCCTTTATGACTTGCTGATGTGGTACGGGCAACCGTTTACAGCTATTGAAAGAAACAATGTGGGCGTTGTGGTACTCGAAAAAATGAAGGATGAGAAACAATATTACAATTTATATAAGGAAAAACTCTTCACACAAAAGGGTAGTCGTAGGTCACAACTTGGCTTCCTTTCGAATCAAAATAATAAACCGGTGCTTTTGGAGAAATTTAAAGAAAACTTTGAGTTAGGGCGTATCCTTATCAATGATGTTGAGACTCTGGAACAGATGCAAATTTATCAAAATATTAATAATAAATTAGGAAATAAGCAAGGCGAAAATTTACACGATGACAAGGTAATAAGCGCTGCATTAGCAAACTTGGCGAAAGATCAGAATAAGTGGTATGTATAAGAGCCATAGAATGCAATTAGTTGAACCATTACCCACAAAGTTAAAAGTAAATGCAACACAGGGCGTTTCTCAGCGTCAATTTTCGATGAAAGGAATGATGAAATGGATTTAAATGAATATATTAGTGGCAGA
Source organism: Oceanobacillus sp. J11TS1 (assembly GCF_018333215.1). GTDB lineage: Bacteria > Bacillota > Bacilli > Bacillales > Amphibacillaceae > Oceanobacillus. Next base: position 147,808 of record NZ_BORO01000004.1, on the reverse strand, counting down.
TATGATGGACTTGAAGATTTTGTGAAGAGTGAAGTTGGCAATGTTAGCCAGCAACTACATATGAATCAGATAACAGACATAAAAGAGTATTTAGGAAAGAACGTACATAAGATTCACAAAAGGCCAAATGAAACATTTAATAATGAAGTAGTAGAGGTCGAACGGATTACTTTGAATTATGCCAAGACAATTATCAATTTTAGTATTAATTTCTTGTTGGGGCGCAGTCCTGTTCAATTATCGGGAACAGAGGATGTTGTCAAAGAATTAAATCGCGTCTACAGGAAAGGGAAATATCATAAAACAGATTATAAAATACTTTCTCATTTAATTCGTTATGGTGAAGCTTTCGAATATGTATATGTGAAAAATAATAATATTTATAGTCATATTATCGATCCATCCGAAGCTTATCCTGTTTATGATCCAGAGACAAACGAGATGTTGGCATTTATTCAGTATTATCATAGCGATTACACGGATTATTATGTTCTGTTTACAGAGGATTTAGTTTATAAATATAATGATTCGCAAGGTGAAGAGATACGGTTAGTTGAGCAGCGTGCTAACAATACTGGACTTCCTATACATTATAAGACCGAGAACGAATATGACAATACCAGAGGATACAGCGAGGTGCTGGATTACATAGAGATTATTGACAGTATGGAATCGTTGTTATCTAAGGCAGTCGATGGTTACTATCGTCACATTATGGGTACGCCTGTTAGTGTAGGCAGAACTTTGACTAATGTAGATCTACCTAAGCATGGCAATGGTTTTGGAATTGCTTTGGATGATGATGGAGATTTTAAATATGTTACTAATCCATTCGACCATAACGCGTTTAAAGAATTGTATGGAACATTGAAAAATGCTTTGGGTGATATATCTTCAATGCCGAATGTGTTGTTGAATGGAAGTAGTACGATTAGTAATGTTGGTGACGTAGCAATTGAATCTATATTTTACTTGTCGTTAATCAAAGCTAATATGAATAGTAAGTATCTTCAAGATGGCTTTGAGACTCGAATACAGAAAATGAGGGATGTACTGGAAATGCAAGGGATCACATTTAATGACGATGATTATGAACGAGTGCAATTTGTATTCAGTCCGAACATGCCGAAAGATGATAAACAATTAGTTGAGATTATTGAAAAGCTTAAAGATATTGGAGCAATCAGTGTTGAAACTATCTTGGATAATGTTTCATTTATTGATAAGGTGAGCGAGACAGAACGATTAGCCAAGGAGAGTATAACACAAGGTAATAAAGATGAGCTAAGTGACTGATGCTATTGATATTATTTTTAGTGGGATGATATACTGGATTTAGAAGGGTCAACATTACAGGTAAATGCTGATATAATAGGAAAAATGGATGGGGAATGTATGCTAAAAATTTCTCTTCCTGTTACACTGGGAATTCCCGGGCGTGCCGTAATTGGTGTCCCTATAATAAAATATCTGAAAATTTACCTGTTTTGATCCTAAAATGATGCTGAAACGTTGGTATTTTAGCGTTTGTCTACATAACTATAATTATACGGACATAAATATGAGTGATTTTATACATTTTGGAGTTGTTAAATATTCTAATAAATAGGTTTAAACCTTGATGTAACAGCAATGTATAAAAAATGTATATAGAATAAAATGATCGTCATCACAAACGTTGATATATCAAGGTTTTATAGTTACATCATTACGTCAAAACTATATTTTACGTAATAATCTACGTATATATATGCACGAATATTCACTCCCCCTTGCCAATATAGTCCCCTAGCATATCAAATGTTGCCCGCCCAGAAAAAATAAGAAAATAGGAGGTTTTTATCATAAATAATATCCAACGGTTACAAATGGAAACGAAAGGTATTCCACTAGATCAATCAGAATTAATCGTATATCTTGATGAGAATGATTTACCACCACACGACGAATATAATCCCAAATCACCAACTAATAAGCGTAATATATATAGAGCTTCGTTATCGGCATTAGAATCAATCGCCAACTCTCCATCCACATTAAAAAATATCAAAATGGACGATATGACGGTTCAAGATTTTGCTACAAATATTCAAAATCGGATTGACCAACTCGAATATAAAATTAGAAAGCTTAAAACGGATGAGCAATCGCAATTAAACTCAAACGCTTTTAGGTTATTTAGAAACTAAAGAAAGGGTGAGCAAATGTTAAATCAAGAATTTGATATTCTTATGGATGAATTTGCTGTTCCAATTCTTTTAAACAATGAAACAAAGGAACGTAAGGCAATCATATCCCACCAAAAACAATCCGATTCACTTCCTAACTTTGATGAGAAAACAATTAGCTGCAATTTTAAAATTAAACGTGGCGATGTAATCAAATATGAAGGTGTCGAATATCTAATTATCAGCGATATTCAGAGTAAACGTGGTTTTAAATATAAAGCTACAATACGACCGATGGAGAATGAATTTAATTTAAAGTATATGACAGATGGATATTTTGAAGAATATGATCCGTTGGGGAATCCAATATGGATTGAAGAGCCAGAAGAAGTAATAGTGGACTTACCATGTATAGCTTATCAAGACGGATCTTCATTTTTAGAGCTTGGTGGAAAAATTAATATACCGGATGATCGTGTTAAAGTTATCATGCCAGATGACGAATATGCCAATCAAATAGAATTAAATTCAGAACATTATCTATTAGAAAATTATTATCGAGTAAATAATATAGATTTATTCCAAAATGGTTTGCGTATATTTAATATGGAACAAATTCAATCTAGTAGATGAAACTATTCTATTAAATCCCTTGACTAACCACCACGAATTCTGTATATTATAGTTAATTACATAGGAAAAATACTATTATATTAAGGTTTATTAACTATCCACACTCTCCGGTAAAAGTAATGGTCATTCCAACCAACGAAGAAGTGATGATTGCACGCGATACAATGCGTTTAAGTAAATAATGGGGTTACACATTGTCTTTGCTTTATGTGTTAGGAAAATTACTTAAGGCAGCTATGCAGTAACCATTAAAAAGCTAATCTCTTTCTGTGTGTAAAAAATACATGCGAGGAGGTTGGCTTTTTTGCAGTTAAGAATTGCCGGGATGCGCCACAAATATAGCGCTACCTGCTATTGTTCCTTTCTCCAATCTTCTTTTAAACTTCGTGCTTCCACTTTTTTTATAAAGCTGTCTTTCCCCTTGCTATAACGTGTAATATCATTAGGAAAGGATAGAGCCAAATGCGACTTTAATTCTCCATATTCCTTTGCAATATCCGGGTGATTTCTTAAATAATTTCTAAAGGAAATATGTCTCTGAATTTCATGGATATTATCATACGGATAGGCATGAATATGATGGGTTCGGTTCTCATCGCCTTTACACATAAAACGTCTTCCTGGGAGTCCGTTTTCGCCAAGAAATTCGTATCCTATAGCTTCAATATGCTTCTGCTCTTGGTCCAAAAGGTTAATTATCATTTACTACAAGGAGCATATCAATAATTGGTTTTGCTTTTAAACCTTTGACAGATGTGCTGCCGATGTGAATGAGAGGAATGATATTATTCTTGTTTTTCAGGCTATTCTTAATTAAATAAGCCTCTTTTTGAAAATCCGACTCCCAGCTTTTTGAGAAAGCCAGCCCTTCAATTTTTCTCATGTTATGTTCCTTTCCATTCGTTCCTCAGGATTTAACGAAAAACGCAACCGTGTTTGAATTAATTATTTAGAACTTGACCAGTAATTCCACCCTTTGAGAGGAGCGCTCCCAAAGGATGTGCGTTCCGAGGTTAGCGAATAACAAGTACATCACAGTTTGCATATCTTGTAATACTTTCTGAAACGCTTCCAATTAAGAATCGTTCCACCGCATTCATACCAGTAGCGCCGCAAATAATTAAATCAGCACCAAAGTTACCAGCTATTTCTTTTGCGATTTTGACTTTAGGAGAGCCGTATTCAATACAGCGAACAATATCGGTTAATCCAGCTGCTTCGGCTTGCTCCACATAATTATCTAATAATTCTTTAGCATACGTTTCTGCTCTTTCAGATAAGGAACGATCATACGCCTCAGCAGTTGAAAAAGTGCGAGAATCCACCACGTGAGCAAGAATTAATCTGCAATTATTTCGTTTTGCAATGTCGAGAGATTGACTAAAAGCTTTTTCAGCTGCTTTAGATCCATCCACTGCAACTACAATATTTTTATATTCCATGATTCATCTCCCCTTCCTACTTTTATTATATACCCGTTTTGTAAGCGTTACAAACAAATCGTGGTAAATTGTATAAAAAATCGAAACAAAACTTCAGGAATATTCAAAAAAATAAATGAATCCGTTTATCATATGCAATATCGTTTACAAAGGCGACTAATCATAAGTCCCCAAACATTTAATCGGAGAATCTCCAATCTAATAAGATTGTGGATTCTCCGTGATAAACCGATTCATTTTTACTAGGTTTTGAGCAAACTTAAGAAATAATTTGCAGGGTTTTTGGATACTTCGTAAGTTCTATCGGCATATAATTGGTTGTGAATAACATGTCTTCAATTCTTACTCCGCCAACTTCTGGTACATAAATACCCGGCTCAATAGTAAAGCACATTCCTGGTTCAATTGGTAATGTGTTTTCGCTGTGCATGGAAGGATATTCATGTGTTTCAATTCCTAAGCCATGTCCGAGACGATGTGTGAAATATTCGCCATACCCTTGTTCTGTTATATAATTTCTTGCAATTTTATCAAGTTCCCCGACTGCTGTCCCTGCTTTGCTAGCTTCAACTGCTCTTTCTTGTGCTCCGAGTACAGTATCATAAATGTGTTTTTGTTGGTCTGTAATATTACCAAACGCAACTGTTCTGGTGATATCAGAGCAATATCCTTCATAGATAACACCAAGGTCAAATAGAACAAGGTTATTTTTTTCTAGTTTTGTTTTATCGGGATTCCCGTGAGGTGATGCCGTTTTTGGTCCGAACAATACCATCGTTTGGAAAGACATTTCACGTATTCCTTGTTTTTTCAAGGCGTGCTCTAGGGTTGCAACAACCTCTAATTCGGTTACACCTTCTTTTAAAGCTTCAACGCCAGTTTTAACACCGAAATCAGCAAGTTCTGCTGCTGTTCTTAATAAATCATGCTCTTTTTTAGTTTTGATTAGGCGTAAATTTTGTATCGCTTCTGTTGCGTCGGTATAAGTAACATTTGGAAACGTTTCTTGTAGCTCATTATAACGTTGGATTGTTAAATGATTTTTTTCTATAGCCATGACAGCAGGTTGTTTTTCTTGTTTTTTCAAAAATTCCTGTAAACAATGCCAAGGATTTTCGTGATCATAATAGCCCACAATTAAATGTTTCCAGCCAGCTTCTCTTGCGTCCTTTTCCTCCATTTTAGGTAATAGGAAAATGGGATCAAGTTGGTCGACAAGTATAATTCCAATAATTCTTTCGTGTGGGTCTGTATAATACCCGCTTAAATAGTATACGTTTGCTGTTGAACTGATAAAACAGCTGTCTGCTTGCTGTTTCTTTAGTTCTGCTAACAAATTATCAATTCTGTCTAGCATTATTCTCTTCCTTTCATTTATATTAATCATAGTTGTAGATATCCACTCAATAGCTTGGCAAGCGCCAAGTTTTCTAATGAAAATCATATATTCATTAAAAATTATAGCAGATAGAAAGAAAAAATCCGATTAAAACGAAACCTTTTTCGATTTCAATCGTATTTCTTACTGTACAATAACCACAAATTATTATTTTTTATTCAAAAAGGAGGATTTGTATGTTTCAATTTTTTAGTCGATTGAAAACAATTGTCAGCTCAGAGTTAAATGCAATGATTGATAAGGCGGAAGATCCGGTAAAAATGTTAGAGCAATATTTGAGAGATATGGGCAAAGATATAGAAGAGGTAGAAGTAGCGGTAGCCAAACAAATGGCAAATGAAAAAATGTTGAAACGCAAGGTAAATGATGCTAGAGCAATGGTGGAGAAACGTCAAGAACAAGCTGAAAAAGCAGTTGAAGCGGATAATGATGAATTAGCACGTAAAGCATTAGAAGACAAAAAACAACAAGAGAAAGCTTATGAATCTTTGCAAGCATCTTGGGAACGTGCGGATGAAGATGTAAAAATCCTAAGAGAAAAATTATCTGAGATGAAGCGCGAATATCAAGAAATGAAATTGAAAAAAGATTCCTTAAAAGCACGTGCAGAATCAGCAAAAACGCGGACAAAAATGAACCGTACAATGTCCTCTATCGGCAACGATCAATCTCGTCAAGGGTTTGAGCGAATGGAAGAAAAAGTTCTTCAATATGAAGCAGAAGCAGAAACTTCTGAAGACCTGAATGAAAGTGCGCGTTCACTGGATGATGAATTTAAAATCTTGGAAACGAATGATGTTGATGATGAATTGGCAGCGCTAAAAAAGAAATTAAATAAATAATTAAAGAAATGATGCATACTTTCAGTTGATAGCGGGAAGAGCATTGTATAAAGTGAAACTTCCTTCAGTGGGGGGGTTCTTTCATCCGCCACTGAAGGTTAGTTGAACGAATCGGGCCGTTACTGGCTGTTAGATCTCTCGCTTAGAAATATAATTTTTTACTCTTTTCTTGAAGTGGGAGTCTTAAAGCCAGATACACTGCGATAAAACAATAATCCAACGAATAAAAGGAGCGATTTTTAGTGAAAGTATCTTTTCATGGACATTCGGTTGTAAAAGTAGACACAGGTTCACATCGAATTATTATTGATCCATTTATAAATGGAAATGAGGCGTGTGATTTAAACGCAAGTACTGAAAAAGCTGATGTTATTCTATTAACACATGGACATAATGATCATGTGGGAGATACTTTGGAGATAGCTAAGAATAATGATGCTTTGGTTGTAGCAGTTGCAGAGCTTGCTGATTATTTTGCATCGAAAGGGTTAAAGACACATTCCATGAGCATTGGCGGATCCCGTGAATTTGATTTTGGTAAAGTGCAATTTACGCAAGCATTCCATGGCTCTTCCTATACAGAAGAGGATGGAAAGGTAATCTACGGAGGGATGCCTGGCGGGATACTCCTGACAGTGAATGGAAAAACCATTTATCACTTGGGAGACACTGCATTATTTTCCGATTTAAAAATGTATGGTGAATTAAACGACACTGATGTTGCTTTTATTCCAATCGGGGACAACTTTACAATGGGACCAAGCGATGCATTGATTGCGGCCGATTGGATAGGTGCGAAAAAGGTAGTTCCGGTTCACTATAATACATTTCCGCCAATTGAGCAGAATCCAGAAGAGTGGGCTTCCAAAGTGAAAGCTGGCAACGCCCATGTGATGCAGGTTGGAGAAACAATTGATTTATCATAGCATGGGTGAATGTAAATGCCTGCTTCATATAAGGAGGATGTTCAAAAATTCCTCCTCCAATAATTATGTAGCAATCTCTATGTTAACGTGTTTTTTTCGATGGGACTGGGACTCGATTACTCGTCCTATTAAAACGTTGGCTTTTTGGACGTGGATATAACAGAATATATTTAATCAGAAAACCACAGCTTATAGAATATAACTGTGGTTTTCTGATTGTCTACGAAATTATAGAATTATTTCCATGGAATAACTATTTACATAAAATAGCTGGTTCTAGCTTTGAGCGCACTAACGTTCGTATATCCCCTGAAGCGGCATGATAACTTTATCTTAGTTTGAGGAATGTAGAAGTCCCCCGAACAATAAGGAATCAGGTCTCTGTGTTTTTAAGAAGGGACTCTGGCCTTTGTTCTGTGCATAGAAATAATCATTTCTCATAGACTTATAATAAAGGGGGATATGACTTTGAGAACAAATATTATATTAAGATTATTACTAGCTTGTTTTTTTCTCTATATCGCTTGGCCCATGATACCGCAATCTACTAGCTCTTTAGAATTCTTCTTTTGGGGGTGCTGGTTATTATTTGCATTCCTATTTATCGGCGCAAACCTTGCTACACTATTAAAAATGTCTCGCCCTCCAATTATGGAACAGGAAGGTATAACTAAGAAGAAATTGCGCAACCATTGAGTTTCAGCTGTATCAATTGTATAATAAAGCCTCTTTAATCTCTTGCGTAGCAAAGGGGATGAGGGGCTTTGTTTTGGATTTAGCCCCAATTATAGCCCCAAACTCTCTCCAAAGATCTGAACAGCCTTGTCTTCCGTTTCTTTCAACACATGCCCATACACTTTATCTATCATTTGTGGTGTGTTGCCCAACCTGTCCGCAATAACCTTAGATGGTATTCCTTTATTGAGCAATATAGTGGCATGCGTATGCCTTAATCCGTGGACGGTAATTTTTTTTAGTCCGGCTGTTTCTATAGCTTTTTTTAAAGCGTAATTGATTGTGGTGCTCGATACAGGATTTCCATTCTGATACGAGATAAAAACAAAATCATCATCATTTAGTCGTAAACCGTATTTTAATTTCCGTTCTTTGCACCATATTTTGTATTTCTTCAATTGCGCAATTACCAGATCATCAATCTGAATGGTTCTGTAACTATTCTTAGTCTTGGGAGACCTTACCCCTTCACTATCTCTTGTACGATTCACGGTGATCGTTTTCCTTTTAAAATCAATATCATTCCATTGCAATCCCAAAGCTTCACCTTTACGCAGTCCGGTGTAAGCCAAAGTCAACAAGGAAATATAGGTAGTTTTATTCGAAAAATCTTTTGCGGTTTCAAGTAACCTATTTAATTCGGCTGCAGTGAAAAAGTTATCTTTAAGTCTGTCCTCTTGGATGGATATCTTAGTAAATCGATTCCGTGGAAGAATTTCATCATCTACAGCAGCATTTATAGCCATCTTAAAAATTCGGTTATATGCTTTCACAGTGCTGGGTGCATATTTTTCAGACAGCTTATTAATGTATAAGCGCAAATATGTTGATTTATCCAAATCTTTAAGAACGCATTTACCCAACAAAGGTTTTATAATTCGATCTTTTATATCCTTATGAAGTATTTGAGTAGGTTTCTTCCAATTAACATGATAGGTTTCATACCAAATATCAAGCCATTGAGAGACAGTCATTTGGTCTTTTTCTACCTGTTTTATATTCCCATCTAACAAATCAGACTTAACTTTCAAAAGGGCTCTTAAAGCCGCATCCTCTGATTCAAATTTACTCTTTTTCTTTTCCTTTCGATTTCCCAAAGTATCTTTATACTTATGGCGATACATCCATAATTTTTCACCTTTTTTATTTGTGTACCAATATATTTCTTTATCTTTTTTTGATTTATTTAATTTAGCCATAATTTGTTATATCCCTTCATTACGTGGGCAGACGTATCACAGGGGCGTAATATCATGCAGGCTAAAATTTGCATCACCTCCTTAAATAGAGAATGTATGTTCTTTCTAAGTGTAAAATTTTTTGTAGAGAAGCTGCTCGGGTATACCGTAATCTTGTGTAGCTTCTTTAATCGTTATAGAGTTATTTGTATCTTGGCTAAACAGAAGTTCTACTGCGAACTCATTAGCTTCTACCTCAATTTTGTCGGTAGAATAATATGTATTTTTCTTTAAAAAAGGCGTATTGGCGTCTGGATGAAAAATTGCGTGCCCAAGTTCATGGGCACAGGTAAACAATTGTTGTTGTTCACTTAACGCCTCATTTATGTGAATAATCGATGTTCTAAAATATCTAGCATGAAAACCTAATACGTTTCCTAAAGGGACATATCTAACGATTACACCTTTTTGATTAGCTATTTCAAAAGGATTGTTTGTCCCATGTTTTTTTATTAACTTTGTAACTTTCTCCTCAATTAACCCCACATTAACACTCCTAATTACGGTAGTCTTTACGAGTGAATTTTTGTTTAGCGATTCTTTTAGCGATTCTTAACGACTGTTCTAATGAAGCTATCAACAACTCTCTATCTTCTGGATCAAGTTCATCTGGAGTGCTTCCGTCTGCCATCGCAAAACCACTATTATTAAAGTCGTTCAATATGTCTTCAAGTTCTTTTTGTATATCTCTTTCATCTTTTTTAGTTAAATCAAAGTATCGTTTCTTCTCTGTGCGTCCAAGTAAATAGTCAGTACTAACGTCAAAGTAATCAGCTATTGCTTGTAGTTTATCTGCACCAGGCTTTTGAGTTTTCAAACGATATAAAGTGTTTTTTGAATAACCTAATGATTTTTCTAGATCATTAATGGATATTTTTTGTTCTTCACATAATTTTTTAACCCTCTCAAACGTTGTCATATCAACCATCCTTACCTGCCAATAAAATTAAATTAAATAATTAGCATAAAAATTGTTGACTATTTTATGCATATAGTTTAATATTACTGACATAAGCTTATTAGTTAGCTAAAAGGCAATAAAAAACACGACCTATATAAACACATTTTTTCGTTGGGAACGGATAAAAAGTGAGTGTTAACAGGCTTTTAAAGTCTTATTTAGCTATGAGTTTATATTAAACTATTCGTATAAAAAGGTCAATACCTTTTAGCTAATTAGTTAGCTTTTTGTTTAATATGTGCGCTGTGATACCGAGCCAATGACGGTATAAGTTGTTCATTCTTATAGCATAACAGGACGGTTGCAACGTCAATGTCAACGAGAGGAGGGGGCGATATGCCGCTAGATGTAAGAGCAATTATAAAGTCGGAAATGTTTAAACAAAACGTTAAACAGAAAGATCTTGCCGAATTACTTGGAATTTCAAGTGCGTACTTAGGCGAAGTGTTACGAGGGAAGAAAGATGGTCCAAAAGCACAAAAACATCTTGAACACATCTGTGCAATTCTGAATATAGAAACGAGGTGATCTCTTGATTCCAAAAGGAGAAATAAAAATATCTCTTGATGAGGCAGCTTTAAGGCAACACATTGATCAAGAAATCAGTAAACAGATTCACCAGCAATTACTTTTAGTAGATATTAACAAGCTATCTGAATTAACTTGCATGTCCATTCGTTATTTGGAAGCAGAAATCTTACACGATCCAAGAGTAAGGGTCCATGAGGTTCGTAAAAACAGAAAGCGTTGGTGGATAGCACAGCCAACATTCAAAGCAATTGTGGACATTGTGTCCGAATGGTAATCAAAAAAATACGTGGGTAGACGTTTTAAATGGGGGAGAGGAGAATCATGCCACTAAGTGATAACTACAAAGCAACTGATTTGGCATTAGTCATGCAGGAATACGAGCGGCTATTCAGCGCAACAGAAAAAGTATTCCAAATGGCAGATACCGCACAGTTTGAACTTCAAGGAAATGCCATATTAGAAATTAATGGAGCATTAGAAAATCTTTCTATCTTAAATCGTAAAAAGAAAGACGCTGATGCGGTTAAGCCAATAAACGAAGATATAAGGCGGCACATGTTCTGATGGACAAGACAGATTTTTATTTAAACGTGTTGTTTGCAGGAGCAATGGGATTTTTGTTTTTGATGATGGTTCACAATTGAAGGAGGAGATTAGAAATGAATTATCGAGATGAGGCGAAAAACCTCCAATTAAGGTTAAACGTGACGCATGACTGGTGTACGTCGGGTGGTAAATGGGTTGAACTCCCTATGAGCGTTCGTATGGTTATTATTGCCGGGATCGAAAAAACAGAGGAAAGAATAGAAAGTTATATCAAACTTGCAGAAAAAGAGGAGGCAGAATATGCAAAAGATTAAATTGACGCAAGGGCAAGTAGATACTATTGAGGGGATTAAAAATAAAATGGACGGTTGGATAGTCCAAGAACACAAACGTCTCAATGGATTAGCCTTAGAAGACTTTTCAAAATGCCTACTTGTTCCAGACAGCTACGAAGTAATTCCTCAATTCAAGCTAGGAGAATGGGTAGTCAATTTAAATACTGGTGAAATCGGTCAAGTAGAAGCTTTCAAAAATGTTAATGGCGCGTTAGGTAACAGCGAACGTATCGTTGTAAATTCTATCATCAATTATCCAGATTCATTACGTCACGCCACACCAGAAGAAATCCAGCAAGAAAAGAAGCGTCGGTTTTGGGATAAGTTAGGGCGTGATGTGGATGAATATAAAACGGGAGATATCGTCTTTAATGAATCAACTAAGCAGATATATCGAGTGGCGAGAAATGGACTAATCCCCGCAAAAATAGTTAGTTTCAAACTTATCTGTCCAGTAGAACAAAGATTAGACAAGTAATTTTAAGGAGTGGGACTAGGTTGGCGAGAATGAAGAAAAGCCACAAAATCCAAGAAAAGAAATTCAAAAAAGACGGCACTGATTATGAATTAACGATGATGAAAGAAGCCAAGTACCCTCTCTTAACATCGGTTGTATTGATTAAAAAATGGGATGAACCAGATACAGGAGGTTTATACACTGTTATGCGCAAAAAAATCTATGATAAATCATTTTTAAACCAAAATGACGCACATGCGGTTTATAAAGAGATTCTGAAACGGGCGTTGGTCAAGTAACTAAAAGGAGGTGAAAAAACATTGCCGGAACTAGAACACAAAATCAACGGATACAAGCATGTCAAAGTTGTGGGCTTAATCACCAACAAACTTTACGTAAAAGGCACCGAAGAGTATTGCTTTAGGTATTTGAAGGATAAATATCCTGGAAAACGTTCTGAGAATATGAAAAGAAGTGATGTGGCTCAATGTTATCCAGAGCCTTTGCAAATACTAGAATACAAACCTAGAAAGGGGAAGAAACATGGAAATTAAATTGAAAGAATTGAAGCTAAATAACTTTGAAAGTCACCAGGACCTTACTGTTAACTTTGGCGAGGTAACTAAGATCACTGGTGACAACGCAGAAGGGAAATCAACCATTCCACGTGCTATTACCTGGTCATTATACGGCATTGATACGTTTGGTAGCAAGTTAGACCCGACACCAACAACGTATGATGCAGACGAAACATTAGTCTCTTTGCTGTTAGATGTGGATGGAATTGAAACAGAATTAGGGCGTCAGCTCAAAAAAGGCAAGACCAAATATTTAATAAATGAAGTGCCATCAAAAGCGTCTGAATTTAATGAGTACCTGGATGGACTGTTTACTAAAGAACTTTTCTTGTCACTGTTTAATCCACTTTATTTTTTTACCATGCACTGGGAAAAACAGCGAGCAATGCTATTAAACTATGTAACTGCTCCAAGCAATAAAGAAGTTTTCAAAGAGTTGCCAGAGGCACAGGCGGCAAAGCTAGGGGCGTTGGTTAAAAAACATTCTCTTGTGGACCTTAACAAGATTCATAGAGATAACAAAAACAAGCTGGACAAGCAGTATATCGCCGCTCAAAGCCGTACAAAAACATTAAAAGAACAGCTGGATGAATTTCAGACACTCGTACCTCTCCCATCTCTTAGAACAGAGTTGAAGATTTTCTCAAAAGAGCGTGATGAAATTCAGGAAGTGATTGATTTAGCTGGAAGTAACAATTCTAAGATTAATAAACTACAATCTCAGATTCAAAGATTACAAGATGACAGAGATTTTCTTAGAACGAATTTTGAGCGCATCAAAGAAGAACAGATACAAGATCATTGTCAGACATGTAAGCAGCCTTTACAAGGTGATGCACTCAAGGCTGTTGAGGAAGATAAACAGCAACGTCAAGATAGTGTCGCTAAAGATTTCAAGTCGGCGGTTGCGGAGAGAAAGAAGCTCGAAGAAGAACTTGCCCAATTAGAATACATTGATGTGTCAGAACAGCTACAAAAAGCAAATGAACTGCAAGCAAAAATCGCACCAATTGAGCAAGAAATGCAAAAACATGAACGCTTTGAAATGGTCAAGGAAGCTGTTACAGATGCTGAGCAGCAAGAAAAAGAGACATTGGAACAATTGAATGAATCTATCTTTATCCTGGACAGCATTAAGGATTTTTACGGCAAAGAAGCAGAGTTACAAGCCAAGAAGGTACAGGACTTATTTGATAGATTGTCTGTTAAATTATTTGAGCAACAAAAGAACGGAGAAATTAAAACTACTTTTGTTATTCAGATGGACGGCAAGGATTATCTCCAATTGTCCTTGTCTGAAAAAATAAAAGCTGGATTAGAGTTGCGGGAAGTCTTATCAGGCCAAAGTGACATTGTTGCTCCAGCTGTAGTGGATAACTCTGAATCAATCACTAAGTTTAAACAGCCATCTGGTCAGCTATTGATGCTCAAGGTTGTTGAAGGAAAAGAATTGGAGGTGTCTGTCAATGAGTGAATTTAATGGAAATAGTAAGGAAGTAGATGTATTAAAACACGTAGCGAAACTTATTTTCAAAAAAGAAGATTTAAATAAATGGCTAGAAGCTGTCGAGAGCGAAGAAACGAACGGAGCATCGGAGATAAGGTTAAATAACGTCCGTGGAGGATGGAAAAACGTTGAATTAATTAACCCAGAACGTTTTTTCAGTAAAGTTAAGTACCTGATTATTGCTGAATTAAAAGAATCATTGGATGAGGTCAATGCTGAAATAAATAAACTTATTGAATTTAAAGGAGCGGATGAATGATGCCCGTAAAAATTGTTCCTTTTGAAAGTAGGTTTTTACCAAACCCGAACGATAAAAACGACTGCATAGTGATTAGGAATGTTCGTAGTTTCGGTGGTGGCACAGGAAACATTGAATTAGCTTTCCCATTCCATGAGGACACACCGAATTTTCAATTGTCCCTGCAGGAAGCAATGGAGCTAAGAAATGCAATTGATGAAGCGTATCACATTAAATTAATCGAGCAAAAGGAGAATGAATAATGGCAAATAACAACAACTTACCATCATTAACACCAGAAATCACAGAGGCATTTGCACCACAAGTAATTGAGGTTATGCGTAATTCCATTGCGCCAACTGCAAACGATCAGGAGTTTTTACTCTTTGCTCACAAGGCGGCAGCTTATGGATTGGATCCATTTAAGAATGAGATTTTCTTTATCAAATATGGACAAACAGCACGCATCCAATTTGCAGCTGAAGCTTATCTTTCTAAAGCACGAGAAAAAGAAGGATTCCAACCACCAGATACACAGATGGTACATGAGAACGACGAATTTAAAGTTTCCATGAACAAAGAAACAAAAGAGTTGGAAGTTGTGCAACATGATATCGGTTTCCCTCGTGGCAAAATTATCGGGGCTTACTCTATCGCTTATCGTGACGGACATCGACCTGTAACTGTAATTATGGACATCGACGAGGTTTCTCATATGTTTACTGGTCAAAACAAGGACAACTGGAAAAAATGGACTGCTGACATGTTTGGAAAGCATGTGCAGCAACGTGCTTTGAAAAAACAATATGGATTGAACTTTGATGATGAAACCATCACAGAAAATACACAGCCAGAACAACCAAGAGAACGCAAAGACATCACGCCTAATCAAGAGGTTGTCGAATCACCAAAACAGGATGGTACGTCTCAAGAACGATCAGAGCCGGAAGATAAGACTGAAAAACTCCGAGCTGACATGAAGAAAAAATTTACACAATTAGGAATGACAACAAATGCAGCTATTAACGAATATTTGAAAAAAAATAACGTTAAATTGTCTACTCCACCAACAGAATCGGAACTTGTCGGCTTGATCGAATTGTTGGACATGCACATTGAACTTGAAGCATCAAAGGCAGCTGCTGATGAGCTACCGGAATAAGCATCTTCCCAAAGTTATTGTTTATGAACGGAATGATGATTGCAAGCTGTGTGGGGATGAGTTAAATCCTCACACGGAATATTATTACAGGCGTTTGAGGGTTTGTCTTAGATGCTATAGGGAGTTGAAAAGGAAATGAGGGATATTAAGTTAAAAGTCTATGAACCAAAAGAAAGTGAACATGGTTATATGTATCACGTAGATGTTTACTTTGAAGCATTACTAAGCAATGAACAAGTAATTGAAATAGAGAATGGACCCGTTTTTAAAGGAGGGCCAGATGATGACACAGACTATGAGCGAATTGCATGGAGAAAATGCGGAAGAACAAGTTTTGCTGAAAAGGAATGGAATAATGCTGTTCGGCATACAAGGGATATTCTCAAAATGTCTGGAAAATCATTTATTGCAGCATCTGATGACAGTGAATATGTTTACTTTTTTGATACGGTTATCGGTTTAAAAGAAGAAGTTTTAAAAAGGGCGCACATTTATATAACGCACCAAACATCAATTTGCTTTGACAATAAAAAATTCAACAAGCATATAACGCAAATAGGCAAAACAAGAAGTTGATGAAACGGAGATGAACGCACTATGAAAGTAGACATTTTAGCGTCGGGATCGAACGGTAACTGCATTGCTCTTTCATCTGGTGAATCTATCATTCTAGTAGATGCTGGCATTGCAAAAACAAAGATAGAAAAGAGATTACTAGAGGTCGGTATCACACCAAATAATGTACAAGCTATTTTTATTACCCATGCTCATAAGGATCATACAAAAGGATTGCCACTTGCTAACAAGTATCACATTCCTGTTTTTGCGGGTGCTGATGAATGGAAAGACATCCACGGAGTAGATGAAGAGCTCAGAAAAACACCTCCTGCCATATTAAATGATGGGACGGAATACACATTCGAAGTGAAATGTTTCAATACACATCATGACGCTTATGAGCCTTTAGGGTACGTTGTAAAAGATTTATATCTTGGATTAAAATGTTCCATTTGCCTAGACACTGGAAAGGTTGACCAGGACATGCTACAAGCTATGAAAGATTCAGACATCTACATTATCGAATCCAATCACGTTGAAAACATGGTTGCTGCATCTGATTATCCTAACAGCGTTAAGGCCAGAATCTTATCGGATATCGGGCATTTGAGCAATCAACAAACAGCTAACGCATTATCAAAATTAGTGCAAGGAAAAGGTGAACAGATTTATTTGACCCACTTGTCCAGTAGCAATAATTTACCTTTCTTAGCAAAAGGAATTACGGAAAACGCGCTGTTGAAGAGAGGTTTTATAAGGGACAAACATTACAAACTGGAGGTAATTGAATGAGTGAAGAAAATTATCCTTACAGACCATATCAAAGCACTTTAAATAAGTTAGGCCAAATTGTTGAAGAAAAGAAACAACTACAGCAAGAGAACCAGCGGCTCAGAAATCAAATAGAAGCACAGCAGAAAGATATTAAAGAATTGCTGGCTTGTTGTTCGTTGGAGAAGAAAGTGGATTACAAAATCAAAGAATGGCAAGATGCTTCATTTGAAGGTAGCCCAGAAAATGATCGTAAGATTTTTGCCGTCAGATTAACCGACTTTATAAGGAAAGAGCTGCAATGAAAATACTAATGAACGGATGATAGTTTATGGCAAATCCACAATTAAATAAAGGCTACACACGGATTGCCAATGAAATATTAAATCAGATTATGCAGACTGATCTCAATGGAATACAAATGCGGCTTGTTATGGCCATTTGGCGATACACTTACGGATTTAGACGTAAAGAGTATGAAATGTCTACCAGTTTCCTTGCTAAGCTTATCAATCAAAAAAACAGAAATTTTGTTGGAAGAGAGCTTAACACGTTGATAGACAGAAATATTATTACTGTTAGCGAGATCGGTCAGAAAGGAGCACGGATTTTGTCATTTAATAAGAATTATGAGGAGTGGAGAGACAAGGACGTTTCTCCTGAACCTCAAAAAGAAGACAAACCTAAGAAACAAACTAATAAAAAACCAAAATATGATGAGGAAAACACTTACTATAAGATGGCCATTTACTTTTATAAAAAGGTTGAAAAGGTGGCACAAGAAGCTGGTATCCCTCATTTAACTAGAAAAGCAAACATGCAAACCTGGGCGGATGAAATGAGGAAGCTAGTTGAATTGGACGAAGTAGATAAAAAGCTTGCTAAAGATGTTATGGACTGGGTTGTTACGGATTCGTTTTGGCGGACCAATATTCTTTCTGCAGCTAAATTAAGAAAGCAATTCCCTCAGCTAGCTATAAAGATGAATGCAGAGAAGAATCCGCAGACGAAGGAACGACAAGTGCCAGTAAAAGATAGCCGTGATAAAGAAATAGCATTGCAGCAATGGATAGCAGAAGGACGTGACCCTAATGAGTTCGATTGGAGTAATTGAGGATTTATCTGCTGAACAATCTGTTTTAGGTGCGGTGTTTCTGGATCCTAACGTGCTTGATGAAATTGTTTTTCTTGAGGATAGAGATTTCATTGACGTTACTCACCAGCAGATTTATAGAGTAATGCGGTGGCTCCAAAATAAAGATAAACCTGTTGATATTGTCACTGTTACTGAATTATATGTCCAAAACAACAAGGCAGATCAATTGAGTGTGGCGTATTTAACTAAGTTGGCAGATTCTTGTCCGACAACAGCTAATGTACTGTATTACGCAAATATTGTACGTTCCAAAGCAATAAGGCGTAGAGGCGTTGAAATGGGCGAGCAAATCAAAGCTCTGTCTCGAGATGATTTTGATACGGATGATGATTACTTTTCTGCTGTTGAGAGTTTGGTCTCTGAATTACGTCCAGATGAACGTGGGAAAATGAAAAACTTACTCGATGTACGTAAAGAATATTTTTCTTATTTGATGGACAAAAGAGTTAATTATATTGAAACAGGTTTTTCACAATTTGATACATGGGCTAAAGGCTTGTACAGAGGAGATCTAGTTGTTTTAGCTGGACGTCCATCTGTCGGGAAAACAGCTTTTTCTCTGCAAAGGTTGGAATATATGGCAAAGAGAGGACCAGTATTAATGTATTCTCAAGAAATGGATTTAGAACAGCTTTTAGATAGGATTGTATCTAGAAAAACTTCTATCCCTTTCAACAGAGTGAAAAACAAAGATTTAACACCTCAAGAGCTAGGAAGAATAGAAGAAGTTTATAACGAATTGGAAAAATTACCATTGCATATCCAGGATAGCAGTGGCGTCACTATCGAAGAAGTAAGAGCAACAGCGCGAAGGTTCAAAAGGCAATATGGAGATTTGGCTGTTGTTGCCGTTGATTACTTGCAAATTATGAAAATAAATCGTAAGAAGAACCAATCCAGAGCCGAAGCTATCGGAGAAGTAACACAAGCAGCTAAACAGATTGCTAGAGATTTAAATTGTTGTTTCCTGCTACTTTCTCAAATGAACCGAGACAGCGATAAAGCTCCTAAAAAACCTACTTTCTCAGATTTGAAAGAATCAGGATCCATTGAACAAGATGCAGATGTCATTGAATTTCTTTGGGTCGATGCAAACGATAATAATGAGCAACAAGGTAAAGTTGTTCAACATTTTGTTGCTAAAGGTAGGAACACGGGGTTGAATGAGTTCCGATTGTTGTTCAGGGGATGGAAACAGCAATTCCTGGAACTTGATAAACGGAAATAAGGAGGGTGAGGATGCTAAAAAAGATTTTTAATATTAGCTACTACGTTTTGATAATCGGAGCAGTGCTAGCGATGTTATTTATGGTTATCACCATAAAAAGCGAACGTGACGCTTATGACAATCTATATCACGATTATATGCAGCTCTGGGACGATTATGAACAGATTAAGACAAGTTATGATGCGTTGCTGGATAAGACGTGGCACGAGCATAACAGACAGATGACGGAAGAATAGATGGTTTTATCTAACTCCATGAATGTTTGATTAATTAATCTAATTAGGAAGGTGAGGAACAATGCCAAAAGTAACTTTTACGTTAGGTATCGGATTAGTGGGATGCAATCATGAAGATACATTTGATTTAGAAGATGATTTTAATTTTGTCGAAGGAGAAGACTATAAATCTAGAGACGAATTAGAAGCGTTACTAGAAGATGAATGGTCAGAGTGGTCTGGGAACTATATCGATGGTGGTTTTTATTTGGAGGATGACGAGTGATGGATGGACGATTGGAAGTAATCAAACGAACGTGGGAAGAAAGCGCAGGTCTGGCATTGACTCATGAAGATGTTGAGTGGCTTATCCAACAAGCTGAAATGGTACATGATTTACAAGAATATCGAAACGTCAACGCAAAATTCCTTGTGGATTTAAATGAATTTCTCCAGCAACGCAGTAAGCAAATGCCGATTAATGAGGTTTGGGGGCTGCATGTAGCTGATGTTGCCATTAAGTATATACGGCAGTTGGAGAACGAAAAAGCACGTGAATCGCTGAAAGGAGAGTCGGAATGAAAAATATGGACGAGCTAACAACCAAAATTGAAGATTGCGTTAATATGGCATATGACGAAATCAAAGACCGTAAAGGTAAGACTGTTAATGGAATGTTTGTAAAAGAGGAGGATTTGTCATGAGCCGCTTTGTAGGCATTGACCCAGCTTCTAAGACTGGATTCGTTGCCCTTGATGATAAAGGGAACGTGCTAAAAGTAAAAGAATTAACCGGAATCGGCAATAAGGATCCAAAACGGATGACTACCCTTATTTATGACATTATGCAGCATGTACAGCCTGGTGATTTGATTTGTATTGAGGGGTTTCCATTTAATACACAAAAGGCAATGTTTGCCGGAGGAATACACCACGGCATCCGAAATGAATTGTTTAAACGCAATTTAAAGTATATCGAAGCCGCTCCCAATGCTGTAAAGAAATTTGTCGGTGTTACCGGATGGGAAGGTGAACCAGGCAATAAAAAAAGGTTGACTGGTGCCGCTAAAAAGCGTGCTGTTATGGATGCTGTTCAGGAACATTATGGTTTTACCCATTCCAGCGATAACGTGGTGGATGCTTATATCATGGCAAGGATCGCATTATCCAAGCATAAAGGCGTTGTGTTGTATGAGCAACAGGCTGATGTGTTGGCGAAAATCTAACGTAGCGTTTTGAGGCGTTTAAAACTGTCTCATAGACGATTTTACCTAATCGGCTATAATTGGGTCAAAAATAGTTTGGAAGCTTCACCAGTGGAGGATATGAACGTAAATTTAAGGAGGAAATCAATTATGGCTAAAGTAGAATTAAGTGTACTGTTTAAAAAGATTCAGAAGGACGATAAAAAAGAGGTGTTGGAATTTCATGTCCAAGGCGAGGAGCTTCCATCATCTCAAGAGTTAGTGAACATGGCTGGCGGAATGGCGCATCTTACTTTACAGGTAGACAAGCAAGACATTGAAAACTTCCCAGCTGAATATAAAAACATTCAACGTGACAGCAAGAAAACCAAATTGCTATTTAATATTAAAGGTGATACGGAAGACAAGGTTATTAAACTATATCCTTTTGCTGGGCATAACGTGACATTATTTGTTGAACCATCCCAGATGAGCGTGGAAGATTTCGAAAATGAAAATACACACAAAGGCATGCCTTATCAAGTGGAGAAAGATGGAACCGTTCAGGTTGAAGGGCAAGTCAGCATGGATGACATCCCGAATGAGAATGAAGATTCAGAGGAGCTGAAGGAAAAAGAAGAAACTATTTCAGACGATGAACTGCCAGACTTTGATATTAATGATCCAGATTTCTTATTAGATTAATAGATGAAAAGCCCTGTTCTTTGCAGGGCTTCCCTAATTTTATTCGAGGGGGAAGAGCATGAGCTTTGAATTACCAGCACTAGACAGAAAAGCAACACAAACAGAAGTGGAAGCTGCACTGGAAAAGTATCGTATTTTTAAATATGTTTACTATGACGAGCAAGAAGCGAACATAACAAGTAGTATTGATGATATAGGTGGCGGTAAGTCTAATACCATATCAGACCAGACAGGTAACATCGCAATGCATAATGTAGATGAGAAGGAACGTCGGCGCCGTTATTGTGAACGAATTGAACGAGCTGTTAAACGTCTTCCTAAGATGGAGAGATATTTAATTGAGGCCAGGTACATGAGCGAGGAATCGGAATACATTACAGATTACAATGTTTATAATTTTAAATTTCAACCACCTATTAGTGAAAAAACATATTCTAAGATTAGATGGAAAGCATTTTACAAAATAGCTTTAAACTTAAATATTGCTGTTATAAATCCTACTGATAAAGGCACACCAGAATAAGGTGTGCCTTTTAGTATTCTGACAACTTCCAAAAAAGATACGAACCAAATCCAAAAAGATTCCAAAATAATTCCTAAAAAAAGTTGTGTCATTCCTTGTTATCAGTGATAAATTGGTAGTATCGAAAATTTAGGAACGATTGTTTGCACACTACACGGTAGGCAGTGTCACTGCATACTAATAGGTGAGCACCACTGCATACTATACAGTGTGCAGTACTGCATACTAATAGGTGGGCAGTAGAAATTTTTCCTTCATTATATGTAAAAACCCTAAAGAAAAATATAAAGAAAAATATAAAGAAAATACCTCTTAAAAGAATTTATTGAATTTAATTCATAGTTATTGGATAATTGACCTATACATAGATATGGGGGAGATTAGATTGAAAAAGGTATTATTTATTTTATTATTAGTCCTGTTTCTTTCAGCGTGTGGCAATGTAGAAATACATGAAGATGTAAATGAAGAAGTTGCTAAAGATGCATTGCAATTGATGGACGTTGTTACAACTAATGTCGATAAGGGAATTGCCTATGAAGATTCAGATGATAAAGGAACTGTAGATGAATACTATAAAAAGTATCTAGGGGAATTCAGTACAAAGAAGGGTATTTACAGCGGAGTTAATGAAGATATATTGATCATTGCAAATGCAACAACTGTAAGGTACATGGATGGAATAACCCTTGAGACAGAAAAGGAAAATTTAAAAGAAAGCGAAGAACGACTTAAAGAATTCATTTCTACTGGGGAAGGCTATAATATAGATTAAATAACTTACATATAAGACATCTCAATTGCGAGGTGTCTTTTTACTTTATAAAAAGGATGGTGATAAGTAATGCTTGCTACGTGTAATAATTGTGGGGAGATACTTACCGTAAAGTTTCAAAAGAAAAAGCATCCAAACAATATCGAGGAAACCTATTTCGAATGTGATCGCTGTTATTATCATTACACATCTTTTGTGACTGATAAAAAAGTAAGGAAGCTCCAGGAAAAAAAGGAACAATTAAAAGGAGACCATTATATAAACAAGCGATTAGAACTGCAGGAGCAAATCAATGAACGCATGTCTAAGCTTAAAGATAATCTCATTCGGTTTGGTCGTGCTGATTTATGATGCTCAAACCATTGAGACCATGCAGAGAGATAGGCTGTAATAATTTAACCAGGAAAACTTGGTGTGATTCTCATGCAAATATGGCGCAGGAATCTGATAGGATTTACAATCAATATAAACGCAACAGTAAGGCGAATGCCTTCTACCATTCACCAGAGTGGAGGCGTGTTAGGGAGCTAGCTTTGATACGTGATAATCATTTGTGTCAGAGGTGTTTGAAAGAGAAGAAGATTACGAAGGCGCAAGTTGTTCATCACATCGTTGAGCTACTTGTTGATTGGTCAAAGCGTTTAGACTTAGACAACTTGGAAAGCCTTTGTCACTCTTGCCACAATCGAATAGATCATAAGACAACAAACAATAAACTATAAATGATAAACGAAAGAATGAAAACAGATTTACAGTTTGGTAAATGGCGTTTGGAATTGTTTCTAAATCATGAACAATTCTAGAAATAAATGGATACCCCCACCATAAATTTTTACAAACGTCCATTCACCAGGAGCGCAGCCCCCTCACGTGCACATAAAAATCCGTTTTTGAAAAATTTTCAAGGAGGTGTAAAACGTGGCTGGAAGAAACAAACAACCTTTATCTGTTATTCAAGGAAAAGGAAAATCAAACCATCTTACGAAAGAAGAAATAAAGAAGCGTCAAGAGCAAGAAGAACAAATAAAAGGGCATACCGATAAAATCGAACCGCCGTCCTATTTGTTGAAATCACAAAAGGATGAATTTGAAAAGCTCGCAACAGAATTATTACGTTTAGATATTTTCACCAATCTTGATGTAGACAATTTAGCTAGATATGTCGATTCGAAAGATCAATATATTAAGTTGGTAAAGCTTTTAAGGAAAACGAAACCTGCAGATGACTTTAAATTATATTCCCAAATGCAGCGTAGCAAAAATTTACTTTTTAATGAATGCCGTTCTGCAGCTAGCGATCTAGGGCTTACAATTACATCTCGCTTGAAATTAGTTATTCCGAAAACGGAGGAGCAAAAACCTAAAACAGAAGCAGAAAAGCGCTTTGGTGGTAGATTGTGAATTTACTAGAAAGAGTCCTTGATTACTGTGACGGTATTTTAACAGGGAAAATCAAGGCAGGAAAAAAACATAAATGGGCTGTGCAACGGTTCTTGAATGATTATGAGGATTGTCAAAATGATGACAGTCCTTTTTATTTTGACGAAGATGAGTTGGAGGACTTTTATTGGTTTGCCCACGAATTTAGACATGCAGAAGGAATCCTAGCAGGGCAACGAATAGAGTTAGTAGACTTTCAATTATTCTTAGCAACTAACATTTTTTGTTTTAAGAAAAAGAGTAACGGTGCTAGGAAGATTAGAAAAGTTTACATCCAACTTGGAAGAAAAAACGCTAAATCGCAATTCCTTGCTATTGTTTCAGCTTATATTACATTTTTCGGAGACGAGAAACACCGGGCGTTTATTGCTGGATGGACAAGAGACCAGTCTTCAGAAGTATATGAAGCAGTAAGAACAGGTATTCAATCAAGTGAATTGCTTGAAGGCAAATGGAAAGAAGCTTATGGGAAGATTGAAATTCTTAGAAATCGTTCTGTTATAATTCCATTGTCGAAAGAGGCAAGAAAAACTGGTGACGGTAAAAACCCATCTATTGGGATTGTGGATGAATATCATGCCCATGAAACAAGTGAAATTTATGACGTGCTTGCATCGGGGATGATGGCGAGACTGGAACCTTTGATGATTATCATTACAACAGCTGGATTCGATTTGTCAAAACCGTGTTACATGGAATACGAGTATGTAAGCAAATTACTTGATCCAGATATGCCTCAAGAGAATGATGAGTATTTTGGTATTATCTGTGAATTGGATAAAGACGAAGAAGGAAATTTGATTGATGATATTAAAGATGAATCCAATTGGATAAAAGCTAATCCAATTGTTGCCACGTATGACGAAGGATTGGCCGCAATTCGTTCTGAGTTAAAGGTTGCTCTAGAACAACCTGAAAAAATGAGAAGCTTCATGACAAAGAACATGAATGTCTGGCTTGACGCTAAACCAAATGGATATATGCGAATGGGTAAGTGGAAGGC
Source organism: Oceanobacillus sp. J11TS1 (assembly GCF_018333215.1). Classification (GTDB taxonomy): domain Bacteria; phylum Bacillota; class Bacilli; order Bacillales; family Amphibacillaceae; genus Oceanobacillus. The sequence continues at coordinate 122,553 of NZ_BORO01000004.1, read as the reverse complement.
CGCAATTATCATAAAGAAATCAGTTATTGATTATCCAGTATTTTTAGGAATGGATTTATCAAGCACAACAGATTTAACAAGTATCGGAAAGGTGTTTCAACTGCCGGAGAGAAAATTCATTGTTCAACAACATTCATTTATGCCAGAAGATAAATTAACAGAACGAATTAATACAGATAATGTTCGTTTTGATTTATGGAGAGACCAAGGTTACTTAACAACAACCCCTGGAAGTGTAGTTGATTACAGTTATGTAGAACAGCATATTTTGGATATGAGGGAACAGGGGTACAACATTATAGAGATTGATTTTGATAAATGGAATGCGACTCATCTTGTTCAAATATTAGAAAACCATGGATTTACAATGGTGGAAATTCCGCAATTTTTAAGACACTTATCGTTCCCAACAAAAGAATTGAGAAGTGGAGTATACAGGAAGCAAATTATGCACTTTGGCGATCCGTTATTACATTGGGCTTTAAGTAATGCCGTCATAAAGCAAGATGCTCAGGAAAATATCATGTTAGACAAGGAGAAATCAATAGAAAGAATTGACCCTGCAGCAGCGGTCATTAATGCTTTAAGTAGAGCATTAGCTGGAGAACAAACACAAGATTTGAGTGCTCATTTCTTAAATAATTGGAGTATGTGAGGTGGGAAAATATGAAAGAAAAAATATTTGAAGGTACAGTAATCAGGTACCTTGATGATTTAGGACATGAAAGATTTGAAATTGTAGATGATGTTAGTACGATATACGATAGTGATTGTTTTGAATATGATATCAGCAAATATAAGGGTAAGAAAGTTATTGTGACTATCGAAGTTGTGGGGGAGTAGAATATGGCAAAAGCAATTAAGAATTTCATATCAGCATTTTTTATTTCCTTCTTCACCAAATGGTTGGAGGATTTTTTAATTTTATCAGCAGTTATTTTAGGGATTGTAAACACATATTTGATAACTGTCATTAGTCCAAATATCTTGGCTGGCAATTATGTACTTGCTGCCTTTTTATTTATTATTGGTGTCGTAATAGCGAGGAGGTGAAGGAGGTGATAGACATTGATATTTAGACAAGCCTTAACTCCAAAGGCTCAAACAGATACAACAGATTTAAAAAATCCTGCACCTTGGTTTAGGCGAATGTTTGGCCATGAAACAAATAGCGGTGAGATGGTTACCGTCAATTCAGCGCTCGGTGTGCCAGCAGTATATGCCTGTGTCAATATACTGGCGAATGGAATTGCAACCTTACCTATGCAGGTATTTAAAAGGACGACTACAGGCAGGACCCGAGACAAAAAACATGCTGTGGCCAAGCTTTTAGAAACCCGTCCAAACCCATATCAAGGACCGTTTAAATTCAAGCATCTGATGGAGACGCACCGTAATTTGTGGGGGAACGCATATGTGAATATTGATTGGGGAGCTGATGGCCGGCCAAGAGCATTATGGCTATTAAACCCTGCCCAAACAGAGCCAATAGTGGATACAGCTAAAAATGAATTATGGTACCATACTACCTTGCCGAATGGGGATAACGTGAAAATTTGGAATGGTGATGTAATACATCTTACTTCTCTTTCCACTGATGGCATTAAAGGAAAATCGCCTATCCAAGTTATCAGAGAATCCATCGGAAGTGCGCAGGCTGCTCATAAGTTTAAAACTCGATTCTTCCGTAATGGAGCTTCTATGACAGGTGTCTTAAAAGTACCGGGAATGTTGAATCAAGATGCAAAAGACGTTGTTAGAGATGAATGGGAAAAGGCTAATACTGGATTAAATAATGCCCAGCGTGTGGCTATTTTAGATGCCGGGTTAGAATACCAAAGCATTCAGATGCCTTTGAAAGATGCACAGTTTGTAGAGAGTATGAAATTTGATAAAACAGAAATCGCTACTTTTTACAATATACCAATGCATATGGTGAACGAACTGGAAAGGTCAACCCATTCTAATATCGAACAACGGGCTATTGATTTTATCCGGAATACTCTTAGCCCTATTTATACGCAATACCAAGAAGAATTTACTTTTGGTTTATTTTCAGAAAGAGAAATGCTGAGATATTACATTAAATTTAATTTAGAAACCTTGTTACGTGCAGATAAAAAAACACAGGCAGAGTTTTATGAAAAAATGCTTGATAAGGGTATTTTCAGCATTAATGAAGTTCGTGAATTGGAAGAAAGAGATGGAATAGAAAACGGTGATAAGCATCGAGTAGATCTTAACCATGTTTCTCTGGATATCGCGGATGAGTACCAGCTTGCTAAATCAGGCTTGAAAGGAGGTGAGGACAATCAAGAAGAATAATTACCCTGTTTATGTGAGCGTAGCGCCTATCCAGTCGAAAAACAATCAATTAATGACGGTGAAAAACCTCACCTCTAAGTCTGCGGACCTTTATATTTATGGGGAGATTGTAGACAATACGGATTTTAAATGGGATGAAGCAGATGTGATGCCAGATGATGTTTTAGAAGCATTAAACCAAGTAGATGGATTGGATGAATTAAATATTTATATCAATAGTCCAGGAGGCTCTGTATTCGCTGGACAAGCTATCTATAACATGCTAAAGCGCAACAAAGCGAAAAAGAATGTATATGTTGACGGCGTAGCGGCTTCTATGGCATCTGTTATAGCTATGGTCGGTGACACGCTTCATATCCCTTCAAATGCTTTTTTAATGATTCATAAACCATTGACGATAGCTATCGGTAATGCGACTGATTTTCGCAAAATAGCTGATGATCTAGACACAATGGAATCTGGCCTTGTTAATATTTATGAGGAAAATCTTAAAGAAGGTGTAGATATTGAAACTATCAAAGACCTTATGGAAAAAGAAACTTGGCTTACTGGTGAAGAAGCTGCGCAGTATTTCAATGTGGAAGTAGAGGAATCAAAAACCATTGCAGCATGCGCAACAGACATCTTAGCAAGATATGATAAGACACCACAGAAATTAATTGCACGAGCTGATAGCCCTGCACCAGATGAAGAACCACAACAAAATAATGAAAATGAATTAATTCAATTTCAAAATGAACTGGACCTATTAGAAATTTAGAGGTCTATTTTTTATGCAAAAATAAGGAGGAATCACATTGAAAACAAAATTCGAATTAGCTTTACAGCGATTAATGAAGGACAACAAAGTGCTATCTGTGAAAATGGATGGTGCACAGGGGATGACAAAAAGAGAGCAGGAATTGCGTCAAAATGTTTCTGATTTAAAAGATGAAGCAAAAGCTCTTATGGATGATGGCAAGCAGGACGAGGCGAAAGCAAAACTTCAAAAGGCAAAGGCTGCCAAGCAGGAGCTTGATAACTTCCTTGCTTTGAAAAATGATTTTGAAGGGCTTCATATTCCGGAGCCACAAGCTGCAGCTGGAGCAAATTTGGCAAAGCCGAATAAGGGCGAGGAAAAGCCAGAGTATAAGGCTGTTTTCTTTAAAGCTGTTCGTGGACAAACGTTAACGAACGAAGAAATGGAAGTTATGAATCAATATAAAGCTCGTATGTCATCTGAAAAAGGTGAAGATGGCGGGTATGTTATTCCAGAAGACATCCAGACCAAAATTAACGAATTGCGCCAAACAACAGACGATTTGAAGCAGTATGTTAACGTTGTTCCAGTTTCCACAAATAAAGGAACTAGAACATTAGAGAAGCGTGCAGACCATACACCGTTTGCTCCATTGAGTGAATACGGAGATCCAAATGCTATGCAAGAAATTGGTTCTCCTAAATTCGACCGAAAATCTTATGCTATCGAAGATTATGCAGGTTTCTTACCTGTTTATAATTCCATCTTGGAAGATAGCGACCAGGCGCTGGAAAATTATCTGATTCAATGGATTGCTAAAAAAGGAAAAGCTACTGATAACCACTTTATCCTTGAAGTAATAAACGGATTCGAGAAAAAAGTACTTGATGACTATACAGGAATTAAGGATATTTTGAATGTAGAGTTGGATCCAGCGTTTGCTAATGAAGCAGTCATTTACACAAACCAAGATGGATTTAATTATCTGGATAAGTTGGAAGATAAAAACGGCCGTCCGTTACTACAACCAGACCCAGCGCAAGCGACGAGAAAACTTTTTGCTGGAACACATCCGATTGTCGTTCTGTCCAATAAGACAATCGCAACGTCAAGCGAAGGGCTGGCGCCGTTTATCATTGGTGTACTGAAAGAAGCAGTTAACTATTGGGATAGAAAACAAATTTCTATTGAAATGACAAAAGTCGGCGGGGATGCTTGGAGAAGTAATACAACAGAATTTCGCGCAATCATGCGTCTTGATACTGGTGAATGGGATCCAGAAGCAGTAGTATATGGTCAAATTAATGTATCTTCTACCGGAAATGACAACGGAGGTGTTGAAGGATAATGACTACTTTTAAAGCATTCGTTATACAAGATGTTCCTGGTAATCGTCTTTTATCTTTGGCTGGAGGAGATGGTATTCCAACTATTTCAATTACTGAACCTGGTGGAACTCCTGATTTTCGATCTAGTGGAGAACTTGTGGCCGAAACGGAAGTTACTGTCACACTAAAAAATAGTCCTGTATGGGAAGTGGAAGCAGGTGAAGATTTATCTGCCGGAACCTATGTAGAAGTTGGAGAAGATGGTGTGATTGTTGCAGCCGAAGGTACTGGAATTGGTTATGTTGCAGAAGAAGTTAAAGCAGGGAAAATTGCCAAGCTTGTTCGACAATCTAACGGTAGTGGAACAGGTGAGCCGGGACCTCGTGGACCAAAAGGAGACAAAGGTGATCCTGGAGAACAAGGGCCACAAGGGGAACCTGGTCCAAAAGGAGATAAAGGAAACAAAGGTGATAAAGGCGATCCAGGCGACAACCAATTTACAGCCGATGAGGTAACAGCATTGAAAGCATTAATTGAGGGCGAATAATATCGCTCTCTTTTTATTTGAGGTGATGTTATGCAAGTAGAAGAAATTAAAGAGTACTTGCGTATTGACCATGATGAAGATGATTTCACACTTCAATCTCTTACGAAGAGAGCGAAGATGTATATTGAGAATGGTGTGGGAAGGATAGATGAAAACAATGAGCTGTTTAAAATGGCTGTCATTGTTCTTGTTGGTCATTGGTACGATAATCGTGAATTATCGCGCATCGGAAACGCATCTTACCCTATTCCTCATTCTTTTGAGGCGATTATCCAGCAGTTAAGATATTGCTATAAGGTTGGTGACAGTGAATGAATTCAGGAGATCTGAGGCATAGATTGGTATTTCAACTGCCTGCAGGAGGTACGGATGATGAAGGATTTCCTATTACTGAATCAATTGAATATACGAGAGCTTGGGCGAGCCTGAAAACATTAAAAGGTCGCTCTTTTTATGCAGCTGCCACGTCGAATAATGAAAATATGAGAGATTTTCAAATTCGCTATCAACCAAAACTATCGGATGAAAAACGCCCAAACAATCTTATTGTCACTTGGAGAGGAAAAGAGCACAGCATTGAATCTATTGAAGATGATGACGGACTAAAAAAGACAATGTCTGTTCGATTGAAGGTGATTTCATGAATATTGAATTTGATGGTATTGATGAGCTGATTCGAGAAATAGAAAAAATAGAAGGTGTCGCAGAGGACTTAAAGGATGAAGCTCTAATAAAAGGAGGAGACTTTTTGAAAGAAAAAATTTCTTCCGAGGTTTATTCTCATGGATTAACCAGGAGATCTGGAGAGGCGCAGGGGTCTATTACCAGAACGGACCCATCAAATCATGAGTTGTTTGTGGGTACAAAAGGCGGGGCCCAAGCACCAGGATTCTACCTATACATGCATGAATTCGGATTTTGGAATGTGCGTGCACAGCGTTTTATTGCTCCTAAACCGTTAGTATCCGTTGTTTATGAAAATAACAAAGCAAATATTCTCGATCAATATGTTGGCGTATTTCAAAGGGGGCTTGGCATGTCATGAGTGTAGATAAATTAGTCAAAGATACACTAGAGGCTCTTGCCCCTACATCACAAGGAACCTATGTAGGTGATGAATCGACTTACATTATCTTCAATGAATATAATCAATCTCCATGGATTAATGCAGAAGATGAAGAAATGTGGACAAAACACTTTTACCAAGTAGATGTTTTCTCAGCTGGTAATTTTAATGCTCTGGTAAAACAAGTTAAAAAGGAAATGAAGAAAGCCGGATTCGGCAGAATGTTTGAATCAGGTACCTATGAACAAGAAATGAAAATGTATCGAAGAATTATTCGATTTAGTTATATATCAAAGGAGGAAGATTAAATGGCTATTAAAGGATTAAAAGATCTACATTATGCAATAATTACTGAAGAAAATGAATCGGAAACAACGTATGGTGAAATTAAAAAGTTAGGTCCAGCCATGGCGTTGAATTTACAACCATCAGTGAACCGTGGGAACTTGCGTGCGGATGATGGGGTTTTATTTTCTGACGCTGCAAAAGGTCCGACTGCAGTTACTCTTAATACTGCATATTTGGAAGAAGAAGTGGAAGCTGATATTTTAGGAAAGACTTTAGATGACAATGGAGGTCTTACAGATAGTATTAATGATGATCCTCCTTATATTGCTATTGGTGGCCGTGCATTAAGTGCACGAGGTGGTTATGAGTATTTTTGGATTTATCGTGTAAAACTAGCTCCTGCAGAAGAAAATAAAGAAACATTGCAGGAAACTCCAACTTATCAAACACCTAACTTATCTGGTGAGTCAGTGCCACGTCTTAATGATGGAAAAGAAAAATATAAACTATGGGACAAGTCACCTAAAGTTAAAGACGAGACTATTTTTAAAGATTGGTTTGACCAGGTAATTGATAGTGATTACAAACCCGGTACTGGCGGCGGAGGGGTTGAAGGCTAATGCATATAGAAATTCACATTGATGGAGAACTAAAAACATTTACAGCTCCGGTAGTCCCTGTTCTAGCAAAACGGATGTATTTAAAGATTGAAGCTGAGAATGAGAAAAAAGGAGAAAACTACCGCCCGACAGCACAGCAACAACTAGATGAGGAAACAGAGATGGCTTCCATTTTAGCTGATGTTGTGTTTGAAGGGAAATTCACTGTAGACCAATTATTTAAAGGCGTCAGTGATAAGTACTTCTATCAAAAGTTAAGAGAAGCTGTATTTGGAGAAGTACCAGAGAACTCTGAAACAAAGGTTGATGATGAGGGAAACTTGAAGGGGGAGTGACGGCTAGTGAGCTGTACACTTCCCTTATGATTATGTATAAAAACTTAATGTTCCCACCGCCTAGTATTGCGTACGGTGGAGAAATAAAAAGAACAGGGTGGACGATGTCTGATATTGATCAGATGGATGTCCACTTTTTTGATGCTCTTTTTTCTGAACGAGTTCAAAAGGCAGAAGAAGAAATAAAAACGAATGCCAAGAATCCGCAAGATAAAGAGCAGTACTTAAGTGACATTTGGTGATAGGAGGTGACACATAAATGGCTACAAAAGATATAGGTTCATTGAGAACTAGGCTGTCCTGGGAAGATGATGGAGCAAATAGATCGTTAGAAGGATTCAAACGAGACTTAAAAGGTTTGCGTTCTGAAATGCGGTTGGCGCAATCCGGTGGAAAAGATTATACCAATAGTTTAAAAGGTATGCGTGAGCAATCCGACATTCTTACACGCCGTTTTAAGACACAACAAGAGCAAGTTCGGGAATTGAAGCGCCGTTACGACGAAGCGAAAGCTGTAAAAGGCGAGGATGCCGTACAAACGCAAAATTTAGCCGCTCAATATAACCGTGCAGCAGCTGAAATGAATTTGACGGAGCAGCAATTGAAAAATCTTAATGAAGAACTACGTCGTCAAGAAAGCCCTTGGACGAAGGTCGGCGAACAAATGACAAATGCCGGCAACAAGATGCAAGACTTTGGAAGAGGTATGACTGATTTCGGTAAGTCGTATACCATGCGTGTCACCGCGCCAATTGTTGCTGGTGGTACTGCGATGCTCAAAGCTGCTATTGATTATGAGTCTGCGTTTGCAGGTGTCCGTAAAACAGTTGATATGGGCGAGGAAGGTTATGCCAAATTAAGCCGCGGTATTCGCGACATGGCAAAAGAACTCCCGGCGTCTGCTGTTGAAATAGCCGCCGTTGCAGAAAGCGCAGGACAGCTCGGTATTGAAAATGATTCAATCCTTGGTTTTACTCGGACTATCATTGATCTGGGCGAAGCGACGAATATGACAACAGAACAGGCAGCTACTGAGTTTGCTCGTTTTGCAAATATTGTTGGCATGCCTCAAGACGCTTTTGATCGCTTAGGATCTTCAGTTGTTGAGCTAGGAAATAACATGGCTACAACTGAATCTGAAATAGTCAGCATGGGAATGCGTTTAGCAGCGCAAGGTAGCCAGGTTGGAATGTCCGAAGCTCAGATTATGGCTCTTGCAGCTACAATGTCCAGTTTAGGTATTGAAGCAGAAGCTGGTGGTACTGCCATGACTACAGTGCTAAAGAAAATAGATGCTGCAGTGGATGAAGGCGGTGAATCGCTACAAGGCTTTGCTAAAGCATCGGGAACATCATCAAAAGAATTTGCTGATGCATGGAAAAATGATCCGATTAGCGCTCTTGATTTATTTATTAATGGTCTTTCCGATTCCTCGGATGAAGGGGCGAACTTAACATCCATTTTAACCGACCTGGGCATTAAAGGGATACGTGAATCCGATACAATTTTACGTTTGGCTGGAGCTAGTGATTTGCTTTCAGAAGCCGTTGACCAATCTTCTGCAGCGTGGGAAGAAAATTCAGCGTTAAGTGATGAAGCTGCACAACGTTACGCTACGACGGAATCTCAAATAAAAATCCTGTGGAACAGATTAAAGGATATTGCTATTACGATGGGAGATGCATTGATTCCTGCTTTAATGGGCGCGCTTGACGCTGCGGAGCCACTAATTGAAAAAATTGAATCTGGTGCAGAATCATTTGCAAATATGGATGAAGAGCAACAACGAACCATTTTAGGTTTAATTGCTTTAGCAGCTGCAGTTGGTCCTGCTTCCGTTGTTCTTGGGAATTTAACTACAGCTTTCGGTGGCGTGCTGAAACTTGGTGGATCTGTTGCTACAATGATCGGGAAATCTGGTGGCGCAGGTTTAGCGGGATCTATCGGTTTATTGGGCAAGGCTGGTGTCGTTGGATTAGCTATTGCTGGGGTTGGAGCTTTATCCTTAGCAATCTATGATTTTTATAAGGATTCCAAGAAAGCGGAAGAAGTTAATTTGGATTTGGCTGAATCAATAAGTAATCAGGCTGTAGAACTGCAAAACAGTGCAGATACGTTTGATAAATTAACAGAAAAAGCGAAGATTAGCAACGAAGAATTGGCATTAATGAACGACTTGAATAAGAGAATTGCAGAATCCAGTAATCCTGGCGAGATTCAAGCGCTCCAAGAACAATATGATAAGTTGGCAGAAAAGAGCGGTCTCTCAAAGGAAGAATTAGAGAAACTATGGTCTGCCAACGAGGAAATCATCAATCAGTCTCCGGAAGTCCAATCTTCCGTATCTGAAACAGGGAATAAATTTGCCGAGAATACGGATGCAGTTAGAGAATATATAAATACGCTTCATGAGGCTACATTAATCGAACTTGAGGGCGAAAGAACCAAAGCATTAGAGCAAGAAAAGCAAATTAGAGACGATATTACCCAAGCTCAAAACGAATTAAATGGTTTGCTTGAGACAATGACCCTGTATACTGATGCCCACAATATGAGTGAACAAGAAATCGCCGACCGTCGCAAAGAGATCAATGAGCTATATCGTGATACTAATTTAAGTGCAGAAGAAAAAGCTAGATTAGCTCAAGAAGAAACGGCGCTAATGGACATACAAGATGGAAAATATGTTGAAGCCATAGCTCATATCCAAGAGCAAATCCAAGGTAAAAGAGATTCGATAGCTCAATCTGAAGAAGAACTCGCCAAAATTAATGAGCTAAATGAACAAATGGCCAATCTTGTATTGCAACAAGTTGGGATTAATGAACAAGGAGCAAAAGGCCTTGAACAATTAGATCAATCGATTGCGAAAAACCAAGAAGAATTAGCTTCTCTCGATGCAAAATTAGAAGCGAATGGTTCTCTTTCTCAAGAAGAACAAGCTCGGTACGATAAGCTATCTGAAACAGTAGGAAAGCAGCAAGAGGCAAAGGATTATATTTATGAAGAAATCGGAATGTATAGCGATATCAACTCCCTGGTTCAAGGGAAGCTCGACTTGCTTGGTGAGGAAGGAAATAAGCACAAGAACAATCTTAATATGTTAGAAGGCATTAATGTCGAAGAAGGTAATATTCTTGACCAAATAAAAACAAAAAATGAAAAACTAGCAGAAGAACGTTCCAATTTAATTGAGAATTTGAAGCAACAAGGTGCCACAACAGATGAAATTAACGACCAAGTTTCTTCCATAGACAATAAAATATCAAATAATGATAGTGTCCTTAGGCAAGTTTTAGAGGAAACTGGACTTTGGAATGAAGTAAAAGACAAAATCGACATGGGCGCAGACGCAATTGAAGGCCAAGGGTACGGAATCGACAGCAACAATGATAAAACTCAAACAGGAATAAGGCTTGAAGAGCAGCGAACAGCAGAAGCAGGTAAAGATGTTGACAAAGATGTTAACGCGAAAGACAACGGAACTGTTCGCGCTATTGATTTAGCTGGAATGTCTGGAGTCATTAAACCGGTAGAAGCCAACGATTATGGTACGTTGGACAGGTTACATGTGCGCGCTCAATTGAGAGCAGGTAAACCAGTTAAGGTTGATGATTATGGTTCTATTGCATCACTTAATCGGCGAGCAAGCTCACCTGTTACGAAAACAATAAATCTTGTGGCTAATGCCGCAAAAGGAATAGTGGGTGCAATAGCTGGGTACGCAAAAGGAACCCCCACCGGTGGTCATAAAGGTGGCAGCTTTCTCGCAGGTGAAGAAGGTTGGGAACTTGGTCGCATGGGCAATCGTTGGGAAATGCTTAACTTTGGCTTGTACGACAGACCTAGAGGTTATGAGGTATTTACCCATGACGAGAGTAAAAAGATTGTTCGTGCTCTTAATAATATGCAAAAACCAACTGTTCCTGGTTACGCTACTGGTGCGAGACAGCCTGGTGAAGCGGAACGAACCTTGAACACTATTAATGAAAGTGTTGCAAATACAGGGACTGTGATTTCTTTATTAAAAGATATCGCCAACGGTGTTAAACAGGGGCAGGTTATTGTGATGGACGGACATACGGTTGGTAAGGCTGTTTCACCAACTGTCAATCAAGAATTAAGTAATATCGGTAATCGGCAAAAAGCAGCATGGGGTGGTTAGGATGACTAGCAGAGCAAGTAAATTAAAAATTAACGGATTCCAAACAGATGAATACGGATTTAAACCAAAAGGGAGAATTGTTGTTCCTACACCAGAGGAGGGTATAGAGCATATTGATATAAAAGGTAGGCATGGATCCCTTACTAAAAAGTATGGATTTAAGGATATACCTTTATCTGTCCATTTCACCATCTTAGCTGATCAATCGTTTAAAAAGGTATTTCGACAAGCGAAAATATTATTATTCCAAGCTCAAACCTTAGTTTTTGAGGATGATGGGGATGTTCATTATCGTGTTAAATCTGTTTCTATTGAGGATGCAGAGAATTTAGTATTACAGTTTGGAGAGTTTACTGTTCATTTTGTTCTTGCCCCTTTTCAATATGAAACAAATCCCATGCAAACAATTACAGGGAGACATGTATTTAATAATCCCGGTTACGAATCACAGCCGTATATCAAAGCGACATGCAGCGGTAACGGCAAGATATTTGTTAATGGCCAAGAAATACAGATTGTTAATATAAATGGCACCATTGAGATTGATTCTGAACTCATGAACGCTTATAGGAAAACCACAGGTAATATCACCAATCTGAATAATCACATGGTTGGTGATTTCCCCATTTTTCAGCATGGGAATAATGTGGTGGAATATAGTGGTGCAATAAGTAAATTAGAAATTAATCCTAGGTGGAGGTGGGTGTGAAATGTAGTATAATGTTTTTTGGGGTGATTTTATTGAAGAATTTATATAAAGGTTTAGTAATAGGATGGATTTTTATTATTGTGATGTTAATATGGATTTTTCACAAAGCATTTACTATTAATCGTATTGATATTGAAAGTGCACTAAATGGCTTAATAGTTAATTTATTTATGCTTGGCATTACTGTTTTTGTTCTTGATTTGCTCATTAAAAAACGTACTGAAAAAGAGAAAAGGAATGTTGAGTTAAATGAATATAAGGATTTATTAACAACGGAGCACCACATATTAGCAGGCGTGTTAGAAAACTTTTTACAAATTTTAATAACCAAAAGAGGGTTTTTAAGTGATGGTTTGTATTTTAGTGATAATTTGGATCCAGATTCTGAAGATATCACTTTAAAAGAATTAAAAGATACCCTTAACAAATACGTTGGTCCAGAATTCAGAAGTAGTAATATTGAAATAAAAAATATTAGTACAGGTGGTAAGGATAACGCAAAAGACCATTCTTTATCGTATGCTGAATTTCTTCAACATCAAAAGTCGTTTGTATCAGATAAAATTTCTAATTATATAAATAGTTATCATATATTTATCCCACATGATATCACAAAAAGATTAGTAACAATTAATTCTTCACTTGAATATAGTCTAGTTTTTTTGGAGAATAAAAACCGTGACATAATTGACAAAAAGAGCTTAAAGAAAGAATTACAAGAAAAATATCAAGAGACGTTAACAATATTAATAGATAATGTAATCGAATTTAAAGAATCTATTCCTAAAGACACCAAATAAGCGGTGTCTTTTTTACGTCTGAGCGAAAGGAGGTAAAACATGTATCCAATTTTATATAAATCTAATGAAACCAATTTCGCTCACAACGGAATTGGTTTTTTGCGTGATGCAATCACTGTTTATCCAGAAGAAGAACTGAATGGACTATCTGAAATTACCATTGAATATGATGCAGATGGATTCTTAGCTGACCAAATCAGTAATGGCATGATTATCAAAGCCAAAGCGAACGACAAGCAGCAGCCGCAGCTATTTAGAATTTATAGCCACGTGAAAGATCATACTGCAGACAGAATTATTATTAACGGTCAGCATATCACGTATGACTTGGCCGACAACTTTGTCGAAAAGCTGATATTAAATGATATGACTACCAGGCAGGCTATGGAAGCTATACAATTTAACCTTGCCTATCCAACTTGTTTTAATATTATGAGTACTAATAATACAACAACATCCAGCACACGCTTGTATCGTACCAATCCATTACAAATGATAGCTGGTATTGATGGGTCCATTCTAGATCACTGGGGCGGACAGATTGAGCGTGATAATTTTAATTTGATTATGCACCGTAGGCGAGGCAGTGATGATGGTGTTAAGGTACTTTATAAAAAGAATCTCACTGGTTTACAGGCTACATTTGATGATAGCAATGTGGTCACTCGTATTTATCCATTTAAATATGTGGAAGCAACTGAGGAAGAACCGGAACGACTGATTACAATAACAGGTAAGTATATCGACAGTCCAAACATTGATAAGTATACGCATATTAAAATCCTTCCTATTGATGCAAGCAGTGAGGAAGAGATTGAAACTAGCCAAGACTTATACAATGCCTACAAAGATTATTTTAGCAACGAAGGTAAGGGAAAAGACCTACCATCTGTATCAATGGAAATCGAGTTCGAACCCTTGTGGGAGACAGAGGAATATAAAGATGTTGCTGCTCTTGAACTTGTTGGATTGGGTGATACTGTCACTGTCGGTCACAGCAAGATGGGTCTTGATTTAAAAGCCACCGTTGTGAAGATTGAATATGATTCCATTGCGGAAAAGAATCGTAAGGTATCGCTTGGTAATATTAAAGCCAATTTCACGGACAGCGTTAATCAAAATGCCAATAATCTTGGTGTTATTGGTGAACGTATAAACAGGAATGAGCAAAAATCCAATGAAGCTATTCGTGCAGCCAATGGGAAAAACACCATTTATTATGGACCAGATGAACCTACAGGCGACCACCTAATTAAAGGCGATATGTGGTTCCGTATTGTAGATGGAGAATATACAAGAACATATATTTATGACGGCGTGCAGTGGCAGTTGTCTATTGATATGGAATCCAAAGAGGCAAAGGAATCAGCATCCGAAGCACGTAACAGGACACAGGAGGCAGTGGATAAGGCAAATCTTGCTACAAGTAATGCGAACGAAGCTATCGAAAAAGCTCAAGATGGATTTGATAAAGCACAGGAAGCTTTAACTCAATCTAGCAATGCCAGTAAGGAAGCAAGGAATGCAGTCGATAAGTCTCAAGAATCCTTTGATAAGGCGCAGAATGCTATAACAAGAGCGGACAGCGCATTTAATAAGGCTGATGCGCTAAGTAAAGTGGTCGATAAAAACACTGGTGACATTACTTCCGTTACCCAGATTGCGCAAGGATTACGTACTAGAGTATTAGATGCAGAAGGGAATATCAGTACCTTACAGCAGACTGCCACAAGCTACGGCAGGCGTATAGAAAGTGCGGAGGGTGAACTAAGCACGCTTACGCAAACCGCAAGAGGCCTGCAGACACAAGTTAACGATAAGGCTGATAAATCAACTGTTACGCAATTAGCTGGAGTGATTGACACCAAAATCACCAAAGGACAGGCTGATGGTTGGTATGCTTCTCAGTCTCAATTGACGCAAACTGCATCTAGTTTGCAAAGTACGATTAAGGGAGTTAAGGATGATTTAGAAGGACTGGAGATTGGCGGAAAAAACTTACTAACAAATACTGATTTTTCGCAGCAAGATAACGTTGATAAGTTGGGGACTCCGTCTCCCGTAGAAAGTCGTCAAATCAGTAGTCCGTTAGGTGGTTTTGAAAATATACCATTCGTTTACTTTTCCGTGCCTAATCCTTCTGTTGGAGACAGAGCAAGAACGACCTTATTGGGTAGTAAGTTTAAAATTATCGAAGGAGAAACCTATACATTATCGTTTCTTGGAATTACTAGTTCTTATATAAACACCGATTTCGACTACACTTTAATTTTACGCAACGGTGTAGGGTTTAGAGTTGATACTCAAGGCTATTCGAAAAAGTTGTTAGGACAAGCGATTAATGGCAGTTACACCTATAATGTCTATCAATATACAATGACGTTCGTTTCCAAGTGGAGCGACGATAACGCTTATCCAATGATTGGTTCTACGGTTAATACAGCTAAGTCTACTTGGTTTAGGATTGCAAATGTTCAATTGGAAAAAGGCTCAAAGATGACGTCATACGCACCTGCCCCCGAAGACATGGCAAGCAAATCCGAACTCACCCAAACAGCCGAGGAATTCTCTGTAAAAATGCAGAGTACACAAGGCGAAATAAGCGCTTTGCGTCAAACGTCAAGCAGCCTTGCAACACGTATTGGAAACGCAGAAAAAGATATAAGCTCTGTTACTCAAACTGCCAAAGGGTTGCAAACGAGAGTAGGCAATGCGGAGGGAAATATCACGTCTGTTACACAACTGGCGAATACGTTGCAGACCGATGTAAGAAATGCAAAGGGAGATATTAATACTCTTACGCAGACAGCATCTAGTTTGCAGAGCATGGTTAGTAATCTTGAATCAGATACTAATTCTAAGATTAGTCAGATTAATTCTGCTATCAATCTCAGGGTGCAAAAAAACGATATTATCAATCAAATTAATCTATCGACCGAATCCATTTTAATCAGCGGTAAGAAGCTTATTTTGGATGGAAATACGACCGTCAATGGCTCCTTCAGAGTGAAAGATGCCAATATAACATCTATCAATGCAGGGAAAATTACTGCAGGTACATTGGATGTAGGGAAAGTATCTCTTATTAATTTACGAGGGTTGGATATTTACGGAAGTCGTTTTAGTTCTTCTAATGGCAGTGACTCTATGGATATCACTGGTGGTAATGTACGACTGATGCAAAATAATGGCAGGTACGTGCATATTAATCCTAGTGGCTTATTCGGCTATAATGCCGGCGGTAGCGTGAGATTTAGAGCCGACAGTTTGCTTGTAACAAGTGCAGCACTTGGAACTTCGAACGCTAACGTTTATTTAGCACCTGACAGCAACAACGAGGCTAGGGTGGTAGACGTTAATCAAATTCCAAGTGATGGTGTAGCTAGTAATTATACCTATCGGCCAATACGAGCACTAGGATATCGCTTTAAACCAGACGCAAACGGCTATATCGGCACGGATAAAGAATTAAGAATTACTTCCTCTGGATTCCAACAGCCCGACGGTTCATATATTTATCGTGATGTAAGAGCTAGTAGCTACTATGGAACTTCCTTTATCACGACTACATCTTCTATGTGGCTAGGTATGGATAATGCTTTACACGTTGTAGCCAAAGGAACAGCAGAGGGGAGTTTAAATCCTATTTATCGGAGTGTGTTCGCCCGCCAATTTTGGGGTACTGGTTTTATTACACAATCCACTCACGCTTACGTTGGTACAGATGGCGAACTTCGTGTAATGAGTAAAGATTTGAGTAGTACCTATCGCGACATCCGTGTTAATGCTGTACAACTTGAAAGTGGTGGGAGATTAACTCACCAAGGTGGCGAAACTTTTATACAAGGGAACGGTGGTGTCCGAGCAACAAGGTATAATAGCGGAACCCATGTACCAATGACAGCAAGAGAATTTAACACCTCCTCAAGTCGCGATTTAAAAACGAATATCCAACCTTATACCGGCAAAGGATTAGATGTAATCAACAGGTTAGACATTGTAAATTACGAATGGATCGCAGACCCGGAAGCAGGTATTCAGATTGGTGTAATCGCAGAAGATAGTCCAGATATAGCGCGCGAGAATGGTAAAGAGATCAATATCAACGCTCTCACCATGTACAACACTCGGGCCATTCAAGAAGTGGATACCAAAGTCAGTAATCATATTGAGGATACAGCTTTTGAAATAGCTAAACTCAAAGAAAGAATACACAAATTGGAGGCGAAAGTAGCATGATGGTAGAAATTCAAAAAGGTAAAATAGTTGGTTCAATTAATTTTTTATATGATTTAAGTCTTGTAAGAAAGCAGTCTCGCATGAGAAGGAAGTTTATTAATCTCTTAGATGAGAAAAATAAAGCTGTCCTGGATGAAAGGGAAGAAATTTTGAAAGAGCATTCCGAAAAAGATGCTGATGGGGAGCCGATTATCAAAAATGATCATTACCAGGTAAAAGATCAAAAGGCTCTTGCTGAGGATTTAAAAGAACTCAATGACGAAATGATTGTTATTGAAGGGGGCGATAATCGTGAGATGATTCGTACCATGAAGGATATTCTCCGCAAGTTTGAAGAGGAAGAGTACGAAGGGGAAGCCAGTGAAATTTATGATTATCTTTGCGATCAATTTAAGATAGATGAGGAAGAAGAAAATAAAAACGAAGAGGAGAATGCAGAATGAGAATAACAATTACAGGTATTAATTTTGAATACAACGATGGATTTGACAAGCCTTGTACTGGCGTTAATCTAAACTATATTGGAAATGGATTTGATTTTAATTCAACTCAGCCTGTAAATATTACAAACGATCAATATGAGGCAAGCAAGGACGATAAAGACAAATTAAAAGAAGTTGTGGCTGATAAGATTATCGCAGATGCCACCAAATTTATTGAGGATGTACAAGCGTATAAAGATTCATTAGAAAAAGCCGAATAGGCTTATTTTTTATGGCATCTCATCGAGGTGTCTTTTTTCATGTTTTAAAGTTAGGGGGTCGAGAATGACAATTGAATTAGGTATTTTAATATCGTTGGCATCCATTTTTGTAGCAGGATTAGGTGTGCTTATTGCTTATTTAACTTATCAATCTAAAAAAAGTACATCCACTAAAAACGATACTAAAGAAGGGGCGGAGCTTAAAGCGGGTTTAGATTATATCCGAAAAGGTGTGGATGACATTCGGATTGACTTAAAAGCTAATGAAAAACAGATTAATCACTTATCCGAGCGTGTGACAAGAGTAGAGGAATCTGCGAAACAAGCACATAAAAGGCTAGATTCAGTCAGTCCAGAATAGGGCTTATTTTTGCATTTTAAGGAGGATGATAAGTATGCAACAAGCGATTATTAGATTAGGGGTATTGCTGATTTTATTTGTTAACCAGGCATTAGTGTTATTCGGATGGAGCCCATTACCGTTTAGTGAAGATATGCTATATGAAGCTGGCTCGTATATCGCTACGGTCGGAGCAGCCATTTATACATGGTGGAAGAATAACAACATCACAGAAGAAGCCCAAGAAGTAGACCGCATTTTAAAAGATGCTAAACAAAATAAGAAAGTTAAATTCAAGTAAAGAGTAGCTGCGGCTGCTCTTTTTAATTTATGAGGAGGTTTTATTTATGGCTATCAAAATCAAAAAACAAATCGTACCGGCGAGTGTTGCTGCAAAAGTAACTTACAATGGAAAGAATCCAGTTAATTATATTACAGTGCATCAAACAGGTAATACGAACAAAGGAGCCAACGCTAAAGTACATGCCAACTTACAATCTAACGGCAATAGCAGAGCTGCATCTTGGCAATATACAGTAGATGATAAAGAAGCTTATCAATCGTTCGAGGATACAGCGCAGTGCTGGCATTGTGGTGATGGACAAGGTCCTGGGAATACGCAATCCATTGGCGTGGAGATTTGTATCAACAGCGATGGCAATTACAAAAAAGCTGTAGAAAATGGCGCTAAATTAGTTAAACAGCTAATGGACAAGCACAATCTATCTATTGATTGCGTTAAACAGCATTATGATTGGTCCGGCAAAAACTGCCCGGCTCAAATCAGAGCAGGTCAACAAGGTATTACCTGGAATGATTTTATTAACATGGTTAAAGGTGCGAAGGTGTCCAAGCCTAAGAAAACTAAAACAGGGTCTAAACAAATTACAAAATCCATCGACCAATTAGCAGATGAAGTTATTGCCGGAAAACATGGCAGTGGTCATGAGAACCGGCGTAAGAGTCTAGGTATCGGTCAATCAGAATACGATAAAGTGCGTGCTGAAGTAAATAAACGTACTGGATCAACAACCAAACCTGCATCCAAAAAATCTGTTACACAGATGGTTAATGAAGTATTAAAAGGTCAACATGGTAACGGGCATGCTCAACGACAAAAGTCTTTAGGTATCAGTAAAAGCGAGTATAATAAAGTAAAATCAGAAGTAAATAAACGTTTAACGGGCGCCAAGCCCACGTCTAAATCTATCAGTCAAATGGCTACAGAAGTCATTCAAGGCAAACACGGCTCCGGGCATGAAAACCGCAGGAAGTCGCTTGGTATCAGCAAGGCAGAATACGAAAAAGTTAGAAAAGAAGTAAATAAGC
The DNA here is from genome assembly GCF_018333215.1 of Oceanobacillus sp. J11TS1. GTDB lineage: Bacteria > Bacillota > Bacilli > Bacillales > Amphibacillaceae > Oceanobacillus. Next base: position 103,020 of record NZ_BORO01000004.1, on the reverse strand, counting down.
GATTATAATCATAAAAATAAGCCCTTCACTCGGTGAGGGGCTATACATATTATTTAAACATCTTCCTTATCGTCTTTCCTGCAACTCTTCCCGTAACGCGTCTACCGATACGCTTTCCAACCGTTCCTTTTTTCACCGAATCTATATCGTTCCAGATTCTCAACATTTTATAGATGCTTGATTTTAGGCTCATTTAATCAGTCCTTCTAAATTTATTTGTATATTATGGATAGATGAGGGGCATGGCGCCCCTCGCTTTTTATGCTATTTTGCGTTCGCCTTTTAAGTTAAATTCCTTGTGGCTATACATATATAATAACTTTGTTCCCAGTGCATCATTTCCTGGATCATATTCTACATGGTCCAATTTGTAAACGTGAACAAAATCATAATGATTAATTAAATCCCTTTTAAATCGATCTATTTCATTCACCTCATGTTCTGGTGTTCCTGTGTAGCTTGGTGCTGCTGAAACTTCTGGATTTAAATGCGTGGATAGTTCAACATATTCGCTGTTTATACCTTCTCTAAACTCTTTTACCGGAGGCGTTGATTCATTTGAAAAAATATACAGTTCAGTTAATCCTCTTGATAAACTGTTTCCATCTGATTTCATTTAAATTCCTCCAATTTGATTTTATATTTATCATTCATTATGCTATAATCTAGTTGTATTCGCTCCCGGCTAGGGGAGCGTGGATTAAAATATTTTAGAGAAAAAGACGCTCATTCTTGGAGGCCACTGAAAAAGTCCAAAAAAGATATGATTCCCGAATTTATGATGGGAATCATATCTTTTTTTAGTTACAATAAAAGTATCAAGTAAAAGTGGGTGGCTATAATGATCCAAAAACAAGAGTCGATGAATTTAAGTCCATATTCGGAAATTTATGATTTAGTTGTGCCAAAGGATAATTTCTTGCGAAGAATTAATGAATTGGTTGACTTTTCTTTTGTGTATGATGAATTAAATGATAAATACTGCCATACGAATGGTCGGAACGCAATTAATCCGATTCGTATGTTTAAATATTTACTTCTTAAAACCATCTTTGACCTATCCGATGTAGATATCGTAGAACGTTCTAAATATGATATGTCCTTTAAATATTTCCTTGGTATGGCTCCGGAAGAATCCGTCATTGAGCCGAGTTCGTTAACTAAGTTTCGTAAATTACGTTTAAAGGATGTTAATTTATTAGATATGTTGATCAATAAAACGGTGGAAATTGCCATCGAAAAAGAAATTATAAAAAGCAATTCTATCATCGTTGATGCCACCCATACAAAAGCTCGTTATAATCAAAAATCACCAAAGGAAATACTGATGGATCGCTCCAAGAAACTTCGAAAGTCGGTTTATGAGATTGATGAATCCATGAAGAAAAAATTCCCCTCCAAATCGACAACGAATGAGTTGGAAGGTGAGATTGAATACTGTCAAAAACTAATGGATGTGATTGAAAATGAAGAGACGATTTCCGAATATCCAAAAGTAAAAGAGAAGTTAAATCTATTAAAAGAAACCGTAAATGACGACATCGAACATTTACGAATCTCTGAAGATGAAGATGCAAAGATTGGCCACAAAACGAAAGATACATCCTTTTTCGGCTATAAAACGCATATAGCGATGAGTGAGGAAAGAATCGTCACGGCAGCTACGGTTACTACAGGTGAGAAAAACGATGGGAAACAATTAGAAACATTGATTGAAAAAAGTATGGAAGCCGGCATGAATGTAGAAACAGTTATTGGAGATGCAGCTTATTCTGAAAAGGGAAATATTGAATACACCAATAAAAAAGAAATGGAGTTAGTAGCCAAATTAAACCCATCCGTAACCCAGGGCTATCGAAAAAAAGAAGATGAATTTGAATTTAATAAAGATGCAGGAATGTATGTCTGTAAAGCAGGACATATGGCAATACGGAAAGCACGCCAAGGGAAGAAAGGTATATCCACGAACCAAACAGATACATACTATTTTGATGTTGAAAAATGTAAAGTTTGTCCATTCAGAGAAGGCTGTTACAAACCTGGAGCTAAAAGCAAGAGCTATTCCGTAAGCATTAAATCAGATGAACATAGCGAGCAGGCAAAGTTCCAAGAAACGGATTATTTTAAAGAAAAGTCCAAGGAACGCTATAAAATAGAGGCTAAAAATAGCGAATTAAAACATAGACACGGGTATGATGTTTCAGAATCCTCGGGTCTAATTGGCATGGAAATGCAAGGAGCCATGGCAATATTCACGGTAAATCTAAAACGAATATTGAAACTAATGGGTTAAAAATAAGCAAAATAGAATACATAAATCCATAAAAAGACGACTCTAAATTTCAAAAAATGAAATAGAGTCGTCTTTTTCCATTATAAATTTTTAGTTTCACTGAAAATCATAAGTTTTTCAGTGGCCTCCATTCTTGGGTGTCTTTTTTATATGCTGATTGTGTTACCCATTCCATCTTCCCATCCGTTTACATCTTCGCCATTATCTAAGTCAGATGCGATTTGTTCCATATCCTCAATTGTTTCCGGGGTGATAGTAGCAATCACTTCATCTTCTTTAATTACTTCAAACTCATGTAAATCTGCGTCTAATTCCACTTCAACAACTTTGTACCCTTCTCTTTTCCATTCTCTCATTTAAAACAACTCCTTTTATTTTTTTGAAGGTCAATTCCCTACCTTCTAATTATATTATAAACCTTATAAGGTTAAAAGTCAACACATAAACCAAAATTTATTGAGGTTTTTCTCCGAACCATTCTTCCATCGCTTGCACGGAAATAATCCATTCTTTTCGTTTTCCTCCGGGTTTCGCGAAAGATTTTATTAAACCACGACTGATCATATCGTCATTTTTGTCACCATACAAAGAAGGTTTTAGGCGGCTCTTAACTGTATCTTGAGACAGTCCCCATCTGTGTGCAGCCTCAGCTGGTGTCATATAGTTATCTATTTCATTCACTTTTGTTCATCCTTTCATCGTACTTTTTAATGATTTCTCCATAGTATTTCTTTTCTCCATCTTTTCTCATTTGGATAGCTTCATTTATATCCGTTGAGCTACCAAGATGAATTCTTTTCCCGTCGACTCTAATATACGCTTCATACCGTTCTTTTCTGCCTTTCCTAGCCTTTCTTCTAGTCACCCCTTTATATCCAGTATCACTATCAGACCGAACTTTTTTCGTGATAAGGGGGACTTGAACACCATCAACAGTATGTTTTGTATTCAGCGCATGTTTTGCGTTATCTATTTGCCCTTGTTTTCCACAACCGCAAGAGGTGATAGAGCCGTTTTTTAATCCAGTTCCATAGTAGATGCCTACATTGTCGCATTTGCATTTACAGAACCATAATGAGTTACCTTTATCAGTTGTTCCTGCACGCATAATAACCTTTAATCTACCAAACTTTTTTCCGGTTAAATTCAAAACATTTGATGGAGATTTCGGCGAATCTTTCTCTTTATCAATTACGCTCCAAGCCATGTTCCTAGCTTCTACAGCTTTTTCTATAGTGTCGAAAATTCCAATATATATTAAATGTTTCTTTTGAGGAACTTGTACGCTAAATTTTCCATTTTCACGAAGATAAATATTGTTATGGCCAGTTTGAGAAGTCCCTTTCTCTTTTCTCTTTCTTTTGACGACTTTCCTTTTTTTATTTTCAGATTTCCTGTTCTTTTTGCCTTCTTTCTTTGGAGCAGGTTCAGTTTTAAATTTTTCGTTCATATTTTTAATTGTTTTCCATATTTTATCCATGTCAGACGTTTGAAAGTGATTACGCAAGGTATGATAAGAGTAATTATATAAAGACAGAAGTTCTTTAAGAGACAATTCACCGTGATCGTTATAAATATCAAAAAGTTCATTCATAATTTCATTTTTGTAGCGTTTTTTTCTTCGTTTACAACCGCAATTTGTGATAAGGAAATTCTTCAAATCCCCTGTGGCGACTTCTTTTTCATTACCGCAATCGCATTTGCATAACCAATACCATTTAGCTCCGTCATCACTTTTTCTTGTTTTCTTGACAGCCGTTAACATGCCGAACTTTTTGCCTGCAATATTATTTTTTTTAGAGAGCATTGTTTTTGCGGTTTTAGACATTGCCTCTTTTTGCAAGCAGCCGCAGCTTTTCGTGTTGCCGTTTCTTAAACTTGACTGAATTACCTCAGTATAGTTTCCACAATCACACAAGCAAAGCCATCGCCTTTCTTTATTAGTTCTCGGTACTTCGCGAATCACTTTCAGTCTGCCAAAACGTTGACCACTTAGTTCTATCCTCGGTGTCACGCAACCAACTCCATAACATCACTGTATTCAATTTTCACCACATCACCTTTTGTGATTTGAATAAATTGGCGAGAACCAGCATCGCAAACTTCGTATATACCATCAACTAAATCAAAGTAACGTTCGCTCATGTTATAATCTACACTCTCAACAAAAGAGCGATTAAGTTTAAACTTGGGATGCTTACCAGTAATTTGCGCCACCCAAGATTTATGATTACGACTGCCAGCAGAAGTAGTGATGCGTGTTTTACGGGACAAAGCCCAAGCCATTTTAAGTGCTCCAGCTAAATATTCTCTCACTTTTCCGCCGAATTTCTTTTGACCCTTCTTAGCAATTTCCCAAGCCTTTGTCATAACGTTTTTCATCTTAATCGCTCCTTTGTTTGATTTGTTAATTTTATTATAAACCCTATAAGGTTTAGAGTCAACACAAAAAATAAAACTTTTTTCAAGGAATTTATTTCATGTTTACAACTGTCCCCGTTTTGGTATAATAAGAACAAGCGTTCAGAACAAAGGTTCTTATTGGAGGGTTGTACATGGAAATCAGAGATAGAGGTACAATGAAATGGACATCATTAATGCTGCCGGAACAAGTTGAATTACTTAGAAAAATGAGGGAAGAAAGAGATCGAAAAGAAAAACCTATCCTGGATGAACAACAAATCGAGGAAAATGGCTTTCAGCTTATGATGGCGCATAAGGACAATTTACTTGTTGAAATAAAGCACTACAAAGATTATGATTTTCGTTTTTATCAAGGTTATATAGATCGCATTAACTATCAAGACAAGTACATTAATGTGGTTGAAAAGCTAGGGGGTAGCGACTTTGTCAAAATTAAATTTGAGGACATAATGGAAGTTCATATTCTTTAGCAGGAGAATTCCACCTCTTTGTCGTATTTATATGGCAAGGAGGTTTTTTAATGGTTAAAAATCGATACAAAATAACTATACCTTTTATCGATGAAGACGATGAAAGATTTATTGATGCTTTGGATTTGCAGACAGGAATTACATACGGCTATTATGAGCAAGAATTTGAAGCGATGAAGCTACCAGAACATATGCAAGTGAAGAAATATGTATTAAAGAGGATGCACCTTATTAGGGCAGGCGCTTATGATGATGAGAATACTGAGCCGCCCATGTATGTGATATTAGGTGATAAAGAGAGGTAATCCCTCTCTTTATTTTTCGTCATCTTCCCAAGTGTATAGATCATCAACTTTACAATTTAAAATGTGTGCAAGTTTAAAAAGCTTATCTATAGATGGTTTCCCACGATTATTTACCCACCTGGATAGAACAGTAGGGTAAACGCCGACCTGTTCAGCAACCCATCTGTGTTTTAAACCTTTGCTATCTATGACTTTTCCAATTTGGCTTTTTAACATTTTTATCACCCAACTTATATATTCTACAAGAAAAATTATTTTCCTCCTCCCCTCGCGCTCCCCTCCACCTCAAGACACTCCTTCCTCGTATTTGTGAACCAAAAATGGTATCAAATTATACCCTGATGCATACACATATATCAACAAACGAATATACGCACGAATAGGTAACCGTGCGAATAGCGAAAGGAATACTAAAGCGAATAGGGGTGCGAACATGGATTTATTGATAGGAGGGGGCTTGGCTGCATTTACGATTTATGTAGCTGCAAAATGGAATAAATCTGACAAGGATAAAATTCAGCATACATTCCGGAATTTAAATTATAAGATAAAGGATCGCGAGCCAAAACATTTTAAGACACACAGAACTGATCAATACACATTGTACAGCTATCATGTCCCTTATGGATTGGTGGATGATGAAAAATTAAATGTATTGGAAAAGGTGCTTAATAAGCCAGTAGGAGTGTCTTTCGTTAATCAGAAGTTGCATATTAAGGTGTATAAACAAACGTTGCCTAAAGAGGTTAAATACGATTGGAATCCAACCGAAGGATGGACTTTACCTATTGGGGTGTCATTGGATGGTCCAGTTACACATGATTTTGATAAGATCCCGCATATGACAATTGCCGGGATGACCAGACAAGGGAAGACTGTTCTTCTCAAATTAATCATGGCCCATTTGATTACTAATCATCCTGATAATGCGGAATTCCACATTATCGATCTAAAAGGAGGATTAGAGTTTGCGCAGCATAATTATAGACAGATAAAATCAATTGCTAGTAATTCATTGGACGCGTTTAATTTACTGGCTAGATTATCTGATGAAATTGAAAGAGACATGACATTTTTTAAATCAAAAGGATACACGAATGTATTAAATACAGATATAAAAAAACGCAAATTCATTATTGTAGATGAAGGGGCAGAATTAGTACCCCATAAATCCATGAGTAAAGATGAAAAATTAGATATAGATTATTGCCAGTATGTTTTGTCCAACATCGCAAGAGTAGCTGGAGCACTTGGTTATCGTTTGATTTTTGCAACGCAATACCCAACTGCAGATACATTGCCGCGTCAAATAAAACAAAATGCTGATGCAAAGGTTAGCTTCCGATTACCGACAGAAGTTGCCAGCCGTGTAGCATTAGATGAACAGGGCGCAGAGACATTAAATAATGTAGGTAGGGCTATTTATCGGACAACAGACAAACACGTCATACAGGTGCCGTACGTGACTGATACGGACATTAAAAGGAGGTTCGCTGATTATGTTAGCGCAGCAGAAGAGACAACAGAGGGAAGAACTGATACTGTCTTCTTTGGATAATTTGACGTATGCAACTAGAGAACAGCTGCAGGTGATAAATAATCTTGGCGGAGATCGTAACGCCCAACGGATATTGGCCAGGATGGAAAAGGATAAACTGCTACTAGCCACGCGCCTGGAAAAGAAAATATATTATCTTTCAAATAAAGGAAAACAAATTATCGGATCCAATCAAGGAAAGTTAAATAAAAGGGAAGTCGTTCACATATTAATGCGGAATGATTTGTATATAAGATTGGGCATGCCAGCAGACTGGAAGAAGGAATGGCCGGTTAGGTGGGGAGAAAACAAAATAATTGCTGATGCAAGATTTAAAAAGGGAGGGGAATATCATTTTGTGGAAATAGACAATCAGCAGACGATGGCAACTAACATCGAAAAGATAAAAAAATACAAAGATCTTTCTTATGCGATTTTCAAGCAATACAATCACCGACCTACTGTGATTTGGTGTACATTGTCAGATGTTCGCAAAAACAAATTAAAGACATTATGCGAGAATCACGGGTTAAAGTTTCAGGTGTATTAAAAAAGAGAGGAGCGAGCCTCTCTAATAGATTTTTAACATCTACCCACGTATTTTTTTAGCCCCAACTTAGCCCCACTTTAGCCCCAATTCAATTAGTTTATGTGCATTGATTTGCGTTTTTGTAATATAATAGTTAATAACAAACATTGATACAGCAAGAAATTTAATATTTTTTTCGTGATTATGCTTTAAAAAATCTGTATCAATTGTATAATAAAACTAATTTGTTTTATGTAGTACAGTTGAGAGAAGGTGATGGCAGATGGCGACCAAGCATGAACAAATTTTGCAGCATATTTTATCTTTGCAAGTAGGTAGTAAAATATCTGTCCGTCAGATAGCAAAAGATTTAAATGTGAGTGATGGAACTGCTTATCGTGCAATTAAAGAAGCAGAAAATCAGGGGATTGTCAGTACGATAGAACGTGTAGGAACCATCCGCATTGAACAAAAAAAGAAAGAAAATTTTGAAGAACTGACCTTCGCAGAGGTAGTAAACATTATTGATGGACAAGTACTTGGCGGCAGAGATGGACTGCATAAAACGTTAAGCAAATTTGTCATCGGAGCAATGGAATTAAATGCTATGATGCGCTATACACAAGCGGATTCTTTACTGATTGTGGGGAATCGTCTCAAAGCACATAAGCTGGCTTTAGAGGCTGGGGCGGCTGTTCTGATTACAGGGGGATTTGATGCTGATGACGCTGTAAAACAGCTTGCAAATGAAAAACAATTGCCTATTATTTCCACAAGTTATGATACTTTTACCGTCGCAGCAATGATCAACCGTGCAATTTATGATCAATTGATTAAGAAGGAAATTGTCTTTGTGGGAGATATCTCAACGCCATTTGAATCCTCTTATTATTTGACGACAAAACAGCAGGTAAAGGATTGGTATATTAACAATGAAGTTTCTTCACATACACGCTTTCCGGTAGTTGATGACCGTATGAAAGTAGTAGGGGTTGTTTCATCCCGAGATATTGTAGGAAAAGATCAAAATACATTTATTGATCGTATCATGAGCCGTAAGCCTTTAGTGGTTCAAAAAAAAACCTCCCTGGCATCTGTTGCACATATGATGGTTTGGGAAGGAATTGAACTTGTCCCTGTCGTGGATGGATCTCATGTATTAAAAGGAGTAATTTCAAGGCAAGATGTATTAAAGGCAATGCAACAGATCCAAAGGCAGCCACAGGTTGGGGAAACTATTGAGGATATCGTTTCAAATAATATGTCGCAAAATGCTCAGGAAGAAGGCTGGTTTGAAGCACATGTTATCCCGCAAATGACAAACCATTTAGGTACCTTATCCCATGGTGTATTTACAGCTTTAATTACTGAAGCATGTGAAAAAATGATGAAATTGGAACGAAAGGCAGAAATTTCAATTGAGAACATTACGGTTTATTTTAGCAAGCCAGTTCCAATTGATAGTATTTTGCATATTAAGCCAACACTACTGGATGTTGGACGTCTCTACGCTAAGATAGATGTAGAAGTATTGCACGGACAAAAAACGGTCGGAAAAGCATTGATAATGGCACAGCTGATTAATCGCTGAAGAAAAAACGACCATCCAGCTTACGAAATAAAAAACAACTGGAAGAATACGAATTCCAGTTGTTTTTCGCTAATCATGTAAAAAAGTGAAAGGCAAGAAGGCTATTTTATCGCAGTGTAACTGGCTGGGACTGGGACTGGGACTGCGATTACTCGTCCCATCGAAGGGCTTTTGTAAGACTCCCACTTCAAAAAATGAGTAAAAAATTATATTTCTAAGTGGGAGATCTAACAGCCAGTAACGGCCCGATTCGTTCAACTAACCTTCAATGGGGGATGAAAGAAAACCCCCACTGAAGGAAGTTTCACTTTATTCTGGGTGCAATCTTCTCCACTCTTTTTGATAATGACTAGCTTCTTTAAAACCACGAATGAGTTGCATGAAACCTAAAATAAGTATAACGGCACCAATAAACAGACTAAGTTTTGTCAGGTAGAGTGTATATTGATTAATCGCAAAAGCTATCATGAACGCTCCTAGGCAAGATTTTGCTCTGCCGTTGTAATATTTCTGCGTTAATGTGCTTTTCTCTTTTAAGATAGCTACTTTATAATAGATATAAAAGACTGCTGATAAAATAATGATAATTGGGAAGATAACCATTTTAACGCTCCTAACTACATATTCTTTATACTATGTTCATTGTAGCGTTTTCTAGATATTTTATCTAGGGAAAATAATCGTTATATTAGATATGAAAGGAAGATTGTCGTGAAAATAACAAAAATTATCGAGGCGATTGAAAAAAATCAGAAAATCATCATTCACCGTCATATTCGTCCGGATCCAGATGCTATAGGGTCACAGGCAGGTTTGAAAGAATTAATTAAGCATTCTTTCCCGGAAAAAGAAGTTTACGCTGTAGGTGAGGATGCTCCGTCTCTAGCATTTTTAGCAAATATGGATCAAGTACAAGACAGTGCGTATCAAGAAAGTTTAGTAATTGTCTGCGATACTGCAAATCAACCGCGTATTGACGACGGACGCTATAAAACAGGGAGACAGTTAATAAAGATTGACCATCATCCAGGAACAGATTCTTATGGAGATATAGAATGGGTATCAACAGATGCAAGCTCCACTTCAGAGATGATAGTTGAACTCGCATTAGAGGCAGAATCACGTGGCTGGTCGCTGAATGATGATGCTGCTCGATTGTTATATGCAGGGATTGTTGGAGATACAGGCAGGTTTAAATTCCCGAGCACCACAGTAAAAACATTTCAATACGCAGGAGAATTAGTTCGTTATGATTTTGACCGAACCGCGCTCTATAATGAGTTGTATCAGGCGGAGGAGAAGGTCTTACGTTTAAGCGGTCATATTTTACAGAACTTCCAATTATCCGAGAACGGTTTATGTGTGATTAAATTAACTGCAGATTTGTTGAAGGAATTTAATGTTACTGTGGAAGAATCTAACCAGTTGGTTCAAGTTGTTGCGGACGTAAAGGGTATAAAAGCTTGGCTCTTTCTTATTGAGGAAGCGGATCAAATTCGTGTACGTATCCGCTCAAAAGGACCAATTATTAATCAGATAGCTAGAAAGTATAATGGCGGGGGGCATCCATTAGCTTCGGGTGCAACAATATATACATGGGAAGAAGCAAAAGATTTAGCTGCAGATTTAGAAGAAGTATGTAAAAACCATGCTTAAAACGTATGTCTTTCGCGTTGGAATAAGAATAAGGTTTTAATCAGAAGCTATCCCAAGGTACTTTTCCAATTGGAAAAGTACCTTGGGATTTTATCTATATAAACGATTTTCCAAAAGATACTCGAAAAGGATGATAAAGGCTTGGAGTAATCATATTTTTCTTTATCACTGCACGGAATCAGGGAGAATCGATATTTTTAATTCTGGACCATATACAATCCGTTGAACGACAAAGTAGAAGCTCAATCCGTCCAGTGTAAAGGCCTTATTTTCAATGGTTGAGGTAAGCAGCTGATCTGATCGCGATATTAGTTCTACTTCTTCACCAATCACATGATTAATCTCTTCATGAATTAAAGCGCGCAGCTGGTCTTGCATTAATAAATCAATTTTCGCAGAATCCGGGTCTTCAATTTGGATCGTTATTTTTGAAATGGTAAGCGGTTGTTTCGTCTGCTCACTTAAATCTTCTTTATCTTTTAGTAAGGTTTGATTCGTGTGCTGTAGCTCCGTTACCTCATTAGATAGTTCAATGTTTTCTTTTAAAATTTCGTCATACATTGTGCCGTACATATAAATAAAGATGATATAAGATATAATGCTTCCAAAAAAGAAACCGACAAAAATCAGCTGCCAGCCAGGCTTTTTATGATATGGAGGGACATGCATTAGGGAACATCTCCTTGTGAGAACCATTGAATAATAATAAGACCGACTTTGACGCCGCCCATCGCCGATAAAATTAATAGGATTTGTTTTAATAGATCCATTGGCGTTCCATCGAACACGCCTCTTTCAAAATTAGCAATAGCATCGAATGTTCCGCCGATGGCAGCGACAATCCCCCATATTCTTAAACGCTCTGCAATTCGATTCATGGAAGTTAAAGCTGCATCTCCCGTTGCAAAATCCCCGATGCTGCCAATAATAGAGCCTCCGATGATAACTCCCAGTGCAATAAAAAAACAATGAATAAATGCTGCAAAAAATCGTTCCTCCATAAGTAACACTCCTTGTATCATAGCTTGGCTTATAATTGGCTACCCGTATTCTAGGGAGGTGCTATATTCTAGCATATGAGTTAGAGAGACAAGTTATGAAAAAAACTAAATCCGTAGGCACATATGTGCGAGCTTGTTATAATGGATATGGAAAGAAGGCGGGATAGAATGACATACACACATATATCAGTGAAAAGCGGCTATAGTTTAATGGAGAGCACCATTTCCATCCCAAAGCTCGTTCAAAAAGCAAAAAAGCTTCATTATCAAAACTTGTGTTTAACGGACGAAGCTGTTCTTTACGGTGCTATTTCATTCTATAAAGCATGTATGGAGCAAGGGATTAAACCAATAATTGGGATGACTGTTACGGTTCAGCTAGAAGAGAATGAGGCTGGCAGCCCATTAATTTTGCTGGCAAAGAATAAAGTAGGTTATCAGCAATTATTAAGGCTTAGTACGTATTTACAAACACATCATTTAGATAAATTATCGATTGAACAGTTAGGAGATTTCACAAAAGGCATAATTGGCATTCAATCTGTAAAGCCATTTATGGAAAATAACAACTGTTTTATTGAAACAAATAAAGAACAGCTGTTTCAACAGCTCCAGAAAGTAGAAGCTTGTTTTCTGCGGGGAGAATTTTATGTTGGAATTGATTCGAGTATGCATCACCTTAGTGCATGGAGAGAGGCTTCTTTTTCATATGTGGCTATCCATGAAGTTCTGTACTTAGATGAACAAGATGTCCTAGCTTATGATTGTTTGCAGTCTATGCGCCATGGAGAAAAGTGGGTTCCAAAAAGTAAAGAGTTCTTACCTGCAGGTCACCACTTCGCCTCTTTAGAAGAAATGCAGCAATTATTCCCTGCTTGGCCAGATTTATTGGATAGAACAGAAGAAATTGCAAATAAGTGTACAACCTATTTGAATTTTGATGAACAGCATCTTCCTTCTTTTCCAACACCAAATCAAATACCAGCAGATGTATATCTACGAGAAATCTGTGAAAAAGGGCTTAAGGAACGCTATACAACTATCACAGCTGCGCATAGAGAGCGGCTGGAATATGAATTAGATACCATTATAAAGATGAACTATAGTGATTATTTTTTAATTGTTGCTGATTTTATTCGGTTTGCAAAAAAAAATAATATTATTGTCGGGCCGGGGAGGGGATCATCCGCGGGTTCCATCGTTTCTTATATTTTAGGGATTACGGAAGTTGATCCGCTTAAATACAACCTTTTATTCGAGCGCTTTTTGAACCCGGAGAGACTGACTATGCCCGATATTGACGTAGATTTCTCTGATATTCGTCGTGATGAAGTAATTGATTATGTAAGAGATAAATATGGCAAAGAGCATGTTGCGCAAATAATTACTTTTGGAACATTTGCGACACGTTCTATTCTTCGTGAATTGATGAAAACAATGGACGTTCATGATCAGGATGTGCGTTATATATTACGGGAAATTCAACAGGCTTCTTCTAAAACTATCCCAAGCATTATGCAGACGTCAAAAGAATTGGCGGCGTATGTAAAAGCGTCAGATAAGTTAAAACTTCTTTTTTCGATAGCAATTAAATTAGAGGGGTTACCGAGAAATGTGTCGACGCATGCTGCTGGTGTTGTTATTAGCGAGCATTCTTTAATAGAGGATGTTCCGTTAACAAGCGGAACGGGTGAAACATACTTAACGCAATATGCCATGAAAGAGCTGGAAGAAGTCGGTTTGCTAAAAATGGATTTCTTGGGACTTAGAAATCTTTCACTAATAGAAAGGATTGCTAAGGGGGTTGCTTATAGAGAGAAAAATAATTGGTCTTTAGCTGACATACCAGAGCAAGATGAAAAGACTTTCGCTATGTTGAGAAAAGGACTGACAAGTGGTATTTTTCAATTAGAATCTGCTGGTATGCAAAACGTTCTCAAAGAGCTACAGCCTTCCTCCTTTGAAGATATTGTAGCAGTAAATGCATTGTATCGACCGGGTCCAATGGATTTTATACCTGTCTATATTCGGCGTAAGTTTAACGAAGAGGCCGTTACCTATCCGCATCCGGATTTGGAGCCGATTTTAAAATCTACCTATGGCGTTCTTATATATCAAGAACAGATTATGCAAATTGCTCATCATATTGCTGGATTCAGCCTTGGCGAAGCGGATATTCTAAGAAGGGCAGTAAGTAAAAAGAACAAAGACATTATGCGGCAACAAGAAGAGGCTTTTATAAAAGGATGTTTAAATAAAGGTTATTCCAAGGCAGTGGCCGGGGAAATTTTCAGTTGGATTGTTCGTTTTTCGAATTATGGATTTCCAAGAAGCCATGCAGTAGCATACAGTAAGATATCTTATCAGTTAAGCTTTTTAAAAGCGCATTATCCAGAAGTATTCTTTGCATGCCTATTAACAGATGCAAAAAATCAGCCTGATAAGCTATCTGCTTATCAGGAATCACTGAGAGAGTCTGACATTAAGATACTTGCCCCGCATATTAATAAAAGCTACCATCAATTTACTGTTGAAAAAAAGAATATCCGTGTAGGGTTAGCTGCTGTCAAAGGGATCAGTCATCAAGCATTAGTCCATATTTTAGAGGTGAGAAAAGAAGCACTATTTGCCAGTTTTTTTGATTTCTGTATGCGGGTTGACGGAAAAAAGGTGAACCGGGCTACAATTAGAAATCTTGTCTTAACAGGTGCGTTTGATAGCTTCCATAAGAATCGAGCAAGTTTGATAGCTTCCATTGAGCCAGCTCTCGAGCAAAAAGAACTTTTCCAAGGAATGCTTGAGGAAGCTTCCTTGTTTCATGCTGAGCTGGAGTATGTGGAGATAGAGGACTATACCATGATACAGAAGCTTACTTATGAAAAAGAATTGATCGGCATGTATGTCTCGAATCATCCATTTGAAAGTTATCGAGATTTACTAAGGGCCAATGGAATCATTACTTTAAAGCAGGCGGGACATTTTGTAGGTGAGAGAAAAGAAATTTATACCGTTGGTGTTGTGGAAGAAATCAAGGTAATTCGTACGAAACGCGGGGAAAGGATGGCTTTTTTAACGGTAACAGACGAAGATAAAAAAATGGATGCCGTTATTTTCCCGGATTTATTTCGAGAAGTGGCTAATCAGTTGTATGAAGAACAAATGATTTGGATGCGTGTTTCTGCAGAGGAAAGGAATCAGAAGCAACAATTAGTTATAAAAGAGTTAGCGACATTAGATTTCTCGGAAATAGGCATACCAAACACCAAAAAATTATACATTCGAATGACAAACCAAGATAAAAGCAGTGTCTTAAGCTATTTGAAGCATTTAGCCGACCATCATCCAGGAAAAACGCCTGTGATTGTGTATGATCCTATCAAAAAAGAAACGTATCGTCTTGCAAATAGTTATGCTTTACAGCTGAATGAAAAAGAATTAAGGCAGCTAAAAAAATATTTTGGAAATGAAAATGTAGTGGAAAAATAATAAACATACAGGTTGTAGTGGAAAGCTGAAATGAGTGAAGAAATATATGGGCTCTGGGACTGGGTGTTTACTACACCCAAACCCGGCGTCGCAGGTATTTTAGGATGGGAGCAGGACGAAATCAATCTCAATGGGGAAACGACTTCTCTGCTCTCTTTTCCTATCGTGATAGCGCGAAGTATTCAGATTATATAGAAGATATAAATTTTAAATACGTAGTTACTTTACACAGGGTTACCATCTGTTATAATAAAGGAGATTTAGGTAGCTTGCCCATATTTGTAAGCGGATTAATTGTACATATTAATGTATTTAAAGGAGCGGGATTCAGGTGGTAAATCTACGAGATGAAGCATTACATTTACACAAACTGAAGCAGGGGAAATTAGAAGTGCATACAAAGGTTCCATTAAGCAATAAAGATGATTTAAGCTTAGCGTATTCTCCAGGGGTAGCAGAACCTTGTAAAGAAATTTATGAGCGGAAAGAAACTGTCTACGATTATACGATGAAAGGGAATATGGTAGCTGTAGTAAGTGATGGATCTGCTGTTTTAGGACTTGGTAATATTGGTGCAGAAGCTTCTTTGCCAGTTATGGAAGGGAAGGCAGTTTTATTTAAAGGTTTCGCAGGTGTAGATGCATTTCCAATATGTCTTGATACGCAGGATGTTGATAAAATTGTTGAGACGGTTAAATTGATGGAACCAACATTTGGCGGTGTGAATCTGGAAGATATTGCAGCTCCCAATTGCTTTATTATCGAAGATCGATTGAAAAGTGAAACAAATATACCTATCTTTCATGATGATCAGCATGGTACAGCGATTGTAACTGTTGCTGGTTTAATGAATGCCCTAAAACTAGTAAATAAAGATTTCTCTAATATAAAAGTTGTTGCCAATGGCGCAGGCGCAGCAGGGATTGCTATCATCCGTTTATTAAAAAGTTTAGGTGTCCATGACATGATTATGTGTGATTCTAGAGGGGCTATTTATGAGGGGCGCCCCAATGGAATGAACCGTGTAAAAGAAACTGTTGCTAAATATACGAACGCACAGAAAATAGAAGGAAGCTTAGAAGATGTTTTAGAAGGTGCCGACGTATTCATTGGTGTTTCAGTAGGCGGAGCTTTAACCAAAGAAATGGTAAGGAAGATGAATGATGATGCGATAATTTTTGCTATGGCAAATCCAGATCCAGAAATATTGCCAGCCGATGCCAAAGAAGCAGGGGCGCGAGTCATTGGTACAGGCCGATCTGACTTCGCAAACCAAGTAAATAATGTGCTTGCTTTTCCAGGAATTTTCAGAGGGGCATTGGATGTCAGGGCAACGCGAATTAATGAAGAAATGAAAATTGCTGCTGCAGAGGGGATTGCCTCGTTAATCTCAGAAGAACATTTACATGAGGATTATGTTATTCCTTCTCCTTTTGATGATAGAGTTGCACCATTGGTAGCCAAGCATGTAGCTGAAGCAGCTATGAAATCTGGTGTAGCACGTATTCAGGTTGATCCTGAAGAAGTAGCCGAAAAGACAAGACGTTTAACAAAGCAAAATAATAAATAATAAGAGGCTGTTCCATCTAAATTTTATAAGTAATGAAAATCATCCCCTGAAACATTTTTGCTTGAATAGAAAGATGTTTTGGGGATGTTTCATGATAAGAGATAAATTAAGAAGTTGTTGTTCAAAGTCCAATAAGAATGAAACTTCGAATTTTTTACTTTAAGAAAAATCTAGTTAAAATGTGTTTACTATTTTATTTTGCAATTCATGGAACATTGATTTGATTACGAATCCTTTCCTGCCAGTCACCCCTATATTTTGGTGAAGAGCCATGCTTTTCTAATATATTTTTTAGTTGATAGAGACAACCTGATTGCGTGACTTGGAATCTGGTGTTAATCTATTTGTTGGGCATCTGAAAATGTGTCTTTAAAGAATACGGTGAATAAAGGCCGATAAGTTCGAGGCAGCGCGATTTCCAGCTAGTTGTAGGTATACTTTTGATATGAGTAGCGCATTTGCGGGACGTGTAATCGCAATGACTCAAGACGCTGTCTTTTTAGGAGTATGACCTGATCCCGATACGTCATTTTTTGGATTTTTGAACATCCGCTGAAAGTAAAATCACTTTCATTTTTATGGAATAACTATTATAACTCGGCAAAATAGTTTACAATAGTAAAATAAGAAATTGCTCTTATCGAAAGCTCTATTTGAATACTAGATAATATATGCAACGAATTTTATTGTGGAGAACCGTCTCTGATCGTCTATCTCAAAATAGAGAGGGAGGGCGTTAGGTGAACGAACTTTTTGATTCCTTCAAACCAAGAACGCTTTTGCTAGGACGGAGATCCCTTAGTCCCACGATACGAGTTATTTAAGCTTTTCACCTCACGAAGATGTTAGCTTGTTTTCCTTCATCGTTGGGGCGGACCTTCCAATGAGGGAAGTTTTGTTCTATATATGCAGATATTCTAGTAGCAGAAAAAGGGGGGATAATCTTGCCACTCAAAGATTTTTTCGGCAAGCGTAAAAAGTATGCATCAATCCCGAGCGAGAAAGCAAAGGTGGATGTTCCAGAAGGTTTAATGCAGAAATGTGATAATTGTAAACAAATCTATTATCGAAAAGAAATAATAAAATCTTTATATGTTTGTCCAAATTGTGGATATCATCATCCAATGACAGCATGGGCAAGAATAGAAAGTCTATTCGATGAAGGAACATTTGAAGAGTGGGATGCAGGTCTAACCTCTGCTAATCCGCTTGATTTCCCTGATTACGAGAATAAGATTAAGAAGGATCGTCAGAAAACGGATCTTAACGAAGGTGTCGTTACTGGCACAGGTGCGATTAACGATAACAAGATTGCATTTGCTGTGATGGATTCGCATTTTCGTATGGGGAGTATGGGGTCAGCAATTGGAGAAAAAATAACAAGAGCAATTGAAAAAGCTAGAAAAGAGTCTATTCCGTTTGTTATATTTACAGCGTCTGGTGGTGCGCGTATGCAAGAAGGGCTATTGAGCTTAATGCAAATGGCAAAAACTTCATTTGCTGTCAAACGATTTAGAGATAGCGGGAATTTAATGATTTCTGTAATGACTCATCCAACAACTGGTGGCGTATCTGCAAGTTTTGCGTCTATTGGGGATTATAACTTTGCAGAACCAGGAGCATTAATTGGCTTTGCAGGCAGAAGGATTATTGAACAGACTATTCGGGAAAAATTACCGAATGATTTTCAAACAGCAGAATTTCAGTTAGCGCATGGTCAAGTAGATAAGGTTATTCACCGCCATGATATGAAGACAACGCTTGGGAAGATTCTTTCCTTGCATGCGGATGGGAGGTAATCTAAAGTGGCGCAAATATTAGAATTTGAAAAGCCAATCTTTAATTTGAAAGAAAAAATTAAAGAGCTCAAGTCATTTACAGAAAACAGCGAAATTGATTTGAAAGATGAGATTCAGACACTAGAAGAACGCTTGGAAAAACTGGAAGAAGACATTTATGGTAACTTAAAGCCTTGGAATCGTGTCCAAATGGCAAGGCATCCGGATCGTCCTACTACATTAGATTATGTAGAGAGATTATTTGAAGACTTTATCGAGTTTCATGGAGATCGTTTTTTTGGTGAGGATGAAGCAATTGTTTCAGGAATTGCGTATTATAAAAATCAACCAGTAACAGTGATTGGACATCAGCGAGGAAAAGACACAAAAGAAAATATTCAGCGCAATTTTGGAATGCCACATCCGGAAGGTTATCGAAAAGCACTGCGCCATATGAAACAAGCCGAGAAATTCCATCGACCAATTATTACTTTTATAGATACAAAAGGGGCCTATCCGGGTAAAGCTGCTGAAGAAAGAGGGCAGAGTGAAGCTATTGCCAAGAATTTAATGGAAATGGCTGGTTTAACAGTTCCTATTGTATGTATTGTTATAGGAGAAGGTGGAAGTGGCGGTGCGCTGGGAATCGGTGTTGGAAACCATGTTCACATGCTGGAGAACGCTACATATTCCGTTATATCTCCAGAAGGTGCAGCTTCCATTCTTTGGAAGGATGCAGGTGAAGCGCAACGTGCTGCTGAATCCATGCAGATTACAGCTCCAGACTTGAAAAAACTAGATGTGATTGACCAAGTTATTCCAGAACCAAAAGGTGGCGCGCATCGGGATATCGACGCGCAGGCTGCTTTCATAGATCGAGTGCTTGAAAAATCACTAAATGAGTTAAATAAATTGTCACCTGAGGATATTGTAGAGGAAAGATGGCAAAAATATAAGAAGATAGGTTCATTTCAAACGGTATAAATATCGTTTATAAAGGCTGAGAATGAATATCAGCCTTTATTTTGTTTTGGATTATAATGAAAGAATCATGTAAAATGGATAGAGTGGTGGACGAAAGATAAAGAATCAATAATCGCTTATTTCTATATTTTGGTTTATAATTGCTATCTCTCATGATTTTCTTTATCTTTATTTATATAAGTGCATGTTCGGGTGTTTTAAAACTATCAATGAGGGAACTTAAGCAAAAGAGTATACCTGTCCAATAACAGTTGTCTTGTATTTAGTGAGGTCAACAGATTGGTCGACCTTAACACGTTGAACATGCTTAAAATAAAGCTGTACATTGCAATACATTAACAATGAGGTGAGAAATAAATGAAAAAAATTGGGGTTTTAACTAGTGGTGGCGATGCACCTGGTATGAATGCTGCTATTCGTGCAGTTGTAAGAAAAGCCATCTATCATGACATGGAAGTAATCGGCGTGAAAAATGGTTATCAAGGTCTAATGGATGGTAATTTTGAACAGATGCATCTCGGTTCTGTCGGTGATATTATTCACCGTGGAGGCACTATTTTATTTTCAGCAAGAAGCAATGAATTTAAAACAGATGAAGGACAGCTAAAAGCAATTGAACAAATGAAAAAATCTGGTATCGAAGGTTTGATTGTAATTGGCGGTGATGGCAGTTTTAAAGGAGCGCAAAAGCTGACAGAAAAGGGGATTCCTTGTATAGGTGTACCAGGAACTATTGATAATGATATTGCAGGAACAGATTTTACGATTGGATTTGACACCTCTCTCAATACGATTATTGATGCTGTAGACAAAGTCCGTGATACAGCAACATCCCACGAACGTACCTATGTCATTGAAGTTATGGGGCGCGATGCAGGTGATTTAGCATTATGGGCTGGTCTCTCTGTTGGTGCTGAGAGTATTCTTATTCCAGAACAAAAAGACGAGTTCTCTAATATTGTTGAACGATTAAATCGAGGACACAAGCGTGGTAAAAAACACAGTATAATTCTGCTTGCAGAAGGTGTTGGGAACGGATTTGAAGTCGGGAAACGTATTGAAGAAGCTACAAATCTGGAAACAAGAGTTACTGTACTAGGACACATTCAAAGAGGTGGATCGCCAACTGGACAAGATAGAGTATTAGCAAGCCGACTCGGTGCTGCAGCTGTAGAACTGCTTTTAAATAATAAAGGTGGACGTATGGTTGGAATCCAAAACAATCAAATTGTCGATAATGATATTAATGACATCTTAAAATTAGAACATCATATTAACAAAGAGATGTTCCAGTTATCCAAAGAGCTTTCTATCTAAAGAAAGCCAAGGAATTAGGTTTAATTTAAGGAGGAAACAAAATGAGAAATACAAAAATTGTTTGTACAATTGGCCCGGCATCAGAATCAATAGAGAAATTGGAGAAGCTTATCGACGCAGGTATGAATGTTGCACGTCTAAACTTTTCACATGGAGATTACGATGAGCACGGCGGAAGAATCAAAAATATTCGCGAAGCAGCTGCTAAGAAAAACAAAACAGTAGCTATCCTTCTTGATACAAAAGGCCCTGAAATTCGTACAGGAAACTTTAAAGAAGGAAGAGCAGATATTGTTCAAGGGAAAGAAGTAATTATTTCCATGACTGAAGTAGAAGGTACTGCTGAACGGTTTTCTATTACGTATGATGGATTAATCAACGATGTTCATGAAGGATCTAAAATCTTATTGGATGATGGTCTTATTGAATTAGAAGTAACAGGAATAAACCAAGAAAAAGGGGAAATTGTTACTGTTGCGTTAAACTCTGGAGAAATTAAAAATAAAAAAGGTGTTAACGTACCAAATGTATCTGTAAATCTTCCGGGAATTACAGATAAAGATACAAATGACATTATCTTCGGGATTGAACAAGGCGTAGATTTTATTGCGGCATCTTTTGTTCGCCGACCATCTGATGTGTTAGAAATTAAAGAAGTATTAGAGCAGCACAATGCAGACCATATTCAAATCATCCCTAAGATTGAAAACCAAGAGGGTGTCGATAATATCGACAGCATCCTAGAAGTTAGTGATGGTTTAATGGTGGCACGTGGAGACCTTGGTGTTGAAATCCCAGCTGAAGATGTGCCGCTTGTGCAGAAGAAATTGATTAAACAATGTAATACAGCAGGAAAACCAGTTATTACTGCTACACAAATGTTAGATTCGATGCAACGCAACCCTCGTCCGACCCGTGCAGAAGCTTCTGACGTTGCCAATGCAATTTTTGATGGTACAGACGCAATCATGCTATCTGGTGAAACAGCAGCTGGAGCTTATCCAGTCGAGTCTGTACAAACAATGAGTAATATTGCTCTAAAAGCAGAATCTGCATTAGATCACAAAGCGATTTTAGAAGAGCGTTCTAAAAATGTTGATATGAAAATCAGAGAAGCAATCACACAATCTGTTTCCCATACAGCATATAACTTAAATATTGGTACCATTATTACACCAACGGAAAGTGGATCTACAGCTAGAATGGTTTCAAAATATCGTCCAAGAGCAACGATTCTTGCAGTAACTGTGGACGAAGTGGTTAACCGCCAGCTTTCTCTTGTATGGGGTGTGCACGCAGTTCAAGGTACACAAACAAAGTCAACTGATGAAATGTTAGAAGTAGCAGTAACCCAAGGACTTAACTCTGGTGTATGCAAGCGTGGCGATACAGTAATGGTCGTTGCAGGAGTGCCAGTAGGTGAAAAAGGTACAACAAACCTATTGAAAGTCCATGTTATTGGTGATGTTATTGCAACAGGTCAAGGTATTGGCAGAAATAGTGCATACGGTCATGTTGTATTTGCCAAAAATAACGAAGAAGCATTATCTCGTGTGGAGGAAGGAGACATCCTTGTAACACATGCAACGGAAAAAGAAATGATGCCGGCAATTGAAAAAGCAGCTGCAGTTATTACCGAAGAAGGCGGTCTGACTTCTCATGCGGCAGTAGTTGGAGTAAGTCTTGGAATTCCTGTTATCGTAGGCGTAGAGAATGTTTTTGAACGATTAGAAGATGGTCAAGACATTACGGTAGATAGCAGCCGTGG
Source organism: Oceanobacillus sp. J11TS1 (assembly GCF_018333215.1). Lineage (GTDB taxonomy): Bacteria > Bacillota > Bacilli > Bacillales > Amphibacillaceae > Oceanobacillus. The sequence continues at coordinate 80,311 of NZ_BORO01000004.1, read as the reverse complement.
ACAGGTATATGCTGGACATGCAGGTGTACTATAGAATAATAATAATATGAATGCAAAACCCTCGATACATATTCGAGGGTTTTGTTTCACATTAGGAATAAATAAAGTTTTAGTAAGTGTTTTTGATGGGGTTAATGTATTCCGCGTCAATGTAGAGAGGATGTTGAAAATGAGAAATAAACACTTTCTTCTAGCATTTATTATTATCCCAGCGATAGAAATTGGCATATTTTTATGGTTAAGTCATCTGATTGGTGTTCTATGGGTCATAGGGTTAATTATTGGAACAGGTATTTTAGGTGTTTTTCTTGCTAGATATCAAGGTATCGAAGTATTTAAACGAGCACAACTGCAACTACAGAGAGGTGTGCCTCCAACTGATGAAATTCTAGATGGAGCAGCGACGATGCTTGGCGCATTTCTCCTTATTATCCCAGGTTTTGTTTTAGACATCGTTGGTTTGCTATTATTAATCCCATGGACAAGAAAGAAATTCAGAAAGCAATTAAAGAAAATTGCGATGCAGTTTTTGGGCAGAAATACGATCATTTATCGCCGCTGGTAATTAACCTTTAATATAAAGCCATAATTGCTGAAACACACCAGATTTATTGATAGCAAGAATCACAACCAAAATAATTGGTGAAATAATAAATCCAAGGATGCCGAACCACTGGATTCCTAAAAACATACCAATAAGCATAATTAAAGGCGAAATGCCAATAGATGTAGCTACGATTTTAGGTTCGATAAGCTGCCTGATGATAATGATAAGTGCATAAAGAATAGACAGGCCAATTGTTAAAGGATAATTGAAGGAAAAAAAACTAAATAGTATCCAAGGTAAAACAATAATTCCAATTCCTAAATAAGGGATAAAGTCAGCTATTGCAGCAAATAAAACAATCGTAAAAGCATGTTCTACTTGAAGGATTAAAAGACCTGCACACAAGATAACAGCAGAAATACAAACTAATATAAATTGTGCTCTAAAATAGCCAATCACAGCTTTCGACAGCTGCGTTTTTATATTTTTATAGTGCGCGTACCAATTAGAAGGTAACACTTTATGAAACTTTCTTTGAATGTTATCGAAATCATAACTAATCATAAAAGTAGCTAGTACAATAAAAATAAAAACAGCGAATGAATTTGGTAATACAATCAGAAAATTAGCTGTTTGTTGCAAAAGCAATTGAAAGAAATGAGTCAGCGCTGTAGTAATGGACGCTGTAAAAGAATCGATATACTCAGAAACCTCAAAACGATAGTCGACTTGTAGTGTATTTAGTACGGAGAGTAATTGTTCATACAAAGGTAAAATTCGACTATCTAAAAACAGCTGGAACTGTTCCATCGTATGATGAAAATAAGAAGGAAGCCTGTCCGATAAATAAAGGATACCCTGATAGACTTCACTGACTAAAAAGAATAAAGATAAAATAAACAAGCTAATAAAAATAATAAAAGTAGTTATTAAAGCTAGCAATCTAGGCATTTTAAGTTTATCAACAAACCAGTTGATAAAAGGTTGAAAGAGGAAAGATAAGAAAAATGCTATCAAAATAGGATATATATAAGGAAATAGTATATAACAAACAAAAATACTGCTAATTAAAATGACTATAATAACGAGGGTGCGCGTAAATTGACCGATGATTTTTGATTGCATTCTGTATCCTCCAAGTAAAAGATCTTATTTAAAACTATGAACTTCAGTGAGAAAATAGAAGTAGTAAGGTGTTTAAACCAAGCTTTAGGGGGGAAAACCAACTAAAAATGGGTGAATCTAACAGTTATTAATAAAATTTAAACGGTTTCAATTCACATTCCACCAATAATCATTTATAATGATAATTGGGCAGACAAAAAAGATTTCTTTCATCGAAGTAAAGGGTACAGCTAAAGATAATCTATTTCGTGTTTGTTTAAAAAGTAGAATAATAAATTCATTAATTCGTAAGTTTCAAATAAATTGGTTCCACGTTTTATCATCCGCTAAACGCGCGTTCCATCGCTTGAATACACGAGCTGAAAATTTAGTTTCCTTGATTGATTATTCCTACATCGTTTTAAACAGCCAAATACTTAGTTTGTCACCCTTGTATTGTTTTATATGATATGGATATGCCATATCTTGATTAATTGGAGAGGGAGAGGGTAATATGTCAACATCGACAAAAGGATTAGAAAATATAGTTGCAACGCAATCAGCAATTAGTTCGATCATTGATGATCAACTGTCCTATGTGGGTTATAAAATTGATGATTTAGCTGAAAATTCCAGTTTTGAAGAAATTATTTATTTACTTTGGAATCAAAAGCTTCCGACAAAACATGAATTAGATGCGTTAAAGGCTGATTTGGCAAAAAACATGACAATTTCAAATGCAATCATCGACCATTTACGTTCTTATGATTTAAAGCGCGTTCACCCGATGGCAGCTTTGCGGACAGCGGTTTCATTATTAGGTGTTTCTGATGAGGAAGCAGATGAAATGGATGAAGCGGCTAATAAACGAAAAGCTATTCGTATTCAAGCTAAAATTGCTTCTATTGTAGCAGCCTTTGCAAGAATTCGAGATGGGAAAGATCCAGTTCAACCAAAAGAAAACTTAAGTTATGCAGCCAACTTCTTATATATGCTGAATGGCGAAGAACCAAAAGATATTGAGATAGAAGCAATCAATAAAGCGCTAGTTCTTCATGCAGATCATGAATTAAATGCATCTACTTTTACAGCTCGCGTGTGCGTCGCAACACTTTCAGATATTTATTCAGGATTGGTGGCGGCTATTGGAGCTTTAAAAGGACCTTTACATGGCGGTGCCAATGAAAATGTAATGAAGATGCTGCAGGAAATTGGTGAGGAAGAAAATGCCATCCCATACATTAAAGAAAAGTTGGAAAATAAGGAAAAAATTATGGGGATGGGGCACCGTGTATATCGTAATGGCGATCCGAGAGCTAAATTCTTAAAAGAAATGTCCAAACAGCTAACAAAGCTAACAGGCCAAGAAAAATGGTATAATATGTCTGTCACTATTGAAGATTATGTTAAAGAGCATAAAGGTTTACCGGCGAACGTTGATTTTTATAGCGCTTCTGTTTATCACAGCTTAGGAATCGATGAAGATTTATTTACACCGATTTTTGCAATAAGCAGAACTTCTGGTTGGATAGCCCATATTCTAGAACAATATGCAGATAACCGATTAATCCGTCCTCGTGCAGAATATAATGGACCAGATTTGCAAGAATATGTAGCTATTGAACAAAGAGGCTAATACTATTAAAATGTAGTAGAATCAAAGTAGGAATTATTATCAGGAGGTTTTATCTATGACACAAGGTGAAAAAATTGTAGTAGAAAATGGCGAATTGAATGTACCAAATCAACCAATCATTCCATTTATTGAAGGCGATGGGACAGGCCCGGATATTTGGGCTGCTGCTCGCCGTGTAATCGAAGCGTCAGTTGAAAAAGCTTACAATGGTGAAAAAGAAATTGAGTGGTTAGAAGTATATGCTGGCCAAAAAGCATTTGATAAAACAGGTGAATGGTTGCCACAAGATACTCTAGATAAAATCAATGAATACAAGATTGCTATTAAAGGACCTTTAACAACTCCAATTGGAGGAGGAATCCGCTCTCTTAACGTAGCTTTACGTCAAGAATTAGATTTATTTACTTGCCTCCGTCCAGTACGTTATTTTGAAGGTGTGCCATCTCCAGTAAAACGTCCAGAAGATGTGGATATGGTTATCTTCCGTGAAAACACAGAGGATATTTATGCAGGTATCGAGTGGCAAAAAGGTTCTGACGATGTGAAGAAAGTTCTTGACTTCTTAAAGAATGAAATGGGAGTAAATAAAGTACGCTTTCCGGAAACATCCGGCATCGGTATTAAACCTGTATCTGAAGAAGGTACAAAACGTATTGTCCGCGCAGCAATTAATTATGCATTAAGCGAAGGACGTAAGAGTGTTACTTTAGTACATAAAGGTAACATAATGAAATTTACAGAAGGGGCTTTCAAAAACTGGGGATATGAAGTTGCTGAAGATGAATTCGGTGATAAAGTATTTACTTGGGCTGAGTATGATCGCATTGTAGAAGCTGAAGGTAAAGATGCAGCAAACAAAGCACAGGATGATGCATTAGCAGCTGGTAAAATCCTTATCAAAGATTCTATTGCAGATATCTTTTTACAACAAATTCTTACTCGTCCAAAAGAATTTGATGTGGTAGCAACAATGAACCTAAATGGTGACTATATCTCTGATGCGCTAGCAGCACAAGTTGGGGGAATTGGTATTGCTCCAGGAGCAAACATTAACTATGATACTGGACATGCTATTTTTGAAGCAACACACGGTACTGCTCCTAAATATGCAGGATTAGATAAAGTTAACCCATCTTCTGTTATTCTATCTGCTGTATTAATGCTAGAGCATTTAGAGTGGAGAGAAGCAGCTGATTTAATTACAAAATCAATGGATAAAACAATTGGTTCTAAAGTTGTAACTTATGACTTTGCACGTCTTATGGACGGAGCAACAGAAGTGAAATGCTCTGAGTTCGCTGATGAATTAATTAAGAACATGGAAGCCTAATAAATAGAATAGATGAATAGTAGAACGGGAAAGGTTCTTATGGCCTAACCGAAATAAAAGAAAATGTTTGTGGTGACGAAATTTCGGTACTGCAAGCATTTTCTTTAAATCTATATTTTTAAATAAAGTTTGAGGAGGAAGCAACATGGTTTCTAGACGTAAAAAAATTTCTGTTATTGGGTCTGGGTTTACAGGGGCAACAACGGCATTAATGGTTGCGCAAAAAGAATTAGGCGATGTTGTTCTTGTTGATATTCCTGATATGGAGGACCCGACAAAAGGAAAAGCGTTGGATATGGCAGAAGCAGCTCCGGTTCAAGGTTTTGATGCAAAAATAACAGGTACTGCAAATTATACGGACACAAAGAATTCTGATTTAGTTATTATTACTGCTGGGATTGCACGGAAACCAGGAATGAGCCGGGATGATTTGGTGAATACAAATGCCAAAATAATGACTGCGGTTACAAAGGAAGTTGTGAAGTACTCTGAGGATACAACAATTATTGTACTGACCAATCCAGTAGATGCTATGACCTATACAGTTTATAAAGCTTCCGGGCTTCCAAAAGAACGTGTTATAGGCCAATCAGGAGTTCTGGACACGGCTCGTTTTAGAGCATTTGTCGCAGAGGAATTAAATCTCTCCGTAAAAGATATTACTGGATTTGTCCTCGGCGGTCACGGAGATGATATGGTACCACTTATTCGCTATTCCTATGCAGGTGGTATTCCGCTTGAGAAGCTGATATCTAAAGAGCGACTAGAGCAGATTGTACAGCGAACCCGCACTGGCGGTGGCGAAATCGTTAATCTTTTAGGTAATGGAAGTGCGTATTATGCGCCTGCTGCATCTTTAACAGTAATGGCAGAAGCAATATTAAAAGACCAACGCCGGATACTACCGTCCATTGCTTATTTAGAAGGAGAATATGGATATCATGACATTTACCTAGGTGTCCCAACGGTGCTCGGTGGAAAAGGAATAGAGGAAGTTATCGCGCTGGACTTGACAGAGGAGGAGAAAAAACAATTAGATAAATCAGCAGAATCCGTGAAAAAAGTAATCGATATTCTCAATAAACGTCTTAGCAAACACACAATGGCAGCGTTTCAATCATTGTGTGTTTTAATTTCTTTGTATCCTCTAACTTCATTGTTGCATAGGCTACTATACACATTGAAGGAGAGGATGCGGAATAAGATGAGTTTAACTGTCGCACACTTACTGTATGGTTTTTTCGCGTTGCTTATTTTAGCGACAATGATATTCCGAAGAGGGATTGTGCTTCCGAGTTTATTAGGTACGTTTGTTATTGCATGCGCTTATAAGGGGAGTATTATCAGCGGTTTTATGGCTATTTTTTATGCCAATTTAGTAGCCGCGCAAGAACTATTCAGCATCTTTTTGATTATTACTTTTATGCTAGCTTTATTAAATGCATTAAAGGATTTACAAGCGGATGTGCTTATGATTCAGCCGATTCAAAAGATCATGATTAATGGACATCTTTCTTATTTTGTGTTAATCATCGTGACGTATTTAATTTCCTTGTTTTTCTGGCCGACACCAGCTGTACCGCTTATCTGCGCTTTACTTGTTCCGGCTGCAATACGTTCTGGGCTTCCCGCAATTACAGCAGCAGTTGCGATTACCATTGCAGGTCAAGGGATGGCATTATCTTCTGATTATATTGTTCAGGTAGCACCAGCTCTATCCGCTGCCGCAGCCGGTGTAGAAACTTCGGCCGTTGCAGATCGGTCGTTAGTTCTTTCACTGATTACTGGAGTTATTGCATCGGTGTTAGCGTATTTATTCTATCGAAAATCAATACGTTCAAAGGGAGATTCAAGAAATCAAGAAGAAGCTGCACAAATTCAAGACTATGATTCTTCAGGACACAAATCGGCTTCAAAATATTTGATGCAATGGAGACGTATTTTTGCCTGGCTGGTTCCAATAGTTTTACTTTTAGTGGTTGGCTATATGCTTTATAATAAATTTTTTGGTCCAAGTGATTTGGTTGGTGGAGAAGGAGCTGCCCTTGTCGGGGGTGTAGCAGTTATTTTATTACTGCTTGCTACAGGCGTATTTGGGAAGCAAAATGCGTTAGATTATGTAGGAAATCATATTACAAATGGATTTGTTTTTGCTTTTAAAGCAATGGGGCCAGTTATTCCTATCGCAGGATTTTTCTTTTTGGGAAGCGCTGAATTTTCTAAGGGAATTTTACTTGTGGAAGAAGCACCATCTTTCTTGTTTGATATTGTTTCCTCTATACAGGCTTTCCTTCCAGAAAGTTCGGTGTTTGCAGCCTTTAGTTTATTATTTGTAGGAATTATCACTGGTTTAGATGGTTCGGGATTTTCTGGATTGCCGTTAACTGGAGCTTTAGCTGCATCGTTGGAATCTGCTTCCATAGATGCAAGTACCTTAGCTGCAATTGGTCAGCTTGGAGCTATTTGGACTGGTGGAGGAGCATTAATCGCGTGGTCTTCGCTTATAGCCGTTGCAGGATTTTGTGGTGTTTCAGCAATGGAGTTAGTCCGGAAAAACTTTTTTCCTGTAATAATTGGTCTTTCTATAGCGACAATCGCTGCGGTTATTCTCTTTTAATAATAAGAAAATGAAATTGTATGGGTTAGATTGCATTCCGTGTATAGATTCTAACTCATACAATTTTTTGTTGATTCATTTAACAATAACTATACATATTATATGAGAAATTTTAGGTAAATCTTTTCTATCTAGCATTATTTGAAATTTTTTAAATACATTGTGAATATATATTTAATTAGATAAACTAATGAAAAAAATAAGAAAGGAGATTTTACTCATTTAAGCGCTTCTAAAAATGTGTGAGTTTAAAAAGGGAGGAGTAATTGAATATGAATGCGATTTTAATTGCGTTAGCTGGAATTACCCTGTTTATTTTAGGCTATCGTTACTATTCAAAGTTTGTTGCAGAGAAAATATTCCGATTAGACCCTGATTATATCACTCCTGCGCACCGTTTCAAAGATGGAGTGGACTATGTTCCAACCAATAAATTTGTTTTGTGGGGGCACCACTTCACTTCTGTAGCAGGAGCCGCACCTATCTTAGGTCCAGCAATAGCTATATATTGGGGATGGCTTCCAGCTTTTTTATGGGTTGTTTTAGGGACAATCTTTGCAGCAGGTGTGCATGATTTCGGAACATTAGCTTTGTCTGTCCGTAATAAAGGTTACTCGGTTGGAACCATAGCAGATCGCTTAGTAGGAAGAAGAGCAAAGCTATTATTCTTATTTATTATCCTTATCCTTGTATTGATGGTGAATGCTGTTTTTGCCTGGGTTATTTCGAATTTATTTATTAGTTATCCTGCGAGTGTGTTTCCTGTTTTCCTCCAAATCCCTTTAGCCATCTGGATTGGCTATGCAGCGTACAAACGGAACGTAAGAATGCTCCTGCCGTCCATTATTGCATTAGTCGTCATGTATTTAACGGCAATTTTGGCAAGCAGAGTCGGATTCTTACAAATTGATTTGGTCGGGTACATGGGCGGTGAGAATGGAGCCGGTTTATTCGGTTTGAGTACAGTTTCAACAGCGTTTCTCATATGGATTGTTATATTAATGGTATATGTATATATTGCATCCACGCTTCCTGTGTGGAAGTTATTGCAGCCAAGAGATTTTATTAATTCTCATCAATTAGTAGTAGGGCTGGCAATATTGTATCTGGGATTACTTTTTACAGCCCCGAACATGACGGCTCCAGCAATAAATGAAAGTCCAGATAAGAGCTTTCTGCCGCTCCTGTTCATTACCATTGCGTGTGGAGCGATTTCCGGGTTTCATGGATTAGTTTCATCAGGAACTTCCTCGAAACAGTTGGATAAAGAAACAGATGCACGTTTTGTCGGTTACTTTGGTGCGGTGGGAGAAGGGATTTTGGCGCTTGTCTCTATCCTCGCAGTAGGAACATTTTTTGCAAACACAGATGCATTTTCAGCCGCTTACACTTCTTTTACAGAAGCAAATGCAATCGGGCTGGGAACGTTTATTGAAGGAGCAGCAACATTAGCACAAGGATTGGGAATTCCAACAGATATAGCAACTACGATCGTATCCATTATAGTGGTTAGTTTTGCAGCGACAACATTAGATACATCCGTTCGTCTGATGCGGTATATTATTGCAGAATTAGGCATTGAATATAAAATTCAGCCATTGACAAAGACGCATGTAGCGACAACGATCGCTGTTCTTTCCAGTGCAGCACTTGTGCTAATCCCTGAAGGACCAAACGGTTTCGGATCGGGAGGCTACCTCATCTGGCCATTATTTGGTACTGCCAATCAATTACTGGCTGCCATTAGTTTATTCTTAATTGCTATTTGGTTAAAACGCAAAGGAAGTAATTATATGGTAGCACTTATCCCCATGATTTTCCTTATTTTTATGACGTTATTTGCCATGTTCCAACAGGTTATCTTTGAATGGTCTTGGTTTGGTTCAGGATCAAATATGCTCCTGTTCGTGTTAGGTTCCATTATCTTTGTTTTTGCTATATGGATAGCTTTAACATCTTTCTCAGAGCTGATGAAAAAAATAGAAGACCCATTAAATAAAGACTAGTCTTGCTTCCATTCATATCTTCTAAAAGTGTGTGTTCAAAAAGGAGGATAAAAAGGACCAAGAAGTTCGAGGCGGCGTAGCTTTTGAGTACCGGAACGTATGCAAATAATACGTGAGGAACGGAAAAGCAAGCCAACGAAGAAATTCGAAGTGTCATTTTTACCGGACTTTTTGAACATCCTCTAAAAAAGGTATGAATGGAAGTCAATATATAAAAATAACTATTTTATTTTGTAGAGGTGGAATATGCTGACAGACAAATTAAAACAACTGATTCACTATTATGAGGAAGTAATCAGTTTGCCGCATAAGTCAGAAGTCGCCAGAGAGCTGAGAAACGAGGATGATTTTTTCTTGCTTCTTCTGTATTCTGAAATGTTAGGAATACCTAACCCGGTTTATTATTATACATTGGAGCTATACCCTTACATTCTTGAATCCTTCCATGACTGGCATCTACGAATGGGAATGGATAAATCTCCGCTCAACGGGATTCGATGCTGTTAAAAAATAGATTTGTTTGTCATACATAGAAGGAGGGGTAATGTAGCTTGGGAAAAAATAACCGAATTCTTTTTGTGGGTGGAAAAGGCGGTGTTGGAAAATCCAGCTCAGCTGCTGCGTTAGCAATGGGATTTGCTGAGAAAGGATACCGTACGTTACTTATTTCGACGGATCCAGCGCATAATGTGAGTGATATTTTTCAGCAGTCCATCGGCGGAAAAACCACATATATTGAAAAAAATCTTTATGCACTGGAGATTGATTCCGAAAAAGAGACGGAATCGTATATTCGAAAAGTAAAAGAGAATATACAAGGAGTTGTCCATGTCCATATGATGGAGGAGGTACATCGCCAATTAGATACAGCAAAAGCCTCTCCAGGAGCAGATGAAGCTGCTTTGTTTGATAAGTTGATATCAATTATTTTGGAAGAAGGGAGCAGGTTTGATAAACTAGTATTTGATACGGCACCAACTGGACATACGATTCGCTTGTTATCTCTGCCGGAATTAATGGGTATTTGGATTGAAGGTCTGTTAAATAAAAGGAAAAAAACGAATACGCAATATTCTCAATTATTGCATGATGGACAAGCTGTAGATGACCCGATTTACGATACATTGCAAGAAAGAAAGCAGCGATTCGCTAGGGCAAGAGAAATTTTGTTGGACAAGCAGGAAACATCTTTTTTATTTGTTTTGAATCCAGAAAAATTGCCCATAGCAGAAACGAAAAAAGCGATCCGCCTTTTAGAGAAATTTCAAATAGATGTTCCTTGCGTCATTGTTAACAAAGTATTACCAGATGAGGCTGGAGGTGGCTTCTTTGAAAAACGGAAACAAAACGAAAAAATCTATCTAGAGCATATCGCTGCGGAATTTTCTGCACAAACCATTTTGTATATTCCATTTTTTTCGGAAGATATCACAAATCGTAAACAGTTGAAACGAATGGGAACTTATTTGAAGGAGGTATTAGACAATGAGAGCACTCGTACATGAAAACGGAAGCTTGCATTTGAAAGACATGGAGCTCCAAAAACCAGAAGGGTCAGATGTTGTTATTAAGTTGAAAGCAGCAGGGCTTAATCGCCGCGATCTAACCATCCCTAATCGCAGAAAAGAAGCTGAGGAAGCTTTGATTCTTGGATCAGATGGGGCAGGTATTATTGAAGAGGTAGGAAAAAATGTAACGGATGTAAAGGTTGGAGATGAAGTAATTATTAACCCATCTTTACGCTGGGTACGAAATAGTGAAGCACCGCCAAAAGAATTTGATATTCTAGGAATGCCGGATCACGGGACGTTTGCAGATAAAATTGTTATTTCGGAAGACCAGGTAGAGCCAAAACCGTCATATATGAGCTGGGAAGAAGCAGCTGCTTTCCCATTAGCGGCATTGACAGGATATCGAGCGATGTTTACAAAAGGTCAGCTGCAAAAAGGGGAGACTGTGTTTATTCCTGGAGCAGGTGGCGGTGTGGCAACCTATTTAATCGCATTTGCTAAAAACATTGGTGCGCGGGTAATCACGACTTCAAGAAGTAAAAAGAAAAGGGAAAAGGCTCTGGAGCTGGGAGCAGATATAGTTATAGATACAGCAGATGACTGGAAAGAAAAATTAAGTAATGAAACGATTGATATGGTCATCGATAGTAACGGAAAAGCAACTTTCCAGCGCTCTTTGGCTATTTTGAAAAAAGGCGGTAAGTTTGTCACGTTCGGCGCAACGACGGACGATGTGGTGGAGTTTGATCTACGTTCTTTCTTCTATGGACAATTTAAGCTTATCGGGTCGACGATGGGCTGTAGAGAAGAACTGGTCGCGGCGCTTGAGCATGCAAAGAGACATCAGTTACGACCAGTGGTCGATCGTATTTTTCCTCTGGACCAAAGTTTAGATGCGCTTCGTTATTTAGATGAAGGGAATCAATTTGGAAAGGTCATTATCCGTATTTCTTAAGGAAAGGAATCTAGAAGGTAAGCAAAATTCACTGAAGTTATAGGCAGCAGGAGACTAGCTGGTTACAGGAGTGTCTCGCTGCCTTTTTTATTGTCTAGGAAATTATAATATTGTTTGCGTGTGGATAACTATTTATAGAAAAATAGCCACGTCCAGCTCCAAGCGCCAAAAACTAGGAGACTTCGCGTCGCGCCCTACGATAAGTCATCATCGGTTCGTCACCTCACCGTGATTCCTTTATCTCAGTTACGCCGCTCCAGTCTCTACGTTTTTAAACGGGCGCTCTGCGCTTTTGTTCTTTGGTCAATTAAACAAAATGGGAATTTAATGCTCACGCTTTTAAATAAGGCTTCATTCGTTCTATAGCTTGTTTAAGTCGTTTTTGATTTCGATTGTATAATTCCTTGGCCTGTGGATTATCCGTAGCCAAGGAAAATAATTCTAAATCTGCTTGACATTTTTTCATACTAGCTAATAAGAGAGCAGACTGAGACGGCTCAGGTACTGCGATATGATCATCATAAAGGTCTAGATATAATTGACCTTTATGATCAACTTGACCGAGAAAAACATTATCAACCGTGACATTTTGTTTTTCTAATTCTGCTTCTAACCAAGTTGGATTTAAGGAAGCATTAGCTAAAGGTTCCAATAATATGTTTCCATCAGCGATAACCGTTTGTGGCTCTTTATCCGGCGCTGCGGTCATATTTAAGTCTTTTAACGTAATTGGACGATTTTCTTTCTTTGGAAGAACATTTAATTCTCCAGTTGGTTCTAATACTGCGAATTCTACGTCTGAAGCAAGAAATTGATTATTATCACGTAGTTTTTGCAGCAAATCGTCTGTTGAGTAACCTTCTTTTTTTAAATTTTCCTCCATAATTTTGCCGTTTTGAATAAAAACAGTACTTTTCCCATCTGTAAAATCTCTGATACGCTTGCTTTTTAAAGATAATTTTTCAATCGTAAATGCGGCGATAAACCAGACGAACATAGCAAGTAATGCATAATAAAAACTATTGTATGGATCTACTGTATGGAATGCGGCAATTCCGCCAAGAACAATTCCAGAAATGGTTTCAAATATGTTGAGCTGAGCTAATTGCTTTGCCCCGAGCCACTTTACAAAAAAGAAAAGAACAGTGATTAGAATAATGGAGCGAATAATAATGGATATCCATTCAGGCATTGTTTCCCCTCCTTATGACTTGTATTGCGGTTCTTGTTTGTCGATATGGATAACTTGCTGATGTATATCATGGCGTGCATCCTTAATTAACTGAGAAACCTCTTCAATCGTTGTTTTTAGATCCTGTTCTGTGGTGGAAGCGTGTAATAAATCTAATCCAGCTTCAATGGACTTTAAAGTGGCATAACATGTTTTTACTTCTGATCCTACTGTCATAAAACATCATCCTATCCTTTTGGTTTAAAAAAGAGGGCGCCGATAACACCAAATATAATGGCAGCGGATATCCCTGCGCTGGTTACTTCAAACATACCTGTTACTACACCAATTAATCCGTGTTTTTCTGCTTCTTGCACCGCTCCGTGAACTAAAGAATTACCGAAGCTTGTAATTGGTACAGTTGCTCCTGCTCCTGCAAAATCAATAAGTGGTTCATACCAGCCAATCCCATCTAAAATAGCTCCAGAAACAACTAAAATCGTTAATGTATGTGCAGGGGACAGCTTGAATACATCAAACATAATTTGCCCGATAACGCAGATGAGCCCCCCTACAATAAAAGCCCAGAAAAATATCATAAATTTCCCCCCCTTGCTTCGATTGACACAGCATGTGCAATACAAGGAATTGAATCGTTTTGCTGGACACTTAATGTAGAGTGAAGAGATCCAGTCGCTACAACAAGAATTCTATTTAAATTTCCCTTGATCAGTTCTTGAACAAAATGACCATACGTTACAATGGCTGAGCAAGCTGCCCCACTGCCACCAGCAAGGACAGGCTGATCCTCACGATAAATAGCTATCCCGCAATCCACATATTTTTCAGCCTCAATTGGGATGTTTCTTTCATGCAATAAATCTAAAGAAACTTCTCTGCCGATATGGCCAAGGTCTCCAGTGATAATCAAATCATAATAAGACGGCTCGATTTGCATATCTCGAAAGTGTGCCTCAATTGTATCAACTGCAGCTATAGCCATGGCACCACCCATATTAAATGGATCGGTCATCCCCATATCAGCTACTTTTCCGATTGTCGCAGCGGTAATAACTGGGCCATCTCCATTTTGTCCAAGAAGCGCACTTCCTGCTCCAGTAACAGTCCATTGAGAGGTAGGAGGTTTCTGACCACCGTATTCTGTCGGGTAACGAAATTGTTTCTCGGTAGCTGCATTATGACTGGAAGCGGCACAAAGAATATAGTTGGCTCCTTTTGCATTAATAATGGAAGCAGCCAGTGCTAAACTTTCCATGGATGTTGCACAGGCGCTAAACGCTCCTAAAAAGGGAATGCTGCTTGTACTTGCAGCAAAGGTTGTCGGCGTCATTTGGTTAATTAAATCACCGGCAATTAAAAATTCAACTTGTTCTTTTTCAATTCGTCCCTTTTTTAAAGTTGTCTGCAAGGATTCTTCTAGCATTTTTTGCTGTGCCTTTTCCCAAGAATCTTGCTCAAGCCACATATCTTCATGGAGAATATCAAATGCTTCTGGGATTTTCCCCTTTGCCTCAAAAGGCCCTCCAACTGTCCCAGTCGAAAGGATAGTAGGACGATTTGTAAATATCCAGGATTGATGCCCTTGCAGCATTAGAATCCCCCCCATTGTCTAAGAATTGTTTTAATTATTGCTACGATAAATGCAGAAAACACGCCATAAACAATAACAGGCCCAGCGAGTTTGAGCATATTGCTTCCAACACCTAAAATAAATCCTTCTGATCGATATTCGATGGCTGAAGAGATAACAGCATTCCCGAAGCCTGTAACAGGGACTGCTGTTCCAGCTCCGGCAAACTGGGCAAAGCGATCATAGACACCGAAGCCAGTTAAAAGCATCGTAATAAAGATCAGAGTTGCAATCGTTGGGTTTCCTGCTGTTTGCTCTGTGAAATTAAATTGGTAAATATAAAATGTGGATATAAGTTGTCCGATGAGACAAATCAGCCCGCCTACGAGAAAAGCTTTAATACAATTTTTAAATATTGGCCGCTTTACTTCCCTTTTTTGTTGGAAAGCTTGGTATTGCTGTTGATTTGGCTGTAATTTTTGCTTCTTTTTATCTCCCATTGATAATACTCCTTTCTCATTACCTAAATGAATTAAACCCTATTTTCCGACAGAAAGGATTGAGCCTCTATCCTTATATTTAAGTCTGCTCTTTAGAGAGCTGAATAATTTTCTTCATTTTTTTCTTTATTTCATCCTTTGTTATTGTATTTTCTGCTATTTTCTCCTCGAGCTTGGTTGTTTCAAGACCTATCTTTTTATCTGTTGATAATTCTATGGAGAAATTAGGAAAAGCTTTTTCAAGTTCTTTTTGGTACTTCTTTCTAATATCTTCCAAATTGAAACGTTCATGATGAGGAGTTTCAACGGTAATGAGCAGGATATCTTCTGTATTTACTGCGTGAACTGCTTTAATATCATCTCTGTCCATTAGTAATTCTTTCGCTTTGGTAGCTGCGTCTTGGTGTGAATTTGTAGATATGCGCTCTATATTCGGTTTATCTTGATAAGAAGATTCCTGATGATTGCATCCAACCAAAAATAGAGTTAAGGACAACAGCAGTATGATTATTTTGTTAAAATGCATAGTTTCACATCCTATTCTGATCTGGTATGTAGGGGGAGGCTATACATATAGCCACCCTAGATAACTGTTATTGATTATATTGGGGTTCTTCTTGCATTATTTGCTGAACTCTGGGCTCCAACTGGTCTAAAATACCTTGAGTTTGTTGGGATGCATTTTGATACAGTTGTTTTGCTTGTTTATTATCTGTTTGAAGCGCAAATTGTTCAAGACTTGCTTGTGCACTTTTTAAGCCTGCGATGGTTTGTTTAACTTGAGTACCTATTGTCATTTTCTCCACTCTCCTTTTCGGGTCTTGCACTTATTATTTTTAAGAAAAAGTCATTTTTTATGCTTGTAAACAATTTCCATGGTCTATAAGGGACTAAAGTTAAGTAAGGAGAAGTATTTAAACGAGAGCAGATTTTATAGATAATATCATCTTTTTTTATGCGTTGACCATGAAGTGGAGAAGTCAGGGCATTTGATTTTGAAGAAATAAAGTCAGATGTACAAAAACACGACAGAAGCGCGTTCTGTCGTGTTTTAGGATTTTCTTATTGCTTATTTAAGTTTTTGGATTGGACGAAGGGCCCAACGTCCATTCGAGTTGGTTTTGCGTATTTTTTGTTGATTTGTTCTGTCCATGTTTCCTGTTTATTGTTGGAGCTTCGAGATTTATAATAGTCTTGCATTGTTTGGTCATATTCTTGGATAAAATGCTTTTGCTTTTCAAAAGGAATATATTGGTTTACATGGTACATTGCTGCAAGTGGTAACCGAGGTTTGATATCTGGGATTTCCTTTGGATAACCAATTGCTAATCCGAATAACGGAACGACATGAGATGGCAATTGTAAAATATCGTTGAAGGCTTGAATATCATTCCGAAGACTTCCTAAATAGCAAATACCTAACCCAAGTGATTCTGCTGCAATTGCAGCATTTTGAGCAGCTAAAGCAGCGTCAATCGTTCCAACTATCAGCTGTTCTGTGCTTTCAAGATTGGATTGAAAAGCTTGCGTATGTTCTATACCTTCTAATTGATCAATTCGGTGTAAATCCGCACAAAAAATAAGTAAATGACCATTTTTCTTAACATGGTAATGGCCAGAAACAGCATAGAGTTTTTCCTTAATTGTTTGATCTGATACGCCAATAATACTATATGCCATAACGTTACTTGAGGTTGAAGCGCGCTGTGCGCTTTCTAAAATTGTTTTTATTTGATCATTGCTTAAAGGCTTATCTGCAAACTTTCGAATCGAGCGATGGTTCATTATTGTTTCAATAATTTGATTCATTGGTATATTCCCCCTCTTATTTTGTAAAAATGAATTTCTCTTTAGCAATACGTGAAAAACGCAATATTTTCTAATAAGTGTATCATGAGATTCATCTTGCCTCCAAGAAAATTGCTTTCATATCAGGGGAGTCAAAAGAAAATGTTTTCGTACAATGAAAGCAATAGGAACTATGTTATTATAAGGACAATATAAAAATAAAAAATTATTGACTTTAAAAATAACAAGCAGTAAAATCAGTAAGTTGCATATGGAGGGGAAGTAAATGAAAACATTCAAACTGCGTAAATTAGTCATTTTAGATTACGATAAGGGACTAGAAGGTACAGAAGTGAATCTAATCGACGGCCTTATTATTAACCGAGAAGATGATCAGAATACATGGTTAATTGAAGGGTTTATCGATCGTTCTTATTGGGACTACTTTGAAAATAAACAGCATGAAGAGCTCATGGTCCAAGCAACGATTACAAAAAATACAAATGAACCAGCTTCATTCATCACGAAAATGAAAGAGATGCATGAAATTGGCAATCAAATGAATGTAATGCTCATGGGGAAATTAATTGATAAACAAAAAAAAGATGTAGAAGACCTTTTGACGGCCCTTGTAGAGAAAGGGTATGAAGGTGAAAAGTTAATTAAAAAATTTAAAGAAGTATATTAATTTTTATGGGATATAAAGAAGGGGAAAAAATGAAGAAATCATCTAATAAATACGGGAAAATTGGTAAGTGGTCACCTTTCCAATTGCTTTTGCTTTATTATGCGGCAGCAATTGCGTTATCGACTGTATTACTATCTTTACCTATTTCTCATCAGGCGGATATCGATATTCCTTTAATTGATGTCATTTTTACAGCTGTTAGTGCGATCAGTGTCACAGGGTTAAGCACCATTTCCATCGCAGACTCGTTAAGTACGATTGGGATAATCTTTTTAGCTCTTATGATGCAGCTTGGTGCAGTAGGAATTATGGCGATTGGTACAATGCTATGGATTATGTTGGGGAAAAGAATCGGTTTTAAAGAAAGAAGTATGATTATGACCGATCAAAATCAAACCCATTTTGATGGGATGGTAAGGCTGATTAAAAATATTGTTTATGTGTTATTAACCATGGAAACAGTTTTTTTCATCATCTTAGGATTCTATTTTACAAAATACTATCCTTCTTTCGGAGAAGCTTTTCTACATGGATTTTTTTCTGTAATTAGTGCCGTTTCTAATGGCGGGTTTGATATTACAGGTCAATCGCTGATTCCTTTTCACTCCGATTATTTTGTCCAATCCATTTCTATAGTGTTAATTATCGTTGGTGCGATTGGGTATCCAGTAATTATAGAGGTAAAAGAATATCTATTTCATAAAAGAAAACTTAAAAAACGATTTCATTTTAGCCTGTTTACAAAACTTACAACCACCACCTTTTTTAGTCTGATTATCGTTGGGGCGTTGGGAATCTACTTATTTGATCTAAACGGATTTTTTAAAGGTATTACTTGGCACGAGTCCTTTTTTTATGCTCTATTCCAATCTGTAACAACGAGAAGTGGCGGGCTGGCAACCATGGATTTAAACTTATTATCGGATACGAATCATTTATTTATGTCTGCACTTATGTTTATTGGGGCGTCTCCAAGCAGCGCTGGGGGAGGGATTCGAACAACAACCTTTGCATTGGTTCTTATCTTTTTATACACATTTATTCGTGGTGGGAGAGGCGTTAAAATATTTCACAGAGAGGTTTATGAAGTAGATTTAAATAAAGCTGTTACGGTAACCTTTTTTGCAATTATGGTTGTTTTTTCTTCTGTTATTTTAATAAGCATTTTAGAGCCAATTTCGTTGGATGCTATTATGTTCGAAGTGACGTCTGCTTTTGGTACAGTGGGCTTATCTCTAGGAATTACAGGAGAGTTATCCGCATTAAGCAAGATCATTTTAATGATTCTCATGTTTATTGGACGAATCGGTATTTTTACCTTTCTCTTGGTTTTCAGACGTAAAAAAGACCCTCCGAAATTTAATTATCCGAAAGAGAGGATAATTATTGGTTAAGAGCACTAGTTGCAAAAAAAGGAAAATGTACCATTTCTGAAATGCTGTGAGGGATACATTTGTAAACCATTTTTTAGGATGGCTTCAAAAATTATCTTTCCCAGTGAAAATGAAATGGCTTGTGCTGTACTCTAGCACAAGCCATTGATTTTTTGATTAGCAGTAAAATGCAGCTCCTACGATGATTAATAAAATGAAAAGAACAACAATCAACGCAAAGCCGTTTCCGTAGCCAGTGCCGTAGCCGCCACCATAGCCACCACCATATCCATAGCCCATGCTTTTCACCTCCTGAACTTACAGTATTACTGTATGCAGGTAGATAAAATGTGTATAGACATTTGACCTAGATGATGCTTGAATCAGCAATTGAGAAAGGTCTTGATTTTCTATATATTAAAGGATGAAAAGACCTCGATTAGAATTTTTACTTTATTTTATGCAGGGATATTGATAAGATGGAATTACAATAGAAATCCTAAAATAACAATATGTACATAAGTGAAAGGAGTGCCTAGAATGGAAATGCTTTTCGGTGTAGTATGTTTTGCGATTCTTGTATTAAATATTGGATATTGTCTGATGGATAGAGAATAATATATTTTTTGAAACCTATAAAGTTAAAAAAGCAGAAAGTTACATTCCTCTTCTAATAAAAAGAAGGAATGTAACTTTCTGCTTTTATTGTATCCAGCCAAATTTGCTGAATGGATAAATGACTAATTCAGATTTTCCAATAATATCGTCTCGTGGAATAAGCCCGAGGCCATTACGACTGTCTTTACTTATTAACCGATTATCTCCCATGACAAAATAATAATCTTCGGGTATTTCTACAGGGCCAAAATTATTTGTTTGCGCAATCACTTCATCACTTAAAAAATGCTGTTGATAAGGATCCCCGTCGATAAATAATTGACTATTTTCAATCTCTATTGTTTCTCCAGGTAACCCAATGACACGCTTTACATAATTTTTAGGGGGCTGATGGATGATAATAACGTCGCCCCGAGCTGGTTCATAGATGGAATAAACAATTTTGTTGAAAACGACGCGTTCGCCATCTTGAAGGGTAGGATACATACTTTCTCCTTCTACAATGGAAGTGGCAAAAATAAAAGTCCTGAGAAAGAGCGCAATCATAATAATAATAACAATTGCTTTTAACCAGCCTATCCATTCTTTTTTATGATTGATATTCTCCACATGCTCTCCTCCAAAAGTGAATAATCTCCTTTTATCGTAGCATAGCATGATTAAAGATTCGAGTACAAATTTACTAAATCAAATGATTATTATTTTGAAGGTATATTTCTAAACGATCTAATCCTTCCTTTAAAATCGTCTCGTGGTATGCATAACTTAAGCGCATATAACCTTCCCCATAACTTGAAAAACTGCTTCCTGGAACGAGAGCAACTTTTGCATCACGTACAAGAGAAAGGCCAAGATTAAACGAATTCATGCTGTTTACACGTAACTTCGGAAAAATATAAAAGGCCCCTTGTGGTCGTTCTACCTCTAGATTCATATGGGCCAAGCGTTCATAAACATAGTCTCTGCGCTGTTTAAAAACCTTTTTTATATGTGATGTATGCTGTTGATAAGTTGTCAATGCTTCTAATGCAGCATATTGGCTAATCGAAGTAGCACAGGACACATTATATTGGTGAACCTTTAGCATTTGCTCGGATAACCATTCGGGCGCAAGAGTGTAGCCTATACGAAATCCCGTCATGGAATGAGATTTGGATACACCATTGATAACAATCGTTTGATTTTTTAAACCAGAAATAGAAGCAATGGATGTATGAGCAAAATCAAATACAATTTCACTATAAATTTCGTCAGATAAGATAAATATTTCTTTTCCTTCTAATAAATCAGCTAGAGCTTCTAGTTCCTTTTTGGAATATGCTGCCCCAGTTGGATTGGATGGAGAAGGGAGCACCACACATTTTGTTTTTTCTGTAATCGCATTTGCTAAATTCTCAGGGGTGAATTTAAACCCGGTTTTTGTTGTATCAACATGTACTGGCTTTGCGCCAGCTAAAATAATAAGTGGCTCATAACCAGGATATATTGGGCTAGGTAAAATCACCTCATCATCTGGTGATAAAATCGTACGAAAAGTAATATCAATTGCTTCAGATGCGCCGGAAGTAACAATAATTTCATTTTCCGGTTGATAAGTTACCTCATAATTCGTTTTATAGTAGGTATGGATGGCATCCCGCAATTCAAAAATGCCTTGATTCGGTGTATACGTTGTATAATTATTTTGGATAGCTCCGATACCGGCTTTTTTGACATTATTAGGCGTATGAAAATCTGGTTGTCCAATGGTTAAAGAAACTACATTCTTTTCATCTGAAACAAGATTAAAGAATTTACGAATTCCAGATATTTCAATATTTTTTACATTATCATTGATTAAATGTTTCAACAAAATCACCTTCACTTTTGAAAAAAATAAATAGTTCAATAAATGTTCAAATAATTTGGATTAATAGGGACGATTCTGGGTATAATAGTATGTAACAGAAAGGGGTGTAAAAGAATGCGACCAAGACCATTAAACTTTGAAGAACTAGTTGACATAAACAGACAAGAATTATTAAACGATGAAAAAAGTATATCACAAATTGAAGAGAAGTTAGAAAAGAAACAAGAAGCTTTCTTACTTTCTCATAAAAAAAATAATAATGAATTAACCGCTGAGTAGGAGAAATCCTTACTAGAGCGGTTTTTTTATAGGTTAGGAAATTATAAAATTGTTTGCGTGTGGATAACTATTTAGATAAATAGTCACGTCTAGCTCCAAGCGCCAAAAACTAGGAGATTTCGCGCCGCGCCCTACGATAAAGAAGACTAGGCGACTGACAAGCCGGCAGGCGCAGGCAGAGCCGTAGTCGCGCTTATGCCCGTGGTGAAAGTCATCATCGGTTCGTCACCTCACCGTGATTCCTTTATCTCAGTTAAGCCGCTCCAGTCTCTACGTTTTTAAACGGGCGCTCTGCGCTTTTGTTCTAGCAAAACTGTTAAGCATTCTACGTATATAAAAAAGTCGCGGCTTGTAAAAAGAGACAAGCGATGAATCTTTCTCAAAGAGAATTCAATTCTAGCGCAGGGCTGATGCTGGCGGGTTCCTACATTAACAGGCTAGCGTATAATCACCACAATTATTGACGAAACTGATAGCGTTAAGACTAGAGAAGAAAAGGTGAGTGTATGCTATTATTTGGAATGATTTCGATCGGTAATATTGGCGTTAATGTTTCTTATGTTTATATCCTATTAATTCTCTTAAGCAGTATTATTGTCTACTGTGTGATTAGAAAAATATATAAATGGGCGATTCAGAAACAATTGTTACGGTTTCTTTCCTACGTAGGTACAAGTACATTTGTTATTTGCTTAACAGCTGTATTGGCTATTGGACAAGAAAGAGATGTTTGGCACTTTTTAAAAGCTGCCATGCAAAGCTTAGCTTTTTTAGGATTTAGCTTAGCGCTTTTCCCATTACTGCATCAATTTATATTAAAAAGAAAATAAAACACGCTAATAGAAGGAAAATACTTCCTGAACACGTCTCATGTTGCTTTATTTACAAGCCGATTCTATTACTCAAAACCAATTGGTATACTTCAGAGGGGATACTTCTCTTTCTTCTATTAACAACTTTATCCAGTAACGGAAGAAGTGGACGAAAATAAATACTTGTTTCTTAACCTTCTTTTGTCCATGAAAAAGCTTTCATTCTCCTTATTTTCTTTTTGAATGTGCAGGAGGCCACTCCATTTTTCCAAGCGAGGAAGGTACAAAGTAACTGGAATGTTGTTTCCTTGCAGGTAGGGATTTTGGTTTATCGGATTTCCAATTAATATATTGCCCGACAAGTCGTTTCGCCTTAGATAAAGACATTTTTACTGGTGGATTACGATAGGTTTGATTTAGTGAACCAAAATGCTTTAATTGCTTTAAATCCCCTTTTGTAGGAGGGATATGAAAACAATAATCTCCGACCTCAATAAGTACTGTAGAATGTTGATTACTGAGTTTGGGGTGGTCGGAAAAATGCAATCCTTTTTTAACTGCTTTTTTCTCTTTAAGTAACTGTTCAATGGCTTGTTTTTTTAACTGGTATAGCTGTTTAGGCTGGGGAGCAGTTTTTGCATGCTTATTGATAACAAATAGAGCTTGCGCTATTTGTTGAACCTCAACTTTATTTTCCATTTTTAAACCTCCCTTGTAAAATGGATTTAATTACAATCTGTTTTAATTATTACTCTAACCTAAACTTCATGGAATTTCAATACTATCTCGCAAAAATACGAACAAATGAGCTGCTTTTGTGGCTTGAATAAAAAAAGGCTATAGTTTTGCTACTACAGCCTTTTAATATGTTTAATTGAAAGCATATTTTTTGATATTCGTATTGTCACTGCCAAAAGGCATGGTAACAAGGTTTAGAGCATCGGTATTTCCTAATTTACTTTTTTTAAATCATCTAGGATAATATCCATATTTTCTATCTCAACACCATTATAACTTTTAACTACTTCCCCTTCAGGACTGACTAGAAAAAAGGATGTTCCGTGCAGGACTTGATCCTCTCCATCAGCAGGGGCTTGGACGAGATTTTTAAAATGCTTAATTGAAAATTCACGAATCGTTTCAAAATCATACCCTGTTACAAACGACCAATTATCAAAGTCTACATCATAATTAGAGGCATAATCCTTTAAAATTTCAGGTGTATCGTGTTCTGGATCTACACTAAAAGATACAAGTTGTGCTTGAATGTCTTCCTCTGCCATCATGGATTGCAGGTGAGCCATGTTATAGGTCATCGGCATACAAACCGTTGTACAATTTGTAAAAATGAAGTTAGCCACCCACCATTCTCCCTCTAAATCATCTAGAGAAAGTTTTTTTTCATCTTGGGTTGTATATTCAAAATCGGGAACTTGTTCAGACATTGTTGTTTGAATGGCGTGACTGTTTCCACATGCTGCTAAAAGGAAAAATAAACCAATAGGTATCAGGTATCGTTTCATATTATTAAATCCTTTCCCAATTATCTTACGTTCATTATAGCATTGGATGATTTGTTGAGAAAGGACTCTGTATGAAGGAATTTTGACATTTCGAAAGCAACGCTTACCTTGAACATTAGGAGGAATGTAATGTAAATACGTGTAGCTCTGGCCTACAGAAAAAACGATAAGGTAGCCGAGTTGTGCCAATACCGCTATTTACATAGAGTGTTAGTTGGTCTGAAATGATATATTTACCTTGAACATATTTTTCCGCATAAGCAGGCGTATATAAATCACCAATGAAAGGAAGACGTACTTGCCCACCATGACTATGTCCTGATAATTGAATGTCCACTGGATATTCTTTTACAGTATCTGCAAGATCAGGTTCGTGCGCAAGTAGAATGGTGAAGTCTGATTCAGATTGCGTTTCTAATGCTTTACCTATATTTGGACTTCCCAACATAGCGTCATCAAGACCTGCTAATAAAAAGGAAGCATCGCCACATTGAATCCGTGAAGCACTATTTTGAAGGAGCGTAAAATCTGCAGCTTCAAATGTCTCTAGTAATATCTCTGTTCCGTAACCCCCGTGATCATGATTCCCGTAAATCCAAAATTTCCCTTTTGGGGCATCTAATTCTTTCAGTAGATTTATAAGTTTATCATTCCAGTTGTAATTATTGGGCTTATCAACAAGGTCGCCAGTAAATAGGATTAAGTCAGGTTTCAGATTATTAATTTTTGAAACGAGTTTTTGAAATTGTTCTAAGTCATAATGAAAACCTAAATGCGTATCGGAAAATTGGACAATTTTAAACTGATTAAAAGCCGTGGGAATTTGCGAAGAAGTAATCGATTCTTCTGTAATTGTAAGTAATGAAGGTTCAATTTCACGAGCATAAAAATAAGTTCCTCCGCTTAAACCCAGTAATGTCAATAAACTTCCAAGGGACCGTTTTAAAAATGTTCTGCGATTCATTGTATAATTTCCTTTCTGATAACCCGATGTAAAAATTATAGCACGGATGGGAGGTTTTTTTCATTTGGAATCTCTTTGATTTGTCCTATAGAAAGCTGCACTTTATATTTTTCTAGGATAAGAACCAAAGGATGCAATAACCGTGAGAGAAATTCGGAAGTATGTTAAACTACTATATGTATGGATAAATGATAAATAAACATGTAGTATGTTTTGAAATTGGTAGTTTATGTATTATCATTTCAGGGTATATAACACAAGAACTGGGAATGTAAATAATTAACCATAGAAATGAACAAGTGAATTAGGAAGTGCTGTTTAAGAAGGCGTATATGTTGTTTTCACGGAATTTCAAAATGTTGATAAGCACCCTGAAATAAACAAAAGGTTGTTTTACATGAAGAAGGGGGTAAACAATGTGAGTGCAACACAAGATAAGCAATTAATCGATATTAAGATAAGTGAAGTGCTTATACCTGCTGAAAAGGTGGCGCACGTTCAACTTAATAATCCATTGGAACACGCATTGCTGGTATTAATGAAATCAGGTTATACCGCAGTACCAGTGCTTGATGCAACATATAAGTTTGCTGGTATTATTGGTAAAACGGCTATCCTAAATGAAGTATTAGGGATAGAAAGTTTTGAAATGGAGCGCTTATCAGAAATAAAAGTTATGGAAGTAATGACTAGTGACGTTCCAACATTAACAAGGGAAAATAATTTATTAGATGGTATTAATGCTTCAATTGACCACCCATTTGTTTGTTTAGTAGATGCAGACGGTTATTTCGATGGAATATTAACAAGAAGGGCCATTTTAAAGCAAATAAAAAAAGATACTTACATGAATGTATATAAAAAATAACAGCAGAGCCTCCTTTATGGAGAAGAGTACGTCGGTATCTCACATAAAGGAGGCTCTTTGCATGTATAAAGTACCGAAAAAGTTCTTATTTGATTAGAAAAGTCTGATATGAATTTTTATTTATTTTAGTTGATGAGGATGCGTACGTCTGCTAAAGTAATAAAGAGATTATAAAATGGAGGAGTAGTTAATGATGGATGCAAATGAAATTATACAATTTATTTCCAATAGTACAAAAAGTACACCAGTAAAAGTATATGTTAAAGGTGATTTAGACAAGCTACCTGAACAGGATGGCATAAAAGCGTTTGTTGATGCTAAAAGTGGTACGTTATTTGGTGAATGGAAAGCGGTAGAAAAATACTTGAATGAAAATGAATCCGTTATCGAAGACTATGTTATTGAAAATGATCGCCGTAATTCTGCAATTCCTATGCTGGATTTAAAGAATATCAACGCACGTATAGAACCAGGTGCAATAATTCGGGACCAGGTTGAAATTGGAGATGGCGTCGTGATTA
The DNA here is from genome assembly GCF_018333215.1 of Oceanobacillus sp. J11TS1. Taxonomy (GTDB): domain Bacteria; phylum Bacillota; class Bacilli; order Bacillales; family Amphibacillaceae; genus Oceanobacillus. Next base: position 54,060 of record NZ_BORO01000004.1, on the reverse strand, counting down.
TGATGGGGGCGTCTATTAATATTGGTGCCGTTATTGGTGAGGGAACAATGATTGATATGAATGCAGTTCTTGGTGGAAGAGCAACAGTAGGGAAAAACTGTCATATTGGTGCAGGCACTGTATTAGCGGGTGTTATTGAACCGCCTTCTGCAAAACCAGTGGTTGTGGAAGATGATGTGGTTATTGGTGCGAATGTTGTGGTTCTTGAGGGAATTACTATCGGAAAAGGATCTATTGTTGCAGCTGGATCTATTGTTACAAAAGATGTTGCGCCTAATACATTAGTTGGTGGAACTCCTGCACGTGTGTTAAAGGAAATCGATGAACAAACAAAATCGAAAACGGAAATTAAGCAAGAGCTTCGTAAATTAGATAATTAAGGCAGTTGAGTAGTATATGACAGCATTTGATTTGCAACGTGTTCGCAGGGATTTACATCGCATACCTGAATTAGGTTTTCAAGAAGAGAAAACACAGCAATATTTGCTAACCAAAATTCAAGAAATGGCGACAGACCGTGTTCAAGTGAAAACGTGGCGCACAGGTATTCTAGTACATATTGACGGGACCAGTCCTACAAAACGGATTGGTTTCCGTACAGATATAGACGGTTTGCCAATTTTAGAAGATACGGGGTTTGATTTTTCTTCCACACATGTTGGGAAAATGCATGCCTGTGGCCATGATTTTCATATGACGATTGCACTGGCAGCACTGCAAAGAATAATTGACCGACCGGTAAAAGATAATGTTTTGTTTGTTTTTCAGCCGGCCGAAGAAGGTCCAGGCGGTGCAAAGCCGATGATTGAATCGAAGGAGTTTCTTGATTGGAAGCCGGATACAATCTTTGCATTGCATATTGCTCCAGAATTACCAGTTGGACAGGTATCTTCCAAACCTGGGCTTTTATTTGCGAATACGAGTGAGCTGTTTATCGATTTTAAAGGTCTTGGCGGACATGCCGCTTATCCGCATTTAGCAAAGGATATGACGGTAGCGGCAAGTAACTTTGTTGTTCAACTTCAACAAATTGTCTCTAGAGGGCTAAATCCTTTAGACGGTTCTGTCATTACGATTGGTAAGATGGAGAGTGGCTTTGTTCAGAATGCAATAGCGGAGACAGCACGCTTGGAAGGAACGATTCGAACGACAGAAGCTTCATCTATTTCCATCGTAAAAGAAAAGCTGGAAAAGCTGATAAAAGGTTTTGAAATAGCGTATGAATGTAAGATAAACGTAGATTATGGATCTAATTATTATCAAGTAGTAAATGCAGAGAAGTATGTTGAACAATTTAAAGAATGCCTATCTAGTACAGATGTGGAATATATCCAGGCTTCTCCGGCAATGACTGGGGAGGACTTTGGGGATATGTTAAAAATAATTCCTGGTTTTATGTTTTGGCTTGGAGTGGACTCCCCGTATGGGCTTCACCATGCGAAGTTAGCTCCTAAAGAAGAAGCACTTGCTATTGGTGTTGAAGCGGTAGAAACATTCATACGATCATTTGGTTAAGCTACCAGACTAAAAAGACTTCCTTTGAATAGGAAGTCTTTTTAATTTAGGTTTATATGATGAAAATCGTACATATATTTCAGTCTTTCATCATATATCAGGTAAAGAGTAAAAAAGGAGTGACATGATGCGGATTTACGATATGCTTCCGGATTTGTCTGATGTAAAACAATTGGGTGCAAGCAATTATAAAGTTGCGCTATTAGGTAGTAAACCAATCATTGTTGTTTTTTGGTCAGTAAGTTGCTCGTCCTGTGGTTATTTTTTACAACAATTAGCTGAAGTCCCAGAAATAAAGTCGAAGGAAGTTGTTCCGATTTTAATTCATACGTATTTAACTAAAGAATATCCAAATGCAGCAGAAATCAGGTATAAATTAGACCAAATTCGTATGGATGCTATTTGCCTAGATGATGTCGATGATCAGTTAACAAATAAATTTCAATTTCGTTTTGTACCTGCTTTTTATCTATTTGATAAGTATGAGAGACTGCGGTTTATGCAGATTGGCAAATCTTCTACGAGCTTAATAGAGAAGCGTCTAAAACGTTTGTTACATACGAATTAAACCATCCTCTATTCTTTATAGAATAGGGATTTTTTTTGGATTGGGACGAAAATACCTAAGCCACCCGAGTAGTTTTTTTGTGAAATAACTCTTTTAAAATAATTTTCTAAAAAATTTTACAAAACAGTAGAATTTTATTTCGGAAACCGTTATATTAGTTAATACGGAAAAGAGGAAGGGGGAATAAATCTTGAATGTATTTAAAAAGTTAAAACATTATTACTGGCCTTTTAAGAAATACTTTATATGGTCAATTATCTGTATGCTTATTGTTACGGCTATTACAGTCGTTTATCCAATTATCCTTCAAATTACGATTGATGAAGTAGTAGCTGGACAAAGATATGGATTGATTCCTTATATCTGCGGAGCTTTCTTAGGGGTAATGATTATCAAAGGGGTATCTACCTTTTTCTTTCAATACCTTGGCGATTTATTTGGAATGACTGCTGTATATAAGCTGCGTGGATCCTTATATGATAAGTTGCAATCCCTGGCATTTAAGTATTATGATAACGCAAAAACAGGGGATATTATGTCTCGCCTGACTGCAGATGTAGAAGGTTTTCGTTTTTTTCTCTCTGTCGGTTTTGCAGAATTAATTCGTGTTGTCTCTCTAATGCTAATTAGTATTTCGGTTATGTTTTATTATTCCATTCCTCTTGCACTTATTACAATGATGGCAATGCCGTTTCTTGCAATAGTGGTTTATAAATTCGATAAGCAAGTCCATCCGGCTTTTCGAAATGTAAGACGCTCCTTCGGTAGACTGAATACAAGGGTACAGGAAAATATTAGCGGGATGAATACGGTCAAATCGTTATCGAGAGAAGCGTTTGAGATTGGAAGGTTTTCTGAAAGTAATGATAATTATCGTCAAAAATATCTGTTTACTTCAAGCTTATGGGCAAAATATTTTCCGGTGATGGAGTTTATAGGAAATGTGAGTGCCGTCGTCTTATTAGCATTTGGCGGTTATTTTGTTATTAATGGTTCCATGACAACTGGGGAATTAATGGCATTTTTCAGTTTAGTCTGGTTTATTATGGGACCGCTTATGAACTTAGGATTTATTATCAATCAATTTTCTCAAGCAAAGGCATCAGGGGAGCGATTGTTAGAGATTTTAGAAGCGCATGAAGATATAGAAGAAAAACCTAATGCTATCGATACGAAGATTCAAGGTCATGTCACTTTTAAAAATGTGACTTTAACCTATATTGAAGAAGACGATGAAGCATTAAAACACATCACTTTTGATGCTCCTCCAGGAAAAACAATTGGTCTAATTGGAGCAACTGGATCCGGAAAAACAAGTATTACCCAACTAATAACTCGATTTTATGAACCGGAAGAAGGAGAAGTGCTTGTTGACGGTCGACCTGTTTCGGACTATCAATTGAAAACGCTTCGCAGTCAAATTGGTTTCGTCTTGCAAGAGCCGTTTCTGTTTTCGACGACAATCAAGGAAAATATCTCTTATGGTACACCGGGAATTAAAGATGAAGATATTATTGCAGCTGCGAAAATGGCACAAGCGCACGATTTTATTATGGAGCTTCCAGATGGCTATGACACCCTGCTAGGAGAACGGGGTATGGGACTATCTGGGGGGCAGAAGCAGCGTATTGCTATTGCCCGTGCAATTTGTATTGACCCAAGTATTCTTGTGTTAGATGATGCAACGTCTGCTGTTGATATGCAAACAGAGCATAAAATTCAAAAAGCATTAAGAGAAGTAATGAGGAACAGAACATCCTTTATTATTGCGCATCGTATTTCTTCTATAAAACATGCTGATGAGATTTTAGTATTAGAAGATGGAGAAATCGTGGAACGTGGTACGCATGATTTCTTATTAAACAATAATGGACCATATGAACGTATTTACAAAATTCAATACCAGGATCGTGAAGAAATTGTAAGCGTGGTTAATTAAAGGGAGGTGGAACAGATGGGGAAAGCAAAAGAGCCACAAAGACAAAGTAAACATTTAAAGCGATTTCATTATACCGTGGATCAAGCCATTGACAAGCCGTTTAATTGGTCACAGATGTGGAGGCTGCTTCAGTATTTAAAACCGTATTTGAAAACGTATTTACCTGGGGCTATTATTGCAATGGTTATTGCAACAGCTATTCGATTGGCAATACCAATTTTAATTGGTAAGGTAGCTGTGGATATTGCGATTGCAGGCAACGATACGAATCTTTTGGTCTATCTAGTTATTGGTATAGCAATACTTTATTTGATCAGTTTTGTTGCCAATCGCTTTCGGATAAAATGGGTAAATATATTAGGGCAAAATGTTATTTATGATTTAAGACAAAAGTTGTTTTCTCACGTACAACATTTATCACACCGATTTTTTGATACGCGCTCAGCAGGATCCATCCTTGTACGAATTTTAAATGATATTAATTCTCTGCAAGAGTTATTTACAAATGGAATTATAAATCTATTAATGGATATTTTAATGTTAAGCGGAATAATCGTGATTCTGTTTATTATGAGTCCACCATTAGCATTAGCTGTTGTCATTGTGATCCCATTAATGTTTCTGATATCTACTGCATTACGTAAAAAAATAAGACGTTCTTGGCAATTGGTTCGCTTACAGCAATCTAGAATGAATTCCCATTTAAATGAAGGACTTCAAGGAATGCGAATTACACAGTCTTTCTCTCAAGAGAAGGAGAACGCTGAATTCTTTGATGGAGTTAACAGTGGTTATTTTAATAGCTTCCGTGACGCAGCAAAGAAAAGTGCCTTTTTCAGACCTCTCGTGGATATCTGTGATGCAGCAGGAACCATTATATTAATTGCCTTTGGTTCTTATTTGATTCTTAACGGAACAATTGAATTAGGTACATTTATTTCCTTTGCCTTTTTCTTGGGAATGTTTTGGGAACCAATTTCTAGACTTGGGCAGATGTATAATCAATTGTTAATGGCAATGGCTTCTTCGGAACGTATTTTTGAATTCTTAGATGAACAGCCTAATGTTGCTGAAAAAGAAAATGCTTATGAGATGAAAGAAATGAAAGGTCATATTGAATTTAATGAAGTAGAATTTGCCTATAATGCTGATCGTTTAGCATTAAAGAAAATATCCTTAGATATTAAAGCAGGGCAGACCATTGCTTTGGTTGGTCATACAGGAAGCGGCAAGTCTACCATTGCCAATTTAATTAGTCGCTTTTATGATCCTACAAGTGGAGCAGTTCGAATAGACGGGCATGATTTGCGGGATGTGACGCTAAATAGTTTGCGTCAACAAATTAGTGTAGTCCTTCAAGATACATTTATATTCTCTGGAACGATTATGGAAAACATTCGTTTTGGGAGACCTGATGCTAGCGATGAAGAAGTAAAGGAAGCTGCAAAAGTTGTAGGTGCAGATAGTTTTATCAGACGCTTAGCAAATGATTATGAGACTGAAGTGGAAGAGCGGGGGAATATCCTATCTGCTGGAGAAAGGCAATTATTGTCCTTTGCAAGAGCGCTCTTAGCAAATCCGAGTATTATCATATTGGATGAAGCAACAGCAAGCATTGATACGGAATCAGAAGTAAAGATTCAGAGGGCTCTAAAACACCTTTTAAAAGGTAGAACCTCCATTATCATTGCGCACCGTCTTTCTACTATTCGGGAAGCAGATTGTATCTATGTACTAGAGCAAGGAGAAGTTCTGGAATATGGAAATCATCAAGAATTAATGAGCCAGCAAGGAAAATATTATGAGCTGGTAAAATCACAATTTACTATGTTAGATGCTATGTAGAGCAAAAAAAGGGAACAGCTTTTTATTAAGTTGTTCCCTTTTTTATGTTAATATAAGGAGCAGGAGAATGGAGGTTTCTTATGAAAAAAGATTTTGCAGTAATTGGTTTGGGCCGGTTTGGCGGCAGTGTATGTAAGGAACTTAGCGATAAAGGAATGCATGTCCTGGCAATTGATACCGATGAAACTAAAGTAAATGAATATAAAAATATTGCTTATCATTCTGTGGTGATGGATGCAACAGATGAAGATGCTTTGAAAGAAATTGGAATTACAAATTTTGACCATGTTATTGTAGCTATTGGTGAAAACATTCAAGCGAGTATTCTGGCTGCGGTTATATTAACTGATTTAGAGATAAGAAGAATTACGGTTAAAGCACAGAATGATTATCATGAAAAAATACTGAGCCGTATTGGTGTTCATCATGTTGTTCATCCGGAGCGCGATATGGGGAAACGGTTAGCGCACAGCTTTATTTCCAATAATATTTTAGAGTATCTAGAACTTTCCAATGAGTACAGTATTGTAGAAGTCATTGCCGGAAAGAAAATGATTGGAAAGAATTTAATTACACTTGACGTCCGGGCAAGGTTTGGATGTAATATTGTTGCGATAAAAAGAGATGCAGAAATTGATGTTTCCCCTGAAGCAAACCAACCCTTAAAAGAGGGGGATATATTAATTGTCATAGGGGCAGATCAGGATATTGATCGTTTTGAAAAAGCTTTGGTTTTTGAATAAACATACAAAGAGGTTGGGACAAAAAAATCAAGAAGCCGAACAATTGTTAATAGCGCGGAAGAAATATAGGCAGACTCCTGTGGGAAAGCACGGGGGAAGACCTGAAGAAAAGACCCATGGAAAGTGGCGTATATTTTCAAAGTGGTATTTGCACAAAGGATGTTCGGAAGTTGCTGGATAAATTTGTCTCATCCTTTTTTATATGAATTTATCAAAGGGGATAGACGTTTTATCACTTATTTAGAATTATATGTTGCTGTACCGGTAGATAACGATTCGTTCATCTGGATTCAGCCAGTAGGCTTTTAGTTTTATTTCTAGATAGAGCTCAAATGGACTGTAGTGTTCAAGGAAATGAATATAAGAGTCATGCGGATAATATAAAATAATGTCTACTTCTCTAGGTTTGCTTGCTATGGATTTTTGAATATTAGAAATAACACGTTGGAAGATTTGTATGGAAAATGGATTGAAAAAGTAAAAACGATTATCCATGGCTGAAATGGTATATTCCTCTGCTAAACAGCAAATAAATTGAATGTTCGCTTGATAACAATCTGAAGCAGTTAAGTGTCGATAAGCCTGCAAGTTATGCTGCGCATCGTTAAAAAATTGGGGATCCATTTCTATTCCAGTAACAGAGATATGCTGGAAATAATGGAGGTAAAAAGGTAAACGTCCTTTTCCGCAGCCAAAATCAATTACTGAATCTTGTTTGCCAAAAGAATAAGCCTTCAATAACTTTTCTAATGCGCTATATGGAGTGGGTTCATAAGGATTATAGTGATGGGATTCAGGATATGTAGTTTTCTTATTTTCCATTGTATGAATGTTTAATAATTTATCGTAGTATTTGTCCTTCATGATGATTAACCTCTTTCTAAAATAGCGGCGTGATCTTGCTTCCTCTTTTGAAACAACTCGCTTCTATTCCTCTTTTAATGAATCGGTAGTTTTCTTATGCTTTCCTAGCTTGTAATAAAAGAGCTTCATTCTCCCAAAGTATATTATGAGGAGAATGAAGCTTTTAATTCTTTCCAGAAAGTAAAATAAAATATTTTAATCCTGGGCTAGAGGGATCGTTATCTAGCTTTGAATTCCCAAAACATGGAGCTAACTGTGAGCTCTTCACTTTGGTTTTTTAGATTTCCATAATGATTGGTAATACCATTGGACGACGTTTCGTTTTTTCATATAAGAATGGAGCTATGGTATCTGTAATTTCATTTTTAATTTCCGACCATTGTGTGGTGTGGCGCTCCATTACTTTTTCTAAATGCTTCGCAACAAGTTTTTGGGCATCATTAATAAGATCTTCTGATTCACGCATATAAACAAAGCCGCGAGAAATAATATCTGGACCTGCTTCAATTTTAAATTCTTTCATATTGATACTTACAACGACGATAACTAAGCCTTCTTCTGAAAGAATTCGTCTATCTCTAAGAACAATATTCCCAATATCACCAATTCCGCTTCCATCTACATAAATAGAACCAGATGGGATTTTACCTGCAATTGCAGCATGATCTTTTCCAAGAGCAAGAACATCCCCATTATCCATTATGAACGAATGGTTATCTTCAACCCCGCATAATTCAGCCAACTTCACATGCTCTTTTAGCATACGATACTCACCGTGAATAGGCATGAAGTATTTAGGTCTGATTAAGCGCAGCATAAGTTTTTGTTCTTCTTGACTTCCGTGACCAGAGGTATGAATATTGCTCAGTTTTCCATGAATGACATCTGCTCCAGCGCGGTATAATTTGTTAATTGTTCTACTTACACTAACAGTATTTCCAGGGATCGGTGAAGATGAAAATACAACCGTGTCTCCAGGAATTAATTGGATTTGTCGATGTGTTCCATTAGCAATTCGAGAGAGTGCTGCCATTGACTCGCCTTGTGAACCAGTGCAGAGGATCGTTACTTCATTTGCTGGAAGACGATTAATCTGGTTTCCTTCAATAAAAGTGTCTTTTGGAGCTTGGATATAACCTAACTCCAGTCCGATATTTATAGCGGATTCCATACTTCTCCCAAAGACAGCTACTTTACGATTATGCTTAACGGCTGCTTCAACAACTTGCTGGAGTCGGTAGATATTGGACGCAAAGGTAGCAAAGATCAGTCTGCCATCAACTCGGCTGAATATATCTTGGATACTTTCACCAACGACACTTTCTGACATTGTAAATCCAGGTACTTCACTATTTGTACTATCGGATAGAAGACACAATACACCTTCTTCACCAATCTGAGCCATTTTTGCAAGATTTGCTGGTTCTCCAACAGGAGTAAAATCAAATTTAAAATCACCTGTATGCACAATATTTCCTGGCGGTGTTTTTACAACCAGTCCAAATGAATCTGGAATACTGTGTGTAGTACGGAAAAAACTAACGGAAGTTTTACGGAATTTAATAACATCATCTTCTTGAATAGGAATTAACTTCGTACTTCGTAATAAACCATGTTCTTCTAATTTATTACGGATTAAACCGATTGCTAATTGACCGGCATAAATTGGCACATTAATTTGTTTTAATAAAAACGGAATTCCACCAATGTGGTCTTCGTGACCATGTGTAACAAAAAGACCTTTAATTTTATCTTGATTTTGTACAAGATAGGTGTAATCCGGAATGACATAGTCGATACCAAGAAGTTCATCTTCTGGGAACTTAATTCCCGCATCGATGAGGATAATTTCGTCTTGGAATTGAACTGCATACGTATTTTTGCCAATTTCCCCAAGTCCACCCAGGGCAAAGACAGCAGTCTGATCATTTTTTACAAACTTCATTGTTATACATTCTCCAATTCGAAATTACCAGTACTTTTTTCGTATTCGAGATGTGCCCCATCTAATACTTGAATGTACTCAATATTAATTTTACGGTCACTAAGTTTCGATCTTACTTCTCTTACGGAATTAGCTTCTACATAAAGACTTTCCGTACGTTCTCTTATAGGCACTTCTGTCTGTGATGCCTGATATAATACTTTATAAATCATTTCATCTCTCCTTTAAAATTTAAAAACTTTTTTGTTAGGGTTATTATTCGATGTGTTTTATTCCGTTATAAAAGGTAAGTTTCCGTCAGCTCACCTGCAAAATGGCTTTTCTTATAAGATTGATATTGTTGTTCGGCGATTAATTATTTATAAGTAGTTGGTACGCGCCCCTCTTTGCCTAGTAAATCCTTTAAACGTTTTTTGAGTTTTTCTTTAAGACGTTTCAGCATAAGGACTCACTTCTCCTTCCGATATTATAGAAAAGCAAATTTAACCCTCTACCGTCCAATCCTCTTATCTATAGTATAGTACGAAATTGGAAATAATTAAATAAAAAACGATAAATTATAAAAAATAATCCATAAATCGAATCGTATAAACTATTCCTATCATCGTCTAAATCAGCAAATTTATACAAGGCTGCTATTCATTTCAAAATACAATAATCATATTATTTCTATTGCGTTATCTGGGATTGCAAAAGGGTTGTCTTCATTAATTCGATCAAAAAACATAATGCCATTTAAATGATCAATTTCATGTTGAAAAACAATGGCTGGATAATTTTTAAGTCGAAGTTTGACTGGATTATCGTTCATATCTGTTGCTGTGATAGTGATACGAGCGTGTCTTGGGACATACCCTTCTATAACACGGTCTACAGATAAACAGCCTTCTCCACTTTGTAAGTAAGCTTGTTCTACAGAATGACTAACTATTTTAGGATTAGCTAACCCCATACTGTATTTTTTTCCTTTACTGTCTTCAAAATGCAGTGCAATTAATTGTTTTTCAATGCCAAGTTGTGGAGCAGCTAAACCAACGCCGGCTCTTAGATCATACTTCTCGGCAATCTTTTCATCTTGACTGTTTTTTAAAAATTGCAGCATATCTTCTAATAACTTTTTATCTTCTAGTGATAATGGAACCTCTACATCTGCTGCTTTTGTTGTTAAAGAAGGATGTCCTTCTCTGACAATATCTTTCATTGTTATCATATTTACGACTCCTTTATATATATTTTACGTCACATTAACAAATTATGTTTGACAAGTCTGTTGCCTATAGTAACATATATTTTATATTATGATGATATTACTTATTATAAGATAGGAAAAGAAGATGTAAAAGCTTTTCGCTCTTTCCTTTCCTGACTATAATTCATTATGTTACAATTTGAAGCATACGATTTATGATTATTTGAACAAGCTTTGGATAAAAAATGAAATAGACATATTGGAGGTTTTTTTGTGTCAAAAAAGTATTATTTATTTGCTATTATAGTTTCATCTTTATTTTTAGTTGTGGGATGCAGCAGTAAATCTTCTGAGGAAAAAATATATGATCATTTAGAAGAAGCTATCCAATTAGAAGAAGGGTACGAAGCAAAACAGCAGGAGATCGGTGAACTTGAATTAAAAGAACAAGACTTATATGCCGAAATAGAAGGTCTTGATATGGATCATTTTGATAAAATTCAAGAATTATCTCAGGAAGCAATTTCTGTAATTGATGAAAAGCAAGAGAAGCTTAATGAAGAAAGAGAAAGTATTGAAGCATCAGAGGAAGAATTCGTCAAAATGGAACCTCTGATTTCTGACTTAGAAGAGGAAAGCTTGCAGCAGCATGCAGAGGAAATGTTTAAGCTTATGTCAGACCGCTATACAGCATATTATGAGTTGAATGATATTTACCAAACCTCTGTAGAGCAAGAAAAAGAATTGTATGAAATGTTGCAGCAAGAAGAACTTGAACAGGAAGATGTAACAAGTCACATTGAGGCACTTAACGAAAATTACGTAAAAATTATCGATTTAAATGAAGAGTTTAATCAATTAACAGTCAATTATAATGAAGCAAAGCTCGCATTTTATGAAGCGGCTGATTTCAATGTGAATTTTGAAGAAGAAACAGATGCAGAAACAGAACAATAAATAAAATATTAGAAGCTCCCATATGGCATTTATGACAATGGTATATAGGGGGCTTTTAGTGTGAAAAAAATCAAATACTAATTGATCTAATTTTAAGGTGAATTAGTAAATATTGCTTTTTTATTATTCCAGGCCTTAATAATTTTGTGGGAAACTAATACAGTTTTTTCGCCTACTAATACAGTTTGAAATGGGAGGTTAAAATTTAAGAAACTATACAGAGAATATATTATTATTCAAGAAACAAAGTGATTGACCATCCTAAAAAAATGAGCTAAGATAGGAAAGGATTAAAAATTGTATTACTTTCTATTACTCGTCCTTTTAGAACAGTAATGATATAACAGCACAACTCATGAAATCCTGCAATAGGGTACAAGAATCAGTATGTAATTTTATTGTTTAAGGGTAGAATAGATAAAGAATACTTAATTTTGATATAAGAAAGGAAGAGGTGAATCATTTTGAAACAGGTACTTGAAAATATTGAAAGCCAATTCGAAATGTTCCAAGTTCTAAATGAAGATGGAAAAGTTGTAAACAAAGATGATCTCCCTGATTTATCAGATGATGAATTGAAGGAGTTAATGAGACGTATGGTGTATACCCGTATACTTGACCAACGTTCCATTGCACTTAATCGTCAAGGACGTTTAGGTTTTTATGCTCCAACAGCAGGACAAGAGGCTTCTCAGTTAGGTAGCCAATTTGCATTAGAGCAAGACGATTTTATTTTACCAGGGTATCGTGATGTTCCACAGCTAATTTGGCAAGGACTTCCGTTATATCAAGCTTTCTTATTCTCTAAAGGACATTTTCATGGAAACCAATATCCGGATGAATTAAGAGCGTTAAGCCCACAAATTATTATCGGTGCGCAGTATGTTCAAACAGCTGGCGTAGCGTTAGGTTTGAAAAAACGCGGTAAGAAGAATGTGGCAATTACTTATACTGGTGACGGTGGTACTTCTCAAGGTGATTTCTACGAAGGAATAAACAATGCTGGTGCATATAAAGCTCCTGCAATTTTTGTTGTGCAAAATAACCGTTTTGCTATTTCTGTTCCAGTAGAAAAACAAACAAATGCAAAAACATTAGCTCAAAAAGCTGTTGCAGCTGGAATTGAAGGAATTCAAGTAGACGGTATGGATGTTTTAGCTGTATACGCTGCAACCAAATTTGCTCGTGAGCGTGCGATTGCTGGTGAGGGCCCAACCTTAATTGAAACGTTAACTTATCGTTTTGGACCACATACAATGTCTGGTGATGATCCAACTCGTTACCGTACAGAGGAATTAGATAAAGAGTGGGAGAAAAAAGATCCACTAGTTCGTTTCCGTAAATACCTAGAAGGTAAAAAACTTTGGTCTGAAGAAGATGAAAACAAAGTAATCGAAGAAGCGAAAGAAGATATTAAAAAGGCAATTAAACAAGCAGAACAACAACCTAAACAAAAAGTTACAGATTTAATTGAAAATATGTTTGAAGAGCTTCCAACTCATTTACAGGAGCAAAAAGAAATTTATCAAGCAAAGGAGTCGAAATAAATCATGGCACAAATGACAATGATTCAAGCAATCACTGATGCAATGCGCGTAGAATTGAAAAATGACGAAAACGTGCTTGTATTTGGTGAAGATGTTGGACAAAATGGTGGAGTTTTCCGTGCTACGGAAGGTCTTCAAGATGAATTCGGCGAAGATCGTGTATTTGATACGACTCTAGCTGAATCAGGAATTGGCGGTTTAGCCATCGGTTTAGCAATGGAAGGATTTCGTCCGGTTCCAGAAATCCAGTTTTTCGGCTTCGTTTATGAGGTAATGGATTCTATCAGCGGTCAAATGGCCCGTATACGTTACCGTTCTGGCGGTCATTACAATGCGCCAATCACTGTTCGTGCTCCTTTTGGCGGCGGTGTTCATACACCTGAATTACACGCAGACTCTCTGGAAGGTCTTATTGCACAACAACCAGGTGTAAAAGTAGTTATTCCTTCTACACCGTATGAAGCTAAAGGACTGTTAATTTCAGCAATTCGCGACAATGATCCGGTTGTATTCTTAGAGCATATGAAACTTTATCGTTCTTTCCGTGGCGAAGTTCCAGAGGATGCTTATACTGTAGAACTTGGAAAAGCTGATGTAAAACGTGAAGGATCTGATGTAACATTGCTTGCTTATGGCGCAATGGTTCATTCCTCTTTAAAAGCTGCTGAAGAATTAGAAAAAGACGGTATTCAAGCTGAAGTAATTGACTTACGTACTATTTCTCCAGTAGATTATGAAACCATTTTAGAATCTGTTAAGAAAACAAATCGTGTTGTTTTTGTCCAAGAAGCACAACGTCAAGCAGGTATTGCTGGACAAGTTATTTCTGAAATTCAAGAAAGAGCAATTCTACATCTAGAAGCTCCTATTCTTCGTGTTACTGCTCCGGACACAGTTTATGCATTTTCAGATGCAGAAGAAGTTTGGTTACCAGACCATAAAGATATTGTTGAAAGAGTGAACGAAGTAATTAATTTCTAATTTTTAGGAGGTCCAATCATGGCATTTAATTTTAAATTACCGGATATCGGTGAAGGAATTCACGAGGGAGAACTCGTTAAATGGTTCGTTAAAGAAGGCGACGAAGTAAAAGAAGACGACGTTCTTTGTGAAATTCAAAATGATAAATCTGTAGTTGAAATTCCATCCCAAGTCGATGGAACAGTTACTAAAATTCATGTAGCTGAAGGCGAAGTTGCTGTTGTAGGCGATACTTTGATTTCATTTGACGCTGAAGGTTATGATGATGAAGAGGAAGATACCAAGGCTGAAGATACTGCTTCGGAAGCAAAAGAAGAAAAAGCAGACAACAGTGCTGCAGAAGCTTCTAACGATGCAAGTGAATCTGATGATAAGCGTGTTATTGCAATGCCATCTGTTCGTAAATTTGCACGTGAAAATGATGTGAACATTAAAGATGTACAAGGTTCTGGTAAAAACGGCCGTATTACAAAAGAAGATATTGAAAACTTCTTAAGTGGAGACCAGAAGGAAGCTTCTTCTGAATCTGCAGAAGAAATCAAATCTGAAGATACAAAAGCTCAAACTCCACAAGGTCAGTATCCTGAAACCCGTGAGAAGATGACTGCAATCCGTAAGTCAATTGCGAAATCTATGGTTAACTCTAAATCTAAAGCTCCACACGTAACTTTGATGGACGAAGTGGAAGTAACAGAATTAGTAGCACACCGTAAGAAATTTAAAGCTGTTGCAGCTGAGCAGGATATTAAATTAACTTACTTACCATATGTAGTTAAAGCATTGGTTTCTGCATCTAAGAAATTCCCAATCCTTAACTCGTTCATTGATGATGAAACCGACGAAATTGTAGAAAAACACTATTACAATATCGGAATTGCTGCAGATACAGATCGCGGACTGCTAGTTCCTGTTGTAAAAGATGCTGATAAAAAATCTATCTTCCAAATTTCTAGTGAAATCAATGAATTGGCAGTTAAAGCTAGAGATGGTAAACTAAAACCAGATGAGATGAAAGGCGCATCCAATACGATTTCTAATATTGGTTCTGCTGGTGGTCAATGGTTCACTCCAGTATTGAATTACCCAGAAGCAATTATTCTTGGAATTGGTCGTATTGCGGAGAAACCTGTTGTTCGTGATGGTGAAATTGTCATCGCGCCAGTTCTCGCTGTATCTTTAAGCTTTGATCATCGTATCGTTGACGGTGCAACTGCTCAAAACGCATTGAACCAAATCAAACGTTTATTGAATGATCCACAATTAATTATGATGGAGGCGTAAGTCATGGTAGTAGGAGATTTCCCGATAGAAGTAGATACACTTGTCGTTGGTGCTGGTCCAGGAGGCTATGTTGCAGCTATCCGCGCAGCACAGTTAGGACAAAAAGTTACAATCGTTGACAAAGGACCTTTAGGCGGCGTTTGCTTAAATGTTGGATGTATTCCTTCTAAAGCACTTATTGAAGCTGGTCATAAATACCAAAATGCTCAAGGTGCTGAAGATCTTGGAATTAAATCAGAAAAAACAACAATTGACTTTTCTAAAGTACAGGAATGGAAAGCTTCTGTTGTAAATAAACTTACTTCAGGTGTACAAGGCCTGCTAAAAGGGAATAAAGTAGACATTGTTAAAGGTGAAGCTTATTTTATTGATGAGCATTCAGTGAAAGTTGCTGATGATAAAAACTCTCAAACATATAAATTTAACAATTGTATTATTGCTACAGGTTCTACACCGATTGAAATTCCTTCTTTCAAATTCTCTGAAAGAGTATTGGATTCTACAGGCGCATTGAACTTGAAAGAAATCCCTAAAAAATTAGTTGTTATCGGTTCTGGTTATGTAGGAACAGAGCTTGGTACTGCTTATGCAAACTTCGGTACAGAAGTAACATTCTTAGAAGGTGCGAAAGATATTCTAGGTGGATTTGAAAAACAAATGACACAAGTTGTTAAAAAGTCTCTAGATAAAAAAGGCGCTAAAATTATTACCGAAGCAATGGCTAAAGGTGTAGAAGAAACAAAAGACGGAGTAAAAGTTTCTTATGAAGCGAACGGTAAAGAAGAAACGATTGAAGCAGACTACGTACTTGTTACTGTAGGTCGCCGTCCAAACACAGATGAACTTGGCTTAGAACAACTAGGCATTGAAAAAGACGACAGAGGTTTGATTAAAGTTGATAATCAAGGAAGAACTTCTGTTAATAATATCTATGCAATCGGTGATATTGTACCTGGTCCTGCTTTAGCTCACAAAGCATCTTATGAAGCAAAAATTGCTGCAGAAGCAATCAGTGGCGAGAAATCAGCAGTTGACTATAATGCAATTCCTGCAGTAGCATTTACAGAGCCTGAATTGGCAACTGTAGGGCTTTCAGAACAAGCAGCTAAAGATGCTGGATATGATGTGAAAGCTGCAAAATTCCCATTTGCTGCTAACGGTCGTGCATTATCTCTAAATGCTACAGAAGGTTTCTTAAAACTTATTACCCGTAAAGAAGATGGACTTATCATTGGTGGACAAATTGCAGGTCCAAATGCGAGTGATATGATTTCTGAAATTGGACTAGCTATTGAAGCTGGTATGACAGCTGAAGATATTGCATTAACTATCCATGCTCATCCAACGCTTGGCGAGATTACAATGGAAGCTGCAGAAGTTGCATTAGGTACACCAATCCATACAATGTAATTTGTACGCACGCATTTAAAAAAAGACATGCTAGAGTAACATAGACTCAGCATGTCTTTTTTGTATTTTGTTTTATCACTCCATAAACGTCCGTCCCCATTGAAGAATTTACACTAATGTACTGAAGTAATGTACTGTGCATTTCGTTAATGCATGCATTATTGACTCATAAAAGGGGTTGACTCGTATTTTATTCTTCTCGGGCAAAAAATACCCTTACAATGTAGTAACTCTTCTCTGAATGCTTATTATCCTTTAATAATAATCAATAGATAATTTGGTTACTTGTACTGACAATCGATTCAAGTGTATCCATAAGTTGTCCGCGTGATGCGGTTTGCTCAACAGAAAAAATAACGGAATCATCTTTAAGTAAGTAAAAGCTATTATGAGCTAACGTATAATCTGATGGTAAATCTTGATTGTTCATGGTGTGCTTCTCAGGGCTCGAAATCTCTTTAGGGTACTTAGCCTTTAAATCAATAAATGCATTCATATAGCTACTATTATCTTCCTCTGGTGGTACATATATAACCTGATAATCAGTAAATTGAAATTGTATAACTTGAATATTCTCTTCCGATTGGCAACTATTTAATACCGGCATAATAAAAATTAATAGTAGAATGATGCCGAATTTTTTCATGCTATGTCACCTCTTCCCGCAAATAAAAACAAGTGTCTGGTTGCTTTTATTTTCGTACGATATGCCTAGCTTAACAAATATATTTTAAGAATTTACAGATGTTATTAAAAAGTAAAGAAAATGATACTGCTGTAACATTCTCTTGTAGCAATATGTAATACTTTAAATAAAGCGTAAAAAAAGTAAAGAAAATGGAATTTCATTCAATCCCGCGGTTACTTAAGTGATTCAGAAGTTTTCATCTAATCTTCCACCTAAATAGATTTATTTTGAAAATTGGAATTTTTATGGACCGAGATTAGTGATAAAATGTAAATAGTACATATTATAGAGCCTATTCCATGGAAGAGGCTGAGACAAAAGTGTTTTGCAACTCCCGACTATCATTTGTGCGAGTACCTTATTTGGAAATTTCCTCCGCTTGTAACAGTGCTTAATCCGTAAATAGTTAATGATTTAGACGCAAAAGGCAGGTTTATTATATAGGCTTTAAAAGTATTTGTTCTTTTAGTATCTCAAATTATGTGCACATCTCCTTGTTAAATGAAGTTTCACTTTATCTCCAGACATCTATATATTATTCTCCTTTCCCAAAAAATCGTACCATTCATCAAAATCCAGCCCCCATTCTATCCTGTTTCCCTCTCTTCATTCAAAATCTGATGCAGCAACGCAATTTCTCCCATATGCTTAATCAAAAAAAATGAGGAGTAATTTTTATGGAGGCTTTTGAAGATTTATTAATTAAGCTGATCAAAGCGGATACATGGGTACAGTATGTAAGCGTGTTTCTTATTTCTATAGTACTTTTTTTGAATCCTATGTAGCCATTTCAATTGGGGTTGTATTAGGTTTTCCCAGTATTCAGATTGTACTAGCGCACTCTTGCCGATTGGTTGTCTGTATTGGTGTTCATTTGGCTGATTTCTGGTCTGCGCAAGAAAATGGCTGGAAAGACAAATAAAGGAAGTAAGCGGAAAAAATGTGCGCAAAATATATTCAATAAATATGGAGTTGCAGGTTTATCCTTTGCGGGTCCGATTATTTTTTATTACGTATCTGCAGCAATTTCCTGCATCAGGGGCAAAAAAAGTGTATGTGAGTATTTGGCAGACAATAAGCATAGAATCCTGGTCTGTTGCATTGGGAGTAGCATTTCATTATGGTGTCAATCTTCTGGAATACCTTCCGAAACTGAACCCATTTTCATAGGGGAAAGCCCAAGTGATAAACGAAAGTTGGAGGTTTGGTTTATTTCCTGGGTAATAATCTGGGGATGATAAAAGTTTTTAATCAGAAAGTTATATGTGAACCACATGGGAATTTTTATCTGGTTCTATCATATATTGCAAATTTTTAATAAGGAGAAGAAACATGATGAAAAAATAAAACAAAAGGTTTAACCGTACTGATAATCTTATTTGCGATTATTCCATTTCTGGTTATCTATGACCCTTTGTCAAGAGCTATTCCTACATTGCCAAATTATGAAGCTCCCGGTTTTGATGGATAGCAGGAAAGAAGAGATGAGTTGGCTGGCTATATTTCCAAATTATCATATTCATTATGGGATTGCTCAGTTCTATGATAACGAACCTTTTCTTTCTTATTTAGCTGTACCTGTCATTTGGATGGCAGCGGTAATTATATAAAAAGCATCATTATAATTAGGAGAAAAAAACAGCAGCAGAATCGAGACCACTGAAAATCTTATAGAGAATATTTCCATAATCCCTTTTAGTTCTATGCCAATTAGACCGTAGTAGACTACCATCTTTCCTAGCTCTATTAGCATATTGTTTAGCTTCTAGACGATACACTTTCTTTTTATCCCAACCTTATTGAAGGATGTTTCGTTTTATGTCGTGATAAAAATAAAAAAGGTACCCCTGCGCAGTAATTATACTATGCTCAAGGATACCTTTTTAAAGAGGACTCGTTTAGAATATGCACGTAAAAGTAAGTCCTTTTGTCAAAAACGAACCATTATTTCGTTTTATTGTATAAATGCCCCCGCCTTTTTCTTTCTATATTAGCAGCATCTGCTTTCAATGTTTTTAATAAGGAGAGTACAATTAAAATCATTATAACTGAAAATGGTAAGGCAGCAATAATGGAAGCGGTCTGCAATGCACCTAGTCCACCTTGCCATAACAAAACAGCAGCAGTTGCTGACTGAATAACTCCCCAAATTAACTTCACTTGATTAGGGGGATACAAGCTTCCTCCTGTTGTTTGCATACCAAGCACAAAAGTGGCAGAGTCTGCAGAAGTAATAAAGAATGTTGCAATCAATAGAATAGATACTAATGAGAGTACAGTTCCTAACGGGAAGTTTTCAAGTAAAGAGAAAAATGCTACTTCTTCACCGAATTGGGAAATTTGTCCAGCGATATCTGTAGTTCCTTGTAAATCATAGAACATCGCTGTTCCACCAAATACCGTAAACCATAGTGCACCGAAAATAGTAGGTACAAGTAAAACACCAATCACAAATTCACGAATTGTACGACCACGAGAAACACGGGCAATAAATGTTCCTACAAATGGGGCCCAAGCTAACCACCAAGCCCAATAGAACAGAGTCCAATTATTAATCCATTCCGTATTGCCATCTCCAAAAACATCTAATCTTAAACTCATACTAGGGAAATTTTGAATGTAATTTCCTGCAGTATTTGTAAATAGACTTAAAATATAATCAGTCGGTCCTAAAAATAATATAAGGAGCATTAAAGCAATTGCAAGTACGATATTTGCATTACTAAGGATTTTCATCCCTTTATTGACACCACTTAATGTGGAGATAATAAATAGTAAAGTTACAATCACGATAATAATTAATTGTAGCCAAATACCGGAGTTAAGACCAAAAACATAGGATAGCCCTCCGCTAATCTGAATTGCACCAAAACCTAAAGAAGTAGCTACACCAAATACGGTAGCAAATACGACTAGTGTATCAATTGCTGTTCCCCATTTTCCTTTTACCTTATCACCGAAAAGCGGAATTAAAATAGAACTTACTAACCCTGAAGAATTATGTCGGAATTTAAAATAAGCAAGAGCTAAGCCGACAAGCGCATAAATTCCCCATGGGTGGAATCCCCAATGGAAAAAGCTATATTGCATCGCGACCATAGCTGTTTCTGTTGTTCCAAGTTCTCCATAAGGGGAACTGTCAAATAAATGTAGTACTGGTTCTGCAGTGCCCCAGAAAACAAGACCAATTCCCATCCCAGCACTAAATAACATAGCAAACCAACTAATATAACTAAATTCAGGTTTGTCTTCCGGTTTCCCTAATTTTATCGTTCCGTACTTGGAAAAAATTAAGAAAACAGAAACACCGATAAATAGAGTAGCCACAATTAAATAATACCAACTAAAATGAGTTACAATAAATGTTTGGATTATACTTGTAACATTGTCTAAATTAGCATTTGGTAATACACTTGGCGGGACAATGCCCCATGCAATAAAAATAAGTACGATTACTAACGAAATCCAGAAAACGTTCGTTATTTTCTTCACTAATCATTCCTCCTTGTGTTCTTTAGTAAAGTCCCCATATTGGTAAGAAATACACATTACATTCTTACTTTTTTAAATGTCTCGCACAATTGCTCATTGTAACATATTAACCTATAATTAAACTAGTAAACTATCATGAAAAGTGGAGGTTTTTGTAGAATGTTCAGGAAAAGAAGTTTTATTCTTACGTTGATTTTCGTCCTTGGGATGCTTTCTGCCTGTAATTTTGGCGGTGAGAATGAAAGTAGTGGCGAACAAACAGAGAATCAAACTGAAAACACAGAAGCCAAAGAAGAAAAAGGGGGAAATGATGCGTCTAGTCAATCTGAAGAGTCAGATAAAGGTGATGCGGAAACAGATGAGGCGCCAGATACAACGGAAGAAGATACAGAGCCGGCTTACTATGTATCCGAAGAAACAGCATCTATCATTCCTATTGATGATGCAAACGAGGATGTAGTGCTCCTTACCATTGACGACGCGCCAGATAATTATGCTTTAGAGATGGCTGAAACGTTACAAGAGAAAGGCGTAAAAGCAATTTTCTTTGTGAATGGTCATTTCCTTGAAGATGAAGAAGGAAAAGAAAAATTAAAAAAAATCCATGAGATGGGATTTCCGATTGGCAATCATACATACTCTCATCCTGTTTTACCTGATATCTCTGAAGAAGAACAGACAGAGCAGATTGTTACTGTAAATGATCAAATTGAAGAGATTATTGGAGAGCGTCCTAAATTTTTTCGGGCACCACATGGCGCAAACACAGATCATACGAGGGAGTTAGCAAGGCAGGAAGGAATGCTTCTAATGAATTGGACTTACGGATATGATTATTTTGAGCCTTATGAGGATGCTGATAAACTGAAAGAGGCAATGATAACTGGTGAAGGCCCTGAAGTGGATGTGAATTATTCATTGTTGAAGCCGGGAGCAAATTTATTAATGCATGACCGTGAATGGACAACTGAAGCTCTAGGAGACATTGTTGATGGTCTTCAAGATCAAGGCTATGAAATTGTCGATCCTCATTTAATTGAAACATTAGAATAAGGAAATGGAGGGGAATTTATGTTCCAAACGAGGATAACGAAGCTGTTAAATATCAAATATCCAATTATTCAAGGGGGACTAGCTTATTTAGCATATGCTGATCTTGCTGCCGCGGTAAGTAACGCAGGAGGGCTCGGCCAGGTTACTGCAATGAGTTTACCCTCGCCAGAAAGTTTACGAAATGAAATTCGCAAAGTAAAGCAATTAACCAATCAACCGTTTGGTGTTAATTTTGCGATTGGTCAGCACGGCAGAAAATTTGACCATATGGTAACTGTTGCAATTGATGAACAGGTTCCCGTTGTATCCGTAACAGGTGGAAATCCTGCAGGTGTGATAGATATGTTAAAAGATCATCCTATAAAAATACTCGTGTTGGTTGCCTCTGCTAGACAGGCTCTCAAAGCACAGGAATTAGGAGCAGATGCTGTGATGGTGGTAGGACAAGAAGGTGGGGGCCACTTGGGCAGAAGTGACACAGGAACCATCGTCCTTACCCCTCATGTAGTGGACCAGCTTGAAATCCCTGTAATTTCTTCTGGCGGTATTGTTGATGGAAGAGGTTTAATGGCAGCATTAAGTCTAGGAGCAGAAGGAATTGAAATGGGGACAAGATTTATAGCAACAAAAGAAGTTCAAACGCATATGAATTATAAACAGGCTATCTTGTCCGCTGATGAAGGAGATACAGTTGTGATTAAACGTTCTTTAGGAACGCCAGCAAGAGCTTTACGAAATGCATTTACGGATAAAATTCTCTCGCTAGAAGAAAAGTATGGGAACGATTATGAGCAATTAAAAGCTTATATTAGTGGAGAAGTAAATCAAAAGTATATCCAATCTGGCGAGGATTCATTAGGTTTTGGCTGGGCTGGTCAGGCTGTAAGTCGCATTCATCAAATTTTTAGTGTGAAAGAATTAATGGACTCTATTATGAATGAAGCGGAGCAAATTAGAGAAAAATGGAGTCAGAAAGAGGTGTGAAGATGAGTTACTCGTATCCAATGGATGAAACTTGGACTACGGAAGAAATTGTTGATGTGGTGAATTTTTTTACTTTGGTTGAGAAGGCATACGAAAAAAATGTCCGGCGAACGGATCTTCTTCATTTATATCGTCGTTTTAAGGAAATTGTTCCTTCAAAAAGCAGAGAAAAACAATTGTTTGAGGAATTTAGGCGATCCTCAGGATATTCCAGTTATCACGTTGTAAAAAAGGCAAGGGAGTCTGAGGAAACGGTTATCTCTATGTGATAAAAAAATCTACCCTAACGATAAAAGTCTAGGGTAGATTTTTTGTTTATGCATCTCGGCTGTCTATTGCCAATCGATATAGCGGAAGAAGCTGATCGTATGTTTTTGTAATTGTTGAGAATAATTCCTTATCATTTTGTAAAATGGGATTATCATATGCAAGGTGTTGACCAATTAAAAACTCAGCTTTCTTTACATCCCGGAAACGTTCTAAATCTTTAAGAGATAACGCTTCTAATGAAATTGCATCTTTTTTCGTATGATCTAGCGATACCACAAACGATTTTGGAAGACGTTTTATATCATCGTAGTGCTCCAAATAACTTTCCGCAATTTTTTGTTTGTTTGGCAATTCATAAATAAGTGCCAGCCAAATAAATAAATGGTCATCAAATAGACCAACTTGGAAATGAGGATGCTTTTTATAGCCTCTTTTATTGTCTGCTATGGCTAACCAAGTATCCTTAGGAGGATTGACTGTTCGACGTGCATGTTTAGCAATATGTAAATAAAGCTCTTGGTCTAGTTTTTCTGATAAATAAGCTGCAAGCTCTTCACCAATGGCTTGAAATTTCGGCTGTATTCTATTCTGAATAGCTTCCATACGTTCATCTAATCCATCGATTAAAAATGTTTGAAAATCTTCTTTTGTAAAGTGATGTAATTCCACAATCGACATCCTTTCTTTAATATCAAAACTTATCTTCATTATTATTCTTTATCTAGGAAGAAGTCAAGCAAGATAAATAAAGAGGTTTCAGCATTTTAAATAATGGGAACAGATAGATAACAATAAATTGTTTTTAAATTTTAGGTGAACAATTTATTCGGTAATTCATAGTATATAGCAAATACATGAAACGAAAGTAATCAACACAAGGAGTGATAGGATGAAATATGTTATGGAAGCTCTTCGTCGAAAAGAAGCAGAAGAACTTTTGCCTGTCATAAAATTAGAAATTGATTATGAGCTAGCAACATTGTACGAGGCTATGCAAGAAGAGGATACTGTACAAATTATAAAATCAAAAGAGAGACTAAAGCAGCTTAGAGAACAATGGGTTAGTCTCAAGGAATAATGTTACACCATGTTGCCCTAATATATTGCCGCCTTCAATTAAGGAGGGAGCGTATTAGGGTAAGTTTGTTGATAGGATAACTTGAATTTCAGATAACAGGATTTAAATGAAAAAAATTCTGGCATTGGTATAATGGATAGGAGTCTGATAAAATAAATCCATATGGAGTTTTTGGAGGCGATATAGAAATGGATCAGCAACAAAGACAGGAGATTTATGAAACAGCAAAAAATTGGATATATGAAGCAGGAGAGCAAATCCGTGAGCATATGAATGAACCATTAGGAATTGAAACCAAGTCCAACGCCAATGATTTAGTAACAGTTCTTGATAAACAAACGGAAAAGTTTTTTGTAGACCGGATTCATCAGGTTTATCCAGATCATCATATTATCGGAGAAGAAGGATTTGGAGATACATTAACCAATGTAGATGGGACGGTATGGATTATTGATCCTATTGATGGGACAATGAATTTTGTTCATCAAAAGCGTACATTTGCCATATCAATTGGTATTTTACATAATGGTGTTGGTGAAATTGGATTTATTTATGATGTTATGGGCGATATACTATATCATGTGAAGCGCGGAGAGGGTGCTTTTAAAAATGATGTGCAATTAGCTCCATTAGATAAAGAAAAGAAACTTTCAGAATCCATCATTGGCATGAATCATTTTTGGCTATGTGAAAATAGGTTGGTAGACTATACTGTTATGCAAAAATTCGTACGTACGGTAAGAGGCACGCGCTCACATGGCTCAGCGTCATTAGAATTAGCATATATTGCTGAAGGTGTACAAGACGCCTACCTTGCTTTAAGTCTTTCACCGTGGGATGTAGCAGCGGGAATTATTTTAAATCAAGAAGTAGGAGGCATTACAGGAGATATTGACGGGAATCCTTGGAATCCTCTAAAAAGATCATCCATCTTAGTTGCTAATCCAGCAATTCATGATGAAATAGTAGGATTTATAAAGGAAGGAAGGAAATAATTATCCCTTCCTTTTTTTCTTTCTAGACATGGCAAATCCAAATGTAGAAAACGCTAAAATAATACATAAAATGATAGCCCAAATACTTCGGAAAGCAATTGCTAAGCCAACTAAGATAAATAGCAGAACGACTAGTAATGCCAATAATAGCATTGGAATGTCTATTTTTTTCATTTTTCAACCGCCTTTATAATCTGTCCACGAATTAGTATAAAGGATAAAGTGAAGAACTTCAAAAAACAGACATACAATTTTTCATTTTTCCCTAGTCATATGTAAGCACTTTTAGTATGATTAAAGAAGCGTATAGATAAGGTGGCGGGTGAGTAATGGTATTGGACTATATACTAGATTTAAATGGAACAGAAAATATCTTTTGGATTTTTTATGTCATCAATTTGATTCTTTCTGCAATAGCATATCAATTAGGTTTTGCTAAAAAACTGCCTATTGGAAAAAATATCATTGTCTATTTATTATTGATGATTGGTACATTTATAGTAACTATCTTTTCAACTGTGATGAGAATGCCAACAGTTGAATGCTTAATTATTATCATATTCGTATTAGGGATTTATCGTTTTCGGTTACATCGTGAAAGAAAAAGCCGTAGAGAAGATATACAAGAAAATAATGCTTAAAACAAAAGCAGAGAACCGTTACGGCATCTCTGCTTTTGTTCTTATCTAGGAAATTATAAAATTTGAATCTGTGAATAACTTAGTTACATAAGCAGCCACGTCTAGCTCCAGCGCCCAGCGACTAGCGAGACTTCCCTCACCTCCGTACGATAAGTCAACATCGACTCCCTAAGGTCGTCGTGTTTCCTTTATCTCCTACGGCTCAGTCCAGTCCGTACGTCGCTACCCGGGCGCTCTGCGCTTTTGTTCTTATCTAAAGGAAATATTTTAACTTACAAATGTAACATTTCGTTGTAATCTGAAATCTAATCTTAGCCGGATAATCATAGGTATCAGGCTATAAGTAGTCGTCTACTTTTTTCGTTTCTTGGTATACTCGAAATTTGCCTGTTGCCAATCTTTTTTTTGTATTTTCTTCAATGCGCTTATAGCAATGTACACATAAATGAATATTTTTCCTGCGATTGCGTAATCTTTTTGCATGTAGTGAATTATTTTCTATTTCTTCTACTTTATCGCATATGGTGCATTTAACCTGCATTTTTCCACCCCAATTCGGCAAAATTAGTAAATTGGTATCTTACATCAGTATAACATGTTTTTAGGTTTGAAATAAATAATCAAAGTTTGAAAAATGAAAGAGCGGGAACAATACAACTAAACAGATAGCTGTATTTTTGAAAGGGTGATTTTATGAAAAAGAGGTACGTTGTATCAGCTTTAGGGGTAGTCGGAGCTGGAGTTGCTAGTATTCTGTTGTCCGATAGAAAAAATCGAAAAGATGTAAAATCAACTGCAGATACACTGAGAGTGTTTGAAAACGCAGGAAAACCGGACGAATCTACAGATATGGAATTGGATCAGTTAGAAAATGCGAAGATGGTTTCAGAAGGGTCACAATTCGGAGTGCAATACTACAATGAAAATAAGGATAAGATAAGTAAGGACCTGAAGAAAAACTAATGGAAGATAAATTACAAAGCCCTCTACTCTTATAGAATGTAGAGGGCTTTGTATTATCTGCTTAATGCACATAAATTTCCTTAATACGTTTAATTGGATTACTTTGGTTAGAACCATCTTTAAAATAAAAATGTACAGGCCCGTCTTCACGTAAAGGCTTTCCTTCGAGTGAAAATAGTAAATAGCCATTTTTAGCATCTTCTAGCGTTACTTTTTCGTTATTGCCATCACTTTTAATAAATTCTACTTCTGTAGCATCTGCTTTGGGCTCGGAGTTATTTAGAAAATCATGCAATGGTATCACATAACTATTTTTTAAGTATTCCTCACCTTCCATTTTAGAGATGCTTCGATTTACAGGTGGTTTCTGAAAAATAAAATCATTAGATTCTTTTTCTTCTCTCTCAATAAAAGCATTTTCTAATTCAATTTTTCTATCATCAAAAATCCATACAGTTGGATCAAGCGTGATAGGATATCCGACATTTCCTTTAATCATTACGATCATGGCATTTTATCCCCCTAAATTGTTTCCATTATGTATTTATGAAACACTTCCGATTGCAATTTACACTTACTTTCTATTTAAGGATAGCAAAGATTGCACTGACTTTCATCTATTTTAAATTGGATTAAAAACGAATGATTGATATTTTGGCCGTCCCCCTGAAGACCATTGCGCTTTCCGGTAGGAGTTTCCGTGTTTTCCCAATCTATCTAGTTATTAGTTTCATATTTTTCCCTTTTCAACCATGAGTTTTGGGGTTAACCCGTTATTTAGAAACGAATTAATAGAATAATTTTAATAATTTAGCTGAGTAAAATTTGCATTTTTGCGCTTGTAGCGATAATATTGTATCAAGAACGATAAAATGCGGAGGGGATTATATTGATGCCTGATGTAACGATTAATCATTGTGAAAAAGCCCACGCTCTTTTAAAAGCTGATGCTGATAAGATACTTCGTTTAATCGAGGTTCAGATAGAAAATTTAACAATGCCACAATGTCCTGTATACGAGGACGTACTGGATACACAAATGTTTGGCTTATCTAGAGAAATTGATTTTGCTGTTCGCTTAAACTTAATTACAGAAGAAGAAGGACGAAATCTTTTAGAAAACCTAGAGAAGAAGCTTAATATTTTACATGAGGCATCACAAAAGTCATTGTGATGATAATCCTGTAAATGTGACGGTACCAAATTAAAACTTTGCCAATTAAAGAGCGGCAAGGTTTTTTTATACCATTATAGCGCGATAAAAGGAAAAACAAGAACATGTCAATTGTTCGAAAAAGTGAATATATGTATTGCGTAAGGAAGACAAGGGCAAGAAGCTTACCAATCATGGCTTCTTAGCTTCTTCTTAAAAGTTTTTAGAGCTATCTATTGTTTCGAATATGTTAAAAAATGTATAATGACACATGAGAGATAATAATAACAGCTCTATAGATAATATGATATACTGTTAAAAATCTCTTAATCTTACATAGTGACTAGGAGAAAAAAATAATGTTAAAAAATTGGAAACAATTCGATTTCACATTGATGATTACCCCGATTCTATTATCTGGTTTTGGAGTATTAATGGTGTACAGTGCAAGTATGGTAGTAGCTGTTGTTGATGGCTTAAATAGCAATTATTATCTGATTAGACAATTAATATTCTTTTTTGTTGCACTTATTGGATTTGCCATCGCATCCTTTTTACCTTACCAGATATATCAAAAATCTATGAAAATAATCATACTATCTTGTATTGTCTTACTGGTAGGAGTTCTTTTCCTTGGGGATACCGTTAATAATGCTAGATCTTGGTTTCGAGTTGGTCCATTTAGCTTGCAGCCCGCTGAAGTTGCTAAGCTAGGTTTGATTATGTACTTAGCTGCTATTTATTCTAAAAAACAGGCATACTTAGACCAATTCAGTAAAGGTGTATTGCCTCCGCTTATTATCACTGCCGTCGTTCTTGGACTAATTATGGGGCAACCAGATGTCGGAACAGCATCTATCATCTTTTTAATGGCATGCTCCGTGATTTTTGCTTCTGGTATCAAGTGGAAACATCTATCTATTCTAATTTTCGCCGGGCTTGTTTTACTAGCATTTGCTATTCCGAACATGGTAACTGAAGAAAGGCTTTCTCGTTTTACAGGAGCTTATCAGCCTTTTAATTCTCCAGATTTAAACGGTTATCAAATCATACAATCTTATGTTGCGATTGGGGTTGGCGGTTTAACTGGGGAAGGATTAGGACAAAGCATTCAAAAATTAGGCTTCTTGGTAGAAGGTCATACCGATTTTATTATGGCCATTATTGCAGAAGAACTTGGTTTTGTAGGTGTTGTTATTGTTATAGGGATGTTAGCAGTTATTGTTCTTAGAGGACTCTATATTTCAAGGAAATGCAGAGATAGTTTTGGTTCATTACTCGCATTAGGAATTGCATCAATGGTTGGAATTCAAACTTTTATTAATTTAGGCGCAATTAGTGGAATCTTGCCAATTACAGGCGTTCCTTTGCCATTTATTAGTTATGGTGGATCTTCATTGTTGATTATGCTGATAGCCATGGGGATTCTTAATAATATAGCCATGCAAGTCAATAAGAAAGAACAAGAAAGAGAAGAACTAGCACCTAAATCTAGTATCTCTCACAGAAAATCTATCAAATCATACAGAGGTGGTAATCTATGACAAACTTAACGCAAATAAGCAAAGTACTAGTTGCAAACAGAGGAGAAATTGCGATACGTGTTTTTCGGGCATGTACAGAGCTAAATATCCGGACAGTAGCTGTCTACTCGAGCGAAGATTCTTCTTCATTTCACCGATTTAAGGCTGATGAGGCATATTTGATCGGTGAAGGGAAGAAGCCAATCGATGCTTACCTAGATATTGAAGGAATCATCGCATTAGCGAAGGAAGTAAATGTGGATGCGATTCATCCAGGGTATGGATTCCTTTCTGAAAACATAGAATTTGCGAAACGATGTGAAGAAGAAGGCATTATTTTTATTGGACCGACCAGCAAACATTTAAGTATGTTTGGGGACAAAGTGAAAGCGAGAGAACAAGCCTTGAGTGCCAATTTACCTATTATTCCGGGCAGTGATGGTCCTGTTGAATCTTTAGATGAGGTAAAAGCTTTTGGGGAAGAACATGGTTATCCAATCATAATTAAAGCTTCCCTTGGCGGCGGTGGTAGAGGTATGCGTGTTGTCGGAGATGCAAATGAAGTAGAAAATGCATATGATCGCGCCAAATCGGAAGCGAAGGCAGCCTTTGGTAATGACGAAATTTATGTAGAAAAACTAATTCAAAATCCAAAGCATATCGAAGTACAGATTATTGGTGACAAACAAGGAAATATTGTTCATTTATATGAAAGAGATTGTTCGGTACAACGCCGTCACCAAAAATTAATCGAGGTAGCTCCGAGCTTATCTCTAAATGAGAACCTGAGAGAAGAAATTTGTCAAGCCGCTGTCGATTTAATGAAAAATGTTGACTATATCAATGCGGGTACAGTGGAATTCCTCGTAACAGAGAATGATTTCTACTTTATTGAAGTAAATCCGCGTGTTCAAGTAGAACACACGATTACAGAAATGATTACGGGCGTGGATATTGTTCAGACGCAAATTAAAATTGCGGATGGCTTTGGACTTCATGATAAAGAAGTTGGCATTCCGAAGCAGGCCGAAATTCAAACACAAGGTTATGCTATTCAATCTCGTGTTACGTCGGAAGATCCATTGAATGATTTTATGCCGGATACAGGAAAAATCAATGCATACCGAAGCGGTGGCGGATTTGGTGTTCGTTTAGATGCAGGAAATGCGTATCAGGGAGCGATTATTTCCCCTCACTATGATTCCTTATTAGTTAAAGTGTCAACTTGGGCTGTTGATTTTGAGCAAGCTGCAATCAAAATGGTCCGAAACTTAAAAGAATTCCGTATAAGAGGGATTAAGACAAATATTCCATTCCTTGAAAATGTGATGGTGCATGAACAATTCTTATCCGGAGAGTATGATACAACTTTCATTGATAAAACACCTGAATTGTTTATTTTCCCAGTTCGCCGAGACCGTGGAACTAAGATGCTGACTTATATTGCAAACACAACTTTAAATGGTGTTGACGGTGCAGAAAAACAAGAGAAGCCGGAGTTCGATAAATTATTGATCCCAAATACAGAGGGTCTAGAGATGCAGCCTGGAACGAAGCAGATCTTAGATGAACGTGGTCCAGACGGTCTTGCGAAGTGGTTAAAAGATCAGGAAAAAGTTTTATTAACTGATACAACATTCCGTGATGCGCACCAATCTTTACTAGCAACACGAGTTCGTACGAATGATTTACTCCATATCGCAGAGCCAACAGCAAAATTACTGCCAAATCTATTTTCTGTAGAAATGTGGGGCGGGGCAACGTATGATGTAGCTTACCGTTTCTTAAAAGAAGATCCTTGGGAAAGATTGTTGCATTTAAGAAAACGTATGCCTAATGTATTATTTCAAATGTTACTTCGTGCTAGTAATGCAGTTGGCTATAAAAATTATCCAGACAATGTTATTGAGCTATTCGTTAAAAGAAGCGCTGAAGCAGGGATAGATGTATTCCGTATTTTTGATAGCTTAAATTGGGTAGAAGGCATGCAGGTTGCAATTGACAATGTACGAAAAACAGATAAAATCGCTGAAGCAGCAATCTGTTATACGGGCGATATTTTAGATACTGGAAGATCCAAATATGATATCGATTATTATAAAAATATGGCAAAAGAATTAGAAACTGCCGGTGCACATATTTTAGGTATTAAAGATATGGCTGGGTTGCTTAAGCCAGAAGCGGCATATCAGTTGATTAGTACATTAAAAGAAACGGTAGATATTCCAATTCATTTACACACACATGATACGAGCGGAAATGGTGTTTATGCGTATTCAAGAGCTATTGAAGCAGGCGTAGATGTTGTTGATGTTTCTGTTGGTTCAATGGCTGGAACTACTTCACAACCAAGTGCGCAGTCACTTTACTATGCTTTAGAAGGAACGAAGCATCAGCCGGAAGTTAATATCGATCATTATGAAGAGATTGGCCAGTATTGGGAAGGTGTCCGCGAGTACTACAAAGATTTTGAGAGTGGTATGAAGTCGCCTCATACTGAAATCTATAATCATGAGATGCCAGGCGGGCAGTACAGTAACCTGCAACAGCAAGCAAAAGCGGTAGGCTTAGGGGATCGCTGGAATGAAGTGAAAAACATGTTCCGTACAGTGAATGATATGTTTGGAGATATTGTAAAAGTTACTCCGTCCTCCAAAGTCGTCGGCGATATGGCACTCTTTATGGTACAAAACGATTTAAATGAAGAAACGATTTACGAAAAAGGAGCATCGCTTGATTTCCCTGATTCTGTGATAGAATTTGCACAAGGTTATATTGGACAGCCTTATCAAGGATTCCCAGAAAAACTGCAAAAACTTATTTTAAAAGATAGAGAGCCAATTACAGTTAGACCTGGGGAACTATTAGAGGATGTTGATTTTACTAAAATGCGTGATACGCTTTATAACGAGTTGAATCGTCCTGTAAATAGTCATGACTTAATATCGTACGCGTTATATCCTAAAGTGTTTAAAGAGTATCAAGATTTTCTTAATACCTATGGCGATATGTCTGTATTAGATACACCGACCTTTTTCTATGGTATGAAACTTGGCGAGGTAATTGAAGTAGAAATTGAAAAAGGGAAAACACTCATTGTTAAATTAGTTTCGATCTCTGAGCCAAAAGAAGACGGTACTCGGGTTGTTTATTTTCAATTAAATGGACAATCAAGAGAAATTTCAGTGCGTGATAACAGTGTTAAGTCTTCTATTGCAGCAAATCCAAAAGCAGATAAATCCAATGCTAATCATGTAGGTGCAACCATGCCTGGGACTGTTCTTGAAGTACATTGTGCTAAAGGAGATTCCGTTAAGAAAGGCCAGCACCTGATGACAAATGAAGCAATGAAGATGGAAACATCGGTACAAGCTCCATTGGATGGTGTGATTAAAGAAATTTATGTCAAAGCCGGCGACTCCATCGCTGTAAATGATTTATTAATCGAATTTGAATAAACTAAAAACCCCGGTAAATTACCGGGGTTTTTAGCTGTTTACTTATAGAGGTTGTTCAAAAAGTCCGGTAAAAATGACACTTCGGGAAAAGGAACTTCTACTAAAATCGCCCACGTCGTGTGGGCAACGTAGAAGTCACCACCTCCTGTGGAAGCTCGTTGGCTTGCTTTTCCGTTCCTCACGTATTCACCGTTAAGGAACTTCTATTAAAACCGCCCACGTCGTGTGGGCAACATAGAAGCCACCACCTCCTGTGGAAGTCCGGTACTCAAAGGCTACGCCGCCTCGAACTTCTTGGTCCTTTTTATCCTCCTTTTTGAACACGCACTTATAATAAAGGAATGTAATCAAAAAGCAATGTCTTTGTTTTGTTGGACTTTGTTTATTCCATTTTTCTTTCTGCTGCTTCGAAATGACAGGTGTATGAAGTAACTTAGCATACCGAAATAACAGGTAATAAAAAGTGCATGCATTAATGCAATTACTAAATTGAGGTGGGTAAAGATAACAAGAGCGCCGAACACAACCTGTAAGGCAATAAGCCCGCATGTTATTAGCCATCCCCAATACATGACATTATTTTTTCTATATTTCTTAATCATGCGAAATGTTAAGAAAATCGTCCATAAAAATAAAATACTTGCTGCAAAACGATGCCCCATCTGCACCCATTGGTTAAATGTATAACTTCCTAAGGATAAGGGGTTAGAATTGCTGCAAAACGGCCAATCAGAGCAAACTAAATTTGAGTCAGTATGGCGGACAAGTGCTCCGCTATAAACAACGCACATGGTATAGATAGAAATAGCATAGATTTCTATTCGATGAGGCTTTTTAATATAAATGTTTTCCGTGTCTAGCTTTTTATCAATTTCAAAGAATAGGAGCATTAATAAAAAGACAGCGGCAAAACAAATTAAAGATATCCCAAAGTGTGTAGCTAATAGAAAGTCAGATTGTCCCCATACAACTGCTGCCGCACCAACCAATGCTTGAACTGCTATAAAGAATAAAGCAGAAAAGCTTAAGAAAATAACTTCCTTATGATGTCTGAATGCTATCCAAGACAGTATTGCCAGTAAAAGTACTAATATACCAATAGCACCACTGACCATTCGATGGCTCAATTCGATGATCATTTCAAAATGCAGGTTAGAAGGGAGGAGCTCTCCTTCACAAAGAGGCCAACTATCTCCACATCCATCTGCTGATCCCGTTTTTGTCACAAGTGCTCCCCCGAGAAGAAGTGGGAGCATCCCGATGGTCGTAATCACAGATAGTATTTTTAGCTTGTTTAACATATTCATGAAACCTCTATTCTATGTAAATTATCCATTGTCTTAAGTTTAACAAAACCAGCGTATGAAACGCTTCCTAAATTTGAACAAAATAGAACAACCTATAAATTCAAACATATCCTAAAATATTTTCAATTTAGGATTTGGGTCAAAGCGAAATTGGTAAGATGTATATATTATTTGTTAATTAAAAAATACCAATATTAATACTACCATGTTTTCGGAAAAGTTTCATTAGCAAATAAAAAAGCTTGCATAATTGTATTGTCTTTGCTAGAAATATAGTATGGATGGGTTTGTTAGAAACAGTTAAGTTTTTCTGAAATAGATAGTATATACATAATTCCGGGTCAACACTAGAATCATTGGATGATCATACCAAAAAAATATTTTCCATGGATTTTAGTGAAAAGCCATAATTCCTTTTCATTATCTATTTTTCTGCTGGACTTTTTAATTGAATGTTCAAATAGTTGTAAAATAATATATTAAAGTTCATTAGATTGTCATAGGAATCCATGCTATAATTAGATAGGAAACGGGGTACATAGATAAAATTGCGTGTATTCTGTTTATTATTATGTCTTCCTACTGGCGCAAAGGGGGGAAATCATGGATAAAGTAGATATGACCTATTCGGAATTGATTGGTAATACGACAATTTCAAACAAACAAAAGATAACTGTTTTTCTAACAGAAGTGAAGGCGTTAATAAAAATTGGTATTGTGAATTCAAATTTAATTACTACAATAACAGGATTTTTAGTCGCTATTGCTTTAACGAACTCCTCCTTCAGTGACCATTGGGGTACATTTCTTTTTACAATATTCGGAAGTGCTTTTGTTATTGCTGGCGGATGTATTATTAATAATTGGTATGATGTAGATATTGACCCCAAAATGTCTAGAACGAAAACACGACCCACTGTAACAGGATTTTTTTCTTTACGAACCATACTGGCTATTGGAATTATTGTGAGCGTTTTTGGACTGGTATTATTGATGTTCACTACTTGGTATGCGATGTTATTTGCTTTTGTTGGCTGGTTTTGCTATGTCGTATTATATACAATATGGTCAAAAAGAAGATATACATTGAATACAGCTATTGGAAGCCTTTCCGGTGCAATGCCTCCTTTAATTGGGTGGGCAGCAGTTGATCCTTCTTTTCATGTGGTTCCCTTTGTCATGTTTCTTATTATGTTTATATGGCAAACACCACACTTCCTTGCTTTGGCGATGAAGAAAAAAGAAGAATATAAGGCGGCCGGAGTACCGATGCTGCCTGTGGTTCAGGGAATGGAAATGACCAAAAGACAAATTGTTGTTTACATTACTTGTCTTTTACCATTACCGGTTTTCTTACTGCCTACAATGGGATTAACGTTTACCATTGTAGCAACCATATTAAATATTGCGTGGCTGGTGATAGGTTTTGCAGGGCTTTT
The DNA here is from genome assembly GCF_018333215.1 of Oceanobacillus sp. J11TS1. Lineage (GTDB taxonomy): Bacteria > Bacillota > Bacilli > Bacillales > Amphibacillaceae > Oceanobacillus. Next base: position 18,232 of record NZ_BORO01000004.1, on the reverse strand, counting down.
TACGGAAAAAGATATGAAATGGGCTAACTTAGTATTTATATTCTCATTAAATTATTTAACTATTCTTTTTCCGTTAATGATTATTGTAACGCTGCCAATATTTAATTGATTAATGTTTTGTTATTCCTTAAAATTTAAATATAAAAGGAAAGAACAAGAAGAAAGAGAGGTATTCTTACATGAAAGGTTGGATGGGAAAAACTAAGTTATTTTTCGTATTCACTTTACTTGCATTTTTTCTAGCAGGTTGTGGAATGGAAAATCTGACTGCACTTGATCCGAAAGGATATGGAGCAGAAAAATCCATGGATCTTATTATCTTGAGTACATTAATCATGGTAGGTGTATTTATTGTTGTTATGCTGATCTATGTGATTGTACTTATCCGTTTTCGAAGGAAAAAGGACCAAGAAGACCATGTTCCAAAGCAAGTGGAAGGTAATCATAAGCTAGAAGTTATTTGGACAGTAATTCCAATCATCTTAGTATTAATTATTGCTGTACCAACTGTTCTGGCGACTTTCGATCTGGCAGACGACTCTAAGGCAGAAGAACTCATCAATGTTAACGTAAAAGGAAATCAATATTGGTGGCACTTTGAGTATCCCGGAGAAGAAATACAAACTAGTCAGGATTTGTACATCCCTACTGGTGAGCGAGTTTATTTACATATGCTCTCTTCTGATGTCATCCATTCATTCTGGGTTCCATCAATTTCCGGTAAAATGGATGTCAATGCTGAGAACGTCAATACCATGTATATCGAAGCACATGAAGAAGGCGTGTATTGGGGGAAATGTGCTGAATTATGTGGCCCTTCACACTCACTCATGGACTTTAAAGTCATTGCTGTTTCCCCAGAGGAATACGATCAGTGGGTGAATGATATGCAGAATGTGGATCCTGATGCTGAACCTGAAAACGCTGTAGCTCAGGAAGGGCAAGAATTGTTTGAAGCTAAAAACTGTATGGGCTGTCATGCTACAGATTCTGCTGCAACAGGTATTGAAGCAGGAAAGATTAATGCACCTGTAGGTCCAAACCTAACCAACTTTGGCTCTCGTTCTAATGTTGCTGGCGTATTAGAGCATGATAAAGAGCATTTGGTAGATTGGTTATTAGACCCAGAGTCAATTAAGCCAGGGAACAAAATGACAGGTCAGTATGATGAACTCAGTCAGGAGGAAGCTGAGAGTATTGCAGAATATTTACTGCAGTTACAGCCTTCAGAAATAACACCTGAAAGTGCAGGAAATTAAAAAATGAATGGCAGTTACACAAGGGAGGTTTAAAATTTGAGTATGACTAGTGCTCAAAAAAGCGGTTTCGGGGCTACCTTATGGGATTGGCTGACGACTGTCGATCATAAAAAGATCGGTATTCTATACCTTGCAGGCGGAGGATTCTTTTTCCTGTTAGGCGGTCTTGAAGCTGTGATTATTCGTATTCAACTTATTTCACCAGAGAATAATTTTATTAGTGCAGGGCTTTATAACGAAATGATTACCATGCACGGAACAACGATGATTTTTCTTGCAGCAATGCCAATATTATTAGGGTTGATGAACTTTATTATGCCGCTGCAAATTGGAGCGCGGGACGTTGCGTTTCCGTTTCTAAACTCTTTAGGATTCTGGTTATTTTTATTTGGGGGATTGTTATTAAACCTTAGCTGGTTTACCGGTGCACCCGATGCCGGTTGGACCAACTATGCTCCTTTGTCAATACAATCACCGGGTCATGGTATTGACTTCTACGTTATGGGGCTGCAATTATCCGGAGCAGGAACATTAATGGGTGGAATCAACTTTATTGTTACAATTGTATTAATGCGTGCACCGGGTATGACTTATATGAGAATGCCATTGTTTACATGGACCACTTTTGTAGCTAGTATCTTAATACTATTTGCTTTCCCTGCATTGACGGTTGGATTATTTTTAATGATGTTTGACCGCATGTTTGGTTCTGCATTTTTTGATGCTGCATTAGGTGGGAATGCTGTTATTTGGCAGCATTTATTCTGGATCTTTGGACATCCGGAAGTATATATTTTGATTTTACCGGTTTTTGGTGTATTTAGTGAGGTTTTCCCGACATTTGCTAAGAAACGTTTGTTTGGATATACAGCAATGGTATTTGCGACATTTTTAATTGCATTTTTAGGATTTATGGTGTGGGCCCACCATATGTTTACAGTCGGCCTGGGACCAGTTGCAAACTCTATCTTTGCAGTAGCAACGATGGCAATTGCTGTTCCTACGGGAATTAAAATATTTAACTGGCTGTTTACCCTTTGGGGAGGTAGTATCAAAATCAATTCAGCAATGTTATGGTCATTAGCTTTCATTCCGTCATTTACTATTGGAGGAATGACTGGTGTTATGCTTGCTTCAGCTGTTGCTGACTATCAATATCATGACACTTATTTTGTTATTGGACACTTTCACTATGTTATAGTTGGTGGAACAGTGTTTGGTATATTAGCTGGACTTCATTACTGGTGGCCAAAAATGTTTGGAAGGTACTTGAACGAAGTATTAGGTCAAATATCTTTCTGGACTTTCTTTATTGGATTCCATTTAACGTTCTTTATTCAACATTTCTTAGGTTTAATGGGTATGCCGCGCCGTTACTGGGTATTCTTGGAAAACCAAGGATTGGATACAGGTAACTTAATTAGTTCCATTGGTGCTTTCTTTATGTCATTTGGTGTTATTGTATTTTTGATTAATATAATCTACACAACCATCAAAGGAAAAAAAGCCCCTGGCGATGCTTGGGGAAGCGGGCGTACACTTGAATGGACAATTTCATCCCCGCCTGTCCATTATAACTTTAAACAGTTGCCATTAGTTCGCGGGTTAGATCCATTATGGATTGAAAAGATGGAAGGTAATGAAAAAATGACTCCGGCAGAACCGGTAGATGAAATTCATATGCCAAACGGGTCTATTCTTCCTTTCATTATGACGATTGGGTTCACGATTGCTTCCTATGGATTTATTTATCAAACAGGAAATAAATACTGGTTAATTGCTGTATTTGCAGGAATGGCAATTGCATTAATTTGTATGCTGATCCGTTCATTGAAAGATGATCACGGACATCATATCTCTAAAGAAGAACTAGAAAGGGTGGGTGATTAATATGAGTCATGATCATTCCATTGATCCAAAGAATATGCCAAAAGATCCTTCCAAAGCAACAACAGAAGGTAAGTATAAATTTATGGGCTTATGGATATTCCTTGGTGGCGAGACGGTTCTTTTTGCCTGCCTTTTCGGTACGTACCTTGCCTTAAAAGATTCTGCTGCGGGCGGTCCGACAACGCAGGAATTATATGGCATGGGTCTGGTATTCTTAATGACAATTTTGCTTTTAACAAGCTCTTTAACAAGTGTGTATGCAATTTATCACATGAAGAATAATGACTTTAAGAAGATGCAGCTATGGATGGGAATTACAGCATTACTAGGTATCGGGTTCCTTGCTTGCGAGATTTACGAATTTGCACATTATATCCATGAGTTTGGATTTACATTCCGTTCCTCTGCTTTTGGATCAGCTTTCTACACATTAGTTGGCTTCCATGGAGGACACGTTGTATTCGGTTTATCCTGGATTATTGCATTAATGGTTCGTAACTCAAAACGAGGATTAAACCTTTATAATGCGCCAAAATATAATACATTTGCATTATATTGGCACTTTATCGATGTGGTGTGGGTATTCATCTTTACAGTTGTTTATCTGATGGGGATGGTGAGTTAATTTATGCCGGATAAAATGAGCACAAGAAAAATTAATTCGTACCAAAAGCAAAAGAATAAACAAGAAATGCAAAAAATGGTAGTTAGCTTTGCTTTAATGATTTTCTTTACCATAGTTGCATTTGCTCTTGTCATTTTAGAAGTTCCGTCAACTTATGTGATTCCTTTGCTTTTAATTCTAGCTTTTGTTCAAGTAGGATTTCAGTTCTTTTACTTTATGCATTTGAAGGATAAGGGTCATGAAGTACCTTCCCAGATTATTTATGGAGGAGTCTTCGTAACTTTCTTAGTGGCACTTACTTTTACAGCTATTACATGGTGGTAAGTTACTTATAAACGATTTAAGTTAAATATAAATCTTTAAAGGCTACTGCCACTCGATAAAATTAAGCTATGATGATTAGATAAATCATCATAGCTTTTTTAATAAATAAAAAGTCAACACCAAATTTAATTTGCCAACCCTAGACTTTGGTGAAGAGCCATAAAAATAGGAATTTTTCTGAGGTAACTTTTGATTTAAGATGTTTTAAATTCGTCACAATCCCAGTAGAGAATTCTTGTTTGTTTTACGGTATAATAGATAAAGTAGACTTGAGTGGAGATGATTAGGTATGTGGTTAGATATACAAATATTTGGGTTTCGAGCTCTGTGGAGTCCATACTTTATGATATTTATAGTTCTTATTGCTGCGGCTTATTTTCTAATTACTGGTTCCTATCGGCAGAAGATTGGCGATGATGATAAAGCATCTGTGAAACAGCAGGTATCATTTTACACTGCGCTTTTGTGTTTATACTTAGTTAAAGGTTCACCAATTGATTTACTTTCACATATAACACTGACTGCACACATGATACAGATGGCCATTTTCTTACTTGTTGTTCCGATACTTATGATAAAAGGAATTCCAGAATGGATATGGAGAAAAGTGATTGAACAACCTATCATTAAACCTATTGTAAGAATAGGAACGAGGCCGCTAGTATCTTTATTATTATTTAATGGGTTATTTTCCATCTATCATATACCAAGTTTTTTTGAGTTTGCAAAATCATCGTCCGTCCTCCATTTCTTTGTTCATGGATTATTATTCATTGCAGCCTTCTTCATGTGGTTTCCATTAATATCGCCTCTGAAGGAATTTGATCGTCTGCAGCCTTTATTAAAAATAGGTTATATCTTTGTTAACAGTGTGTTAATCACACCTGCTTGTGTATTGATTATCTTTGCACCTGAAGCGCTATATACAACGTATACACAGGGAGGCGCATGGATTCAGGCATTGAGTCTCTGTGTACCAACAGATGTTTTACAAGGACTTACACCTGGTTTAACGGGTCCAGAAATGTTTACACCGATTAGTATTTTAGAAGATCAACAATTGGGTGGTATTGTTATGAAGATAATGCAAGAGATTACTTACGGAATTATTTTAGGGACAATAATCTTTACTTGGTTTAGAGGGGAAAGTAATAAAGTTGATCCGCTGCCACCGACAACAGCAGAAACGCATTAAAGAGATATTGGAGGATCGAAAATGAATTTACTACCAACTATTAGTACATTTTTTATCGCATTGAGTGCTATACTCGTTGCAATAGGCTGGATTTTAATAGCCAAAGGAAAGAGAAAGCAGCATAAGGCCACGATGATAGCTGGGGCTATTAGTGCACTTCTTTTCTTTATTATTTATGTGTCACGCACCGTATTTATCGGTAATACAAGCTTTGGCGGACCTGAGGATGTAAAAACTTATTATACCATTTTCTTGATTTTCCACATTGTTTTAGCAACTGTTGGAGCGGTGTTTGGAATCGTAACGCTTGTATTAGCATTTAAAAGAAAAATTAAGATACACCGAAAAATTGGTCCTGTAACAAGTATCATTTGGTTTTTTAGCGCAGTTACAGGAGTTCTTGTATATATTTTTCTGTATGTATTATACGATCCGGGTGAAACAACCAGTATGATAAAAGCTATTTTAGGATTATAAAAAAGAGAGTCAATGGACTCTCTTTTTTTTTTTTTTAAATTATTTTTTGTAATATTGGAGTTCTTCACTGAGCTTTGCGAGTAATGTGTTTGCTCTTTCTACAACGCTTTCAGGAAATTGTTCTTCTTCACCATATTCTACGCCATGAGGATAATAATGTTTGCCGATTAATGGAGTCATTAATTTAATAACTGCATTGCGTTTATCAACATCCCCGTCAATCGCATATCCTTGTACACGAATATAGTATGTAATATTTTTTTCATTGGATCCAATTTTATAATCATAGGTAACACGCTCATAATCCCACTGCCCTGCGCGGATAAATGCCAGTTTAGCTGTAACATGATCCAATACCTGTACATCAATAATACTGTCTTCTATCCCTGTGTTTTCAATTCTCATAATACTTTCACCTCATCAAAATTATTATAATTATAATTAATTTAAGCATAATACGAAACCGTAATAGATGCAATAGAAACCATAGACGTTAGGAAAGAAAGAGTATACTATAGGGAATACAGGGTATAAAGTAGATAGGTAGAATATCAATTAGGTACTTGTCTGCTGAACGGGGGTTTACATCATGAAGAGGATTCGTAATATTGTGATATTCATGATTATTGCACTCCTCATATTTATTGTTATGAATCAGATGAATTCATCACCAAAAGAGGTTGTAAGGGAAGTAGCTACACACTTTAAAGAAGATAATCGTACATTAGAGCCTAAGGGTACAGGAGCCGTACTTCCTCAGATGGATTTAGAGGGGGATATATATCAATGGATAGGAAAGACGTCAACAGAGCTTATTGACGAGCTTGGGGAACCAAATAGAATTGATGTTAGTGCATATAATTATGAATGGTATGTTTATAATAATTCAGAAAGCCAGTATATTCAGTTTGCAATTTTAAAAGATGAAATCATTTCCATTTATGCTATTGGAGACAATTTAGAGATTTCACCAATAGAGTCTGGTGCAAGTTATGTTGATGTAGCAGACACGTTTCCAATTTTAAGTGAGACTACTTATAAGGAGGGAGACTCTACCTATACATTTCGGTTAACAGCGGAAGATCTTCAGATGAGACCTTTAGTTAAAATGAGTGATTCTCTATTTATTCAACTTTATTTTGATACGATTACAGAAACTCTATCTTCTGTTCGAATTTCTACTGGAGATGCACTTTTACTGCAGAGACCATATGAGATTGAGTATATTGGTAAACTGCCTGAACAACCAGAATTTACAGAAGAAGAGTGGGCGGATATTCAGCAGGGGATGGAACAACAGATTTTTGATATTTCTAATATTATGCGTCATCGCCATAATCGGTCTCGTTTAGAATGGGATGATCAAGCAAGCTTGGTTGCATACGATCACAGTAGAGACATGTATGAGAATGATTATTTTTCTCATGTTAGTCTAGATGGAGATGGTTTAAGAGAGCGGTTAGAGGAGAGGCAAGTTGCTTATGTTGCTGCTGGAGAAAATATTGCAGCACAGTATCCGGACGCTCCTGCTGCAATGGAAGGATGGTTAAACAGTGAAAGTCATCGAGATGCTTTATTGAGTGACGAATATAGTTATTTAGGAGTCGGTGTATATCGCTTTTATTACACGCAAAATTTTTTGGGGAAACCATTTTAACATAGCGACCGAGTAAAAGGAGCCTCTAAGTGCCGGATTTCCTATTAGCAGGAACAGTAACGCATCAAATGCATGCTTCTGGAAGCTTTAGGAGGTTACTATTCTCCTCTCTTTTATAAAACTTTTAAAAGGTGTCATAAGCACTTTTTCAAGCGATTTACATAGGTTATTGTAGGAAGTTTTAAAAAGGACGGTGAGAGAATGAACCAATTACATCCAAGTGTTGCAGCATTTAAAAGTTTTGTGAATCGCCATCCTAAATTACTAAAGGAAATACGAAAAAGCGGCAGGGGATGGCAAGAATATTATGAGAAGTGGGCTATTCTAGATGAAGATGACCCATTTTGGGAAGAATTTAAAGCGGATAGTGAAACTTCTAATCATAAAGAAAAGAAACCAGATAATAAAAAAAGTAAGAAGAGTGATCATTCCGATATTATAAGACAAATTATGGAATATACCCAAAATTTAGATCCTGAAAAGGTGCAGGGACAAGTTGAACAGTTAAGTAAAGCTATCGCAGTTGTTCAAGAAATGATTGGTGATATGAAAAAACCTGCTGGCGAGCAAACACGAAGAGACCCATTTTCATTTAGGAAAGACTAGAGGTGATAAAATGGATAATGAAGTAATCACTTATCTTAAACAAAACCCAGATCTTGCTGAGTTTATCCGATATCACCCAATTTGGTATCGTTATTTAATGCGTGATCCAAAGCGGCTTTCGGAATTAAAGAAAGAAGCAAAGAAATTTTACGGGAAGACGTTTTCCCAAAAAGTAAATAATTTTTCGAATCAATTGCAAATGGTGAGAATGTTTGCTGAAATGGCTAAAGCGATGAAGGATTAAAAACCTCCTCTATTTTCTTTCAAATGATTAAATGGTATGATGATAAAGATAGCTATCTAAGATTTTTTAAGATGTAATCAAGCTAAATCAAATGAAATACATCTATCTTAGGGCTTCATGGCATAAACCTTACAAAGAGATAGTCTCTTTTTATTACATTCGTTCATTTGTTCGTGGAGGTGTGACAATGATTGCTACAATGGAATATGTAGATATATTAGATGAATCGGAGCTCGTTGCAAAAATGGTTTTACAGTCTGATGTGATGGAAGAATATCAAGCAGCTCGTAAAATGCTAGAAGAAGATGAAGTAGCACAGCGACTTATTCGTGCATTTGCAGATGTAAAAGAACATTATGAAGATGTGCAGCGTTTTGGCAGGTACCATCCTGATTACTATGATATTATGAAGCAGGTTCGGTCCAAAAAAAGAGATATGGATATGAACGATAAAGTGGCTGCTTTTAAAGTAGCTGAGCGTAATCTCCAGAATCTTCTAGATCAGATTAGTCAATATGTAGCTGAAAGTGTCAGTGAACAAATTAAAGCACCTAAAGATGGTGCAGCATTAACTGACAGCGGATGCGGCTGTGGAAGCGGCGGAGCTTGTGGCTGCGCTTCGTAAAATAGAACAAAAGCGCAGAGCGCCCGGGTAGCGACGTACGGACTGGACTGAGCCGTAGGAGATAAAGGAAACACGACGACCTTAGGGAGTCGATGTTGACTTATCGTACGGAGGTGAGGGAAGTCTCGCTAGTCGCTGGGCGCTGGAGCTAGACGTGGCTGCTTATGTAACTAAGTTATCCACAGCATTCAAATTTTATAATTTCCTATACAATAAAAAAGAAGGGAGGTTTGCTTATAGCAGCCTTCCTTATACATAATTTAAACAAGAAACGAAAGGAAGGATGGCATGATGGTAGAGCGGCAGGGGATTGTTGTTTGGTTTCAGCATATGAAGAATGTGAGACAGTTAAAAAAACATGGTCATCTTATTCATGTGTCCAAAAAGCATCGATATGCGATCATTTATGTTAATCGTGATGATATGGACGCTATGGAGAAGAAGTTTAATCAGTTTTCTTTTGTTTCTAAAGTGGAACGATCTCAAAAGCCATTTATTTCAACTAACTATGAGAATGCAAAACCAGATAAAGCAAAGCAATATGATTATAAAATGGGGATCTAAAGGTGTGGTTTTGCAGTTAAGAAAATGTGCATTTTCTTTTATAGTATGTGTTCAAAAAGGAGGATAAAAAGGACCAAGTCGGCTAAGGTCGCAACGTCCTGTTGCAACGCCGACACTAGCACGTCCTGTGCGTCGAAAGTTCGAGGCGGCGCTGCCTTTGAGTACCGGACTTCCACAGGAGGTGGTGGCTTCTATGTTGCCCACACGACGTGGGCGGTTTTAGTAGAAGTTCCTTTTCCCGAAGTGTCATTTTTACCGGACTTTTTGAACATCCTCTTATAAGTCAGCATATTTAAATAGCACAGTAAAAGAAGGCACCCGCCAAGTTCTTAAGCGGATGCCTTCTTTTCATAGGTAATAAGAACAGTAGTTATGCTTTTTCTCGATAAAATGGATATTCAAATAGTGCGTTACGGGGAACTGCCTCAGTTCGAAGTTCTTTATCTTTTTTAAAATACACGCTAAAAAGAAAAAACCTGCAGTCAAAACACTGCAGGTCCTTTTATTTTTATCTAAAAATAAAAGGCTAAAGGGAGAGGAGAAACCGGATGAAGTGCTTATGGGGAAGAATAAGCCTTCTTCCGTTTCAACTAAATCAAATTTAGCTGAATCATTATGTTATTATAGACAAAGTAGAAAATAATATACATCATGAAATAAAATAATTTGCTAAAAGCGGGAATCATGGTAGACTATTGACGAGTTAAAAGAAGTTGAGGTGACTTAAGGGTGCGTGTAATAGCAGGAATACATAAAGGAAGAGCATTAAAAAGTGTGCCTGGAGAATCTACAAGACCAACGACTGATAAAGTGAAAGAAGCCGTTTTTCAAGTCATGGGGCCTTTCTTTTCTGGCGGAACAGGATTAGATTTATTTGCAGGAAGTGGTTCACTGGGAATAGAGGCATTGAGCAGAGAAATGTCTAATGTAATTTTTGTGGATAAGCATCCGAAGGCAATTCAAACGATTAAAGATAATTTAAAGACCTTGAAATTAGAAAAGCAGGCAGAAGTATATCGTAATGACGCCAGCCGTGCTTTAAAAGCCATTGCGAAACGAGAATTACAATTTGATTTAGTATTATTGGACCCGCCGTATAAAAGTAAGGATTATTTAAAATTGCTGGATTATCTCCTCGATAATCAAATGCTAAAAAAAGACGCTATGGTATACTGTGAACATGATAAGTCGAATATATTACCGGATACGTATAAGACTTTGAAAGCTATCAAGCAAGCTGATTATGGTGGCTTGGTTGAAGTAACGATTTACCAAATCCAAGAAAGTGAGGAAGCGTGAATGATGAGAAAACTGGCAGTGTGTCCTGGAAGTTTTGATCCAATTACCAATGGGCATTTAGATATTATCAGGCGTGGTGCAAAGGTATTTGAGGAAGTAGTTGTTACGGTATTTAACAATGAATCAAAATCGCCCCTCTTTACCGTAGAAGAGAGAAAACAATTATTAGAAGATTCATTAAAAGATTTACCAAATGTACGAGTAGATTCATCTAGTGAATTGTTGATGGATTATGCCGGGGACATAGGTGCAACCGCAGTTATCAGAGGCTTGCGGGCGGTAAGTGACTTTGAATATGAGATGCAGATAACTTCCATGAATCGGAAGCTGAATGAAGACATTGAAACGTTATTTATGATGACGAACACAAAATATTCATTCTTAAGCTCCAGCATGATAAAAGAAATTGCAAAATATCAAGGGAATATTTCTGGGCTTGTTCCAGAAGTCGTGGAACAGGCGCTAAGGGAGAAGTATAAATAAAAAGATGCGCTTTCATGTTGCTTTATTACATATTCGTTAATGGATCGATATTCATAACCAAAGAAAAAGAGAGATTTAGATTAAAAACTCTCTTTTCTTTTTGTTATTCTTTTTTAATTTTATAGATAATGATAAAGATTGCAGCTGTTAAACTTATTATTGTCATTGCTGGACCAATATCGCGTAATAAATAGTAAATGCTCATCCAAATGGAAGAGTTGTGTATTGTTACAGCAGGAATTTCATTTGAGTTAATAACTATTCGATCGAGATAAAGCGGCTTGTATAATAAAATAGTTAAAATAACTGCAATCGTTCCATGTAAGAGTCGAGCCATGAAATAAGGATAGAATCGGATATCTGTTTTTGCTAATATACTGGCAACCTGTGCTTGTATGGATAAGCCGTTAAATCCAAGAATAAAACTAACTAAGATGGCTTTTTGCAATAAAGAATCGGTTGTTACTTGTGATATCAGGTTTGAACCAACTGTGATTTCAAATAATCCAGAGATAAATGGAAGCCCTAGTTCCTTTGGCAACTCCAAAATAGGAAGAGCGGGTTCAATAAAAGATGCGATGAGTGGTGTTATATCCATTAAAAAAAGAAGCTTAATAAGTACGGAAAACAGGATAATAAATCCACCGACCATGACAAGTGTCTGAATAGAATTTAATACAGCATCGCCTAAGGTTTCTCCAAAAGGCCGACTATTTTTTAACCGGTCTCGGTGCATCTCTCGAAAAGCTCTTTTTAGCGAGAAAGGGTATCTTTTTTTCTTCTTTAAGAGTTGTTCTTGTTTTGTGCCATGAAAGCGCATGATAATGCCGACTACTGCATTTGCTGAATAATGGCAAACGGCCAGCAATAAGCCTAGTTTTATATTGTAAAAAAAACCAGCGGAAACTGCTCCAAAGATAAATAGCGGACTCGAATTATTTGTGAAGGATACCAATCTTTCTGCCTCTATTTGGGTCAGTTGTTTTTCCTCTCGGAGTCTCGCTGTTATTTTTGCCCCTGTTGGATAACCACTTGCCATCCCCATAATCCAGCCGAAACTCCCTGCGCCTGGAATATTAAATAATGGCCGCATAATCGGCTCAAATAAGACTCCTAAAAATTTAACAACCCCAAATGCTAATAACAGCTCAGCAGTAATAAAGAATGGTAGCAAAGATGGGAAAACAACTTCCCACCACATATTTAATCCGCGGATAGCAGCTTCAAGTGCTTGGTCTGGAAATCGTATTAAACTAAGGCATAAAAAGATGGATATACCAGCGTAGCCAAGTGTTTTTAGCTTTTGCTTCAATCTGATGTCCCCCTAATAGAAAGAAAGCTTAATAACCGTTGCTTGCTCTTTCTGTAATGAAGTATCTATTCTGTACAATTATGATGGGAAGTAGTAGAATAATGCTAGCTTGTCCGATGCGTATTCTTCGTTGTAAGAAAGCATTTATACAATATACGCGCATACCTTATGAAAATATGCCATAGATATAAATTTATGTAGGGTGGTAAGGAAGGAGAATAGGCTAGTGTTGCGTTTATCTAAACAAAGGGTTATTGGAATTTTAGTGGTGATATTAATTGTTTACTTATTAGGTGCGTACCAATTACCGTACTATATACAAAAACCTGGGGGAGCTGATGCACTGGATCCGATTGTAGAGGTAGAGAATGGCTATTCAAGTGAAGGGGATATGCATTTAGTAACCGTTAGCGGTATGCAGGCAACACCCATTTTATATGCTGCTGCCTTGTTGTTACCTCACCAGGAAATTCTGCCAATAGATCAGGTTTTCCCTGAAGGAATGTCTCAAGAAGACTATATGGCTGCGCAGCTTCAGGTAATGGAAAGTTCTCAAGAAGCTGCGACAGTTGTTGCTTATGAAAGTGCAGGTAAGGATATAAACATTAATTATCGGGGTGTTTATGTTGTTGCTACGGTAGATGGCTTACCGGCTGATGGAAAATTAGAAAGCGGCGATCGAATCATTGGTATTGATGATGCGAAAGTAAAAGAGTCTCAAGACTTAATCGAATATATTGATGGCAATGAAGCTGGTGACACCGTAACAATTACTTATGAAAGAGATGACGAAGAACATACCGTAGATATAGAGCTAGAACGATTAGATGATCAAAGTGACCGTGTAGGTATTGGTATTAACCTTGTGACAGATCGGGAAGTAACAGTGGACCCTGAAATTAAATTTTCCAGTGGCGGTATTGGTGGACCAAGTGCGGGTCTTATGTTTTCATTAGAAATCTTTGATCAGTTAACGAAAGAAGATTTAACTGGCGGGAAACAAATAGGTGGCACTGGTGAAATTGATTATGATGGAAATGTCCATCGAATTGGTGGGATTGATAAGAAAGTCGTTGCCTCTGATAAAGAAGGTGTAGATATTTTCTTTGCTCCGAATGAAGATGGGCGAGAAGGCTCTAATTACCAAGTAGCACTTGAAACAGCGGAAAGGATAGGAACAGATATGAAGATTGTTCCAGTAGATACCTTTGAAGACGCAGTAGAGTACTTAGAAAGTGTTGCTAATTAGTAGTATAAAAAAGGATTTTCGTACCGTGTAAGGGCGCGAAAATCCTTTTTTCATTAGCTTTGGGGGTAATTAACTATTGTTCTAAACAATAACTGGATTTTTAATCTCCTGTAAAAAGAATTCACGTGGTTTACTTCCGGATAGAGCACTGTAGTATGCTTTAGCTGCTCGTTCCTCTATTTGTAAAAAGGGATGCTGTATTTGATTGATTTTTGTAATAAATGGAAGTGCTGTTTTCTTTTTCTGCTGATTTAAAAATGATTGACCTATCTTGTTCATAGCGAGAACGCGTATATAACCTAAATCATGGGCAAGTATGTTTTCTGTTTTTTTTGTATTTGTTAATATATGAACAAATATACGCTGTAGCCTTGTCCACGTGTAACGTTTTGTTTTTAAAGCAGTCATCCACTCCTGAAATGAGCAAGCATCTTGAGCCGTACGCATAATTCGATGTTCGAGACCTTCTGCAACACCTTCTATTTGCTGTAATTCCGTTAAAGACATCGTCTGAACCCGATACTTTAAAAAAGGGAAATATAATTCCCATTCATGCCAATAACCTGTTTGGTGTTTATAGTTAGTTAAAATATCAAACGTCGTTGCTGGCATGGTTTCCGAAGCTCGTTCCGTTGTAGAAGGACTTTTAAATATTTCTTTGCGTATACTGGTCGCACTGGCGATGTTTCCCGTAATTTCTGTATCGTGATAATTATTGTAGATACGCTGAATGGTAAATGGTTCAATAGAATAATTTGAATCTTTGATTGCGCGAATATAACTTAAACCTAGAATATTATTTGGTTTTGATAAGTCAAGTGTATCAGAAGTATTAAAAACAGTTTGATAAGCTCTTGTCGCTGCGTCAGGATATGCGTAGCCTTTATTTAAAAATGTTTTTATATGGGATTGGTATTGATCCTCATGTTGCTTGTGCAGATGATAGGCATTAATAAATGAATCAATGTCGCCAGATTCACTTCCAAAACAGACAGAATCCACCCCGGCATGATAGAGTACATCGATAGCTCCTCTTGCAAAATAATCACTGTGTTGAACAGCATAGACATATGGTAATTCAAGGACTAAATCCACGCCGCCGAGAATAGCTGCTTTTGCTCTGCTAAATTTATCGGTTATAGCTGGCTCGCCACGCTGCAAAAAATTCCCGCTCATAACAGCAACTACACAATCAGCACCTGTTTTTTTCTTTGATTGTTGCAAATGATATTGATGACCATAGTGAAAAGGGTTATACTCCACAATTAAACCACATGTTTTCATACACTCACCTCTATTTTTTCAAGTAAACTAATTTTAACACATTCGTTTGGTGTGCGTAGTTTTTCATCATATTTGTATTATATCAGGATATCCTAAAAGGAAGTTTAACCACTGTGAGAGAATGAGAATGACAAAAGGTTTAAGTACCGGTAGAATGATATTAACTAGCGTTTTGTACTTTTGGTATTAGGGAATACTACTTCTGTAAAGAAAATATATTGACAAACGTAGCATTTTCTTTTATCATTTATCTTGTTGCCTAGAGGTGATTATAATGAAATTGACTATTAATCAGATTAGAAAAGGTTCCGTGGATGAGCCGTATTTCTTTGATAGCCAAGTAGATGTGACAGAGCTGGAAACGATGAAGAATGATATTCGTAAAATTACTCCAGTGCATGTAACAGGGCAAGTAATTATACATGGTGATGAGTTCTACGTGAACTTTCATATAAAAGGAGAAATGACACTCCCATGCGCCCGTACATTGGTGGATGTTCCTTACCCGTTTGAAATAGATGCAAGTGAAGTTTTTTCTACATCTACTTATTACGGAAAAGAAGAAGAGGAACAAGAAATTCATCCAATTCAGGGAGAAGTTCTTGACTTAACACCATATATCAAGGAAAATATATTACTGGAAATTCCGTTCCGCGTTTTTGCTGATAACGCTGATTCGGATGAAGCAGCTCCTTCTAGCGGAAAGGGCTGGGAATTTGTATCTGAAACTAAGGAAGAGAAGTCCATTGATCCAAGATTACAGAAATTGGAATCTCTCCTTAAAAATAACCAGAAAGAAAAATAAGAATCTGATTCAAGTTTTACTTTCATTTTTGAAGGAGGTGTAAGTCATGGCAGTACCTAAAAGAAGAACTTCCAAAAAAGTAAAGAACCAACGCCGTACGCATAAAAAATTGAACGTACCTGGTATGGTAGAATGCTCTAACTGTGGTGAATTAACAAAACCTCATCATGTTTGCAAATCTTGTGGACATTATGACGGAAAAGAAGTTGTTAGTAACTAATACCGACTAATAAAAACAGATCACATCCACGTGATCTGTTTTTTTCATGGTGAAAAAAGTGACTGCAATAGAGGGATGGTGCAAGTTTGGATAATTGATTTTTACCTGAAAAACTTTCCCTAATTTATTGGATAATTTTAATATAAAACGATTCTAGTATACCTAGTTTTTGCATACATTGATAGCAAACCCTATTAGGAGGTATGTTATGAACGATACAAGACAGGATGCTTGGACGGAGGAAGAAGACAAATTATTAGCAGATACGGTTTTACAGTGTATCCAAGAAGGAAGAACGCAATTAGAGGCATTTAAAGAAGTGGCCGCAAAACTTTCTAGAACATCAGCAGCATGTGGATTCCGCTGGAATGCAAAAATAAGAAAACAATGTCAGAGTCAAGTCCAAGCTGCAAAAGAAAAGAGGAAAGCTGGACTAAAGCAGCAAATTGCATATCCAACGATAGAAGCTTCATCCATTCACTCTATCGATGCTGCTATTCAGTTATTAGAAAAAATGCGGACAGATATGCCCCAGCAAGCGGATTTTGTAAAGCGAGAAGAATTAGAAAAAGTCTTACAGGAAAATAGAGAATTAAAAAAGCGAATAGAAACGTACGAACAATTATGGGGAAGAGTGAATCATCTCATGAAGTCTATTTCAATCCCGTAAAAGGAAGGAACGTATAAAGGATTATGCACTTATAGTGCGTGTTGAAAAAAGGAGGGTAAAAAGGACCAAGAAGTTCGAGGCGGCGTAGCTCCCCGTACCGGACTTTTGGAACAACCTCTTATAGGGATATTTTTATGCAAACAATGGGTATTTGCACTATATAGCAATTGATATCCGAAAATCACTTTTCTGAAGGAAAATAGTTGCTTTCTTACGTAGTAAAAAAGACAGGAAGCTTATTGCTTCGTGTCTTTTTCTTTAACGCCTTCAGGTAACCAGAGCAGCGGGTTCTCTCCTAAATCACGTTCCATTTCGTAATGTGGCTTAATAAAGCCCATCTTTTCCCAAAATCCATGTGAATTAATTCTCGGACTTGTTTTAATAGGGAGCTGAAAACTTTTTGCAAAATCGACAAGTGCTTTTCCATAGCCTTTACCTTGATAATTGGGCAGCACCTCAAGCTTCCATAAAGTTAAATAATCTTGGGCCGGCTCGAAGTAAAAATCGTATTTCCTGCTCACTTCATAAAGACTCATCCTGGCTATTAAGCTATCACCAATATAGATTCCGTAAAAAGGAGACTTGCTATTATTCTCAATAATCTTATTCTGTAAATCTTCCATCATGGTCAATTCTTGATTCCCATACTCGCGAAAGCGCTTAAAATTTTCTAGAGTTTTAAAATTAATTAATAAATTCTCTATCTTTATATTTTCCATGTTAACCCCTCCTGAATTTGTTGGAAATTTTCTGGACAGACAGTTAAAACCAATGTAGATTTCTTTCTCTGTCTAAATTATAATACATAGGAGACAAATTTAAAATTATTTCTGTTCTTTCCGTACTAAATCAGCTAAAATGAATCACATCGTTTAGTTTACTTGAGCGAAATATTTGTTTTCAGGGGGAAAAGAATGAGAGATACGATTTACTATACATTATCTGTTTTTATTGCTTTTCCATTTATCATTACTTTTTTAGCATACTGGATAACGAAGCTGAGTAAAAAACATACATGGAAAGCAGTACATAATGCTGTTCAATGGTCAGCCATATTTTTTATTTTAGGTGTAGGGATCTTATTGCAGCTTCTATTTGGCCGCAGCTTTTTTGGATGGATTGTCTTGCTGTTATTAATTAGCTTAGCAGGGATTTTAATTCAACAATATCGAAAACAAACGGAAATTGATGTATTAAAAGCGATTAAATTAGTCTGCAGGAGTGCATTTTTACTATTTTCATCCGCTTATATTATCTTAAGTTTTGTTTATATTATTATAGAAGTTTCGTCTTAAAAAATTATTCTTGAATTCCTGAAGATGACGTAAAATAGTTTGTGTAAAATAGTTGAGATAAAAAAAGAGGTAGGGTACCCTCGAAATTGGACAAAAAATCAAGAAAGGAGACCCTACCATGTCTCAAAGTATAAATCAAAATACCTTTA
>NZ_BORO01000003.1 GCF_018333215.1 Oceanobacillus sp. J11TS1 | reverse complement strand
AAAGGTATTTTGATTTATACTTTGAGACATGGTAGGGTCTCCTTTCTTGATTTTTTGTCCAATTTCGAGGGTACCCTACCTCTTTTTTTATCTCAACTATTTTACACAAACTATTTTACGTCATCTGCGAACCCTTACCCTTATTTTGATTCTAGTAGATCAAAGGTTAAAATTAGCAGTCTATTCGTTTGAAAATAGACTGCTATATTTTTTGTTCCAGACAAAGAATTATGCACTGTAATGTCACACAAGTGATTAAATAAGTTCATGACTAATCTCCTCAAATAACTCTTGATCAAACTCGTAAACTATATTCTTGATCGTTCGATCTCTAGGCTTTTCTCCAGTATTTACTTGAATTTCTTTGATAAGAAACCGGAGTAATTCTTTTCTATCATAGTCATCTAATAGGTTATAAAATGAATTAAAATCATTAGCAATACGCTTAATTACCGGTAATAAGTCATTGTTATTCTTTAACTCTACCTGCCTTGTTAGTAGTGTTATGAACTCCTTTTGTTCACTTTCTTGATTCTGAACCCTTTTCATTTCTTCACTAAGTGTATCTATGTCGATTATTCTTTTCGTATAAAGTTGCAAGAGATCCTGCTTCTCTCTTTTTAATTCAGTTAAATTTTTTT
The DNA here is from genome assembly GCF_018333215.1 of Oceanobacillus sp. J11TS1. GTDB lineage: Bacteria > Bacillota > Bacilli > Bacillales > Amphibacillaceae > Oceanobacillus. Next base: position 198,299 of record NZ_BORO01000003.1, on the reverse strand, counting down.
CTAGTAAATTAAGTTCCTCTTCAATTGGTTCAAGTTCATTTTTTAGATTATCAATAACAACTCTTTGTAATGGTACAGAGAGGTTTAAATCGTTTAGGTAATTCATAACCTGTGATAAGACCTCTTGTTCCGCATACTCCTTTTTTACAAGGTTCGACTTACATGCTTTAGAACCACTGTTTTTAAAACGGCCACACACGTAATATTTGTACTTTTTGTTTGCATTCCCTTGTACCATTGCGCCTCCACAAGTAGGACACTTTAATATACCCGATAATGGAAAGGAGCCGTTGTGTATTTTTTCTTGGGTATAACTACGTAGTGATAAAAGTTTTTGGGTTCTTTCCCAAAGCTCTTCACTGATAATAGGATAATGGTTACCTTTTTTATATTTACCTTTCCATTTAACATAACCATTGTAGATTTTATTATTGAGAATAGTTCTGACTGCGGTAATTGACCAATGATTATCCTTTTTGGTTTTGATACCTTGCATATTTAAATTACTAGCTATTTTTCGATAACCCCACATTTTATTGGAGTAACAATCAAAAATGTATTTAACAACTCTTGCTTCATCTTCGTCAATTACTAATTTCTTATTTATTAAATTGTACCCAAATACCATTCCACCGTTAAAGTCACCATTTTCAAATGTCTTCTCCATACCTAGTGATGTACGGAAGGCGATTAGATCTTTTTCAACTTCTGCAATAATACCTAATATCTGATAGATTAGTTTTGAATTAGGATCATTTGTGTCGATATTATCAGCGATAGAAATTAAGTTCTTGTTAGCCTTTTTTAGACGACTAAAGATATATTGGGAATCTAAAGAATTACGTGATATACGATCTTGTTTAAATACGATGATGGAATCAATGTTATTCTCCTTTTGGAAAACGTTATAAAACATCTCTTTAAACTCAGGTCTATTTGAAAAGCTTTCTCCTGATGCGGGTTCCTCTACATATATTTTTACAAGAATAATATTATTTTCCTTACAATACTTTTCTATTGCCTCAATTTGTTGTTCAATCGATGTGTTATCTAGTTGTTTGTTTGTGCTAACACGAACATAAGCATAAGCTCTTATATATTTTACTGGCATATTAACTTGCAACCCTGACATTTCAATCTTTGCTGTCATCTTTCTCCCTCCATTTCAATAGGAAATCCTTTTCCTATAGAATCAGAGTATTTAACCATTAGGTCTGTTAGGTAATTTAGAAAGTCATAGCCTTTTATTTTTGTTAATTCTTTACTTGTTGCAAGTCTAAGTCTGTAATCTTTATCGTAATCTAATATTTCATTTTTCATCATAGTTTAATGATCTCCCCTTATCTATTTGTGATTTTAAGACACAAATAACAGCCGGCTCGTCATTTGCTGAAACATGATAACCGCGAAAAAATGATATTTTAAGAGGAAATCAAAAATATTTTTATTTTATTTGGATTTTGGAATAAATTTGATTGAAATTTTATGTGGATATAAAATGAGGTAAAGGATGAAGTGAGGGGAAACGAATGCTATCAATCTCTAGGAAAGATTTATATGAAAAGCTGTGGAATATAGGAATTACTAAAACAGCAACAGAACTAAATGTTCCATATAATAAATTGAAAAATGCATGTACTAGTAATGATATCCCACTACCTACAGCGTCTTATTGGAGTAGCTTATATATGGGAAACGAGAAGCCAGTTCAGCCAGCGTTGCCAAATCCAAATGATAATCGTATGATTGCTCTCGCAAAGGCTAAAAAGAAAAATGCTCCAGCACCTAAAAAAGTTATAAAAACTGTAAATGATGAAAAACCCAATAGTATTTCTACTGAAACAAATGTCACTTCACTTATAAAGAAAATAGAAAAGCCGACCTATTTTTCATACTTAGGGACTGAGCAACAAAACCTAACAGATATTTATAACGCGTTAAAGGTTAATAAAAATTTGTCTAGTAAACCCCATAGGGAAATAGTAAAATACCGCAAAAAAACTCAGTCCTATAGAGAAGATAGACTAAGAATACATTCAGCCTCTGGTGAAATTATTCCAGAAATTTTACCTTTTATTGATAGTTTGTTTAAAGCACTTGAAAAGGCAGGAGCAAAGATTGTTAGTAAGTATGATGAAACAGAAGTATTGTATAAAAAATATACTTTTACATTGAATTTTAAACTACCTTGTAAAAAGATAATGCTTTCTCCGGATGATAAAAATTATTCAGACTATCATACATTTGAATATGGAACAACCGGGAAAATAAACGTTGAAGTTGGTTACAAAGTTTATTGGTATAAATGGGGTAGATACGAAAAATTAATAAAACAAACTAAGACTACAACTACAACCCTAGAAGATTTACTAAGAAGAGTATTCTTATATATATTTTCACTACCAGAAATCATTGATGAAAAAGAAAGGGACTATATCATTGCAGAAGAGAAAAAACTAAAAGAAGAACAAGAGAGGGAATTAATCAGGGAGCGGAGAGAAAGGGAATATAAAAGAACTCAGGATTTGTTGAATAACTCGGTAAACTACTTTTATTCGAAACTAATAAAAGAATACATTTCTGCTGAATTAGATGAAACAACAGATGGATATGTGTGGGCCATGAAAAAAGCAAAGTGGATTCAAGATTCAAATAAATACCAAGATGATATATTAAGAGAAGAAGACAAGGAAATGTTATTAAATAGAAAACAAATGTATAAGTGACTATCTAAAACACTTGTTCTTGAGGAGTTACTCTATGTCATGGATATCTGAAAGTATCGATAATTCTATAATAAGCTTTTTCGCTCGGTTCTTGAAATTATTGATTGTTAAAAAGCAGCTATTGGAGGCTTCTGCGTTTCTAATAGCTGCTTATACTTTTAACGGCTCTCGACTTCGTATTTACTGGCTCATACAGTACGCAATACACGCATTTACACTAAATCTGGAAAGAGCAATGTCCCTTCTTCTGTAAAAAAAGGGTAGGGTTCCTTGTACCCAAGACAATGGACATAAAGTGACTATCCTTCATATAGATTATCTGTTTCGGATAGCAAATTACAATACGAAATAAAACCAAAGCTACCATCTTTGGAATATGTATACACTTCTATTCCTTTATTATTGAAATTACGTATTCGAACCTTAGTTGTTTGATAGATTTCAAAACCAGTACGGTCTATTAAACCCATTAAGCAAAACCCCTTTTTCAAAATAACAGTAAGCTACTAACGATTAATCCTCTGTTATTATTTTATAGGAACGTAATCCATCTCAATTATGTCTGCATAATCCAATTTACAACTCTCCCTTCCTATGATTCTTCCAATCATCTCGGCATATAAATCATGAAAATATTCATTTGCTTCACTTAGATCTTCAAATACCTTACTGGTTACAATATGATTTCTAGCGTCAAAACCAATAACAACGTAACATTTCATATGACTTCCTCCATTTGCGTTTACAATCTGGTAGGAATCACCACGCGGAAAATACTTTTGTTATCGTTCATTTTTTCTAAACCAATTATCCCATATTTCATGGAATAAAAAGTTATATTTAATCATTACCCCATATCCAATGACTAGACTTACAATCAAACCGGGATATATAGGTTGATTAAAGAGAAGATTTACTATGACTGTATATGTTGCTGCAACGTTAAGACTGATTGCCATTGCATTAATCAAAAAAGCAAGCTTAAAGAAATCCATAAAGTTCACCCTGCTTACTATTAAAATTATTAGTAATTATCTATTCGTATTAACCAAGGACATCACTCATAACACAACCTGTAAGTGGATTTGAAATATTGCTATGCCGGAATAACCAATTAACTATCTTCGGTTCATAGCTAAACTCTTCAACAAGTACTTTTCCTTCAATGAACAGGACGGCAATTTCAGCCGCTATGGTTATCTGTGTATTGTGATACTTAAAAGTCATCCTTGTAGTCCTGCTTTGATAATTCTCTATGTCTATTTTAGAATCCTCGAAGTAAGTAGCTGTTTGATCGTCTCCAGTCATCTCAACGAGTTTCTTATAAAAGTCTTCAATGTTTTCTTTAAATACGTGCTTTTTTAAATCCCCTTTTACCGTATAGTCCGTTGAAGTTGTAGTATATTGTTTTAAGTCTATTCTTTCATTTAAGTATTGTTCCCAATGGGATTGGTCAAGTTGGTTAGCAGAATTTGCTTCAAATTTATTTACAATGCCTAAGATATAGAATGTCCCCATATTTATACTCCTCCCTAAACAATTAAATTTCCATTGTGTTCATATTTAGAATGTCATTTCATTTTTAACGCTATTATAACTACTAACTCGAAAAATTTATATACCTTTTCCGCAACAGGTCGATTCGTAGTCATAGCAGGTCAGATAGTGGTCATAAATGGTTATTTCAAGGGCATTAAAAATTACTTATCTTGATATAGTCGTTTGAATGTATGGTTCAAACGTGGTAAAAAGTAATTAACTACTCTTGAAATGATTAGATATTAATTGAAAATTATTTTTGCAATTCGTCTTGGAACGAGATAGTTACACTTGCTATTACTTTGGCTTTTACTAATTTCATTTAGTGTGGTTGAACGAAGTATAAGTGCTAGATAGGAAAGGATAAAGTGATTTTATGACAGATAGTGAGAGGAAATTTGGATGGGTGGATGACTGGGCGAAGATGACGGGTGAACGTGCAAGGATCGATGCGAAAGTACATAAGACTGCTATTGTATATAACACGAAGATGGGTAAGGTAAAGGAGTTTTACGATGGTACAATCCAAAGAATGGATTCAGGAGAAAGCAAGGGTGGAATAATGCGAGAGAAGGAACGGTTAAATAGAATTATGTCACTCTTACAAAGAATTTGGGACCAGCAACCTGATGTGCGATTTAACCAATTGATTTCTAACCTGCAGCATATGTATTCTTCGCAAAATGAAGGATATGGTCAAAGAAAGTTGATAGAAAAAGGACCATTTGGGGAAGAAGTAAAATCTTCTTATTTGGACTTTTTCTACTTGGAAGATGACAAGTGGGAAGAATTCCTGCAAAGGATGGCTGATGGTCAGGAAAAGGACTATAAATAGACTTTAACCTATTGTCTTGCCACGGAAGGTTTAGGGACTGCAATAGGTAGAAGAAGGTATAATGGCTAAATTGAAGACGAAATGGATTGGAGTAATCCAGTACAGATAAAGTAAATGGAATTTATAATTGAATAAAGAAAACGGAAATGCCTTTTATGACACCTCCGTTTTCTAGACCTACAAATTGCACTAACACCAGAAATATTCATCGTAGCGTTAATCAATCTTGTAGTATTAATAGACATATTTATTATATGTCACCAGACCATGATTAAGCAACCAGATAAATCCAATAGACTAAAATAAAAGTGTGGATCATCTACAACAACTTATACAAAGATATTTTCCCTCTAGTCTTTAGCATATGGCAGCAACAGCGTATATAGCCCTTTCTTCTGTTCGAGCGATAACGACGAAATCATTTTATTTAATTTAGCATCAAGTTCTTCTTCTGTATTTGCATCATCTTCTTCACTTAATTCGATATTTTGTAGTTTGCTTTCCCCTTCAAGTGCATACAGAAAATCACCCATCGATATATTAAGTGCCTTACATATTTTTTCTAATAAGGAGAAGGTGATCTCTTGATTGCCGCTTTCTATTCGTGATAAAGAAGGTTGAGAAAGACCGATTTGTTTTGCAAAATCAACCATTGTTAATTTACTTTCTCTTCTTAACCTACGTATCAACTTACCAGCCTGTAAATCGTCCATTTTAATTTCCCTTCTCATTCTATTTCCTTTATCGTATTATTTTCTAGTTTTACAATCAATAGATATCATGTTATATTCATAATATAAATATATTCATAATATGAATAAAAGGGTGATTTTAGATGATTGATGGTTTCCCAAGATTGGTTAATCATCTGATTGAAAGTCGTTTGGAGGATATCATTACTAGTGAAGAATATGAGATGTTTATGGAAGGGATTTATAAGGATTTGGAACAGAAGCTATCGTCAAGCATTAAAGATCTTGATGAAGAGGCAAAGAATAATCTTATTGAAGATCTTAAATCAAATATTTTTCAACAGATATTCCAGCAAAGTAAGTTGACCTACCGTGTGGCGTTTAAAGATGCACTTTCATTTTTTGTTGATACATTATTAATACCTAAAAGATAAAGGAGTTGTTGCGAATTATGTCTTCAATGAATCTCTTCAAAGGAAAATTGGTTATAGATATTGTAGCAGCTGTAAAAACTAGCGATGAAAAAACTATGACAGATGAAGCCCATGAAGGATTTACGCCTGAACTAACGAATGAAATCATGGCTCTCTTAGGTGCAAAAGGTTATATCTGTCAAACGTTTGGAGTTACATTAGAAAATAAAGGTGTAGCATATGATGTTGAGTTGGAACTGATTGAAAAGGAAAAGCAGGAATCTACTAGAAGAGCTGAATCAGTTTATAATAAGGCAAATCGTATAACTATTAAATTAGACTAAGGGGATATCAAGACAGTAATGGTTAAAAGCACAAGTTTATCAGAAATACCAAAAGCTTTATTTGAAGATAGGGAAGTAAGCATTAATCGTGGTGAATACATTATTCGTTACATGATTGATGATGGTAAAGAAGTTCCGGCTATGTTGATTAAACAATATGGATATTATGCAGTACCCCAAAGTATCATGGTGGAAATAAGAAGAGGAACAATGCCCTTAGCAGATTTGACATTCCTCTTTGCTTGTTACTATGTTGCTTCTACAAGTAATCGCAAAAGTATTCGAATGGATGAAGTTTTCGAATGTATAACGGGGAATTGGGATGAGATCCGAACTCGTAACACTGCCAAGCGCTTTAGTTTAACTTTATCTAATATGGACAGATATAGTAGATGGATCAAAATACATGAACATAATAATAAATACTCTGTCAAGTACTGACTAAATGGGAGTTTCCAAGGAGGAAACTTCTTGTTGTAATATGGTCTATCTATTCATTGTTAATTACATGACTAGTCGAACGTATGCACACAGTTGTTAGAAAGGAATGGTATTTAATGAAAAGGTTATTAGTTAACAAAGTTCGTTGTAAAAAGTGTGACGATATTATTGAATCAATACATAGTCATGATTTTAAACGATGTAAATGTGGGGCTATATTTTTAGATGGAGGCAAGGATTATCAGCGGTATGGTTGGGGGACAAATCAGCCTAATAGTGCAAGACTAGAGGATTTCATCGATTTTAGTTATTCAGTTTATGAAGAAAATTGAAGATAGACTTCTTGATGTAATTGAACAAGTGATTTACTATTGTTAGAAAAGTGTACTTATAGTAATAATAACGGGCTTCTAACTTGTTTATAATAACTACTTCGATATACGAGTACAAATAAAAATAAGCAGTTCAATTCATTAGCGTGTAAATTGAACTGCTTATTTTTATTGAAAATCAATGTTGTTTATGATCAAAGTATCTAATATAACATTATATTATTAATTGAATTTGCAATTTAAGATAGTAGCATATATTCATTGCCATAGTTTATTCAAGAAAATTTATATTAAAATAATTTGTTAAGTTCTATCAGATAGTAGATGGAAATTTTTAGTCTCATCAAAACTAACTTGTGGTTCATTAAACAGAAGAGATGGTATCCTACTTACGATGGTGGGGGGCAGACTCAATCTAGTTTCGTGCAAGGCCTCTTTCAAATGCCGCTAGATGATTTATAGAAGCATTGCGCAGTTGGGTAAAGACTAATCGAACATCATTTGGAATATTAAGGACTAAAAATTTTTCATACATCGAAATATTGTCTATCTCACCTTTTACACAAGTAGCGTATGCTGCTTTAATGTTTTCCGGAGTAGTAATGAAGTGTACGATATATCTTCAGGTAGAGGAATCTGATAGCGATAAAAAAGGGGTAATAGTGCATTGATATGTCTTAATTCAGCATCCCTTATTTGCGCAAATGGACGAATATATCCAAAGGTTTCCAAAATATTATTGTATCTTGCTTGAGCTAAATACTCGTCTTGGAGGGCATAAGTCAACATTTGAGGCAAGGTTAATGTGGAGGCATTTAATGCCCCAGTTGCACCGTAATTATCAATTTGCCGTAATGGATTAGAATAATACAAATAGTTCTCCTCCCAGTATCTAAATTTTATTTATCTTATGCTATATGTTGGGTTGTTGTTCGATTTACAACACAGGGAAACAGGGAGCCATCATTTTTGTTTGCCCCTTTAATGAATAATATTAAAAAACTGCAGATAAACTTCAATAAACGTCAATATACAAAAGTACATTTATTGAGAATGATACATAGGATACATATGACAATAATGGAGGAGTGAGAAGATGTATTATTCACCATATATGTATCCAAATTACTATGTAAGTGTTCCAATGCACCATGTTCGCCAACAGCCTATATATTGGGGTTACCCACAAGAAACAAATATGGGGAGCATGTATCAACCAACGCAAATAGAAGATAGAGCAAAAAATATGGCATTTAAAGATCAAGGGAAACAGCCATTCGTAATAAATATAGAGGAAGCTGCGGAAAGGAATCGCAACTTTCGCACGGCAATATGGACCGGAAATCATTTACAGGTTACATTGATGAGTATTGGTGTTGGAGAAGACATTGGTTTGGAAGTCCATCCAGATGTAGATCAATTTCTACGTATTGAAGAAGGTCAGGGGCTTGTTCAAATGGGTGACACCGAAAATAATTTGAACTATGAAAGAAGGGTTTCTGAAGATTATGCTATCATGGTTCCTGCTGGTAAATGGCATAATTTAACAAACACTGGAAATAAGCCATTAAAGTTATATACCATTTATGCACCTCCAGAACATCCATTTGGAACGATTCACCAAACGAAAGCAGATGCAATGGCTGCGGAAGAAGGCGGTAATTCGGCCAATCCAACTTATTTCGGTAGAACTCCAGATGAATGGGTACAGTATACAGAGTTTTTAGTGAAAGAAGGATTAGAAGACGTTAAGAGAGGAATAAATGCTACACATATCCTTCAAGAGTTTATTCTCATGGGAGTTCTCGTCGGAAAAGGCTATTCTCCTGAAAGAGCATATGAGACTGTAGAAGAATGGGAATGTACAGGTGAATCAAAACTTCTTCAGCAAAGTAAAAATATGTAATGCTTTCTTATTGTAAAAGGGAGTTTATCATTTTTGATGAAACTCCTTTTTGATTTTGTTTTAAAGAAAAATCAAAATGGATAATAATTTAAATTAAGTACTTTTCAAAATAGGCATCTATAAAAATTTAGATAACAAGGTTGACATTTTACCCTAGGGGGTATATTATTGGTCTTGTAATTGATTTTCAACAAGCTAAATCAATGGAGATTTATAAAAGGTATTCTGCAAACGTCGTTATCCATAACGACTAATTTATTGCTAAATATTATACCCATAGAGGTATAATAAATACCAAATCGTAAATTTTGTTAAAAATAATACCGAGGGGGGTAAATGTATGATTCAAGCAAATCACCAATTAGATGCAAAAGGCTTAGCTTGTCCAATGCCAATTGTGAAAACAAAAAAAGCAATTACGGATCTTGAAGATGGTCAAGTATTGGAAGTACAAGCTACAGACAAAGGATCTAAAGCTGATTTAGCAGCATGGGCAAGTACTGTTGGACACCAATATCTAGGAACATTGGAAGAAGGCGATGTTCTTTATCATTACATTCGCAAAGGCTCAAATGAACCAGAAGTGGAAAAAACATTTGAACACACTGTTTCACTTGATGAAATTGAATCAGGTGACGGTTTAATTTTAGATGTACGTGAAGCAGCAGAATATGCATTTGGTCATATTCAAGGTGCAAAATCCATTCCAATGGGTGAATTAGAATCACGCCTTGAAGAATTGGATAAAGAAAAAGAAATCTATGTAATCTGCCGTACAGGGAAACGTTCTGATTTGGCAGCACAACTTTTAGCAAACAATGGTTTTACAAAAGTTTATAACGTTCTACCGGGTATGAATGAGTGGAACGGAAAAATAACAAAAGAAATCTAGGAGGAATTTATTATGTCAGAAAAAGTAGCTATTATCGCAGCAAACGGTGGGATGTTTGATGCATACAAAGTATTCAATATCGCAACAGCAGCAGCAGCTTCAGAAAAAGAGGTACAAATCTTCTTCACGTTTGAAGGACTAAACTTAATTCATAAGCAAGCAATGCACGCATTGGAAATGCCTGCAGGGAAGGAACATTTTGCTGAAGGGTTTGAAAAAGCAAATGTTCCTTCCATCCCACAACTAGTTGAGATGGCACAGGAACTAGGTGTTAAATTTATTGCATGTCAAATGACAATGGATGTTATGGGTCTTACGAAAGAAGATTTCGTTGATGGTATTGAAGTTGGTGGAGCAGTAACATTCCTAGAATATGCAAAAAATGCATCACCAACATTAACTTTCTAAACTTCATGCAGTGGGGAAATTCCCCACTGCAAAAAAATGATTAAAAATATACCTAGGGGGGTAATTTGAGGATGACTGTAAATAAATGGACTGCAGCACAAGTTGCTCGGAAAGTAATTGATAACGAAGAATTATTTATTTTAGATGTTCGCAATCATGATGCATTTGAGGATTGGAAGATTGATGGACACAAGTTCGAGTATTTAAATATTCCTTATTTCGAATTATTAGAAGGTGTAGAAGAGATTTTGCCTAAGCTTCCAACGGATAAGGAAGTATTAGTAGTATGTGCGAAAGAAGGGTCATCCGTTATGGTAGCAGAAATGCTATCTGAAGCTGGTCGTGAAGTTGCATACCTTGAAGGTGGAATGAAGTCTTGGAGTAGTTATCTAGAACCAATTAAAGTTTCCGATTTAGAAAACGGTGGGGAGCTATACCAATTTGTTCGCTTAGGGAAAGGCTGTTTATCTTATATGGTAATTTCTGAAGGCGAAGCAGCTATTATTGATGCAGTACGTTTCACGGACGTATTCACTAACTTTGCGAAAGAAAAAGGTGTAGAAATTAAGCATGTATTTGATACGCACCTACACGCAGATCATATTTCAGGTGGACGTCAAATTGCTGCAAATACAGGGGCAATTTATTACCTACCACCAAAAGATGCTACAGAGGTAGTGTTTGATTACACGCCTCTTACAGAAGGGTTAAATGTGAAAATTGGTGCATCTCAAATTGATGTAAATGCACTTTATTCACCCGGTCATACCATTGGCTCTACTTCATTTGTGATTGACAATCAGTTCTTGTTAACAGGTGACATTTTATTTATCGACTCAATTGGTCGTCCTGACTTAGCGGGACTTGCGGAAGATTGGGTAGGTGACTTACGGGAAACATTATATTCCCGTTATCGTGAACTAGCGGAAGACCTAGTGGTGTTACCTGCACATTTCATGATTATTGATGAGTTAAATGAAGATGGTACAGTGGCTAGAAGATTAGATGATTTGTTTAAAGAGAATCATGGATTAAACATCAAGGATGAAGCGGAATTCCGTCGTACTGTTACAGATAACCTACCACCACAGCCAAATGCGTATGAACAAATTCGTCAGGTAAATATGGGGAAAATCACACCTAATAATGACGAACAAACAGAAATGGAAATCGGTCCAAACCGTTGTGCAGTTCGCTAATTAATCAATAGAAATAAAAAAATGGGGGTAAATCAAATGAACATTACAAAAACATTAGATGCAAAAGGCTTAGCATGTCCTATGCCAATTGTAAAAACTAAAAAAGCAATGGATACGATTAACTCTGGTGAAGTACTTGAAGTACTACTAACAGATAAGGGTGCTTTAAATGATATCCCAGCATGGGCTAAATCAGGCGGCCATACCGTATTAGAACAAAAAATAGAAGAAGATGTTCTGTATTTCTATATTCAAAAAGGATAAAGAAAACCAAATAGCGGGTAGCGTGAACTACTCGCTTTTCTAAATTAGAAAGAAGGTTTAGTAATGGATTTAACTTTTATCATCGTTGTGTTTGCGATTGGGTTTATTGGTTCCTTTTTATCCGGTATGTTAGGTGTTGGGGGTTCCATTATTAAATACCCAATGCTACTTTATATTCCCCCTTTATTTGGTCTAGTAGCATTTACAGCCCATGAGGTTTCTGGAATAAGTGCAGTACAAGTACTGTTTGCTTCCATTGCAGGTGTATGGGCATATCGAAAAGGTGGATACCTAAACAAGCAGCTCATCATTTATATGGGTGGAGCTATCCTAATAGGAAGTTTAATTGGTAGTTATGGATCGAGTTTCTTATCCGAGCAAGCAGTAAATGTTGTGTATGGTATTCTAGCTGTGATTGCAGCTGTAATGATGTTTGTACCAAAGAAAAAAATGGACGATGTACCATTAAATGATGTTACCTTCAACAAGCCGCTAGCGGCAATATTAGCATTAATTGTGGGAATAGCATCTGGTATAGTCGGTGCGGCAGGAGGTTTTTTACTTGTACCAATCATGCTTACGGTTTTGCACATTCCAACACGAATGACGATTGCAACAAGTTTAGCAGTAACGTTCATTTCTTCTATCGGGGGAAGTGTTGGTAAACTTGTTACTGGACAAGTAGATTATTGGCCAGCTGCTATTATGATTGTAGCAAGTTTATTAGCGGCACCACTTGGAGCAAAAGTAGGAAAGAGAATGAATACCCGAATTTTACAAGTGATATTAGCATTTTTGATTGCGGGTACTGCTATTAAAATTTGGATAGATATTTTGACTTAAATAATATTTTAAACCTTCTAGATACGAAAATAGACAATAATAAAGGAGATGCAGACTGATGAAAAGTATATCAGCAGTAGAGTTACATGAGAAAATAAAAAATGGAGAAAACGTCCACATTATAGATGTCCGGGAAGACGTTGAAGTTGCAGAGGGGAAAATTCCTGAAGCTAAACATATTCCTTTGGGGGACATCCCCAATTCTTTAGACAAAATAGATAAAAATAAACATTATTACATGGTTTGTCGTTCTGGTGGAAGAAGTTCAAGAGCATGTGAATTCTTAATCAATCAAGGATACAATGTTACGAATATGACTGGCGGAATGTTAGCGTGGGTTGGTGAAATAGAATAGGAGGCTTAAATATGGGAAAGAAAGTACTGATTGTTGGTGGAGTTGCTGGTGGAGCTTCTGTCGCTGCACGAGTCAGAAGATTAGATGAAAATGCAGAGATTATTATGTTTGAAAAAGGTCCTCACATATCCTTTTCGAACTGTTCGTTACCTTATCATTTAAGCGGTATTGTAGAAGATAGCGAAAAACTTGTTTTAATGTCTCCCGATATCTTTAAGAGTCGCTACAATATTGAAGCTAGGGTACAACAGGAAGTTATTCAAATTAATCGGGAAAAGAAAACAATCACTGTAAAAGATTTGATCTCAGATAAAACATACGAAGAGGGCTTTGATAAATTGGTGCTTTCCCCCGGTGCTTCACCTATTCGACCAAATTTAGAAGGCATAGACAATTCTAATGTTTTTACAGTACGTAACGTAGTCGATATTGAGAATATCAATTCATATATCAAGCAAAAAGGTATGAAGGATATCGCGGTCATCGGTGGTGGCTTTATTGGAGTAGAGGTTGCAGAAAATCTTAAACTTGCGGACTATAATGTAACATTAGTTGAGTTTGCAAATCAAGTAATGGCACCATTTGATTACGATATGGCTCAAATCCTTCATAAAGAAATGGTGGATCACGGAGTTGAACTTATTCTAGATGATGGGTTAGCTAAAATTTCTGATGGATATATTACAACAAACTCCGGTAGGAAAATTGATGCGCAGGCAGTGGTATTAGCGATTGGTGTAAGACCTGAAACCAACTTGGCTAAGGAGGCAGGTCTTGAGATTGGAGAAACAGGAGCTATTAAAGTCGACTCCAATTACTTAACAAGTGATAGAGATATTTATGCAGTTGGGGATGCCATTGAAGTGTATCATCGTTTGTTACAAAAACAAACAAGACTAGCACTAGCTGGGCCAGCTCAAAAACAAGCCAGAGCGGCTGCAGACCATATGTATGGAATTCCAAATAGAAATATCGGTGTAATAGGATCATCATCCATCCATCTCTTTGATCTAAATGCAGCATCTACTGGATTTAATGCAAGAACAGCTGAGCAAGCAGGAATGATGTACGATTATGTTTACTTAATGCCGGGAGATAAAGTGGGACTCATGCCAGACAGCAATCCGATGCATTTTAAATTGGTTTATGAATATCCAACAGGTCGAATTTTAGGTGCGCAGGCAATTGGTAAAGGAAATGTAGATAAACGAATTGATGTTATTGCAACCATGATTACAATGAATGGAACGTTGGAAGATTTGAAAGACCTAGAATTGACCTACTCCCCAATGCTAGGAACAGCTAAAGATGTCGTTAATCATGCCGCTTTAGTAGGGCTAAACCTATTACAAGGCAGATACAAAGAAGTCAAAGTTTCCCAAGTTCGAGAACTGGTAGAAAGTAATGCTTTTATTATTGATGCACGAGAACAAGGTGAATATAATGCAGGTCATTTTAAAAACGCAGTTAATATTCCTTTAAGTGAGTTTAGACAGAGACTTGATGAAATTCCAAAAGATCAACCTGTATACATTCACTGTCGTTCAGGTCAAAGAAGTTATAATATGGTAATGGCATTATAAAATTTAGGATATGAGAATGTTTACAACATTTCTGGTTCCTATTTGGGTGTAAATCTTTATGAATACTTTAATGATTTAGTTACTGGTAGAGAAAAAATAGTAACTGAATATAATTTTAAATAAATTGACTTAAAATCTGAAGAATATTATTTAACAGTAATGAAACGGAGGTACATTATTTGGTGTATCCTCCATTTGTTTTCTATTCTCATGATGTGTATAAGTTTTGTTAAAGAAAGCAAAAGCGACTAAAATCTTGACAGTATACCTTATGGGGTATACTATTGTTTATGTAATCCTTTTAAAAGGTGATCAATTATGATTATATATTTGCTAAGTGCAGTTATTGTTTTATTATGTTATGAATTATTTAGAAGGTACTTCCCAATTAAGGGGATAACTTGTAAGAATAGAATTGGCGAAAAGGATATCGTTATATTGGATTTAAGAGGTTATAACGAAAAAGGAACTTTAAAAAATGTGGCAATGCAGATACCTTACGCTTATTTGAGAAGACACTACAGTGAGATTCCGAATCAGTCACTTCATGTTGTAGCGAGTGATCGAATGGATATTAATCTAGGGGTGAGATTTTTATTAAGAAAAGGATATAGTGTTAGTAGTTTCGAGATTATAGGTTGTGCATGTAAAGGAGGAATAATAGATGGAGTATGATAAATCTGTTATAAATCGTTTGAAACGTATTGAAGGTCAAATTAGAGGCGTATTAAATATGATTGAGCAAAATAAAGATTGTAGGGAAGTAATTACTCAATTATCAGCATCTCGTACTGGTATTGATCGTACAATTGGATTAATTGTAAGCATGAATTTAGAACAATGTGTTCGAGAGAATATTGAAAATGATGAAGATACGAAAGAACTTGTAAAAGAAGCAGTAAATTTATTAGTGAAAAGTAGATAAAGGTTCTAACAATTTTCTTACTAAAAGGAAATTTAACAGCCTTTTTCTTTTTAAATAAAACATACCCCATCGGGTATATGGTTGACTCTAGTCTAATGGAAGTAATCAAATGAATAAATTAGAACAGAAGGTAAAATGACATCAGATAATAATTGAGAAAAGAGAAGGTGAAGGTAGAGTGGATATTATACAGTGGATTTTTATTATTTTGATCGCACTCTTTGTGATCAATCGTTTTATTCCCAAAAAGGGCATTACGAATATAACTGTTCAAGAAGCAAAAGATAAATTTAAGGATAAAAGTGTTCAATTTATAGATGTCCGTACACCGGGTGAATATAAAGCAAATCATCGGAAACCGTTTAAAAATATCCCACTTTCCAATTTGCCTAGCCAAGTAGACAAATTGGAAAAAGATAAAGAAGTTGTTGTTATATGTCAAAGCGGAATGAGAAGTGCAAAAGCAGCAAATATCCTGAAAAAACAAGGATTCGAAAATATTTACAATGTAAAAGGTGGAATGAGTGCTTGGTATTAGAAAGGATGACAAGTGATGGCAAAACAAATAGCACCAGAAGAAGTATTCATAATTGATGTTCGTGAAAATGGAGAAGTAGCTAGTGGTAAAATCCCAAGTGCCAACAACATTCCATTAGGTCAGCTTGCATTACGAAAAGGTGAACTAGACAAGGATAAGACCTACGTGGTTGTTTGTCAATCTGGTAACCGAAGTAAAGCTGCCTGTGGAATACTTGAGGCATTAGGTTTCAAAGTTGAAGATATGGTCGGTGGAATGAATAATTGGAATGGAAATATTGAATAAAAACTAAGTAGATAGGAGTGAAATCAAAAGATGTTTCATTACACAATAGAGACAAACAAATCTATAGAAGATGCCATTAAGTCATTGGAAGTAAATTTAAAGGAAGAAAAGTTTGGTGTTCAGTGGCAGTTTGACATTAAGGAAACATTGCAAAAGAAAGGATATGAACTAGACCATCCATTTACTGTTTTAGAAGTATGTAATCCTATAGAAGCGCAGCGTGTGTTGTCAACGAATCAGCTAATTGGATATTTCCTTCCATGTAAAATCGTTGTTTACGAGGATAATGAAGGGAAAACTAACATAGGGCTACCAAAACCAACTGCTTTAATTCAAATGGTAGAAGATGAAGAATTACAGGGAATTGCAACCGACATTGAAGAAAGATTGATTGCCTGTATTGATAAAAGTAAGTAATCAAGTGAGATTCAATAGGGATTTTGAATTAATAAATGAGGTTATGAACAAATGAATCAAACTGTCACGGTATATACATCAAGCTTCTGCCCAGTCTGTGGAATGGTAAAAAGTTTTCTAAACTCCTTTGATATCACTTATAAAGAAGTAATTGTAGACTTGAATCCTATAGCAAGGATGAAATTGATAGGAAAAACGAAAAGATTAACGGTTCCGCAAACCAATATAAATGGAGAGTGGATAAGCGGGTTTGATCCGGAGAGAATGTTAAAGATATTATTTAAATGATCTCGTACTACTACGAATACGTAAAGACAGTAAGGATATAAACATTCTTTACTGTTTTTTTGTGATATGAAAATAAAGTGATTTCATCAAAAAAGGCATTATTCTAGCTTTAATATTCTTCTAACAGGGTAACTTTTATGTACAACATTAGAATTTAATACAGTGGTTTATTAAAGATAATATAATATAAGGTACCTATTATTAGTTACCAATAAAAGATACTATGCAGAGTAATAGGGCAATCAAGTTAGTGAAATACAGTGCTAGTCAATGTTTGAGTTGGTTTCTATTAATGGTTACCATTAATATGTTAATGACTATTTTGATGTTAGTGATTATCAAATGAGTGCATTACTTTGGATAATGGTTACTATTAATCGTAACTAATAGTAAAAGTGAATAAAAAGGTGAGAGATGTAACTGAAGGGAAAGTGTTGATATAATAGTCTTTATTTATAGTATCCAATAATGGTTACCAATGATGTTTTATGTATCAGTCATTCCAAATGAATGACTGTGCGTGAAAAGTGATAATCAGTATTTACGTAGTGTTTTATATAATTGATTTACATTTAGTCCTAAAGGGTGAACGATAAGTTTTAATCCGGATTCTTTTAATCTCTTTATAACTGCTGGATCTGACTTAAATCGTTGTAGTATATTTTTTGTTCTGCCAATTCCATCACTAAAACTAGAACGATTTGATAAGCTGTTATCGACAATAACAATATCCATGATATGAAGAACTTCTGGATCCTTTTCAGCAAGGATTGCGTATTTAAATAACTTTTGAGCTAGGGTTTCGATAGGCTCCGTTCCCATATCCATCTCAATATTTATTAAAGCGTCCCTTATTTCTGGTGTTCCTTTTAGTTTAATAATCCAGTCTGGTTTTACTATTGTCATCGTAGCTCCATTTAATTTATTGCCCGCTTTACTTCCTGTAGTCATATATTTTGCTATTTCCGCATGAAATGCTCCGTTATTTTGTCGATGTAGGTTTTTATGTTTTCTTACCCATTCGGTATATGAATACATTGCTGGTGAATAGGAAAATGAAGTTTGATTATAAATGATTGGATACTTTGTTTTATTTGTATTTGGATCTTTAATAGCTTTCTTATTAAAGGTTGTTAATATATTTAGTGCTGCTTGTTGTGTTGCAATAAAGTGCAACAAGTTTTTCTTTTGATTAAATTTATATATTTTGGGTTTGTTGTATGATTGGTCTAGAAGTCCATTTTCTATTAATACATCAACAGCCTTACTTCCGATTGCCAAGAATTTAAAACGTTCCCCTTCAAAACCCTTAGAATAATGTTCTGAACGAATTAGATGATAGTCCTCAAACTTTCTGATTCGATTTTTAAAACTATATTCTTTAATCCCCAATTCGAATAAGTGTTTAGCAGCTTGATAGAATTGCTGCAAAGTTAATAACCGCTGTTGTTCTAAAAATGCTAATAACTTTAAATCCGTATTAGTAAGTTCTAATCGTTGTCTCGCATTTTTTTTTAAGATAATTTTATCTTGCATTTGTTTTTTTCTCCTTTCCCTTTGGGTGAATGACATTTGGTTGCCAGAACACTTTCAGGATTTCACTTTTCACTATTATTGTCAGCTATATAAAAGGTTGATTACGTGCAGGCTGTTTCAGTAAGTAATATACTTCTCCTGAATAATTAACTTAATTGCTGCTAATTTTTATCAGTAACTTTATTATTTGGGTGGTTAATGGTGAATGGAAAGTGTTCTTTAAATAGTGTACTGTCAAATTTTGATATTCCTAGTCCTATAAAATAAAAGAAGTAAATTCAATAGTGAGTGGGTGTTTATAAAATAAAAGTAAAAAGACTTGCAATATAAAATCATAGTTGTATAATGATAGTCAAATAAATAAATTGATCGACTTTCTCAACAAAAAGGGAAAAACCCAAGAGGAAGTAGTGAAATATACACATACTTACGTGTATATATTTTGCTACGTCTGTCTTGGGTTTTTCTCTTTTTTTATTTGAAAAATCAATATAGCGGACGTAGACGAGGAGATGATAATCAGGAAACAAACCTCAAGTTGTATTTGAAAACATATTTAGTGAGAAGGGAAAGTATTAAATGCAAAAAGTAAAAAAAGCTGTCATCAGAGAAGATTTAGTCAAATTAACAGGTAGTACGGAAGAAGCCGTGATCTTAGGTCAATTGATTTATTGGATAGATCGTATGAAAGATGCTGGTAAATATAAACTTGAAGAAAGAGAACGCTTAGACAATCATTTAGCAGATTCTTATAAACACGGTTGGATATATAAAAAAGCTGAGGAGTTGGCAGAAGAAGTAATGCTCGGTGTGTCACCTAATACGATTCGAAAGTATTTAGGTAAAATAGTAGAAAAAGATTATGTTAAAAGACGAAATAACCCTCGGTATAAGTGGGATAAGACATTACAATATCGTGTGAACTTAGTGAAAGTCATCTTAGATTTAAGTAATTTAGGATATCCAATAGATGATTACAAACAGTTATTACGAATGGAAGAAAATGATGCTTCGAGTAAACAAACTGTTTCTCCGAATGTGGAAAAAAGTGATTCGAAGCTAAAGGATTGCGCTGCAATACCAGAGATTACTGCAGAGATTACTCCAAAAATTAATACAGAGACTTCTTCGTCAAGTGAATGGATTGAAGATGAAATTGACATTTATGATACCAATCAATTTGAATTAATTAGTAAAACCTACTTGAATCTCAGTAAAAACAAGCAGTTATCGTCTAATGACAAAATAGCGATTAAGAATGTTGTAGATGAAAGCTGGGAGACTCCTCAAGTGATTGGCTGGATAAAGGATTGCTTTGATAACTTTAAGCCAAAACACAAGTTAGATAACATCCGGTCATTTCGGTATGTTGCAAATTATATATTTGATCAAGCTTATAAAAATGAACAGGAGGATTTAGAGGATGAACAAACTACAGGATATATTGCCCAAGATGAATACTTCCAACGATTCGGTTCAGCCATTATACAAGATGCCGGGGAGATTAACGAAGGCGACAGATGATTGTATGTACAGAGAATGTGACGGCTCTGGATTGATTCATAAAATCAGGGAAGATGGGGCTGAGGTCATGATGATATGTAAATGCAGAGAATATAAAGAACTGTTGCATAAAATTAAGACTGCTAGAATCCCAGATGAGTATTTAGATAAGAGGATTAATGATTTCGATGCAAAGATTTATCAGATAAGAGAAAATGTAAGAGCAGCTCAATATGCTAAAAAAGTTGCAACACGTTATGTTGAACAATTTCTAGAGATGGAGGATATGGGGAAAGGATTATACTTTTATAGTAATACAAAAGGATCTGGAAAAACACTTCTATCAATTGCCATTACCAATGAACTCATCATCAAGTATAAAATCAAGCCAATATATATATCGGTAGTAAATATGCTAAATGAGATGAAGCATTCATTTTCTAAGAAAGACTCTAATAGAAACTTTTATAGTTTAATGGAATCGTTTAAGCATGCTCCATTACTGGTAATGGATGACTTGGGTGTAGAGAAAACAACGGATTGGTCAGAAGAAGTTTTGACGCAAATCTTAGATGAGCGAATGAGTTACAAATGTCCAACTATTATCACATCTAATATGCCAATACAGTCACTCCAAAAGAAGTATCCTGCTGGGAGGATAAAAAGTCGCATTGAAAAAATGACATTCCCAGTTGTGATGCCTGAAGAAAGCGTAAGAGAAGTAATATCTAAAAAGGAAAATGAAGAAATAGCCAAGATGTTTTTTAAATGAAGTGGATTAATGTGTTTGATCTCTTAAAATACAGAAAAAGATTGTTAGAATATAACTGTAACAGTCAAAAGATAGAATTGAATATAGGACTAAAAAGGGAAAACCCCATTTTTATAGAGTGACAGTAATGTGTGTATGCTGCAGTCTATTAAACGTGGTTTTCCCTTTTTATTTATCTTGAAGAACACGCATCTAACAAAAGGAGGGAGAAATTAAAACATGAAAATCATTGTTAAAGATTCCGATAAACTAAGAGCAATGTTAATTGAAAAAGGGTTTTCCCAACGTGAGTTTTCGAGACATGCCGGATTAAGTGAAAATTACTTTAACCAAATTGTTAATCACAAGAAAAACCCTAGCCCGGCAGTTGCAAAGAATATATCAAATCAATTGGGTTTAGAATTTCATGATATATTTCTGATTGAAAAATAAACAGGGTTTAAAAAGGATAGGATTCGATTTTTATCAATATAAAATATGGTATTTAGGTATTAGTGAACTTGAAGAGGAATTTCAGTTCTAGATAATATTGTTAAATTATCGTCCAAAACTCTTAATAAAATTTCTGATATCCTCTTCAAATATCAAAAAACGAGGTTACAATGTTATACACAAGTCGATGAAACCTTATTACATGATGGTACTATTTGCCTGTAGATAGTTATTTTGTAAGAAAAGTTACAAAGTGATATCATTAGAATAGAACTGGAAGTTAAAATGGTTATATTAACTATGATTATCCAACTAATTAAGCATTAAAGGCAACAGATATATTAACATTAAGATGCAGAACTAAATTGTAAAAAACATCGATGTCAGTCATTTCTAGGAAAAGTTAGGTAAGGGAACTTTTGTGGGAAGACTGGCATTTTTTATTTGTTTGATAAAGATTTAGAAGGAGTGGTGTTTAAAGAATTTGAATGTTAGATAGTGAAGTTGAATAGAAACTAGGGTATGACCAAATAAAATCCATTTATCTGGGGGAATTAATACTTCATATAAGTTGTTTACAGAAAGAAATATAAAATTAATTGGAAGGGGCGATAGCTTATAATAAAATTTATGATAGGATATAGGTGAATAATGGTAGAACCGAATTAAATATAATTTGGAATTGCAGAGGGTAGTGTTAAATGTATGAAAGGTAATTCCTTTAAGTATTCAGATAAAGGGTTTGAAAGTGAAGAATTATTGATTCAAAATTTTTTAGATACTGGATTTAATAGATTCTTTAGAAAGGGTTATAAAGTAACTAGAGAATTTGAAATTGGCTCGGGAAGAGCTGATATATTATTAGTTCAAATAGATGAACGATCCTGTCTATATAAAAATAAAGTGACTCTAAATTCTACCGAAATTTTAATTTCTAGTATTCTGTATCACAAAAAGCCGATATCAATTAAAACATTGAAAACAAGAACGGGACTAAACCAAAAGAAACTATTAGCGAACTTAACTAGTTTAACTGAAAAGGAATTAATAGAGGAAACTAGTTTAAATTGTTATATAAAAAATGAGAGCTTAACTCCCTTTTATAAATATTTAGTTTCAATTGAAGCGAAACTTAGTAAATGGGAAGAAGCTTTAACCCAAGCCTATCGGAACAGGCTTTTCTCAAATGAATCGTATGTATTATTGGACAATAAATATATTTATAATGCATATAAAAATTTAAACTCCTTTAAGCAGTCTAATGTAGGGCTGATATCAATCGATGCAGAAACTAGAGAAACTAGAATGGTCTTTAGGCCAAAGAAGACAACTCCACTTTCAAACCATTTTGTTTGGAGGGCAGGATACGATTTAAATGAACGGATATAAACACTCAAGGGGGAGATGGGAATGGTTTTTGATATTAGCGCTGCTGAAGTTCAGGCATTACTACCAGAATACACTATAAATCAGAGATTAAGGCCAAGTGCGCAAAAAGCTGTTTTTATAGCTGAAGATAAACATAAAGATAAGGTAGCGTTAAAGATTTATAATCCACATGCAAATATTGAGCGGTTGAGAAGAGAGATTGAGGTAATGATGAAACTTGATTCACCCTATGTTGCGAGTTTAATTGAATTTAATCAGAGGGTAACTGCTCAAGGTTCAATTATTTATATAGTAGAGGAGTTTGTAGACGGTCCTGATCTTGCTACTGTAATGGAGAATAAAGATACAATGAAAGAGCAAGAATTAATACCTTTTCTTGGTAAATTACTATTTGGACTTAAAGATATATGGGAACATAAGGTAGTACATCGTGATATAAAGCCCGCAAAAAAACAATTGCAGATGAATTGGGATGTGATTTTATATGAGATCATATTCGGGACCAAGCTTTTATTATCAACTTGGTCATCAGGACCAAAAAACCGCTAAAGAATTACTTTCCCTAGGTATTGGAAGAGGGGTAATTTTCAGTCCTCGCCACCTAAAGGTTCAACAGTTAGAAAAGTATATTCAGGAATATAACAGTATTACACCTCACCCAAGAATTATTATTGACCCCCAGATTTATAACCCAAAATTTCAACATAGTGATGGTTACGATTATGGTGACATAGTAGACTCTACATATGCATTAGAGGATGATACTACTCTAGAACAATTAGTTAATGAGGCACTTGATTTTCAGCTTCAGCAAGGTGTGGATACTTATATAATTCCATGTAATTATATAAGGCAATTTAATAACGCATGGTTAGAACAGCTTATTAAGCTATCAACGATTGGTGAAGAATGGAAAAGAGAACATGAAATTCATAATGATGTTCTTTTAACTGTTGCTTGCTCTAGTTCAATAATAGGTAACCAAGAATTTAGATACGAGTTACTTAACACTTTAACTGGTCTAGATGTAGATGGCTTCTATACTGTATTTGGAAACACAGATGGTAATAGTGATATTTTACCCAAGGATTTAGAATATATAAAAGGTTTATGTGATATTACATTTAGACTAAAACAAAATGATTATATAGTAATAGACGGCTATACTTCTTATGCAGCAATATTACAATTCCCTTTTGGTTTGGATGGTTTTGCAAGTGGTGGATTTAATAATAGACGCTTATTTGATCCAATGTCTTTTGATGAGACAGATAATGATGGTCCAAGAACTCCAAAGCCCAGATTTTGGTCAATAGAAATATTAAATAGTTTAATATACCCTGACGAACTTGAATTAATTAGCGAGGAGGGATTACTAGAAAAGTTAGTATCAGATCCTGAAAATGTCCCTACATTCGCTAAAACCCTCTATAATGCTTCTAGTCCGGCAGAAGCTAGTGAATCATGGAAAAGAAAGGCAAGTTGGCAGCATTACTTTTGGTCATGTCAAGAGTTAGTTAATATATTTAAGGATTTAAATTCTAAACAGAGAGTGGATAAAGTATTTGAGTTACTAGAAAACGCAGTTGAGATTTACAAAGAAATAAATAGACGAGGAATTAGATTAAGAGGTGAAGCAAGAGGGGAACATATAATCATATGGCTTAATGCGTTCTCTGCTTATTTTGAAGAGGTTAAAGATGAATTGTTTACTGAATATAATTAACAATTATATAACCCTTTGAGACTATTAAACTAAGATAACTTACTGTTTATATAATAGCTAGAAGAATTAATGGAGATCCACTTCTGGGGGGAAGTATAGATGGCCGTAAAATGGGTGAGAGAAAATCCTGATTTTTTTAAGATAAATAAGAGAGATGGATTAATAGTCTTAAAAGGTAATAGTGATATAAAAGAGGAATTTGCAAAGTATGCCGTAATGTTTAAAGAGTCAGCACACCTTATTACTGAGTATATTTTTGAAAAGGCAGATATCAGTAAATTAGATACATATTTTTTCTCATTAGCATACCTTTACCGACATAGCCTTGAGCTACTACTCAAAGCAATAGGGTTTAAATACACTTTAGACTTAGAGAACAGAAAAGACTTTATAAAAGATACGTTTCATAATTTATCGTTGCTTCTTGAAGCAGTATATCCGCACATAAAAGATAATGTGGTAAAAAATCGGGAGGCATTTCAATGGCTTGAAGCATTTTTAAAAGATATGAATGATATCGATAAGGAATCCGATTCTTTTAGATATCCTTTTGGAATAACAATTAAAAGGGAACCCTTTGATAACAAAAAGCATTATGGTATTAGATCATTCTTCGAAAAGCAGACACATATTGATTTATTCGCCTTTGCTAATAAGATGGAGATAGCATTTGAAATTTTAGAAAGTTATTTGCTTGAGATAGATATAAAAGATGAGTTGTTTAAAGAGTATAAACCAGTGTTCTTAGAAGAAGGTGGAGATTATTATTATCAAAGTGTAATTGGTTATTCATATAGTAAGGACAAATTTTATCCATATGTAAAAGCCTATACTGAATCAGCTGAGTATCTTTATGATTGTATGAGTAAAGATAGAAAACTTAATGGGTTGCTTTTTATTCCTATGTGCTATCTTTATAGAAACGCAATTGAGCTTGCAATGAAGGAAATCTTATTTGAAGAATGCTCGTATAGCTTTCAGGAGACAGTAGGATTAATGAATAATAAGAAACATAGTATTTTAGGTTTATGGAATTCAATTAAATCAGATATTATAAAACATGCTCAGGCTCCAGAAGATGATACGACTTTAACTAATGTAGAAAAATATATTAATCAACTTCATAATATTGATGGGCAAGCAGACAAATTTAGGTATCCAACAGATAAACACATGAATTTACACTTTAATAAATCTAAAAAATTAGATGTAGAGAATATAGTAAGTTTTTTTGGCGAATTAGCTATTTTTTTAAGTGGTGTATGCATGATGATGTCGGCCCATAATGAATGGCTAGCTGAAATGGAAGCTGAATATAGAAGTGAAATGGAAGATTACTATAGAGAATACTGAAAGCATTTTTAAACAATTGGTATATGTAGGGTTTGGAAATATAATAATTCACTTTGTAAAGATATAATCCAATGAATATTAAAATAGGCATCGGTACTTCACCAATGCCTATTTTTTGCCTCTCAAATCACCACGGTGAGCCTTACCATAAATAAAAGAGGTTTTTTGCATTCTTATAGAAAAATATCTTAAGGGAGAGGTTTAGATGTATTTAGAAGTTGCAGTAATTGATTATTTAAATATAGATGGTAAACTGACCAACTTTAATATTATACCAAAGGATTTAAACTCTCATGTAATTGTAGAATCTTTATCAATCGCAAAAAGACTTAGAAGCAGTCCGAACTTGTCGGTTGGAGGAACAATGATATATAATTCAGACCAATGTCAAATAAGAAAAATGGAAACTCAATTACGAACTTTTACTCAAACCTCATCTTCAAATATTGTTAGCTTTCAATTTAATCATAAAAACTTACCACTAGGACCATCTAATAGAGGTAACGGTGGCTTATGGAATTTTCTCTTGCCTCCTCGTTGGCGTTTGAGGGATTTAAAGGTAGTTGACCCATACGATAATACTTCAGAAATTATGAGTGAAAAAAGGGAGTTTAGGTATTCGGTGTTTTGGGATAAAGAATATGATACTCAAATGATAGAAATGGAGTTGAGGTCAAACAGAGGTAGCTTCTCTTTCGAAGTAATAGGAACAATGTCGCTCATTGATACTGATGAACCAGAACTACCTTATGTACCTTCATTCACTACTAGTAATGCGGTCGAGAAATTGGAAGATATGCGAATTCTTGATAATGGTGGAAAACTAATACTAGCCTCTCAGTTGGCTGAAAAAGCTAAATGGTTCGAACTGAAGCCTAATTTTTTTGGAATAGGTTTAAATCTAAATGCAATAATTGAAAGTATAGATTCTTATATAGCCAGATTAAATGAGAGAAGAAGATAAATATATCAAATGAAAAGTATTCGTTAAAAGAGTATTGAGAGATTTGTGCGAACGTGAGGGATATGTTGTTCATAAAGAATACGTGGATAGAGGTAAAAGCGAAAAGAATATCAAGGGAAGACCTGATTTACAGCAACTACTACATGATGCCAAAAGTAAAGACTTTGATTTGGTGCTTGTCTGGAAGGTGAACCGCTTATCTCGAAAGACAAAGGACTTACTTAATATTGTCGAAGAACTTGAAAAGAGAAACATTGATTTCCGCTCTTATATGGAACGCTACGAAACAGAAACTCCAGCTGGAAAAATGCAATTTCGTATGTTGGCGGTCATTGCTGAATTTGAACGAGATAATATTGCTCATGATGTGAAAATGGGAATGTTGGCAAGAGCAAAGGAAGGCTCTTGGAATGGTGGTCAGGTCTTGGTTATGATGTAGTAAGTGTTCCAGGGGAGAATCGCAAAAGAAAGCTTTCTAAGCTTGTTGTTAATCCAACAGAGGCCCAAACGGTTCGAAAGATATTTAACCTTTATGTTGAAGGAAATGGTTATAAGTCCATTGCAACAAACTCAACAAAGAAGGACATCGAACAAAAAAGAACAAAGACTTCTCCATTGAAAGTGTGAAAACGATTCCGTGAAATCCCTTCTATGCAGGATTCATACGGTACAACGTTCGTAGAGATTGAGCTTAATGATTACAGTACTAGTAAAAGTAGCTAATAAACAAAAGGACTTCTATACTCGTTAAAGAGTAAGGGGGCCTTTTGTTTTATTTAAATTATTGATGAACAAGACTACTAAAATTTTAATCAGATATTTTTGACTACTCTGATGAAAAAAGGTACAATTAGTATAGTTAACGCCTCATAAAAGTAGTTATGAGGGAAATTGGTGAATTTCTGTCAAGCTTTATCTCAATTGTAATCACAAGGCTGACCCAGCTAATTACAATCGATAACGCTTCTGAATAACTTGGCATTTGGATACCTCCAATCGTCATAATCAACCAATTCAATATACTAATTATAGTATAAGCTATTAGTGCATTTAGTAGCCTCTTTATAGGCTAGCAATGGTCTATAATTTGAAAGGAGAGTATGCTTGCAAGGGTTCTTTGATAGAGTAATAGGCTACAATTACATACCCTTGCTAGCTCTGCCAAATATGAATAAAAAAAGTATCGTGTAAAAGGTTATAAGCACCTTGATAATAAAAAATCAATTGATAAAGTTAAGAGTAAAATCCAGAACCCTCGATGGGTTGCTGAGCATGGATTTTACCCTTTTATGCATTTTGAAATAAAATTTCAAAAGTATAGCAGGAAAGAAAAACAACCAAAAGAAAAAGTACGTAAAATTTTTTATGCCTCTCACATTGATAGCTTTATATATAAGTACTATGGAGACAAGCTAAATGACCACTATAATTCTGTTGTAAATGAACTAGGTATTAATGAAGTTGCAACTGCATATAGAAATAACTTATCTGGGAAAAGCAATATTAACTTCGCTAAAGAAGTTATTGATTTTATTAAAGTGCAAAAAAGTGCATATGTTTTTGTTGCTGATTTTACTAATTTCTTTGATACATTGGACCATAGGTATCTTAAAGAGAAAATCCGCTATGTTCTTAAAAAGGATACACTACCTGATGATTATTATAATGTTTTTAAGAATATAACAAGATTTAGTTACTTCATAAAAGATACGATAGAAGCAGAATTGAAGACTAAGTATACTGAAAGTGAAATAAAAAATAGTTATAAATATTTCACAGAAGAGGAATTCAGAGCCTTTAAGCATAAAAATATATACAAAAATTCTAAGAGTTATGGAATTCCCCAAGGTGCAGGTATTAGCTCAGTTTGTTCTAATATTTATTTGCTAGATTTTGATGAAAAAATACAAAAATATGTTAAAGAACAAAAGGGACTATATAGAAGATATTGTGATGATTTAATTATTGTTATTCCTATTAAAGGAGACGTCCAAGACTATAACTATCAAATTTATCAAAAAGTTGTGGATGACATTAAGGAACAGATTCCAAATTTAGAAATTCAACCTGAAAAGACAGGGAATTATTTCTATGCTAATAATCAGATTACCGATTTAGAATTTAATAAGACAAAATTAGACTATCTAGGATTCAGTTTTAATGGAAAAGAAGTTCGAATTAGAGAAAAAAGTCTGTTCAAGTATTATACGAGAGCATATCGTAAAGTAAGGGTTTGCAATCGTAAATCAAAAGAATTCGGTCGTAAATCATATAGGAGAGAATTATATAAGAACTACTCTCACTTGGGAAAAAGTAAGAAAGGGCATGGGAATTTTATTAGTTACGCTGAAAGGGCACAGAAGATATTCGATGAAGATTCTAAAACTGTAAATCTTATGCACACTCAAGTGAAAAATCACTGGAAAAAAATTAAGTTGCGATTAGATGACCCTAAAACATGAAAATAAGGCCTGTTCACTTTCCAAAGTTGAGCAGGCTTATTTTATACTAAGGGGTGAAGCAATGGCATTAGATGAAATTATTTTTAGGCGGTTAAAGAAATTGCCACCGCTAGATTGTACTATAGTGCCAGGAAGCACCCCAGTTATTGCATTCGGGAGATTTAGAAGTGCAAAAGTGGCTACTATAAGTCTAAATCCAAGTTATAGAGAGTTTCATATAGTTAAAGGTAAAAGGAGATTTCACAATCTTAAAAGCCTAGGATTATCTAGATATGAAGATATTAATGAATATCATATGCATCAAGTGTTAGACTACTGTGAAAGGTATTTTAAAAGACCTGGAATTGTATATAAAGAATGGTTTAATAGTATATCTTCTTTTTTAAGAGGGTGTACAGATTATGATTATTATGATGGAACTGCATGTCATCTCGATTTAAGTCAATGGGCAACATTAAATATCTTGGGAAAACTGAACACAAAGCAAAAAAAAGCATTCACTAGTACAGGTGACTTAGAGTTATTAGCGGGAATTATTAAACATACCCAAATAAATATCTTATTTCATATCTTATTTCTAAAATGGAGTAACAACATCAAAAGAGATTCTAAAATATTTTGGGATAAAGCATGAGCTAATACTTTTACGTCCTTACAATAGAATTGAAGGATATATTGCGCAGACTGATGAAATCTTAGGAGTGAAATTAGGGCGTACAATAAAACTCATTGGTTGGAATGTATACATAAAATATTCAGGAAAAGATTCCATAAAATTATTATCTGAATGGATAAGAACTGAGATGTAATAAATCGTTAATCAGTTAAGAAAAGGAGATAAGATATATGCCTTTTTCAAAAGAATTACAGGAAAAAATTATTGATTATGTTTATGGACACTTACCTAGTGAAAAGTGGTACGATAAAAATTTTTACACATTTATAAAGAATGATAGTTTGCGACAGAGACTAATTGTTGAGTATAGAAATAGTCGTGTTATATATAAAATTTTTGAAGGACTACAAGCAAAAGATGAATTATTACTAGCACAAATTAAAACTCAAGTAATTATGTATGTTTCTATTCAAGAAGCAGTAATAAATTATGTTCTTTTTGATTTGTTCGAAGCTAAAAGACCTGTTCAGGACCTGCTATTTCAAGATAGAAACATTCAAATTATGGTTCCCAATTCCAAAAAAGAGAAATTAAAAAAAGAGTTAATTCATGATGGGAAAGAGATTCTTACGTTTTACAAAGAAAAGAAACCAGTGGATAAAACAAAGATAAGATATGACCAAAAAATTGAGGTTTGTTATAGATTAAATTTAATTGATACTCAACTAAAAGACGACCTAATAAAACTATACAAATATCGGAACACCGTTCATATTGAATCAGAGTTAAAGCAAAATTTAGATTATAATCTTGAGATGGGGAATTTAGCTTACAGAAGAGTCGAAGGACTAAGTATGCAATTAACGGAGAGTTTAAAAAACTTCATTTAGATACATCACGGTGAACCTTACCATAAGTAAATAATATCTCATGTGAAAAGTGGAGTTTTACCATCGAGTCAAAAAAAGAAAACATACCATTATATAAACAAGTTCTCTTCCAAGCACCCGACAACCTATAAAAACAGGACAAAGGAGCCATCCTCCCTTGTCCTATAAGTTTTTTCTAGTAACACTTATTTCGTATAATTATCAAAATACCCTTGAATAAAAACAATCGGTGTCCCTTTATCACCACTGCCTGAAGTTAGATCAGAAAGTGAACCGATAAGGTCTGTCAATCTCCGTGGAGTAGTTCCTTGAGCCTCCATTGCTCCGACCAAGTCATCCTGTTTCTCATCAATGTATTTAGAGATGGCTTTTTTAAGTTCTTCCCCTTTTAAGTCGGCAAATTGATTGTCAGCCAAGTACTTTAATTTAATTTCATTCGGTGTTCCTTCTAATCCAGTTGTGTAAGCAGGGGAAACAACCGGATCTGCCAGTTCCCATATCTTTCCTACAGGATCTTTGAATGCTCCATCACCATAAATCATGACCTCAACCGTTTTACCTGTCTTTTCTTTAAGGATTTCCTGAATGTTATCAACGACAGGCTGACAATTGCGCGGGAATAACTTTACACTATCTTCTGTTGCTTTATTTGAGCCTAACAAGCCATAAGCCTCATTAAAACCACTTCCGTCCATTGATTCGGAAAGAATATTATCGAGACTATAAATTTTTTCGCCGCCATTCGCCTTTAAAATTCTTTTCGTTCTATCTCGTGAATGAATGTCACAGCAAAGTACACTTTTTGTGTGTTCCAAAATCGTCTTTGGATCATTTGAAAAGATTACTTCGCATTCTATTCCATATTCCTCAATCAGGGACTTGTAATACTCGATATAATCTACGCCTGTGAAGGTATGTTTATTGTAGCCAAAGTACTCCCGAAATTGCTTTTCTGTTAGAACATCTGTCCAAGGGTTTATCCCTTTTTCATCCAGTGTATCTAAATCCACTAAATGATTGCCTACTTCATCGGACGGATAGCTTAGCATTAACACGATTTTCTTCGCTCCTTTTGCGATCCCGCTGAGACAAGTAGAAAATCGGTTACGGCTAAGGATAGGGAAAATCACACCAATTGTATCATCACCAAATTTGCTTTGAACATCTTTAGCAATATGGTCAATGGTGGCATAGTTGCCTTGTGCACGAGCCACAACCGACTCCGTAACGGTGACAATATCTTTATCCTGAATTGTAAAGCCTTCAACTTCTGCTGCTTTTAATACACTATCCGCAACAATTTCCTCAATGTTATCTCCCGTATTTATGATGGGACAACGAAGCCCCCTGGTAATAGTTCCTACAACTCTTTCCACAATAATTCGCTCCTTCTTTGCAATCTAGCTATATTTGATAAAAGATTTACTCTTTATTAAAAAGTATCAACCTTAAACATTAACAATCCAAACAGTCTCCTCTTGTAATATACGGCTTTTAATGATATAAGTAAAGTCAATATATCTAATACGGGGTATAAGGGTGGATTATATGATAGGTAAATTGGATTTATATTATCTTTTTTATACGGTTGGTAAAAATAAAAGCTTTTCCAAAGCGGCAAAAGTGCTATATATGTCACAGCCAGCAATAAGTCAATCCATTGCACAATTGGAGAAGGAATTAGATACAAGGCTATTTAATCGTCTATCTAAAGGTGTAACGCTAACGGATGAAGGAAACTTATTGTTTGAATATGTAAGTTCAGCACTTCAATTTATACAAGCTGGTGAAGAAAAGCTTTTAGAATTTAAAAATTTATTCATTGGTGAGTTTAAAATAGGGGTCAGCGATACCATTTCGCGATTCTTTTTGCTTCCCTATTTAGAAACATTTCATAATCGGTATCCAAATCTCAAATTTAAAATAGTCAATGGGACAACGTGGGAAATCATAGATGCTTTAAAAGCGGGTGAAGTGAACATTGCTATCTGTAATCTCCCCGTTAATGACAAGTTATTAGAGGTAAAGCCGTTATTGGAAATTCAGGATACCTTTGTGTACGGGGAAAAATATCGGAAAGTATTATCTAAGCCGATCAAACTGGAAGAGTTGGTTAAGTTCCCGCTTATTTTGTTGGATAATTCCAATTCCCGGAGATATGTGGAAGAATATTTTCTTACAAAAGGGGTTAAAATCCAGCCAGAATTTGAGCTGGGTTCACATGAACTGCTGTTAGAATTTGCAAAGATTAATCTTGGTGTTGCTTGCGTGACAAAAGAATTCTCTGAAGAGTTTTTAAGAAAAGGTCTGCTGAATGAAGTGACATTAACAGAACCTATACCTAAAAGAAGTATTGGTATATGCTATTTAAAAAATGTTCCTTTAAATAGAGCTGCGGAAAGGTTTGTTGATATTATGGAAGAAAAGATAAGGAATTTCTTATAGCAATAGGTGTACTATTTATTTAGTTAAAATTGGAAGATGTATGCAAAACCAAGTAAAAAGAGGAACTTCACATCAACCTGAGCGTGAAATTCCTCTTTCTGTATTTTGACTGTCATGTCCCAGCCTCTACATATTTTAAACTTTCCGAGCTTTTAATCTTAATGCCCGTTTTTCCTCTGATTTATCAATAAGAACTGCTGCGGCAGCATCTCCATCTTGTCTCGGTCACAGATATTCCGATATTACAGGTATCGTAGCGAATATCCAGAAGGAAACAAGTACCGTCGTCGAATCATGAAAAGACGGGTATACTGAAGTAAAACAAGGAACAAACCAAATCATTACAACCGGAAAAAGCTTTAATAAGATCAACGTATCTATTTTCAATATGACAGGCAGATAACATCAATCTTGTAACGGAAAACTTAGTTGGCATCACCACAAGTAGCCAGGAAATGATTGAATCCATAGAAGAAATCGCATCTATTTCCCAAGAAGCAGCTGCCGGCGTCGAACAAACCTCTGCGTCTACCAGCAGACAAACAGTTCCATGGAAGAAGTTGCAGGAAGCTCTGTCGAAGCTTGCCGAGGAAATGAACGGATTGATTAGGCAGTTTGAGCTTTAGGCGATAAGTTTGAAATGTTGATTTGATGTGAGTAGAGCTAATTTTAGTGAAGTTGCGGGGAACAGGAAGGGTTGCTTTTCAGCAGCTTGACTAGATAAATAAGGGGGGTTGAAAACAGAGATCTACTGCCGTTTTGTAAATACTATGGTAATATAAAGGAAATGAATTAACGAAACTGAAAATTGAAATGGTAAAGGAAGATGGCAATGAATATAACCCTTGTCACAGTAGGTAAGTTAAAAGAAAAATACTTGAAGCAGGGTATTGAGGAATAAAATGTGATTAGGTGCCTATGTCAAAGTAAATATTGTCGAAGTGGCAGATGGAAAAGCGCCGGAAACCATGAGTGAAGCGGAAATGGAAGCAGTCAAGCGCAAAGAAGGAGAGCGTATTCTTACACATATTAGCCAAGATGCTTTTATGATTGCGCTTGAAATTGAGGGGCAAATGCTGAGTTCAGAGCAGCTTGCGAAAAAGATGGACGAGCTTGCAACTTATGGGAAGAGCAAGGTTGTGTTTGTGATTGGCGGATCACTTGGGATAAGTGAAGGGTTGCAGAAGCGGAGTAATTTAGCTTTCTCGTTTTCTAAGATGATATTTCCTCATTAGTTAATGCAGTTGGTGTTATTGGAGCAGGTTTATCGAAGTTTTCGGATTAATAGGGGGAGCCTTACCATAAGTAGAGGTAAAGCAGAGAGTGGAAATAATTATTAGTGAAGAGTGGTAAGAAAGAATTTAAAGAAATAGACTAGATAACTCGCTTACAATCTGAGAAAAGAATTTTTTACTAGGCTCAGATTGTACTTTAATAACTTTTTTGGGAGAGATTCAATTATAGTTAGGACAATAGCATATTATCGACCATGTTTAACTTTGTGTTTAACGAACAATTTGGAAACCCAATTATTTGTAAGTAGACACTCATATCTAAAATTCCCCTTTAAAGAATTTAGTTTTTAAGGGTATAATAGAAAATATATTTGAATTGGGAGAGGTAGTTTTGCGAACAAATAAATATAGAAAAAAACTAAAAGGTTTTAAAGAAAATCAATATGAAAATATACCTAAAATGCATGAAGATTTAACTTTAATGAAGGATACTAACGATCTCCTATCAGAATTATTTAATGAGATAATGAAGAAAAACCAATACTATGGTATTCGTTGGTTAATGGGGCTAGAGAGATACATAAAAGTTCATTCAAATAGTATTTCTCGCATTTTTAGAAAAAACCTATCAAGAGGCCATATAGTAGAAGTAGAATTGTTTGGGCATTTTAATAGAGAATTAACATTTTTACATCCAGCAGTAGTCCTTTATGATAATAATCAAGGACAACTTCTTGTTGCGCCAATTTCATCAGGAAAATATGGAGATAATGATCCTTTGCATATAGATGTTGATTCTGCAGATGGGCTGAAGCACAAATGTGGTATATGTTTAGAGCATATTCGTGGAGTGGATAAACATAGGGTTCTATACCAACATGAAAAGGATGGTAAAAAGGCAAAAGTTAGACCAGAAGTATTGGATAAGATTGATTTATCAGTTATGAAGCATTTTATGCCAAATATGTTTCATAATTACTCTGAAACAAAGGATAAGTTAGTCTATGAACAACAGAAGAATAAAGAGTTAATTGAAGAAATTGAGTTATTGAAGGAACAATTGCGACAAAATGCTTATCAAGCAACGGCTGCTACAAAGAAATAATAAAATATTGCAATTATGTGGAATATGTAGTAGACTACTGAATATATATAATATAGTATGTTGTGCCTTAGCGCACCGCGTAATTGAGCGCATTCAATGTTTGGGAACATTGAGTCCTAGCACTCCGCGCAACAGAGCGCATCGTTCCCACGAAACCCTCTTCATCACTGCATGAGGAGGGTTTTTATATACACAAATTTATTACTAGGGGGAACATAAAAGTGGGAAATCAATGGAAGTCTAGAGAAGATGTATTTAATTACCTCGAAGAATACTCCCAAAGTACAAAACAGCAAATCGATAATTATAAAATGAAAAATACACTCTTAAAATCATATGTTTTTGAAACATTCGATGAGAGTCTTTTTGATTCTAAACGTGTTAAAAAGGAGTTATTAAATTTAAATAATCTATTTGGAGATAACAAGCACTCACTTCAGCCAATAGATGAAGAATTGTTTTCAATATATGAAAGTGATAAATTAATAGGGTTTATAGAACAAATAAATTCGCGATTTTGTACATTGTACACAGTTGAATCCTCTAGGTATTCAGATCGACTTGCGAGGAATTATATTAAGAATTCTCCAATTCTAGATTCGTTATGGATATCCGGTAAAATGTATGACAACTTTTTAGAAGGAATCACATCATTCCATCATCCTCAACGTTTTACAAAAATGAAATTTGAATTTAATGCTATGTTCGAGAAAAATCATCTAAATAAAGATGAAATCATTGAACATAAAGTCTCTTCAGTATCATTGGTAGAAGAGATAGGTGGAATTGTAGAAAAACTACATGGAGTAAGGCAATATTTTTCTTCTTTCCACTCTGTTGGTAGTTTACGATTTCCTAGTAATTTTGGAAAAGGCGGTCATGATGTATATCAAAATGGAAAGGTTACCAATCGCTCTGATAGTTTTTCTGACCATCGGATGCAATTGAAACAAATTGTTTCAATTTATCAGGATGTGACAGAGCATTTGGAAAAGAAAACATGGGTAGAAGTAGAAAAGATAAAAAGTAAAGGTCTAATCAATACTTCCTTTAAGGCCAGTCCTATCACGATTAGGTTTAGTAAACCGTTAAACACAAATGTATTTAATAATTTTGTCGAATTTACATTTCCTAAAGGAAGAGAACCATTTAAGATTTATGGAGAAGTAAAAAGAATTAGTGAGGAACGGGTTCACATTTATGGGGTGGATCTTCATCTATGGCAAAATGTTGTTCTAGATTTAAATATCGTAGAGTTTATTTTATTTCTTCCAAAGGGCACATGTGGGAACACAATACATCGCTTAGTAACAAATATCCAGAAATTCTTAGACCCAAAAATTGATGTGTTTATTGGTGACATCCCTTATGAAAAAATAGTAAATCAAACAATAGGAGGTAAAGATTAATGAAAACAGAATTAACTCCATTATTTCAATTGAACTTATTAATACATTTAAGTTTGCCCTATCCAAATGGATCTAACTTTTATCCGTATTTTAATAGACAAGGTTATACTTTAAAATTTATTGAAAAGTCAATTCCTCTTGAACCAGTGAGTATAAAAAAACTTAGTGAAGTTATAGGGAAGAAAAAGGCAGTGACACCAGAGGTAATTTTATATAAAGATAATGAGAAAGAGTACCTATTAATTGAATGCAAGGTTCGTAACTTTGATGTTGATTGGAGCCATCATGGAACAAGACAGGCTGCTGGATACTTAAGTCTTACACCCAACCATTTAAAAGATTTCTTTAGATTAGAAAGTGAATCAAAAATTAATGCAAAAATTGTTTATGGTGTTACTCAGCAGAAACAACAGAAAATGTCTCATACACTTCAATCTATAAGCGAAACAGTTAAAGAAAAGTTAGGACATGCTTTGAACTACGAAATTTTTGGGATTGAGATTAAATCTGATAGTTTATACCTTACAGTAAGTGAAGGAAAGAAAGTGTCGAGCTACAAGGTAATAAATGAAATAACTTTATTAGATAGTAGTTTAATTTATATTGTTCCAGTAGATATTAACGGCCAGTTAGAGAAAGAGAATGAAGATATTTTACAAACACAAATAAGGAATTCACTAAGAAGTATGATTGGAAGAAATATTGGATCTAACCCTTTTTCTTTTAATAGCACAAATATTTGTGAAAAAGTTAACCCTGTTTGGGAGCAGTTGCCTACTCCGTTTAAACAGAAAATGAAGCGTTGGGTTCATATTTATACAAAAGAAGTTATTGAACAAATTGCTCGACTGGGAATAAATATTACAGTTCAAGAACAGAATTATATGTTTGGATCTGTTGAAGAGAAAAAGGTAGATAGTGTTAGGAGATACCTACTTTCAGAGGGATTTCTTGAAACTGGGCAACATATTTTTGAAAACTACGAACAGATGTCTATGGATGATTTTCTAGATGTTATTTAAGATTGGGCTATGATGAGCATTAGTTGTAAAAGAAAACGTACGAGCCGTTAATTGACAAGTTTCTATACACTTACTTATTAACGGCTTATTTGTAAATTACATCTTAATGAATGTTTTATTAGTAGAAAATTTCATAATCCAAAGTCCTTGTGTCCCAAAAACTTTGAAGCATAAAAAAAGTTGTACCTTCCAATTTCATCTGTAGCAAAAATTAGCATCAATACTGCTATTCGCCACCATTGACTTTACCTTGGTCCGTGTCACAGAATAATCTCAAGTTTGGTATAAATAATGCTAATTTGGCACATCTATCAATTATGATATCACGAACCAGCAAATTCTAAATTTTTGCTGGTTCGATCCCTTCCATAAAATACTTAGAACCGGTCGTTACAGTTAATGGCAAGCAGATTTCCTATGATCTGATTCAAATTATTTGAAAATCTATTGTGTTGACTCCTAATTCCGTAAAAGATAATGGATCTATTTACTGAAATTGGTGGATTGAAACTAAGCATAAGCGGCTCAAATCATTAGCAATAATTACAGTCTACGGAGTGCTCAACAGCAGAAAAGTTAAAGAGTTGCTTGATGAAACCGGAGTAATTGTTTTTAGAGTATTTTAATAATAAAGTATATCTATACTCCACTATAATAAATGATTTCAAATTGTTCAGCTTTTTTTAGTTGATTAATTAACTCATTATCAAATTCATTTTCAAGAGGTTTATTTATATATAGGTAATCAATTTCAGATAATGGAGAGTTTAATAATTCCATTAACTCTGTACTCTGATTGAAATTATCAAAAAAAACTCCTTTAATATGGAGATTTTTCAATTGATTAATCAATTCATTGATACGAAAAACTGCTTGGTCTGTGCTTTCTTTATTATTTTTTTGATAATAAATTGCTATATTTTCTATTTGTTTCACCCTTTCGTTGAGGGTTATTGTTAAAAAGTAACTTAACTATTTTATCACATATTTTGACTCAAAGTAATCATAATTTGTTATAATGAACTTACTAGAACAATTAGAACAACTAGAACAAGTTGAAGGGAGATTAAAAATATGTTATATAAATTCATTGACTTGTTCGCGGGAATCGGAGGAATTCGACTTGCATTTGAACTTTATGGAGAATGTGTATTTTCGTGCGAGTGGGACTTAAAAGCTCAAGAAACATATGAGGCTAATTTCGGTGAAAAACCTGTTGGAGATATAAGAAGTGTGGACGAAAAAGAAGTACCAGATCATGATATTTTATTGGCTGGTTTCCCATGTCAGCCATTCTCAATTGCAGGAGTTAGTAAAAAGAAATCTTTAGGTAGAGAACATGGATTCCTTGATGAAACGCAAGGAACTTTATTTTTTGATATAGCCCGTATTATTAAAGAAAAACAACCGAAGGCATTCCTTCTTGAAAATGTAAAAAATTTAAGAAGCCACGATAAAGGGAAGACATTTAAGGTTATTAAGAAAATTCTGGAAGAGGAACTTGGTTATACAGTGTATGCTGATGTTTTAAATGCCAAAGGACTTGTTCCGCAAAATAGGGAGAGGATTTATATAGTAGGCTTTAAAAAGCCTCTTAAATTCGAATTCCCTGAAATCCCGAAAGAAGGTCCCGCCCTACATACAATTTTAGAAAATGATGTAGAAGATAAATACACTTTATCAGACAAACTTTGGGATTATTTGAAGGCCTATAAAGAAAAGCACAATAAAAAAGGAAATGGTTTTGGATATGGTCTTGCAGATCTAGATTCTTATAGTAGAACTTTAAGTGCAAGATATTATAAAGATGGCAGTGAAATTCTGATTCCGCAAGGGCAAGGATTAAATCCAAGAAGGCTGACGCCACGTGAATGTGCTCGCTTGCAAGGATTTCCAGAAACGTTTAAGATTGTAGTAAGTAATACCGCTGCTTATAAACAATTTGGCAATAGTGTTGCTGTTCCTGTAGTTCAGCTAGTCGCAGAAAAAATGGTACAAGCCATAGAACGGGATAAAACAATCGGAGACACTGTGGAAGAAGGTCGGGTTCGGTATGCAACCACATAATTCAGAACAATTAACAAAAGTGATTCAGGCGGCCAAGCAATATGGTCGCTTTTATTGTAAGTTTGTAACTGCAAATGATGTTGGACTTACTAATGCACACCAAGAAGGGTTACATATAGCCAAGGGAGCATGGAATATATTCTTTGAAGAAGAAGGTGTGAAAGGGGAAAATAAAGATAAATATGTTAAAATGCATATTGATGGATATTATCCATTTGAAAGCAGAGTAATATATTATGGAAAAGGTACAAGAAATGAATATCGTATTACACGATTTTGGACTAATTCCCCATACGAAAAAGAACAGCAGGTCGGAAACTTAATAATCTTTATTCCTTTAGATAACGAAAATTTTAAGGTTTGCATATTCGATACTGAAGAAGAAATTGAGACTTTTGAGGAGACGTTTTCTCTTTCGCTTATTAATAATAATGCTGTTTACTTTGCTGGTGAAAAGAGGGATACTGACCTATCACAAAAATTGGAAATGAAAATAAATGAATCTGCGGCACTTTTTGAGGAATTTCCTGAAACAATAAGACTTGCAGAGTTAGCAAGGGAACTATACACAGAAGTATATAAGAGAAAGAGCTTTGATCCAGATAAAATGCTCCTAAAGTGGATTGAAACGGAATACAGTGTATTTCGTGCAATAGAAAAAAATATCTATAAACCATATTTAACAGAGCCTTTTTATGAGATAGAACCACTATTAGAATTTGCAAATAGCGCACTAAATAGAAGAAAAAGCAGAGCCGGGAAATCTCTAGAACACCATATTGATTTTATATTAAGAAAAACCAACATTCCTTTTAGCCATCCTGGAAAAACAGAAGGGAATAAGAAACCGGATTTTTTGCTCCCATCTAATAATAAGTATGCAGATCAACTTTATGATTCTAACAATATCATCTTTTTAGGTGCAAAAACTACTTGTAAAGATAGATGGAGACAGATTTTAAACGAGGCTAATAGGATATCGGTAAAGCATTTATTGACGTTACAGCAAGGGATTACTGTAAATCAATTAGAGGAGATGCAAGATGAACAGGTTATTTTAGTTGTGCCAGAACCATACCACAAGGCATATCCTGAATCACATCGAGACAGACTTTGGAGCGTTGCTAAATTTATAAAGTTTGCTAAAGAAAAATATACAGTTTAAATAAGTCATATATAAGCACAAAAGTTCATGAATATGCGTATAAAAGCACTTTGACAGGCACCCTAGTTTTAAGCTGAGCGAATAGAGCGAAGGATGTCTTTCTTGCTAGGTGCTGGTTTCACCAGACTATATAAATTATCTTATCAGCTGTAACGGGACGGAGGGAGGCCTACCCTGTGTTCCGTTACCATTTTTTATTTAAAATAATAAACCTTCTTTAAAGCAACGCAAATTGGAATAGCTATAATAATTCCTAAGACACTTTGTACGGCATCCCCAAGAATGGAAGCAAGTGGTGTAATCTAGTTTCCGTATAGAATGGATTCACCAATATAATAAATAGCAATCATAAATGGAACAG
Source organism: Oceanobacillus sp. J11TS1 (assembly GCF_018333215.1). Taxonomy (GTDB): domain Bacteria; phylum Bacillota; class Bacilli; order Bacillales; family Amphibacillaceae; genus Oceanobacillus. Next base: position 156,622 of record NZ_BORO01000003.1, on the reverse strand, counting down.
AAACAATTGTCGCTGTAATGTTTAAAGCAATGCTATTTCCTTTGCGGCCTTGAAACCAAGCAATTTTACCAACGATGTAACCTTGCAATCCACGCGCTATAATCGTGATAGGCGTCCACAATAACCAGCCCCCGACCATATCAAATAAACCCATTCCGATTGCTCCGGCAAAGGCTCCTTTTTTGGGTCCAAATAAAATAGAGGAAATAAATAGCATAGCTGTGCCCATATGTACCAATCCCCCATTTGCAGCGATCGGCAGTCTGAAATTTAGAAATGCTGTAGAAATAAAAATGAGTGCGATTAACATAGAAGTAATGATTAAGTCTTGTGTTTTTTTACGTGTCCTTAAATAAGTTGGGGTATTCTCCATATTTAAACCTTCCTAACTTGAATTTTTCTATTACTCTAGCAGAAGATTGACCTACCTTTAAGTGTCAATTTATGAAAAAATAATAGGGTAAGCCGGAAGTATTGGAGAAAGCCATTTTTATTGCAGACAGTGCATAAGATTTCTTCAATTAAAGCTAAGTTAATGGGAAAACCTATCGATTTGTGATTGTTCCTTCTAATAAACTGAATGGGCGAAAACAGAAAAGCATAGCGTCTCAAATTGAAAGAGGACAACAGGAACAGGGAAAATATAGAAAACAGGATGAAACTGTTATTTATTTTTCATGCAGGCGTGATTATAGCCCTATATTTTAGTGAGTTCCTGCTTCTGTTTGCTTAAATGGCAGTCTGTAGACACCAGGTATCCAAAAATATTGCAAACCTTTCTTTTACATCAGCCGTTCAGGTCATTTTAAACAGAATCTAAAACGGATGGTATTGACTATAAAATGTTTGATTAAAAAAGTAATACGGGACTAAATACTCTTAATGAATTAACAAAGTAGTCCTATAATTAAAGTCGTATATCTTGTGAGGTTATGGTCGAATATTAGCCTTTCAAAAAACTTTCAAAGCGGGGGATTAGATGAATTTAACCAACCAAGCAACTGGAAATGTTTTAAAGATATTTTTAATTATTGGAATGATATTAGGTGGTATTCTTGCACTGACAAACTTTTTTTACGCGTATCTTTATGAAGTGTATCTATTAATCTCCTGGGTAGATTGGGCGGTGAGTATTTCCAATAGTGTCATTTGGTTTATAACTTGTATTATTTATTTAATATGGATCTATAAGGTACATACAGATTTGCGACTATTAAATCCGGATTATCCAATTACTCCATTAGGATCCATAGCAAGAATCATAATTCCATTCTATAATTTATATGGTTTATGGAATATTTTCTCAACGATGTCTAGATACTTTGAGGAACATAACAAAACCTTTAATATAGGTAACAGATTAGGACTAATCATTCCTTTCTACTATATATTATTCCTCGGTACAGAAATCTTAAATCGAAGTATTGTGGCTAGTGAAGTTCCAAACATTCACCTATTTGTAATATCCTTTATTCTTGATTTAATTTTAGTTGTTATATTTTACTTCATGGTGAAGGATATCTTGAAGGCTTTGCCGATTATTCAATCGGAACTTACAGAGAAAAATCGGAATAACCAGTCTATAAATTCCTGATTCTTTTCAACTAGCCATTAGTGGTGAGGAAGGAAAATCACCATTGAATGAAGTATTGTTTAATCAGCGCTTATTCTTTAGTGAATACTTATCTAATGAAAAATGATAAATCCTCATTTAGATATTACGGTGAACCTTATCATAAATAAGGGTAAAAGGTTAAGGGAGCCGAGTGATTCCCTTAACGATTTTTCTTTATAAGCTGGATCATCCAAGATAGAAAAATCAAATGGTTCGATACAGTCAATTGTGCACATTTCATTAAGAAGGACGCCTGTACCTCCTTGAAGAGCTTCGATAGTGAAATCAAACATTAAGTTGATGGTTTTAATCTGACGGCCTTCTTTAAAAGAAACCTTTTCTTTCGTGATCTGAATGTTTTTCACAAACAAAGCAAGAAGTCCTTTTTTTGCTGCTACATCTGCATGGTCCAAAATAGTGTCAAGGTTCTTTAGTAGGTGTGCTTGAGTGCTTCTGCATTGATGAGATCTTTACTGCCATTTTTAAGCTGGTTCTCCACACATGTTGAATTCCAGAGTAGCGAGCTGCTGTTTTTGCTCTTTGAGCTTCTGGCTGTAAATATCCCGGAGATCAGGATCATCCATTAACATCGTAACTAAGTTATCAATATGTTTTTCAGTCTTCTGTTTGTTGACTGATAATCGCTTCTTTTCATCCTGTAGAGGACTTTCAGCATTAATCCTCTCTCGATTCATTTTTTTGACTAATTTCTCGATAAAGTAAGGCATCATAACAACGCGTTTAAGCTCATCAATAATATACTTTTCAGCCCTATCAGCGCTTATTGTATTCGCTTGGCAAACGGTTCTCCCTTTATTTTTGTATTGTCCGCACTGATATATACGATAGACAGCTCCATTTTTTCCTTTTGCCTTCGCAGCAACCATTCCATAACCGCCATCAGGGCAGGGCATCTAAGCAATCGGCCTAAGAAGTAAGGCTTTTCTGATTGAGCAGGACGGAGGGAACGTTTCTTACGTTTCTCCTGTACTTGATTCCACAAAGCTTCCTCAATAAATAGGCGTATGCGTACCATCTACCACATCAGGGTTTGAATTCTTCCCTCGTCTGCGCTTTTCTGACCAGTTCTCATGTTGGTTAAAACGAATCTTACCAATACACATTGGATTATCCAATATCCCTTTAATAGATCCGACGGAGAACTCTTTCTTTTTCTTTGATCTATAGCCGCGCTTATTTAAGTCATACGCTATTTTCTTATAGCCATGTCCTTTAGAAGCCATGTCAAAGATCTCTTGGACGATGGCAGCTTCATCTTTATTCACCTTAAGCTCTTTATCAACGCCATCGTAGCCCAGAACAATACCACCATTCCACTTTCCTTGCTTGGCTCGTTGATTTATCCTTTAGTTGAGAAATTTAATCATGATTATCCTCCGAGAAAGTTACTTAAAAAGTTTAAAATATCCTATGAATTATTGGCGGGGAAAGACGAGTTCTCCAAATACTTATCAGGAAAAGCTACCATAAAGCTTCTAGGAGGAATAGCAGGTGGAATTTTACTTCCTTTGTTGTTAAACATCTGGTTCTTGAAAACCATATTCAGCAGGAAATTTAGAAAGGTTACTATTGCGTTAATAGTAATTGGGATAATAATTTATATAATTCAAAGATTTCAAAGGTCAATTTGTAGATGAATTATTGCCGAAGTGTTATTCTGATCATAGCAATATCAGCAAAAAGGGAAGCTGGCAGAACTGCATCGTATTGTTGACCCTGTGATAGAAGTTATAAAACATTGATAGATATGGAATAAGCCGGATACAAAAACATGCTGAATAAATATATTTGTTCGTATTTATATACCAGTCAAATTGCTTGTTTCACAAATGGAGGACTTGTATATGGTAAACGGTCGTGAGAAAGTTGCCAAAAACAAGCCACAGGCGAATTGTAATTTTAATGATGAATTCTAGCTGACGTCTTATCTGCTCAAAAACATTTGAAGGGAAGATTGGGACAAGCGAAAGATTCCACTAGATTAACCGATAGCGGCACAGTAGGTATGTCTGATGATGAAAAAGATCGACCTAGCGTCATCTTAAACTTCGTCAATGAACGGTTTGAAATCGAATTTAAATCAAGTGAACGTATTTTCTTTGCATAGATAAGAGAAGAGATGCTTGGCGGTGAAATTACTATCCATCAATCAAAACATCTCGCGTGAGAACTTTGTCCGTTCAAAGCTACCACAGGCTCTGAAAAGTTTTATGGCGATGAAAAACTCAAATGATCAGCTTTCTAGACGGTTATTTACAGATAAAGACTTTCGGGAGGATGTTTTGTATGCTTTTTAAGTGATGTTTGTAAATTCGCTCAAGAAACAAATATAGGATAAAAATGAATTTGTGTAAAAAGAAGGTTTCTTCATATATGGAATAGAAATAAAACATTATAATATAAATAGAAAGTAGTTGGGGAATTGTGTCGATCACTAAATTTGAATCAGTGTTTTCAAGAAAAATAAAACATAATAAAAATAAAAGACTTGAAGCTATAGAGAATTATTTCCTTGAGAAACACGACTTGGAAGTGGATTTTCAAGAAGATCAGGATAATTGCTTGGCTTTTGTGATGCAGTTTATACAAGATGATGATATTTCAGAAGACGAAGTTTTCAATGAAATATTAGCTATTTTAGAAGACAGATATTCGATAGGTGAACCTTACCTTATTGCTAATCTTCAATTAAAAGAAGGTCTCGAATTTGCCACTCTTCGTGACATACTTAATGAAAATATTAATATAGGAACAATTCAACAAGACTCCTTTGAATTCACAGATATACAGTTGATTACCGATCCAGAAGGAGAAAGCATAAATATAACATGTAGGTATACTGATTATTATTTGAACCCCATGACAGACCAAAGAGAAGAAGAAAGGCCTCTACTTAGCGGAAATCTAAACGTTAAATTTGATTATAAAAACCGGTTATTGATTACCACTAAATCAAGTTACAATAAAGCTGTAAATAAAATGATTGAATCCATTAACGGTGCTTTATGGGGAAATGCAATAATAAAACAATATTATGCACAACACAAAATGAGAAGTAAAGCTCTAGAAGTTGAATACGATCCGCTTACTTTATTAGTAATAAATTTGGTCTTCAAAAAGCTTAAAGACGCAGGCTATGATGTAGAGGGAGTAAATTCATTAACCTTCTATAATAATGGGGCGCCGAGAATTAAAAACGCAAAACTGGGTGGGGTTGATCTTTTTCAGGACTCAGATATAATTGAAAGGATATGTAATAGCGATAGAATAACATCTGTGTCAATTCAAATTTACAAGGAGCTACCTTTAGAAGAAGGTAGTGTGCAGGCTGATTTAACTATTGATTTTAGGGGAATGCTTAAAATAATACTGAATGAATCCACTTCCACAGAGCACGAACTAGATGAAGTAACGTATGAAATATTTAATATAATAAATCAATTAGTTGCCGATGACAGGACATCAGCAGAAGGTACTCAAATTTTTGAGGATGCTTTGCTGCCTAACGCTTTTAAAGCAAGGACTTTCTATGATTTTTATATTGATAAAATCGAATTAGACCTTAAGAAATTATTACCAGATAAAGAAAGAGATATTGAAAAATACTTTCATTCTGAAAGAGGAAAAAGACGCTAGCTAAAAGGAGGAGAGAGTCATGATAATGTCAACTAGCTTGGTTATATTAGAAGTTCAAAATGTTGCTCACCTTGATAAAAAACTCAAAGATATAGCTTACGAAGAGGGGAATGCGTTTAATGCTCTCTCCTTCGATTCTCCAAGTAACACTTCAGGTGAATTGCATTGGTCGAATTCCTTTAAGTACGGGAAGATGAATATGGTTTCGTTCTTTCGGGAGGAAAATTTCTTCTACTTGTTTACCTCTGCTGTTGAAAACAAAAAGGTTTTGTCTAACGTCTTAGCAAGGTTGCTGAACCATGAAGTGGAATTAAAGACATTAAAAACGCCATTAAATTCTAAACTAAATAAAGATCTTTATATACCTGAAGTGGAAAAAATTGAAATTAATAAACATTTTGGAATAAGTGCTTGGTTAAACCTTAAAGGTTGGAAAAGTTCGGTGAAAGTATATACGAATGGGCTAATTACTTATAAAATGACTAATGACTTGAGCGTGATAAAGGAAGTTATAGCCATAGCAAAGACACTTATAAAGGAATGCGAGCCGAACATTGAAAGTTAATTGTATTTGTAAATTTTTAAATGATATATCGGTTTATTCTGTGCAACATCTTGGATGGGTAACAGCAATTGTAGCAGCTATTCTAGCATTAACCTCTATAGTATTTAGTCAATTTAATGAACGCTCGATTCAGAAAGCAAATGACATAGCAAGAGACATAAAGATTAGGATTAATAAAGATGAAAAACTAATTGAAAGCTACATGGTTAAAGAAGATTTTAATCAGATGGTTTACCTTCTTACGAATAGTGCAATCTATAAAAAGACTTTATTTCTTTTTCAAGGTTTGTCATACTTTATTGTGTTTTTATGGTGGTTGTCCTTATTCGGATACATTAGCGACGCTAAAACTTTTGCAGATAAAGTACTAATTTTTTTATCTACAATACTGATCTCTATACCATTCCTTTATTTACCAGATATAATGAAGCTATTTAACAAAAACCAACCATTAAAATTCGACAGTAAAGACCAATTAGATATCAAAGAAGTGGTCAGTTTTTTTAAAGAAAACACACCTTTAAAAGAAAGTATTATAATAAGCGATTTTCTTAGTCCTAGAATTAAGGTTGAGTTGGAACACAGGAATATTCTTGTACATCATATTATAGATATTGATGTAGTTAACTTCACTACAGTGTTTAGAATCCAAGGTGAAGAGAAGAGAGTTACATTAAATATATCTAAAGATACAAGTGACACTAAAAAGATGTTTTCTGTGAGACCACTTGAGGATGAAGGAGCCACTTATGACAACGGTCTGTTTACGCTATTTAAGTCATTGGTAGGAAGTGACGTAGTTGTTTTTTTCTGTATATCAGAGACTGAGTATACAAGTTATAAAGGTAAAATAAAGTTCAATGAAGGTAAAATAGAGATATCGATTTTGAATAGTAGTAATAAAACGTTAAGTGCTTCAAACTATAGCAATAAAAATCAATTAGTAGTTGAACCTAATTTAGGAGAGTCTAAAATATATAAATTGCTAGATAGATTACAGGAAAAGTAAGAATTAAATTAAATTAAGTAGATTAAAAGAGTAGAGAGGATGTTTCTCTACTCTTTTAATGTTAGTTTACTCTATCCAACGTTACGGTGAGCCTTATCATATGTATGATATGATAAAGGTTGAAGCACTCGTTCGAAAATTTACAAATGGTAAAAAGTCGCTATTCACAGAGAAAGAGCAAGAAGATTTCAGCTTTAATAATGAAGACTTGAAAATAGAAATGATCTAATAAAAGGTGTGTAGAGATGAATAAACGTGATTATTTAGTAAAGACCTTTTCACGTACGAAAAGGAAAGATTACGAGAATTATATTTTAACTGCAATCTGGCACAAACTAGACAACATGGACATCAAGCCTGTTAGCCAGCAATATGTAAAACGCCAGAATGGCACCCATGCTTTAATGGATTTGTATTTTCCGCAATTACATATTGGGATAGAAGTGGATGAAGCGTACCATCAAGATAATCAAAAAGAAGATAAACTTCGCATGGATGATATTATCTCGGCTGTTAATGAAGAATCTATCAGTGATTTCCAATGCTTTAGAATTGATGCTACTAAATCGTTAGAGAAGATAAATGATAGAATCAATGAGACTGTATCAGCTATCATAGATAAATCTTCAAAAACTATATTGAAGTGGAAAACATATGAAGAAGAATTAAATCAATTGAGACAACAAGAATATCTAACAATTTACGATGATATATCGTTCATGGATATAAAGGATATAGCAAATACTGTATTCGGGAAAAACGCCAAAAGATACCAACGGAGTTATTTTAGGGTGAAAGATAAAACGTGGTTATGGTGTCCTAAACTTTCAATTACTGAAAACGGGGGTACTAGATCAGTAGCTGGGGGGTGGCTTAATCTTTTAGCAGAAGATTGGTCATATATTGATGAATCTCACCAAGATGGAGGAATTGTTAAAGAAAGAAGCGAGAACTATATGGGAGAGGTTGAATCTGGACGTGAAAGGGCAGTATTTGCAAAATATAAAGATAATCTTGGCTTTAATAGATATAGGTTCGTAGGTATTTTCAGAATCTCTGGTATATCTCCTGATAATGAGAGCTTTATCAGATACTTACGTGCAAATGATAAAGTGAAAATTGTGAGTTAACCTATAAACGCACGCTAAAATTATGTTATCCAAAAGCCCTGTCTCTTCACATTGAAGTGGCAGGGCTTTCTTAGGAAATGTTAGTAATATTTATATAAAGATTATAAATAAGGATAAATTGTTGGAATTATAATTGACTAAATGAAAACAATCCACTTAAAATAGCGGGAATTTATAGAATAAATTGAAAATATTATTGATTTTTCCTTCTTTTCGTTATATTATTATATTTAAATTTTTAGAAAAAAGGAGGTTTCGGCGATGGTTACTTTTATAGCATCTATTTTGTTGTTAATCGTTGGTTATTTCGTTTACGGGAAGGTGGTTGAGCGAATTTTTGGAATTAATGACCAAAATCCAACGCCTGCCTATACAAGCAACGACGGTCTTGATTACATGCCAATGAGTTGGTGGAGAGCAAGTTTAATTCAGCTTCTGAATATCGCTGGAACGGTCCGATTTTTGGCGCAATAATGGGAGCTCTTTATGGTCCTGTAGCATTTATATGGATTGTTATCGGGTGTATTTTTGCTGGAGCGGTACATGATTACTTTTCAGGAATGGTATCACTTAGGCATAATGGAGCGCAATTTCCGACAATTGTCGGGAAATATTTGGGTGAAAAATTAAAATACATCACGACGATTGTTTCGATATTATTAATGGTTTTGGTAGCAGCAGCTTTTACTGCGGCACCTGCCCAGTTACTAACACAAATAACACCGCTTAACTTTACGTCATGGCTTCTTATTATATTTGCTTATTTAGTACTTGCAGCGATTCTACCAATTAATAAGGTGATTGGTAGAGTTTATCCGATTTTTGGAGCAATCTTAATTTTTATGGCTGTATTAATTGGGATCGGGTTGTTCTTTTTTGATTATTCAATCCCAAATTTAACATTAAGTAACTTACATCCTGGAGAGTTGCCAATTTGGCCATTATTAATGGTAACCATATCTTGTGGTGCAATCTCTGGTTTTCATAGTACACAAAGCCCGATACTAGCTCGAACATTGAAAAAAGAGAGTGAGGGTAGAAAAGTATTTTACGGCGCTATGATTGGTGAAGGGGTTATTGCCATGATTTGGGCAGCGGCCGGAATGACCTTTTTCGGTAGTACGGGTGCATTGAACACAGCACTGGAAGCGGGAGGGCCTGCTGGAGTCGTTAATGAAATCAGTCTAACAACACTAGGAACATTTGGCGGGATTCTTGCGATATTGGGTATTGTCGTTCTTCCAATTACGACCGGTGATACGGCATTACGTTCTTCAAGAATGATGCTTGCGGAATTATTGACTCAAGTAACAAAGAAAGACTTTAAAGGAAAAGGGAAATTAGCATTACTTATTATACCTATAGCAGGACCAGCGCTATTTCTTTCTACGATTGATTATAGCTTTCTTTGGCGCTATGTGGGTGGGTCGAATCAGATTGTTGCTACGGTAATGCTATGGACTGCAGCCATGTACCTTGTGAAAAATAACAAGTTTCATTGGATCTGTAGTATTCCAGCATTATTCATGACAGCGGTAGTGAGTACGTATTGGTTTTATGCACCAGAAGGCTTTAACTTGGACTATGGTATTTCTCTGACTCTAGGAATGGTTATTTGGTTGGCTGTACTTGCTTGGTTTGTCAGACAACTTGTTAAACATAAAACAGCCGGCAAGGATGAAGATTCGGATGTGAAAGTAGGGTAGCGGAGAGAGAATCAACCGATCAAGCGGAACGAAGAGAGTACTTAACCGATTAAACAAAGGGCTATTGCCATCACAAGTCAACATACCTATTAAGAACTTGGCTTGTTCTGTGGATGAACTAATGAATGCAATTGGCGAACGTTGGGAAAACTTGAAAATAATAATTTTGTGTAAATAGAGAACGGTCCGCCGGTATCATAATTCTAGAAGTGTTGTAATGCGGAGACTCCACAGTAAATTCTGTGGGGTCTTTAATATTACTAACGGAACATCAGCTTATGGATTTGATAGTCCTTAAAAGTGGCTTCATTGTACAACTATATGGTGTGGTTAAGATTTTTCAAGTGATAGGAATCATTACAATAATACTTGGGCTTTTTGGCATGGTTATGCAGAACGTGTTATGGGGAAGGGAAGAAGCTAATAAGGCAGAACAAAATATTGTTTGATGTTAGAAGGCAATTTTTTCTTCCTTGGCGAACCAAAGGTTAACAATTTTCTTAGTTAATATCAGAAAGGATGACGGAATGTCCGAAGTAAAAGATGAAATTATTTTAAGAGGGCTGCAAGAGAATAATTTAAAAAATGTAGATTTAAACATACCAAAGGGAAAAATCATCGTATTTACTGGTCTTTCTGGCTCAGGAAAGAGCTCCGTTGTTTTCGATACATTAGCAACAGAAAGTAGAAGACAAATGACGTTGAACTATCCTCATTATGTAAGATATCAAATGCCGAGATACGAAAGACCTCACGCTGATCTTATGCAAAACTTAAGCCCGGTTGTAGTAGTGGAACAAAGATCTCTAAGGGGCAATTCACGCTCAACAGTTGGCACTTATATGGATATAAACCCATTGATTCGACTTTTGTTCTCAAGAATAGGAAAGCCATCGATAGGTTCTGCCACCGATTTTTCGAGTCAAAGTTCCTTTGGTAGATGTCCAGAATGTGGTGGATTTGGGGAGGTTATTGCGCCAGATCTCGATAAAATGGTCGATTTAGATAAGTCACTTCGAGAGTATGCAGTGCAATTCAAACCATTATCGCCTTCCGGTTGGCAAGGTAATTGGATGATGACTTGCGGGTTATTCGATCCAGATAGACCGATAAAAGACTACCCAGAGGAAAAACTTCAACTGCTATTATATGGACCCCGAGAAGGAGAAAAGGTTAATGCGCCATTTCACACTAAACACGGACCGCAAAAGCATGATTGGGATGGGTTATTGCCCCGATTTACACGACTTTATATCAATAGAGACATCTCAAAGCTTAAAGGAGTATCCCAAGATGATGTCCTAGCTGTAACAACACAATTCTTATGCCCAACCTGCCAAGGTTCAGGCCTAAACCCTAAAGTATTAGAATGTAGAATAAATGGGTTAAATATTGCAGAATATGATCAATTAGAGCTTAAAGAATTACTAAAAGAACTAGCGAACATAAAAGATTCTATGGGAGAATCGATAGCACTCCAAGCAATTCCGCATATCAAACAACTAGTTGACATGGGCTTAGGATATTTGAGCCTTTCAAGAAAAATGGGCACCCTGTCCGGTGGTGAAGCTCAAAGGGTAAAAATTGCTCGTCATTTAGGAAGCAGTTTAAACAATATCACGTATATTTTCGATGAACCAAGTGCGGGACTCCATCCAGAAGAAGTGGATATGTTAATACAGATGCTGAAAAATTTAAAAGACCAACATAATACCGTAATCGTAATTGAACATGATTTATCAGTCATAAAAGCTGCGGATGAAATAATAGAGATGGGACCAGGAGCAGGTATAAATGGCGGGGAAGTTGTCTACCAAGGAAAAATAGAAGAGCTAAAAGAATCTCCAACCGCAACACTCCTAAATCACAAGCTAAAAATAAACAAAAATCCGAGGGATTTAAAGGGTTATTTTACAATAAATAGAGCAAGTAATCATAACTTAAAAAGTGTAAGCTTAAATATTCCTAAAAATGTTTTGGTCTCTGTATGCGGAGTATCTGGTTCAGGTAAAAGCTCTTTAATGATGGAAGCATTCCTTGAGAGTTATCCAGAAACCATAATGGTGGGACAAAGAAGTATAGGTATCTCTAATCGTTCGACACTAGCTTCCTATATGGGAATAATGGATGATATTCGCTCCATATTTGCAAAAGATACAGGACAACCAGCAGGTTTGTTCAGTTTTAATTCCTTAGGAGCATGTCCTGTCTGCAAAGGAAAAGGGATCATCAAGCCTGACGTAGCATTCGCAGATCCTGTGACAATACCATGTGAAGCATGTGGTGGTACAAGATATTCAGACGTAGCCCTGTCATATCGATATCATGATAAAAATATAGTGGAGATATTAGATTTAACGATAGATGAGGCTATGAGCTATTTTAAACTACCAAAGATCATGAAAAGAGTGAATACGCTAAAAGACGTAGGATTAGGGTATCTAACTTTAGGACAGACGACAAGTTCTCTAAGCGGAGGAGAAATCCAACGCCTGAAACTTGCAAGCCAGTTACAAAAAGAAGGGCAAATCTACCTGTTAGACGAGCCATTTTTAGGACTGCACATAAAAGATAATGGAAAACTTTTAGAGGTATTTCAAAATTTAGTAAACAAAGGTAATTCTGTTATTATAATCGAACATAATTTAGACTTTATTACGGCGAGTGATTGGGTAATTGAATTGGGACCAGGAGGAGGAAAACAAGGCGGTCAGATTATATTTGAAGGTACGCCAGAAGAGATGTTAGATGCAGAAACATTGACAGCGAAATGGTTAAAGAAAGGAGTAAGAAAGCCTACCCGTTTTTAAGGGAAACGTGTAGATTCATTACATGCTGCCTGAAATTATTATATTGGGCTAAATCAATAGGACTTGAAATATTTCTTCTGAAGATGATTAAGTTGAATAAATTGAAAAAGATGTGGGTCGTTCTAATGCACAGCATATCATGAAACGGTTAAAAACAGTTGATATTGATACACGGACCACTTTGTGACATTGAAGCGAAGAATAGCTATCCGACAGGTCTCAAAGGAATTGGTTGAAGCATCCGAGGCATTTGGAAGTACTGCTTAACGAACGCAGAAATATCTTGTTTTTTGTTAGAAATGGGTAGTTTTAAAAGAAAGAAGGATTGGATGAGAATTATAGGAATTGATTTATCAGGACCGAGTAACCACAAAGATACAGTACTTACGGTATTCGAAGTACAAAAAAGGCAATTGAGTTTTGTTAAGAGCATGAGCAATATAAGTGATGAAGATATTTTAAAAGAGGTTTCCATACAATCTCAATTAGATGAAGTCATAATTGGTATTGATGCCCCTTTATCATATGAAGATGGAGGAGGGGATAGGGAATCGGATCGTGCATTAAGAAAGTTTATTGTCAAAATCGGAATGAAAGCCGGCTCAATCATGCCCCCGACTTTAAATCGCATGGTATATTTAACATTGAGGGGAATCAAGCTCAGCAGAGAAATCGAAACACAAGCATCATTGCACCCAATTTCAATCGTGGAAGTACATCCTGGTGCAGTGATTGGTTCTAGATTGTCTCAGACAGAAATGAATTATGTTTTAGCGTATAAACAAGACTTGGAAGTGAGAAAGATTCTACTAAATTGGCTAGAGCATCAACAGCTATTCGGAATACCAGAAACAGTTGCTAATCACAGCCATTCGATTGATTCCTGTGCAGCGGCTTTAGGTGCTTGGCATTGGTCGGACCCGGCATTTACACCAAAATGGAGGTTTCCTGCTAAACCACCTTTACACCCTTATGAATATTGCTGCTAGAGATTGTTCAAAAAGTCCGGTGAAAATGACACATCGAAAACAGAGGAACTTCGACTAAAAACCGACATGTCCTGTGCCGAACGTCGAAGTCACCACAACACGCGAGAAGCACGTTAGCGAAAGGGGAACTTTTACAGAACGCCCATGACAATCGCCAACGTAGAAGTCAGCGCATCCTGTGCAAGCCCGTTCTTCACGTATCAATTGCATACGTTCCAGTACGGGGAGCTACGCCGCCTCAAACTGAAAGAGAAGCCCGGTTGTGATTTGGTCAAAGTTCTTTAAAAAGGCTAAAATCGGGTATCTCTATATATAAATAGTCATACAATATAAAAAACGCTTGGTGCTGTAACACCAAGCGGGCTTGTGCAGTAGCTCTTTAAAAGGGTGCTCACAAATCAATAAAAATAACCACACTAATTGCTTGCTAGGCGATATGAGTGGTTATTTTTTTTGGTGAAAAGACAGTACGCCTACAATCAAAGAAGCAAACGAAATACATATGACCAAGCTTTCGAAAACCGTCATCCTCTCAGCCCCTTTCTTTTTGAATCAGAGGATTGAGACACCACGAAAAGTCTTACGCACATAAATTCATTAGAAGGATGGACTCGTTTTTTCTAATCTTCTTTATATGACTTGCAAATTCTGTTACTACAATATAGCCAGCAGAGATTCAAATTCTGAAGTTTAATTATTCAAAACTTTTGGTTTGTTTTATTTAGTTTAGTTAAACCTATGGTGATGGCAACTTGTACTATTCCAAAAAAAATAAAAAAACGAGTTTTTTTTACTCGTTTTATCGCTGTTCAGTCAGCTTTTTTTATGTATAAACATTCATGGATAGGTGGACAACCTAATGTCAGCCAAATAGCAAAAAAAGTGTCAGCTCTCAACGTTTTTTCATTATTAAAGATCAAACTAAGGTTTGCCTTTTTAAGTCCAGTTTTTTTACAAATATCAACTTGTTTAATTTTCTTTTCTTTAGCAATCTCCTTAAATCGATTTTTAATTTCTAAACTATCCACGGCACTGGAATTTAGTAAAGGGGACATTGTTTCTACATCCAATAATTTAGAAATTGCTGCCCCTTTTATAAAATCCTCAATTTTGGCTTCTGGAGTATCACTTTTCCCACGAAATGAATTATCTAAATTAATCCAGTCAATCACATTCTTTATCTTTTCATATGTTTCATCTTTCATTTCAATTTCTATTCTCATGTATAAAAACCTCTTTTCAAGTGCAAGATATTTAAAAATAAAAAGCATTAAAGGAGTTGTATCCTATGTTGGGTAAAAATAATGATGATCTAAAGGAATATGTTGAAGACATATTAGATAAGGGAAGAAAAGGATAAAATTCATTTAAATATATGAATGACTTTGTTTAACTATGCTAAACTTTTTTGATCTAAAATAATCTAATCCTACTGCTTTAACTGTGGGAAATGCCAGAAAGAAAACATACAAAAGCTGATGTCACCTGGCGATAGCGTTTGTTATCGTCATAGGATACAATTTAGCTTATTCTGTGGATGAACTAATGAATGTGATTGGCGAACGTTGGGAAACGGCGTTGAAGGAAGAATCCTGACTTGAGAATCAGAAAAACAAAAAAGGCCAGCTTTATCTGTCTTCAAATGGGTTGAGCCAACGATTGTATTTTAGATAAACGGGATTTTTCTTTATTTCTGCTTCAAGCTACTGAAAGAAACACATAATTTTTACCGGGATGATTAACTGTAACGGGACGGAAGGCCTGCCCTGCTGTCCCGTTACCTTTCTTTATTTAAAATAATAAACCTTCTTTAAAGCAACGCAAATTGGGATAGCTATAAGAATTCCTAAGACACTTTGGACGGCATCCCCAGGTATGGAAGCAAGTGGTGTAATCCAGTTTCCGTATAGAATGGATTCACCAATGTAATAAATAGCAATCATAAATGGAACAGAAACAATTGTCGCTGTAATGTTTAAAGCGATGCTATTTCCTTTGCGGCCTTGAAACCAAGCAATTTTACCAACAATGTAACCTTGCAACCCGCGCGCTATAATCGTGATAGGCGTCCACAACAGCCAGCCCCCGATCATATCAAATAAACCCATTCCGATTGCTCCGGCGAAGGCACCTTTTTTGGGTCCGAATAAAATAGAGGAAATAAATAGCATAGCTGTACCCATATGTACTAATCCTCCATTTGCAGCGATCGGCAGTCTGAAATTTAGAAATGCTGTAGAAATAAAAATGAGTGCGATTAGCATAGAAGTAATGATTAAGTCTTGTGTTTTTTTACGTGTCCTTAAATAAGCTGGGGTATTCTCCATATTTAAACCTTCCTAATTTGAATTTTTCTATTACTCTAGCAGAAGATTGACCTACCTTTAAGTGTCAATTTATGAAAAAATGATAGGGTCAGTTGGAAGGCGAGCCGGAAACGTTCACGTAATCTGAGATAAACTATCGCCTAGAGCCTTTAATGACAAGCTAATCTTCAAATGATAAAATAGAAAAAGTTTCAGTTCGTTCAAGGAGGTTCGTATGAAAAAAGTTGCTGTGATTCAAGATCTGTCATCCTTTGGAAAATGCTCTTTAACTGCTGCAATCCCTGTTCTTTCTGTCATGGGTGTGCAAGCCTGTCCTCTGCCAACAGCAGTTCTATCTGCACAAACCGGTTATCCGAGTTATTTTTGGGAAGATTTCACTTCTAGAATGAACCATTTTACAGAGGAGTGGAACAAGTCCGAGGAAACATTTGATGGGATCTTTACTGGATTTGTGACTGGTGGAGAGCAAATCAAAAATATTTTTCATTTTTTAGATACGTTTTATAGAAAAGAAACAAAGTTGCTGGTAGATCCGGTAATGGGAGATAATGGAGAAGTCTATAAGCTTTTTACCGGTCAACTATTGGAGAAAATGAAAGAATTAGTGAGACATGCAGATGTGATTACACCAAATGTGACAGAATGCTGTTTATTGTCTGGATTATCCTATGAGAAATTACATAGCTATTCAAATGGCAAGGATTATATGAAAGCGTTGAAAGAAGCAGGGAATAACCTACAGCAAGCAACGGCTGCTGAAGTCATTATTACTGGTGTGAATCCTCCATCAATTGATTCAAAAGAGCAGTTTATTGGTAACCTGTATTTGGATGGGAATAAAACCTTTTACCATGAGATGGAGTATAACGGGAAAAGCTATTCAGGCACTGGCGATTTATTTGCTTCGGTCATGATGGGAAGTATGATGCGTGATGATAATCTAGAAAATGCTGTACAGCTTGCTGTCGCCTTCCTCCAACAAGCTATCCAGGATTCATCGAAAGAAAAGGTTCCTGAAATAGAAGGGATAAACTTTGAAAAATATTTGGGGATGTTAATCTAAGTTTGTCTATACTGCTCAAAAAAGTGGCAGGCTCGTTGGTTATAAACTAAGGAGCCTGCCATATATTATCTTAATTAATTTGGCAATTATATTTGTGCTATTTAAAATCGGTTAACCAAAAACCAACATATTAGCTATAATAAAAACCAGAGGTGAACCACCATGGAACTAAAACAACTAACCTATTTCAAAGAAGTAGCAAAACATAAAAGCGTGACCAAAGCCGCCGAACAAATACACATTTCCCAACCGGCTTTAAGCAAATCAATCAAATCATTAGAAGAGGAGCTAGGGACTCCTTTATTCATTCGGACAAACAAGATGATAGATCTAACAGATGCTGGAAATGTGGTGCTGGAATACACGCAAGAAATATCCAATTTAGTAGATGAAATGAAATTGACACTAAGTGATTTGACGAATTTATCAGTAGGACAGCTGAATATTGGCCTTCCTCCTTTTATTGGAAGTCTCTTTTTCCCGGATGTTATGAAGAAATTTCATGAAAGCTATCCTAATATCAAATTAGACATTACCGAATACGGGGGAGCCAGGGTTGTAAAAAGTGTGGAAGAGGGCGAGTTTGAGCTTGGTGTGGCAGTACTTCCTTTAGATGAAAGAATCTTTAATGTCTATCCGATCGTGAAAGAGGAAATGAAACTGATTGTGCATAAGGATCATCCACTGGCCTCCTATGAGAAAGTAAATGTAAAGGATTTGAGGGATGAAGAATTTATTTTTTATCATGAGGACTTTGCCTTAAACCAAATTATACGAAATCATTTCTTTACGATAGCTGGATTTGAACCCAAAATTCTATTTAAAAGCATGCAGTGGGATTTGATGTCTGAGATGGTTGCTGCAAATTTGGGAATAGCCATTTTGCCACAGTCAATCTGTAACCGTCTGTTTACAAAAGATATTAAGATCATCTCCTTTGAACCGACAATTATGTGGAAACTGGCTGTTATTACGAAAAAAGGGAAGTATATTTCCAATGCAGGAAGAAAGTTTATTGATTTTATTTTAAACTCCCCGTTATAACTTTTAGTTATGAAAATGATGATTAATATGTATTTTACGAATGAAGGGTTACAGCGTAATATGGAATTAGTTGATTCGATATTACTATTTAAAGAAGGGGAAGCCAGTGAAAATCATAAAGGTTATTTTACAAATCTGTTTTTTGCATGTCTTTTTGATTTTAGGAGCCGTGTTAAAATATTTCATTCCATTGCCTATTCCAGCGTCAATGTTTGGATTATTTGTCTTGTTCGTGGCGTTGTGCTGCAATGTCATCAAGTTAGAGTGGGTAGATCAAGGTGCGAAATGGTTAATGGCAGAGTTGTTGCTGTTCTTTATCCCTTCCGCAGTAGGAATTATCAATTACCAAGAGATTTTCAGCTTGCAGGGATTAGCGATTGTATTCTTGATTGTTATCAGTACGATGATTGTCATGGGGATCACTGCTTTGACGGCAGAAAAAATATCTGCTAAGAAAAAGGGGGAATCCCATTGATAATTGTACTATTTACGATTGTAACGTATCTGATTTATGTCCTTTCAAAAAAGTTTTATAAAAAATTGAACTTGGCTATCTTTCATCCGCTATTGTTAGCACCAATCCTATTAATTGCATTAATTACAATCATGCATGTGTCTGCCAATGAGTATATGGAAGGTTCAAAATTCTTATCGCATATGCTTGGTCCGGCTACGGTTGCATTTGCAGTACCTATTTATAAAAATTTATCGATTATCAAAAAATATATCGGAACCATTGTTATCAGTATTACGACTGGGACACTTGTGGCAATGATTTCGACATTTTTGTTGTCTAAATTAATTCATTTGAGCGATGATTTTATTGTTTCTATTCTTCCAAGATCGATCACCACGCCTATTGCGATGGAAGTATCTAAAGAAATTGGCGGTCTGCCAACATTGACGACAGTTTTCGTTATCATAACGGGGATAGTAGGAGGCATAGTTGGTCCAAAAGTGATTAAGTGGCTATCTATCAAGACACCAATTGCAAAGGGATTAGCATTAGGAATGGGCGCACATGGTGTCGGTACGAATAAAGCATTAGAATATGGAAAACAGGAATCTGTCTTTTCTTCCTTGGCAATGATCTTTGCAGCTTTATTTACATTGGTTTGGGGCGCATTGATAACTACCTTTATTTAGATGAAGGGTATCGCCTGTATTGCTTTTTTCCTGAGCCAAAACATTCTATCTACATGCTGATTGGACTGATTACAAGGCGCAGTGATAGGACAATATATGCTACTGAGCAAAGGATATAGGTAGTTAAAAATTCAATTTTGATAGATTCTTAAACCTTGAATGAACAAGCTAAATATAGTTTGTTTATCCAAGGTTTTTAATATTGGTTTCTAAATAAGTACCTGCCTTCTGGTTAAATCTATCCATTGAATGAGGTACCTTTTGTTCTGCTGTATGAAGTCTTTGACCCAGTATAATTTATAAGTAATAATAAAAGAAACTACATATAAATCTATTTTAGGAGGCCGCTATGCTTACAATCGGTTATATTGGAAATGGGAAAAGTACGAACAGATACCATCTGCCGTTCGTACTGCAAAGAGAGAATATAAAGGTGAAAACAATTTATCGGAGAAATCCTGAACATGATAGCTGGGATAAGATTAAAGGAGTACATTATACCTCTGATTTAGATGAATTACTACAAGATGAGGATATTCAACTCATTGTCATTTGCACAAAACATGATAGCCATTATGAGTACGCAAAACGCGTCTTGGAACATAATAAGCACTGTCTTGTTGAAAAGCCTTTTATGGAAACATCCGAACAGGCAAAAGAAATATTTGCATTGGCAAAAGAGAAAGGATTAATTGTACAGGCATATCAAAATCGGCGTTTCGATAGTGATTTTCTAACGGTTCAAAAAGTGATAGAAGAAGGGAAAATTGGGGATTTGTTAGAGGTGGAGATGCACTTTGATTATTACCGTCCCGAGGTACCGGAGTCTGCCGATTCGTTTGATCCTAATTCGTCATTTCTGTACGGACATGGCTGCCATACACTGGATCAGGTAATTAGCTACTTTGGTAAGCCGGATGATATCCATTATGATGTGAAACAATTGCTGGGACAAGGAAGAATGAATGATTATTTTGATTTAGATTTATATTATGGCAGATTAAAAGTATCTGTGAAATCCAGTTATTTTAGACTGAAAGAAAGACCGAGCTTTGTTGTGCATGGTAAAAAAGGATGTTTTATCAAAGAAACAAAAGATCGTCAGGAAGAACACTTAAAGTTATTTTATATGCCTGACAATATGGATTTTGGTAAAGATACAATAAATCATTATGGTGTACTGACGTATATCGATGAAGAAGGTACTGTCCACGAGGAAACAGTGAAGTCAGTAGATGGCGATTATGGTCGTGTATATGATGATTTATATGAAGCTGTTATAAATGGGAAAGAGAAAACAATTACGGACGAGCAGACACTGTTGCAGATGGAAATGTTGGAGACAGGAATTAAACATTTAAATTAAAAAAGCAGAATGGTGCTGTTGGATAAACGGATAGAACCTGGATGAACAAGCTGAATTGTTTATTCAGGTTCTTATAGTTTTTTTAGTGAAGACCAAAGAGATGGCAGTTTTTTCTGAGCAGGAAACAACATGACAGGAAAATATAGCTGGATTTTGTGATGTCTCATCGAAGAAGGTTAACACAATAAGTCTACTAACCACGGAATTATTTTAGTTCAGATGCTTATGGGCAAGATTAAAGGAGAGGAAAAGGAAGTCGTGTTAATTATGCGTGAAACTACCTGAATAGGTATTCCTATATTGCGTAATGTTTTAAAACAATAAAAAAACAGACAAATAAGAATTTTTCTTGACATTATTTTTGAGTGGCTATAGACTCCTAAATAAACGATTCCGCTTTATGAAATTTGAGTGTATTCTATCTTGAATGTTTAAGAACAAATCTTGGAAAGCGGTCTTGGTGGTTTGTATAAATTAAATTTCAAAATGTAATCGATCTCAAAATAGAAAAGAGGACGCATATGACATTATCTATGGGATTACAGTTATTTTCAGTACGTGATGAGTTGGCAAAGGATTATTTCTCTACATTAAAAAGAATTGCCAGTATTGGTTATAAAAATTTAGAATTTTTTATCCATGATGCTGATAAGGAAATGAAGATAGAAGGACTGGTAGCGAAAGATTTAAAAAATAGATTAGACGAGCTGGGTCTTAAAGCAATTTCTATGCATGTATCACCTCTGACTGATGAAATAATTGAAGAGGCGATTGCTTATAACTTAGAGCTGGGAAGCGGAGGAATTGGCTGTTCGATTGCATTTTTCAGTAATAAACAAGAAGTTTTAGAGTTTAGTAAAACACTCAATAAATATGGGCAAATGTGTAAGGAAAAAGGGCTCGACTTTTATTATCATAATCATTTCCAAGAGTTTCAAAAATTTGATGGAGAACATGTCCTTGATATTCTATTAGAAAACACAGATCCTGAACTGGTAAAGCTGGAATTTGATGCTTATTGGACGTTAAGGGGTGGTGTAGACCCTGTTGATTATCTTAAAAAAGTAAAAGAGAGATGTAAGATTATTCACCAAAAGGATATGCCGTCATCAACGAACCCGGTAAATGTCTTTGAAAGTATAGATGAGAATGCAGTAATTGATTTTGATGCCTTCATTCCATTTTCCCAGCCTGAGTACTTCACGGAAATTGGAGATGGGATGATGGAAGTTTCAGAAATCATCAAAACGGCGAAGGAGATTGGAAGTGCAGAATATATTTTAGTAGAACAAGATTTAACTACTAGAAATCAACTGGAGAGTATTGAAATCAGTTATAAAAACTTAAAAAAGATGCTAAATGAATAGTTATTGAAGAGGCCGATACAGTTGAATAAAAATAATAGGTTGAAAAAATTAAATTAATCATTGTGTTCAGCCATACGTTGTACCCCTTAAAATCACCCCATCCGCAATTGACACAGTTGTTTAATGGTAGTCTTACGTTTTGCTAATGATACATGGTCTGAATTTTTTCAAGGTCGTTTATAATGAGGTTAACTTCCTCTTGGCTCAACCGTATCGGCATTTGATCGTATAACGTAATGATTTGACCATCTGCATCATTTTGATGCTTTTTTAAATAATCATGTAAGCTTTTTAACTGGTTTTCTTTTATGCTCGATTCTGTGGTGAAATGCTTTACTTTTTGTATCGAAAATTCGTTTACACGTTCATCAAATTCTCCAGAAATAATGTTCCCTGTAAGCAACATGCAATCACTCCTAGGCTATCGTTTCTGTTAGTTTAACCCAAATGAGAAATTGTATCCGATTCGTTAATGATTCATCAAAATTCAAAAATAAACTTCGTAAACATTAAAAATACGTTTTTATATTTGTATTCCTAAAATACCCTCTTTCTTTAACTTGTATAAAACGAAAGCTTAAAGCAAAACTAAAAGATAAAGGGGGTACTTAGAGTGGAATGGGATTTATTATGGAAAGCAATTATTATCGTCCTTGGTGGGACTTTTTTGTTACGGATAGCGGGTAGAAAATCTATATCGCAAATGACACTTACCCAAACAGTAATCATGGTTGGAATTGGATCATTACTTATTCAACCAATAGCTGGTAAGAGTGTATGGAGTACTTTAATTGTAGGGCTTGTTCTTGTTTTGACGTTAGTAGTGATGGAATACGTGCAAATAAAAGGAGATTCATTTGAAAAGCTAATAACAGGAAAATCTAAGATAATAATCGAAAATGGTGTCTTACAGGAACAAAATTTAAAAAAGTTAAGAATGACGGTCGATCAATTAGAAATGAAGCTACGACAACAAAGTGTTCAGCGGATAGATGATGTTCTGTGGGCCGCATTAGAACCCAATGGCCAGGTTGCGTTATTATTAAAAGAAGATTTACAGCCTGCAACAAAGAAGGATGTAAAGGAATTAGCAAATGCGATAGAGCAACTACAAAACCTTCTTTATCAACAAACGGGACAAGGTCAAGTTGCTCAATGGAGTGAACAATCGCAGCGACCTGATCAAGAAACTATTTTTGAAGAAGTAGAAAGAAAATCACATAAAAATAGCCCGCCAGACCATTTACAATAGTCCAGATAGCTATCGGTACAAAGAGAGAGCGGGAATGTATTTGTCTGTACGAAAATTAAGATGTTTTATTACTTTTGATGAAATATACTGTGATTATATTAAACTCCGAGAGCCCCCAGTAGGAGGTTTATTAGTTGCTGGCAATACTATGGATACAGAAGGAGTGGAAGTTACGAAGGGTTATCCCTTTTCCAAAACTGGTTTTTCAGAAATAAATAAACTTTGGCTCCAAAAGGCATAATACTCTCCTTCATTGTTCTATAGCACATTACCCACCCAAACTACTTTTGCGAATCCTCCCAAACCGTGTATAATACTAATTAAGAGAAATGGGGGGAGATGAAATGGTCCAATCTATCAATACAAAAGTCGATTTAGTTATTGATGCAACCTCACATATAAGGGTTTCAGATTATGGGAAGATTATGATTGGAGATAAAGGGTTTGAATTCTTTAATAAACGTGACGCTCGTAAATTTATCCAAATTCCTTGGGAAGAAGTAGATTACGTGATTGCTTCCGTTATGTTCAAAGGGAAATGGATTCCGCGTTATGCGATTCAAACGAAACAGAATGGGACATTTACGTTTTCTTCTAAAGATCCGAAAAAAGTATTTCGAGCAATGCGGGAATATGTTGATCCGGATCATATGGTCCGATCCTTAAGTTTCTTTGATGTCCTCAAACGTAATTTCAAGATGAAATCTAACAAATAATTGTTAGGCAACCGATACAGGCTGGAAAGTTTCTGTTTATACCAGCATATCAGCCTTTTTAATGAATAAATGGTTGCGGGAAATTCCTCTTGAAAGGGTAATACGAGGGTGCTATAATAACTTATGGAAGCTTATTAAAGTAATTTAAGTAATCAATTATTTTAAAATATATTTTAAGCGTTTTCAGTGCAAAATTAAATAATTCCTGTAATGGTATTTTACGTGTTACTGATTCGATCAGGCATGAGTGAAAGGTATTGATTAAAGCGAAGAGCAAGGGCACTTCTATATCCCTGTCTTCATTTAACCTGCTTTTTTCTCATGCCTTTTTTATTGTTATTGAAAGCGTTTTATAAAATAAACATGACTACTTTAAGAGCTTGCCAAGTTATTTTAGTCTTAATCATCATAAGAGGAGGTAAAAAGATGGTAGGAATTATCGTTGCCAGTCACGGTGAATTTGCTGAGGGTCTCTTGCAATCTGGAGCAATGATCTTTGGAGAGCAAGAGAATGTAAAAGCTGTTACATTGTTGCCGAGCGAAGGACCTGATGATGTAAAGGCGAAAATGGAAGAAGCGATTGCCTCTTTCGACAATCAAGATGAAGTATTATTCTTAGTTGATCTTTGGGGTGGAACTCCTTTTAATCAAGCCAACAGCCTGGTAGAAGAACGTAAAGACAAATGGGCAATCGTTGCTGGTATGAATTTAGCAATGTTGATTGAAACTTATGCGTCGCGCCACTCCATGACCACAGCGCATGAAATAGCTAAGCATATTATCGGCACCGCGAAAGAAGCAGTTAAGGTAAAACCTGAGGAATTAGAACCAGAAACCCCTGCCACAGCAGTTACTGCCAGTTCGTCAAGCGCAGGTGCTCCAGGTTCCTTTGAATACGTATTAGCGCGTATCGACTCTCGTTTGCTTCATGGGCAAGTAGCAACTTCGTGGACAAGAAATACACTGCCTACGCGTATCATTGTGGTGTCTGATGAGGTAGCAAAGGATGACCTTCGTAAACGATTAATCCAGCAGGCTGCTCCTTCAGGTATTAAGGCACATGTTGTTCCGATCAAAAAAATGATTGAATTGGCAAAAGATGATCAGCACTTTGGCGGACAGCGTGCATTACTTCTTTTCGAGAACCCGCAAGATGTACTGAGAGCAGTGGAAGGCGGTGTTCCGCTGGATACCATTAATGTCGGATCGATGTCTCATTCTACAGGTAAAGTTCAGCCGAATAAGGTACTGGCTTTCGATCAAGACGATATTGATACGTTTAATAAGCTGAAGGAATTTGGTGTGAAATTCGATGTGCGTAAAGTTCCAAGTGATTCAAAAGGCAATATGGACGAGATTTTAAAAAGAGCTCAAGCAGAGTTAAATAGAAAGAAATAATCCTAATCACTAGATTAAAAGGGAGGATTAACCATTATGGATTTGACGATTATTCAAATAATACTCATTGTTATCGTCGCATTTTTAGCTGGTATCGAAGGAATCTTGGATGAGTTCCACTTTCACCAGCCAATCATTGCTTGTACGTTAATCGGCTTAGTTACAGGAGAAATAGTACCGTGCCTTATTTTAGGAGGTACCTTGCAGCTGATTGCTTTAGGCTGGGCAAACATTGGAGCAGCCGTAGCTCCGGATGCTGCTTTGGCATCTGTGGCATCCGCTATTATTCTCGTTTTAGGCGGTCAAGGGGAAGCTGGAGTGTCTTCAGCCATTGCGATTGCTGTTCCACTTGCGGTTGCGGGTTTATTACTAACAATTATTGTTCGTACCCTAGCAACAGGAATCGTGCATTTAATGGACGCTGCAGCGAAAGAAGGAAACTACCGCAAAATTGAAATGTGGCATATTATCGCTATCTGCATGCAAGGACTGCGTATTGCAATCCCGGCTGCATTGATTGTAGCTATCGGAGCAGCTCCGGTGAGAGAGATGCTTCAGGCAATGCCGAGTTGGCTGACAGATGGTTTAGCAGTTGGCGGGGGAATGGTAGTAGCCGTTGGTTATGCGATGGTTATTAACATGATGGCTACCAAAGAAGTTTGGCCATTTTTTGCAATCGGTTTCGTATTAGCGACAATCCCGTCTATTACGCTTTTAGGTCTTGGCGGTATTGGTGTAGCTCTCGCCCTTATATACTTAGCACTTTCTAAACAAGGCGGTTCAGGCGGCGGAAATGGAAATACTGGCGATCCGCTAGGCGCTATTATTGATGACTACTAAAAAGAAGGAGGATATGAAGATGGCACAAGAACTGAAATTATCAAAACGAGATCGTATTGCTATTTGGTGGCGTTCCACTTTCCTTCAAGGTTCTTGGAACTATGAACGTATGCAAAACGGCGGCTGGGCATTTTCCATGATTCCTGCAATCAAGCGATTATATAAAACAAAAGAAGATCGTGCTGCTGCACTGCAACGTCACTTAGAGTTTTTTAATACGCACCCATATGTAGCTTCCCCTATTCTTGGTGTGACGTTGGCGCTTGAAGAAGAGCGTGCGAATGGCGCGCCGGTGGATAACAAGGCAATTCAAGGGGTTAAAGTCGGAATGATGGGACCTTTAGCAGGTATTGGGGATCCTACTTTCTGGTTCACGGTGAAACCGATTCTTGGTGCATTAGCGGCTTCTCTTGCTCTATCCGGTAATATACTTGGACCTATTCTTTACTTTGTTTTATGGAATCTGATTCGGATGGGATTCATGTGGTATTCACAGGAACTTGGTTACAGAGCTGGTTCTAAAATTACAGATGACTTATCTGGCGGACTGCTTCAAGATATTACAAAAGGTGCATCCATTCTGGGTATGTTCATTCTCGGAGCCCTAGTTAACCGCTGGGTATCTGTCGCCTTTACCCCGACGGTATCGGAGGTCAAATTGGATGAAGGTGCTTATATTGATTGGGAAAACTTGCCTGCGGGATCGGAAGGAATTAAGACGGCACTGGAACAGCAAGAGGCTGGTCGGTCATTAAGTGAATATAATGTCACTACTTTACAAGACAACTTAGATAGCTTAATTCCTGGTTTGGCAGGATTATTGCTGACACTTCTTTGTATGTGGCTGCTGAGGAAGAAAGTTTCTCCAATCGTGATGATTCTTGGATTGTTTGTAGTTGGTATTGTATTCCACGCGATACATTTGATGTAATCGATTTTATAAAAGGTTTGCACGGATTAGGTATACAAATATAGAAGTACCTTCTTGTTTGGTGGATCTATCCAATAAGGGGGTGCTTTTTTTAATATGGCTAGAAAGCACTCTCGCCTGTAACGGTATATCAAAAGGAACCACTGATTATTTGAAAGTATAATTCTTCAACGATGGAACCTCTACCTGAGATGGGCAGAGGTTTTTTAGCTGAAAAAAACTTTGCTACCCTTAACAAAGGTAATGTTTCTTCCTTTATAAAAGATGCATTTTCTTAAGAACAAATTAATACGTATAACATTATAGTGTGTGTTCAAAAAGGAGGATAAAAGGACCGAGAAGTTCGAGGCTGCGTAGCTTTGAGCAACGGAACGTATGCAATTAATACGTGAGTAGCGGAAAAGCAAGCCAACGAAGAAATTCGAAGTGTCATTTTTACCGGACTTTTTGAACAACCTCTTATAGGAAAACATAGATAACCTCCAGCCAATTATATTCCAGTAAGAAAAGGTTTAACTCCCCCTGTTTTCGGCTAAAAAAAGATAAGTATGGGAAAAAAACAGCATACATAAAAAACGAGGTGAATGAAAGTTGAGTAAGACAACAAGATATATCGGTCTAATTACAGCACCTGGTTATCCGAATGAAATAGGGGCAAAGCTGCAAGAGGAGTTACCATCGCTATTAGCGTATTATGTGAAAGAAAGAATAGAATGGAAAATTAATTATATAGAAGATCCCTTACTGGGCGGGGATGCAAAATCAAAGGAAATATTAGAAGCGACAAAGAGAATGAGAGAAGAGAAGGAATGGGATTATGCGATTTGTTTAACAGATCTTCCTTTATTTAAAGAAAAGCGAATGATTGTTGCGGAGGTAAATGAGAAGGAAAATATTGCGCTGATTAGTATGCCTAGTTTTGGTTCAACTCTTATGATGAAGCGCCTGCGAGAGTCTATTATGCAGCTGGTGAATGAAATGTATTATGGAAGCTCCGAGGAGAGTCGGGAGCGTTCTGCATCGCGTATCGAATCAAAAAGAAGCAAGCGCAAGGATGTAGATTTAAAAGATTCGAGAAATCTTATGACGAGCCGGTTCTTCGGGTGGCTATCTCCGCTAAAACGTGAGACGCCGAGCGATAACGAAGATGATTATATGAATGTTCGCTTTACAGTAGCACGAAGAGGGATTATTTCTCTCCGCTTATTGGGGGGGATGGTCCGTGCAAACCGGCCTTGGTCCTTGTTCCCGGCATTTATGAAAATTATGACCATTGCTTTTGCTACAGGTTCTTATGCACTCGTTTTTCCGACCTTGTGGCTATTGAGTGAGTATTATTCGATTCCTAGAATGTTTTTGCTTACCTTCTTTTCGATTATGGCAATGACGATATGGATTATTCTGATTCATCATCTATGGGAGAGGAAACGGGATCAGGGGAATAACTATGTGCGAAGGCTCTATAACGCGACCACGTTTATCACCTTGTTTATCACAGTCTGTATTTACTATGTGACACTGTATTGTTTATTTCTTGTAGGCGTGTTTGTGTTTATTCCAACGGGAATGCTTGATTCCCAACTTTCAGGGGAACCTGGTTTAGTCCATTATTTCTTGATTGCCTGGATTGCTACAAGTGTTTCTACGGTCATCGGGGCGCTTGGCACAGCATTAGAAAATGAAGAAGTTGTGTTGAATGCAACCTATGGCTATCGTCAGAGACAGCGGCATGAACAACTGAAGAAGGAAAGAGAGAAGGAAGAGGAGGAGAAAAAGGACAAGGAGAGGGGTTCCTTTACAAAATAATAAAAAACGGAACGGACTTGTGAGGAGGGTAGCTTTTATCTCAGGCTGCCCTCCAGTTTCCGTGTGATCAGTAGTTCATTAATCTTATAATCCATTTTTTGATACTTAAAAAATGTGCGTCTTGACATCCCGTCCTATCATGCTATGATTCTTTTAAATAAATAGATTCAAACACTAGTCAAGAAGGGGGTATGCAAATGGCAGAGAGAAAGGAAGTCACTGAAATAGTATCTGAGAAAAAAAGAGTTCCTAAAAAGAAGATATTACTTGGGCTGTTTAGTTTTATCGTTGTGATGGGTCTTGTTGTTTTCTTGTTTGTAAACGGATACATAAATAAATCACTTCCTACAACAGAAGGAACCATCGAGCTTTCGATACTTGAAAATGAGGTTACCGTTATTACGGATAAGGACGGGGTTCCGCATATTCAAGCAGAGAATGCACGTGATTTGTATATTGCACAGGGCTATATACAAGCGGATCGGCGCATGTTTCAAATGGAGTTATCACGAAGGCAGGCATCGGGTACGTTGAGTGAAGTGATTGGAGAAGATGCTGTTAACCAGGACAAATATTTTCGTACGCTAGGCTTAAGGCGTGCTGCGGAGGAATCCTATAAAGTTTATTCTGAAGAATCGATAGAAGTTCTGGAAGGCTTTGCTGCTGGGGTGAATGCCTATCTGGAAGAAGCGAAGGCAAATAATAGCTTACCGATTGAATTTACATTAATGGGATTTGAACCGGAGGAATGGACACCGGTGGATTCGTTAACGATAGGAAAGTTTATGGCTTTTGACCTCGGCGGGCACTGGCAACAGCAAGCATTTAATTACTATTTGCTAAATGAATTTGAAGAGGAAAAAGCCTATGAATTGTTCCCTGCTTATCCAGAAAATGGTTCAACCATTATAAAAGATGAGGAATTAGATATTGCAGCGAGTTTTGAGCATGCGGTTATCCCTCATCCTTTCAATGGCAGTAATAACTGGGTTGTCAGCGGAGATAAAACAGCGTCCGGCATGCCACTTTTGGCAGATGATCCGCATCTTGGACTGGCTACCCCGTCTATTTGGCTGCAAATGCATTTGGAATCAGAAGATGGTCTTCAAGTAAGCGGGGTTATTTTTGCTGGCGTTCCGGGAATTATTCTTGGCCATAATGAGCAGATAGCCTGGGGTGTGACGAACACGGGACCAGATGTGCAGCAATTATATATCGAGAAGCGCAATCCGGATAATCCAAATGAATTTTTATACGAGGATGAATGGGAAGAGGCAACAATCATTAAGGAGCCGATTAAAGTAAAAGACGCTGAAACGATTGCTTATGAAGTGATGGAAACACGGCATGGGCCAATTATTTCGGAGTTTGCAGAAGATACTGGGAAGGAGACAGTGCTTTCTTTAAGATGGACAGCGCTGGATGCAAGTACGGAATTAGAAGCAATTATGGAAATGAACCGTGCTGCCAATTGGGAAGAATTTGAAAAAGGACTGGAGAAATTCCTTGTTCCAGCCCAGAATTTTGTGTTTGCATCCACGGATGGCACGATTGCCTTTAAAGCAAATGGGAAAATTCCGATTTATGAAGATGGAAAAGATGCTTTATTGCCATTAAACGGCTGGGAAGCTGAGAATGAATGGCAGGAATTTATCCCGTTTGATGAGCTTCCAACGGTTGTCAATCCGGGGAAAGGCTTTATTGCAACTGCTAATAATAAGATTGCGCCAGATAGTTATCCTTATCATATTAGCAATGTGTGGGCAATGCCCTACCGTTATGACCGGATTGAGGAAGTTTTGGAATCAGGTGATGATTTTACGATTGAGGATATGCAGGATTTACAAATGGATGTGACCGATCTAAGAGCTCGTGAGTTTGTTCCTGTTTTTCAGGAGGCATTAGCAAATGTAGAACTGACAGAGCAAGAACAAGAAGCATTACAGTTGCTTGCAGACTGGGACTTTGTAGCAGATAAGGATAGCCCGCAGCCACTCCTTTTTGAGCATTGGATGCACGAAATTCAACATACAATTTATGCAGGAGAAATACCGGATACCATGAAAAGCCTATTTTCTACCCAATCCCGAGCAGTAGAAAATATGTTACGAAAAGCTGGAAGCGGCGAGCGGTCTATTTGGATAGAAGAAAATGGCGGGATCGAAAGTGTGTTGCAGAACTCCCTGGCGACTACGATAGAAAAGTTGACAGAAGAATATGGAGAGGATATGTCTGCCTGGGCATGGGGCGACTATCATCAGGTCCAATTCCATCATCCATTATCCGGTGTTAGCTCTTTCTTAGCGTTTTTCTTTAATAAGGAGGACGCAATTCCAGTTGGAGGGAGCGGTGTGACACCAATGGCGGCAGCTTTCAATTCTGTAACAGGAGAAGTTGATCACGGCGCTTCCTGGCGATTTGTGATCGATGCAAATGATATGAATGCAGGGTATCATATTGTCGGCCCAGGTCAGGATGGGCATTTTAGAAGTGAATGGTATCATAACCAAATGAACGATTGGGTGGAAGGGAACTATCATGAGACGAGATTGGATGAGACGGATGGAATGGAGTTAGTGTTGGTTCCTGAGGGATAGATTGCGAATGACAAATAGTGACTTTCCGCTTGCTGGTGGGGAGTCATTATTTGATTCCACCAATAGGAATTGCCAGTTATTGGGGAGATTATCAGTGGTCTTTAAAAGGATTTTTGTTGCCGATCCTTTCAGAAATGGACATAAAATAGAAAGGAATGGCTCCCCATCTAAAGGAAAACCGTTCCTTTCTTTATATAGCCCTGTGCAAGACGGCTACCCACGTATTTATTATGTGTTCATTTCTTTTTTCTAATGCCAATAATGCGACCTACTTCTTTTGGTGTTTCTGACGGTGTGTGTTTGGCGGCAAGTTCTTGTATATGTGTGAACATTTCTTCTGGGAAAGGGGATGCTTTCCCCTTTTCCTGATTAATTCCCATTAGCAATTGTTCACTCGTTGCTGCCCGCTTTCCATTTTCACCATACAGTTCAAAAAAAAGATGGATACGCTTATTGTCATAATCAATTACATTCATAAAGACTTCAAATGGTTCATTCTGTTTCATTTCATCTAAATAGCAAATGTGATTTTCCAATGTATAAATCGTATATTTACGCTTCACTAGAAAATCTTCGGTCAACCCAATCATGCTCATAAGTTGATCGACACCCTGGCTGAATGCTCGAACATACTCTGCATCATTCATGTGTCCATTATAGTCAATCCAAGCCTCTGATACTCTATCTTGAATTAATAATTTTGCTTCCCTCACGTGTTCTTGCCTCCTCTTAAAGCCGATGAGTCCCCATTTACAATTTTCCGGATAATGTTGATCCTGGCCAATATTTTTCCAATAGCTGCTGGAGCTCAATTAAAAACTGATCCCTGCGATCTTCAAGCTTTTCCATCTCTATTCCAGCTGTTTGTGCTTCACACCCCGTAATCACCTGGTCAGCTAATTCTTCTGTTAATTCTGGTGCTTCTAATTTCGTCCATGGTAATTTCAATGCCGGACCGAATTGCTCCAATAAGTGACGCATCCCTTCTTTTCCGCCGCCCATATGCAATGTCATGAATGGACCCATTAATGCCCATCTAAGCCCTGGTCCATATATAATGGAGGAGTCTATTTCATCTGTACTCGCCACCCCATCGTTTACGATGTGGAGGGATTCACGCCAGATTGCTTCCATTAAGCGGTCTGCAATGTGCCCCTCAATTTCTTTGCGAACAACAAGCGGCTTCATTTTTAAGGAGTCATAGAAACTTCTTGCCTTTTCGATAGCATGTGCATCCGTTTTTTCTCCTCCAACAAGCTCAACAAGCGGCATAAGGTAAACTGGATTAAAGGGATGGGCGACAATAATACGCTCCGGATGGTTGTGACAATCAGCCTGTAAGCTACTTGGCAGTATTCCGGATGTACTGGAGGCGATAATTGCTTCTTCCTTTGCGTACGTATCAATATCCGCAATAACTTTCCGTTTTATTTCCTCACGCTCTGGCACATTTTCCTGCACAAAGTCTGCTTCTTTTAATGCTTCTTCTAAATTGGAATGAAAAATCAGTTTATCCTTTGAGGCATCCTTATGCAGCCCCATTTTCTCCATCCAGGGCCATGCTCGTTCAACCGCTGCTCGTGTCTTTTCTTCTGTTTTCGGATCTGGGTCAAAAGCCGTTACTTGGTAACCATTTGCTAAAAAGCGGGTTATCCATCCATTACCAATTACACCTGTACCGACAACCGTGATGTTTCGAATTGTTGGGTCATTCGTCATGCTACTAGTCTTCCTTTCCGTATGGGTTTCGTAAATTTAGATGTTTTCTTGCTTCAGCAGGTGTCATCACATCGGAACCAAAGGAGTGGACAGTCCCGATTGCTTTATCAACAAGCTGTTCATTTGTTGCAAGCTGCCCCTTTTTTAAATACAGGTTATCTTCTAGGCCGACTCGAATATTTCCACCTTGGCGGATAGATTCCTCCACAATTGGCATCTGCATTCGGCCAATTCCAAAAGCTGCCCACTTTGCATTTTCGGGAATTCGGTTTTTCATATAAGCCATGGTTTCCGCATCTGCTGCTGCTCCCCACGGAATACCGAGGCAGAACTGGAATAATGGATCTCCTGCAATCAAACCTTCTTCAATTAATTGATTGGCGAAACGAACATGACCTGTATCAAAACATTCTAATTCTGGCTTAACTCCGCTTTCCTTTACTAATTTTGCCTGTTTCCTTAACCAGTCTGTTGGGCTGACATATAACATATCACCGAAGTTAATACTGCCGCAGTCAAGGGTACACATTTCTGGAAGAAGTTTACCTATTGGTTCATGACGTTCTTCAGGAGTTTGCATATCGGTTCCTTCTCCACCTCTGGAAGGATCCTCTTCGCTTGGAATCCAATCTCCACCACCACCAGAGGTAAGATTAATAATAATATCTGTCTCTGATGAACGAATTCGTTCCACAACCTCTTGAAATAGGTTGACATCATGACTCAGTTTTCCAGTTTTCGGATTGCGAACATGTATATGCGCGACAGTAGCTCCTGCTTTTGCTGCTTTAATTGCCGAATCCGCAATCTCTTTTGGTGTAATCGGGACATGAGGACTCTTTGCCGTTGTTTCTCCTGCTCCAGTTACTGCACACGATAAAATTACTTTGTTATTCACGCTTTATTCCCCCGTTCTTTTTTTGGTACATGTTTAAAGATTTCGCCGCTTTCAAAGAACTCCGTGACACGGCGGATCCAATCATAGTAATCCATCCATTCCTTCATTTCCTGCAGAAGTTCATTGATGGACTGTTCCTCTTCATCCGTCAAACCTGTTTCCGCTTGTAATTGATCCATTTGTTTCATCATTTTTTGTTCAAAAGACCTGCTGCGTTTAATAGCTTTTTTCCATGTAGAGGTGAAAAGGTAGATGAATGTTTGATAATAATCCTCTTCCACTCGAAATAAATCTTTCCGAACCCCTTTTTTAAAGACGCGTTCCGCAATATTTAAATCGATCATTTCGCGGACTACCTGGCTCATCCGTGTCTTACTCATCCCGGTTTCTTCGGATAGCTCATCAAGCGTCATCGGCTCCCTGTTCATATATATAATTCCAAGCACACGCCCAATGCTTGTAGATACACCGAATGCATTCATATTGTCTGTTATTTTTTCAATGAATTGTGTTTTAACAGCGTCAATCTGTTCATCATAATTCCCCAATATACTTCCTCCTTGTATAACTTATTTCTCAGAGGCTCTTTTAGCGGAATAAAATCTTATCTGCCAAGAAAAGCATTTTGTTACCTAGCGATTGGTAAGACCAATTTTGATGCTTTATCTCCACTTTGATAAATATATTCCACTGCAGACTTCCCTTTTGAATGTGTCTTTGTTGTCGTTCCGTTATTTAAGTTAATATCATACAGTGGTGCATTGCTTGCTGCTATATCGAGACGGAGGCGATGGCCTTTTTTCAAGGTATATGCGGTAGATCCTATTTCGACATCTAAACAAATTGGCTGATTCTCATTTTCTACCTTTTTTCTATGAAACGAATCGATAATGTTATACGCCCGTCCTTCGCTATCAATTTCTGATAGCCTTAGGGAAATATCTAAAAGCTTAGATGGAGATGAAGCCCAGACTCTTGCTTTGATAGAACCTAGCAATGAAAGATCTTCGTCAAGCTCTGTACTCGTATAGACGAGAACATCTTGTCGATCCTGTATATCACTCACTTCAAACATTCCTGACGCATATCCTGCAATCAATGTTCCGCCTCCGCGTGTTGGTACTGGATGTTTTGGATCTAGTTTTAAGGCACTCTTTGTTTCTGCAGGGCCAGGTTGAAATGTTAATTTTCCATCTCCGTTTCGGCTTTGCGACATACCTTGGCTATGCAGGAATACTTCCATTAACTTTACAGACTTTTGGATAGGCCATTCCTCAAAAGCTTCCCAACGCTCCTGTCCCATCAGATAAAGATGAACGGGTTTCTTGATAGGCATTGACTTTTCTTTCAGCCATTTATCAAACCACTTAATATGAAGATCAGTTGGATCTGTAATATTGTCAACGCCCAGGTTAGAAGCTGCATGGTTAAAAAAGCACTCTCCACATCGACCTGTCATTTCTTCGTGTGTCCAAGGGCCAATCCAGAGCATTTTTGTTCCCTTATAAGCTTGATAGGTTTCTAGTGTTGGTGCCAATAATCCGTCAAACCAGCCACCTATAAATAATGCTGGAATATCCACATCCATTAAGTCTTGTTTTAAATTTACATCGTCTTTAAATGCCTTTGATAAACGACCCTGCATAAAATCAAAATAATACGAATCTGGAGCAAGGTCTTTGAGCGGTGTCCATTCATCAGCAGGAGCAGCAACGAACCATTCTGCCATCTTATCGAAATAAAAGTGGAATTTTTCTTTATCAAAATTCCCTTCCCGTTTCAGATGATCTTCTAACATCGATCCTAAAACCCACGTTTCCAGTTTTGCTACTGGATGAGGTCCTGCCTCTTTTCCTAGAAAGTTTCCCATGAGGTTTGCTCCTGTCATCACTGGGGCAATCGCCTTTAAGGAAGGTGGTTTTTCCACAGCTGCAGCTAACTGGGTATATCCATGATAGGACATACCGAACAGGCCAACTTTTCCATTTGAATAAGGAAGATTTGCTGCCCATTCTACTGCATCATATCCATCACGTCTCTCATACATAAATGGATAAAACTCGCCTTCTGAAGCAAATCTACCCCTTACGTCCTGAAGAATCACCACATAACCTGCTTGTACCATCCGCGGTACTTCCAAATATTCATCGTAATAACGTGGTGTTTCTTTATCATATGGCAACCGAATCATTAACACTGGATAGCTTTTTTCATCATCTGGACGGTATATATCCGATCGTAGAATCGTTCCATCAGCTAATGAACAAGGAACATTTTTCTCAAGCCTAATCCTGATTTCTCCCAAGACTTTCACCTCTTTTATGCTGTGCGTGATTTTGAAGTTTTAATTGGTTGGAGCTTCCGTTCAATCCAACCCATTATTAAATCAGCGATAATGGCCATCAATGCTGTGGGAATAGCACCTGCTAAAATAATTGCTGTTCCATCCGTTGCATTCGTTCCCGTTAAAATGATGGATCCTAATCCTCCAGCACCGACAAATGCGCCAATTGCTGCAATCCCAATTCCAATAACAAGTGCTGTCCGTATCCCTGCCATAATGACGCTTATTGCAAGGGGAAGCTCAACCATTCGTAATAATTGAAATCGAGTCATCCCAGAAGCAAAACCCGCTTCGATAATGGTTTTATCAACATCCTTCATGCCAACATAGGTGTTTTGCACAATTGGCAGGATGGAGTACAGCATCAATGTAATAATTACAGTATTGGTGCCAAGCCCCAGTACAATCATAATGACAGCCATCGCACCTAAGGCAGGAATCGTTTGAATAATACTTCCAAGAGCCAATACCCAGCTACTCAACTTCCCATATTTTGCAATAAGAATACCTAAGGGAATGGAAATAATTGCGGCAAATAAAACCCCATAAGCTGCCATTAGAAAGTGCCTGTAAAATTGAACCCAGATATATCCGCCATTTTGGGTGACATAGTGCACTAACTGTTCCAATGTATCCATATTAATTCTCTCCTTTCTCCATATCCTCAAAGAAGTTATTGGCTTCTAGAAATTCCATGGCAACTTTTTGTGGATTCATTAATTGAACATCCGCTTTATAATTTAATTCCTGCATGGTTTCTGTAGAAATTTGATCATGCAGACGTTCTGTAATCGCTGCAATCTCTGGATACTTCTCCAAAACCTTGTTATCAATAACAGCAGAAGCATCATACGGCGGGAAAAATCGCTGATCATCCTCTAAAACCTTCAAATCAAATTCCTTAATTCTCCCATCTGAAGAATATGCCAATACGGCATCCATATGACCAGTAGCTGCCGCCTGATAAACAAGACCAATATTCATTGGAAAAACATGACCAAATGAAAAATAGGATTCCTGAAACCCGTCATATCCGTCTCCTTTACGATTAACCCATGAATTATCTACTCCAAAATGCAATTCATCTGCGAAAGGTTCGAGATCGGAGATGGTTTCAATATTATGTTCTTCGGCAAATTCCGTTGTCACAGCAACAGAATAACTATTTTCAAAACCATACGGTGCTGTCCATGTTTCATTAAATTGATCCTGAAATTCCTTTGTTACAATGTCCAGTGCTTCCTCTGGATCTGTAACCGGATCCATTCCAAGTGCTCCAGATAGATCTGTTCCTGTATAACGTGTACTTGTTATATCAAGATCTCCTCTTAACATTCCTTGATGTTGAACAATCGATGAACCAAGATGTGTCACAAGTTCGGTACTGGCATCTGTTTCCCGTTCGATCATAATCGCTAATATCTCAGCAAAAATACGGGATTCAGAAGTAGCCAAGGCACCTATTTTTATCGTGTCTTTCGTCGTACTAGCAAGGCCTGGCAACGAACATCCTGCAAGCGCCACAAGTAAGAGTACAATCATGATTCCTTTATATACTATCTTTTTCAACATTTTCACCTCCAAGCTTATAGTGCGTGTTCAAAAAGAGGATGAAAAGGACCGAGAAGTTCGAGGCGGCGCAGCTTTGAGCAAACGTTCTTGCACGCAGGAAAAGTGATTTTCTTTTCCAAGGAGCGGAACGTATGCAGTTAATACGTGAGCAGCGGAAAAGCAAGCCAACGAGCTTCCACAGGATGTGGTGACTTCGGCGTTCGACACAGGACGTGTCGGTTTTTAGTCGAAGGTCCTCTGTTCTCGATGCGTCATTTTCACCGGACTTTTTGAACAACCTCTTATGCTGTTTCATACGAATTCTTTAACCCCTCTGGCATCAAGCGATTTTCTAAAAAGGCTAGCAAGCGATCTGCAATTAAGGCAAGTATGGTCGCTGGTACTGTACCTGCAATAATTAAGGAAGGTTGATAAAGGTTTAATCCATCAAAGATAAAGTCACCGAGACCACCGCCACCAATAAATGCTGCTAATGTTGCCCAACCAATCAAATAAACGGTTGATAGGCGAATACCAGCCATGATAACAGGAAGTGCCATTGGGAGTTCTACTTTTATAATTGATTGCAAAGCACTCATTCCCATTCCTTTCCCTGCTTCAACGACTGCAGGGTTGACATCACGAATACCAATGTACGTATTACGTAAAATAGGTAATAACGAATAGAAAAACAACGCAATAATGGCAGGCAATTTCCCAACGCCTAGAATCGGAATAAAAAATGCAAGGATTGCAAGGCTTGGAATAGTTTGCAGAATACCAATAAAAGAAATAAATCGGTCTGCAAAATTTGGTGCTCTAGAAAGCAAGATCCCAAGAGGAACTGCAACGAACACTCCAAGTAAAATGGCTGCCATAGAAATATACAAATGTTCCCATGTTTTAATTATTAGTTCATTCCCGTGTGTAGCAAAAAAATTCATCATTAAGTCCACCTCCTACTCAGCCTGCGCTACGATCTCTTCAAGTTCTGTTCCATCGCCCCAAATCGTGTCATAAACAAGGGTGGCAAGCGTTGCACGAGTAACAATTCCCACCAAACGGTGATTTTCATCCACAACAGGAACGTATTGTGCACCGCGCCTGAGTATCTTATGAATCGTATCACGCAACAAACTGTCCTGAGATACCGAATAAATATTTGTTTCCATTACATTCTCTACCTTACTTGCCTTTTTGTAGTTGTTGTTAATAGATTCAATATCTAAAAATCCTTTTAAAACATTGTCTGAATCTGTAATAAGAAGGGAATCAACTCGTCCATCTCTCATTTTTGTGATAGCGGATTTTAATGTGGTACCGATTTGTACGGTAATTGGAGTACTATTCATAATTTGACCGACCGTTGTAACATCAGGACGACCTTGAATTAAACGGTCTTTACCAAGGAATTCTTCCACAAATTCATTTGCCGGGTTTCTGAGAATTTCTTCTGGTGTATCCGCTTGAACAATTTCTCCATCTTTCATAATGACAATCCGATCTGCCAGTTTTAATGCTTCATCCATATCATGTGTTACAAAAACAATGGTTTTATTTAATTCCTTTTGTAACTTTTTAAACTCTTCTTGTAAGGCATCTCTTGTAATCGGATCAAGTGCTCCAAATGGCTCATCCATTAATATCAATGGCGGATTCACAGCAAGTGCACGTAATACACCAATTCGCTGTTGTTGCCCGCCACTCAACTCATGTGGATATTTATCAAGATATTCTTCAGGTAAATTTACGAGCTTAATTAGCTCACGTGCTCGTTTATCTTTTCTCTCCTTTGTCCAGTTGAGTAACGTACCTACAAGCACAATGTTTTCTCTAATTGTCATATGCGGCATCAACCCAATTTGCTGGATTACATATCCTATGGACCTGCGCAATTTGACTGAATCCTGCTCCTTTATATTTTTGCCATCAACTAAAATAGTTCCTTCCGTTATGTCAATTAAACGGTTCACCATTTTCATTGTTGTTGTTTTGCCACAGCCGCTGGGACCGATAAAACAAACAAATTCGCCTTTTTTGATTGTTAAATTCAAATTGTTGACAGCTGGTTTACCGTTACCATAACGCTTTGTAACATTATGAAACTCTAACATATCTTAAAGCACCTCCGTGTTGAACTACTATCTTAGTATATGAAAATATAGAAATAATAGAAAACACCATATTAGTCCATATAATGCGAAAACTTTGTACAATATTTACTGTACAAAGTTTATAAAGTTGTTATCTTAGAAATACTCCCTATTTCGAGAGTTTGCGTTTATATGTGACTATTTTGATTATTTAGTTTTTAATAGTGGTAATAGGGCGGAATTAATTTATTCATATAAAAAGGGAAGGTTGGTTGCTTCATACTTATTTTCAATAGGAAAGCATCGGGGGCGCCTGAAGGAGATGAGGCATGGACTTTGTTTAACTAGTAACAAAAAAAGAGGATAAAAGTGTAGTAAATATTAAGAACGAATATCATATAAAAAAGCATTTATAGACACGATTGCGCAGATGTCTATAGATGCTTTTTAAGTAGTTTAAAAGGTAGGCAGTTATAATATTCACCCCTCAGCAACAACCAACTCCGTCTTCACTTCATTAAATTCCTGTACAACCTCTTTATCCACCTTCTCATCTGTAACAATATAATCAATCTCATCCAGCCCGGTAATATGCACGGTTACATTCTTTCCAAATTTAGAACTGTCCGCAGCAACATAGACTTCCTGAGAAAGGTCAATAATCTTCTTGCGGGCGATGGCTTCTTCCATATTGTAATCGGAAATTCCTTTTTCTATTGTCATACCGCTTGCGCAGATAAATGCTTTCTGGATATTTAATTGATTGAAATTAAATAAGTGATCATATGTTACGACAGACCGCTCATTTTTTCTGATTTTGCCGCCAATAACGATAAGTTCAATCGTCGTGTTGTCCATTAATTCTAGTATTACGGGAACAGAGTTTGTAACGACTGTCAGGTTCCTTTTTTCTTTAATATATTTTGCAATTTGGTAAGTAGTAGAGCCGCTGTCCAAATATATACAGTCACCATCCTCAATATATTCCTTACATGTTTTTGCGATGGCCACCTTTTCGTCCAGATTGCTTATCATCCGTTCCTCCATGGAAGCTTCGCCGAACTTTGGCTCCACCACTTTGACACCGCCATATATTTTTTTGATTTTTCCTCGTTCAGCTAGGGCGTGGATATCTCTTCGGAGTGTATCGATAGAGATGGCCAGCTCTTCCTGAAGCTCAGGCATCTTCATCACTTTCTTTATCTTTAATAAATCAATTATTTTCTTTTGTCTCTCAACTGGAAGCATTTTTTCCTCCTCCTGTAACGTTTTGTTTGGATATTCTTTATATCAGTTTACGAGCAGTTTGCGGCATAATCAATCTAATTACAAAAAATTAGAATAGAATATGCATAGATTTGAATAGATTTAGTAACTATTTATGCATTACTTATGCTTTATCTATTCATAACTTACATATTTTTAACACAATAAGTGATTTATCTTAATATTCGTTTTATATGCTAGAGGTAACCCAGAGGAGGTGGTCCGTTTGTTGGAATTGAAAAATATAAGCAAACAATTCGACCAAAAAGTTGTTTTAGAGAATATTGACCTTAAAATCAATAGCGGTGAAATCGTATCGCTGCTTGGACCTAGTGGAAGTGGAAAGACAACCTTATTGAATATTATCCTGGGGCTGACCAGGATGGACCAGGGCAAAATCATATTTAATGACGAGGATGTAAGTAATGTAGGCATGAAAAATCGTGGATTTAATATTGTATTTCAAGATTATGCGCTTTTTCCGCATCTAAACGCATATGAAAATATTGTATATGGCTTACGAAATCAAAAAGACACTGCATCAGCGGAAGAGGTCAGAGAATATATTGATTTCTTAGAGCTGACACCGCATTTAAAAAAGAGAATTGGTGAGTTATCAGGCGGGCAAAAGCAACGGGTTGCCTTGGCCAGAACCCTTGTAACCAAACCAAAGCTGTTACTTTTGGATGAGCCGTTAAGTGCGTTAGATGGTGTGATAAAGGAATCGATTAAAGAAAGAATTAAATTAATTGCCAAGGAATTTAACTTGACAACAATTATTGTGACACATGATCCAGAGGAAGCTTTAACGATATCCGATAAGATTTTGATTATTAATCAAGGAAATATATCGCAGTTTGGAACACCATTTGAAATTATTAACCAGCCCAGCAATGACTTTGTGAAGGAATTTATTCTAAGACAGCTGCAAATTAAACGGCAAAATATATACAACCTGTTTGGTGAAAAATATGCGTAATGCAAAACCAGAGATGCGAATTATTTTTATCGTAATCTTATTACTATTCTTTGCTTTTCTGATAGCCCCGCTGATTGTTTTATTGTTTCGGTCATTTGTAACAGAAGAGGGAGTAGGGTTTTCAAATTATATGACGTCTTTGTCCGATGAAACATTAACCAGGGCAATCGGCAATAGCATTAAGGTTTCAAGTACTGCAGCTGTCATTACTACGACGCTAGCATTTGCTTTAGCTTATGCAGTGAATTGTACGAGAATCTATCAGCCTTTAAAAAATGCTGTAAAAGCAGGGATTCTTATTCCTATGCTGACCCCTACCATTACCTATGGTTTTGCCATTATGTATACTTTTGGAAACCAAGGGCTACTGACAAAGCTTTTTGACAGAAATTTATTTGAAATCTATGGATTTAATGGCTTGCTGATTGGATATGTTATCTATACATTGCCGGCAGCGTTTCTGGTCATCCATAATTCATTCAAATATATTGATAAGAAGTTTATTATCGTATCTAAGCTGATGGGTGACGGAACATTAAGAAGCTTTTTGAACACTGTTTTCCGTCCATTGTTAGGAGCGTTGGGTGGGGCATTTGTTTTATCTTTTATCCTTAGCTTCACAGATTTTGGGATACCGGCTTCCGTAGGCGGGACGTATGAGGTTGTTGCAACACAGCTTTACCAGGCAATGCTCGGGTCAATTCCTGACTTTAGCATAGGAGCTGTAATTGCTGTACTGATGCTGTTTCCGGCATTGGTAGGGGTTTTTCTCCTAAACTATCTCGAACGATTTAATTTTCACTATGATAAGTTCAGTGAAACAGAATTAACCCCCAGTAAATTCCGAGACAGCTTTTTTGGAACGCTATCTCTTGTTATTCTGCTGG
This sequence comes from Oceanobacillus sp. J11TS1, assembly GCF_018333215.1. GTDB lineage: Bacteria > Bacillota > Bacilli > Bacillales > Amphibacillaceae > Oceanobacillus. The sequence continues at coordinate 113,551 of NZ_BORO01000003.1, read as the reverse complement.
CGATGGTTGCTGTATTTGCGGTCATGTTTATTGCGCCATTTGTGACGGCTTTCCCATATGATTTACGTTTTTCATGGCAGCATATCACAGACGTCTTCCAATCGAATGACTTGGTTTCTGTTTATGGAAATTCACTCCTCGTTGCAGCTTTAACAGCTGTTTTTGGAACAGTGATTGCCTATGGAGCAGCGCTTCTTAATGCACGCACACCGCTAAGAGGGAAACAAACCGTAGATATCTTTTCGATGATTACAAATACAGTGCCTGGTATGGTACTGGGGTTATCCTATTTATTGCTCTTTAATGAGAGCAGTTTAAAAGGAACCTTTCTCATTATTGTTTTATGTAATATCATGCATTACTTTACAACCCCATATTTAATGGCTAAAAATGCATTGACAAAGATGAATCCTAGCTGGGAAACGTCAGGTGAATTGCTGGGGGATAATTGGCTTAAAACGGTTTACCGCGTTATACTCCCAAACTCTGTATCTACTGTTATAGAAATATTCAGCTACTATTTTATCAATGCAATGGTAACGATTAGCGGTGTTATCTTTCTGGTATCCGCACAGACAACGGTTGTAGCAAGTAAAATTAATGAGCTGCAGCATTTTGCGAAGTTCAATGAAATATTTGTTTTATCTGTACTTATTTTCTTGACTAACTTATTGGTCAGATTTGTGTGTGAGGCTCTTCAGAAAAGGGCAGCAATCTATAAAAAGTGAGGCGAAAACATATTGAAAGCAATAAAAACAATCAAGAAATCTGTCACAGGATTAGGAATTGGTTTAGCGTTTGTTTTAGCAGGATGCAGTGCACAAGGAAGTGATGATGTTGTCATTTATACTAATGCAGATGAAGAAGCGCAGTCAGCGATGGAGAATGCATTAGATGCTGCGGGCTATGAAGGCGAATATATTTTGCAGTCTCAGGGGACATCTGAATTGGGAGGGAAATTACTAGCAGAAGGAGAACAAATCGAAGCCGATGTGGTAACAATGAGCTCTTACTTTCTAGAAAGTGCACAGGAACAGCATGCTATGTTTAAAGATTTAACGTTTGAAACGAATGCATTGGAAGAGTATCCACGCTATTATACGCCGGTTTTAGGAAATACAGGTGCCATTTTTGTAAACACCGAAGTATTAAAGGAAAACGGCTTGGAAGTTCCGGAAACAATTGCAGATCTAGCAAAGCCAGAATATAAAGGACTGGTATCGATTCCAAATATTGATGACTCTTCTACAGCATGGCTGATGGTACAAGCGGTAATCAGCGAATATGGGGAAGAAGGAGCTAGCCAAATTCTTCAAGATTTAATTGCCAATGCGGGGCCGCATCTGGAAAGCTCTGGATCGGGCCCAATCAGCAAGGTGCAAGCAGGAGAAGTTGCTGCTGGGTTCGGGCTCAGGCATCAGGCGGTTGCAGCAAAGGAATCTGGAGCACCAATTGACTTTGTCGATCCGATAGAAGGGAATTTTTCACTGAATGAAGCAGTAGCAGTTGTTAACAAGGATGATGATGAAAAATCAGAAAAAGCAATGGAAATGGTGGAGGTTATCACAAAGGATGCGAGAGAAGAGCTGTTAACCTATTACCCTGTAGCTCTTTACGAAGGAGAAACGGTGGATGATGCACATAAACCGGCGCATTCCATGACATTTGACCAGCCGTTAAATGTGGAACTGTTAAAACAACATCAGGAAATCTTCAACTCTGCAAAATAGGGGCTGGACGCGGCTGACGCTGAGGGGAATGTTAAACTTTTTTATTCTATGAAATGGAGTGATATATTTTGAAGCAATATAAACTATTAACACCAGGTCCATTAACCACATCTGCTTCCGTGAAAGAGGAAATGCTTTTTGATCGCTGCACTTGGGATCAGGATTACAAGGATATTACCCAGAAAATTCGCAAGCAGCTGCTTGATCTGGCGAATGCTTCAGCGGATGATTATACGGTTGTACTCATGCAGGGAAGCGGAACATTTACTGTTGAATCAGTGATGACAACAGCTTTGAATAAGGAGGATAAAGCATTGATTATCACGAATGGTACATATGGGGAACGAATCGTGAAAATGGCTGATTATATCGGTTTACGTTATAAACATTACGATGTTGCTTATAATGCCTATCCAGATGAAATGGAATTAAGGTCCATTTTAGACAATGATTCTGCGATTACCCATCTGGTGATGGTACATTGCGAAACAACTACAGGCATATTAAATCCAGTTGAAATGATTTCTGAGCTTGCTAAAACTTATCAGAAGACACTTATTATTGATGCAATGAGCAGTTTTGGCGGTGTAGAAATGAACGTCCAGGATTTGGGCATAGACTACTTAATCAGCAGTGCAAACAAATGCATTCAAGGCGTGCCTGGGTTCGGTTTTGTTATTGCAAAGCAAGATAAATTAACGGCGTGTGAGGGAAATGCAAGCAGCCTGTCTTTAGATTTATATGATCAGTGGAAGGAAATGAATAAGGATGGAAAGTGGCGTTATACCTCGCCAACCCACGTGGTAGCAGCCTTTTCTAAAGCAATCGATGAATTAATTGCAGAAGGAGGTATCCCAGCAAGATCCCGGCGCTATCAACGTAATAATCAGCTGCTGCGCGAGGGGTTAGAAAGGCTTGGATTCCATGCTTATATAACCGATGAGAGACAGTCACCGATTATTACGACGTTCCTGTTCCCGAATAGCACTTTTGAATTTGAAGATTTTTATCAGTATGTGAAGGAAAACGGGTTTGTTCTTTATCCGGGAAAGCTCACAGAAATGAATACATTCCGGATTGGTAATATTGGAGAAGTCTATGAAGAGGATATAGAAAAACTATGCAATGTTATCCAAGAATATATGGGGGTAGGGATAAAATGAAAAAAGTAGAAGGCGTCATATTTGATTGGGCAGGAACAACGATTGATTTTGGCTGTTTTGCCCCGGTAAATGCATTTATAACCGTTTTTAAAAATGCTGGGATAGAAGTAACAATAGAGGAAGCAAGGGAGCCGATGGGGCTGACGAAGATTGATCATATTCGGACCATGCTCTCTATGCCAAGAATTTCAGCGTTATGGAAAGAGAAATACGGACGGGAATTCGCTGAGCAAGATATAGAGAGCTTGTATGTTGATTTTGAATCTGCTCTTTTAGAAACGTTGGCAATATATACAGATCCAAAGCCAGAGGTGTTAGAAACGATTGCGCATTTAAGAAATCAAGGCTTAAAGATTGGCTCTACCTCTGGTTACACGCAAAAAATGATGGAAGTAGTTGTGCCAGAAGCGAAGAAAAAAGGTTACCAGCCTGACTTCTATATTACAGCTGACGGGACAAATTCGTTGGGAAGACCATATCCATATATGATTTATCGCAATATGGAAGTTTTAAAATTAACAGCAGCACGCCATGTGGTCAAAGTTGGCGATACAGTTCCAGATATAGAGGAAGCATTAAACGCAGGAGTCTGGTCTGTAGCAGTGGTTATTGGCAGTTCGGAAATGGGAGTAAGTGAAGAAGAATTTGATGCATTATCAGAAGTGGCGCAGGAGGAATTGATTGCAAGAGTTGAAAAAACGTTTATGGAGCAGGGGGCTGATTTTACGATTAGAACGCTTGGGGAGTTGCCTGGTGTTATTGAGGAAATTAATCAGCGGCTTTTGAAATAACGGAAGTTTTATTTTGATACCAGTCTTTACAGGAGTTTGTGGTAAAGACTGGTTTTTATCTGGAAACTTTTAAAGTGCGATCATTCGTCTGCAAGCAGTCAAAGTTCTTTAAAAGTTCTGCCAAGACCTAGCTTCACATCACTTTTTTAAGGTACAATAATAATAGAATGCAAAGAAGAAATGTGGTGGTTTCCTTGTTTAAAATTATGCTTGTGGAAGACGATGCTTCCTTATTTAACGAAATCAAAGAACGCTTATCGCAATGGTCGTATGATGTGTATGGCATTCAAGATTTCAATCAGGTAATACAGGAATTCACAGCGGCGAAGCCTGATCTTGTTATTATTGATATTCAGCTTCCGAAATTCGATGGGTTTCATTGGTGCCGTATGATTCGTACACATTCCAACGTCCCGATTATCTTCTTGTCATCTCGGGACCATCCGACAGATATGGTGATGTCGATGCAGCTTGGTGCAGATGACTTTGTTCAAAAACCGTTTCATTTCGATGTCCTTATCGCTAAGATCCAAGCGATCCTTCGCCGTGTGTATAATTACAACAACGAACAAACGGACTTACGGACATGGTGTGGTGCAACAGTCGATTTTAAGAAAAATATGGTCAGCAATCATCTGGGGAGTATTGAATTAACCAAGAATGAAATGTATATTTTGAACGTTTTAATCGAGCAAAAAAATCAAATTGTTCGTCGTGAAGAACTAATTAAACGTTTATGGGATGATGAGCGTTTTGTCAGTGATAACACATTAACCGTTAACGTTAATCGGTTACGTAAACGCTTGGGAGATTTAGGGTTAGGGCGTTTTATTGAAACGAAAGTTGGACAGGGCTATATCGCGATAGAAGAGGCAAATCCGCATGGTTAGAAAATATATGATGGAAAGACGCAGCTGGATCATCCTCTTTCTTGCCCTACAAGCCCTCTTCCTGCTAATCGCATACCTTGATGCATCGATTCCTTTTCCATCTATTTTGTACATTGTTTTTTTGAGCTGCATCATTTTCGTCCTTTTTTTAATAATACGTTATCAGAAAGAGACAGCTTTTTATAAGGAAATAGAAGCATTGGATGATGACGTTGACTTCATCAGCTTAAGGGAAGCGAGGACACCATTTGAAAAAATAACAGAAACACAATTGACGGAGCAAGCCAAGCACTACAAAGAATTATTATCCGATCACCTGACCCATATCGAGCAGGAAAAAGATGATTTGTTAAGCTGGATTCATGAAGTGAAAACACCATTAACGACCATGCAATTAATGATGGACCGCCTGGAAGATGAACACTTAAGAACGCAATTAAATAATGAATGGATACGAATTCATCTCCTGCTCGATCAGCAGCTCCATCAGCGCCGCATTCCCTTTATTAAAAATGATTTATACATCGAGGTCACTGCGTTGGAGCCGTTGCTTTACAAAGAAATAAAGGATTTACAATCATGGTGTATGCAAAAAGGTATCGGATTTGATCTTTCCTTACAGAGCACGGAGGTTTTAACAGATGCAAAGTGGCTTTCGTTTATGGTACGGCAACTGTTAACAAATGCCGTCAAATACAGTGAGAATGCTGACATCCTCCTTTCAAGTTATCTAGAAGAGGGACATGTTAGGCTCGAGATTCAAGATGCCGGACGCGGAATTGATCCGCGAGACCTGCCGCGTATTTTTGATAAAGGATTTACATCAACGACAAGCCACCATGATAATGCTGCAACTGGCATGGGGCTTTACTTGACGAAAAAGGTCGCTGCATCGTTAGCAATTGAGATCGATGTACAATCTACACTTGGAGAAGGCACCACCTTCACTTTAACCTTTCCAAAAAAGAATGCATTTGTACAACTCACAAGCATGTGACAAAATTGTCATATGCTTTTTCTTTTTGTTCGGTAAATCGAAGGAAACAAAAGGAGGAATCCTTTAAGCTAATTGTAACGAATAAAAAATTAGGAGTGGAAACATGCATATTCTGCAAGCAACTAAAATCCATAAAAGCTATGGAAATAAATTTAATAAACAAGAAGTGTTAAAAGGCATTGATATGATGGTGGATAAAGGAGAATTCGTTAGTATTATGGGACCATCCGGGTCAGGAAAAACCACCCTGCTCAATGTGTTATCCTCTATTGACGGAGTGACGCAAGGCTCAATTAAAATTGAGAACACGGATTTTACACGCATGCGGGAGAAACAGTTAGCTGAATTCCGAAAGCAGCATTTGGGGTTTATTTTTCAGGAGTATAATTTGCTAGATACATTAACGGTAAAGGAAAATATCCTCCTGCCTTTATCCGTCAAGAAGACGCCTAAAAAAACGGCTGATCAACAATTCCATGTACTTGCTACGGAGCTTGGAATTGCCGATATCCAAGATAAGTATCCAAATGAAATCTCTGGGGGACAGAAACAACGTACATCTGCTGCGCGTGCTTTCATTCATGAGCCGAGCATTATTTTTGCAGATGAACCAACAGGAGCTCTTGATTCAAAAGCTGCTTCTGACCTATTAAATAAATTGAGCGATCTCAATGAAAAGCTGCAATCGACCATTGTGATGGTAACGCATGACCCTGTTGCTGCAAGCTATTCTTCCAGAGTCATTTTTATTAAAGATGGGCAAATTTATACCCAATTAAATAAGGGTGATGAAACAAGGCAAACATTTTTCAAAGATATTATGAAAACACAGGGCGTATTAGGTGGGGTTCATCATGAGCATTAATCGTTTGATCTACCGTAACTTAAAGAAAAACCTGAAAAACTATTATCTCTATGTCTTCGCCTTGATCTTTAGTGTCGCGCTTTATTTTGCATTTGTGACCTTGCAGTTTGACCCGGCAATGGATGAGGTTGAAGGGTCGATTAAAGGGGCTGCTGGGATTCGTGCTGCTTCCATTGTCCTTGTCGGTATTGTTGCGGTTTTCTTATTGTATGCGAATACGATTTTTATTAAACGACGCAGCAAGGAGATTGGGCTATTACAATTGATCGGAATGACAAAAGGGAAAATCTTTCAAATCCTTACGCTTGAGAATCTCATCTTATACTTCGGATCACTTGCCATCGGGATATTTATCGGTTTTGCTGCTTCGAAATTTATTATGATGATTCTATTAAACGTGATTGGCATCGAGGAAGTAGCAAATTTACGCTTCTCAACGGAGGCTTTGATTCAAACATTAATCGTTTTTGCTGTGATTTACCTTTGTATAATGGTAATGAATTTTATCTTTATTAAAAGGCAAAGCATTTTGTCATTATTCCGGATTCGTTCCACAACAGAAGCGGGCGTGAAAAAAATGTCCATCTTCGGGATTAGTATCGGTGTTGTCGGGATTGGCCTGATTATTCTTGGCTATTTTCTTTCAACGAAACTATTCAGTGGTGATTTTGTAACGATGACCGAATTATTCATTGCGATGGCTGCTATCTTAGGATCTGTCATCTTTGGCACCTACTTATTTTATAAAGGTTCCGTAAGTTTTATCTTTTACCTGATCCGGAAAAGTAAGGGCGGCTATTTAAACTTGAACGATGTCCTATCTCTTTCATCGATCATGTTTCGCATGAAGTCGAATGCATTGCTTTTAACCATTATTACCACTGTGTCAGCCCTTGCAATTGGATTATTATGTTTAAGCTATATTTCCTATTATTCAGCAGAAAAATCTGCAGAACAAAGTGCACCAAATCATTTTCAGATAGCAACGATAGAAGAAGCAGAAGCATTTAAAGATGCATTAAATACGGAAGCCATTGCGTTTGAAGAAACAAAAATGGATGTTGTTCAAGTTAACGTGGATGTGTCAGAAATTATGGAGGCCGATTTCAGCGAGTCAGAAATGGTAGCTGATCCAAATAAGATGATATTGCCTGTCGTCAGTGAAGAAGCTGTTGAAGGAATTGATGTATCTTCGGAAGAGGTTATCTTTACTGGCTATAGCGGGGTTCTGGAGCAGATGATGTCATTTAAGGAATCTGGTGAAGTTGAGTTGGAAACTGCCAGTGGGGCAATCAAGCAACGATTTCTAGGCTTACGTGAAGGCGCCATCCTTTCCTATAATTTTACTGGCGGCGGGTTACCAACTGCTATTGTTGACAGCACAATATTTGAGCAATTGAGGGAAAATATGGATTCAGCAATTCAAGATCAACCACCAGTCTATATTGGAATTGAGATTGAAGACCAATCTGAATTGGAAGAGGCTGATAAAGTCTTCCAATCGTTAGGCTTAAAGGATAATGGTTCGAGTGTCTCCCGGCTTGAAATGTTATACAACCAAAAAAGTGCCATGGGACTCATCATGTTTATTGTGGGATTTCTAGGCCTCGCTTTTCTTATTACATCTGGATGTATCCTTTATTTTAAGCAGATGGATGAAAGCGAAGATGAAAGAGCGAATTACACGATTTTACGAAAATTGGGATTTACACAAAAAGATTTATTGCGCGGTATCAAGAGAAAACAGCTCTTTAACTTTGGCATCCCATTGATAATTGGACTCGCCCACAGTTATTTCGCAGTCCAATCTGGCTGGTTCTTTTTCGGGACAGAATTATGGACACCGATGATTATTGTCATGATTATTTATACAGCATTGTATTCTATTTTTGGCATATTATCCGTTTTGTATTATAAGCGGGTGATCCGGGAGGCGTTGTAATAACTGTGTCAAGTGCAAAAGGAACGGAAGATATTGAAGTAATTAATCGACGACTAGTGAAATAGGAAGTAAACAGGATTATCAGTAAAAAATAGCTGTGCAGCTACAATTTAAGTAGGGCACAGCTATTTATACATATTGCGTTCATTGTAATAACTTCTGTTTTGGGAGATGAAATTCCACATAACAGCTTCCTTTTGTTTTTCTTCCGTCAAATAAAAGATGACAGCGACTTTTTGAAGAGTCGAATGAAAAAGATCCCTTTTCACCTTGTTCGAATACTTTTTGAAAAACCACCTATTTGCCCTGCGTAAAGGTTAATTCAAAATGTTTAACTTCGTTGCCTGCTGTGTTGGCCCTAAAGCACACAAATTATCTTCTCTCATTATATATAAAAGTACCCTATAAAGTAGGCTTTTTTTAGTGTCTGCTCTATAGGATACAATTTAATTTTATGAAGGACTTTTTTTAAAACCATTTAGTCATTTCTCACATGCTTCCCGGAAAAGCATCAATAAATTTAGCATATTGGTATCCTGGTCATACAATTCTTCCGGATGAAATTGCAATCCAAGAATGAACAAGTCCTTATCTTTGGCTTCTACAGCTTCAATCACCCCATCTTCTGCTACAGCAGCTACCTTAAGAGAATCTGCCAAGTCTTCAATAGCTTGATGGTGCTTACTATTGACCATCGCATGTTTTATTCCTAATAATTGGTATAAGTGGCTGTCCTCTTTGATTGCTATTTGGTGGCTGGGCAATTTACGGCTAATCTCCTGATTGTGAGAAAATGGCCTGTCCTTTGTCTCGATATTCTGCTTCATGGAACCACCTAGTGCTACATTTATTACCCCTAGTCCACGACAGGTACCCAGTATAGGGATCTTGTTTTCCACGGCGTACTTTGCAAGGGGCAATTCCACTTCATCCCTTGTAATATGTGGTTTCTGTAACCCCTCTAAAGGCGGTTTATTATATTTGGATGGACTGATATCTTCACCACTCGTAAAGATAATACCATCACAAAGCTCGGCATAATCTTTGGCAATTTCCTTATTAGTCACAGGGAGAACAATTGGCAGGCCACCTATTTCATTCACTGTTTTAACATATTGATGATTCGTTTGTACGGAAGGATTTACCTCCCCCTTAATCTCTATATCAAGGATTGTACTGGTTATGCCAATAATTGGTTTATTCTTCTTCATTTTCATCCCCCTTATCTCCTCAGACTTAAAATTATTGGAAGTTTATTTATTTATACTGTATTTCCACCAAAGAACATAAACGAAACCTGCCATGTTTTAATTTGCTTTTCAGAGGTTATTGAATATTAACACCATAAGGGCGTGTAATTAAAGGTATGATTCAAAAGAGGCGTCCCTAAAAGTTCTTGAACGAAACGGGTTGTTAGGGTCGTTAGTGGCTGTTTGATCTCCGCTTCCAATCATCAGATCTTCTCTCTATGGATGAAGTGGGAGTCTTACAACCAGTTGCTAGTAATAATAGATTAGGAGGGGTAAGATGGGTGATCCAATCCCATTGGTAGAACAACTGATTAGAATAGACAGTTCTACCAAAGCTGGTGCAAACAAAGCAATTGATTATTGTGAAGAATGGCTAGAAAATCGAGGTCTTCCTGTAGAAAAAATAGAAAATAACGGATATCGCATTTTAGTATGTGAGATTGGTCAGGGAGATAACACCATTATATTTAATGGTCATATTGACGTTATCGAAGCAGAGGATAGCCAGTTTAAACCATATATTAATGATGGAAAAATGTATGGTCGAGGTTCTGCTGATATGAAAGCTGGAGTAGCGGCAATGATGGAGACAGTTGCCGAATTAAAAAACAGTAACTTACCATCAAAAATAATGTTGCAGATCGTTCCAGATGAGGAGACTGGAGGCACCAATGGCACCAAGTTTTTAACAGAGAACGGGTATTTAGGAGACTTTATTATTTGTGGAGAGCCTACGAACTTGGGAATTGCTGTCCAAGCGAAAGGTGTGCTTCAGCTTGATTTTGTTATTCAAGGTAAGCCAGCGCATGGAAGCCGCCCGTGGGAAGGTGATAATGCGATCATAAAGGCAATCCAGCTTTATGAAAATATTCTGGAGCTTCCTTTTGCAACAGAAACAGGTCCGCCAATGTATGATAAAGCCTCGATTAATCTTGCAAAAATACGTGGTGGAACGGTATATAATAAGGTTCCAGAAACATGCGAAATGTCCCTTGATATTAGATATTTACCTGAACAATCTCCGAATGAGATATTTAAACAGATTCAAGAGATAACGGAGGGGACCGTAAACATTCATATGAAAAATCACCCAGTCAAGACGAAGGAGGATAATGCCTATGTGATTTCACTGGCCGAGTCGATCAAGAAGCAAACCCAACTTAAAACGGTAAACATCTTTGGTCAGCACGGTTCAAACGATGGTCAATTTTTCATTAAACATGGTGGCTGTGTCGTAGAGTTTGGACCAGCCGGGGATGACTGGCACGGCGACAATGAAATGGTCTACGTAGACTCTGTAAGAGAGTATCAAAAAATCCTTAAAGACTTCGCATCGACCTACAATAATGATAAATAAGAGAAGCTCCCCCCGAGGTGCGAGGCGCTCGAAAAATGAGAAATCCGCTCCAACGGGGTTCTGAAGCGCTCGAAAAAGAAGAAAGTCGCTCCACCCGGATCCGGAAGCGCTCGAAAAAAGAGAAAGTCGCTCCAACGGGGGGTTCTGAAGCGCTCGAAAAAGAAGAAAGTCGCTCCAACGGGGTTCTGAAGCGCTCGAAAAAGGAGAAAGTCGCTCCAACCAGGACCCAAACCGATCGGAAAAAGAGAAATCCGCTCCAATTGGCATCAGTAGACATATGGTGGATAAGTGAAATGTCTCCTATATCTTAAAAAAGCGAGTATAACAGTTTTCCATCTGATGTTATGCTCACTTTTTGTGTATATCGTATGATTCTTTTTACCTGCGAGAACATTGACACATCGCTATATGTTCATTTTACATATCCAAAACTGTATGACATATATTAGCATTAAAACTTCCATCCTATCTTATTAAATAAAAGCACTTATAACAGTAACAAGCCAAATAAAGAAGGTTACACCGCAACACATAATCTCCATAAAATGAATCAGAAGCACTTTTTCCTCATTTTGCTCTGCTTTACGAATTCCAAAAATGTCACTGTTATTAATAATATAAACAAATGTACTAGCCAGCATCAGCCCTGACATGACAAATGCGCTAGCTGGCAGAGATGTAACATATCGAGGGTTACCACTTACTTCTGTGTCCAGCGGAATCCCAAATTCCTTACTTAATAAAAAGCTTATGAGAACAAGTACAAAGATGACGAATGAAAGATTAAATGGGTGGCGGCGGTAATCAATTAAATCAAGGAACTTTCTTGTTATAGGTTTATATGTTTCCTCATCTGGTTGGTCTACCCTCTCTCCATGCATGATGTAAAGAAAACCAAACCCAGCTATACCTACAAATAAAAAGATATAAAACAATTTAAAAGCAGTTGGCCAATCATAAATTGCGACGATAACAAGTGATAAAATGGCGATGGCCAAAACCCAGTTCATAATTTTTGAATCCGTTTCAGTCCACCATTTATTTATAAACTCCCTATTATCCTTTGCATTCGTATCGTCTTTATAGGATGAGAAGCGATTAAATATATATGCCATTACAATAATGGCCGCACCAATTGCCAAAATGAGATATGCATTTGACGGATAAATAGATAAAGAATCATAGTTTAATACGATCCAATTGCCTTCTAAAGCAATCATTAAAATTCCAATTAACATAAGATATGAAGATAGAGTGCGAATGACTATTCCCCCCTTTATGTTTAATATTAGTATACAATAACCCTAGGTGTATGGAAGGGCGAAATTACGTATCTACCAGTTTTTCATAAGACGAAATCTATTGGCATTAGCAAAGGGGATATATGGATAATTAATATGTGGTTTTGGGGGTATCTAAAAAGGCAATGAAGTAAAGACCAAGAAACGATACCCTATGCTATGGGTTGTATTAGGGTGCTAATGGATTATAAAATATAATGAAATGAATGGTTTAAAAAATCTGTTATGTGAACTATGGTAGATATTATACTTAAAGGAGGGAGGAATGGATAATGGAGAATAATTTCCTTAAAGAACTAGAAACCTCTTTATATAAGGGATTTATCAATCAGGATAGTGGGAAAGCAGATAGATATAAACCGAGATTGTTAATTAATAATTCGAAGAGCAGTGAAAATGTTCTTAGCACATTACTAGAAGAACTGGATAAATGTCGGTCTTTTATATTTTCTGTAGCGTTTATAACAGAGAGTGGACTAGCTACGCTAAAATCCCATTTGTTGGACTTGAAACGAAAAGGCATTAAAGGAAGAATTTTGACTTCCACATTCCTTCATTTTAATCAACCTAAGATCTTCAAAGAGTTGATGAAAATAACAAATGTAGAAGTTCGTTTGACTAGTGTAGAAGGATTTCATTCAAAGGGATACATATTTGATCACGATAATCATTATTCGTTAATTATTGGTAGCTCTAATTTAACTGCATATGCCTTAAAGCAAAACTATGAATGGAATATTCATTTAACTTCTTATCAGGATGGAGAAGTGATTTCACATTTTAAAAACCAGTTTGAGGATGTTTGGGAGAATGCGGATAAATTGACAGATGATTGGATTAGTAACTATGAGGAAAATCATAGACCGGTAGACTTTTTTAATGCAGAAAAATTGATAGAATTGCCGGAAGTATATCAAAAGAATGCAATAGAAGAAGCTTTATCCATCAAACCGAATAAAATGCAAGAGGCTGCTCTAAAGGAAATTGAAGCAGTAAGGCAAGAAGGGCATGATAAAGGGCTAGTTATTTCAGCTACTGGAACCGGGAAAACATACTTATCTGTGTTTGACGTCCGTAATGTGGGGCCAAAACGAATGTTATTTATTGTTCATCGTGAGCAAATTTTACGCAAAGCGAAAGAAGACTTTCAACGAGTACTCGGTGGTCTTAGTAGTGATTTTGGAATTTTATCAGGAACAAGTAGGGAGACAGATGCTCGGTATCTGTTTACAACGATTCAAACGATATCTAAACAAGATAGATTAAATGAATTCGATCCAGAGGATTTTGATTATATTTTGATTGATGAAGTACATAAAGCTGGTGCTAGTTCTTATCAACGTGTAATTGATTATTTCAAGCCAGAATTTTTATTAGGAATGACAGCGACACCTGAGCGAACGGATGATTTTAACATTTATGCGCTTTTTGATTACAACATCGCGTATGAAATCCGCCTCCAAGAAGCATTGGAGGAAGACATGCTTTGTCCATTCCATTATTTTGGTGTAACAGATATAGAGTATGATGGTGAACTGATAGATGACACTACAGTTGTATCCAATTTGGTTACTGAAGAGCGTGTGAATCATATTCTTGAAAAGGTGAATTACTATGGTTATTCCGGTGATTGCGTTAAAGGCTTAATATTCTGTAGCAGAAATAAAGAAGCGATCGAATTGTCAGAGGCTTTGAACGGTAGAGGATATCGTACAGTAGCTTTAACAGGAGCGGATGCTCAAGAATTTCGATTACAGCAGGTGGAGCGTTTAGAAAACGGGTCCCTAGACTATATTATTACCGTAGATATTTTTAATGAGGGAATCGATATACCAAGTGTGAATCAAGTTGTCATGCTTAGGCAAACACAATCTAGTATTATTTTTATCCAACAACTAGGGAGAGGTTTGCGTAAACATGCGTCCAAGGATTTTGTGACGATTATTGATTTTATCGGAAATTATAAAAATAATTATCTCATTCCAATTGCTTTATCTGGTGATAAAACACAAAATAAGGATAATATTCGCAGGCATACGGTGGAAACAAGCTATATTAAAGGTGTTTCTAGTATTAATTTTGAAGAGATTGCTAAAAAACAAATCTTCAAATCGATTAATTCAAGTAATCTAACTTCGCAAAAAGTATTAAGAGATGCTTATATCGAATTAAAGAATCGCTTGGGACGCATTCCTTATTTAGCGGATTTTATTCATAATCATTCTATTGATCCAACGGTTATTATTGGTAAATTTAATACTTATTACGCATTTCTCATGAAGATGAAAGAGGAGATTCCTGTACTAAATGATTATGAGCAACGTGTGTTGGCAATGTTTTCAAGAGAATTATTAGACGGTAAAAGGAAACATGAGTTGATATTATTAAAATTGTTATTGGAACATGGCACATTAAATAAGCAGGAATATATACGTACATTAGAAGGTAACAATTGTTTGACAGATAATAACGTATTAGAGTCTGTGGACAGAATAATGGATTTATCATTTTTTACACAAACCGATCGGAAAAAATATGGTGATAAAGCAATAATTCATCTATCAGAGAGAGAAATATATGCATTTAATGAAGAGGTACAACGTAGTTTACAAATCAATAGGTACTTTAAATCTTTAATCCGGGATGTTGTGGAAGCGGGAATGGAACGAAGTAAAAAGTATAAATCTAATACGTTACTAACATTAAATGAAAAATATACAAGGAAAGATGCTTGTAAACTATTGAATTGGCACAAGGATGAAAGCTCGACAATGTATGGCTATAAGCCAAAGCACCAAACTTGCCCGATTTTTGTTACGTATCATAAAGATAATGAGGTCGAATCTAGTGTGGATTACGGTGATGAGTTTATTAACCCAGATGTTTTTAAATGGTATACGAGAAGCAATAGAACTTTAAAGTCGGAAGAAGTACAAAAAATAGTTCATGCGCAAGATAAAGGGTCTGATATCCATCTTTTTGTGAAAAAGGATGATGATGAAGGAAGCGGATTTTATTATCTTGGTGAAGCAATACCAGATAAAAAGACGGTGGAAGAAGATACCATGAGAGATAAGAACGATAAAGAAATTCCAGTTGTTCATATGAATATGTTGTTAGAAAATCCAGTAGATTATGATTTGTATCGGTATATTACTTCTGCGAATGGCTAAAGTCTCATAGCGAAGAATATCAATTCTTATAATTTGGCTTTGTCCTTGTATCAAACTGATGTATAAATTAATTACCCATGATACTCATGGAAAGGAGCACTTCAATGATTGAATGTATTGTTCAAAATGCGCCAGATGCAAGAGACGCAGAGAGGTTAGGAGTTACAAGATTAGAATTGCTTTCAGCCATCGAGTTAGGCGGCTTGACTCCCTCATACGGGACTGTTCATCATGTGATTAATAGTGTGCAGATACCTGTTCAAGTGATGATAAGGCCCCATCCTTATGGATTTATGTATCGTGCAGAAGATAAAATGACGATGAAAAAAGATATTTCTCTATTCTATGAAATGGGGCATAAGCGGTTTGTTATTGGTGCCTTGACAGAAAATAAAACGATAGACATAGATTTTTTAGCGGATTTATTCCGTGACTTTCCTGATTTGGATGTCACGTTCCATCGTGCTTTTGATGAAGTTAGGGATCAAGTGGAGGCTTATCAGGCGCTAATACCATATCGGGAAAATATTAAAAGAATCCTAACTTCTGGTGGTGCTGCGAATTGTGACCAAGGAAAGGATGCTTTGCATACGCTTGTTCAAATGCAATATCGATTACAGGGACCAAGTATTTTGCCGGGAAGTGGACTTCATGTAGATAATATCAAAAAGCTGCATACAGTAATTCAGGCAGAGGAGTATCATTTTGGAAGTGGAGTTAGGTTTAATCAAACGTTTGATGAAGGAATGGATAGAGATAAGATAGAAGTTATTAGAAGAATTTTAGATTGAATGATGAGTATTTATAAAGCGCCGAGAACACTCGTGATTTTAATCATGGGATGAATCGACTTTAATTATTTGCATTTTTGATAAGTAATTAGAAATCCCTCTTCATCTATCAACTAAAAAGCTATAGCAATTCTATTCAGAATCGCTGTAGCTTTTTAATATTTGCCTTCTACACCAGTACCCAATGCTCCGGCTGTACTTCCTCTAACTGATTTTTTTCAAAATGATAATTTTCTGTTTTGATATTATGCTCTCGTATTTTTTTTGATTCAATACTAGGATCTGGAATTGGGACGGCATCAAGTAATGACTTGGTGTATGGATGAAGCGGATTTTCGTAGAGCTCCTCGCTCTCTGCTACTTCAATAATTTTTCCAGCATACATGACAGCAATACGGTCGCATATATGTTTTACCATCGCCAGGTCGTGGGCAATAAATAAATAGGTGAGTCCCAGCTTTTCTTGAAGGTCCTCTAATAATTCCACAATTTGTGCTTGAATGGAAACGTCCAAAGCAGAGAGTGGTTCGTCACAAACAATGAATTTCGGTTTTACAGCGAGTGCCCGGGCGATACCGATACGCTGCTGCTGTCCTCCTGAGAATTCATGAGGATATCTGTTGGCGTGTTCCTTTTTAAGACCTACGAGCTCTAATAATTCCTCTATCCGAGCACGTCTTTCGGCTTTTGTTTTGTATAGTTTATGAATATCCAATGGCTGTCCAATAATATCAAGCACTTTCATTCTAGGATTTAAGGATGCCTGCGGGTCCTGGAAAATAATTTGGATATCTCTGCGGAGCTTTTTGAGTTCCTTTCGATTAAAGTCGTGGATCCCCATGCCCTCGTAAATAATTTCACCTTCTGTTGCTTGCTGCAGTTTCAAGATAAGACGACCGGTTGTTGATTTTCCGGAGCCAGATTCACCTACCAATCCTAAGGTTTCACCAGGTTTGATGTAAAAGTCAATATTATCTACAGCTTGCACAAGGCCTCCTGATTTTAATGGGAAGATCTTTTTCAAGTCCTTTACATTTACCAAGGCTTCCGCATCTTGGAATGGTTGTGTCCTCCTGCTAACTTTCTTTTGGTCAATTCGTGGTAAAGCGTTAAGCAAGCGCTGGGTGTAAGGATGCTCCGGCTCTGTAAAAATAGATGCTGTATCATTTTGTTCAACAATTTTCCCGTCCTTCATGACAACGATCCGATCACACATACCGGCAACAACACCAAAATCATGGGTGATTAAGATGATGCTCATATTAAACTTTTCCTGTAAGTTTTTCATTAATTGCAGAATTTGTGCCTGAATGCGCACATCTAATGCAGTTGTAGGCTCATCTGCAATTAATAATTTCGGCCGGCAAATTAATGCCATCGCAATCATGGCACGCTGCAGCATACCGCCAGAAAATTCATGTGGATACTGGTGATAGCGTTCTTCAGCTGATGTGATGCCTACTAGCCTCAGCATTTCAATGGTTTCTTCTTGCGCTTTATGCGCAGAATGCTTGCGGTGTTTGATAAGTACTTCATCAATTTGTTTACCAATTTTCATCGTTGGGTTAAAAGAACTCATTGGATCTTGGAATATCATACTAATTTCTTGACCGCGAATTTTTTGCATTTCATGGTCTGAATAGTTTGCAAGATTTTCCCCATCATATTCTATTGTATCAGCATGGGTATGTGCAGATTGGCCAGGAAGTAATTGCATAATTGCTTTTGCGGTGACACTTTTTCCTGAGCCGGATTCGCCGACAATACCTAATGTTTCTCCTTTTTTCACTGCAAAAGAAATTTGATTCACAGATTGCACATGTTGCTCTGTAGTTTCGAAATGAACGGATAAATTTTGTACGTTTAATATATCTTTCATTATCATATCTCCAATTATTGTGTAATTAGCATGGTGTGTGATTTAAATATTTTCAGTCCTCAATACTTGTAAAAGAAAATTCTATGAATTTGGTATAGTAGAGCGTTTCAAAGTCTCTAAAATTGATTTGACAATTACAACATTTATTTCTATAATTCCTAATAGATCTATTCTATACTAAATTGGTAGGGATTATCAAGATTTATAGAAGGGAGTAGGGAAACTATTGTTACATTCAACACGTGAAAATGTGTTTTCGCAAGGTTTTATGGTTGTCCATCGTCATGCATTTCTTAGATGGATTCAAGTATTAATTGGGTTTCCAGTTCATATTATTGCTCTCTGTATCTATTTCAGTAAAAGAAAGTCCAATACATATGATGCGTTGTTTAAGAAAAAAATGCAGGATTTAAAGCAATCCGAAGCCTATGTAAATTTAAAAAGAAGCTATGAAAAGCAGTATGATATGAAACAAGCCTATTTCAACCGAAATCTAAAAGCGGCGGAAAAAGAAAAGTTTGTTCAACGTCAGCTTAAAAAGCGTTCAGAGGCAATCGTTCAAGAAGAATTAGGACAAGAAGTAAGAAAGCCGATGAACTATACGGAATTTTTTCATCGTCTGTTGACAGATAAGCGTTTCGTTTTACTTACGTTTATTCCAGGGATTTTAGCCTATTGTATGTACTTTATTTATCAAGGAGCATTTAAACGTTTTGTGTTTGAGCGGATTGTGATGACTGTCTTTGTGATCGTTTCCGTGATTATCATTGTATTTACCATTCTTTATATTTCGCCATCAGATGCGGCGGCAAATATATTGGGTGAGTCTGCAACACAAGCACAGCGAGATGCTTTTAATGTCCAATATGGTTTAGATCAATCTTACTTTGTGCAGCTATGGCATGCATTAAGCGGAATTTTGACATTTGATTTAGGCCAATCCTATACGGGTAATGAAGTGATTATGAACAGTATTTCAAATCGTTTTCCAGTGACACTGGTCCTAGCCATTTCATCTCTTATTCTAGCAATTGTTATCGCTGTTCCTGTAGGAATGATCTCGGCAGCACGTGTAAATTCTTTTTGGGATTATACGTTTATGTTTATTGCTTTGATTGGGCTATCTATTCCAAGTTTCTGGCAAGGGCTCATTTTCATTATTACATTCTCGATTCAAGGAGACCTCCTGCCATCGAGTTACTCACCTGGAAACTTCTTATCACTTATAATGCCAATTGTTGTACTAGGAACGGGGTTAGCTGCGGCGATTGCGAGAATGACACGTTCTTCCATGTTAGAGGTAATGCATGAAGATTATATGGTTACGGCAAAAGCTAAGGGATTAACTGGCAGAGAAACATTTGTCGGCCATGCGCTAAGAAATGCGTGGATTCCCATTTTGACTGTTATTGGTTTACAGTTTGGCGGTATGCTCGGTGGAGCTGCTGTAACGGAAAAAGTCTTTAATATCAGTGGCTTAGGAAGTTACATTGTCGATAAACAATTTATTCCTGATACGCCAGCGATTCTGGCAGGGGTTGTCTATATCGCTATTACCATTTCGATTGTTAATTTAATTGTGGATCTTGTCTATGCGATGTTGAATCCGCGTATTCGTTCGCAAATGAAGAATAGTTAGGGGTGAAATGTTTACATGAATCGTGCTAATCAACAGTCATTAAAGCAATCTGACCTCTACAAGCACGGTCACTTTGCGTTTGTTATATCTTTGGGAATAACATTCATCTTTTTATTCAATAGTTATGATTTTGGAAGTAATACATTTCACACCGTTTTTAGCATATTTACGATTATCTTTCTAGTGAATAGCCTATACCAGCTTTTTATTGTGCTGTTATTACGGAGAGATTTATTGCAAACAGGAGAAATTCAAGATCGTACACGTAAGCTGGCAGCAATTCAGATTCTATCGCTAGTTTGTGGAAATGTGTTTACAGCAACATTTGCTTTTCGACTCTTCAAGAAGAACACATCTATTGAATACACATTTGCATATTATATGCTCATTACTGATTTTCTTATTATTGCGGTTACATCGTTGAATTTATTTAAACCGTATGTATCCAATTATTTTATGTTATCGGTGGCTGTGCTAGTAGCATTATTAATTATGGATATAGCTTTAGTGATCTTCTTTCATCGGCAAAATGACGCCTCCTTAACCGGGAAAAAATCATTGCGCCTATTGGCTCTTTTGTTATTTATTGCCACCGTAACAGGAAATATATTCCGATTTATTCTGGCATACAGCATTTTGTTAAAAACATCTAAAAAGGATCAATCTGTTATAGATAAATGGCAGTTCTTTTGGATAAAGCTGAGCAAGAGCTTTACAGCAATGATTGGGTTGTTGTTTGTTATCTTTACTTTTTCCATATCCATTACAAGCTTTGGTACGTTTGTAACCAGCTTTGCAACAGTTAATGACTATGGTTCGTTGCTGCAGGGGCCAAGTTTTGAACATCCATTTGGAACCGATAACTTTGGCCGTGATGTCTTTTCCAGGATCGTCTTTGGAGCAAGGATATCCTTAATCATCGGTCTATTAACAACCATTATACCAATGATTATTGGTGGTCTATTAGGGGCAGTAGCAGGTTATTATTATAATGCCGCTGACCAAGTTATCATGCGTATACTTGATGCGCTGTATGCGATTCCGGGGATTTTATTGGCTATTGCTATTATCGCTGCGTTTGGCTCCAGTACCATCAATTTAATTATTGCTTTAAGTATTGGGTCTATTCCGATTTACGCAAGGACGATGCGTGCCAATATTTTAATGGTATCGAATTTAGAATATATCGAAGCTGCAAAGGCACTGGGGGAATCGGATTGGAAAATCTTGACGAAGCATGCTATCCCGAATGCCTTTGCGCCAATGATTGTCAAAGCTACCTTAACGATTGGTGGAGCAGTGATTGCAACAAGCAGTCTAAGCTTTTTAGGGCTTGGTGTAGAACCTCATGTTCCAGAGTGGGGGAATGTTCTCCGGATTGGAAGTGCTTATTTAGAAACAGAACCATATTTAGCGATTTTTCCGGGGATAGCGATTATTTTGCTAGTACTAGCCTTTAACTTCTTAGGGGATGGGCTGCGAGATGCGTTAGATCCAAAAATAAATTAACTTAACAAAAGGGAGGAAATACACAACATGAAGAAATTAAGCTTTTCTTTTCTAATCGTACTTGCTTTGCTATTAGCAGGGTGTGTAAGTACAGAGTCTGATGTTCAGGAAGAAGGTTCAAGCGGCGATGGAGATGCAGATAAACCAACCATTGAAATACTAGCAATGAGTACAGATGAAAATAACGTAAATATCCTACGAGATCAATTAACGAATACGGGCTTTAATGTAGAATTAAATATTCAGCCAGACTACGGCAGTTTTACTACACAGCGTGAAGCAGGAAATTATGATATTTCGATTAATGGCTGGACAACCGTAACCGGCAACCCTGATTATGCTGTTCGTTCGTTATTCACTTCAGATGGTGACAATGCTTTATTTGCAGATGAAAAGGCTGACGAGTTAGTTGAGGAAGCGAGTACCCAATTACCGGGTGAATATGAAGAAACTTATAAAGAATTAGAAGAGCATATTGTTTTTGACCAAGCATATCTTGCACCGCTTTATATTTCATTAAAAGCACAAGGTATTAACCATGATATTATCAATGAAGAAACAGTACGTCTGCCGAAATCACGTGCAGCCGTATGGGAAAATGTAGACTATAATGATACATCCTTGCGCGATAGTGAGCCTTTGCTTGTTCATCAGGCGATTGGTGACTTAACTTCATTAGATCCCATTAAAGGAAATGATGGTTCTATCAATACACTGAATACGAATATGTATGTTCGTTTAGTGAACTTAACTGATGATGATGAGGTAGTTTCCGATGGGTCCCTTTCTTTAAATCATGCTATTGCAGAGGGAAGCCAAGAATTTTATTTCTTACTGCGTGACGATATTAATTTTGCAAAAGTAGATGGAGATACAGCGGTTGATACAGGTGAACGCGTAGGTGCAGAAGATGTTCAATTTAGTTTAGAACGTGCAAAAGATCCAAATTCTGTTCCTGATCATCGTACGTATAGTCTGCATGAAAACATGGAAACGATTGAAATTGTAAATGATCTTTCTGAATTGGAAGATGCTTCTTCAATCGATGGAAACACTGTTAAACAGGCGCTAGAAGAAGGCGTTGATACAAAGATTGAAGCATTAACAAGTGATAAAACAGAGGCAGATAATGATGCGGGAACATACCAAGTTGTGAAAATCACTACAGCAGAACCATTCCCGCAAGTATTGAACTACCTTGCGCATCAGTCAGCTGGTATTGTATCAAAAGAACAAGTGGAAAGCATCAATACATTTGATGTAGAGGACTACGATGTTAACGAAGATATAGCTTATGGTGACCAGCGTACAGTGCTAGAAGATAGTGACTATGAAAACACACTTTATGCAAGCGGACCGTATATTATGGTTTCTAAAAATGACTATGAGGCAGATTTTGTGAAGAACCCAGGATATATGCCTGGAACAGATTATGAGCCAAAAATCAGCGAGGTAGTTGTGAAATTTATCCAAGATCCAGAAAGTGCGTTATCTGCATTGCGTAATAATGAGATTCATATCTTAAATGGTGTAGCTGAAAATCGTTATGACACAGTGGAAGAAGAGGATAATTTAACCTTACAGCAAAATGAAAGTAATGGTATCACATATTTAGCCTTTAATTTAAACGATAGTATACTTGCCGATAATGTTGCACTACGCCAAGCGGTACTACATTCCATTAATCAGGATGAATTTATCTCTTTCTATGAAGGTAATAAATTACCAGCTGTTTCTACCCTCAGCTCATTGGTTGATACGGGATTAGAACTAAAAGCGGATCCGGAGCAGGCGAAGAGCTTGTTGGAAGAAGGGTTAGCAGAGTAATTTAAAACGAGGCGATGTTAAGAATACACAATTTCTTAATGCGTCTCGTTTTTGTTTCTATATAAAACATTATAACGTTATATTGACCAAATGAAGAATTAATGTTAATCTATTTTATACAAAGTTAAACAAGTGTAAACGTAATCCGTTTTATACCCTTGTTCATTATATCAGTTATCATTTTTTAACGACGAAGCCTAATCAAAAGGGATGGTAAAAATGGCAGACAATGTTGTTCTTCAGAATATAAAAATGTTGGATGGTACCTCTGTAGATATTGTTGTAGAAAATAGAAAAATTGTAGATATTGTTTCACCAGGAACGGCAACTGGTGAAAAAGTAATTGATTATAAAAATAAAGTATACGTTTCCAGTGGCTGGATTGATATGCATGTGCATGCCTTTCCGGAATTTGATCCATATGGGGATGATATTGATGAGATTGGCTATAAAACAGGTGTAACAACGATTGTGGATGCGGGCAGTACGGGGGCTGACCGGGTTCATGAACTCGTTAGTAATTCCAAAAATTCTAAGACAAATGTATTCGCTTTCCTTAATATTTCACGAATTGGTTTGAAGCGAGTGGATGAGTTATCGGATTTGTCTTTACTGAATAAAGAAGAATTAAAACGGGCAGTCGAAGAAAATAAAGATTTTATTGTTGGTCTGAAAGCAAGAATAAGCAGCAGTGTAGTCGGCGCGAATGATGTTGAGCCATTAAAGATTGCGCGAGAATTTTCCAAGGAGACGGACTTGCCATTAATGGTCCATATTGGTTCAGGACCTCCGGACATTAACGATGTATTAGATTTACTCGAGAAAAATGATGTGATTACGCATTTCTTAAACGGCAAGGCTAATAATTTATTCGATGATGAAGGTAAGCCGCTCCCTAAAGCTTTAGATGCAATCAAGCGCGGTGTTCATTTAGATGTTGGACATGGGAATGCAAGTTTTTCTTTTAAAACAGCTGAACAAGCGAAAAAACATGATATCCATTTTAACACAATCAGTACAGATATTTATCGAAAAAACCGATTACATGGACCGGTTTATAATATGGCAAGTGTTTTAAATAAATTTTTATGTTTAGGATACCCCTTAAAAGAAGTGATTGATGCTGTAACTGTTAACGCAGCAGGATGGCTGAACAAGCCTGAACTCGGACGCATTGCTAAAGGAGACGTTGCAAATCTTACCTTGTTTTCCGTAGAAGACGAGAAAGTTGATTTAATCGACTCGGAAGGTGAAAAGCGAGAAGCAGACCAAAAGTTAGTTGTAAAAGGAGTGGTTGTCAATGGCGAATACATTGAATGCTAAATATGGATTGAAGCGAGTAATTAATGCCAGTGGGAGAATGAGTATTTTAGGTGTTTCTGCTCCAACGGATACAGTAATGGAAGCGATGAAATCTGGGGGACAAAATTATGTTGAAATCTCGGATTTAGTAGATAAAGCAGGGGAGCATATCGCTGGATTGCTGCAATCAGAAGCTGCCGTTGTCATCAACTCTGCTTCTAGTGGGATTGCTCTTTCCGTCGCTGCGGTGGTGACGGAAGGAAATAGCAGAAAAAGTGAAAAACTGCATCAAGAAGCAATCCAAAAAAATGAAATTGTTATGTTAAAAGGCCATAATGTGCAATATGGTGCACCGGTAGAAACAATGGTTACACTTGGCGGGGGAAAACTTGTAGAAACAGGCTATGCCAATGAAGGAAGAAAAGAACATATTGCCGATGCAATCAATGAAAATACAGCAGCTGTGTTATTTGTAAAGTCCCACCATGCCGTGCAAAAAAATATGATCTCTGTGGAAGAGGCTTGGGAAGTTGCACAAGCATACAATGTTCCGCTAATTGTTGATGCAGCGGCTGAAGAAGATTTAACAAAATACGTACAGATTTCTGATCTAGCAATTTATAGCGGGTCCAAAGCTATTGAAGGACCGACATCTGGTATTGTTGCAGGTAAGAAAGATTATGTTGAGTGGGTAAAAACACAACTGCATTATATTGGAAGAAGCATGAAGGTTGGGAAGGAAACCACCTTTGGCTTGCTGCAAGCACTGGATGAGTATTTTGTGAAAACGGACAATAGTGAAGCCGAAAAGAGGAGTTTAGAAGTTCTGCAGTCACTAAATGAAATCGATGGTGTAACAGTAACGGTTGTACAGGATGAGGCAGGACGTGCTATTTTCAGGGCTCGCATTCAAATTGATCCTGCTGTTGCGGGAACTACGGCAAAAGAAGTAAATGACAAGCTTCGTAATGGAGATATAGCAATTTATACACGTGATTATGGAATTCGCCAAGGTTTCTTTGATATCGATCCTCGCCCGTTGCAGGGGGATGATATTTATGTTATTGAATCAGAATTAAAATCCATTTTAGAGGACGTTCAAAAAGACTAATCAAAATGACGCGTCGAATTTCTTCGTTAGCTTGCTTCTGCGTTGCTCATGTATTTAAAAGCATACATTCCGCTACTCAAAGCTACGCTGCCTCGAACTTCTCGGTCCTTTTTAACAGCCTTTTTGAACACACATTTTAGGAGGGAACAAGTAATGAATATTGATAATCGTTTTTATAAAAATAGAGTGGCACTAAACGTGTTAGCAAATAGTATTGAAAATGCAAAAGAGGTCTTTGATGCAGCAGAAGGCCATGTGCTGGTTGGTGTACTTTCAAAGGATTATCCAACCGTCGAAGCAGCTGTGTCCGCCATGAAGGAATATGGGGAAGCCATTGAAGATGCTGTTTCCATTGGACTAGGGGCAGGGGACAACAGACAAGCAGCCGTTGTTGCTGAGATTGCAAAGCATTACCCAGGTTCCCATATTAATCAGGTTTTCCCTGCTGTGGGGGCAACACGTGCGAATTTAGGTGAAAAAGATAGCTGGATTAACTCCCTTGTATCACCTACAGGGAAAGTTGGTTATGTAAACATTTCTACTGGTCCTATTAGTGCAGAAGCTAGCGAAACTGCTATTGTTCCGATTAAATCTGCTGTTGCGCTTGTTCGTGATATGGGCGGAAATGCATTGAAATATTTCCCGATGAAAGGATTGCAATGTGAAGACGAATTCCGCGCAGTTGCCCAAGCTTGTGGCGAAGAAGGATTTGCTTTAGAGCCAACAGGCGGTATTGATTTGGACAACTTCGCTACAATCTTAGAAATTGCGTTAGAAGCAAAAGTGCCTAAAGTAATCCCTCATGTGTATTCTTCTATCATTGACAAGGAGACGGGGAAAACAAATGAGGAAGATGTTAAAAAGCTTCTAGCTATTAGTAAAGATTTGGCTGATAAATATGCCTAAGAACATTGTTTCATTTGGAGAAGTAATGATGCGTTTGCAAGTGCCAGGCTATGAATTGCTGGCACAAGCAAACAATTTACAGTATTCCTTTTCAGGCACAGGGATAAACGTTGCTTCTGCAATGACAAAACTTGGACATAATGGCTACCTTATCACAAAGTTGCCGGACAATCCTTTGGGGGATGCGGCAATATCCTTCTTGCAGCGCTTAGGGATAGAGCGTGATTTTATTGCAAGGGATGGTAAATATATTGGCATGTACTTTTTGGAAAACGGTTTCGGTCAGCGAGCGAGTCGTGTTACCTATACCAATCGCTTAGAAAGTACGTTTAATACAGCGGATATTTCCGATTATGATGTAGATTTGATTGCAGGGAGTACAGACATTATCCATTTTTGCGGAATAAGCCTGGCGATGACAGATAAAGTCCGTGAGAGCATGAAAATCCTCGCTAAAAAGGTAAAAGAAAATGGCGGAAAGGTTTGCTTTGATTGTAATTATCGCCCTTCTTTATGGGATGGAGGCTACGAGCAAGCAAAGCCCCATTATGAGGATATGCTTTCCCTCGCTGACATTGTAATGATGAATGAAAAAGATGCAATGTATATATTAGGAATGGAAACGGAGAAGACAGAAAGAGAAGAACAGCTTCAAGATTTAATTCCTAAAGTAGCTGCAAAATATAACATCCAAACCATTGCAGGTACACACCGAGGAATTAATAAAGATAACACCCATTCTTTAAAAGGCTATATTTATAAAGAAGACAAGTTTGTGTTTTCCAGAAATATTACCTTTTCGGTCTATGACAGAATTGGTGCTGGTGATGCGTATACTACTGGAATTTTGCATGGTGAATTATCAAACTATGAACCTGAGAAAACAGTGGAATTTGCAGCCGCTGCTGGCATGCTGGCTTGTACCATCGTTGGCGATACACCTATGTCAACAGAAGCGGAAATTTTGGCAGCGATGTCAGGAACAGTTGGAGACGTCAAACGTTAAATGAAGGAGAGGGGAAAAGGGAATGCATGTTATGAAGAAGAAAGGCCCGTTATATTTACAGATCAAAGAAATATTAAAGGACCGCATATTACATGGTGAATATGCAATTAACACAAACATTCCCTCTGAGCCTCAATTAGAGAAAGAATTTAATGTCAGTAAAATTACGATAAGAAATGCGATTAAAGAACTGGTACAAGAAGGATATCTTGAAAAAAGAAGCGGTATCGGCACAAAAGTGATTGCCAATGTTTCGATTGCAAAGCTTTCAAAAGGGAAACGTTTCACAGAAGTTTTAGTAGAAGAAGGCTATAACATTACCAAAAGTATTATCAGTATAGATAGGATTACCTTATCTCCTGGAATGCCATTATATTCTATATTTGGCGGTAAATGTTTGAAGGTGGACCGCATTTATTTGTTAAATCACGAGCCGTATATTTACTTCACGCATTATATTTCATTGGATATCAAAGAAGATGCAAAAGACATTCACATCACTTCTTTGTACCGTTTTCTAGAGGAAAATAATATTCGCTTGGAGTCGTTTCGAGATGAATTCACGATTTCTAAAGCACCAGATCATATATGCGAAACATTAGATCTCGAAAAGGATTCGGTTGTTTTGAAAAGAATACGAAAATCCAGCGATGCAAAAGGAGATATATTGGAGTATAGTGAAGGCTACTATAATACCCCCAAACATAACTATATTGTTACGTATAATGATTTTTAATCAATAGCTTTACTAGCCTGCTTATGAAACCGGTTAAATCTTTCCGGATCATTAGTAAATGATAAAATGAATGGTTTCAGTAGCAGAAGAATTACCGAATACAAGTTGTTTTAATAGATTTGTAAGCGATTGCCTTGGAGGGGACAATATGGAATTATATTTATTAGGGATTACGATTATCTCTATCGTTATTGTTATTTTAGGAGTGTCATGGTGGAAATGGCATGCGTTTATTAGTTTAACAGTGGCCAGTTTGTTTTTAGCTGTCTTTTCAGGATTGCAAATGAGCGAAATCGTCACTGCGTATGAAACAGGTGTTGGCGATGTACTTGGACATTTAATCGGTATATTAGCATTGGGAACGATCTTAGGTAAAATGATGTCTGACTCTGGTGCAGGAATGCAAGTAGCTGATTTCTTCACCCGTAAATTTGGAGCAAATAAGCTTCCTTGGGCGATGCTTCTATCCGGTTTTATCATCGGGATTCCTGTATTTTTTGAAGTTGGTTTAGTAATCTTACTACCTTTAGTTATCTCGATTCGTAAATCAACCAAGCAGAATATCTTATTAATTGGAATTCCAGTTCTTGCCGGTTTATCGATCGTCCATGGTCTTGTGCCGCCACATCCAGGTGCAATGACAGCGATTGGAATTTATGGTGCGGACATGGGGAAAGTACTGCTTTATTCCTTACTTATTGCTTTTCCAACAGCGGTTATTGCTGGACCAGTCTTTTCAAAATGGATTCACAAACGTGTCATCCCTGTTGGTGAACCAGAATTAATCCGCGTAGAAACAAAAACAAAAAATGATCTGCCAAGTACAGGCATTTCTTTCTTTATTATTTTATTACCAGTTATACTCATGGGTTTAACTGTATTTACACCTTACCTGCCAATTACAGGACTTGTTGAACAGTTCTTCTTATTTATTGGAAGCCCTGTCATCGCGTTGTTAAT
Source organism: Oceanobacillus sp. J11TS1 (assembly GCF_018333215.1). Taxonomy (GTDB): domain Bacteria; phylum Bacillota; class Bacilli; order Bacillales; family Amphibacillaceae; genus Oceanobacillus. Next base: position 84,426 of record NZ_BORO01000003.1, on the reverse strand, counting down.
ATCTTGTTTTGCAGCCTACTATTTCTTGGGATATCGCCAAGGAATGGATAGAAATTTACTTAAGAAATTAACTGAAGAGTGCCTATTACCACTAGCTTCTATTATTCTTATTATTGGCGCTGGCGGCGGATTTAAACAAATCCTTATTGACAGCGGTGTCGGAACAGCGATTGCTTCTATGGCTGAACAGATTTCCTTATCCCCGCTAGTCCTTGCTTTCTTAGTGGCAGGCTTGATTCGGGTGGCAACAGGTTCGGCAACCGTTGCATTAACCACATCTGCTGGAATTGTATCCCCTGTTGTTGCCAATATGACAGGTGTAAATCTAGAATTACTCGTTATTGTAACTGGGGCAGGTTCCTTAATGCTATCGCATGTAAATGATGCCGGTTTCTGGTTAGTGAAGGAGTACATGGGATTAACGGTGAAGGAAACATTTAAAACATGGACAGTGATGGAAACGATACTGGCATTTGTTGCTTTTGGATTTGCAATGGTTTTAAGTCTGTTTATTTAACAAAGATAGATTTTGATAGAATGAATATAATTAAGAAGAAAGATTCCTATATCGTGTTGTGATAGAGGAATCTTTCTTTTATTTTTAATGGATTTGCAAATGTGGCTTCTTACTTTATTTACTTTAAGCTATATGTTCCGTTGCAATATGTTTTTTAAATTAGCATTATTACGTATCGAAATCATGAAGTAAGTCAAAAGCCGATCAATGGTGGGGAATTAGAAAAAACGGAGAAGTATCAAGAGTTGGTAGAACAAAATACGCTGACAGCCTCTGAAGAAGCAGCGATTAGAAACTATGTAAAGGATATGGAAGAAAACGGATCCAATAGCGACTATACAGTGGGAAATTACGAATTTCCAAGAGGTGATGAAATTACGTTTTGGGATAAACAGAAAGTTCTTGGAGGCACTTCCGCCAATTCCGATACATATGACCAATTAGGGTTAGGTTATATATTTGCATCAGTAGTGAATTATCAATTGGAAGATGTCGTTACGATGGTAAGTTCGGAATCAACTTCGGGGGAGCAAGTTATATCGGCTGCCTTTACGTTTACTCCGTTAAAATTTTTAAAACCATTTGACGATGTTATGGGGCTTGGGAGTACGAAAGGATAAGGGACGGAATAATCTCAGCAAACGGATGGAATGGTAATGTTAAAGGACAGACGCCTGGTACAAAAGCTGGAAGTATATATTATACTAATAATCATTATAAAAGTATTGTGAAAGTTAACTAAGGAGAGGGTTGTTTATGACTAAAAATAGAATAGTTAAAATAAGTAGCCATGAGATTGATTCCATAATAAATAAAGATAAAAAGAATAATTGTTATAGTGTTATTTTAGATGGGCGGCAAGTACAATTTAAGGAAGAATTTTTTCAAATAATGGGTCTGAAATATAATTTACCCGATATCTCAGGGTGGGACTCTTTCACTGATTGGATGACAGATTTAAGCTGGATAGATAATAAATGCTTTTCGTTTTTGGGAAGAAAAAGTAGTGACAACAATGGTGGACGGAGAAAATCGTAGTTTTAGTCTTTACTTAATTGAATAATTTTAACAAAATGAAAGCAGTCGATAGTGACGATAGAAGAACATAGAAGTGCACACCACTGAAATAATTTCCCCACCATGAAATTTGTAAAGTTTTAACTCCTTAGTCCAGCGTAATGGTTTAGCTAAATGTTCATTGTAGTTACTGATACGTAAGAGGCTTGTGAATCTCTGCAACTACTTGCTAGCGTGATTGACAAAGTCTTCCTCTGGAATTTTTTCTTATATGAAGCGCCCTAGTGCCGAATACAACTAAATAAAGAAGATTATGCTAAATAAAACTCAATGGGAAATTTTTATATGAACAATCGCGTTTTCATTTGTTTACCGGAGTTTATTATGAGGAATACCTCCATTAATGCTTTTGGTACAGCGAAAGGAGTTGGTAAGTATTATGAATGAAGAAATAGTTAGACTGTATAGTAATTTTGATAAAGATAATTTATCTGTTTTCTTTGAAAAGCTGATTGGATTTATAAACAAACATGATGATATGTTTAGGGAATTTATTTTTGAAAATACTTTGGAAGTTGTTAAAACATTTAAGGCTAAAGATTTTTTTCTAGGCACGTCTGATGAAAATTTAGAAGGAAGCATACATCTTTATGCTGGAAGATTAAAAAATGCTAGCAATAAAGATATTTGCGAAAATGTAATACATTTATTATGGGATATTGCAGCTTATATGACAAAGGAGATATGTCTAAGTTGTCAAGATAGATTATCTAAAGATCTCATTCTCTATCAATCAAACAATTATTTACAGGACTTGTGATAATTGTTTAATAACTATTTTAAATGATGAATTTATTAATAGACCTGAAGAGATGGTTGCTGCAACAAGAAATCAAGTAAGCAAGTTTATGGATAAATAGCTTTGATAGCCTTAAATTTTTCACCTTTAAGATTAATCTGTTGTACCTATCCCTCAATTCTTGGAAGGTTATAGGAGGCTCGACATTTTATGATAAAAAAAAGAACTGGGAAAATAAATGAAATAATATATGATAATACAGTATATCATAATGGAGAATATAGAATTTATCCATCAGTTCCCCAATTATTTAGAGTACTAGATAAAGTGAAGAAAGCTAGGGAGACTACGGACAGTTTAACCATGATACCTTTTTATAGAAATGCAAAGAGAAATGGTCAAATTGAGTTTGAGAGTATGGTATTTTATTTAGAATGTAAAGAGAATGTAAGTGACAATGACCTTAATGCATTTCTAAATCAATGTTGTGAAGAGGGTCAAGAAATATCAGATGATATACGGAAACGTTTTTACTTATGCTCAAATAATGACGTAGATACATTTATTAGGGCTATCAATACCTATATTGATTATTTAGATACGTTAGTTCCACAAATGATAAAAACATTGAAAAGTGAATATCATTTTGGAGAAAGCGAATTAATGTTTGGGTTTATTTGCTTTTCAATTGATAGCAAATAATTAGCCTGAATTATTTGCCATTAATTGAAAGGTACAAATCAAAATGAAAGCTAATCATTTTCTATATAACATTTCTAAGCATTCCCTCTTAAAATTACACAAACTGGAGACATTGTACACTCCGTAAAACTTAAAACTCGAAGCCATTTTGAAATAGAGTTGAACGTCCTGATTTCATTAATTTACTGGCAACTTTACTGATACGTGTCCGGATGGTCTGGATCTGCATCTGTTTTTAGGCTGTGTGTGAAATACATTTCTACCGCAGGACAAATAGATTTAATAATGATTTTTCGTGCTTTTTCCATGGTTTTGCCTTGTGATCGCTCTCTTCAAAATAGCGCTCGGACTTGAAGAAGAATCTAGATACAGTTCATCAGCCAAGCTCTGTAGTTTGGCATTCAGCTTTAAACGAATCACATCAGGAACCGATTCGTCCTCGCATAAATCATAAGATCTAGGACGGTAAAATTGCTGTCTGCACGCATAAACGGTGTTATCCATGGGGAATTTTCGTTGTGATACGCAATAAGCAAGCGCACCAAATCTTACGCAATTTGACGTATAAAGTTTTGCTGGGCGCGGTTCCGGCTTGAGAAAATCACTTGTTACTCCATCAAAGGCAGCCATTGGATGATAACCAACTGTCCCAGAGCGCGTATTGTAGTCAGACAGTTCCTGTTTGCTATACGTATCTGCTGGGTGAAATCTAAATCAAAAATGATCGTATCTTATTCCCGTTGTGTATGCATTTTATCCAGTAATACTTGATTGGTCTAAAGTAAAGAAGTAATGGAACCAGAATTAAAGCGATTCAAAACTGAGATAAGCTTGGCTAGGAAGCAAGCTCATCTTTCCCTTTATGATTCTGATAAAAAAACTTTGAATGGGATAGTTGATAAAAAGAGTCCTGAGGGACATATTCCATGGACTGATAAATAAATGAGGTGGATAATAATGAAGATTGAAGTTTTGGAAAAAAGAATTGAACAAACGGCATACTGGGATATGCCTATATTAGATGTTCAAACTCAATACTTTGGAGATGAAGTTTATTTATTTGTAGAGAATGATGAAGAGAAATGCTGGAAGATTAGTTTTATTTCCTGTTATAAAGTTAACTATGAAACGGATGCAAACTGGAGAAACATAGATAATGTAAAAGATATGAGAGGAGGACAATTAGGTTATTATGGACAAGATATCTCTATAAAGAAATATAAAGAAAATGAAAGTTTTATTGAAAGTTCAATTGATTTATCGATTATGACAATGAGTATAGTATGTAAAGATATATTTGTCGAAGAAGTGGAAACGAAAGGTAATTCTTTTTTTTGGGAATATAAGTAATGTAATAGAGAGTGAAAAGTTTTTCTGCGGTAAAAAGTCCATGAATCAGTGTCAAAATTTGATGTAGCCTGCTTGGGTCGATGGGAAAAAGCAGCAAAAAATGTATACTAGAGTTATAGTTGTACTAGCTAGGTGAGCGGCCAAAACCTCCGAAATAGAGGGGGGTAAGGCCGGTTAATTACTGCAGATGTAGCAAATGTTATAGTACGTTTCTCAACATTAACCTTAACATTTCTAATGGTTGTAATTATGATCATGCAAAAAGTAATCACCCCTAGCTAGCCGGCTCAGCGGGTGATTACTTTTTAATTTCACTTCAAAATGCTGGTCGCTCTTCAAAGCGGACAACTATTTATGATTGACTTAGGTGCCCTAACACCCTGTGTCTTTCTCTATGCTATCCTTATTATAATACAATTATGCTCCGTTATCTAGAAAGGGTAACGGAGAGTTCGCAAAACTCGAACATACAAATCGTTATAGTGCCATGGTTTATTTGGTGTTCTTCAATTAACCTTCCTATGGTTCGGTGCCGGATAAGTTGTAACTAAATTTCCCGCATTATTGATATTAGTTAAAAGACGATTTGTTGGCAATAGGAAGAGTAGTTAGAGAGTGGAAGTGAAAACGAGGAGGGATACAAATGGAAAAAGAGCTAGAAGGGGTATTGGATATATTAAAAAAAACTTAATTTACATACTGACATTATTAGTAAAGAAGAAATAGACGAACAATACGACAATTTAATAGATTTGAATAGATTAACTGAAGATTTAAGAATTTTATTAACCAATTTTAAAACGGTTGATAAAGAGAATGGAGAAGAAGTAGAGGGAATATTATTTGAAATTCATCGAATAATAACCACTTTTGAATGGCATTTTTCAGAAATCAGTGATCTGAATATAAAAATACTAAAGGGCTTGAAGTAAATATACGGCTTATCTCCAATAAATTGGCACATGAAAACATCTCTTTTCTACTGTTTCACAAAATTAATAGACAAATCAAGTATAGATATTTACTCACAGAATTGGGTACAAAAACCTACTACTAATCTTGGTTTATTCAAATGACATCAGACGATTTTACCGAAAATAAAGAAAAGAATACACAGATATTGACGAAAGGTTTTTAATTGGCTATCCTTTAAAAAGGTTTAAAATAATGAGAAGACTGGATATACCGGTCTTGTGGATGGAGGGAGAAACATGAGTAAAAAATACGGAATTATTCCTTTGCTCTTACTTTTATTTTTAGGATTAGTTGCATGTGGCTCAGATGATAGTGCTAGCGATAGTACTAGCGGTGGTAAAAAGGGAAATATCGAAGTTGAAATTGAAAATGCTTCCTATATTTTAGCAGGTGAAGGTGGCACTTCTAATAATGAGAATGCAGGTATGCTTGCTGTTGAGTTTGCAGTTACAAATAATAATGAATATCCTATTACTATCTCATCATATGATGGAATAAAATTAGACGATGAAGGGGAGCAAAAAAACCCGCAGACGGATTTGTATAACTCAAAAGTTGATCTGGAAAGTACTTTTTCAGGAGATATTGGAGCTGAGAAGATGGCAAAAATAACTTCTATTTTTTATGTTGAAAAAGATAAAGAGTATGAAGTTAGAATGATTCCTTTTTCAACAAATCCTGAAGCTGATGTTGAAGATGTAACGGTTGCATTAGATACTGCGGAGTTCTCCGATAGTTTTGATGCGCTTAACGAACCAGAAGAGGCATTGTTAGCATATATCGATACTATCTATTTGGATCAGGAAAACGACGATTATGAAAGGTTAGTTTCAGCAGATAAAGAAGCTTTACAAGATGAAGCAAAAAAATTATTTGCAGAAAAAATGCAATCGCCGTTTATGATGGACGTACCAGAAGAGGAAATTGACAAAAATTATGAAACATATAAATCATTGTTGACTGATAAAGTAGAAATCACAGCAGAGACCATTGCCAATGCAAACAATAAAGCTGTTGTCAATGTAGACTATTCCACACTTCCATTGGATCTATATGACCCAGTAAGTGATTACGCGGATGAGTATAGAGAAAAAAAGGATGATTACGATAGGGATGCTATGGAGGAATATGCCTTATCGAATTTTGATAAAATATTAAATGATATTGAACCGAAATCAGCACGTGAAACACTGGAGATTTTAATGGTTAAAGAAGACGGTCACTGGTCTGTTGATACATCTGACTGGAATAGTGAACGATTAGCTGAGGCTTTTTCAACAGGGTCCTGATATTAAGGAGATGATGAGATAGTGAAAAGAAAATGGCTGTATATTCTGATTGCGTCGCTAGCTTGTGTTGTTATAGCTATCCTTATTACTCTCCAACAACTTAGTAAACCAGGTAAAGTTGTTCAAGCACTAGATGAAGCGATTACGGAGGAAAGTTCTGAATCGTTAGATGGTTTACTTGTTGTAGATGATAATAATGCGGAAGTAAGTAATGGTTCCATTCAGCCCTTGCTTAGATATCTTAAGAAAAATAATAACAGTTATCAAGTGATTAAAGATGGGTTAAATGAACAAATTGAAAAAGACAATTTTTCTGCAACAAGTCAGCAAATCAGTTTAGTAGAGGATGGGAAAAAGTGGGGCATTTTTCCCGATTATAAATTGCATGTAAATACGGCTTTTATTAAAGTAAGTGGACAAAATGACAATGATGAGGTAAATCTTCAAATAGAAGGTCTGGAAAATGCAATTGAGGAAAATGATGATGGTGTGTATGGACCGGTTTTACCAGGTGACTATCAGGTTGTTCTTGCGATTCGGAATAATCTAGGAACCGTTACAGATGAACGTGAAATGGAAATATGGGGAAATAATCAAGTCAGTTTAATCACTGATACAGATAAACTGGTAAAGGAAGATGAAACGATACAGCGAGATGTTATGAAGGCCCTTGATACGTTTAATAGTGATATGTCAAAATGGACGACATCAGAATTTGATTTATCAACATTTACGAATGTAGCGGGAATGATGGATAGCGATCAAACGATGGTAAACAATGAATTTGATATGATTAAGGAGCATATCGGTGAAATTCAGTCACAATATAAGGGTGCCATTGTAAACTTAGGAGATTTTGATATCAGCTATTTTGATGGAGATTGGACTGCAGAAGTATCTGCCTTCGTATCTTATGACGAAAAAATAAAGTTGAAAGAAGAAGATACGTTTGAAGACGCTTCTTATCACTCTGTCCGTTTTTACGAACTAACTTATGATGAAGATGCAAATGAATGGCTTATTGCAGATTTCGTGGACACGTTGGCAGCGGATAATGAATATCAGGACTGGGAAAACACACAGGATATGATGATAAAAGATCCGCCAGTATTAAAATGGAATAGAACGGATGAAGGCACTACGATCTAATCATGTTGTTACGAATGAAGACATTTATATAATGAGTGATATCGTGAAATGAATAAGCCCTTATTACATGCATGGTAAAGTCGGTCCACATATCGCTTTGAAAAAACACTAACTTTTTCACATCTACCTCTTAAGCTTGTTCCATAAGAGGAGCGGTGGCATACCAAAACACACGTTCAAAACTAAGAGCGTGTGTTTTTGGAATCTGTAATACATTATACATGCGTAAACTTTTGCATAATACTGAAATAGAAAACTATTTAAAAATCCCAATTTCCAATATTTCTAAGATGACAACCCGGCAATTTTATGGCATAATGTATTTTGATAAATATACTGGTACCTTTAAATCAGTCCAGAGAGGCTGACAAGGACAGCGCGAAATATAATGCTTCACTCACTGATACCCTGTATGAAGGGTGTCTTCCGGTGTGCATTATAGAGAAAAAGCTTCTTGTCAGAGATTGGACAAGGAGCTTTTTTTCTTGTCTATTATCTCGATAGAATAATATTTTTCGGTGCCAGTTTCTTAAATTTCAATATTTGGAGGAATTGGTATGTCACAAACAGATAAAGAATTTTCATTAGAACCGGTGCCACAATCGCATCGGAATGGATTTTGGAAGATTTTAGCGGTAATGCTTTCGCTTAGTTTTTTCTCAGCGAGCATGTGGTCTGGGGGCACGTTAGGAACAGGGCTTTCATTTATGCAGTTTATTAGTATTGTGCTGGCAGGTAACCTTATCCTTGGACTTTATACAGGGTCCTTAGCTTATATTGCCTCAAAGACAGGATTGTCTACGCATTTATTGGCCCGTTATGCATTTGGAGAAAAAGGATCCTATTTAACCTCCTTTTTGCTTGCTTCGACACAGGTTTGCTGGTTTGGGGTAGGACTGGCGATGTTTGCTGTACCCGTAGCGAAAGCAACAGGAGCGAATGTGTATCTGTTAATCGTTATTTTTGGTTTATTGATGACTTTTTCAGCTATTTTTGGAATAAAGGCATTAACGATTTTGGGATTTATCGGTGTTCCGGCGATTGCGATTTTTGGAAGTTATTCGATGGTGGATGCGGCAGGAACGATGGGCGGCATGCAAGGATTGTTCGCTTATGAACCTGGACAGGCTATCAGCATAGGGTTGGCACTAACAATTTGTGTGGGGTCATTTATTAGTGCAGGGACGCTTACTCCCGACTTTACTCGGTTTGCGAAATCAGCGAAATCAGCAGTATGGGCAAATATTATTGCTTTTTTCCTTGGAAATTCATTGATGTTTTTATTCGGAGCTGTGGGAGCGATGGCTTTTGGTGTGGCGGATATTTCTGACGTGATGTTTTTACAGGGACTGATGATTCCTGCTATTATTGTGCTAGGTTTAAATATTTGGACAACCAATGACAGTGCATTATATGCTTCTGGTTTAGGATTTGCTAATATTACAAAATTACCGAAGAAAAAAATTGTCGTGTTTAACGGGATTGTCGGAACAATCGCAGCGATGTGGTTATATAACAACTTTGTAGGATTCTTAAATATTCTAGGGTCTGCGCTACCATCCATTGGAGCGATTATCCTGGCAGATTATTTCCTGGTAAAACGCAGGAACTATCAACCTTTTGAAACCATGAAGTTTAAAGCAGTAAATTGGGTTTCCATTGTTGCGTGGGCAGGGGGAGTAGTTATTGCTAACTTTGTGCCGGGCATCCCGCCAATCAATGCATTATTAGGAACATCTATTATTTATGTAGCAGGAATGAAAATGATGTCTCAAAAAGAAGCGGTTATAGCGCCATTAACAGAAAAGGATGAGGTAGTAAGTGATTATTAAAAATGCAAAATTAAGAGGAAAAGATGGGGTTTGGCATATTGTTGTAAAGGACGGGAAATTTAGTGCAATAACCCAAGAATTACAGGATTTTGAAGATAAAGAAGTTCTGGATGTGAACGGATCATTGGTGCTTCCGCCTTTTATTGAACCGCATATTCATTTGGATACCACTTTAACAGCAGGTGAACCTGCATGGAATCAAAGCGGTACCTTATTTGAAGGAATTCAAAGATGGTCGGAGCGCAAGGAAACATTAACCATGGAAGATGTGAAAAAGAGATCGAAAACAGCATTGAAGTGGCAAATCGCGCAAGGAATCCAGAATGTCCGTACCCATGTGGATGTAACGGATCCGGAACTAACTGCTTTAAAAGCAATGCTTGAAGTAAAGGAAGAAATGGCTCCTTATGTAGACATTCAGCTGGTTGCTTTTCCGCAAGAGGGAATCCACTCTTATCCGAACGGAAAGGAACTTTTAGAAGAAGCTTTGAAAATGGGTGCTGATGTCGTAGGTGGTATTCCACATTTTGAATTTACAAGGGAGTACGGCGTAGATTCGATGAGAGTAGCATTTGATCTCGCTGAGAAGTACGATAAATTAGTGGATATTCATTGTGATGAAATTGACGATGAGCAATCCAGATTCGTGGAAGTAGTCGCTAAAGAAGCTTATGAGCGTGGTTTAGGTGAACGTACAACAGCGAGTCATACGACGGCAATGGGTTCTTATAACGATGCCTATACGTCAAAACTATTCCGTTTATTAAAGTTATCGAATATTAATTTTGTTTCCAATCCGCTTGTGAACATTCACCTTCAAGGCAGATTTGATACGTATCCAAAACGTAGAGGCCTGACTCGAGTAAAAGAGCTGCAAGAAGCAGGGCTAAATATCTGTTTTGGTCATGATGATATTTTTGATCCGTGGTATCCGCTGGGAACTGGCAATATGCTGCAAGTATTGCACATGGGTATCCATGCATCGCAATTAATGGGTTATGAACAGATTGTTAATTCCATTGACTTAATTACAAAAAACAGTGCGAAAACACTTCATATAGAAGAGAGTTACGGCATGGAAGTAGGCAAGCCAGCGAATTTCATCGTCTTGTCCGCTGATAATGAATATGATGCAATCCGCAAGCAGGCAGTTGTGACACATTCTTTCAGAAATGGAACAATGATTGCTCATACTAAACCAAGTGAAGCATCGATTTTGTTACATGATACAAAAGAGGAAGTTAACTTTAATAGATAAAGAAAAAGCGCACCTGTAATAGGTTGCGCTTTTTCTTTACCCTGCAAATGCTAAACTGCCAAGCATATAGACAGAAGAAATAATGGTAATTAGGGCAATGATAATTTTCAACTGTTCCACAGGCACTTTATTGACAATTCGAGATCCAGTTAAAATTCCAATCATTGTCCCGACCAAGCTAAAGAGGATAAATAAATGTATGTTCTCGATGCTGGCATAGGAAAAATATCCAAAAATAGATGGGATTGCAATAATAATCGAGTTTAATAGACCTACGCCGACTGCAGTCCGAATATTTACACCAAGACTTGCAAGCAACGGCACTACTAATATTGGGCCTCCTGCACCAGTTAAGGCACAAATTGCTGCGGTAAGAAGACCGAGCAACATCGTCAACACCGGACGATTCAGAATAAATGATTGGTTTGCCCCGGCTTCAATCTCAGGCTGGTCCTTGTTTTTCTTAAATAAAATCGATAGTCCTGCCAATAAGACAAATAAGTACAGAAGCAGCTTAGCCATTGTTTCTGAAATAAGTACATTAATTTGTACACCGAGAAAAGCTCCTGGCAGGCTGCCGATACTTAAATAAAGCGCTAATTTTAAATCCATATATTTTAGCTTCCAATAGGAATACGCGCCAATGACACCAGCAACCATAAAAGCTAGGAAGCTGAGTGCCAGTGAGTCATGAACGGGCAATCCCAGAAAACCAACATAAATAATCGGAAGCAAGAAGCCAGATACCCCGGATAAGCCTACTAAGATGCCAATAATTAAATTTGCTATAAATACAATAAAAAATGTAAACATCTATGTGACCTCAACTCTCTAATTGCTTTTTAAATAACCTGAACGAAAATCCAATTAACTGGGACGTGGCGCTCAGAAAAAGTGGGAAGTGCTCCATCCCAAGGCTAACTCGCTCGGAAAAAGAGAAAGTCGCTCCAAACCGAGGCTAGGCGCTCGAAGAAAGTAAAAGTCGCTCCACCCCGAGGCTAGGCGCTCGAAAAAGGTAAAAGTCGCTCCAAGCCAAGGCTAAGAACTCAAAAAAGAGAAAGTCGCTCCACCCCAAGGCTAAAGCGCTCGAAAAAAGAGAAAGTCGCTCCAAGTCAAGGCTAGGCGCCCGAAAAAGATAAAAGTCGCTCCATCCCAAGGCTAAAGCGCTCGAAAAAAGTAAAAGTCGCTCCAAGCCAAGGCTAACCCGCTCGAAAATAGCCAAAGTCGCTCCCCAAAAGGCTTCCCCGCTGCAAATAGGCTTAAGCTTGGATGAACAGAGCTATCCGTTCCTAGTGGTCGTCTCAGAGAAATGATTATATTAAAGCTATATGATTTAATATAGTATAAATAATCTGATTGAAATACAACCTTAAATTAAAATAAAAAGAAGGATGTGGCAAATTTGGATAAACAAACCGTGATAACGTTAGCTGCAAAATATGGGTTAGATTTAAAAGAGGATTCTGTTAAATTTAATGAATCTGGATTGGATTTTCTCGTTGCTTATGCGCAGGACACAGCTGGAACAGAATGGGTTTTAAGAATACCCCGACGCGATGATGTGATGGGGCGCACAGTTGATGAACGGAAGGTTTTAGAAGTCGTGCATGATCATGTATCCTTTCAAGTTCCGGTTTGGTCCATCTATGAAGAGGACTTAATTGCATATAAAAAGCTGCAAGGTGTTCCAGCTGGTACAATTAATCCAGAAATTCAAAACTATGAGTGGGAGATGGATATTGAGAACATTCCAGAACAATTTCACCAAACGCAGGCTAGTGTTTTAGCTTCCTTGCATGGGGTGCCTAAAAATGAAGTAGAAAAAGCCGGTATTCCTACGTATACAGCTGGAGAAGCAAAAACATTGATGAAGGAACGAATGGAGAAAGTAAAGGAACATTTTGGTGTGGCGGATGATCTTTGGAATCGTTGGCAAGCTTGGTTGAACAATGAAGAGCTGTGGCCAAAAGAAACAGGACTGATGCATGGGGATGTACATGCCGGCCATATGATGATTGATGAGGAGACAAGGGTTATTGGTTTGATTGATTGGACAGAAGCAAAAGTAACCGATGTTTCCAATGATTTTGTATTTCAGTATAAAGCTTTTGGAGAAGAAGCACTTGAGAAGCTTATTCATTATTATAAACAAGCTGGAGGTATATATTGGCCGAAGATGAAGGAGCATATTATTGAACTGGATGCGGCGTATGTTATAGCTATTGCGGAATTTGCAATCGTTTCTGGTGTGGAGGAATATGCACAGATGGCGAGAGAAGCGTTGGGTGTAGGAAAGTGAGTGTAAGTAACTAAGTTCTATTTTGTTTCTCTATTGGGTGCGTTTCTTAAAAAGAACTGCACCCTTTTTAATAACAAGTATATGAAATTAGATCCACTACAGTATTTATTCCTGTAGTATGGTTTGTTAATTGTCGGAACTGGGAAGGGTCGTCCTCTACAAAAACTTTATCTCCATACATTGCAATACGATGTACATCGTATTACAATATGCTTAAAGGGGTGATAATAAAATGGATCGAGAAATAATGAAGGGCAGCATTGATATTTTATTGCTTAATCTATTATCTGGAAGAGATATGTACGGTTACGAAATGGTAAAAGTGCTGAAAGATAAAAGTGATCAGCTGTACAACATGGGAGAAGGGACGCTGTATCCTGCCTTAAAGCGGATGGAAAAAAAGCAGTGGCTTCATTCCTACTGGTCGGAAACGGAACATGGAAGAAGGAAGTACTACCAGATAACAGATGAAGGTAGCGCCATTTTAGAAAAGAAACTGGAAGAATGGAACAGTATTCATCATTTAATAACGAAAACATCTGGAGATTTATCATGAATCGGATTGAAAAACATGTAGAAGAGGTGCTGAAACAGACGCAGAGTCCGGAAAATGAACGTGAAGAGATAAGGGAGGAATTACTTAGTCACTTAAATGAGGCGAAAAGTAATTATATCAGCGAGGGTTTCTCTGAAGAACAAGCAGAGGAAAAAGTAGTAGCTGCATTTGGGAATCCACGTTTGATTGGACGGGAGTTGCAGGAATCGATGTATCCGTTTCAAAGGGGATTATTGTATCTAATAGGAATTGTCACCATCTTATTCGGAGTTATTTTTTACGTAAACCTTATTTTTGTTATCCGTGAGCCAGCTCCTGTTTGGCTGATCATCCAGTTGCTGTCAGGAAGCATGGTCATGTTGGCAGCCATTAATATTTCTATTGTTGGCCGTTATTTTTATTTACTTAATGTTCTACTCATGGTCAATATTATCTGGAATGGCATTAATTTGATGATGATGCCAAGTTTGACACAGTTGCAGGCTATCTTTTTCAGTCTCTATTTGCTTATTTTAATTGGTCTGGGTTTCCTATTTGTTTTTCGGAATTCCTATTATTCTACTAAGCCAACAGATAATAAACATCGAAAAGTGCTCGTAAAATTTAGTTATATCATGAATCTGCTGTATGGAATTATCATTATCGTTTTGTGTTTATTCTTCTTATGGTCATTGGCTCTATTCTCTGGGATAAACATATATGCCTTTATTACGTTGATTCCGATTCTTATTTGGCTAATTTTTTATAAGTATCAAATGACATTCATCGCGAGAAAACCGGGTTTATCTCTTGCGACAGGACTATTGGTTTCTACATTAGCTATCGCGTTGTCCTTTGTCATTCTTCGCTTTTCTTTCGGGGGGTAAAAAAATGTCACTAAAAATGAAAAATATAAGCTTTATCTTCGGAATGATATTACTATTCCTCATTTTGTTGGGGATAGGCTGCTTAGCTGGAGGTTCTGAGGGCTATTCCGGGTTCGGTGAGTCTACAGATATTTCACCGGATGACCAGGAAATCGCCTTCGTCTATGAACATAATGGAGTATCTGCAATTTATACAGCACCTGTTAGCGGTGGAAATGCGGAATTAGAAGTGGAAGCCGCTGAAGGGAAATCCCTTCTTAACCCAACGTTCTCACCTGATGGCGAAAAAATTGCCTATGTTGAACAATGGGAAGAAGGTAATGAGCAGCCGTTTGGAAAGCTTATGATTGTTGATCGCACAAATGGAAAGATAAAAGAAATGACAGACGAGAAAGGTTTAGTGACTGAGGCAGCCTTTTCACCGGATGGTCAGTCTTTATTTTTCCTTGAAGCTGGTGTTCACACAAATTACTCTCCAATTGCATCAGAACGGCCTCATGAATTTGATATTTACCGTGTTGAATTAGATACAGAGGAGATTGAGCAGATTACTGCAAAAGCGGCTTATGATATGTCTGACTTGGATTTAACTCCTAATGGTGAAGCATTAATGTATCGAAGTTATGATGGGAGAGACCAGTTAATATTTCAGGATTTGGAAGATGGAGGCGAAACAACGGTTACCCCTATAGGAGATTTCGATGTCGATGTACCGATAATAGCTGCACCTGCATTGTCACCTGATGGAGAGTACGTTGCGTTCTCTGACGTAGCTAGGACAAGTGAAAATGGAAACTATATTTACGAAGGATACCGAATGGATTTGGAGACGAAGCAGGCAGAGCAAATTACGTCATTCGGTGAACATGTTACCAAACCAGTGTTTTTTAATAATCAAAATAAACTGGTTGTTACAGTGGATAAAGGGTTTGCTTCATCTGAGCCGGACTACAGCTATTGGGTGATTAGTGCGGATGGAGAAGAGCGTGAACGTATTCAAATAGAAGTTCCTTAAATAGTGTTTTTCGCGGTCATTTTGAAGTTGTGGTCATAGTTATAGCTAATTCAGTGGGAGAACAGCAAAATTCCCGCCGTTGGAAGTTTTATTTTAAGAGAACTGGGAAAACACATAATATAACATCCTAGGAGGTAATAAAATATGACTTTTGTAAAATCGTATACAAACGATGAAATGTTGGAAAATGACGTTAAGACATTAAAAGACAAAGACATTCATTCAAAGGATATTTATGTCCTCTCACATGATGATGACCGTACTGCACGTATTGTGAAAAACACAGAATTGCAAGGTATTGATTATAATAAGCAGGATATTGGAGAAGACTTTGAAAAACAAGGTGATGAATTAAGAGAAAAGCTGCGTGAACTTGGAATTTCTGATGAAGATGCCCGAGAATATGAAGAAGATATGGACGAAGGAAAAGTATTTCTAATTGTCAAAGACGATAAAGCAAAAAGCGCGCTAGGATAGATTTTTATTGGAAAATGATGAAATGGATAAATAGGAATATAGGATAAGTCGAACTGATTCTACTTTCAGAACCCTGAGTATATCGTTTTACGTAATGTAGGAAATCATGATGTGAGCTAAAAAGAAGAAAGCTTGTGTAGAAGTGAATAGAAGTCAGAGCCGCTTTTTAGCAATAAGAGCGGCTCTTTGATATGGAAAAAAATATGTTTATAATAGACCATCGCGAACCATGTTTAAGATATCGCTATCTGCTTTTAAAATGTCTTCCTCTGCTCGCCGGGCAATATTTTCCGCCACCCTTTGCGCTTTCGCAATTTCCTCTTTTTCATTGATTGTTACAATTTGTTTGTTTTCCACGATGATTTTACCATCAATAATGACTGTATCTACTTCATCGCCTCTTGCTGAATACACCAAGTTCGGCACGATATTGCGAATCGGTTTGGTTAAAACCGGGTAGAAGGTAGGAGCATTTAAATCTACTAAGATGATATCTGCCTTTTTGCCCTTGCGCAGACTTCCTACTTCATGTTCAATGCCCATGACTTTAGCGGCCTCGATGGTAGCCATCCTCAGCGATTGTGTTGCATGGAACACTTGCGGGTTTTTATATTTCACCTTGTTCAATATCGCTGCAAGCTTCATTTCATTAAACATATTATTACAGTTGTTTCCCGGTGCCTGGTCAGATCCTAAACAAGCTGGTCCTCCTGAATCCAGAAAATGCTGAACGGGCGGTACCATTCCGTCGATGATACCGATACTTCCGGCACAGTAAATCATGCTGGCACCGCTTTTTGCTATAAAAGCAGTCTCTTCATTTGTAGCTTCTGTCAAGTGTACTGCGATCAAACGTTCATTTAAGAAACCATGTTCATCCAGAAATGCAATGCTTCTTTTTCCATAACGCTTATTCATTTGATCAATTTCCCGATCCCCCTGTGCTACATGCATATGCAGTTTTGTATCTAGTTTTTCTGCATGATGTTTTAATTCTTTCAACAATTCCAGACTCATCATATCTGGACCATGTGGACCCAAGATTACTGTAATACGTCCATCCTCTGTATCATGATGGTTTTCATACAGTTCTAGATTACGATTCAACTTTGTTTCACCAATAGATGGTTCAAATGTATATAATTCACCTACAGGAAGGTCGCCGATGTTGTCCGGGATTTCATTTACTAATTCAGCTACTCTGGCACGGGCGCCTATTTTTTTATAGTTATTTACAATGAGATCCATTCTTCCGTCATAGTCGCAAAATGTTGTCGTGCCTGCTTTTATACCCTCGATAATATTTACCATGGAACCAGTGGCGCTTTCCTTTGGACGGAGGTGTTTTTGGAATGGCCACAATCCTTTCTGCATCCAGTTTGACATGTCCTGTGCGACACCCCTGAAGAGACAAATACCTGTATGAATGTGAGCATCAATGAAACCTGGCATAATTAACTTATTTGCAGCATTAATCTGTCTTTCAGCAGTATAATTACGCAAAATTTCCTGTGTCTGCCCCACTGCTTCAATTTTGTTATGTTTGATTGCAACTGCTCCGTCAGCAATATAGCCCACACCTTTTCCTTCCATTGTCATAAGATGCCCATTGTGAATAATGATATCAACCTTCATCTAAACAACTCCTTTGTGTAATCATACGATATTTTTTGCTAAGATGTTTTCTCCAAGGGGACAGACAAATCCGCTTTTTTCACTTTACGGTTCAAATAATACAAAATAACTAATAATACTGAAGCTGTAACGAGCAGGCTTACGACTGGGTTTTGTGTCAATCCTGCAAAAATAAAACCAATTCCAGACGAGGCTGCAATTATAATGGCGTATGGCAGCTGTGTTTTAACGTGTTCAATATGGTCCGCTGCCGCTCCTGTTGAAGCCATAATGGTTGTATCTGATATGGGCGAGCAATGATCCCCGAATAGTCCGCCGCTAATGACAGCACCAATAGCTATTGGTAAACTGATGTCTATTGCAGCAGCCATAGGTATTGCGATTGGCATCATAATCGAGAATACTCCCCAAGAACTTCCAGTAGCAAAAGCGATGAAAGCTCCAACCATAAATATAATTGCTGGAACAATAAATGACGGTAAGTAACTGCCAGTAATATGAGCTATATATTCTCCTAACCCCATCGTAGTGGCTATAGAGCCAATCGACCATGCCATAATCAGAATTAATGTAACGATCATTAATTTTAAAAGCCCATTTGTGAAATCTTCAAATAAATTCACTAATGATCTACCATAACGCAATTTTGCGTAGACAATACCGCCAGCAGAACCGCAAATAAAGCCACTAATGATACCGAGTACGATATCAGCATTTAAAAATGCACCTCTAAATCCATTTTCTCCAATATCGCCAGTCCAAAATATGACTGTAAATATTGTTCCTAGCAACAGTATCATAGGAATCAAAAAGCTAAATATATCTGCATCTTTTCTTTCGTTGTTCTGCGCATTTTCTTCGTCTTCATCCATCATCAATTTATCATTATCTCCATACAATTTTCCCGTCTTCATTGCTTTTTTCTCTGCTTGATACATGGGTCCGATATCTAAATTCATGTTAATAACGAATAGAACACCAATCATCGCAAAGACGCCATATAAATTATAGGGAACCATCTGTATAAATAGGCCCCACGGATTACCATTCATACTCAGTGCAGCAATTTGTGTTGCGATTAATCCTGTAATAAAAGGGCCGTAACTGCTAATGGGAGACATTGCGGCTAATGGACTCCCCATAGAATCTAATATATATGCTAATTTCACCCTTGAAATTTTTATTTTATCAGTAATGGGTCTGGTGACTGCTCCAAGTATTAAGACTGGCTCGGTATAAGAGAAAAGAAAAGAACTTCCCCAAACAAAATTTTGTGCTTTCCTTCTTGTATTGATTTTTTTCGTAGTAGTTTCGGCAAACGCCTGCGCAGCTCCGGTAGTGCGGAGAATGTTAACAAATCCCCCTGTCGTTGTAACAAGCAATAACAGGCTGGCATTCCATGGGTCAGCAATAGAGGGTATCATGGTGTCCGTAATTGTATATGTAAAACCTACTAGTGGATTCCAACTATTGATTATTGTTGCGCCAAGCCAGACACCTATAAATAAAGATATAATCGTTTGTTTTGTTATGATGGCAATAATGATTGCCAGTATTGGCGGTAATAGCGACAACACACCATATTCCATATCATCCATCTCCTTATTGTTTGTTAGCGCTTTCTGTTATCTGGTATCAATATTTTTAGTTTTCGTATGGAGTTGAGAAAATGATTACCAGAGAGCTAAGTATATTTCTCAATTATATACGAGGCGGAATTGATTGTATAGTGTTTATTTTTAGAATTTTTATTAAGTTATCCGGGGAAATAGTTTTTTATTTGAACGACGGGCATGAAGTTTTAGCCATTGAAAATGAATTAAGGAAAATTCCTGTTCCAAAGTTAAAAGTGCTGTAATTGAAAAAATGTATCTGAATACATAGAGACTAATTCGTGTTAACTAGATTATTTTCCATTTTTCCCAAATCTGCATAAAAGTCCAAATTAATTTTGAAAGCGATTAGAAATATAATGAATATGGAAGAAGAAAGAGGAGGCATCATCATCATGGAAAATAATTGGTTAAATATAGAGGATAAGGTTGTTATTGTAACAGGGGGATCATCCGGAATCGGCAGACAAATCGTTCAATCTCTTTTAGATAATGGTGCGGTTGTATATAACACAGATTTGCGCGACAATCCGATGGACCATCCGCGTTACCACTTTAAAGAAACAAATGTGACAGATGTAGAAGCGGTTCGCAGCACTGTCGCTTCTATCCTGGAAGAGCAATCTCAGATTGATGTATTGGTGAATAATGCAGGTATTAATTTACCAAGACTTTTAGTAGATGCAAAAGGGGAAAAGCCTGAATATGAAATTAATATGAAGGATCTGGACCTTATGCTTGGTGTTAATTTAAAAGGGCCTGTTCTTTTCAGTCAAGAAGTGTCCCGTTACTTCATTAAAGCGCAAAAAGGTGTTATCATCAATATCTCTAGTGAAGCTGGACAAGAAGGTTCTGAGGGACAAAGCATTTATTCTGCAACTAAAGCAGCTTTAATCGGATTCACAAGAAGTTGGGCAAAGGAATTAGGAAAGCATAATATTCGTGTTGTTGCCATTGCACCAGGAATCTTGGAAGAGACAGGATTAAGAACACAGCAATATGAAGAAGCACTTGCTTATACAAGAAATACAACAGTGGATCAATTAAATGGCGATTATTCTAAATCTATTCCAATTCGTCGTGTTGGTCAATTAACAGAAGTTGCTGATTTGGTATGTTACCTAAGTTCAGAGAAGTCAAGCTATATCACTGGAACAACAATCAATATCTCTGGGGGTAAATCAAGAGGTTAATCCCCAATTAGAATAGGGGAGGAGTTATGGAGCTTAATAAAAAGCATTTGAAAATAACAGAAGTGCTTATGTCGGAGACTATTTCAGCCGGAAAGCTTTCCCATCTAATGAATATATCGCAACGAACGCTATCCAATTATATAGCACAAATCAATGATTACTTTGAAGGCACTTCTCAAATCATAAAAGAGCACCATATTTTATCGATGCTTATTAGCGATGAAAATGGATTTTTAGAGCGGCTGGCAACTTTGAGACAAGAAATGAATAGCTATGAGAACGAATTGAGGGATCGGCTGGATGCTGTTTTTCATCATTTGTTAGATTACAAGAAGAGCACGATCGATGATATCGCTGAGGAGTTGTTTTTGAGCAAAAGTGTTATCAATAATACTGTGACGGATTTAAAAGATAAGCTGCAATCTTACGCAGTGGATATCAATGGAACACAAAATGTCGGGTTACGATTAGAAGGAAATGAGCTTGCGATTCGAAAAGTGATTATTGAACAGTTTCCTATTAGGTATCAAGAGCAGCCAATTCCTGAAGAAATGGAAAGCCATTTATTGGACTTGAAGAAGAAATATAGCTTAGATGAGTCCTCTTTTTCAAGATTGCGATTAGCTACACAAGTAACGCTATCTAGACTTGAAAACGGGAACTTTATCGATGCAGATTTAGGTATTGACCAACAGGTTTTTCAATCAGAAGACTTTAAAAGCTTTCAAGCATTAAAGGAAGCGATGACAAATAGATACGCTCTGGAAAAACCGAATCAGGAAATTTTTGTTATCGTTCTTCAACTGTTAGGACGCAGAGCTTCCATTGTTGATGAAATGATTAATGAGAATGAGCATTCGATGCTTGAGCGGGTTATAAAGAATACAATTCAAGACATTAATTATTATTACACGATTAAGATTGATGAATCGATGTTTAGTAAAGATATTCAGCTTCATATTAAACATTTAATCAATCGTTTGATTTTTGATGTAAAGGTAAATAACAATTTGATGGAAGATGTACAGCGGCGCTTTCCGTTTGCCTATGAGTTATCGAGTGTTTTGGCTGAAAATATTAAAAAAGAAATAAATATGGATGTCCCGCTTAATGAACTAGGTTTTCTATCGTTATATTTTAGTGTCTATTTGGAGCAATTAGAGCAGCAAATTCGTGAAATTAAGTCGGTTGCAATTATCACAAATCAAGGCCTGAGCACATCGAAGTTATTGACAATTAATTTACAGAAAATATTTAGTAATCAAATTGAAATCGGTTTATTTAATGAAGAGGCACTTGAAACAGAGGCAATTCAGCAATTCGATTTAATTGTTTCTACCGTTTGGACAAGTCGCTTGTTTAATAAAGTGGTCTATATTGAGAATATCCTGGATACCCAATTGCTGAAATTAAAAATAGAGCAATTCTTGGTTTATAAAGATGTGAAGAATAAAAAGTTATTCAATCAAAGTGTCCTTGTAGATTTTATTGAGGAAAAAGATTTTTACCATATCGATACGTTTGATTACTACGAAGATGTGATTCGCTTTTTGTCTGATGAAATGATCCGAGAAGGGGAAGTTGACGAGGCATTTACAGAGCGTATCATTGCGCGGGAACAAGCGAAATCAACAGTGGCAGGAAAATTAGCTTTCCCCCATGTAAGCCATCTTAAAAACGGTATTTTTATTAAAGTTGCTTTGTTGGATAAACCGTTGCGTGATTATCAAGATGTCAACATTGTTATCTTATTAGCTACACCAGATCAAGCTGGCAATGAAGCTATTTTGATTAGAGTTTATGAAGAAGTATTAGCAATGACTGCCAATAGTTATCTGCTTCATAAACTGACAAAGGATACGGATTATACATCGTTTGCACATATTTTAAATCAAGAAATGAGGAAGTAGCATATGTTTTTTATCATGCTAATTATAATTTTGGCGATTGGTTTTGTCGTCCAATATCTATTTGGTTTTGTGCAAATTAAGCATTTCACAAAACATTATACGGAGCTTAGAGAAAAGGGCCGTGTAGCAATTGGAAGACGTCCTGCGATTATCAGATCAGGAACACTTGTGTTATTTCAATTAAACAATAAAAACGAAATTGAGGAAGCCCGTTATATGCAAGGGGTGACCGTGTTTTCTAGGTTTAAGCAATTAAAGGGCTTAGAAGGGAAAAAGATAAATAAGCTTCGTGAAGCAGATTTTGCAAGCTGCAATAAGCTTTTAAAACGTGCCATTATAGACGCGCAACATACATTTAATGTGGTACAGGCAGGTGGAGAAATTGAACGAATCCCTTCACCAATGATGAAAGCAGTGAAAAAAGTAAATAAAATGTTCACAAAGAAAGGGGTCAGGAAACATGGACTTCATAGTTAAACTAGCGGAGGGGTTTATCAACCTTTTCCAAACAGGTGCAGATACATTTATTGACTGGATGGGATCTATCGTACCATTGGTTCTTATGTTACTCATCGCGATGAATACGTTAATTCAATTAGTTGGAGAGAATCGTATTAATAAAATTGCTCAAAAATCAGCGGGGAATCCATTGTTAAGATATATGGTTCTGCCATTTTTAGGTTCTTTTATGCTGGCAAACCCAATGGTGCACTCACTTGGTAGGTTTATGCCGGAAAAGTACAAGCCTAGTTATTTTGCAGCAGCAGGTCAGTTTGCTCATACAAGTAATGGGATTTTCCCTCATATTAATCCAGCAGAGTTATTTATTTTCTTGGGGATTGCAAGCGGAATTCAACAGCTTGGCTTACCGATGACAGATTTGGCCATTCGTTATTTACTGGTAGGTTTAGTTATGAACTTTATCGGTGGTTGGGTAACTGACTTTACAACAAGCTATGTAGAAAAACAGCAAAAAGTAAAATTAAGTAAAAAAGTACATGTAGAAGGGTAGGTTGCTGGCCATGAGTAAAAAGGTAAAAATAGTTAAAGGTTCCGGTGGCTTTGGTGGCCCTTTAGTAATCGGTGTAAATGGTAAAAAAGATAAAGTAATGTATGTGACAGGCGGTCATAAACCTGCCATTGTAGATAAAATTTGTGAAATTACTGGTGCTACTGCGGTAAACGGATTTGAAACTTCGGTGCCTGAAGATGAGATTATGGTTGCTGTTATTGATTGCGGCGGTACATTAAGATGTGGTATTTATCCGCAAAAAGGTATTCCAACTGTTAATATTATGGCAACAGGAAAAAGTGGTCCGCTAAGACAGTATATTACAGAAGAAATTTATGTATCGAATGTAGATGTGGATCAAGTAAGTGTAGCTGGTGAAGAAGAAGGAGCTGAAGAACCTTCTGAGACGGTTCAGCAGACTTCTTCTGAAGAAACAGAGAAAGAAACGGAGACAGAGCAAAAATCCACTTATTCTAAAGATAAGAAGATTATGGAGACAAGGGCAGAGCAAGAAAACAAAAGTTTGCTTACCAAAATTGGTTTAGGTGCGGGGAAAGTTATTAATACTTTCTATCAAGCTGCTCGTGACGCAGTAGAAACGATGCTGCATACAGTTATTCCTTTTATGGGATTTGTTGCTTTATTAATTGGTATTATCCAAGGTTCTGGTATTGGTGATTTATTTGCAAATATTATGTCACCGCTAGCAGGTAACATTTGGGGACTAATGGCTATTGGTTTAATTTGTTCATTACCATTTTTGAGTCCGTTACTCGGACCTGGTGGAGTTATTGGACAAGTACTAGGAACACTAATTGGTGTGGAGATTGGAAAAGGAAATATCCCGCCAAACTTAGCATTACCAGCATTGTTTGCAATCAATACACAAAATGCTGCTGACTTTATTCCAGTTGGTTTAGGTCTAGCAGAAGCAGAAACCAAAACAATTGAAGTCGGTGTACCATCAGTCTTGTATTCTAGATTCTTAAACGGTGTGCCGAGGGTATTTGTCGCCTGGCTGGCAAGTTTTGGACTCTATAAATAATTGAAAAAAGATTAATAAATTTAGGGGTGTTTTAACATGTATCAAACAACAATTAAAAGTATCGGAAAAGACGCAAAAGCATTTGAAGCAGAAAAAATGATGATCCTATTCGGAGATAATGCACCAAGTGAGTTAGCAGATTTCTGTTATGTGATTAATTTAGTATCTGTCGATGAAGAAATTAAAGCAGGAGATATTTTAAAACTGGATGATGTTTCTTATCAAATTACCAGTGTTGGTGATGCAGTAAGAAAGAACTTAAATGATCTAGGACATATCACATTGAAATTTGATGGAAGTACTGAGCCAGGACAATCTGGATCACTTTATTTAGAAGATAAAGAGATTGTTGAAGTGAAGCCTGGGAGTACGATTACAATTGAGAAGTAAGAGGTAACTTAATGATGAAGACCCTGTAAGCGAAGAAGAACAACTGCTGCTTATGGGGTTTTTTGCTCTCGTCGCTGACAAAAGTAGGATGAAGTATCAGGCTATTACCCTGTTTATAAGAGGGAGTATATCTCCATTTTTACGAAAAATCACAGCCTAATAGCCTTTTCTAATAAAAAACCGTTCTTTTCGTTGGTAAAAGAGCGGTTTTTATTAGAAAACAGATTATCTTGTCTGCGACATTTCAGCAATATCAAGTGCCGCTGGGTCAATTATATCATTCTCCTGTTCAAGAGCAATTATGTCTCGTTCTTCGTCGGTTAAATTATCATAAGTAAAGTCAGTTCTGCTCCTTAGTTGGACAAAGGGAAGTTTTATTGAAAGCAAGATTGCAGACATCAGAGTATACGTCTTGGGAATTCGGAGTTATTCCGTTTCGCCTTGGCTAAATCCACGCCCTTAACCTTCTACTAAATTTACTATCATTAAGTTTAAAAATTTATTTATATTGCTTTACGGAAGAAATGATAATTCTAATAAGGTAATTGAGGGTAATAAAAATTTAGGGTATCTAATAGACAATCTTTGAAGTTATTACTCTTCCTGATAGAAAGTTTACAGTATAAAGAATTGAGAAAGTTTTCTTTTAATTTTAAATAGATTATGCTAGTATGGTAAAAAATGAAGTGGAGGTGTAATAATTACTTTTATACTTTAAAAAATATGATATAAAGGAAAGGGTTAATGGAAAATATTCATAAGAAAATTAAAAGTCTCAGATTAGACCATGAAATGACATTAAAGGATTTGGCTGACCGTACAGGACTTTCGATTAGCTTCCTGTCACAGATTGAACGTGGCTCCTCTTCGTTGGCTATAACGTCATTAAAAAAAATAGCAGATGCCTTTAATATTCATATCACTTATTTTTTTAATGATATTGAAAATCATAATTATGTTGTACGTAAAGAAGAAATGAAAACGTTTAAGCTGGAAGGTACGGATAAGGTTTATACACGACTGGCTGGGAAATTTCCAGAGAGAAAAATGGAACCGATTATGGTTACCATCCCTGCAAACACATCTTACGTGGAACGTTATAGTCATCCGGGGGAGGAATTTTATTATGTTATTGAAGGCAGTGTAGTTTTTAGAATAGAAGAACAAGAGTATCTATTAAATCCTGGAGACTCGATTCATTTTCCATCTGAACAAGTGCATGAATGGAAGAATCCTTCGAATCAGGAAACGGTGCTGTTAAGTGTTTTGACGCCGGTTATATTTTAGAATCTAAAAGAAAAAGGGTGAATGGAATGAGAGTTGCAACAGATATTGGCGGAACGTTTACAGACCTGGTTTATGTCAATGAAAAAGGGCTGGTTGAAATAGCAAAGGATCATACCACTCCGCCGAAATTTGAAAAGGGAGTAATAAATGTAATAGATAAAAATATCCCCAATAAAGAGGATATTTCCACGTTTATTCATGGAACGACCGTAATCATTAACGCGTTAACTGAAAGAAAAGGTGCTAAAACCGGTTTAATCACAACCAGAGGTTTCAGGGATATTTTAGAAATTGCTCGGGGAAACCGGCCTGATTTATTCAATATCAGATATAAAAAGCCAGAGCCGTTTATTGAACGTTATTTAAGAAGAGAAGTGGATGAACGTCTCAATTACAAAGGGGAAGAATTGACGGCCTTAAATACAGATCAGATTAGGGAAATCATAGATTATTTCAAAAAAGAGAAGGTTGAGGCAGTTGCAGTAGCGTATCTGCATTCTTATGTCAATCCTAGTCATGAGAAGGAAACAGTTCAGATTATTAAGAAATTATGGCCAGAGGTGGCAGTGTCTGCCTCTCATGAAGTGACCCAGGAATGGCGGGAATATGAGAGGACGAATACAGTTGCCTTGAATGCCTATGTAAAACCTGCAGCAGCTAATTATGTGAATAAAATGCAAAGCGAACTCACGGAATTCAATCAAACCAGCCAAAATTTCATTATGCAATCGAATGGCGGGACAACGACCTTTGAAGAATCAAAGAAAGTTCCAATAAACATGGTCGAGTCTGGACCGGTAGCAGGGATTTATGGAGCTGCGGTGCTGGGAAACCTGATTGGCGAGAAGAATCTTATTGCTTTCGATATCGGCGGTACAACAGCAAAATGTTCTTTAATCGAAAATGGTGAAGTTAAAGTATCCACAGATTATTACATTGAGCGGAATGATCGTAATGCCGGTTATCCCATTAAAGCGCCGGTTGTAGATATCGTTGAAATCGGGAATGGGGGAGGTTCGATTGCCTGGCTGGACGATGCAGGTTCATTAAAGGTAGGTCCTCAATCTTCCGGAGCATTACCTGGTCCAGTTTCTTACGGTCAAGGAGGAACAGAACCTACAACAACGGATGCAAACTTATTAACTGGCCGCCTCTCAGCGAAGAACTTTGATTATGATGTCGACTTAGACTTAGTAAAAAACGTTATTCAAGATAAAATTGCCAGCCATTTTGGCATATCTGCGGAAGAAGCAGCGCTCGGAATCATCCAAATAGCCAATTCCAATATGCTGAATGCTCTCAAATTAATATCCATTCGTAAAGGGCATAATCCGCAAGACTTTACATTGGTTGCTTTCGGGGGCGGAGGTTCTATGCATGCGCCGGCTTTAGCAAAAGAACTGGGTGTGAAAAAGGTTATTATTCCAATAGCATCTCCTGTATTTTCTGCCTGGGGAATGCTTATGAGTGATCTTCGTCACGACTATATTAAAACGTATATTGCCAGAGTGGGAGAATTAAAGATTGGTGAATTGATGAAACAATGGAATGAAATTGAACTGGATGGCCGTAGTCAATTTGCGCAAGAGGAAATTGAGGAAAAAGATGTGGTATTCCACCGGTTTGCTGATATGCGTTATATTGGTCAGGAGCATACAGTAAAAGTTCCTGTTCCATCAGGAGAATGGACAGAAAAACAGCTGGGTGATGTTGTCGAAAAATTCCATGAACTTCACGAGAAAAATTTCACATTCAGACTGGATGGCACAGAAACCGAAATTGTCAATCTACACGTAACGGCATTTGGAAAAGTAGAAAAGCCTGTTATCCGGAAGATAGAGCGGCATACAACGCTGGAAGAAGCGAAAATAGAGACAAGAAATGTATTTTTTGATGAACCAGTCGGCTGGGTAGAAACGGATGTCTACCAGCGGGAGTTATTACCTGTCCACGAACCGGTTCAGGGGCCGGCGATTATTGAGGAGAAAGCAGCTGCCACCGTTATTTATGACGGACAGATACTGATGGTGGACGATTATGGAAATTTAATCATTGAAACGGGGGCGAATTAAATGAGAAATGAAAAAGAAATCAATCCATTTACTTTGGAAGTGGTAAAAGATTCTTTGCTTGCTGCCGGGGATGAAATGTTTATTGCTCTGGCTAAAACCTCCATGAGCCCGATTATTTATGAAGTACTCGATTATGCCAGCGGATTAACCGATTCCAAGGGACAGCTGCTGACACAAGGTAATGGTGTAACAGGATTTATCGGTATGCTTACTTTTATGGTAAAGCAAACATTGAAAAAATATGGTCATAAAGGCCAGCTGAAGCCGGGAGATATTATTATCATTAATGATCCTTATGGTGGCGGCGGATCTCATCTGTCGGATGTCGGGCTTGTCATGCCGATTTTTCATGAAGGGGAGTTAATCGCATTTTCTGCTAATAAAGCACACTGGACCGAGGTCGGCGGGAAAGATCCAGGATCCTTTACCAATGATTCAGTGGATATTTTTCAGGAAGGATTGCAATTTCCGTCCGTTAAATTATATGACGGAGGGGTACTGAACGAAGGGATCGTAGAAATAATTCGTGCCAATGTCCGTTTTCCCGACTTATCTTTGGGCGATATGTGGGCGCAAGTGGCTGCATTGAAAACGGGAGAAAGACGGTTGAAGGAAATTTGTTACAAGCACGGGAAAGATACCGTTTTGGCAGCGATTGACTATCAATTGGATCACGGAGAGACCATTTCTCGAAAAGAGTTGCAAAAATTACCGAAGGGAACGTTTACGGCAAATGGTTTTGTCGAGACAGACGGAATTGGAAATGGACCGTTTCCAATTCAAGTGGAAGTGACCATTACAGATGAAAAATTTGTATGTGATTTTAGAGGCAGCAGCCCACAGGTTCCCGGCTCTGTTAACTGTTCTTTTACAGGACTTGCATCTGCAGTTCGAACCATCTTTTTGGCTATTACCAATCCGGATCAGGATGTTAATGATGGTGTATTTAGGCCGTTGGAAATTATTGTGGACGAAAGATCAATCATGTCTGCGGAGCGCCCGGCTCCAACTTCCAATTACTATGAGACTATGCTTGGTTGTGCCGATTTAATTTGGAAATCGCTGGCACCGCATATTCCGCACAGATTGGCGGCTGCACATTTATTATCTGTGTGCGCTGTGACGTTATCCGGTGTGCATCAAGATACAAAAGAACCATTCTTGATTGTAGAGCCTTCTGTTGGCGGCTGGGGCGGAGCTGACGGACAAGATGGTGCGAGTGCCCAATTCTGTATTCTTGATGGGGAAACATATAATGTACCAGTAGAGGTTGCGGAAACACGATATGGTGTGATGCTTGACGAGTACAGCCTGCGAATGGATGGAACGGGAGCAGGAGAATACATCGGGGGGAAAGGTGTCATCCGCTCTTACCGTGCTATGACAGATAATCAATCGGCAACCGTTACATTTGGCCGCAATCAGTACAGGCTTTGGGGTACCAATGGCGGCTTGGATGGATCTGTGAATGAATTTTATATTCAAAAAGCAAATGGAGAAAAAGATGGCCCATTTGGTGTTTATCCGCGTTATCCTCTAGCCAAAGGCGATGTCCTGCAGCTGATGACTGCGACAGGTGGCGGATATGGGAATCCATTGAAACGTCCTGCCGAACAGGTGGCAAAAGATGTGAAAAATGAATATTATACTGTGGATGAAGCGAAAGCGTTGTTTGGTGTAAAAGTAGATCCTAAGTCCATGGAGTATGAAGAGCTCGCAATCAGACAACATGTTGGAGGACAAAAGAATGAAAATTAAAAAAGAGAGCTTTCTTGAAATGGGGCTTTTAGAGCTGTTTCAGGAGAAAACCGGAAATGTTAATCTGAAATTCGGTACGGTGACGATTGCTCCTGGAGAAAGAATACCAAAGGAAGGTTTTTCCTTACATGAAGAAAATGAATATGCAGTAATTATTGAAGGAGAAGTAGAAGGTGAAAGTGGTGGACAGGCATTTCACACCCCGGCAAATTGTTCTACCTTTATTCCTGCTGGAGAAGCGCATTGGACAAAAAATATAGGGGATAAGCCTTGTAGAGTAGTTTGGGTGCTGCTGAAGGAACAATAAAGAAAATATGTTATAAGGTAGCAGAGAAATTATTCCTGCTACCTTAGCTAAAATTATGGGAATATTCTATATAAGTAAATTGACTGTCCGTCAGTTAATACATGTTCAGTCAATCAAGAAGGAGTCAGGATATGGATAATCAAACACAAAAGAGCATTATCAGTAAAGATGAAGCACTAAAATCGGTACCTTTAGATCAGCGTCAGCATTGGTTAACGCCGGCTGTCATTTTTGGAGGTTTAGAATTTACCATACCGGTGTTAATGGTAGGTGCTACTTTAATAGGGAGTTATGGCCTGGGTAAGATCTTTTTCATTTTAGTTATTGCTCTTTTCGCAATCCAATGGGTTGGAAATACATTGCAAGGTTATATCGGAGCAAAAACCGGGCGTTCTTCTTCCGTTATTGCCAGAACAAGTTTTGGGTCGGTACAGGCTAGGCTTATTGTAGGGTTAACGATTTTTGTCATTTCTTTAGGATGGTGGGCGGTCCAGACAGCTGTGGCCGGGAATGCAATTGCAGCAATGTTTGGCGTCGACTATACAAAGCAGTGGGGGCTATGGGCGCTGATTACAGTTATAGCAGGACTGGTATTTGCGGTACCTTCCATTATTGGATATGGTTCGATGAAGTGGACAGATTATATTGCTGTGCCGGCCGGTTTATTGTTGATTGGTGGAGGAATTTATTATGCTTTACGAAATACAGGCTGGGAGACCATTTCAAGCTGGAATCCGGAACCTTCGATAGGAATACTGGCGGCGATTAGTCTTGTTATCGGTGTGAATGTCTCGCAATGGGTGATTGCTTCCGACTATACCCGCTATGCAAAACCGACAGTAAAGGATAACCTTCTTATCCCTATAGGAATTGTTTTGGTCGGATTTCCTTTATTTATTGTTGGAGCGGTAATGTCTGTCGGCGTAGGGGATGCAGATATTGTAAATGTTATGCTGAATCTGGGCTTTCCAGTTTGGGGCTTTTTAATTTTATGGCTTGCCACCTGGACGAGTCAGCTGGTGAATAACTACAGCATGGGCTTGGCGCTGGCTAATATGCTGAATGTAAATTCGAATAAGGGAAGAGCAGGGTTGACATTTGCAGGTACCATATTAGCGATTATTGTTGCATTAATGGGTATCCTTGATTATTTTATGGATTTCTTATACTTGACAGCATTGGTATATCCAGCAGTTGGAGGAGTAATGATGGCGGACTTCTTTTTTATCCGTAAACGTACGTGGAAAGATCAGCCAGGCTGGAACTGGATGGCTACAATCGCCTTAGTTATTGGTACGGCAGTTGGCTACATCACGCAATATGTTGTCTTTTTTGGACTACCTGCTGTTCAATCTTTGCTTGTTGCTGCCTTTGTTTATTTCATTGCAATGAAAATCAAAGCAAAAGTTGCCCCAGACCATTTTACGGAAGTGACTACAGTTGAAACGAAAATAGGTGCTTAGTAAAAACTTAAAGTAATTTATAGCTATTAAGCAGCATAACCTTACACAAAAGAAGGATTTTGGGTTTTATGTGTAAGGAGCATTTGCTTAAGAACACTATCATCCGAGAAAGCTATTATTTGGTTCTATTGTAGGTTAGAAGGATGGAAAATGGAGAGACCACTCCCCATTTTTGTATTGATATTTTGTAGTTGGACTTTTATATCGGATTCATCTTCCAATATTGTAAAGTAAGCATTGGTTTAATTACAATTAATAAGGGTGCCAAAAATTCCTATATGTACTTTACTCAATCCTTTATGACAGTCTATTTGTCTTTTCATCTCGAATCCTCTAAAATAATTAGTTGGTATTGTGTAGGTAAACACAATCTGTTCATAGACAAATAAAGGAGTAATATAGATGAGTAATTTAAAGGAAAAAGGCTATGCGCGGTATGATTTAATGCAGCAATTAGACTATGAAGGCATAGAAGCAGATTATCAAGCTTTATTAGATTATTTTGAGGATCTGCCTATTGACGAATATGCAAAAGGATTAAATCGTTATAGAAGATATTCGCGTGCACTCGTGCTGCCAACCTCTGGTCAGATTGAATGGCTTCCAACGTTAACGAAAGATGGAGGAGAATATTCCGCATACTTCCAAGGGAAGTTCAATCCGGAATATCCAGGATCTTACCGCGAGTTTCCTTGTATAGGTAAAGAAATACAGGAAAACAAGCTCTTGGAAAAAATTATTCTTTTCGATTATCATGAAACTTTTTGGAAGGAAGAAGACCGCATTATGCCAATTCACGTTGGTGTGCATTTTGTGAAGCTGTATGTGGAAAATGACTCTGACAAAGCTGTTTCTTCACCAAATTGTTTTCATCAGGACGGAGAACCATTTACTTTTGCTCATTTAATCAAAAGAGAGAATGTCAAAGGCGGTACAAATGCAATTGGTGTTCCTAAAGCAGCCGGGGAAAATTTTGATACAGTTAATCAAGATGACGTAATAGAAGTTTTTGAAATCACAAAGCCTTTGGAGTCATATGGGGTAGAGGATTCAAGCGTTTCTCACTATGTCAGCCCTATTGAAAAAGGCGATGATGACGAAGCTGGCGTGCGTTCTGTAATCTTAATTGATTATCAACAAACTGTTGTGGCAGATATGGATGAATAAATATCTGTAGTAGAAAAAAGGAATAGCCTATCTGAAATTTGCTTCAGATAGGTTATTCTTTTTTAGTGCTGTTGTAGTTGTTTATATGTTTTGTATTTTGTAATAAAACTACTATAAAGTAGTGGATTCAGTAGTAAAACTACAAATAAAACATTTTATTCAAAAAAATATCTTGTTTTTGATGAATTTCTGTAGTAATATTACTACAGAAACGGAATGAGGGGGAGGAAATGGAAAGTTTTCAGCATCGAATTCAAACTAAAAAGAAATCGCTTACAGATGTAGAACATAAGATTATACATCAATTACAGATACATGAGAAACCTTTCTTGCTATCGATGAATGAATTGGCTGGACTCAGTAAAGTTAGTGAGCCAAGTGTCGTTCGTTTCTACCGCAAGCTTGGTTATAACAGTTATCAAGAATTGAAGGTAGCTCTGGCACAGGAACAGGCAGACTATCAACAGGCGAGCCCTGCACAAATGGACATTTTGCCTGGAGATGAAATCGGTACCATATTTGAAAAGATTGGAAAGCAATTTTTTCAAGCGATTAAGCTGACAAAAGCAAAAATGAATGAAGAGAAGATTCGTGAAGCAGTGGGCAGACTGATATCAGCGAATCAAATCTATTTCATTGGCCAAGGTTTGTCAGGAACCGTAGCGGAGGATGGCGCTCATAAATTTATGAGGCTTGGCGGGAAAGCGGTTGCGGTGAAAGATCCGCATTATCAAGCTATTTATGCAGGCCACATGACAGAGAGGGATGTCGTGATAGCTATTTCCCATTCAGGGGAAACCATTGATACGATTCATGTTAGTGAAATGGCGAGGCATAATGGCGCGTTTTTAATTGTTATTACGTCAAATGAAAACGTTTCACTTGCGAGGATGGCAGATTGTTTGCTGTTAACGCAGGCAAGTGAAACCAACAGGCAGTCCGATGCAATGGTCTCCAGGCTAATTCAGTTAACCATGATGGATACATTATATACAAAAATGGCAGCAGAGCTTGGAGAAGAAGGAATGAGACAAATTAATTTATCTCGTCTGGCAGTGACGAGGATGAAGAGGTAAGTGTTCAAACAATGGGGGAAGATAAAATATGTTAACGGGTAATGGATTGATTATTGGTTTTGTAGTTGCTTTAGTTATTCTTTTTGTACTGATTATTCGTTTTAAATGGGATGCTTTTATCGCATTACTAGTTGTCGCAATCGGGATTGGACTTGCTTCAACGATTCCTGCTAAGGAGGTTCCTGAGATTATCGCCACAGGATTTGGTAATACACTCGCTGGGGTAGGGATTTTGATCGGTTTAGGAATTATTTTCGGACAATTTTTAGCAGCATCAGGAGCAATAGAAAAAATTGCAAGTTCGATGCTAAAGGTTTTTGGAGTGAAAAATTCACCATATGCCATGGCTGCTACATCGACAACAGTTGCTATTCCAGTGTTTTTTGATGCTGCATTTATTATTTTACACAAGCTGATTTACAGCTTATCTTTGCGGACGAAGATCTCCTTAGCAACATTTGTGGCTATTCTAGCTATTGGGCTGATTGTTTCACATAGCCTAATTATTCCAACACCAGGTCCACTAGTTGTCGCAGATCAGATGGGTGTAGATATTGGCGTATTCTTCATCTATGGACTACTTGTAGCTATTCCTGCAACACTTGTGGGTGGAGTGATGTATGGAAAGATAATCGGGAAACGTATCCCAAATGGAAATCGGTTAGACGATGCGAAGAAGGAATTAAAAGAAAATGAACAAGCGGAGAAAGATCCAAATCGTAAGGAGCTGCCAACTTGGCTAGCGTATGCAATGCTGGGTCTGCCAATTGTATTGATACTATCAAATACAGTTGTTAACAATGTCATATTACAAGATAACTCTGAAGCGATGCTCGGGAAAATTTTTGGGGTTATCGGTGATAAAAACAGTGCCTTGCTTATTAGCGTCATTGTTGCTACTTTCCTATTAAAGCCATACATCAAAGAAAAGACGACTACTGTTATGAAAGAGGCATTTGATTCTTCAGGAATGGTTCTTTTAATCACAGGTGCTGGGGGAGCTTTTGGGCAAGTTGTTCAACAAACAGGGTTGGGAGAACTGCTTGTAGATCTGATGACGGAATTTAATATGCCGGCATTAATTTTAGGGTTTGTTTTTGCTCAAATCTTGAGAGCTTCTCTCGGAAGCGCCACAGTAGCACTTGTTACAACTTCCTCTATCTTAGGTCCATTAGCAATAGAGTTGGGTGTATCACCGGTTCTATTAGGACTAGCCATTTGTGCGGGCGGCATTGGTCTATCTCTGCCGAATGATTCTGGGTTCTGGGTAGTGAATAAATTCGGACGCCTGTCCGTTACAGAAACAATTCGTGTTTGGAGCTTAGGAGGATTTGCAGCTGGTTTAACAGCACTAGTAGTGGTTCATCTGTTAAGTGCACTATCTGGTTTCTTGCCAGGTCTTTAATCATAAATAAAATGAGGGAGGCTGTTGAGAAGAATATTTCAACATCCCTTTATGTTTTCAAACTATAGAGAAAAAGGTGGAAGAAAAATGAAAAAAAGAGTTGGATTTATTGGATTAGGAATTATGGGGATGCCAATGACTAGAAATCTATTAAAAGCAGGTTTTCAAGTTACTGCTTTTGATCTAAATCAAGAGGCTGTAAAAACAATTGCTGCAGAAGGTGCAACACCAGCAGCTTCTGGAAAAGAAGTAGCAGAAAATAGCAATGTTGTGATTACCATGCTACCAAAGGGTGTACATGTACGCGCAGCTATTTTTGGTCCAAATGGTGTTATGGAGGGTGCTAATAAAGATACAGTTATTGTGGATATGAGTTCTGTATTACCTACAGAATCCAAGCAATTATCCCTTGATGCGAAAAAACACGGTGTTTCTTTTCTGGATGCGCCGGTAAGTGGTGGGGAGCCGGGAGCAATTGATGGGACACTTGCTATTATGGTTGGCGGACCGTCTGCAGAATTTGAAAATGTAAAACCTATTTTAAAAGCAATGGGAAGAGAAGTTATTTTAGTAGGTGATTCTAGTTGTGGTTCTACTGCAAAATTAGCTAATCAGATTATCGTAAATTTAAATATTGCGGCTGTTTCTGAGGCAGTCACACTTGCAACAAAGGCTGGTATTGATGTAGAGAAGATGTACCAAGCTATACGTGGCGGTCTGGCTGGAAGTGCGGTACTCGATGCAAAAGTTCCAATGATGCTTGACCGCAACTTTGTCGCTGGCGGACGTGTGGATATTAATTTAAAAGATATCACAAATGTTATGAATACAGCGCATGAACTGCATGTACCGCTGCCATTATCGAGTCAGTTGTTAGAGATTTTCCACTCCTTAGCAAGTGATGGAAAGGAAGCATTAGATCATGCAAGTATTGTGCAACATTATGAAAAAATAGCAAATGTGACGGTAAAACGTGAAGAGGTGGAGTGACATGGTAGAAACGTTAAATGTAAAAGAGACCTTAAAAGGCATTAAAGCAGTTGATAGAAAGCAAACGCTATCCGCTCTGCAAGCAGAATTAGCGGATTCTCCATACAAAATTGTTGTTCTTGATGACGACCCTACAGGAATTCAAACAGTACATGGAGTATCTGTATATACCAATTGGGATAGAGTATCGATTGAAGCAGGATTTGCAGAAAAGGAAAGCATGTTTTTCATTTTAACCAATTCACGCGGATTTACAGAGCAAGAAACCATTCGTTGCCATACAGATATTGCAGAACGTGTACAAGCTGTATCTGAGGAGCGGGGTATTCCTTATATTTTGATTAGTCGTTCGGATTCGACGATGCGTGGGCATTATCCTTTAGAAACAGAGATTCTAAAAGAAACCATTGAACGAAAAGGAGCGGTCTCTTTTGATGGCGAAGTTATTATTCCATTTTTCCAAGAAGGCGGAAGGTTCACCATAAATAATATTCATTACGTACAAGATGGCGATATCTTAGTGCCTGCAGGAGAAACGGAATTTGCGAAAGATAGAACATTTGAATTTACTGCTTCGGATCTTGGTGAATGGGTAGAGGAAAAAACGAATGGCCGATACACAAAAGAAAATACCATTTCTATTTCTTTAGAAGATTTACGCAATCAGGCCGTAAATAAGATTAAAGAACAATTATTGCAGGCAAAGGATTTTCAAAAAATCATTGTAAATGCAGTTGGCTACGAGGATGTAGAAGTTTTTGCTACTGCGTTTATTCAGGCAATTCGCACAGGGAAGCAATTTATCTGCAGGAGTGCTGCTGCTTTAACGAAAGTGCTTGGAGGTATCAGTGATAAGCCTTTATTAACCAGAGAAGAGATGCTTATTTCAAAAAGCAGAGAAAATGGTGGTCTTGTTGCAGTAGGTTCCCATGTACAAAAAACAACAGAACAATTACAGCATTTGTTAGATAGCGGGCTAGTAAAAGGAATTGAATTTGATGTGCATCTAGTCAAGAACGAAGAAAAGTTTAAAAAAGAAACAGAGCGAGTCCGCCTAGCT
The DNA here is from genome assembly GCF_018333215.1 of Oceanobacillus sp. J11TS1. Taxonomy (GTDB): domain Bacteria; phylum Bacillota; class Bacilli; order Bacillales; family Amphibacillaceae; genus Oceanobacillus. Next base: position 46,942 of record NZ_BORO01000003.1, on the reverse strand, counting down.
TGTGAGGAAGCGATTAAAAATGGTCAGTCTGTCGTATATTATACTCGCAGAGAACGTCTTGACCTTGGAGAAAATAGGAGAGAAGAAGAGTTGAAGCAATCTGTCAAAATCTCCGATGCAGTAACTAGCATTGTGAAGGATTTGACGGTACAACCGAGTTATATTGTTGCTAAGGGAGGAATCACTTCCAGCAGTATTGGGACGGAGGGGCTGTCTGTGAAGCGTGCAGACGTCGCTGGTCAGGTCAAACCAGGTATTCCTGTTTGGAAGACTGGACCAGAGAGTAAATTTCCAAACTCCGCTTATATTATTTTCCCTGGGAATGTTGGGCAGCCAGAAACATTAAAAGAAGTAGTTGCTGTATTGGAAGGAGAAGGATAGGTATAAAAAGCGTAAAAGGAAACTGATATGACCAGTTACCTTTTACGCTTTTTAGAGAATGAATATAGGTTCAACACCTAAATCAATGATTTAAATATATAAATATGGTAGTGAAAACTAGCTAGCGGAGTGTTTTTTGGGGGTTGCGATTACTCACCTTATCATAACCCGTCGCAGCGGTTTCCTTTATCACTTAAAATTCAGTTTGTAAACCATGGTTTTTGGTGAAGAACCTGAATATTAAACTATTTCCATAATAATCCTTGTAATTTTAATCGAAAACTATATAATAATCCTAAGCCAAATAGATATAAAAGCGTTGAAGAGAAGAGTAAATAGGAGGAAAGCATTACAGAGAACTCCGGTAGCTGAGAAGGAGCATGCGGAACGATATTGAACCAAGCTTCGAAGCTGCACATAGGATTGTTGTATGATGATGTGCCGGTTCTTCCGTTATCGAGAAAAGCAATGTTTGTTTGATTCTGTTGCTTATGGAGGTTTTTGCAGAGATGCAGAAACAAAATGAGGTGGCACCACGATCTTCTGGATAAGAAGTCCCGTCCTCAAAGTTTGATAACTTTGAGGACGCGGGCTTTTTTTATTCTATTGAAAAGGAGAGATTTTATGGAAGGAACTTGGCAAAGCTGGAAAAACACTTCATTCCTTTTAGCAGGCATTGGTGTATCTAATCTAGGGGCTTGGGTTTACCTCATTGCTTTAAATTTAACTATTTTGGAAATGACGGGATCCCCGCTGGCTGTTTCTGCCCTTTATATTTTAATCCCAGTAGCTACAATATTCACCAATTTTTGGGCGGGGTCCTTTATCGATCGTTTAAACCAAAAGCATATGATGATTGGCTTAGATTTATTCCGGGCAGGACTTATTTTTATTCTTCCTTTTTTGGATTCATTATTACTTATCTATCTTTTCGTATTTGGAATAAACGTTGCAAATGCAATGTTCGAACCAGCATCTGTTGTATATATGACGAAATTAGTACCAAAAGGAAATCGTCAGCGGTTTAATGCGCTGCGTAACTTCATTAATTCCTGTGGTTTCATTTTGGGTCCTTCTATTGCTGGAGCATTATTTATGATAGGCAGTCCTTCCTTTGCGATATTTACGAATTCTATTGCACTAAGCATCTCTGCAATGATTATCTTTTTCCTTCCTAATCTGCAGGAGCAAGCTGAAGTGAGGGATAGGATTAATATTCAGTCGATCATTCAGGATTGGAAAAAGACGCTGGAGTATGGATCGGATCACAAATATATTACCTTGATTTATATTTTGTTTGGTTTTGTAACGGGTTTTATGACTGGGCTTGACTCGCTTGAGGCTGCTTTTGCTACGGAGGTTCTGTTATTTGACGAAAGCACCTATGGATTCTTAATTAGTATCGCTGGAGTGGGGATGATAGCTGGTTCCTTAATAAATGCCATATTTGCGAAGTTCTTAAAAGTATATATAGTGATGGGGATAGGAATTATATTTACACCAATTGGCTATTTAGTCTTTGCTTTTTCAACGGATTTTTTTACAGCATCGATCGGTGTCTTTTTATTAATATTTGCTTTGTCTTTTGCGCATACAGGTTTTTTTAACCTTTTATCAAAACAATATTCCAGTTAAGATGATGGGACGTTTCTCTACCGTTTTTGGATTGGTAGAAGCAACTTTCATTGTTTTCTTCACATTAGCAATAGGAATAGCTGCTGAATTGATTGAAATTAGACTCGTTTACGTTGTGGGCTCTTTCTTATTTTTAGGTTTAGGGTTGGCTTTTAATGCAATCGTCCAAAAGAAGAATAAAAGAAATCATTACCAAGCGGCTGAATAAAAAGGTAGCAAAAGATGATTCGGTGTAGGTTGTAATTAGGCTGTTGGAAAAAGAAGCAGACAACATTTCTGTTATGCTGTCTGCTTCTAATCTTGTTGTCAAATCGAATGGTTTCGTCCAGTTGAATATTTATTGGATTCTGTTGTTTGTTTTGTTTCTTCTTCTGTTTCTTCATTGGAAAAGATCATATAGGGTCTCGCTTCAGCCAAGATAAGTTTCTTATCCATTAATTCAAAAAAATGAGCGAAATCTCGAAATGGACCTCTCCGTCTGCGAATCTCTACAATCTGTTCTGCTAAGATATCTTCCACTGAAGGAATTGTTTCTATTTCCTCTTTCATTGCTATGTTCATATTCACTTTGTTGGACGGAGGAATTTGACTGTCATCCTCGGCCTGTACTGCCATTTCGGTGGAATCTGTCGATGGATATGGATTGGAGAATGATCCAACGGTAGTGGTGTCTTCCATTTCATAAGATCCAAGAACTTCTGCTTTTGTTTTGGCAGCTAGAAGTTGTAAGTATGTCCTGCGTGAAAGAACCGCGTTTACCCAAGCGGCAATCCAGCCGATAAGAACGAGAAATACAGAAAGGTCAAATATGTAATGTTCTTGCGGATAATGTTCATCAATGATAAAAAATTGAACCACAAGGAGTAAATAAATAAAACCTGCAATAATCCATTTTAACTTTCTAACACGTACACCAATGTAGAAAAAACTAATAAATGAAGAGAATCCAAACGGGAAAAGTAACCATAGCATCCAGAAGGAATGGAGATACTCCCACTTTTTCCCCATTGGTGTAATAGCACTACGCATGTTCATCTACCCCTTTTTAATTATTTTAGTTGTTTGTTAAGATGATGACATTTTTCATAGAGATAGTTAGCTATATTTTAGCATAGTATATGGAAATGTAGGGCAGGTCGTTATTATTCTTGCTTAAATTAAGTTGTTTAATTTCTCTAAATATTCATTTTCCATTATAATCAAGAAAGCATGACATTCGGAAAAACTTATTACGATGATGAGAGAATCCTACTCTAGATCATTACCATTCTAAACTTAGGTTATTACATATATTTACACAAATAACATGAGATGAATAGACGGAGGGAAGCTGTTTTGAGAAAAAGTTGGGCACCATTTTTAATTGTGATTGCAGCGATGCTTTGGGGAACAACTGGAACGACACAGGCGCTGGCTCCAAGTAGTGCGCATCCCATTGCTATTGGAGCGACAAGGCTTGCGGTTGGGGGCTTGTTTTTATTATTCGTTGTTTTCATCACAGGAAAAGGAAATTTTGCAAACTGGCCAATAAAGGCGACAATTATTGCTTCTTTAAGCATGGCTTTGTATCAGCCCCTGTTTTTTTCTGCTGTGATGACAACAGGTGTTGCAGTTGGAACAGTTGTAGCAATTGGAAGCGCTCCAATTCTTTCTGGTCTGATAGAATGGATTTTTATACGGGTACGTCCGCAGAGAGTGTGGTGGGTTTCTACAGCATTATCCATTATTGGCTGCCTATTGTTATTTGCAAATCAGGAAGCAGTTTATGTTGATCCTCTGGGAATATTGATGGCACTGGGAGCTGGGCTCACGTTTGCGTGCTATACATTATCTAGTGGAAAGCTTGTGGAGAATCATTCTTCGTTATCTGCTGTTGCGGTCGTTTTCACACTTAGTGCAATGATGTTATCTCCGCTATTATTCTTGTTTGATATGAGCTGGCTAACCAGTGTACATGGTGTAGTTGTCGCGTTACAGCTTGGGGTGATGGCAACGGGGATTGCTTACTTATTATTTGCACAAGGGCTTCGAAATGTTGCTTCATCGACGGCAGTGACATTAGCCCTTATCGAACCGCTGACTGCCGCTTTATTAGGTGTCTTTGTATTAAATGAATCCTTGTCACTTTTGTCTTGGGTCGGCGTTTTATTATTGATGCTTGGTGTAGGAACGTTAATTTGGGCTTCGCGAAAACGAGAAATTGCTGAACCAGCTTAGAGTAAATAGAAAGAGGCCTGCATAAGCAAATGGATTACTTATGCAGGCCTCTTTATGATAATTCATCCATAAGTGCTTTAACCGCTGGTACATCTGCGGGCGCCCAATGCAAAGAAACCAGGTTTTCTCTTTGCAGCCAGACAAGCTGAGCATGTTCACTTTTTTGGGGAACGCCTCGAATTAATTTTGCTTTAATGGCTATGAGCTGAATAATAAATGTCTCGTATTCATGTACATTCTCGTGGAAGACTTCTTGTGCTTTAATTCTGCAGGACATCTCTTCATATAATTCACGCTCCAAGGCGGTAAATAGATTTTCCCCTTCCTCTACCTTACCACCGGGGAATTCCCACATATTCGGAAGTGACATATGCTGGGAGCGCAATGCACATAAAATTTCATGGTCTTGATTCTCTATAATTGCTGCAACAACCTGCACCGTTTTCTTCAAAATGAAAACCTCCTGCCCCTAATACATATTCTACCTATAGCATAGCATGTTTATCTGATTTCTGTAACGATGCAATTTGGCAAAGCAGTTGCAAGATAGCTTCATTCTTCTTCAAAAAAGGAGTGGAAATAGTTATACATAGCATTTTCTTTATCTAAAACTTTATATAATTTTCCATCTTGACCTGCAGGAACAATTCGGATGTATTCGTTGGTAATATATAAATAGAGATGATTCCCATCGGATAAACTCATGTCCACTGTATATTCTTGACTGTCACTGGAGATTCGACCGCCATTGTAAATCCGCACATCTTCAATAAGAACCCTGGTAATATCATTTGATTGTTGGAGTGTAACTTTTTCTTCGCTTTCCGAAAGCGCCGGTTCATCGCTATTCAGGTGACTGGCATCCGATTTTGTGATGGTAATGGAATCAACTCGCCTTCGTTCGCCTTCGCTGGTCAGCACATCGGATAAAACAATAGGCAGGTTTGTTGGTAAGGAGGATAAGGAAATTTTAAAAAAGAAAATAAAAACAAGGAGAATAAGGATAATAAAAGCAAGGACACTGCCGATAATAATGGATTTTTTAGACATGGATTTCGCTCCTTATAATATAGTCACATGATTATCATATAACAAAATGCACGATAACATACTATGAATGATGTTCTCATAATTAAATATGGCGAGTTTTTAGGCGGTATAAATTCCAGAGATATAGTTTTCTGAATGTTAATTGCTGAAATTGGAATATATACGTTAATAGCTTCATAAAAATGTAGAGACACGTGTTATCTAAAGTGGTTCTGCATTTTTTATGATTTTTAGTCCTTGTAAAATAATGAATTGTTTTAAAGCGTTTTATGAAAAGTATCTTTTTGCAATCATAAACTATAAATTCTACGTAGCAGAAGCCAATTTAGATGATAAGTTTTAAATGGATTTCTTTATCTTCTTATTTTATGACAGCGCTTTCTTTCGTGTGGATTAAATTTGAATAGAGAGGGTGTCTTAAATGAAAGCTAAAAACCTGACTAGAAATATACTTATTGCATTGATAGCTGGTGCCGTTGTTGGTATGGCTTTGACGTTTGCTCCTGAAAGTTTTTTTGGTCCTTTGGATAGATATGTATTAGACCCGGTTGGTCAAATATTTATTAATCTCATTATGATGTTGGTTGTTCCTTTAGTATTTGTATCTATTGTTTTAGGGACAGCAGGTCTTGGTGAGCCGGCAAAATTGGGGAAAATCGGTATTTTTACAATTTCATTCTTTTTAGCAACTACTGCTATTGCCATTAGTATCGGTTTAGCATTAGCTTATCTGGTGAAGCCGGGGAAATCGGGGATTTTTGACACATCCAACCTGGACGGTTATACACCAAGTGAAGCACCGCCTATAATGGAGACATTGGTTAATATCATTCCTTCGAATCCGATAGCGGCATTGTCCGCTGGAGAAATGCTGCAAATCATTGCGTTCGCCATATTTATTGGGATTGCGTTGGCTTATTTGAGTAATAAGACAAAAGGTATTTTTAATTTATTTGAACAGGCAAATGATATTTTGGGCTGGCTTGTTATGTTGGTTATGCGGTTCGCCCCATACGGTGCTTTTGCGCTAATTGCATCGGCAATTGGCAGTGCCGGACTCAATGCAGTTGGTTCAATGTTGAGTTATCTGTTAACAGTTATTGCAGGGCTTCTTCTGCATGCTTTGCTTATTTACTCTCTGGCTGTCTGGGTTTTAGGACGCGGGAATCCAATTACATTCTATAAAGAATTTTTTCCTGCTATGACGGTGGCATTCAGTACCTCCAGTTCCAATGCAGCGCTCCCGATATCGATGAAAACGGCACAAGAAAATCTTGGTGTAAAGAAAGAAATCAGCAGTTTTGTGCAGCCGCTCGGAGCAACGATCAATATGGATGGTACAGCAATTATGCAAGCGGTAGCAACAGTATTTATTGCACAAGTATATAATCTGCCGCTTACCATGGTGGATCTATTGATGGTTGTACTTGTAGCTACGCTGGCAAGTGTCGGTACAGCAGGTGTACCAGGCGTTGGCTTAATTATGTTGGCGATGGTTCTGAACCAAGTTGGGCTTCCTGTTGAAGGTATCGCATTAATCATCGGTATTGACCGAATTCTTGATATGCTGAGAACATCTCTTAATATCTCTGGAGATGCGGCATGTGCTTATATTTTATCTGAACGGGAAAAGCGGAAAAATAACAAACAAGTGAATGGATAGGGAGGAATACAGGGATGAAAATTTCTTCACCTGTCCGTTTTCTTTTTAGGAGCATTTTATAGAAAAGCATCCTTGAAGCAGTGTAATCCTAATAGGGGGTTACGCTGCTTTTCCTTTGTAAACTCAGGTTCAAATGGCAACTGCATATTTCACATGAAAAAAGACAGAGTGGATCTGTATATCGAATAGCTGGCAGGAAGAAGAGAAATGATGGTACCTATCCATCTAATCTAATCAAATAGTAACCTGGATTCCCATATACTCGCAATGAGGCAAGAAAGTGATGGAACAAGGCCTGATACTTTAAGGATTTTCTTACTTCCTCGTTATGTGAAGGCGGGAATCCAGGTAGTAAACTGTTTTTCCTAAAGAGAATGTATTGTGTTGCGTCGTGCATAAATTCCGTAACACGTAAAAAGGAAAGATAGCCATTGCAGAGAATTTAAAGCCAATTTATAAAGCAAGTACAAAAACAGAAGTAAAAGAGCAGTTACAAGCTTTTAAAAAGGGGTGGCAATCAAAACACCCAAAAATTGTGCAATCATCGTAAGAAGAACTAGATGTTCTTCTTACGTTTTAGATCACCCTTCTTTCATCCAGCGATATACACGAAAAATATCATTGCACAGACCATAAAAAGAAATCAAAAAGCGTCCAAAAATATGAATAGCTTACCAAAAGTGAGAACCTTTAAGTAAGTGATTATATTTACGAAAATATTAAAAAGTCAAAAAATATGTTTACTTAATGCATTGATAGGAAATAGACATATATACAAAATTATAGAAAGGATGAATAAAAGTGTTTAGAATATTCAAAAGGAAAGTAACTATTTTTAGCATGATTTTCATTATTTTTACAATCATGCTAGGTACAAGTGCGATTTCAGCTGAGGAAAATAATGTCCCTGAGGAATCCAGCTCTCCTGATAAATACGCAGAGTACTTAAAGGAACAGTCAATCAGCTCACTTTCATCTGATAATGAATTTGAATCTGCACTTGAAACATTTAACGCTATGAGCAAGGAAGAACAAGAGCAATATCTTTCGTATATCAACGACCCTGAAGTGTTGAATGATATGTATGAAGCATTAGCATCATTAGAAATTGAAGAAGGTGAATCTTTTGCCTCCAAAGAAATCTATGGTGGTGATATTAAGGTAAGGACTTATAAAAGTGAAAGCAGTGATATTGGTCCTTTGGAGGATTATAATTATGCTCAAGGACATAATAGTGAGGCAGAAATTGGCGGTATTAATGTAATAAGAGTAAATATCTATATGCAATGGGATTCCTCTAGCAGCAGTTCTGGATGTTGTATTATAAGTTCAGTAAACGATGCAACTAATACCGTAATAGAAAACGTCATCCCGCTTCAAGAAGTTAATGCAACTGAAAGACAACCATATATTACAGGTAGCGGAACCCAAGCGGTTTATTCAGTTCTATATAACATTAGATATTCTTATGAGGATATTGGTACAGGAGGTGCAGCTTTCAAACATGAAATGGTTGCATACGGTACAGGGGATAGTGTTGCAGGCATATTTTTTCAATAATTTTTAATTAATAATACTAAAACAACAAAAGACACCTTATCGGAGGTGTCTTTTGTTGTTTTAGTGCACCGGGTATATACACACACTCTATAGGGTTGAGGTCCCAAACTACGAAGGCAGTAGTAATGGTTAGTACTTAAAACAAGGGTGTCTGGGGTGGACTAGAATCTGAAAGAAGTCGACAGCAAGCCTCCACCGCTAAGAGCACGAACTTCATACAAGGCTAAATGTATATGAATGAGAGCAAAAGAGGTTAAAGTACATACTGCCGAAGGATGCATCGAATAAGATGAAGAGGAAGAGCGTGTACTTACCTTGGAAGGACTGATAGAAAAGCGGTACACAACCGTAATTGGACATGTAATATAGATAACTTATAGGGAAAGGTGGTTTCACAAAATGAGCAATGTTCACGGTTTATTCAAGAATCCTTTGGTTGGTTATACTTTCTTTCTAGGAAAAGGGATGGACTTTGTAAACGCGGAGGTAGCTCTAATTGGTGTTGCCTATAACTTCAAAAGGTTAACAAAAATTAAAAAAGGTTTTGGAAAATGTGGAGTTACTAGTAGCTTAACCGTACTAAAGCCCTTTAATTTTTTCAATTTCAGTAATTTTACACGTGAATTGAAGAGATAATACGTTTAAATTCTAAATATTTGTTAGACAGTCTGACGTAGGGTGGTGTGAGAGATCGGAGGTTAGCCACCTCCCCCTACTCGATTTTATTTATTATTTTTTACAAACTCTTCTAATAAAATAAGCCCCACTCCTAAAATAAGAGGGATTAATATTGTCCAGTTAATAAAACTTGGGGACATATCAATCATTGCTTCCCAATTTTCTACATTTACAATTTGAATGTGTGATGTCAATATCGCAGTACTTATTAGTTTAGCTATATAAATAAATGCGGATATAAATAGGAGAGAAATACCTATTATTGTTCGACTCATATTAAAAACCTCCTATAATTAAAATATACTTTGAAAAAGAATATACGATTGAATCAAAAGACATAATTTTCATTCCTCTTTAAAATTTGACTAGACAAGAATTTACTTATTGTATGTAAGTAGATTCATATTCGTTATTTACCCTATATTCCCATCTATGAAACACTTTCTCATATATAAATAACTAGTATTTATATATAATTTAATCTTGTGATCACGCGCGTTAAATATCCATTAACTCCCAATGACGATAACATCTTTTGCCTTTCGTACAGATTTTGAGCTAAACTCAAGTGTCGGTACAGCAGGTGTACCAGGCGTTGGCTTAATTATGCTGGCGATGGTTCTGAACCAAGTTGGTCTTCCTGTTGAAGGTATCGCATTAATCATCGGTATTGACCGAATTCTTGATATGCTGAGAACATCTCTTAATATCTCTGGAGATGCGGCATGTGCTTATATTTTATCTGAACGGGAAAAGCGGAAAAATAACAAGCGAGTGAATGGATAGGAGAAAAAAACTTTCTTGATTTGTATGTTATTTGGAGGTCGTTTTTAGAGAAGTATTCTGGAAAAACAGCGTAATCCCAATAGAGGGCTACGCTGTTTTTTCCTTTATAAAATCAGGATCAGGAATGACGTCTTATTTTACATAAAAAAAGATAGTATGAACCTGCATATATAAAAAATGATAGGAAGAAACGAGATAAGGATGCCGCTCCTTTTTAATTGAAATAAATAGTAAAAAGTTGGTCCTAAAGCCCAGACAGCAATGAGTAAAAAGAAATTCAAACCAAAATACTCATTATCTCCATCAGCAATAGCTCTCCCCGTGAAGAAGGAAGATAAGATGATGGTGATAAATCCTGTTATGATGAAATAGGGCAGAAGGGAGCGATTGTTGCTTCCTTTTAATTTATTTTCAGAAGTAGACTTCATGAGAAATCATCTCCTATTCAAGTGATTAATTAAGCCTTTGTGTATAAAGTTAAATGTTTTCCTGTTTTTAATTGTATACCCTTTAAATGTCCCCTGTAAATTTATTTTGTTTGATTATAATTGTACTTGGGCTTTTCTCAAATATATATCTTTATTCTTCCTTTTTAAACATTAAAAAAGGCTGGCAAGCCCCAACCTTGTAAGAAAAATGATTCCTCTTTCGTTAAATTTAAAAAGGCTTTGTAATCATTAAAGCAATAATAATTAAAAACATCGTATTGATTAGATATTCATAGAAAAATAGCTTTTTAGACAGCGTGAAATATTCAGAAGGTATATCTTCTCCTTTATGTTGTTTCAACAAAGCTTTAATCGGTTTAGAGCTTGAAACCAATACAGTCGGACCAGCTGCCAAAGCGATTAAATAAAGAATGAGGCTAGTGATATACCAACCTTGCTGGAGGAGATAGGTATTTAAAAATCCCATCCATATCCCGGTTATCAAAAGCAATGTGCCGCCAATCATAACAAATTGATGAAGTTTGTTTCGGATTGCGTAGGCATGTTTCAACTCGGTCATGTTGGAAGCTTTTTTGGCAATCGGCGTCATCACAAAACCGGGTCCCATCCCTAAAATGGCAGAAAAGATATGTATTAATACAAGAATTTCATAAAACGTCATGGTGCAAGTCACCTCCAAATACAAATAGCATGCAATCTTCTATGGCAATAGGTGCACCATTTCTAGACAGCATGCTTTTTAAGTGTTTTTTGTTTCAGAATAAAACTTGTAAAGTATGCTCCAATCAGTGCAAGCAGGATTTTGACGGCAACGAGTGGAACAGCAAAAAAGATGGTAAAGGATAAGGATAACCATAAAACCGATACAGCAGTAATTTTAGCTTTTAATGGAATTCCTTTTCCAGCACGGTAATTTTTGATATAAGAGCCAACGTATTTATTTTTGAGCAGCCAATCGTATAATCTTGTGGAGCTTTTCGAATAACATGCTGCAGCTAGTAATAGAAATGGCGTGGTAGGCAGCAGTGGTAAAATAATACCGATTATTCCTAGTCCAAGCGAGAGGGACCCGCAGCTAATTAAAAATGCCTTTTTCATTTTAACACCAACTTTAGCTTTGATTGAACTTAATCTAGGGAATGATCCAATATGCTTTTCTGTACGTTTTCATCATCATCATTACTACCATTTTATAATAAAAGTGCTCCTTGTGAAGGGGAATAAGATGACTAATTTGTGGAGATTTCGGATAGCAAGGGAAGCACGAATCTATTCCATATAATAAGACCTGAAAATATTAAATAAAGGCAGGCAGAGGATTAACAAAGTGGAAGTTAAGAGAAAGAAGAGGTGAAATTAGCAGAAATAACTTTCAATAAAAAGGAAAAAGGACCTTACCAGTAAGCAAAGTCCTTTAAATCAGTAATTATAAAACCAGCTGATTTTCCTTTTCCACAATCAATTCCACAATTTGATTCTCTTCATTCATCACCGCAACCTTTGGTGTATGATTTTTAATTTCTTCCTGCCCTAACTGCACATAAGAGATAATGATAATAATATCACCAATCTGCACTAAACGGGCAGCTGCGCCGTTTAAACAGATTTTGCCGCTCCCGCGTTCTCCGGCAATGACATAGGTTTCTAGACGAGCCCCGTTATTATTATTGACAATAGCTACTTTTTCATTCGGTAAAATATCGACAGCGTCTAAAATATCTGCGTCGATGGTAATGCTGCCGACGTAATTTAAGTTGGATTCTGTCACGCGTGCCCGGTGAATCTTACCGTTCATCATTGTTCTAATCATGGTTTTCTCCTTTAATAATGATATTATCAATCAGTCGAGCTCTTGAAAATTTCACAGCCAAGGAAATGAAAATTTGACCAGTAATTTCTTTCTGTTCCACTAATTCCGGATAACTGGAAACAGCGATATCTTCAATTGTGCCAGAGGTATTCGTTGTTAAATGGTCTCGGATCATATCGATTAGCTTCCTGCTGTTTCTTTCTCCGGCGTCATACATTTCCTCTGCTTTTTTTAAGCTTTGATATAAATGAATGGCCTCTTTCCGCTCCTGCGCTGTCAGATACACATTGCGGGAGCTTTTGGCAAGACCGTCTGCTTCACGTATGGTATCTATACCGATAATTTCAATGGGATGGTTAAATTCATCGACCATTTTTTCAATAATCGCAAGTTGCTGTGCATCCTTTTTTCCAAAATAAGCGTAATCTGGCCGAATAATGTTGAACAATTTATTTACGACCGTGACAACGCCGTCAAAATGTCCTGGACGTTTGGATCCTTCTAGTACCTCGGCCATGCGGTTAACTTTCAGTGAAATGGCTAAGGGTTGAGGGTACATTTCCTCTACACTTGGATAAAATACATAATCAACACCAAGCGGCTCTAACTTTGCCTGATCACTTTCGATATCTCTTGGATAGGCATCAAAATCTTCATTCGGCCCAAATTGAAGCGGATTCACAAAAATGCTTACAACAGTAATATCGTGATTACGTAAAGAGGCTCGGACCATCGTTAAATGACCCTCATGTAAAGCACCCATGGTGGGCACAAAGCCGATTTGTTTTTGTTCTCTTTTTAATGTTTGTATAATAGCTTTCATTTCATTAACGGTTGTAATTCGTTTTGTCATTCGTTTACCTCATCCATGATTTGTTTCTTATACGTAAATTCAGGTGATGGAAATATACCTGCTTTGACTTCCTCATGATAGGTTTTTAACGCGTCCACGCCTGTCGAAAAGTCTCCGTAGCGTTTCACAAATTTTGGCTTGTGGTCCACACCATAATGTAACACATCGTGATAAACGAGAACTTGTCCATCGGTCTCTGCGCCTGCACCAATACCAATGACAGGGATAGATAAGACTTTTGTAATGACTGCTGCAAGGTCACTTGGAATGGCTTCTAAGACAAGCATAACAGCACCACTCTGTTCGATACGTTTCGCATCTTCAATCAGTGCCTCTGCTGCTTCCTTAGATGTGGCCTGAAGCTTATAGCCGGTAATCCCAAAGCTTTGCGGTGTGAGTCCGAGATGTGCAACGATTGGAATACCGTTTTGTGTGCATTTTTTAATCAAGGGGGCAATATGCGCGCCTTCAATTTTCAGGGCATTCGCATTGGTATCTCGATATAATTCCATTGCATACTGGATATCGGTTGTATCATCAATACCCACTGTACCAAATGGCATGTCCACCACTATGTACGTATCTTTCGCCCCTCGGCGTGCTGCACGGGCGTGGTGTTTCATGTCTTCAAGTGTTACGTCTACCGTACTTTCATAACCGAGAACGGTCATGCCTAGCGAGTCCCCGACCAAAATGATATCTATTCCAGCTTGCTCTGCCTGCTTTGCGCTTGGATAATCGTATGCTGTGAGCATGGTAATTTTTTCGCCGTGATTTTTCATGTCCATGAAATCTTTCAGGAGTTTCATTTCTATCACCTACTATTTTTATTCTATTTCTTATTATAAAATTATCTGTATAGTTTCACAATGGCAAATTATTAGCTTGTGTGTTAGGGATATGTACAATGTAGGCTAAATCTGTGAGCATTTTTAAAAAGGTGGGGAATAGAAAATGTATAAATTTGGAGTAATTGGGCCTGGAGCAGTGGGATCCATTATTGGAGAATCTCTGCAAAAGAGTGGATATCCTGTGACCTTGCTAGGAAGGAAAGCGGGAGAGGTTCGCATCGAAAGGGTTGGAACACCAGAAGTAGTGATTCTTCCAGTAGAACAAATTTCAGAAGAGGAGAGTGTATTTGATTATCTTTTTATTACGGTGAAGGGAACACAACTAGAAGGAATTATGCCATATTTAGAGAAGCTTAAGCATGCGGATACGGTTTGTGTTCTTTGCCAAAACGGCTATGGACAGCTGGAAAAATTTCAAATTCCTCATGCTTATCAAGCCGTGGTCTATATTAGCGGGCAGAAAAAGGACCAAGTAGTAACTCATTTTCGTGACCGCACATTAATATTACCGGAAAATGAAGTAACAAAAACATTAAAAGAAGCCATAGCAGAAAGCGATTTGGATATGCAATTACGTGCGGATTATCGTTACGAGGTTTGGTATAAGTTAATGGTTAATTTAGCGATTAATTCCGTAACCGCACTCAGCGGAAATACAGCGTTCATTCTGCGGGAAGAAAAAGTGCGCAGGTTATGTGAAAACCTAATTCGTGAGGGAATAAAGATTGCTGCAGCAGAAGGCGTTCATTTTGAGGAAAAGACGATAACTGCTATTATGAACATTTATGCTGGCTACCCACCTTATATGGGAACAAGTATGTATTATGACAGGATGAACGGACAAGCGATGGAGATTGCTTATATACAAGGCTATCTATATGAGAAAAGCAGAGAGCATGATTTACATACGCCTTGTTTAGATACGGTTTACAGTTTGCTTTTGGCGAGTGAGATGAGAAAATAAAAAAAGGTTCCTTTCCGCAGTATAGCGCTGTAGAAAGGAGCCTCTTTTTTTGAGTGTTTAGTGTGTGTTTTTCTGTGGTACTAATAGACAAGGAAGTTATTTAGCAATTTACAATAATAACAGCTAGTAAATGAAAGAGAGGAGATTTTACAATGGACGCGCCTAAACGGCAGAAGAATAAAAGCTTGGTTGAGAAAAGCATTGTTATCCCTTCAATTGTGATTATAGCGATTGTTAGTTTTCTATTTGCAATGTATACAAGCGAGTCCATGGAATTATTGGATAATATTTTTAATACATTAGTAGATACCCTGAAATGGGGTTATTTATGGTACGCATTTTTAATTGTTATAGCGGCTTTCTATTTTTCATTCTCTAAATATGGAAAAGTAGTTTTGGGGGACCCGGCAAAGAAACCAAGATACAATTTATTTGAATATGCATCCATCTTAGTTGCCATGGGGCTTGGTTCCACCGTAATGCGGACAGGGCTGACGCAATGGAGTGAGGTTTCGAATGATCCGCCATTTGGACTGGATGCAGGATCGATGGAGGCGATTCTTGCCGGAAATTCTTATAGTATGTTTTTATGGACCTTCCAAACCTTCGCCGTCTTTGTTATGGTAGCGCCGGCGATGGGATATCTTTTATATGTACGGAAGAAACCAAGAATGCGTATTTCAGAAGCCTGCCGTGTGATATTCGGTGATAAATTTACAGACGGAATTGGCGGAATTATTCTTGATATTTTATTCTTAGTCAGTATTTTAGCTGGAGCTGCCGTGACATTAGGCCTGGGGACACCGATTGTTACGTATAATCTAGCAGAATTATTTAATATCGAAGTAACATTTCCTTTTACGGTTATTGTAACAATAATATGGGTTCTAGGTTTCTCTATCAGTGCGTATGTAGGGATTGATAAAGGAATTAAACGATTAAGTACCTTAAACATGTATCTTGCAGGCGCATTTGCAATTCTTATTCTTATTATAGGACCAGGTATCTTTATCTTAAATTTCTTTTCAGATTCAGTTCGATACCTACTCTCTAATTATATGAATTTTTCTCTGTATACCGACTCGCTGAATTTAGAAGGCGGTACCCACATAGAAAGTCATACGGTTTTTTGGTTTGCATATAATGCAACTTGGGCGATGCTCCACGGTGTTTTTGCTGCAATTGTATCGAAAGGCAGAACGATTAAAGAGATGATCCTAACGTATCTATTGGCGCCGACACTATTATCTTGGATTGCGACAGGTGTGCTGGGAGGACTAAGTGTTCATCGCCAAGTGACAGATACCTTGCCAGTACTGGATATTGTCCAAAATCAAGGCTTGGAGGAATCAATTCCTGCTATCTTGAGTTCCCTGCCAATGCCAGCATTAACAATCATCTTGTTTACCATTATTGCGACGGTTTTCTTAATTACTACATTAGATTCAACAACTTATACTGTAGCAACCTATATGTCTAATCAAGATATGACGAAATCCGCACCTTATAAATCGTTAAGAATCTTAATAGCAGCTTTGATTACCGTTCTTGCTTTAACGCTGATGAGTGTAGGCGGCCTGTCTCCACTAGAAGTGTTATCAGGATTAATGGGAATACCGATCATTATCATTCAAATTCTAACGGTCTTTGCTGCTAAAAAAATGATGGACGAGGACCGGGCTTGGGTGAAAAATGTTCGGAAAGCAAGGTATTCTTCTAAATCACAGGAAAAATAAAATTAGACAGGCACTCATAATGGATAAATACTCCAGTGTGGGTGCCTGTTATGTTTAACGACAATTATATTTTTACGAATTGAGAACTTTCCACCAGCTATTTTCTTCCGTGGCATAAAAGTCTTCTTACATTTCTAGCTTTTATTGTACTAAAGAAGGGTTGGTGCAAGGCCAGCAGTGGTTTTGGAGGAAGCAGATACAGGTTTATACTTTTTTGAAAACAATGATTCTTCCGCATGATTCTGTGATAAGCTATAGATAGATTAAGTGCAGTAAAAGCGTTTCAATGTTTAATGAAAAAGGAGTTAATACGTATGAAAAAGAAAGTATATTTAAACCATGATGGTGGTGTGGATGATTTAATCTCGCTATTTTTATTATTACAAATGGAAGATGTCGATGTAGCAGGGGTCGGGGTTATTCCGGCAGACTGTTATCTGGAGCCGGCTGTTTATGCAAGCCGTAAAATTATCGACCGTTTTGGAAAGGGACAGGATGTGGAGGTGGCAGCATCCACTTCCCGCGGGAAAAATCCATTTCCAAAAGATTGGCGCATGCATGCTTTCTTTGTAGACGCCTTACCTATATTAAATGAGTCTGGAAAAATAGAAGCAAAGCTTGCAGAAGAAGCAGCGCACGAGCATTTGGTAAAGGTACTTCGTAAGAGTGACGAGAAAATAACACTTGTGTTTGTCGGTCCCTTAACGGATTTGGCTAGAGCATTGGAAATTGCTCCAGATATTGAAGAGAAAATTGAAAAGCTTGTCTGGATGGGTGGAACATTCCTGGAAAATGGCAATGTCGAGGAGCCGGAGCACGACGGTACAGCAGAATGGAATGCTTTTTGGGATCCGGAGGCAGTAAAAACCGTATGGGACAGTTCGATTGAAATTGACTTAATTGCTTTGGAAAGTACGAATATGGTTCCATTGACGATAGATGTTAGAGATAGATGGGCTGCTGAACGCCGGGATATCGGGATTGATTTCCTCGGACAGTGTTATGCAATGGTACCACCGCTTGTACATTTTCAAACGAATTCAACGTACTTCTTATGGGATGTTTTGACAACAG
The DNA here is from genome assembly GCF_018333215.1 of Oceanobacillus sp. J11TS1. GTDB lineage: Bacteria > Bacillota > Bacilli > Bacillales > Amphibacillaceae > Oceanobacillus. The sequence continues at coordinate 29,235 of NZ_BORO01000003.1, read as the reverse complement.
CAACCATTGGAAAGCCGGATCTGGTAAAGAAAAAAGAGGTCAAAACCGTTGTTCATCCAGATGGAGCCAGTCAGGGGAAAACCGAGATTTCAGAGTCTGGGCGCCCCGTTCAGTTTGTTTATGAAGTTAACCGGGATGCTTTCTTTAACTATATTACGGAATTAGCGAGACAGGAGAAATAAGGTGAATAAAATGAGAAGAATTATTATTGATACAGATACAGCCGGGGATGATACTATCGCACTTTTGACAGCGATGCATCATTTTAAAGTGGAAGGGGTAACGATCACGGGCGGGAATGTGGCCTTTGACCAAGAGGTGGAAAACGCACTGTATACGATTCAGGTTGCTCACCCAGAAGAAAAAGTACCTGTATATAAAGGTTTAGAGCGTCCACTGCTCGCAACAGGGAAAGAAAAACATCGGACAGTAGAAGACGTTCATGGAGATGATGGTATGGGCGGTGCACATTTTCCTAAAGCAGATCAGCGCCCGGAGGCAGGACATGCTGTCGATTTTATTATTGAAAAAGTCAAAGAATACCCGGGAGAAGTAAGCATTTTAGCTATTGCCCCACTGACGAATATTGCTATGGCCATTAAAAAAGACCCTTCGATTATTAAGGATATTCCCCATATTTATATTATGGGTGGCACGAATAATACATTAGGAAATATTACACCGGCAGCGGAGTACAATTTCTATGTTGATCCAGAAGCAGCCAGGCTTGTGTTGCATTCCGGCATTCCGATTACAATGGTCGGGTGGGATGTGTGTACGCGTTATTCTATTATGGATGACAATGATCATGCAGAGATCGCTGAGCTGAATACGGCAGGTTCCCAGTTTTTTATTGATATCAATCGAGTGGTGATGCAGTTCAATAAATCCGTCCACCGTCTGAATGGAACGACGCATCCTGATACACTGTTAGTAGCTATTGCAGCAGATGAAAGTATTATGACAGAATCCCATGATTATTATGTAGACGTGGAAACAAAAGGAGAGCTGACAAGAGGTTATAGTCTGGTCGATGTGAATAACCGCTTAGAGAAGGAACCAAATGTGCGTGTTTGTGAAGCAGTAGACCGTGAACGGTTTAAAAAGAATTTGTTCGATGTTTTAGAAGCGATTAAGTAAATGATAGATAATACAATAAGAAAACGAGGCTAATGAGTGAAGAGCCTCGTTTTTTATGTAGATAGTATGGAAGGGAGAAGCAGAACCGGCTCGATCCGGACTGGGCTCGCTTCAAATTAAGGCTAACCGATCCAACCTGAGCACAAAGCGCTCCACCCAGAGCCGAATCCGCTCCAAACTGTAGGAAAGCGCTCCGACCATAAGTGTACGCGCTCCAAACCGTGAAAAAGCGCTCCGACCATAAGTGTACGCGCTCCAAACTGGTAGAAAAGCGCTCGAACCAATAACCGCTCCAAACCGAAGGAAAAGCGCTCCGACCAAAGGTGTACGCGCTCCAAACCGGGAAAAAGCGCTCGAACCAATTAACCGCTCCAAACCGTGGGAAAGCGCTCCGACCATAAGTGTACGCGCTCCAAACCGGGAAAAGGCGCTCCGACCATAAGCCTCCCTGCTCCAAACTGTGAAAAAGCGCTCCAACCAAAAGCCTATAGCTCCAATCCAGGCACAATCCGCTCCAACCTTAAGCCTAACCGCTCCATCCCAGTACTAAATTTAGCTTGTTTTCCTATAAAGTTATCCTATCAAAATAGCAAATGCACTATAAATAAGTAATAACCCCATAACAATATTAAAGATACGTTGATAACGGACTAAGAAGTTTTGGAGTACAGAACCGAATAAACTCCAGGTTATGGAACTGCAGATACCGACAATGCCGAGAAAAAGGCAGAACACAATATAGCTTGCAACTGAATTGTAATAGGGTAATAAAAACGTGGAGACAACTGCAATGCCATAAAGAATTGCTTTTGGATTAATAAACTGCATGAATGCTCCGATGATAAATAAATTCTTATGTGCTTTTGTGGAAGTTTCCCCCTTACTTCCTGAACTAGTAAATGTTTTATAGGCGAGGTAAAGCATATAAAAAACCCCTAGAAACTTTAATGGTGTTTCAATAAACGGCAAAATTTCAATCAGAGCTCGATTAAAAAAACTGCAAATGAAAGCAATGAGAAAGAAGCCTGCACCAACACCGATACAAAATGATAGCGTATTTCTAAATCCATAGCGATTGGCGAAGGAGATAGCCATAAAATTATTTGGTCCAGGTGTAAAACTACTGATGAAAACAAATGTAAGAAAAGGTACTATAGGCATGGATGTAAAGCTCCTTTTATGATTAAGAATAAAGCTTATTATACATTAGAAAAATCAGAGAAGGAATATAGGGTTTATACAATTGATATTTTTCCGAAATCATCATTTTATCTGAGGAGTATTTATGTTTATAATTTTTACCATTTTCTTCGGAACCATGTTATAATTCAAAAAACTAAATAATTTTACAATGATATAGCATAAAAATACATTTTATTTATGAAACAGGAGGAATTTCATCACATGTCATTAGAAGAAAACTATAAAGCAATACAAGATGAACTTATTCAAATTAGCAATCAATTATATGAAAATCCAGAATTAGGCGATGAAGAATATGAATCGATGAAATTACTGGTGAATTATTTACGTTCTTATGATTTTGAGGTGGAGACAGGGATTGTTGATCGCCCAACTGCTTTTCGAGCGGAGTTTGCTAGCGGCAAGCGGGGACCAACAATTGCCTATTTGGCGGAATATGATGCATTACCGGGAATTGGACATGGTTGCGGTCATAATTTAATTGCTACATTTGCGGTCGGGGCTGGGGTTATTCTGCGCCAGTATGTAGAAGAAATCGGCGGAAAGGTAGTTGTTCTAGGTACTCCAGCAGAGGAAACAAATGGCGCGAAAGTACCGATGAGTGAGCAGGGGACGTTTGATGATATTGATGTAGCTATGATGGTCCATGGTGCGGATGTATCTTCGGAAAGCGGTCCGATGCTGGCAATGGATGCGCTCCAATTTGATTTCACAGGGAAAGCAGCACATGCAGCAGCATCCCCCGATAAAGGAATTAATGCGTTAGATGCGGTTATTCAATTATTTAATGGAGTTAATGAACTTCGCGAGCATGTTCCAGATGATGTGCGAATGCATGGAATTATCACAAAAGGCGGAGAAGCAGCTGGAATCGTACCGGCAGAAGCTACTGCGCAATTTTACATTCGTGCCGATGAACGAGAAATGGTAGATGAAGTAGTGGCGAAAGTGAAAGATATCGCAGAAGGAGCATGCTTGATGACGGGAGCATCTTTGGAGATTTCCAACTATGAGCTAAGCTACGATAATATGATAACGAATCAAACCTTATCGGATACATTTACAAAGCATTTAAAAGCATATAGTGCTAATCCGGTTTACCCGGCGGTTCCGGCAACAGGATCTGCAGATATGGGGAATGTTAGCCAGGTTGTCCCATCCATTCATCCTTATGTTGGTTTAAATGAACCGGGACTTGTTTTTCATACCAAAGAATTTGCAGAAAAAACCATAACACCAGATGGAGAAGCAGCTATTCACGATGCTGTCCTATCCTTGGCACATACAGGCTACGACATTATATGCAACAAAGATTTACTACACGCGATTAAAGATGAATTTAAACATCGATAAGGATGATATGGATATCGTAACAGGTAGTTTATTTCTTTATTAAACTATCTGTTTTTTTATATTGAAAAGTCCCAAAAAAGAGAAAAAAGGAGGGGTTACCATGAGCGGCGGTATAACAACATTTAAGAAAAACACACAGGAGCCAAAGAAGAAAAAATGGGAATTCCCACATGTTTTTGCGCTTATGTTTGGATTGATTATCATTATGGCGGTATTAACATACTTTATCCCAGCTGGTGAGTATGAACGCGAAGTAAAAATGGTCAATGATACAGAGAGAACGGTTGTTATTAATGATACATACCATGAAGCAGAAGGAAGCCCGACTGGATTTTTTGAAGTTTTTCAAACCATTCATAAAGGGATGACGCAAAGTGCGGATATTATTTTCTTTATTTTTATTGTCGGAGGGTCTTTTGGAATATTAAATGCAACAAAAGCTATTGAAACAGGGCTTGCTAATCTATCCTTAAAAATGGCAAATCGAGAAATCTATTTGATCCCTGTAGTGATGACGTTATTTGCTTTGGGTGGAGGAACTTTTGGAATGTCGGAGGAGACGATTCCATTCATTATGATTCTAGTACCCTTAGCAATGAAGCTAGGTTTTGACTCTTTGGTTGGTACCGGAATGGTTATTATTGGCTCCTGTGCAGGGTTTACAGCATCATTTATGAATCCATTTACTGTTGGCGTGGCACAAGGAATTGCTGAGCTTCCTACCTTCTCTGGAATGGGTGTCCGTTTTGTAATGTGGGTTATCTTTGTAGCATTTAGTATCGCTTTTGTGATGATTTATGCGAAAAAAGTAAAGAAGCATCCAGAGAAAAGTTTAATGTACAAGATTGATAAGAAAAGAGATTTAGATGATTCTTTAGAAGGTCAATATACAAAGCTGACTGCCAGACAAGGGATAATTATCGGATTATTAGTAGCTACCATTGTTATTCTGGCAATCGGTGTAATCTATTTTGACTGGTTTATTATGGAGATAGCTTCTCTATTCTTAATTATGGGGATTATCGCTGGTTTTGTAGGAAAACTTCGCGTGAATCAAATTGCAGAATCCTTTATAGATGGTTGTAAAGAGCTTATTGTCGGGGCGTTAGTTGTCGGATTTGCATATGGAATTCTTGTTGTCCTAGAAGAAAGTAATACGATCGATACAATCCTATTTGCTGCTTCAAATCTAGTAAGTCAGCTTCCTACTACTTTTTCTGCAATGGGAATGTATATTTTTCAAGCCCTTCTTAATTTCTTAGTACCATCAGGCAGTGGTCAAGCAGCATTAACGATGCCAATTATGACACCATTATCTGATTTAACTGGAGTGAGCCGCCAAACTGCTGTATTGGCCTTTCAGTTAGGAGATGGAATCTCGAATGCTATCACGCCAACATCTGGTGTATTAATGGCGTCATTAGCGATTGCAAAGATTCCTTGGACCATTTGGCTTCGCTGGGCGCTGCCGGTGATTATTCTTTCTTACCTTGCTGGAGCAATTATTATTACGATTGTTCATATGTTTATTTGGACGGTTTAACTGGAATATGAAGTAGGGATATCCGCCTTCTAGAGGGATTTTTAACTTGTTTAAATAGAAAAGCATATCTTCCTATTTTCATTGTAAGAAAGTTTTTTAGATAAAACATCTGACTTATCTCATTTATTAGATTATTATAACTTTGAAATATCCTCTTAAAGTAGCAATACTTTCGACCGATATAAGGTTTAGGATAAAACATTTACTTATATCAGGAGGATATCGACTTGAGAGAAAATAAAAAGCAGAAAGAAAAATCATTAAGTTTAAGAAATAGACTGATCATCTCGTTTTTAATTATTCTATTAGTTCCTAGCATCGCTATTGGGACTATATCATACCTAAGTGCAAAATCGAATATAGAAAATAGCATGGTAGATTCTGCTCAGAAAAACGTAGAGATTATGAAACAAACGATTGATCAATTTATGACTGACCAAATGGACCATATTGAGTATTTATCTAATGCCATTACCCCAACTGATATTAAAGACAACAAGGACGAAGCAACAGGTAAAATTTTACTGGATGTACAAAATGCTAAGGATGCTGCTTTTGAGCAAACCTATGTAGGGACAGAAACTGGGGAATTTATGAATTACCCGACATCGTTTAAAAATCCACCTGATTACGATCCAAGGGAAAGGCCATGGTATCAGGGAGCGATGGAACATAAAGGGGAGATTTTCGTAACGGCTCCATATGTGTCTGCCTCCTCTAATGAGACAGTGGTCACTATTTCCAAAGCTACTGCGGATAATAATGGTGTGGTTGCTGTGAACTTAGAATTAGGAAGCCTTACGGAAATTATCAATTCCGTTACTATCGGTAAGGATGGTTATTTATTCTTAATGGATGAAAACCAGAAATATATTAGTCATCCGGATATGGAAGCCGGAACAGAAGCATCTGAATCGTTTATCAGTAAATTATATGAATCTGCTGAAGGGAAGTTAAGTTACAACTATGATGGCGTTCCAAAGCAGTTATCTTTTGCTACAAGTGATATTACCGGCTGGAAAATCGCAGGAACGTTGTTTGATAGCGAAATCGCGCAAAATGTCAGCCCGATTTTAAACACGACTTTACTCGTAATTATTGGTGCACTTATTCTGGGCGGAGCAATCATTGTATATATCATTCGTTCTATCTCTAAACCAATTAACCACTTAGTCGATGCTAGCAATACAATGAGTCAGGGCGATTTAAGTGTCACTGTAGACTTAAACCGATCAGATGAACTTGGTAATCTAGCTCTATCCTTTAACAAGATGCGTGAGAATTTAAATGGAATCATTCAGCAAGTTCGAGATAGATCTAACCATTTAGCTTCTTCAGCAGAAGAGTTAAATGCAAGTACCGAACAAAACACTTCGGCTACGGAACAGATTTCCGCTTCGATGCAAGAATCTGCGGAGGGGATAAATAGTCTTAATAATAGTATTACCAATAGTTCGAAGTTAGCCAAAGAAATGACAGCGTCTATTTATAATATCGAAACCAGCTCGAATGAAGTTTCTAATACAGTAACAGACACAATGGAAGCAGTAAAGGAAGGGAATACAGCCTTAAGTACGACCATTAACCAAATGGAGTATATTAAGAAAAACACCTATGAGCTATCCAATAGTATCCAAGGGCTCGGTAGCCAATCAGAACAAATAAGTAAAATTGTTGATGTTATTACGGATATATCAGAGCAAACGAATTTACTTGCACTAAATGCAACAATAGAAGCGGCAAGGGCCGGAGAACATGGTAAAGGATTTGCCGTGGTAGCGGATGAAGTTCGAAAATTAGCTGAGAAATCATCCGACTCTGCTGATCAAATCAAAGAAATGATTAATTCTATCCAAAATGAAACAACGGTTGCAGTGTCCTCCATGAAAGCTGCAACAAAAGAAGTGGAAAAAGGGATTGATGTAGCAAACAATGCAGATAAATCATTTACAAATATAACGGCTTATGTTGATTCCATAACCAACCAAATTATGCGGGTCAATTCTGAAATTCAAGAGATTTCTTCAGCTACAGCACAATTTACAAATACTTTTGAAGAAGTTGCATCAATTGGAGACACGGTTTCACAAGAAGTAGAAAATGTTTCTGCCTCAACACAACAGCAACTTGCTTCCATGGAAGAGATTGCAAACTCTGCATCCGATTTAACAGGTGTTGCAGAAGATTTACAACAGACTGTAGAAAATTTCAAGTTATCTAATCACGAATAATCTATATACAGGCTGTTCTGTTATTATTGACCGGAAGTTTGTATAACTCACACCTATAAATAACTCCCTGCAAAAATCGTATCTTTTGCAGGGAGTTATTTTAAATACAGTTAAATTAGAAGCTTATTGATCCAACTATTAAGAGATAGAAGCCTCATAAATGGAATCAACGGCTTTTTTCAGAGCTGCGTCAAATTCTTCTTGCGATTGATTTGCATTTAAATCCTGACTTAATGCCCTTGAAAAGCTTGCAATAAGCCCTTTGTTGTCTTTCAATTTTGCATTGGCATCGTCTGTGGAGTAGCCACCAGATAATGCAACTACACGTACAACATTTGGATGATCAATCAGTTCTCTATATAAGTTATTCTTCGTTGGAATAGTTAATTTCAGCATCACCAATTGATCGGAATCAAGTTGGTTTAGATGATCTAAAATTTCTTTTTTCAAGCGTTCTTCACTGTCTTCTTTAGAGGGGCTGTGAATGTCCACTTCTGGTTCAATAATTGGTACTAGCCCAGCAGCAATAATTTGTTTTCCAATTTCAAATTGCTGATCAACTACTTTCTTAATACCCTCTGGATTATCTTCTTTAATAACGGAGCGCATCTTTGTTCCAAAAATATGGCGTTCATTCGCGCGCTCTAATGTTTCTTGTAAATTATCAATTGGCTTCATTAGCTGAACGCCGTCTTTTTCCTCAGCAAGCCCTTTGTCCACTTTTAAAAATGGTACAATACCTTTTTCTTCAGCAAGATAATCACCTGTATACTTGCCTTCGATTTCCCGATCCATGGTTTGCTCAAAAAGAATCGCACCAATGATTTGATCGGAATTAAAGGAAGGAGATGTAATAATTCTTGTTCGCATTTCGTGAACTAAATCAAACATTTCTTCCTCTGTTTTGTATGCATCTTCTGGGATTCCATAGGCAGCTAGAGCCTTAGGTGTACTTCCTCCGCTTTGATCAAGTGCTGCGATAAATCCTTTACCATTTTTGATTTTTTCTAATTGATTTTGCTGCATCACTTTCACTCCTTTTTTAGTTGAGCCAATAACGGCTATTTAAAAAATAGTCTGAAGTAACTCTCAACTCTATTGTAGCACTAAACAAAAATAGTTTATAGTAATTCGCAACGGGAAAACGTTTATTCAATAAATAAAATAGACAATTCAAAAATCATTCTATAGTATGGAAGGAAAGAAATCTATTATTGAAATACACGGAAGAAGGCGAGGAGATGCCATGAAAACAATTACTAAAAAGAGAATGCAGGCTAATCTTATTGATTTAGCAGTATCAACAACGGTTACTTTAGCAGCAGAAGCGCTTTTAAAAAAGAGAATAAAGAGTCAAGTATTTCATAATCTAGTAAATCCAACTGCTGTTATGTGGTCATTGGAATATGCCCAATTAAAATCCAGCGGAAGAACGCTCGGTTACAGACAGGCAGGTTTAAAGCTGGAGAGTGTAGATGGAGAAAAATTATCCAGCAGTCAGATTATCAAACGTATGATATATCGTGATTTCATTGGGGGATTCAGCTATTTGAAAAATCGTAAAGCGTTTGAAGGGGAAGATGGCAGCCAATTTCCGTATGACCTTTCTGTTGGAGTGAAAGTGAAGGAAGTGTAATTGTTAAATGTAGTAAAATTCACTGCTTCGGCCGAAGTCAACAGAACCCGCTGTCTTTCAGCTTAATTGTTGACTTCTTTTTCGTGCTCCAATCCAAGGCCAACACGCTCCAAAAAAGAGAAATCCGCTCCAACTAGGCTACCCGCTCCAAAAAAGAGAAATCCGCTCCACCTCAAGGCCAACACGCTCCAAGATAGAGAAATCCGCTCCACCTCAAGGTCAACGCGCTCGAAAAAAGAAAAATGCGCTCCGCCCCAAGGCCAACGCGCTCGAAAAAAGAAAAATGCGCTCCACCCCAAGGCCAACGCGCTCCAAAATGGAGAAACTCGCTCCGTCCCAGGCCAACGCGCTCCAAAAATAGAGAAGGTCGCTCCACCCAAACAGCCCCCGCCCCATCAACTATCCCTTTAGTAAAACTCCACCAGCCCCAAAGGCATATCTTTACTTATCTTTTCGCATCCTATACAATTTATAGTAGAATAAAATGATAGAATTTAATCAATTTTTACGCATTTAAAACTTGTGGTTGTTATAGCAAGAGGATTCCAATTCCAATCGGCAAAATATCATACCCCACAAGAACTGAAGGTGAATTTATGAACATTACCTATTTGCTGTTTTTTCTTTGTATTGTAGTTTGTACTTTAATTATTACTTACTGGGCGGCTAGACAAAGCAAAACGACCAATCAGTTCTATATTGCTTCTGGCAGTTTAACGGGTATACAAAATGGAATGGCTATTGCAGGGGATTATATTAGTGCGGCTTCTTTTCTAGGGATTGTCGGAACCATTGCAATCAATGGATTTGATGGTTTTTTGTATGCGATAGGATTTTTAGTTTCTTATATAATTGTCTTGTTCTTTATTGCTGAACCGGTACATCGTTTAGGAAAATATTCATTAGGGGATGTTGTTTGCGCCCGCTTTCCAAGCTATAAAATGCGGGGTACCATGGCTGTTGGTGCTCTAATTATCTCCATTTTTTACATGATTCCGCAATTAGTGGCTGCCGGATTGTTAATACGTTTATTGCTAAATATTAATTACTCAACTGCTGTTTTAATCATAGGAATATTAATGACAATTTATGTCGTATTTGGCGGGATGTTTGCTACTTCATGGGTACAAATCGTCAAAACTGTATTGCTTTTATCCGGGACATTTTTGCTTGCGCTTATTGTATTGTCTCGGTTTAACTGGAATTTTTCTAATCTTCTGGAACAAGTTGCGATTGGCTCACCCTTGGGGGAACAATTTTTATTACCAGGGCATTTATTTAACCAACCTTTGGAAGCGATTTCTCTACATATGGCATTAATTCTTGGTACTGCAGGGCTGCCGCATATTTTAATTCGGTTATTCACCGTTCGAGATACAGTGGAAGTGCGTAAATCACTTTTAACGGCAAGCTGGATCATTGGCGTATTTTATTTGATTGCCCTTGTGTTAGGCTTAGGTGCCGTTGCGTTAGTTGGATATAAGGAGATGGTCTTGCTAGATCCGTTCGGGAATTTGGCCGCACCATTATTGGCAGGAAATTTGGGCGGTGATTTTCTAATGGCTTTTATCGCTGCGATAGCATTTACAACTATTGTTGCGGTGGTAGCTGGTTTAGTAATTTCAGCAACAACCGCTTTTTCGCACGATATTTATTACCATATTATTAAAAAAAGGAATACATCGGAAAAGAATCGTGTTCGTGCTGCACGCTGGACAGCTTTTTTTATAGGCCTTCTATCTACATTACTTGCACTAGGATTGCGGAATATGAATGTAACGTTTCTTGTCTCTTTGACATTTATTGTTGCGGCGTCTAGTAATCTGCCAGTACTTTTATTCACTATCTACTGGCGGCGATTTAATCAAATGGGAGCTATTACCGGAATGGTCTCTGGCTTAACAGCATCCCTGCTGCTTTTGTTTTTGGGGCCGCATGTGATGAATGCAGAGGGGGGATGGTTTGCTATAGAACCGCTTATTCCACTCTATAATCCAGGGATTATCGCGATTCCAATCGGATTTTTAGGAGCATATTTGGGAGCGATTCTATCAAAGAAAGACCAAGGTAATACGGTGCCATTTCAATCATTCTATCTGCAGGCACAGATAGGTATCGGTGGTGTAAGGAGAGATCGTCCGTGATAAATTTGACAATCATTTTATTTGAGCGTTTAGGTTTATTGTTGGTTATCGCCTTTGTCCTTACGCGAAGTCCGGGGTTCAGATCGCTGCTTTACCATGAATTTAGTTTCAAAATGGCAGGTATTCATGCATGTGTATTTGGTTTGTTCGGGATTGCCGGAACAATAACCGGGGTAATAATAGAAAGTGATTTCACCGTCATTCATGAGTTTGTCTGGAATGTCAAGGACAATCAGATGGTGGTAAGCTCCAGTTTAGTTGCTATTGTCATTGCTGGATTATTAGGGGGACCAATTGTTGGCCTTGGGGCGGGGATTATTGCTGGCGTGCACTTGTTTTTCCTTGGCGGGATTGGTTTTCTTGCTAATAGCCTTGTGAACCCGCTCACTGGAGTATTAGCAGGTTTTACAGCCCGTTTTTTCTCGCAGGAACGTGTTATCTCACCGATGAAAGCATTATTTATTGGAATCTTTCCCCCTATTTTATTGATGCATTTATTACTTATTTTTGATTCGCAGGATAGGGAAATGATTACAATGATAAACACAATTGGGCTGCCGGTTGTGTTATCCAATAGTATTGCCATTGCCATTTTTACAGCAATGATTGCTATTGTGTTGAGAGAAGAGGAAAATGAAGCAGCATTTGCAACAAAGCAAGCATTAACTATTGCTGAGGAGGCGCTCCCCTTTTTGAAAGAGGATTCCTTTCAAGAAAAAGCAGAAGGCATCGCCAATCTGCTATATGCGCGATTGAAATTAGCAGCTGTTACGGTAACAAATGAAAATGAGGTGATGGCCCACAAAGGACTGGGGAGTGATCATCATAAAATCGGAAATCCGTTAACAACACAAATATCACATCGGGCGTTGGAATCAAAGGAGATACTTGTCGCTTACTCCCAAACAGAAATTCAATGTATCGATAAAAACTGTCCATTAGAGGCAGTGATCATCATCCCGATATGGGAAGCACATAAAACAATCGGGTTGATAAAATTATATTTTCGCAAGGCACAGCATATTCGCCCGGTAGAGTTGATGCTCGCGGAAGGGCTTGGACAATTAATCGCCAATCAATTAAAAACCATCAAAGCAGAAAGGATTGAATTACATACACGCGATGCAGAGTTAAGTAATTTACAAGCGCAGATTAACCCGCATTTTCTATTTAATACACTGCACATGATCGCAGCGTTGTTTCGTAAAGATCCCGAAAAAGCAAGGCACATAACGGTTCAATTAGCACACTTTATGCGTTTTAACCTGAAGCTGGTGTCCACACGCCTTGTGCCTTTGGAAAAGGAATTGGATCATGTGAAAGCGTATGTTGCGATTATCCAGACGCGATTTACCACTCAATTACAAATAAATATTTTAGAGCCGCCAGAAATTTCCCGCCTATCCATTCCGCCGTCCTCGATTCAGCCGCTTGTTGAGAATAGCGTCAGGCATGGATTAGAGCACGTTACAGAAGGAGGCAGAATTGATGTGAATATGGAACAAATAGAGAGAGGGATGAAAATAACAGTACGGGATAACGGGCGGGGATTTCCCGAAGAAATTTTACCACAGGCTGGAGAGGTAGTTTTCACGGAAAAACAACATGGCGGAACTGGTTTATATAATGTAAATCAACGCTTAATTAATCTACTTGGTGAAAAAGCCCGTTTACATGTACGTAATTTACCTGCAGGCGGGAGTGAGGTTTGTTTTACGATTCCCTATAATGAACGCTAGAAAGGTAGGTTTTTATGAAAATCCATACGATGATTGCGGAAGATGAACTTTTGGCGCGTGAAGAGTTAATTTATTTATTGGATCGGGAAAAAGACGTGAAGCTTCTGCCAAGTGCAGAGTCTGGCGAGCAGTTAGTTGCGTTATATAAGGAGCATGAACCGGATGTTATTTTTTTAGATGTTCATATGCCGGGCATGCGCGGTGTAGAGGCAGCCAAGAAAATAATCGATATTGCTTATGTGAAAGCCCCCTTATTTGTTTTTACTACTGCGTATGATGACTATGCAGTAGAAGCATTTGAAATAGAAGCGATTGACTATATGCTGAAGCCATATGATACGGAAAGGTTCCAAATAGCAATGAATCGTATTCGTAAACGGATGCAGCAATTAGAAAGGAAGGACCATCAATTATTCCATCAAGGTATCAATTCAACGACGAAGCTGCTAATCGATGATAATGATCGGACGGTTGTTTTGTCTCCGGATGCAATTTATTATGCTGTACCATATAAGCGAATGCTGGAAATTCATACGGAAGAGAAGGTTATTTATAGCAGAATGACCTTACAAGAGCTGGAGAAAAAACTGCAAGGCTTTGCTTTTTTTAGAGCGCATCGCAGTTATCTTGTTAATTTAAACCACGTACAGGAGATTACCCCATGGTTTAATGGAGCAAGCAATATCACGTTGCGGGATAATAAAAAGACGACCATTCCAGTTAGTCGATCTGCAAGAAAACAGCTTTTTGATTTATTTGGGAATTAACCGTTAATAACTAAATTCCAACCGTTTAATCGTCATATGAAACGGTTGAAGCAGATATTCTTACAAGCTCTTTCATCTTCCGTTATAATTATTGCAATCGCTTACAAGTTTAATCGGTAGGTTATAAAGGGAGGTAGTGCGGAGTGAGTGAGCTTATTGCAGCCGTAAAGGAGAAGGTGAATATGCCTGATTATGAACAGGCATATAAGGAATTTCAATGGGAAGATGTGGAGAAAAACTTTTCCTGGTATGAAACTGGAAAAGTAAATATGGCTTATGAAGCAATTGATCGCCACGCAGAAAGCTGGCGGAAGAATAAAGTTGCCCTTTATTATAGCGATCAAGAAGGGGATGAAAAGTATACGTTTCGTGAGTTGAAGCGCTTATCGAATCAATTTGGTAACGTCTTGCGAAGCCTTGGAGTTGAAAAAGGCGAGCGCGTATTTTTATTCATGCCGCGATCACCGGAACTTTATATTAGTTTGCTGGGAATTTTAAAAAATGGCTCCATTGTCGGCCCATTATTTGAAGCGTTTATGGAGCAGGCCGTTCGTGATCGATTAGAGAATAGCGATGCGCAAGTTCTAATTACAACAAAAGAACTTTTACCGCGTGTCCCGTATAAAGAACTCCCGCATCTGAACCAAATTATTTTAGTTGGTGAAGGGGAGTTGCCGGATAATACGGAGGATATTACTTTCTATCATTTTGAAACAGAGATGAAGAAGGCGTCTTGTGATTTCGAGATAGAGTGGGTTGATCGCGAAGATGGTATGATTTTGCATTATACATCTGGTTCAACTGGAAAACCAAAAGGGATTTTGCATGTTCATAATGCGATGATTCAACATTATCAGACTGCGAAGTGGGTATTGGATTTGCAAGAAGAAGATATTTACTGGTGTACAGCCGATCCGGGCTGGGTAACCGGAACATCATACGGAATTTTTGGTCCATGGTTAAACGGTGCATCGAATCTAGTGCGGGGCGGCCGGTTTAGCCCGGAAGATTGGTATTTAACAATTGAAAAATACGGGGTCACTGTGTGGTTGAGTGCTCCTACAGCGTTTCGGAGACTTATGGCAGTAGGGGATAATGTTACGCAAGAATACAATCTAAGTTCATTACGACATATTTTAAGTGTCGGTGAGCCATTGAATGCAGAAGTGGTTCATTGGGGAATGAAAGTTTACGGGTTGCGGATTCATGATCATTGGTGGATGACGGAGACAGGTGGGGTTATAATTGCCAATTTTCGTTCCATGAAATTGAAACCCGGCTCGATGGGGAAACCGTTTCCGGGTATTGAGGCGGCGATTTTAGATGATGAAGGGAATGAACTTCCACCAGGCCAGATGGGGAAACTATGTGTAAAAGCTGGTTGGCCATCGATGCTTCGTGCGGTATGGAAAAATGAAGCGCGATTCAAGCAATACTTCCCAGTGGAAGGCTGGTTTGAATCAGGTGATTTAGCTTCTAAAGATGAAGATGGGTACTTCTGGTTTGGAGGCAGGGATGATGATGTTATCCAAACTTCAGGTGAACGTGTTGGTCCATTTGAGGTCGAAAGTAAGCTTGTTGAGCATCCTGCAGTTGCAGAAGCCGCAGTAATCGGAAAGCCGGATCCGGTACGCGGAGAAATTATTAAAGCATTTGTTTCCTTAAGGGATGGCTATACGAAAACAGATGAATTGCAAGAAGAGCTTCAATTATTCGTGAAGCAAGGACTTGCAGCGCATGCAGCGCCGAGGGAAATTGAAATTCGTGACTTCTTACCGAAAACGCGAAGTGGAAAAATAATGCGCCGTGTATTAAAAGCCTGGGATCTCGGTTTACCGACGGGTGACTTGTCCACAATGGAGAAATAAGAGCTGATAAATGAATTCAAGGAGATGAATGGGACTTCAGATACCGAGAATGCGGGACTGAAAAAAGCGTTTATCTCTATATCCGAGGAGGATGCAGATGGGGGCAGAAAAAGAATATAAGCAGGAGCAGAAAGCGGAAGAAGTTGACTATGTTCAAGTTATTGAAAGCAAATCCTTTAGAAAGCTAATGCGTGATCGGAAAAAATTCATTGTGCCATTAACAATATTTTTCCTGGTATTTTACTTCTTATTGCCAATATTAACTTCTTATACAACCTTTTTGAACACGCCAGCAATTGGGGATATCTCTTGGGTATGGCTATTTGCTATCGCTCAATTTGTTATGACGTGGGTTTTATGTACAATTTATGTGAAAAAAGCAGCTTCTTTTGATAAGCAAGCGGATCAAATTATAGAGGAAATGGAAAGGGGGGATAATCAATGAGCACTACGGTCATTATTCTCTTTCTTGCCATTGTCTTGCTAACCCTTGTTATCACCTATTTTGCTGCTAAAAAGACGCAAACAGCGGGAGACTTTTATACTGCTGGCGGTGGCCTCACCGGTATGCAAAACGGTCTGGCAATTGCTGGTGATTATCTATCAGCAGCATCGTTTCTAGGTATTGCAGGTGCTATTGCACTCTTTGGATTTGATGGATTTTTCTACAGTATCGGATTTTTAATTGCGTATTTAGTTGTTCTATTCCTTGTTGCTGAGCCGTTGCGTAACCTTGGTAAATATACACTTGCCGATATGATTAATTCTCGCTTTGATGCCCGGAAGGTTCGAGGAGCCGCTGCTCTAAATACGATAACGATCAGTACCTTCTATATGATTGCTCAACTTGTAGGTGCAGGTGCGTTAATTCAGTTATTATTTGGTATCAAATACTGGATGGCTGTGCTTATTGTTGGTGTGATGATGACCATTTACGTATTATTCGGCGGCATGATAGCAACGAGTTGGGTACAAATTGTAAAAGCTGTCTTGTTAATGGCTGGGATGGTCATTATGACGTTTCTTGTGTTATTAAAATTTAATTTTAATATTGGACAGATGTTTACCGATGTAAAGTCCGTTACAGCTCATGGAGAAGCCTACTTAATGCCAGGGTTACAATATACAGAGCCACTTGGCACCCTATCGCTTATGCTGGCTTTGGTACTTGGAACAGCAGGATTACCGCATATTCTCATGCGATTTTTCACCGTCCGAGATGCACAGACAGCAAGAAGTTCCGTCATCGTCGCAACATGGGTGATCGGTATATTTTATGTACTGACCTTATTCTTGGGATTTGGAGCAGCAGCATTTGTTGGACATGATGCAATCATTGCAGCAAACCCGGGTGGTAATATGGCTGCTCCGCTTCTTGCACAAGCCATCGGCGGAGATATCTTATTTGCTTTTATTTCAGCAGTTGCCTTTGCAACAATTTTAGCTGTTGTCGCAGGACTTGTACTTTCCGGAGCATCCGCATTTGCTCATGATTTATATGGGCAAATTATTAAAAAAGGAAAAGTGACGGAAGCAGAACAAGTTAAAGCAGCACGATACGCATCATTAGCTGTATCCGTTTTGTCTATTGTGCTAGCGTTATTCGCACAATATTTAAACGTAGCATTCCTTGTTTCTCTCGCTTTTTGTATTGCAGCGAGTGCTAACTTACCAGTTATTCTTTACACCGTATACTGGAAAAGGTTCAATACGACAGGAGCGGTGACAGCAATGCTGACTGGACTACTCTCTGCATTAATTCTTGTATCGATGAGTCCAAGCGTTTTTTCACCAATTGAAGGAGCGGCTTTATTTGTAGGAGAGCCAATTTTTCCACTGACTAATCCAGCACTTGTATCGGTACCACTTGGGTTCTTGGGTGGATATTTAGGTACGATTCTATCGAAAGAAACAGATATAAAACGGTATGCGGAGGTGAAAGTCAAAGCGAATACGGGGTATAAGCGCAGTGGTATAAGTCACTAGGCATAATGAAAAATACTTGCGGAGATTTTGCTGCAAGTATTTTTTCTTGTCTTCGTTTAAAAATGAGATATTGATGCAAGCTATAAAAAAATGGAGAGGGTGTTTGGATGAAAAGGAAAGAAGAAAGTAATACGGAGAAGTATACAAGCGCTGGAACAGATATTGAGGAAGTGAAGAGATTAAATGAGAATTCAGGCATGTCGTATAATGAAGCAAAAGAATGGCTTGCTAAATCAACAGGTGGATATAACACGTCAGTATATAGCGATACGGATATAGAAGAGGTGAGGAGGAATAATCAAGGTATACAGAATGAGAATGAATGAGACGGCAGTAAGCGGATAATCTCAGGAAGAAGGGATGGATCCCTAACCTATAAGAGAATGCCATGAAGAAACCCGTAGTTTATAGAAAGCTTCGGGTTTCTTCATGGCAAAAGAGGATCTTTACCCTTTCAAAGTTATGCGAATTGTTGTTCCTTTCCCAGTCTCACTCTCAAGCTCCACACTGCCGCCATGTGCTTGAATAATATCTCGTGAAATTGCCATTCCTAGCCCGCTCCCACGTGTGTTGGTGGTACTTGTACCCCGATAATAGCGATCAAAGATTTGGGCCTGGTCTTCCTGTTTAATCCCTCTGCCATCATCATGGATAATAATGCGATCTTCGGCTACCTCTACTGTAACTTTTACTTCTTCCTCATTATGAATGAACGCATTTATAATAAAGTTTAATAAAGCTCTTTTCATTAAATGTTGATCAATTTTCCATATGGATGCAGGTGCATTGCTGATAAAGTCGATTTCATGTGTATGGAATTGCGGATCATTCAATAAATCAATAATAATTTTTCTGACAAACCCTTCTATTCTCGTATCTTGGAGGTTGAGAGGCATTTCTTGATTTCGCAGGCGCATGGTTAAATTAAAATCATCTAGCAGTTCTTTCATATAAAGCGATTGCCGCTCAATCACTCCTGCGTACTCGAGACGCTCTTCTGCGGAGAGTTCATCACTCTGCAGTAATTCCGCGTAGCCGCGAATAGAAGCCAGTGGTGTTTTAATATCATGAGAAACATTACTGATCCATTCATTCCGCATTCGCTCCAGCTTTTGTCGTTCATTTTCATGGGCTTGTAAGGTTTCGGATACGTCGTTTAAGTTCGCAAAAACATGTTTGAAAACCCCTGGCCGCTTCATTTTTTTGGGCTGGAACTTTCTTTCCTTTAGCTCGCTGATCCGCTCAATCAGTCGTGAAACAGGCTTCGTCAGGACGGTGCTAAACAGAAATCCGACGATACATGCAATAATTAAATCAACAATAATAATAGCAATTAAAAATTTGGAAACATACGTAAGAACCTTCTTGGGATCAGCCATAATAATGGTCCGTTCCTGCTTAGAATTTGGAACACCAATGATATAGCTGTAATCTTCAAATTCTCCAATAAAGTAGGTATTAAAATCATTATCCATATATTTGTATTTATGAACTAACTCTATCGGCGTATAGTGAGTAGAGGCACTGTCTGGTGCATTTTCAGAGGCTATCACATTTCCATTTTCGTCTAAAATTTGCAGCCAGGCACCAAATTGGGTAAGCGCATATTTTCCTGTATCAGATACAACCGGCCTATTATCCTCTATGGACAAGTGCTGGTAAAAGGAACGGGTAAAGTTCTCGCCTGTATCATGTATAATATCTTCTGGATTTTCATCTTGTTGAGAAATCATTAATGCAATAAGAATAATCGTATTGACGATGCTGACAATAAAAACAATACTGAGAATGGAAATAAGATAGCGAAGAGTTAGCTTCCATTTCATGATGCGTTTGCTCCTTTTCAATTTCAAGAGTGTAAAAAATCTCGTGGTGTTTTTGGTAATCGTACAATTTACAGAGCACCACGTGAAATTTTACGGATTAAATCGATACCCCAGCCCTTTTACAGTAACAATATGAGCAGGTTTTGACGGATTATCCTCAACCTTCTCACGCAGCCGGCGAATATGCACCATTAATGTATTATCTGCTCCATAAAATTCTTCTCCCCATACGGTTTGAAACAAGGTTTCTTTACTTAAAATATGTTTTGGATTTCGCATAAAGCATGCCATCAAACCGACTTCTTTAGCAGTCAGTTCTAAAACTTTTCCATCTTTGCTTATTTCTGTTTCATCGCCATTAATCGTGAATACCCCAATATTTTTATCTGCGTTAGCCGGTGCATGGGAGCTCGTCGCCTCCATTGTATAGACACCTGCCCGGCGCAGCTGTGCTTTTACGCGATAAGCCATTTCTTTAGGACTGAAAGGCTTGGTAATATAATCATCTCCGCCAATAGCTAGTCCGAGTATTTTATCAATCTCATCGGATTTAGCAGATAAAAATAGTATTGGAATACGTGACGTTTCACGGATTTTTCGGCATAGATCATAACCTTCCCCGTCTGGAAGCATCACATCCAATATCGCTAGATCCGGTTCAAATTTGTTAAATTGTTGCCATCCTTCTTTAATGGACCCTGCTGTCGCAATTTCTGTCATACCCTCTTTTTCCAGAGCTGTTTTCATTAACTGACATAGATCTTGCTCATCATCCACAATTAAAATCTTTGGCTTCTCCATTTAGCGTTCACGCCTTTCTTCATGTATTGGTATATATAAATCGGCTATTCACCTAAATCTATAGTGCTTGACAAATAGATGTAATTTAACATAAACAATTGCAATTATATATTGCCCTATAAATTAATTTGTTAATAAACTAGCAAAGCCACTCCAACCCAGGTCGAAGCCGCTCGCCCCAAGCTAACGCGCTCCAACTTAGGCAGAAAGCGCTCCAAGTCAGGTAGAAGTCGCTCCAACTTAAGCCAAAGCGCTCCAACTCGGAATCAATCCGCTCGAAATCCAATTAAGCCGCTCCAACCCAGATTCAATCCGCTCGAAATCCAATCAAAGCGCTCCAACCTAGTCCAAAGTCGCTCCAACCTCTCCAACCCCCCCCAAGCCAACCAGCCACTTGTACGCTTGTTTAAAAATACTCTATTTAATGGACAAATAGTTGAATTATTTCTATCTTAACAGGAATCCGTCAGATATGAGTGAGATTTAAACATTTTGTAAGGTTGTATTGATGGTTGTTTAAGGATAGGGGACTATAGTAAAGATAAAGGAAGTTCAAACGAAATAGGAAAGAAGGGCTAAAGCGAATGGAACATTTATTAAAAGTAGAAAGTGTTGAAAAAATATATGGAAAAGGTGCAAATACATTTCAAGCGTTAGAAGATATTTCTTTTGCTATTGATCACGGGGAGTTTGTTGGTGTCATGGGGCCGTCTGGTGCAGGGAAGTCGACGCTTCTCAATGTGCTTGCAACGATTGATACACCAACAAAAGGTGATATTTATGTAGAGGAAGATAATATTGCCAAGATGAAAGAGGATAAGTTGGCAGATTTTCGGCGGGATCATTTAGGGTTTATTTTTCAGGATTATAATTTATTAGATTCCTTAACGGTGCGGGAAAATATTCTTCTGCCACTAGCTATTGCAAAGCAGCCGGCAAAGGAGATTGAAGAAAAGGTAAATACCATTTCTCGGTCTTTTGGCATAGAAGGTTTATTGGATAAGTATCCATATCAAATTTCTGGCGGACAAAAGCAGCGTACCGCTTCCTGTCGTGCACTTGTATCCAACCCAAAACTTATTTTTGCGGATGAACCGACAGGAGCACTGGATTCAAAATCGGCTACAGACTTATTAGAAAGCTTGAGCAGTCTGAACGAAGAGCACGAAACAACCATTATGATGGTAACGCATGATGCCTATGCAGCGAGCTTTTGCAGACGTATCTTGTTTATCAAGGATGGTCGTCTCTCCAAAGAGCTTATACGCGGGATGCATACGCGGAAGGAATTCTTCCAGATGATATTAGATGAATTGGCAGAATTAGGCGGTGATGGGAATGACCTTGTTTGATTTAGCATTAAAAAATATTCGCAGAAATATGAAGAGTTATGGATTATACATTGGCTCCACCATTTTTTCTATCATAATTTACTTTACCTTTGCGACGCTAAAGCACAGCGATGATATAAGTGGTTTAGCGGAGACTTCGAAGCAAATGCAGGCAATAATGAGTGCTTCCGCATTTGTATTGATGATTTTTGTGGCGATTTTTATTCTGTATTCCAATTCCTTTTTTATGAAAAGAAGGAAGAAAGAAGTTGCTTTGTATTCGTTATTAGGCGTACGCAAACGATCCATCGGCTTCTTATTGTTTTTTGAGAATATCGTAATTGGTCTTCTATCTTTAATTGTTGGTGTTGGCCTAGGTTTCTTATTATCTCAAGCTTTACTATCACTTTTATTAAAATTAATGGGGCTATCCCTTTCTGTTGGTTTTGCATTTTCCATGCAGGCAGTTATTGAGACGGTGGTTGTCTTTTTCCTCATCTTCTTAGTGACCTCTTTGCTTGGTTACCGTGTTATCTATAAATTTAAACTGATTGATTTATTCCATGCAGAGAAAAAAGGGGAAGAGCAGCCAAAAGCACGCATGATTTCTGCCGTGATAGGTGTCATTGCCTTAGTAGCTGCGTATTGGTTAGCGTTACAGGATTTATTGACTTCCTCGGCTTGGCGAATCTTAGGGCTGGCGATGCCGTTAGTCATTATTGGATTAACAATCTTAGGCTCATATCTGTTATTTAACAGCGTTCTTGTCTATGTTTTAAATGTATTGAAAAAGAGTAAAACATGGGCCTGGAAAGGGCTTAATTTAATGACCTCCTCCCAGCTTCTCTACAGAATCCGGGGGAATGCAAAAACATTAACGATTATTGCAACATTGAGTGCTACAACAATTACAGCAGGTGGCGCCATATTTGGTACGTATTATAATACAGAAAAATCTGTGGAAGAATTGACGCCTTTCTCCTTTATGTGGGAGGGAGAGGAACAAGATATAGATGAAGCGTTGATTGAAAATGCAATTAGCTTTGATACAAAAGAAATTGTTGTAGAAGGGGAAGTGTATGACCAGTACTATTATGTAATTGGTGAAGAAACGTTTAAAAAGTTGACCGATTCGCTTGGATGGGATATAGAAAATTTGAATCTGAATAAAGATGAAGCAATTATGGTAGATCCCTTTTATGATGAGCGATTACAAGACAAAGTAGATACAGTGGTAGTAGACAATGATGTGAAAAAAGTGGAGCAGCTTTATGAAGAACCATTGTTTAATCTTCCTACCCTACCGGGAACAACCCTCGTTGTAGATGATGCATCTTTCGGGGAAATAGATGGTGAGAATGCCACTTATCAGGCAGTACAGGTAACTGATTACAAGGATCATTTAGATCTTTCTAAAGAGCTGGAAGCAAAAACAGAGAACTTCTCCAGTGCTGTCCAAAATTACCAGGATACGATAGAGGCTTCTGGAGCGATGTTATTCGTCGGCAGCTTTTTGGGACTGGTCTTTTTAGTGGCTACAGGCAGCATTATTTTCTTTAAAATGATGACAGAAGCAGAAGAGGACAAAGATAAATATGCTGTTTTGTATAAAATAGGTGTTTCTAAAAAAGAAATGAAAAAAACAATTCGTTATCAAGTTGGACTCATCTTCTTAGTACCGCTTGTTTTAGGGTTAATGCACGGAGCTGTTGCTTTAATGGCGTTTTCTAATCTATTACAAATGAATCTATGGGAGCCAATTATTATTTGGATGATTGCCTATACAATGATTTATATTTTATACTACGTGATTACGGTCCGAGGATTTAATAAAACAATTACTCAGACTGTCACACAGGAGGGGTAAAATGAAGAAAATAATGATTTTAATGACTGGTGTAGTAATTTTATTTGTTGCTGCGGTTGTTGTTTTGATGACAGTAGACTTTAATAGGGCAGGAAAAGATCATGTTTATGTGCAGGTTGGTGAACCGGAAAATATAGAAGAAGATAAACTGGATACAGGAGAAATAATTACCACCTACTGGTATGAGCAGCCGGCTTATACAGAGGATGGAGAAGAAATTCAAGTTAAATTCTCTGCACAAAAACAATTACGACAAGGAGCATATCTCAAACTTTATGTGAAAAATGAAAATGAAGTTACTTCGTTTGATGAAGTAAGTGAAGAGGAACTCTCAGCTGCGGTGAAAGAAGCATTGTAGTTGGTGGGAAAGCCGTATGAAATGCAGGAGAGTGGCATTTTATACGGCTTTTTATATAGATTAAATCCAATAATCGTTCTTTACGTTATGAAAGAAAGGCTATATGATTAAGGGTGAATACAGAAAGATGAAAGCGGATTAAAGGAGAAGATTTTATATGAAACCCAAAATCCAAGATGTTGCGAAGGTTGCGGGCGTATCCCCAACAACCGTTTCTCGTGTGCTTAACGACAGAGGATATATCAGCAGCAAAACAAAAGAAAAAGTATTTGCAGCGATGGAGGAAATTAATTATGTTCCCAATGATCTTGCGCGCTCTTTATATAACAAGCGCAGTTACTTAATTGGTGTGATTGTTCCTTCCACAAGTCATCCTTTTTTTGGGGAATTGGTTGCACATATTGAGAAAATTTGTAATGAAAAAGGCTATAAAGTGTTGCTCTGTAACAGTCTTCACGAAGCGGATAAGGAGAAAAAATATTGGGAAATGCTGCACCGTAATCAAGTGGATGGTGTCATCGTTGTTACATATAACCGCGGATTAGTCGATAAGCAACAGCAATTTCCGGCAGTTGCTATTGACCATTATTTATCCGAAAATATTCCTGTTGTCAGTTCAGATAACTTCCAAGGTGGGGAAATTGCAAGCAAAGAGCTGCTAGAGGCTGGGTGCAGGAAAATTATTCATATTAATGGTGACGCTAATTTGGAGACGCCAGCAAATAATAGGCAGTACGCTTATGAAAAAGTAATGCAAGAAGCTGGCAGAACACCAGAAACGTATCATGTTCCAGACGTTGCCTTTTTAGAAAGCAATATTGATATTATAAAGCAGCTCTTCAGGGATCATCCCGATGTAGATGGGATCTTTGCAAGTGATGATTTACTGGCTATTCGCACCTTGCAGTATGCGGAGAGCTTGGGCTACCGGGTTCCAGATGATCTAAAAATTATTGGTTATGATGGAACAAATCTCATACGTTCCCTTTATCCAAATCTTACAACGATCATTCAGCCTACGTACCAGATTGCAGCGTATGCTGTAAACACATTACTTCAAGAAATCGATGGCGAATTGCTTGCTGTGAAGGAAAAAACATTGCCCGTCTCGATTTGGCTAGGGAAAACAACAGGACATGCTTCTTGAAGGAATATTTTCACTTTATAAAAAAGAAGATAGCATCACAGTATGAAAAATCTGCTATAATAATCGAATGATATTAGAAATAAGGAGTGTTATAAAAAAATGATAGGAGCAATTGAAGCTGGGGGAACAAAGTTTGTATGTGCAGTAGGGTATCCAGATGGAACGATTGTAGATCGAACAGCTTTTCCAACAACAACACCTGAAGAGACACTAGCAAAGGTAGAGGAATTCTTTTCGAAACATCCGGTAGAAAAAATTGGTGTAGGGGCTTTTGGACCAATTAATCTACGTACGAACAGCGAGAACTATGGTGCAATCGAAAACACACCAAAAATTCCTTGGCGCCATTATCCGCTTTTGGAAGAACTAAAAAAACGTTTTAATCTCCCGGTAGCGATCAATACAGATGTTGCTGTAGCTTGTTTAGGAGAATATGAATATGGTATTGGAAAAGATGTTTCCAGCTGTCTATACATAACAGTGGGTACAGGTATTGGGGCAGGTCTTGTTCAAGATGGAAATCCTTTTCAAGGGAAAAATCATTCTGAAATGGGACATATTTTATTAAGAAAACATCCAGATGATCGTTTTGAAGGAATATGTCCAAGCCACGGTGCTTGTTTAGAGGGGTTAGCATCAGGACCAGCAATTGAAGCACGTCATGGTCGAAAAGGTGCAGAATTAGCTGAAGAGGATCACGTTTGGGAAATAGAAGCGTATTATCTTGCACAGGCTATATTAAATTACTTTGTTGTTCTTTCTCCAGAAAAAATCATTCTTGGGGGAGGCGTTATGAAGCAAGAAAAGCTCTATCCAATGATTCGTAAGCAATTTATGGAATTATTAAATGGTTATATAGAAGTAGAAAACGTAGATGAATTAATTGTTGCTCCAGGATTAGATGATGATCAGGGAGTAAAAGGTTGTATTGCGTTGGCGGTAAAAGAATAGTTTTGAAAGGGGATGGTTAGCATAGTCGTAATTCATCCTCTTTTTCTTTTTAGGGTAATAAGCATACAGCGGAAAGAGCTTCATGTAGTAGTGAACTACTAGAATATTAATGTTGCTCCTCAAAGAGATAAGCCGGATAAGAATGCATCCATTTCTATATCCAAAAATTTCTTCAAAAAATTTATGTCAACCGGTTGACATAAATTGAAAAATATTAGATGATAATATATAAGAACTTCTGTTACCGTTTTCAATGGTTTTCGAATAATAGATTGAATGAATAGAGAGGGAGATTTACATGTTATATCAAGAGAAGCATCGTCCGCAGTTTCATTTCACACCAAAGGAAAACTGGATTAATGACCCGAATGGTCTCGTTTACTACGAAGGAGAGTACCATTTATTTTACCAACGTAATCCACATACAAATGATCATGCAGACATGCACTGGGGACATGCAACTAGTACAGACCTGTATCATTGGGAAGAACATGGAATCGCTTTAGCTCCAGATGAATTAGGAACGATTTTCTCAGGTTCAGCAGTAGTGGATAAAAACAATACAAGTGGTTTATTTGAAAGCGATACCGGCGGGTTGGTTGCTATCTTTACCCATGATGGAGAGAGCCAGCAGCAAAGTATTGCCTACAGTGAAGATAAGGGGAGAACGTGGACAAAGTATGAAGGGAATCCAGTTATTCCAAATACTAAAATAAAAGATTTTCGCGATCCAAAGGTTTCCTGGCATGAGGACAGCAAGCAATGGGTTATGGTACTAGCTTGCGGGGATCACATCCAGTTCTATGGCTCACCCAATTTAATTGATTGGACGTACCTATCCTCATTTGGAAAAGAGTATCCTTCTCATATTGGTGTTTGGGAATGTCCGGACCTACTTTATTTACCAGTAGAAGGAAGTTCCCAAAAGGAATGGGTTCTAATTGTAAGTATTAATGCAGACGGACCAAATGGCGGTTCAGCAGTTTATTACTTTACCGGCAGCTTTGATGGCAAAGAATTTCATCCGAATGAAAAGTCAGAAGATGCACTAAAATGGGCAGACGCAGGAAAAGATTTTTATGCAGCTGTCAGCTGGGATAATACAGAGGACACCTACTGGATTGGTTGGATGAATAATTGGCAGTATGCTGGAGTTGTACCAGTATCGCCATGGCGCAGTGGAATGAGCTTAGTACGGAAGATGTCATTATATGAAAAAGACGGAAATCTCTTATTAAAGCAAGAGCCAATCGTTAGAGACAGCAGTAAAGAAGTAACGTCTTATCAGGATGTGACCATTCAAGCGGGTACGACAGAAAGCTATGATATTAGTGATACGGCTCAGATAGATTTACAAGTTTCAAAGGCTTCTGACAGTACAAAATGGGGCGTGAAATTTGTTACTGATCAGGATGAAGCATTCCAATTAGTAATCGATAATCAAGCAAGCATGTATACCTTCTATCGCACAGAGGGAATCATCGATTTCTCAGAGGATTTCCCAGAGGAAGTAAAAGGAAGTTTACATGGACTGAATGTTCAAGATCTGACAGCTATTGTTGATAGATCTTCGGTAGAGTTATTCCTAAATGGAGGATTAACTGTATCGACCAACTTGATTTATCCAAAAGGAACAGTGACAAAACTGGAGATATTTGCAGTAAATGATGCATTAAAGGTCGATAATGTTTCATGGACAAGTCTACACTCTATTTGGAAATAATAATGGCTGGGTGGAGGAGTGATGAAAACTCCTCCACAGCACAGAAAGAAAGGATCTAATAAATATGGATTTTTTAAAAAATAGCAAGTATTGGTTTTCGTCTGGATATTTATTTTTCTTCTTTATTACATGGTCTATCTGGTGGTCCTTCTATGCAATTTGGCTGAATAACAGCCTCGGGCTTACTGGAGCACAGGTTGGAACAATTTATTCTTTTAATTCGTTCTTTTCTTTATTCTTTATGATTCTTTACGGATACATGCAAGATAAATTAGGAACGAAGAAGAACCTTGTTTGGTTACAAAGTGTCGTACTTGTTTTTATTGCACCATTTGTTATTTATGTGTATGAACCTTTGTTGTTAAATAATTTTTACTTAGGAGCAGCAATCGGTGCTATTTATTTGGGAGCAGGTTTTATCGCTGGAGCAGGATTTTTGGAAACCTTTACAGAAAAACTGAGCCGCAAATATAACTTTGAGTTTGGTAAAGCCCGTATGTGGGGATCATTAGGTTATGCAGTTGCTGCCATTGGTGCAGGAGCGTTAATGAGTATTAACCCGCATATTAATTTCTGGATTGCTTCAGCGACAGGGATTATCTTCTTTCTTATTAATGTACTATTTAAAGTGGAGGTATCTCATACAGAAGAAAAAAGTGTTTCCAATATATCTATGAAGGATATCCGCTTTTTATTTACGAATAAAGTATTTTGGTTTTTGATAATTTACCTATTTGGAACGGTATGTATTTATACAGTGTATGACCAGCAGCTTTTCCCAGTTTATTTTGTAAGCCTATTCTCTGGGACTGGGACAGATGGAAATACTGTCTATGGAATTCTTAACTCTGCACAAGTATTTGTAGAAGCCATTTTCTTATTCTTAGCACCATTTATTGTAAATAAAGTTGGGATTAAGCAATCGCTTGTACTGGCTGGAAGCATTATGGCATTTCGTATCATTGGTTCCGCAACAGTAACAGGAGGTTTCGGTATTTCGTTTATGAAGATGCTTCACGCGGTAGAACTGCCGATCTTATTGATTGCAGTGTTTAAGTATATTGCTGCAAACTTTGATGTCAGACTTTCCGCAACAGTCTACTTAATCGGATTTAAAGTATCTAGTGAAATCGGAGTTATTATTTTCTCAGCTCTTGTTGGATGGATTTATGACCAGACAAGCTATGAGACAACATTCTATGTTTTAGGTGCAATTGTTGTGTGCTTCGTTATCTTTTCTATTTTTGCACTGAATAACAATAACAAAGAACAAAAGATAGAAGAGCAGGAACTGGCAATGGTAAATGAATAAAATTAAATCAAGCAATGAGCTGTTTAGACAGTTCATTGCTTTTTTATAAAGGTTAGGAAAGTATAATTTATAAATATCAAATCGAATTTACTAGATAAAAAGGCGAACCCGCTCCAAATTAGTCTGAGGCGCTCGAAAAAAGTGAAACGCGCTCCGGCCCAGGCAGAGGTCGCTCGAAAAAAGATGACGTACAATAGTCTGTGTAAGATGAATAAATAGGAAAGGTAAGGTTATCCTACCCTTTAGTTAATCACGACAAAAACTAAGAAGAGGAGACCTTACCCATGTCTACTAGTATAACTGATAATG
>NZ_BORO01000002.1 GCF_018333215.1 Oceanobacillus sp. J11TS1 | reverse complement strand
ATGGTTCATAGGCCAAGACCCAACTATGGAAAAAAGCGTTGGCCTTACCACCAAGGCTACCATGCCCACTACTCCATGTAAAACCGGTGCACTTCCTGGGAATTTACACATACTTATTGACAGTACCTCTTATTTAGAACCATGGACTATAGTGCCCAAAAAACAACTTGTCAAGTAGGCAATAGGAGCTCGCTTCCATTTCGGCTACGTTTTGTCTGGCCCTCTTTAACTACCTGAATTTGAATCTTTTATAGTAGAATGATAAAATCTCCTATAAATAGTTTATTTTACGAATGAAGCATTTTATCATTCGTATGATATAAAATTCAGTTTCATATATCATATTCTGCATCGTTAGCATAAATAAGTCAATATATTTTGAATTAGATTAAAAATAAAACGAGGAGGTGAACGATATTGCTATACCAAAGTCACATGAAATCCATCCTCAGTATGTTTTTCTTTAAGAATTCCTGCCTCTTTTTTCACTTTCCTCTCTAACTAGATACCCTTTCCTATACCACGAAGTCTGTTGATGGTTTTCCTTTTCTTCTTTCAAAAAATACTTACGAAGTACTTGAAAGAGTGGTGGGAGGATTAGGAGCACTGCCATAATCCGAATAATTTGGACCGATACAACAAAGGTGGAATCAGCGCCAAGTTCAACTGCAGTGACAGCCATTTCGGCGACGCCTCCGGGGGAAAAAGCAAGTATTGACGTAATCATATCCAGTTGTGTCTGAGATGCGACCAATATGGACAAGGCGCCAAGGACAATGACTAAAGCCAACGAGCTAATGATACCAACAACAATCACGGCTTTTGCGTCCCGAAATAATTTTCTTTGCATGTTAGCTCCGATGCATGCCCCGAGAAATAATTGAGCGACAGGCAAAGCCCAATGCGGCCACCAAAGTGTAGCTGTTGGGGCTAATTGATCGAAAATAAGATTGAAGATAGCCACGGTTACCATGACACCTAGCAGCCAGGGCACCGGGATTTTTAGTTTTTTAAATGTAACAGCACCGAGAATCGCTAGTGCCGACAAAAAGACAGTCCATCCTAATTGACCTAGTGTTAACGGTATGAAGTAAGAGTTATAGGACATTGTTAAATTCTCAGGAGTAGAACTTCCGTATCCACCAAAAAATGATAACAATACCGGAAAAGTACTAGTCACCAGTACAGTTCGAAGCACCTGAGTGACAGTGACGGTCACCACGTTTGCCCCCACTTCCTGTGCGATAATAGGCATAGCAGTCATCCCGCCAGGAGCAGTCGCAATAAAACCGGATAAAAGATCTGTTTTTGTAAAATAAAAAAAGAAAAATCCTGTGATAAGAGCAAAAATAATAGTGAGTACGAGCATGGCGAGAATGATGAGCCAATAAGTGCTCAGCGTTTTGATCAGCGTCATATTAAAATAGAGACCGAGTTGTACACCGAGAATCGCTAGGCCGGACCAATTCCAACTAGCTGGAATCATGTTGGCGGCTCGTTTCAGGTTCAAAAAGTCGGGCTGGAAAAACGCGACCAGACTACCGACAACTAAAGCGCCGAGCATCCATGAAATAAATATATTCGTAAACGAAAACAATAGTCCGCCCACTCCGCACAATATAAAATAAACGACATATGGCATCTGAATTCCTTCTTTCATAAGAAAACGATTCTATTATTTCCGGTTCTCGTTTAGTATCAGGTGTCATGCCTTATGCATTTTGAATGCATAGTGATGTACAAAAATGATTTTCTGGAAATATCTTTAACTAAATTCTGTGTCGTTTAACTTGACATGAAGTCTCTATGGGCAAGGTTCCTAATCGAGTAGGAGGAGGTGACTAACCTCCGACCTCTCACACCACCGTACGTACGGTTCCGTATACGGCGGTTTCATTTATGTCCAACGCTTGGTTTGATATCTATTAGCTAGACTCTTTAAGCCTTGGTCTGACCAGTATTGGTCACCAAGCGCTCTATGCAAGATAGGGCTACTGGCTGTTCGCCAGTAGCTCTTTCTTGTGTTTGCCCATTCCCACGCTTTTCCTTTCTTGATACCGTGTTTAACGAGATTCTTGAATTTCGTTTTCACTTTCTTCCATTCTTTCCAGCGTATCATTCGCAAACGTCTTCGAATCCAACCGTCCAGTTTCTTGAATATGGAAGGTGTTTCTGTTAGTTGATAATATCCTAACCATCCTACAAGATATCGATTTAATTTCCTGATTCTATCTTCCATATTCATTGATTTTCTTCGTGAGGTTAATTCTCGAATGCGTTGTTTAAAGCGCTTGATACTCCCTTTCGCAATCCGTATCTTTGGATTTTCTTTATGGGAGGTAAATGAGAATCCAAGGAATTTACGTTTCCATGGGCGGTCTATCGCACTTTTCTCTTTGTTGACTTTGAGTTTAAGTTTCTTCTCTATAAAGTTTGTGATACTTTCCATTACTCTATGTCCCGCTCTTTTAGAACGTACATAAATATGAAAGTAAGTAGACCAAGGGAACCTCCCCCTTAGTCCCTCTCAGAACCGTACATGAACCTCTCAGCTCATACGGCTCCCATTATTCATCGCCGGTCGTATTCCATATTTCCAATGCGCAAATAACCCACGCTCCCTTTGTGCAATCGATCCTAACCAATGTTCTGCTCTTCTTCGATGTTTTCGCTTCTTGTATTTCCTACGAACCCATTTCACCAAGCAATTATTGATGTATCGCAATACACTGTACATTTCTGATTTATAGAAATGGCCATAATAATTAATCCATCCTTGGATTTTCTTATTAAACATGTTGGAAATATCCTCTAGTGTTTTATCCACTTTGAGCTGTAATCGCCATCTTCTTACATCTTTTCGGATTGCTTTCTTTGCCCTATCCGAAATCGCTGGTAAGAAGTTCGTGAAATATTTTCCATATCTGTTCTTTGCGTGTCTTGGTCGAAACGTGTACCCCAAGAAATCAAACGAAATATTGGGATAGTCCATCTTCCTATCTTCATCTTTACAATAGATAATTTTCGTTTTCTCCAAGTTCAGCTCTAACCCCAATAGTTGGAATCTTTCTTCCAATCTTCGTTGAAGGTATTTTGCTTGCTTCAATGAAGCACAATGCGCTATTCCATCATCTGCATATCTTGCCCATGGAATGGTTGGGAATTCCTTTGTCATAAAGTCATCAAAGGTATAATGAAGGAACAGGTTTGCGAGAACTGGACTGATAACGCCGCCTTGCGGAGTACCAGAGGTTCGTTCCACTAGCTTGCCATCCTCCATTTGAAAAGGTGTTGTTAGCCACCTTTGTATATATAGGATGACCCAGTCTTGATTAGTATGTCGTTTCACCATTTCCATGAGGTAATCATGTCTGATATGGTCAAACAGTCCCTTGATGTCAAACTCCAATACCCAATCTTTTCTCCAACATCTTTTCCTTGTGACTTGGATGGCTTGAATTGCCGATTTGTTTGGTCGATACCCATAGGAATCTTCGTAGAACAGTTTTTCTACAGCCGGTTCAAAGTATAATTTCGCAACCATCTGCGCCACTCTGTCTTCGACTGTGGGTATTCCGAGTGTTCTTGTTCCTCCATTTTTCTTGGGAATAGCGACGGCTTTTACTGGTTTTGGAAAATAACTTCCGGAGGACATACGATTCCATAGTTTGTACAGATTGTCTTTCAAATCCCGTTCAAAACTTTCAATAGATTGTTCATCTATTCCATATGTCCCTCGATTCGCTTTTACGCGTTCAAATGCCATCATTACTGCATTCTTTGAAATACAAAACGGTTTTGTTTCTTGCATAAGTTCCTCCTCCTTTCAAAGTTGACTTATCCTTGAAACAGAATAATTCGGGTTCTTCGCTCCACTTCCATTACAGAAGCTTCTTCACTACTACAACCCAATCTGCCCCTATGACTGCATCGGTACTCTTTTCTTGTGGGTCTTCCACTTGAAATACTCCCTTCACATCAGTCCGTAGGTTCCCACGTTCCGTACAAACGCCTATGTTATGTTCATGCCACCTTTATGCCGTCCACCACTTAGACAGTAAACAGGTTTCCTCTAAGTTCATCCCAGATTAACGACTACCCCCTGGTTTTGATGGAATATCTACGCTTTCGACATTTTCGTAAGTGGTTTACATGTTCATTCATCTCCATAACACACACTTGACAGTTCTTGACTGCCTTTTCCTTAACGCTCAATACCATAGCTTTTGACTACAGCACCTTAAGGTAGTTTGAAACCTCCACCTGTATGGCGATTCCGACGGGCCCACCGTCATCATTTGTACAGCATAGCTGCCTTGAGTAGTCTCGCTACTCACGCACACTTTCGTGGCGCACAGTCATCCGCATATCTTACGAATCTGAGTCCCCTTCTTTCTAGTTCTTTGTCTAATTCATCTAGGACAATATTTGAAAGAAGCGGACTCAATGGTCCGCCTTGAGGCGCTCCTTCTGTATTTGGATGCACCAGTCCATCCTCCATGATTCCCGCTTGTAGAAACCTGCGGATAAGTTGAAGGACTTTCGGGTCTTTGACCCTCTGACTTAACGTTCTCATCAGGCGGTCGTGATTCACCTTATCGAAGAATTTCTCTAAGTCCATATCGATTACCCAGCGATATCCGTCCTTCATGTACTCTCTCGCTTTCCTCACAGCGTCATGACCTCGACGTTTCGGTCGAAATCCATAGCTATATTCCGAGAAAGTTGGGTCATATATCGTGGTAAGAACTTGTGCAATTGCTTGTTGGATAAATCGGTCTAGTACAGTGGGAATACCTAGCCTCCTCACACCGCCGCCTTCTTGTTTACGGATTTCGTAACGGCGGACAGGCAGAGGATGGTAATTTCCTGTTTCCAGCTGATCCCGAATAGAAGTCCAGTGTTCCACGATATGCGCTCGTAGGTTTTGTACAGGCATTTTGTCGACACCGTGACTTCCTTTATTGCGCTCTACTCGGTGGAGCGCTGTTATTAAATTTTCTCGTGATAGGATTTGTTCCAACATGATATCTAACTCCTGCGTGAATTGTCCTTTCTTCTTGTGTGGCAATTCCTCTCAGCCCTTCTAATGTCCCCCACGGGATTCACCGTTTCCTCCATTAGGAAGGTTTCATGTTTCTGCTTCATCGAGTATTGCGTACGCGAAGTGGCAATTCTCCGTAAATGATTCGGCCCTTCCTAGATACTCTAGAAGTATCTGGTACTATGGCTTCGGCTGACTTCTGATAGTTCAGTGAACATTCACATGTCCAGTTACGGTATGTGTACCGCATTTCTATCAGACCTCCCAGGGTAAGTACACGCTCTTCCTCTCCATGTCCCCTCTTCATTTACTCGATGCATCCTTTGGCAGTAAGGACTTTGACTTGTTTTGCAGTCTCATCCAAATGCATCTAGCCTTCTATGAAGTTCGTGTTCCTAGGGGCGGAGATTTGCCGCCGACTTCCTTCAGATTCTGGGTCACCCCAGACACCCTTGTCTTAAGCTAACCACTACTACTGCCTTCGTGGCTCGGGACTTTAACCCTAGAGAGTGTGCACATGCCTGGCGCACAAACAAAAAGCCAGCCCTTGATATAGCTGGCTTTACCAAACGAGGCTATCATGCCCATCTCTCCATGTAGTTGTATTAAAGCTAGAGTCAAAATTGTACATCATGAAACAATCATTTTTGTACATCGTTATTCTAGCATTTATATCACTTTTACCAACGGGGACTTCACTAGTTAGTTGCTGTAGTTGCTAGAAAAAGATCTTAAAAACTATACCTTTGATTTTTTGACAGGTTTTTCATTCATGTACCATTTTTTAAGATGCTAACTAGTTAAATTATATGTTTAGACCAACTGTAAAAGTTAGATATATCATGCTTCAATATTTTCTTTAAAAATAGGACTAATGGTAGCAAAACTCGAAAATTTCAATTTCTTCATAGACCATTCCCCAGATTTTTTTACGAATTCAAAATCATATGTTCCGGAAAGTAGCTGTAGTAATCCATTGTCACTCTCCCGGTAATAAAATACATCTGATACTGCAGAAGCATAATCCCCATCGATGTCTATCACCGGGTTTGTTATATGGTGATGACACTTTGGAACCTGTCTCCAAACTTTATGAAGTAACTCTTTGATTCCTGCCTTACCAGTTCCTTTACCACGAGGTAGCTCATAGACCCCATTCTCATCCCAAATACTCAAAAAGGTAGCTTCATCCTTTTTATCTATACCGTGACAATATTTGGCCATTAATGTTTATATATCCTCGATATCAATTATTTTTTGAATCTTTTCCTCTAAGATTAATTGATTATTCACCATAATTTCCTCCTTTAGTTAACCGAATTAAACAAAGATTCAACCCTGGGTTTACCGCTGCACTACTTTAATTTCCATTAAACGGAAGATGTATATTTTCGATTATTAAACTATGAAAATACCTTAGTCTTTAATTCCTTTTATATTTACCAGTAAAGCTTCCAGATTACTTAGCAAGGTAACCTCCATCCACAGGAATAACAGTTCCAGTAACAAAATTAGCCTCATCAGATACCAGGTATAACGCAGCATGTGCTATATCCTCCACTTTCCCCATTCGCCCCATAACTGTCGCTGCTATAACATCTCTTTCATACTCCTCAGATGAGGTTAAGTCCGGGTTTCGGTCTATGAATCTCTCCCATAACCCTGTCGCTACTGGTCCTGGTGCAATGCAATTTACCCGTATATCCTCTTTTCCTAGTTGGACTGCTAAACTCTTGGTCAACATTGATAATGATGCCTTTGCCATAGAATAGACTGGTGATCCTGGTGATGGCTTATAACCAGCAGGAGAAGTAGTAAACAAGATAGACCCACCACCGGACTTCTGGATCTCAGGGATAGCGAATTTTGCCCCAAAGAAACCTCCTTTGACATGGATTGCAATAGTACGGTCAAATTGCTCCTCCGTTACCTGTGAGATAATTCCAGGCCCAGCGTCGCCGGCATTATGCCAGAAAATATCCAATTTCCCATAAGTTTGAACGGCTTGCTTAACCATTTTTTCCACATCAGACACAACACTACAATCAACATGAACAAAGCTAGCCTCGCCACCATTATTCTTAATGTTTTTTACTACTTCTTGTCCATTAGTTTCATTAAAATCAGCTACTACCACACTGGCCCCCTCTTTGGCGAATAGGTATGCAGCTGCACGCCCAAATCCTGAAGCAGAACCAGTAATTAACGCTACTTTACCTTTTAATTTCATTTTTCCCTCTCCTCGTATTATATATTTCAAGGACCATTGCATCGCTGGTAATTGAATAATTATGTTACCTCTGACGTCTAAATGAGTTTCATTTTTTTAGACCGTTGGTTCAAGAACTAAGCCACAGCGAAGTTACACGATATTGACCATAGTGCCTGATTCTTGGTAGGCGCCGCAATGGTCACAATAACGATTAAACGCTTACAATTTAAGAGAAAAAGGATCCTGAATTTCATCTGACAAATTGATCCAAACACTCTTTGTTTGTGTATATTCATACAAGGCTTCCATCCCGTTTTCACGTCCAATGCCGCTGGCCTTATATCCTCCAAATGGTGAATTGAAAGTCACTGTCCTATAAGTGTTGACCCATACTGTTCCTGCCTCTAGTGATTTAGTCATTTTATGTGCCCTTTTGATATCATTTGTCCAAACACCCGCAGCCAATCCATACTTTGAATCATTAGCCATTTTAATTACTTCATCTTCCGTTGTAAAAGGAATAACAGATAGGACTGGCCCAAACACTTCTTCTTGAACAATCGTTGAAGTGTTGTTCACATTTGATATAATAGTTGGTTTGTAAAACAGTCCTTCTTTCAGTCCTTCTTCATCAGGCCTGCCTCCTCCAGCTAATACAGTCCCACCTTCTTGTTGTGCCGTTTCAACCATGCTTTGGATTTTTTCTAGCTGTTGAGGATTCGCTGCAGGGCCCATTTGTGTTTCCGGATCCAGCGGATCACCAAGTTTTATTTGATTTGTTCTTTGCACTAACCTTTCAAGAAATTGGTCTTTAATATCCTCATGTACATAAAGCCGTGAACCGGCAACACATGTTTGTCCACTGGCTGCATAAATACCGGCAATTACCCCCGCTTCAGCAGCGTCGAGGTCCGCATCATCAAATACGATATTAGGACTTTTGCCACCAAGTTCAAGGGTTACTTTTGTAAAATTATCTAAACCGTTTTTTGCAACAATTTTTCCGGTTTCCGGTCCACCTGTAAAGGAAACTTTATTGATATCAGGATGTCTAGATAATGCATCTCCTGTCGTTCTTCCATAACCCGAAATCACGTTTAAAGTACCTTTAGGAAATCCTACTTCATCAAACAATTTTGCAAATTCAAGCGTTGAAGCTGATGCATGTTCAGATGGCTTAATCACAACTGTATTTCCCGCTGCAATTGCAGGTGCAAGCTTCAATGCCACCATTAGTAAAGGAGAGTTCCAAGCCGTAAATGCTGCCACAACGCCTAAAGGTTCCCTTAGCGTATAATTCAGTGTATCCGGCCGATCCACTGGAATGACTTTTCCTTCCAATTTATCAGCGAGGCCACCGTAATATTCATACCATGCTGGAATTTGTTTTAATTGACCTAACATTTCTTTATATATTTTCCCATTATCCTTCGTTTCAATCATGGCTAAATTTTCAGCATGCTGTTCTATTTTGTCCGCAAGTTTTCGCAGCAATCTCCCCCTCTTTGTTGGCGAAAGGGATTTCCATGATTTAGAATAAAAAGTTTCTTTTGCCGCTGCTACGGCTTTGTCTATGTCTTCTTTACCGCAATTAGGTATGAGAGCCCATTTTTTACCGGAAGCCGGGTTAATCGTTTCGATATATTCACCATTAGCAGGTTCGATAAATTCTCCGCCAACGTAGATACGATATTTCTTTACTTCGTTTCCCATCTCTTTTATACACCCCTTTTTAAATTAATGGTTTTACCCATAATTATCTAACAGTAATTACATAAGCGCTGAGGCAATCATATGAATCTAGCCAAAATAGGCTATGCCTTGCTCCATGGGGTCTTTTGATAGCCGTAGTCAAAAAATCGCTATGGCATTTGCGAAATTGATGAATCAAGCAGGTGTTAGCTTTGCAATACTTGGAAACAACGAAGCAAACTCAGGCGATACCGCACGCCGGATTGGAAATGAATTTTTATTTCAGGAAATTGCTGAGAAAAACATTAAAACATTTGAGAAACACGGGGTAACAAAAATTGTAACGATTGATCCACATGCCTATAATATATTTAAAAACGAGTACCCAGATTTCGGTTATACAGCAGAAGTGTATCATCATACGCAAATGCTTTATGATTTGGTGAAATCAGGAAAATTAGTCCCTAAGCACCCCATTAATGAAAAGCTAACCTATCACGACTCATGCTACTTAGGCAGATACAATGGTGTTTATGACCCACCGAGAGAAATATTAACATCCATTCCTCAACTTGAACTGGTTGAAATGGACCGCTCTCGAGAAAATGGGATGTGCTGCGGTGCAGGCGGTGGCCTCATGTGGACAGAGGAAACGACAGGAAACCGAATTAATGTAGCACGTACAGAACAAGCTTTATCTGTACAACCATCGATGATTTCTAGCGCATGTCCATATTGCTTAACCATGCTGAGTGATGGTACAAAGGCGAAAGAAGTTGATGAGGATATTAGTACGATGGACGTTGCTGAAATTCTGGCATTATCGGTACAGTTTGAAGAAGAATCGCAGACAGCGTCTTAAATAGTCATTGACGAATAGTGACAAGCATCCCTTGATTAAGCTAAGTAGTATGGCACAGAACAAAAGCGCAGAGCGCCCGTTTAAAAACGTAGAGGGTGGAGCGGCGTAACTGAGATAAAGGAATCACGGTGAGGTGACGAACCGATGATGACTTATCGTAGGGCACGACGCGAAGTCTCCTAGTTTTTGGCGCTTGGAGCTGGACGTGGCTATTTTTCTATAAAGAGTTATCCACACGTAAACAATTTTATAATTTCCTAACCAACCAAAAAACCAGCCCCAAAAAGGGCTGGTTTTTTTATCGCAATTTCTGCTCTACTATTTGTTTAATTTTAGCTCCGTCAGCCTGTCCTTTAACCTTTGGCATCACAGAACCCATTACTTTCCCCATATCTTTCATCGAGGTAGCATTTACTTCTACCATTGTTTCTTGAATGATCGATGTTAATTCTTCATCTGAAAGTTGTTTCGGTAAATACTGTTCAAGTATTTCCAATTCATTTTCGGTCTTTTCAACCAAATCTTCTCTTCCAGCATTTTTAAATTCTTGGAGGGAATCTTTTCTCTGCTTAACTTCTCTAGAAAGAATAGTTAATTCTTCGTCCTCAGATAGAGTATCTTTTCCAAGCTTAATCGATTCATTCTGTATAGAAGCTTTTACCATGCGAATAACGCTAAGTGTTTCTTTGTCTTTGTTCTTCATCGCTTGCTTCATATCTTGATTTAATCGATCAAGTAGCGTCATACGTCACACCTTCTTTAGAATTTACGTTTTCTAGCAGCCTCAGATTTCTTCTTACGGCGTACACTAGGTTTTTCATAGTGTTCACGTTTACGATATTCCTGTAATGTACCGCTTTTTGATACACTACGCTTAAAGCGACGAAGAGCATCCTCAAGAGACTCGTTTTTACGAACGCGAGTTGTATTTGACATGCTAATTTCCCTCCCTCCGAAGCACAAAACCATATTTAATGCTGACATGAATATACTCTCATGCCTTTTTAAAGTATAATATAAACTTGTTAACCGGTCAATGGTTATTTATTAATAATCTGAAGTTCCCTCTTTACCAGCGATAATTTCTACCCCTGCACTTGCTCCAATACGAGTTGCTCCAGCTTGGATCATAGCTTCTGTCGTTTCTAAATCACGAATTCCTCCAGATGCTTTGACTCCCATTTCAGGTCCAACTGTTTCGCGCATCAATTTGATATCTTCAACGGTTGCACCACCGCCAGAAAACCCAGTTGATGTTTTAACAAAGTCTGCTCCAGCTTCTTTAGCTAACTTGCAAGCGAGCACTTTTTCCTCATCTGTTAAGAGAGCCGTCTCAATAATTACCTTTGTTAAAGCTTTACCCTTCGCTGCATCTACAACAGCTTTCATATCCGCTTTAACGAATGCTACATTTCCAGCTTTCAATTCTCCAACATTTATAACCATATCTACTTCGGTCGCACCATTTTCCATTGCTTCTTTCGCTTCAAAAACCTTTGTATTTGTCGTTGTAGCTCCTAAAGGAAAACCAATCACGGTACATACTTTTACTGGAGAATCTTTTAGTTCACTTGCACAATAAACAACCCAATGCGGATTCACACAAACTGAAGCAAATTTGTGTTCTTTTGCCTCCTCGACAATCTTCGCAATTTGGCTTTTGGTAGACTCAGGCTTTAATAATGTATGGTCAATATAAGATGCTAAGTTCATAATTTTGCTATCTCCTTTTTTTATGCGTTTTTTTCTGCAACATGTGTCGCATGATCCATCACACGTACAAATACCCCTTTATTAATAGGGTATCCAGATTCTGTTATTTTCACTTTTACAATTTTCCCAATTAAATCCTGTGTCCCTTCAAACTGAACTTTCATATAGTTATCTGTATAGCCAATAAGCAGGTTATCTTCCTGTTCACTTGCATGCTCCTCTGGAATTACTTCCAATACTTCGTTTTCGTATTTGGAAGCATATTCTTTTGCAAGCTGATCAGATAATGTAATTAACTCATGTACACGTCTTTCTTTTACTTCGTCTTCGATCTGGTTGTCCATTCTTGCTGCTGGCGTACCAGTTCTTCTCGAAAATGGGAATACATGAAGTTCAGAGTAACCAATTTCTTTAATGAAATCATACGTTTCCTGGAATTCTTCCTCTGTTTCTCCAGGGAAGCCAACGATAACATCGGATGTAATAGCTAATCCCGGAAGTGCCTTTTGTATCTTTTTCACTTTTTGACGGTAAAAATCGGTTGAATACTTACGGCGCATTCTCGCCAACACGCTGTCTGAACCAGATTGTAATGGAATGTGTAAGTGACGCACGATCTTTTTACTTCTGTCTAGTACGCGAATTACTTCATCTGTTATTTGGCTCGCTTCAATAGAGCTAATGCGGATACGTTCCAATCCTTCCACCTGCTCCAGCTCTTCAAGAAGCATTGCAAAATTATAGTCTTTTAAGTCTTCCCCGTACCCTGCTGTATGTATTCCTGTCAGTACAAGCTCCTTATACCCTGCTTCGACTAATTTATTTGCTTGCTCAATGACATTTTCAGGGTCTCGTGAGCGCAACAAACCTCTTGACCAAGGGATGATACAAAATGTACAAAAGTTATTACATCCTTCTTGGATTTTGAGCGATGCTCGTGTACGGTCTGTGAATACAGGCACGTCCATTTCCTCAAACACACGATTTTTCATAATGTTTGATACGCCATTTACAGGGGCTTTTGTTTTCTCATGCTCTTCAATATACGTGAAGATGTTTTTACGGTCCTGTGTACCTACTACAACATCTACACCCGGTATCTCCATGATTTCACCAGGAGATGTTTGTGCATAACAGCCCGTTACACAGACTACAGCGTCCGGGTTCTTTCTAATGGCACGGCGAATCGTTTGTCTGCTTTTTTTATCACCTGTATTGGTAACAGTACATGTATTGATAACATAAACGTCCGCATCATGGTCAAAGTCTACACGTTCATAGCCCTGTTCCTTAAACATTCTCCAAATGCCCTCAGTCTCGTAATGGTTCACCTTGCAACCGAGAGTGTGGAAACTGACGGTTTTGGGCAGCTTTTCAGCCATTTATATATCATCCTTTCATTAACATTGTTATTTAGTTTACATCGTATCTTATATTATCACAAAAAACTAGAAATAGAATACAAAAGAACCTTTCTATGTCCATAAATTAAGGTGAAAGATTCATTTTTCTACCTTGATCATCATCCATCCTTTAACGAATTTAAACTTTTTCAACTTTTCTTTCCCAATCATATGACAAAACAACTGCTAATCCGTCAGTTACTTCATCCATTTATAGCAATGAGATTAATCTTAAACCTTTTTAATTTTCTACATCAATATAATTTCCATACTATCCTTTATACCAAACTTGTGAAATTCCATAAACTATGAATTAAAATTGGACCATATAACGAGTCTGTTTTTTTATAAACGAAGCACGTGATAACGCTTAGCATAAATATAAAAAGTCTCTGCGGTAGAGGAACATTATGCAACAAAGCGAAAATCAATGAAGTAATTATCATTCCCAGCCAAAACGGAAGATAAATTCGTGAAAAATCCAAAATGACTCTTTTCATGAATAACTCTTCCCAAACTGGACCAAATATACACGTTGCTACTATAAACAAGATGATAATTGGTATAGAAGTTATCTGTATGATTTCTACTTCATAATCTTGGCTGTTGA
This sequence comes from Oceanobacillus sp. J11TS1, assembly GCF_018333215.1. Lineage (GTDB taxonomy): Bacteria > Bacillota > Bacilli > Bacillales > Amphibacillaceae > Oceanobacillus. Next base: position 237,611 of record NZ_BORO01000002.1, on the reverse strand, counting down.
CAGAAAGATATGAAACTAACCCTGATGAAACAATTACGAGTAGATAACCCACAAAGACATAAATATAATTCTTCAGGCTTCGAAAAAAATCAAATGTCAGTTTTTCAGAAAAGAAAGCACGATTATTTTTTAATGATAAGAATATAATTACAAAGAAAAAACCGAGGACGGCTGAATCACCAATATAATCGAGGATCATAGAATCAAATAACGTTCTAAATATAATAAACAGAAAAATAATGATAGTTAATTGCAAAGTACAAAAAATAATACTCCTCTGTTGTTTTTTCTCCATAGGCAACTTAGTCCCCTTTCAATATATTCAAAATAAACACGAGGTTTTTTATCTCTATTTGATAATTTGGTCTACTAAGCTCTAATTCATATTACACGTAAAATAAATAATTTTATATAGATGACTGAATTTCATAATTGCTCTTTTTAAAAATACAAAGACGAACCGAATTTTCGAAAGTGTATTTAAAAAAACAAAAAATATGTAACTTGGATAAGCTCCGCACAGGCGCTTCAAGCCGGGATTTCTTATTGATTGTAGCTAAATCTTATCTTTATCTATTGCTGAAATAATGGCTTCATATTGTTGGGTAGGCTCCATATCGTAAAGTTCTTGGATGCCAAATAAACTTGGTTGTTGTATAATGGTCATAAGAAGTACTCCTCCAGTCTTTTTATGGTTGTGTAGTCAACTACCATTATACAAGATTTGGGGAGATACTTCTTATTTTGCTTCAAAACGCTTGGGGCACAAGAGCTTTGGATTATGAAATTCACTCCTTTTACTAAATAAAAAAATACCTATGCAGAATTGCTAATTGGATGTTGAAGATCAGGTCTATACGAAGTCACGAGAGGTATTTTACTTTTATATAATAATAGTAAAACACCAAATAAACCATGTTTAGGAAAAGGTGTGTGCGGGTATATATCACTATAGAAAGATTAATAGTCAATAATAACTCGGGAGTATTCAGGAGGAAATGTGACAGACGGATCTAGATCGGTGGTTCCTGGAAATCCATCTTTAGGATGGTCTTATGAGGAACTCACGAGAGATGATACTGATTTAACTTCCAGCAGATACAGTTCAGATATTCAAGCCCATCCTTCCCTTGATGTAGGTATTTTTAATATCTAAAACTGGTATCCTCGATTTCAAATTGTAAGCTATTCAGATGGGTCATATGATTATAACTAAGATTTATAAGAACAACCAAGGAGCTGATAAAAGATGTTGTGGCTGATTTTATTAGCTATGCTAATTGTAGGTTGTTATCTCATAATAAAAAGTCAAACTAGAGGATATAAGATACTTGGATATGTTTTAGTAGTATGCGTTATAGTTTGTGCAGTTGTAATCCTATCTAGTATTGGCGTTAAAACAGATAACGAAATAGACGATGATTCCTCTTCAAGTGACAATCCTTCAATGATAGTTGATTAATAAATAAATCGGGTGAAACGCACCCGATTTATTTATTTAGAAAAAAAAGAGCAAATCCTTTTCGTTTCTTATTAATACTTGTTATCTGTAGGTTACAATCATCTTTTCGTTACCATTGTATTTTAGTTTAATCGTATTTTTGTATTATCATTCTGTTTAATTCATCAAATGCTCGATTCCTAACTTAGCAATCCTCGCTCACCACCTTTAGTTTTCTTATGTTACTATTACCTTACCAGATGAGAAAGATTACTAGAACACATTCAAAAATTATAAACTGATATAAATGAGTTCTTATGTGAGTTTGTATTAGGTATAAGTCCTCTTAATTTAATTTCTAGGAGCTTGCCAAACACTAATGGCCGTCCTTTGCCTCAGTGGATCAATGCAAAGTTAGGGCTCCTTCATCGTAATACTTTCGCTTATTTTAAAGCACGAATTAATTGCACAATGGATAAAATGATACCTACAACCAAAAAGAAAAATGTAAGAAAAAGCCAAATATCATAAAAAGGCTCCTCAAATAGAAACAAATGCGGCCAAGGCAGGAAATTCCCAAGTGTTACAACTTCTGTTACTGTGTAGATAGCATAGATAGCTATTGTAATTTCCAATGATTTCACAATAGTTAATATAGAAATACCAATAACTTGATAAAAAAGGAACAATAAAAATAGATGCATAACCTTGATTAAATCTAAAAATTCCACCCCTTTTACTAAGACAAGCAAACCAGTTAAGAATAAAATAAAAACCCCGTGTAATAAGCTATACCGCAGTAAGTCATTGACGAGATTTCTCCTGTAATAATGTAATAAAGTATCCGTCGCTCCTTCCTCATAAATTGGGGTATATAAAAAAACTAAATGCAGCCCCGCTGCCGGTATAGCTATCCCTTGTAAAAAGATGTATGGTAAATAAGAACCTTCTGGATAACTCAGTACCATAAGTAACAATGCTATCAAATATCCTATAAACGGAAGCATATAGATCCCTTTTAACAAACGGATGTCAAACTGAAAATGATGTTTTATTTTATTCATGGATATAACTCGCTTTCAATATGGTTAAATAACCATCAATCAACCTTGGCGAAACTACCTCTCCAATTGGTTCATCTGACAAGAATCTAACTAAAATACGCGATCCATTATCTTCCATCTGAATAACTTCCTGTTTGCCAATCACATCATCCAATTCTTCCGGCCTAATTTCCAATTGATATACTTGTTCATTTGCTTTCTCTTTCAGTTCTTGTGGTTTCCCCTCAAATAGAACATTTCCATCCTTAATAATGCCGATACGATTACATAAAAATTCAATATCTTCTACTAAATGGGAAGATATAATAACCAAATGATGCTTTCCCAGTTTTTTTAATAAATTTCGAAAACGCACTCTTTCTTCAATATCCAGCCCTGCTGTCGGTTCATCAAATAATAGTACTGATGGCTCCCGCAGCAATAATTGAGCAATACCAACCCGTCTGCGCATACCTCCAGATAACTCTTTCATTTTCTTTTTTTCTTGGTGCTGTAAATTCACTTTTTTTAATACATCATGAATCTTTTCAGCTGTTTCTGTTACCTTTTTTCCCTGCAGAACAGCAATATGCTCCAACACTTGATAAACTGTTAACTCAGGATATACCATAAAATCTTGAGATAAATAGCCAATAGCATCAATCTTTTTCACATAGGATTTTGTACTGATTACTTGCTCATCCATATAAACAATTCCTGACTGAAAGGACTCCAATCCTGCTAATATTTTCATCAAGGTCGTTTTCCCGGCCCCATTCGGACCTAATAGACCGTATACGCCGGAAAAAGATAAGTGAACATCTGATAAAACAGATTTCTTTTTAAATGCTTTACATAAACCTTCTACATATATATTCACTGGGTTTTCCTCGCTTCCATAAGTGCTTCCACATCGTCCCATGTCCATGTCTCATCCATTTCCTGATACCATTCCTTTAAGAAGCTCCTTTTCTTGTCAATATCCCACAAACCAAATTCTGCATGAATTGCATTCACTCTCTCCTCCGAAGAAGTACCTAGTATATCTATGACAGGACTCTGAAAAAAGACTGGAAAATCATATTCTCCTTTAATCATAAGTGAAGTGATATTTACCCACTCATCAAACATAAGTGTCGGACCTTTTGGTTCTACCATAATTTTGATCAGATTTTCATCAAAAGCGCTAAGTGTTTCAGGATCAGTAATTGCTGTAGTAATTCCGGATGTATTATATACAAGATGATCTTTATGAAGAAAAGCAGATCGGCCATCTGTTAGATATAATATTTTAGATGGAAGTTCATTAAAATCCGTATGGACAATTTGGTTTACCTCCTCAAAAATAATTTCTAATCGAGATATAACTTCTTCTGTTCGGCTGGACATATCTGGCCAATCCGCTGGATAAGTAACTTCATAACCTTTATAATCTAACTGATTTCCTTGACCTTTTACAATAGATACCCCACTTACCTCTCCTTCGAAATGATTATCTACACTTTGCAAATTCGTAAATAAAATTCCTTCTGCAAAAAGTTTAAAATGATAACGTTCATTTACTTTTAAAAAATCATCTGTGACGTCGATATCCCCATCTTCATTTGCCGTATATATGTGTTCCTCCCTTTTTTTAGGATACCAGGCTTGGTCAGCCAATAAGATAGTCCCACCTTTTTCAGAATAAATTAATCCTGTATCCTTTAACTCATAGTTAAAATTGATTTTCGTGAAATGTTCTGTTGGACTTTCAATATGAACAATATCTCCTTCCCGATAATAAGAAACATCTTCCCCATCAATTATTATTTTCTCTATCGGAAAGCCATGATAAAGCTGAAATGAAGGATTCTTTGTATTCATATCCTTCAATTCGATTTCAGCGTCAATTTGATTCCCTTCCAATATAATTCGGTATGATTCAATATTATAATTCAAGTCCACCTCAGTTTCCTTCATATGTCTATATTTCTCTATTTCATAGGAATGGTCAGAAAGATTAAATGTGCTCGTATTATATTGAATAGATAGATAACCTGTCCCAAAACTAAATAAAAGCAAAGCAAGAACTATTACCCATGCTTTATGTCTCTCTCTCTTTATAATAGCCCATTTTGTAGATACAACTAACAATAATAAGAGTAAAAGTAACAGCCACGAAAGTATTCTTAACTCCAATCCGATATTAGTGTTAAATCCCATATAAGATTTATAAACAGTATAAATACTGTTTGGTCCGATGCTAAGTAAAGTTTCCCAATCTGTTGACCCTACACCTTTAAAAAAAGAAGCAAATACTTCTTGATTAATTCCACCTGTAAAAAACCATGTAAGAAGAATGAAAATAATACTAATTTTATGTCTCCCAAAGATCAATGCAAAAATTATTCCTATTAATGCAGTAAGTAAAAGTGGAAAAAACATATAGTCAGTTAAATAACGGAATACAGATAGATAAATAGAAGACCATTCAACGCCAACAAATAAGTATAAAATAAAAAAAATAATATATACAATTGACAGCAAAAAAGCTTGAAAAAGGAAATGTACAAATAATAATGCAGTTATCTTCTCTAATAGAATTTTATAACCATCTACAAAAAAATTATGAACTCCAAACTTTAGCTCATTTGAGAAACTATTATAAAAATAAATCATATATAAGATAGAGACCATTTGTACAACTAAAACAATTTCGGCTAGAAGATCGCTATAATTTTCTTGATCAAACCATGTATTCATATGCATAAGAATACGAATAGAAAGAACCAGAATAAATCCAATACTAGTTATAAGATAAAGTTTATTTCTTCTTATATTATTAAAATAAAAAAGAAAGAGATACTTAAAACGCATATCAAAACACCTTATTCCTTTTTTAAGATAGAAAGAGAAACAGCTCATGTTAACTATTTCTCTATAAGTATAAAATCGGCTAATTAATGTTCATTTTTACTTTGCCTCAAATAAACTTTTCGTTTATTCAGAAATTTGTTCATTTATTTATTTTGAATCATTTAACTTCATACAAGTTTATGCTTTATTTCAATCCAGCAGCACTAAAAGGCCCTTCAATTGTCATATAGGAGAGTTTTTCTGCCATATATTCCGGGGAATACTGCATGCCATTCTCCAGCCAATAGGAAACAACTCCAACATAACCATGAGCAACATAATAAATAAAAAGCTCCTTCGGGATTTCCATTTTCTTTGGGTTAGGGTGAAATCTTTTTAAATGCTCTGTCATATGTTGTTCTATAATTTTTAAAAACCGTTGTTGAAAGGAAGGAATTCCGTTCTCCCCCATCATTAGCTTAAAAAACGCTTCATGCTGATAAATATATTGTGTTGCTCTTAAATAAAAAGGATTGGGAATTTCTGTTAAACTCAATTCTTCCTCACTCTTTGGTGCTACTTCCTCCACAAAAGAAACCAATTCATCATTGATCGTTTTCTCTAATAAATCAAACTTATCATAAAAATGCGCATAGAATGTTGATCGATTGATTTGTGCACGTTCTGTTAATTTCTTTATCGTTATCTCTTCAAATTCTATTTCTCCAAGAAGGCTTAACAATGATTCTTTTAGAAGCTGCTTTGTCTTAACGATACGTAAATCATTTGATTTTCCCAACAAACATTTCCTCCCTTTTTGTTGTTTATCTATATCTTTGTAAACATTTTTATCGTTCGTGTTTGTTAACCAACAAATCATTAATATTTTTCGGTTGTTCCCCTATTATACTTGAATTACAATAAAGCCAACAACATGTTGTTTGAAAATAATTAGTTCAACCTTACAAGATATTATCCTTTTTATTAGGAGGTAATTTAATGAAAACCATTTCCATTAATAACTTAAACAAATCGTATAGTAAAAAGAAAGGAGAAGTATTTTATGCTCTAAAGAATTTAAATCTTGAGGTAGAGTCCGGAACAGTATTTGCGTTACTGGGGCCGAACGGTTCCGGTAAAACAACTACCATTAATATGATTAATGGACTGAACAGACCAACTGATGGAACAATTAAGGTAATGAATTTAGATCCTGTTAAAGATATGAAGAAAGTACGTGATTTATTGGCTGTTGTACCTCAGGAAACCGCACTTTACAATGACTTAACAGCCCATGAAAATTTAATGTTTCACGCTCAATACTATGGTATTCCAAAAAAAGATTGGCACTCTAGTATTCAACACGCTCTAGACCTAGTTGGTTTAGAAAAAAGAAAAGACGATCGTGTGGGGACATATTCTGGAGGAATGCAGCGCAGATTAGCTCTTGGAAGAGCACTATTAACTTCACCAGATATATTATTACTCGATGAACCGACATTAGGAGTAGACGTCCAATCCCGCAATGCGATTTGGAATCAAATTAGAAATTTAGCTAAACAAGGTAAAACAGTTTTCTTAACTACTAATTCAATGGAAGAAGCTGAAGCACTTGCTGATCATATTTTTATTATTGACCATGGTAAAGAAATCATTGCTGGAACACCGAAAAGCTTGAAAGAAAAAATTGATAAAAATACTGTTTTACTTAACTTTCAGAATCAAGATGCAGCTGGAAAGGCTGTAAATGCTCTTCAAGAAGTTTATAAGTTGAAACAAGATAAAACAGATATTGAAGTTCAGCTAGAAGACAGAAAAGAATTTTTCACTTTAATGAATCACATCAATTTCTTAAATGATAAAATCAACAGTTTTGAAATGAATGAACCAACGTTAAATGATGTTTTTCTACATTTCACTGGATGTGAATTAAGAAACTAGGAGGGATATATCATGTTTCAAGCTATCAAAGGAATGATGACAAAAGACTTAAAAATATCTTTTAGAAATCCTTCTATGCTTATTTTAAGTATTATTGTTCCTATTGTTTTTATCTTTCTCTATTCCCTTATTTCGCAATTGTCTACCACCAATCCAGTTGCGGTTGCACAACATTCAGATGATACTGCTAGCAAGGAACTTACAACAATAATGAAAAATATGGAAATTGAAGATGGACCTTATTACGAAATAAGAACTTATGACCCAGAAGAAGCTTTTCAAATGTACAAAAATGGAGAAGTTCCTGCTCTCGTTGAAATACCTGAGAATTTTGATCAGCAATTAGAACAAGGTGAAGACACAAAGGTGAAGTTATTTGTTAACAATATGAATTCGGATGGAACAAAAAACTTCCGACTTCGGCTTTCTCATGCATTATATCAATTTCAGGAAAACAGAGATAGTGCAAGTAATATTAGTATAACTGAAGAAGCTTCAACGTTTAAAAATGATATTTCAATGAAGTTTTATGTATCTATCGGTTTATTAATGTTTGCAGTGGTTTATTCTGGAATGGTTAATACAGGGACTTTAATAACAAGAGAATGGGAGGAGCGAACAAGTAAAGAGATTTCCTTGTCTCCAAACGGATTTGCTCCGTTATTAGTGGCAAAAGCTCTTACAGCTTTACTTCTTACAACAGTTACGACGATTTTCGTAATGATTTTAATGGCGTTTACCCTAAACTTTCCAATTGCCGATGTATCTTTGGCTATTATCGGCTGGCTCTTAATTCTATTTCTAATAGGGGCTTCTTTAGGAGCTTTTACCGCAGTAACAATTAAAAAATCTTTACCGGTTATCACTTTATCTGCTGTGCTTGGTATTTCACTTTACTTATTAAGTGGAAATGAATCTTCCATTCGTGGTTTTGCTCACGGTGGCCCTATCGAATTTATTTGGAGAATCGCTAGTTATCTGCCTATGTCTTATATTACAGATACCATGAGGGTTATTTTTGTGACTGGAAAAAATAATCTACTAACGCACACAGCTAATCCTTTGACAACTGCCACAAGCTTTTATATAAGTGTCATTACAATTCCCACAACAATTCTGATATTTAGTTGGGCTTCAATTGTTAAATTAAAAAACAATATGTTTACATCTGGAGGACAGTAAACGAAAAAAAAATATAGGAAGGAGAAATCAATGTGAAATGGAAAACAGGATATCATGCAGTTGCTGCTGTTAACAAAAGAAATATCAAATTATTGTTACGTCAAAAACAATTTCTTATCGCACCTTTCGTAATGCCTATTGTTGTGATGATTTTAACAGCGCTTATCATGGGTGCAGGTGGAGATGACTGGCCTGTTGGACTGGTAAATGAATCCAATAGTGAAGAGGCACAGGAATTTATATACCATTTAGAAACAGCTCATTCTAATATCACACCTTATTTTTCAATTATGGAGATGGATCACGAAGAAGCTAGTGATGCTGTTAAAGACGGAAGATTGCAGATGCTTATTCGTATCCCTGATAACTTTCATCAATCGCAGAACGTTTATACAGAAACTTTTAATATTAATACAGATATGATGAAAAATGTTCGTTTGCGTTTGGAACACACAGTTTTAAACCAACTCGTAAATAATAATGAACTCATTGCAGCACCTGAACTCATCACAGAGAAAAAAGAAGATGTTTGGCGAGAGTCCTTTATTGCAGGCAGCAGTGTCTTACTTGCACTAATGTTCACTGCTACTATCACAGCAGCAAATTTATTCGCATTTGATATAGAAAATCGAACCCAGAAAGAAATATCTCTTACTCCGTTGAATAATATCTTTGGAGGAATAGGAACCATTTTGACTTCCATTTTGATGGCGTTTGCCGCTTCCATTTCTACCATGATTGTAGGGATGCTTGTATTTCGATTGGAACCACAAAATCTATTGACGATTTATATTGGTATCATACCAGCTTTAATTGCTTGTTCTATCTTTGGCATCATTATTGCTCATTTATTAAAGAGGTATCGGGTTATCCAACCAATTATTATTGTGACATTCATGGCAACCTTCTTTGGTGCTGGAGGGTATAACAGCGTTGCCGGTTTACCACCGATTGCTAGAGCTTTTTCTGAAGTTTGGGGTTTCTCCTATATTTTTGAATGGTTCAATCCCATTCTTCACAATTTTAGCAACGGATTAAACATTAGCCAATACATTATTTTAATTACAGTTGCTTGCATTTTTATTGTATTACTTCCAATCGTCTACAAAAGAGAATTATTCGTAAAAAATAGTGCAGGACAATAATAAATCATAGTTAGTCAGTTACATGATTTAAGTCATTCGCAGAGGTTAATGCCTTCACAAAAATTACTGAGACTCAGTTGGTTTTATTCCATCTTATAAGCATGATAAATTATCATACATTTACCTGAACGAAATTATTTAATGCAAGCATTATAGCATCTGATTAATATCAAGTTTATAGATACTCCCAATGATGTGTTCACCAGTGTTTTTTACTGTAATTGATATCATAAAATCATTTTCAATAACTTTAGATCTAAATAACCAATTAGTTTAATTAATAGCTTTAAAAAGCGCCTCATTTCTAGTCCAAATACGATAAAATGCTTGCAGTTTGGCATTCTGGCCATGTTGGTTATTAACCTGTTGTTGATCCCTTTTATTGAAAATTTCATACATTGTATCTAACCTGCTGATATATACTAAAAGCAGGGATAAATCTGCTTAAAATCAATATTTATCCCTGCTTTATTTCACCTGATACTACTTAACCTATCATTCCAACAAACTTCACTCATGTCTTTCCTTCAGCTTTTTTGACAAGTGTAAAGAAAACGATAAAACCAATGAACGTCGTTGTAAATAAAATCAATCCCATCGGTACTGCGGATGCCTCATTAATGCCTGCGAGCGGTGAAAAAATAGAACCAAGTAGTAATGGAAGCATGCCTAAAACAGCACTCGCACTTCCTGCACGATGATCCTGTTTAGCCATTCCTAATGTAAAAGTGCTAGTCAAGATCATACCCATTGTGATCATATAAATAAAAATAAAGGTGACAATCAGTGCTAAAGGTCCTTCAATAATGGTCATGACAAGCAATAGCGTCGTAGCTGTGAGTGCAGTCACAACAGCAATTTGAAGCAGCGTTTTTTCTGCAATAATTCCACTGAAGCGTCCGATAATAAAACTCCCTGTAATAATTGCCAGTCCATTAATACCAAATAACACACTAAATACCTGCGGAGATACACCATAGATATCCTGATATATAAATGGAGTCCCGGACACATAGGCAAAGCTGCCGCCATGAATAAAACCGACGACTAAGGCATAGCCGATAAAGGAACGATCTTTCAGCAAGCTACCCATTGTTTTTATCGAGGCCCCAGCTGAACTTGGGATACGCTTATGTGGTGGTAAGGTCTCTTTAAGTTTCGTAGCTACAATGGTAACCATAAGCAGGCCGACGATACTTAAAAAGAAAAAAATACTCTTCCAGCTGGTTGACTCAAACGACAGAATAAACCCGCCAATCATCGGGGCAATCATAGGAGCGATAGCATTAATTACCATTAACAATGAAAAAAACTTCGTAAGCGCTTGTCCACTGAATACATCCCGTACAACTGCACGCGAGAGAACAACTCCTGCTGAGGCAGTTAACCCCTGTAAAAACCGCATTGCAATTAATATAACAATATTAGGAGCTAAAGCACACAAAATGGAGGCCAAGGCAAATAAGAAAGTAGCAATTAATAACGGCTTCCTTCTTCCGTGAGCATCACTGAGAGGACCGGCAAACAATTGCCCTATTGCAAGACCTAGTAAACAGGCTGTTAAACTAGCCTGTACAAGTGTGGCACTTGTGCCTAAATCATGAGCAATTTCAGGAAAGCTGGGCAAATACATGTCAATATTAAGCGGTCCCAAAAAAGCAAGCAGTCCGAGCAGCAATGCTAATCCCAACCGAGTTGCTCCTGTTGGGTTATGTTGTATTGTTCCTTCTCTTTCTAAATTCAAACATTATCACTCCTGACAGCATTATTGGATATAGTCAACAGAGAAAATTTTAAGTTTTCCCTGCATGCCTGTCAAATTTTTCATATACAGTTTATTAATCGGTTAAATTATCTGGACAGCGAAAACCAAACGTCATTCCTTCATCCAAAAGACAAACTCTCCGTATTCATGCTAAAACTCTGTTTAAACAGAGTTCCCTTCTATTAATCCCTTAACCAATATAACATACTTGTATAATCCTGGAGCTGTTGATGAAACACATTTATAGAAGAAAAATAACAATCTAAAAAACCAACGTTCTATGGGATGAACATTGGCTTTCATTAGCTAGCTGCTATTTGTTTTTTAAGAAAATGTTATTTAAATTGACTGTTTGTGCATCAACAGTCTTAAAAGTATACACTAGTTAGTTTAGAAATATAATAACATATCAGTTCGGTAAACCATTCTGTCCATGATAATTGTAAGGTAAATTGGCGATAATAACGCATATGATCTAGCTAACTTTTGAAGTGGTTCATTTAAGATAATATGCCCTTTCAATGAAGAGAATGTTACCAGTGTGATCACTAGGGAAATATAGTCCCCCTAAGCTCCTTACACAGTTTCAATTTAATCACTCCAATCCCCTATATGGTTCTATATTCACTGCCCGAATAGAGGGAAATACCGCACTAAACAGTCCGACAACAACGGGAATACCCACATTAATCAAAACTAACCATAGCCATTGGCCGAATGATAAGCTATCTCCATACAGGTACGATAAAATACCAATAGATAGAAAAATACCAACGATTCCAGAAATTAAACCGAGTATTGCTCCTTCTAGCAAGACCATCATATAAATTCTGGGATTTCCCCAGCCAAGTGCTTTAAAAAGGGCAATTTCCCTTGTTCTTTCAAGTACATTTTGCCAAATAAGTTCTGCAGTTGTCATAATAGCAATAATAAGTGAAAGAATAATAGCATAATAATGCATCGAGCCAATTTCTAATGCTACATATTCACCAAGCCAGCTCGTATACATAACGCCATTAAGCTGGAAAGAGACAAATAGAAAGAGAATTAACAATGCTGTCGGCAGACTGATTGCCAGCACAGATACGAGATTACGCGTCCACCTGCTGATTAAGTTATTTCGCGCAAGGCTTACCACGCCATTAGTCCGTCCAAAGCGTGCCCCTTTTGCGCTTACTTCACCCTGCTTCATTACTTGATGCGGGCTTATATTGTGGACTAAATAGCTTGGATAAAGTGCTCCTACAAAGTATATCAATAAAATGAAACAAATAATCAAACAGATACGCCAAATAGATAGAGATTCCGGGTTTTCCTGTCGAAGAATAAGTAGAACAATGAATGTGAGGAAACTTACAAATCCCCCAATCAGCATAGATTCAGTTAGCAGCAAATGACGGAGCTTGCTGTTTCTCCATCCTACCGCTTTTAAAACAGCAAATTCTTTTTTTCTCGATAAAAAAGCAATAAGATTTGTTGTAAAAACATACATAATTGCGACCGCCATCAAGCAGATAATAATCCCAGAATAGCCTAAGACCGCTTCATCATAAATGGCAATAGACTCACCAGTTTTAATCCATGGCTGTTCAACCCAGCCAAGACTATCTAAGTCATCGACCGATGGAATCTTAATTAATACAGGCTGCGGGGAAGATCCTAAGGTAATATCTGCTTCCAATCCAGTTTCACTTCTTATTTCCTGAGCAACAGCCTCAAGCTTTGACTGACTTTCCGGACCAGGGCTATTGACACCGGAAACTTTAATTCGTACTGCCGAAATTGCCTCTTCTCCCATTATTTTTCTTGCTGCTTCCATGGTTGTGAGCATCGTTGGTGATTGCATCAAATATCCAAAAGGATTTGACGTTGCAGTTACTTGTTTCGGCGGATTTACCGGGCTGTTGGAAGCATCCAACATATGTTTCGCAGTCGGTGTCCGGTAAGTTTCCATCGGCAGCTCTGTAACAGGATCACTGGATATAGATAGCTGCCGGGGGTCATAGTAATCTAAAAAATCAGGGGTTAATCTAGGTGCTCTGCTCAAGGACGGGTCATCATAAAAGGCTAATTCTCTGTATTTTGTGTAATAAGTATAATCAGATATATCTCCATTCTTTTCTCCAGGAATATTCACTGTTTGATTAGCAGGAGGAACGATTTCATAGGCAATGTTCCATCGTTCTGGAAACGGAGATGGAACCGCCTTATAAGTTAATGGGCTGGGTTTCTCATAAAGTATCAAGTCCCTGTACGCTCCAAGTGAAGATTGCTCCAGCAAATTTTCATGAAGCTCTTCGGACGTAGCTTTCACAGTTTCCACTGGCTCTGTCTCAAATGTATCCAGATAATCCTCTTTTCCGTTTTGCTCAAGCTCCGTTAAGAATTCTTTTATATCTTCTTCTGATTCCAAATCAGTTTCTAAATCTAACTTCTCAAGTATTGCCTCCTGATAATTATTAACGAAAGAAAAATTACTCATGATGACAGGCGCAGTTACTCTCTTATAATTAAAATCCAGTCCCAGTTCTTCTAACTCCTCATCTCCTTGACTGGTTTCATTGATTGAATGCACCTTGTCTGAATCAGAAAAATATCTGCTTCCATCCACAGCTTCATCCAATCCAACGAGCTGTGCTTCTTCAGCAGGGTCGATACCCGCAACTAAAAAAGTAAAAGATCCATGTAATTCAAGGTTCTCTTCTGTGCTTGCAAACAAACCATAACGTGAAATTATATCCATATCTTCATGGTTTAGTCCAATATCAAAGCCATAATAGGCAGTATAACCATCTGAATAGTCTCGAACTCCGTCATTTTCCACATAATTTGTTGTTATCTTATAAATACCGCTTTCCGGAAAATGAACCTCACCAAATATCTCTATTATTGATGAAAAACCAAGTATACTAATTGGTGCTGCAATCTCCACATCATCTATTTCTTTAATTTTATCTAGGTCATCAAATGATATGCCACCCTGAAGACCGCTTAAATAGTTAGGATCTATCAATCCATCTTTTTCCGTCTCACTTTTGGTGCCACTTGGACGAACGACAATATCATATGAAGCATTCCACTTCTTCTCTAATGAATTTACAATTGTTCCTTTACTTGACTCTGACAAACCAATTAGAATACTCAATCCACTACTAATTAATAAGGCACCAATAACTAACAGGGCAAATTTTCCTGTATCCCTCTTCCAGTGGCTGACAATCCACTTAATCATTTGTCTGAACCAGATTGTTATTTATTCTTGTATCAGCTATTATTTGCCCATCCTTCATTTCAATAATACGGTCAGCCTGCCTGCTTAGGGCTATGTCATGTGTAACGAGCAAGATACCACAAGCTGTTTGTTGTTTTATTTCCATTAATAACGCGATAATTTTTTCACTAGTTTCGGTATCTAAATTCCCTGTAGGCTCATCTGCTAATATCCAATCTGGTTCAGCAATCAGGGCTCTTGCAATTGCCACACGCTGTTGCTGACCCCCTGATAACTGGGAAGGTAAAGCATGAAGCTTGTCACTGAGACCAACTAATTCAAGTAGTTCTTTCGCTTTTGTATTTTTATTGTAGCTAGTCTTACGATGAAATAAAGGAGCCAATACATTCTCAATCGCTGTTAACGCCGGCAGCAAATGAAATTGTTGAAAGATAAATCCAATGTGTATATTTCGAAGTTCGGATAATTGATTAGCTCGAATCTCACTGATATTTTTTTCATCATAATAAACCGTCCCTTTTGTCGGCTTTTCAAGTGTACCAACGATACTTAATAGCGTGGATTTACCAGATCCCGATGAACCAACGATACTTGTGAGATTGTTTTTATGAAGCCGAATTGATATGTCATTTAACGCTACTGTCTTTACGTTTTGTTTTCCGTAGGTTTTCGTTATTCCGTTTAATTGAATCTGTTTATACAATAGACTCTCCCCACTTTCAATATAGATATTGGGTATTAAGCTATCTTAAGTAAGACACAAATCAAATTCCGATAAAAATTAGTTAAATATATCTATAAACACATAAGTTAAACCAGACAATCGAAAACCAAAACCAATGCTATTAACCGATAAAAGGACTGAATATACCCATTATTATAACATTAATAATTTAATCTTCTGCATATTTCAATAATAAAAGTTTAGAACTTTTATATTGCTGTTAATTGAAACAAGAAACACGCACCGATTAGGGGACACGATTACTCGGCTTATTATAACCGTTGCTATATTTATACTTTACTTTTTAAATTTTTAAAACTTCAAGTGTATAAACAAAAAGCCTAATTCCTTCACCTCTTAAAGAAATTAGACCTTTCATATTCAAAACAATTCTTATTCTTTTTCTCTTGCTTTCTCTGTATCTCTAATATTTTTCTGTACTGTTACTGCTGAAAATAAACTGAGTACAAATGCCATTCCATAAAATCCTTTTTCACTTAAAATGATACTTCCTGCATTGTATAAACCAATTCCAATTAAGGAAATAGATATAATAAGCGCAACCCAGCTAATCCCATAATAAATATTAGTTACGGGAACTCCCTCATCTCTATCTCTTACAACTTTTTGCAACGATACCGCGGAATAAAGCCCGAATATTAATACAGCAAAATAATATCCTTTTTCGTTCAGTTCCATTGAAGCGTTGAACAGACCGATAAGATAAGCCGAGACACCAATTAATAAAGCAGCCCATGAAGCACCTTTAAAAGCTGCAGTAGGCTCACCCTCTTTTCTCTCGATTTTTATTTTGAGTTCATTATCTTCTTCTCTTTCTTGTACCAAATTGGGTTCATTCATTTGCTATCCCTCCTCAACTAAAAATAAAATTACAATAATCTTGTAAAGCTTTTACTGTATTCATTATACGTAATTTTCTTTGAAAGAGAAGAAAATTTTAGAAAGATAGTCACATCGACTTATAGAAAAATGTGAGATTGGTAGAACGTTTCTGTAAGAGGATGTCCATTTGCACTTTTCATACTGTCTTATTTAAAAGATGAGGCTTGGCTTTATTTTCATTTAAAAAAATAATAAAGAGGCCGAGACAAAAGTGTTTTTTATCCAGCAAATTCCAAACACCATTTGTGCGAATTCCCGCTTCGGACGATACACTTTCTTTGTATCCCAACCTCTTTATCCTTTATATTTTAACTCTTCCGTATGATAAGAGATACTAGCTAGCGCATATAATGCCGCTGTTTCCGTACGCAAAATACGCTTTCCGAGCCTTATTGCCTCGAAACCATATTCTTTCAGATGATTTGCTTCTTCCACAGAAATACCGCCCTCAGGACCTATAACAAGAAGAATACGCTCCTTATCAGATAAGTTTTCCAGCACCGAAGCAAAAGAAGAAGCATTTTTTTCCGATCCTTTAGCCTCTTCTTCATATGCAAAAAGCTTTACTGTATAAGATTCGCTTTCTTCAAGTAATGCTTTTAACGGCATAACGTCAGATAGCTCTGGAATCCGGTTACGATGGCTTTGCTCACTGGCTTCTTTGATAATTTTTCGAAATCGTTTTGCTTTTTTATAAAACTTCTGCTCATCCCACTTTGCAACGGATCGTTCTGCAGCAAATGGAATAAATTTTGCCGCACCCAGCTCTGTTCCTTTTTGAAGAATCCATTCAAACTTATCCCCTTTAGGGATTCCTTGTGCAATACTAACCTCTACCGGCAGTTCGACAGATTCATCTAACCAGCTTTTAATGGATACTTGCACTTCTGTTTCATTCATCGCTTCAATTTTACAAAGCGCAGAGTTCCCAGCATCGGTATTGCAAATAATCTCATCACCTGGCTTATTCCGCATTACTCTGCTAATATGGTGAACATCTTCCCCAACGATTCGGATTGATTGACCTTCTACCTGTTCTTTTGAAATAAAATAGCGCTGCATGCTTACATCACCTGCTTCTATTCCGGTTTTTGCGCAACAATGGAAATCCAATCTTCCATTTCGCTAATGGAGATAATATCAAACCCAGCTTCTACTAACCGTTCACGGACTAACTGCTTCTTATTCTGGATAATTCCTGAAGTGATAAAATAACCGCCTGGTCGTAAATTGCTATAAGCATCTTGTACAAAACGAACAATAATTTCAGCGAGTATATTAGAAACAATAACGTCAGCATGCCCTTCTACACCATCGAGTAAATTATTCTGTTTAACAGTTACCTTATCATGAAGGTCGTTTAATTTCACATTCGTTGTTGTACTTTTAACAGCTACGTCGTCCAAATCAAATGCTTGTACCGATTCTGCTCCTAATTTCACAGAAGCAATGCTTAGTACACCTGACCCGCAGCCCACATCAATAACTTTATCACCTGGTTGCACGTAAGTTTCTAAGCCCTGTACACTTAATACTGTCGTAGGGTGAGTACCTGTTCCAAAAGCCATCCCCGGATCAAGCTCGATAATTAACTCGTCCGTTGATACCGGCTGATAATCTTCCCAAGTTGGTGTAATTGTAATTCGGTTGGATATTTTGACTGGCTTATAATACTTCTTCCAAGCACTGGCCCACTCTTCTTCATGAACTTCACTAAGGGTAACCTGATTTTTCCCCAAATCAATATCATAAAGAAGTAATTGGTTTATCGCCTGCTTAATTTCGTTTACAGTTTCCCCTAAAAAGCTGTTCATTGGCAGATACGCCTTTACTCGAACACCTTCCTCAGGATAATTTGCCGGGTCTAATTCAATTATTTCTCCAAAACCTTCTCCTTCAAAACGCTCTAAATCTAATGGATCTTCAATAACTAATCCGCTCGCGCCTGTTTCATGCAAAATATTTGAAATAGGTTCTACTGCTTCATTTGTTGTAAGAATGGTAATCTCTGACCATTTCATATTGAACACCGCCATCCTTTTGATTATCTATGTAAAAAGAGATACCCCCAGCCTGATTATCTGAGATTAGATTCAACATTACAAGCTGGAGGGTTACTCTGATTATTCTCCTTTAAACGCCTTACGAAAACGCTGGAAAATGTTATCCTCTTGTTCATCTGTAGATTCATTTCCACCTAGTTCATTAAATTCACGTAACAGATTTTTTTGTTTGTCTGTTAAATTGGTTGGTGTCATCACTTTTATTTTAATATGCTGATCTCCATAACCTCTTCCGTGAACATTTGGAACACCTTTTCCTTTTAAGCGGAAAGTCTTCCCGGTTTGTGTACCCGCAGGAATTCTTAATTTAACCTTCCCGTGAACTGTAGGAACTTCAATTTCATCTCCTAAGGCAGCTTGCGCAAAGGTAAGTGGCAATTCACAGAAAATATGGTCACCTTCACGAACAAAGAAATCATGCTTGCGAACACGAACAACGACAAATAAATCACCTGCTGGGCCGCCATTTTTTCCAGGCTCTCCCTTACCAGAGACACGAATTTGTTGTCCTTCATCGATTCCAGCAGGAATTTTGATGTGAATTTTTTTCTTTTTATGGACTGTTCCTGCACCGCCACACGTATTACATTTTTCCGGAATATTTTTCCCGGTTCCGTTACAGTAATGACAAACGCGACGGTTTACCACACGGCCAAATGGTGTATTTTGTTCTTGATTTAATTGACCTGATCCATGACAATGCGAACATGTTTCTACTTTTGTTCCAGGCTTCGCACCTGAACCATTACATGTATCACATTTTTCTTCTTTTGGAACTTCAATATCTGTTTCTTTTCCAAAAATTGCTTCCTCAAAGTCAAGTATCAGCGTGTATTGTAAATCGTCCCCTTGTTGTGGCGCATTTGGATCACGAGTTCGACCGCCACCGCCAAAAAACATATCGAAAATATCACTGAATCCGCCAAAGTCTTGAGCGCCACCGCCGCCAAAGCCTCCAAAGCCCTGACTTTGGGCGCCTGCATGGCCAAATTGATCATATTGTGCGCGTTTTTGGTCGTCACTTAATACTTCATAGGCTTCTTTTACTTCTTTAAATTTATCCGCTGCATCTTCCGCTTTATTCACATCTGGATGGTATTTACGGGCCAGCTTCCGGTAACTCTTCTTTATTTCATCTTTCGAGGCGCCCTTCTCAACACCTAAAACATCATAATAATCACGTTTTGCCAAATTACTCACTCCCGACACTCTGATTGCATAAGTTTAATCATATCATCATTCATTTGTCTGTGGCAACAATGAATATCAGCTTCGAACCAAAAGGGTTGTAAGCCTATATTACTCTTACACAATAAATATTCTGTAAAAAAGTCAAAGCCAAGAGAATCCTGACTTTGACTTTTATTCAGTAACTATTTATTTTTATTTATTTTCTTTATCGTCATCATCGACTTCTGTATAATCAGCATCAACAACGTCATCGCCTTGTTGTCCACCAGCGTTTTCTCCGCCTTGATTTGCTTGAGCTTCTTGTTGTACTTGCTCATAAAGCTTTGCTGAAAGCTGTTGAACTTTTTCTTCCAAAGCATCTTTTTTCGCTTTGATTTGTTCTTGGTCATTAGACTCTAAAGCTTCTTTTAATTCATCTCTCGCAGCTTCTGCTTGTTTTTTATCTTCTTCAGAAACTTTATCGCCTAAATCTTTTAATGTTTTATCTGTAGTAAATACAAGCTGATCTGCCTGGTTGCGAAGTTCTACTTCTTCACGGCGTGCTTTATCCGCTTCAGCGTTTTCTTCTGCTTCTTTTACCATGCGATCTACTTCTTCATCAGATAAACCAGAAGAAGATTTGATTGTAATCGATTGTTCTTTATTTGTTCCTAAATCTTTTGCTCTAACATTAACAATACCGTTCGCATCGATATCAAAGGATACTTCGATTTGAGGCATTCCACGTGGTGCTGGCGGAATATCAGTTAATTGGAAACGGCCAAGCGTTTTGTTATCTGCTGCCATCTCACGTTCCCCTTGTAGCACGTGAATATCTACCGCTGTTTGGTTATCCGCTGCTGTAGAGAACACTTGTGATGCACTTGTTGGGATTGTTGTATTACGTTCAATTAATTTAGTAAATACAGCACCCATTGTTTCAATACCTAATGAAAGTGGTGTTACGTCTAGTAATAATACGTCTTTAACGTCACCTTGTAAAACACCGCCTTGAATAGCTGCACCAAGTGCTACTACTTCATCTGGGTTAACTCCTTTAGAAGGTTCTTGACCTAATTCTTTTTTAATCGCTTCTTGTACAGCTGGAATACGTGTAGAACCACCAACTAAGATAACTTTATTAATATCGCTCTTAGATAATCCAGCATCAGAAAGTGCACGGCGAGTTGGTTTCATCGTACGTTCTACTAAGTCAGATGATAACTCATCAAATTTCGCACGAGATAGAGTCATTTCTAAGTGCAATGGTCCAGCTTCACCAGCTGTAATAAATGGTAATGAAATTTGTGTCTGTGCTACACCAGATAAATCTTTCTTCGCTTTTTCTGCTGCATCTTTCAAACGTTGTACAGCCATTTTATCTTTTGAAAGATCAATGCCGTTTTCTTTTTTGAATTCTTCTACCATATGCTTAATGATTACTTCATCAAAGTCGTCTCCGCCAAGACGGTTATCCCCAGCTGTTGCAACTACTTCAAATGTACCATCTCCGATATCTAGGATAGAAACGTCAAATGTACCACCGCCAAGGTCATATACAAGAATGGTTTGATCTTGATCATCTTTATCAATACCATAAGCAAGTGCAGCTGCTGTTGGCTCGTTAATAATACGTTCTACTTCAAGTCCAGCAATTTTACCAGCATCTTTCGTAGCTTGACGTTCCGCATCATTAAAGTAAGCTGGAACAGTAATTACTGCTTTCTCTACTTTTTCACCAATATAATCTTCAGCGTAAGATTTAATGTGTTGTAGAATGATTGCTGAAATTTCTTGTGGTGTGTATTCTTTGTCATCAATTGTTACTTTATAGTCTGTACCAATATGACGTTTAATCGATTGAATTGTATCTGGGTTTGTAATTGCTTGACGTTTTGCAACTTCCCCAACTTGTCTTTCCCCATTTTTAAAAGAAACGACAGAAGGAGTAGTACGGTTACCTTCCGGGTTAGGGATAACGACTGCTTCGCCGCCCTCCATAACAGATACACATGAGTTTGTTGTTCCTAAGTCTATTCCAATAATTTTACTCATTTCTTCATTTCCTCCTTAAATACTTCCATAACATTTCAAGATTATTTGTTGACTTTTACCATTGCAGGTCGAATTACTCGATCCTTTAAGAGATAGCCTTTTTGCAGCTCTTCAACAACTTTGTTTGATTCCATGGTATCATCTTCAATCTGCATTACTGCATGATGTACATTGGGGTCAAAGTCTGCCCCTTCTGTTTCAATAACAGAAACACCTTGTGAAGTGAATACATCTTGTAATTGACGATATACCATGTTAATCCCCTCAAGGATACTTTTGCTTTCTTCGGATACTTCTACTTGCAAGGCACGTTCAAAATTATCCATAACCGGAAGCAGCTCTTGAACCATATCTTGTGCTTTGTATTTGCGGTCTGCTTCACGCTCTTTTAATGTACGTCTTTTGTAGTTATCAAACTCTGCCTGCAAACGAAGCATACGATTTGTGAGCTCTTCTTTTTCATTTTTCAATTCTTCTACTTGAGCTTCTAATTCGTTACTCTCATCCTCAGAATCCGTATCTGTATCAGAATCTGTATGAACATCGTCTTGAACGTCTTCCATTGTCTCTTCTACAATTTCTTGTTCTTCTTGTTGTACTTCATCTTTTTTTTCATTCTCTGACATCTACTCGGGCACCTCTTTTCTAAATTCCAATTAAAAACTATACCATAGAAGATATAGATAAGAAACTAATATCAATTCGTTTCCTTATGATTTGTCACGATACCATTTATCCATCGCACCAGTCATTTCTTTCGAGATGCTTTGCATTAAGGATAGGACTTTTTTGTACTCCATTCTGGTGGGACCAATTAATGCAATGGTTCCCAGTTGACCACCGCCGATATGATAAGAAGCAGTAATCAAACTTAAATCTTTAATCTCATCCACTTCATTTTCGTGTCCAATGGATACTTTAATACCTTGATTCGTGTTTTTCAAGAGATCCACAATTTCATCTTCCCGTTCCATCAAGGAATAAAATGAGCGGATTCGATCTACATCGTTAAACTCAGGCTGCATCAATATATTTGCTTTCCCGCCAAAATAAAGTTTCACTGCATGCTCGTGTGTAAAAAGCGCTCGAATCCAATTAAGTGAAGAATCTAGTCCATTCATATATTTCACCATCAAGGACGTTACTTCATTTTGGATTACCTCAGGCAGTTTAAAAAGCGGTACGCCGTGAAGCCGGTCATTTAAAATATTTACAAGCTTTTCTAAATCAGATGATGAAATTCCTTTTGGCAATGTAAAAGAACGATGCTCTACATGTCCAGTGTTTGTTACTAAAATGGCTACTGCTGATTGATTGGATAATGCTAAAACTTGAATCTGCTTTACTGTCGCTTCAAACATTTCTGGTCCGAGAATGATTGACGTATAATTTGTTAATTGTGAAAGAGCTTCTGCCGCCGTTTGCACAATCTGTTCAAATTCAAATATCCCGTTATTTGTTAAACTTTCTATAATTCCTAGTCCATGGTGATTTCTTTCCGGACCAATCAAATGATCAACATAATAACGGTACCCTTTTTCTGAAGGTACACGACCAGAAGAGGTATGCGTTTTTTCTAAAAAACCTAATTCTTCCAAGTCCGCCATTTCATTCCGAATGGTTGCGGCACTGTAAGGCAAATTATCTTTTTTCGATAGCGCCCTAGACCCAATCGGCTTAGCAGAATCTATAAAATCATCAATAATGACCTGCAATATGATAAGCTGCCTATCTGTTAACATGATGATCACCTCTGTTAGCACTCTCTTGTTTTGAGTGCTAAATCTATTATAAAATTATCAAATTCATTTTCTTTTGTCAAACGGTTTGACTTTTTGATTTGATCATTTTAGGTTTGCGTAGACAAGGGAACTGCACATCCATATGCTAGTAAGAACGAGCAAATTCCAGTTTTTCCGGGAAGTTCTCCATTAATAAAAACTGCTCGAACACCCGGTCTCCAAGAAGCATTCCTCTATTCGTTAGAGCGTAGTTTCCGTTATTATACGTTAATAACTTATCCTGTATTAATTGATTCAATTCATTTTTATATAGTTTACCTAAAGATAGACCATACCGTCTCCTAAAGACTTCTTCATGAATACCTTCTGCCTTTCGAAGCTGTAAAAACATTTCTTCCTCAATTCTATCCTGCAAGGTTATTTTTTCAAGATATTCGACTGCTGATCCAGTGCGGGTGATTTCTTTCATATATGTCCCTAATGGTTTGTAATTTGCTGTACGCTTTCCAGGTAAATAACCGTGTGCTCCAGCTCCAAATCCAAAGTAGTACTCATTATTCCAGTAAGTTAAATTGTGCTTACTCTCATATCCAGGCTTCGCAAAATTACTTATTTCATATTGCAGAACACCTTGTTTTCTCATATTTTCTTGAAGCAGCTGGTACATCTCTACCTCATCGTCCTCTGGCGGCTGATGCAGGACACCTTTTCTTCGTTTATGATAGAACACAGTCTTTGGTTCAATTTGCAGCGCATACGTGGAGTAATGCGGAAGTTGAAACTGTAACGCCGCTTTTAACGTTTTTTCAAAATGAGCCACCGTTTGATTAGGAAGAGCGTAAATTAAATCTAGACTAATATTGGTGAATTTTGCCTCTGTCAGAATATCAACTGTTGAGTATACATCTTTCACCCGATGCATGCGGCCAATTTTTTCAAGCATTTCGTCATCCATTACCTGAACACCGAAAGAAACCCGATTTACTCCATAATACTTCAGGAGCTCCGCTTTTTCTTTGTCAATATCTCCCGGATTAATTTCAATAGTAAACTCCTCACAAGCTGTTAAATCAAACTTTTCATTCAAAAACTGAAAAAGCTTCTGAAGCTGGCTCATGGACAAAGCTGTCGGTGTGCCTCCGCCCATATAAATCGTCCGGAAGGCATTTCTTTTTCCGGGAATAGCTGTATCAATTTCCTTTATTAAAGCATCTATAAACGCATCTGCCTTTGTTTCCATGTAATAATATTTTACAAAATTACAGTAATGGCAGATTTGCTTGCAAAAAGGAATATGGATATATACGGATTGAACTTGCATATTTAGACTTCCTTCCTTTATTTAAAAACGAAAACAGATAAGATAGCTCTTTTTTGTTTCCCCACGGTCTTGACCCTGTATGTTATTTATTGTTATTGCAATTATTTTATAATACGTTAAGCTCACTCACCATGAAAATAGAATGAGGCTGGGACAAAAGCGTTTTTTATCCAGCAATTTCCGAACATAATCAGCGCGACTACCCGCTTCAGAAATATACTCCGCTTTCCGTGGGCTTGTCTTCAGCCTCCTTTAAAGAAGACTTGCTGACTGGCAAGCCGACAGGCGCAGACAGAAGCATAGTCGCGCTTATGCCTGTGGTAGAAAAAGAAGTTCGCTTTTTCTGCGGGGTCTTCACACTGGGACTGGGACTGCGGTTACTCGTCCCATCGAAGAGCTTTTGCGATTACTCGCCCCACCGAAGACCATTGCGCTTTCCCACAGGAGTCTACGTATATTTCCTACGCTCTATTTGCATATTGTTCGACTTCTAGAGGATATACTTTTCTTTTGTCCCAACCTGCTAACAGAAAATCCCGCTCCCGGTTTTCATACACGGCAGCGGGATTTATTGTTAGCAGGCTATTAAAATGAACGCTATGAGATAAAAATGCAAAAAAATTCTTCCTGCAGTCGTTACTGCTTTTATCCCATCATATCAACTTTTAATCCTCATCCATCTTCAAGACAGCCATAAACGCTTCTTGCGGAACTTCTACGGAACCAACCATTTTCATGCGTTTTTTACCTTCTTTTTGTTTTTCAAGCAGCTTTCGCTTTCGAGTAATGTCTCCACCATAAAGTTTTGCAGTAACATCTTTACGAACTGCCTTAATATTTGAACGCGCCACAATTTTGTTGCCAACTGCTGCTTGAACTGGGACTTCAAATTGTTGTCTTGGAATTAATTTTTTAAGCTTCTCAACAATTTGCTTTCCACGTTCATAAGCAAAGTCACGGTGAACAACAAACGACAGCGCATCGATTGTATCGCCGTTCAATAATATATCCATTTTCACCAGATTTGAAGGCTGGTAACCAATTAATTCATAATCAAAGGACGCGTACCCTTTTGTCTGTGATTTTAACTGGTCAAAGAAATCATAGACAATTTCGGATAGCGGAATATGATAAATTACATTGACGCGAATATCATCTAAATATTGCATATCTACAAAATTACCACGTTTCTTTTGGGCAATTTCCATTACTGCTCCCACGTAATCATTCGGAACCATAATCGTAGCTTCTACATAAGGTTCACGGACCTCATCGATAACTTGCGGGTCTGGCATTTCTGAAGGGTTATCAACTGAAATGACTTCCCCATTTGTCTGTTCTACTTCAAAAATAACACTTGGAGCTGTTGTAATTAAGCTGATCCCAAATTCTCTTTCAATACGTTCTTGAATAATTTCCATATGAAGCAATCCTAAGAACCCGCAACGGAACCCGAAACCAAGCGCTTGGGAAGTCTCCGCTTCATATTGTAACGAAGAATCGTTTAGCTCGAGACGCTCTAATGCTTCTCTTAAATCATTATAGTCATTCGAATCTACTGGATAAAGTCCGCAGAATACCATTGGGTTTAAGCGACGATAACCAGGTAATGCTTCATCAGCCGGATTATTAGCTAACGTAATGGTATCGCCCACACGTGAATCTGCAACATTTTTAATCGAAGCTGTTAAATAACCAACATCACCAACGGTTAATTCTTTTTTGGCAAGCTGCTTCGGCGTAAATACGCCAACTTCATTTACTTCAAATTCTTTCCCCGTAGCCATCATTTTTATTTTATCGCCTACTTTAACAGAGCCTTCCTTCACACAAATATAAGCAATAACCCCACGATAAGAATCGTACAGCGAATCAAATATCAATGCTTTTAATGGCGCTTCTGCTTTCCCTGAAGGCTCTGGAACAACTTCTGCGACGCGTTCAAGAATTTCTTCAATACCTATGTTTGCTTTCGCAGAAGCTAAGATTGCGTCGTCTCCATCAATTCCTAGTACATCTTCTAATTCTTTTTTTACTTTTTCTGTATCTGCACTAGGTAAATCTATTTTATTAATTACAGGGATAATTTCTAAATCATTTTCCATTGCTAAATAAACATTCGCCAATGTCTGGGCTTCAATTCCCTGTGCTGCATCGACAACCAGAATAGCTCCTTCACAAGCAGCTAAACTTCTTGATACCTCATAGGTGAAATCGACATGGCCAGGTGTATCAATCAAATGGAAAATAAATTCTTCTCCAGCTTTATTGGTATACTTTAACTGTACCGCATTTAATTTAATCGTTATGCCGCGTTCACGTTCCAGGTCCATTCCGTCCAACAGCTGGTCTTTCATTTCACGTTTTGTTACTGTTTCTGTATTTTCAAGAATTCGATCTGCTAAAGTTGACTTTCCATGGTCAATATGAGCAATGATCGAAAAATTTCTGACGTTTCTTTTTTTATTCGTCATTTCACGCACACTCCTAAGTTTTCCTATCCAACCTAAATTTCTTACCATATCAAAAAGGCGTCAATTACTAGCATTGATTATAGCAATTGACGCCCTGAGATTCAATGATTAACTTATAAGTCATGATGCGATCGATTAGAAAAACAGCTGCCCAATCCCATACATTATCGAGACGATTACTTCAAATAACTGCTTAACGACCCCCTCCATTGTAGCAGCCATACGATTGGTTAAGGAGTAATTTCCTTCTTCAAGGACATCTGTTTCCGCAATAACTACCTGCTCTTCTTGTTCACTTTTTTCTTCCTCTTCCGCTTCCATTACCTCCACTGCAGGAACCTCTGAGGTAGCAGCCTGTTCAGAAATCCCGTTCTTCTGCATTCCGAATACAAGTCCAGACAGAAAGAAGATAACGAGCAATAATAGGATAATAATATTCCGCATCGAATCTCTCCCTAATTAGATTGTACTGCTTCGGCATCCCAATAATAGGAACTGAATACTTCTGCTAAGGCATCCGCGGAGCGATAGAGTTCTTCCATCGTATTGTCTACTCCGCCAAACTCAATAAGTAATGCACTATCTGCTAAATCCTGATTATAAACCCCATTATTTCCGCCGGATCCATCTTTTTGAAATACTCCTCGACTCATTCCTGGGTAAGCTTCTTCAATCAATCCATGTAATTCCGTTGCTACCTTCAGATTCTGTTCATAGTTTGGATGCCCCGTACCAATAACAAATAAAATTTGTGCATAATCTTCCCCTTCAATTGTTTTTGTTGTCTTATCTCTCCGCAATGCATCTCGATGAAGATCAAACATATACTGGATTTCCTTATTTCCCGCTACTGCCTCGGCTACAACATCACGGGAGACTTCATAGGATTGATGATATTCCATTTCCCGTTCATTAAGCAGCTGCCCAAAATCCGTATTATCTACCTGCGTTCCAATGCCTTTTCTTTCAAGCGCCTCCGATAAACGGTCGCTGACCTTTGTGATATTAATTTCTCCGTGCATCGCAGCATTAGGATCCGATTCATTTGGCAAGTGAGGTAAAAAGGACTCCCGATTGTGTGTATTATAAATAAAAACCACATTCCTATCTCCCGTTGTTTTTTCATTCTCGATTTCTTCCGTTTCCTCTGTTTCTTCCTCTTCTGTTAGTACCGCTTCCCTTTCCCTTAGAACTTCTTCTAGAGGTGGATTAGACTCAATTGGAAAGTGGGTGAAATCATTATCACTTGCCATTAATAATTTATTATCAAATATCGCAAATCCCGGAATTTCATTACCAAGAAGACTTCTGGGGTCTGTCGGTTTCACATTGGATGTTAGCTGTAGTAATACACTTGATAGTTTCGGCATTTCTATTCCTTCTTCCGGGAAACTTTGCCGATAAGCCCTGTTTTCCATTGTGATCAGATGATAAAAAATTGTACTATCCATTTCTTTTGTCCAATTTCTAAGGACATCGGATGAAATTCGATAGGCGGGCTGTACAGCCGTTAATAAACTGATTACTAAAAAGACACTAATAAAAAATAAAATGTAAAGTCCGCTTCGTCGAGAAAAGGTTTGTACAATTTTACTCCAGCTATTTTTTTTCATAAAAATACACGATGCCACCTTTCTCTAACAACTCTATAGTTCAATCTATGAGTAAGCTAGAGAAAGTAGAACCGTGTAAACGGAAAAAATAGAATCACTAGTTTAAAGCTCACAACCTCTGCTAGAGGCTACCGCTACCTGGAATAACTTGAAAAATTATCAATCGTTACTGTCTCATGTAAAGCTGCATTCAATCCATTCGCTATAACCTCAGCCATATCCACCATAAATCCATCAACCTCTTTTGGCGTAACCATTAAATTATGACCAATCGGTGTTAATACTTCCGCGATTAACTGCCTTTTCTCTTCTTCAGATAAGCCGCCTATAATACCAAATAAAGATTCACGCTGTGCTTTATCTGGCATGTCTTCATCTGTTAACTCTCTACTCCCAAAGTTCATGCCTGCAGGGGTTAAAGACTTAGATGGAGCATCTCTTTCATTCCACTCTCTTCCAAAATGTTTTAATAAGTAATCTATCGTATCACTGGTTATCGTCACTGCATCCACCACAGTTGGAACACCAATTGCTATAACAGGAATCCCTAATGTTTGTTTACTTATTTCTTTTCGCTTATTGCCGACTCCTGAACCAGGGTGGATACCCGTATCTGATATCTGGATGGTTTCATTGACTCTGCTAATCGACCTAGATGCTAATGCATCGATGGCAATAACGATGTCTGGCTGATATTTCTCCACAATACCAAAGATAATATCGCTGGTTTCGATACCAGTTACCCCCATTACTCCTGGTGCAATAGCTGCTACTTCCCGATATCCATCTGCCACCGATTCAGGCTGCAGCCGAAATAAATGACTGGTTACAAGTATTTTCTCTACTGCCATTGGTCCTAAGGCATCCGGAGTTACATTCCAATTTCCTAATCCAACAACAAGGCAAGATGATTTATCTGGCAGCCCTTGTTTTTTGATTAAATGCTCCAATTCTTTTGCTAAAATTTTTGAAGCTTGGTGTTGTTTATTTGTATCCTGTTTTTTTACGCCATCTGCATAAATGGTGACATAATTTCCAGGCTTCTTACCGATTTGCTCAGCACCAGTTTCATCAATCGTTACATAAGATATTTTTACATCTTTTATATTACTTTCTTTAAAAGTAACACCAGCAATTTCCTTATTTTCTTTACTGTCTTTACTCTCTGTATACATGTCTCTTGCTTCGACTGCTAAGTCGGTTCGCACTTGGAAATTTTTCTCATTATTGTTCATAACCTCATCCACCTCTTCACATACGGACTTGTTTCATTATCCCCTGTATTTTTACATTCTTAGCATGCACTTGTTAAATTATTTCATACCATTTTGTTGAATAAGTAACAATTCTATTGAAAAGATGTGGTAGCTTTGGTAAAATACATCTTGTCGTACTGAGAAAATAGACACTGATTAAAGCATATTAAAAGCGCGCGTTCAAAAAGACTGCTTTTTGAACAACCTTTAAAACATGTTTTTTGAAATCATATACTTTTTAGGAGGTGAATAGAATGGCAAATATTAAATCTGCAGTCAAACGTGTAGAAGTTAACGAAAAGAAACGAGTTGCGAACAGCTCTCAACTTTCCGCAATGCGTACAGAAATTAAACGAGTTGAACAGCTTGTTGAAGCTAATGAAATGGATACTGCAAAAGCAGCATTCCAAACTGCAAGCAAACATATTGATAAAGCGGCACAACGAGGAATTATCCATCAAAATGCTGCTAACCGTCAAAAATCACGTTTAGCTAAAAAAATCAACGCATAATTAAAAAAGGTGAAGTAAATACGGAGTTTACCGTAATACTTCACCTTTTCTTTTTTCCAACACCAATGCATTTTTCCATCACTCTTTCATTGATGGGCGCATATTTCTCCCACGCGCTGCTTGTTTCCTCGAACAGCTCCTAAACCATGATCTATACTAAATCCATTAACAATAATTCAAATGCCAGTCCTTTTTCCATAAGCCCCCGTTTCATCTTAGCGTCAGTCTCAGCAAGCTTGCAAATAATAGAAGATAAACGTTCTTCCGATAATCTCGCTTCCCTTGCCATCGCTACTTTAATAACATAAGGATGGGCACCAATACTTTTTTGGATTTGAAATTGAGAATATCCTTTCTTTTTTAATTGTTTCACCCTTAAAATCATACGGAATTGGTACGCGAGTAAGCCAATCATAGCGATAGGGTCCTCATTCATTTTCTCCAAATCCCGATAAATTCCAATCGCTTCTTGAATACTTCCTTTCATCACTGCATCAACAAGGGCTATGGAAGTGGTTGTTGGTGTATGTGATACTAGCTGACCTGCAATTTCTTTTGTAACAACGCCATTTTCCCCTACAAAGAGAGCAAGCTTCTCTATTTCACTCTGCAGGAGCTGAATATTATTAGACACTTCCGCTTCCAATATTTCCATGGCCTCTCGATCAATATGTATTTCATATGACTTCATCAGGCTCTGAATCCAACTTTTTGCATCTTTTTCTTTGACAGATTGACAATCAATCGTATGTGTTAGTTTTTTTAATTGTTTCGTTATTTTTTTACGCTCATCTAATTTTTCATATGGCGCAGTAATAAGCAATATCGTATATTCAGGCGGGTTTTGTAAATACTCCTGTAAGTAGGTTAAATTATGTTCAAAAGGGGATTTATCCGGCTTCGTTTTAACAAAGGAAGCATTATTTGCAAATATTAATTTACGCTCACCAAAAAAAGGGAACGTTTCAGCATCTGCTAAAACCTCTTGTATGGACGTCTCTTCCAAATCATAAAGGGATAAATTCGTCTTATCCCCTTCTAATACAGTTTTTATTAATTTATTCTTTAATTGTTCTAAAAAAAACGATTCTGTTCCAAAAGCAAAGTAAACTGGTTGAATTTGATTACTTTTTATCTTTGTGATTTGATCCATCATGAATATTACGCTTCCCATCTAATTAAAATTCCATTTGGAGCAGTGTATATCTCTCCACAAATAAATAATCTCTCTCTTCTTATCCTATAAGGAAGCCTGTTGAAACGCAACTAAAAAATAAAGGGAAGAATAGCAAGTCTATTTGCATCCTCCCTTATCAAGCATCTATATTAAACGTCTTAAAATAAGCTCTAGAAACAAATTTTAAGAACGATATTTGCCCATTCATAGCTTATGCTCCTAAGGGAAAAGTATAGATGTAAACTGTTGCTAAAAATGGTTAATAAGACATTAATCATGAAAAGCCGAAATAATGTGGATTTTTTTATGTCTATGATTTATACTATAGTTGTGAATATAGGAGGGGTATATCTTGAACGAATTCGAAAAAGATCCGCAGTATAAAGGAAGCGATGTAGTAGACTCCATTAAAGGATTTACCTTTTCATTTCTCTTTTTCTTTATTATTTTTGCGATTGGTGTAACCATCAGCGTAATTGGTCAATAACAAAAGAGATAAAAGGGTCAAAAAGGAAGGGATTTCATCTCTTCTTTTTTTGTTGGCTCAGAAATGAAATGACTAGAATGAACCTCCTTATGGATAAGATAACTATTTTAAAAAATAACGGTATCCAGCTCCAAGCGCCAAACTTTAGAGCTAAGCTGACGCTGCTATCTCCATTTATCCTATGGTAAAAAAGTTGAAAAGGTTCCTCCCTCTTCCGTGTAAAAAAATTGAATCGCCCCCTGGTTATCTGTTCGATAAACACGAACTTGATTACTTTCGAGGACTTCCAGAACTTCTTCATTTGGATGATTGTAGTGATTATTCCTTCCAACAGAGATAAGGGCTGCCTGTGGTCGAATGGCTTCTATAAATGCTTCACTCGTCGATGTTTTACTGCCATGGTGTGCAGCCTTTAATATATCAACAGAAAGGACTGGATAATGTTCTAGTAATTTTTCTTCAACTGGCTTACTAATATCTCCAGTAAATAACCATTTCATGCCAAGATTTGCATAGAGCACGATAGAATTGTCATTTGAATCTCCTGCATCACCATCTGGCGCTAAAACTTGAAAAGAGATAGCATCATTAAAATTTAGCAAATGGCCTGCTTCTACCTGTGTTATTTCTATAGAAGGCTGCAGCTCTTGAAATTCTTTTAATAATTCCTTCTCAAAGTAAGGACTTACAATTAACTCTTTTACTTTAACCTCCTCTAAGATATAGAACACACTTCCAAAATGATCTACGTCATCATGTGTAATGATAATAGCATCTAACTCCTTTATCCCACGCTGATGAAAATAAGCACGAATAATATTTTTATACACTCCCCTCGTCGGTTCCATATTTTCAAACTGAAATGCAGATCCTGCATCAATCATAGCTACAGCTTCTCTTTTTGGCGCTTCGATTAGAATCGCGTCTCCTTGCCCCATGTCGAACATCGTTACAATTCCTTCTTCCTGAAAATAAGGTTTACTTGCAGTTATTAAAATGGGCAGGATGAAAATAATTCCGATGATTAGTGCCTGTTTTTGTTGTTTCTGTTCTAACAGCTTCATAAACAAGAAAAAAGAAACGAAATATACAACTACACCGAATACCGGCAATTGATCTAAATAAATTGGCGGAAATAAGTGATCGTCCATGGTTGCAATAAAAAATAAAACCTTTTCATGCACAAAAGCAAAACCCAAGTCTAAAAGCTCTAAAAATTTTCCTGGTAATACATAGATAATTACAAAAACATACATTAGCGGAATCACAAAAAATGTAAAGTAAGGAATAACTACTAAATTCATTAGAATAGAAAGGGGATGAAAGATGTTGAAATAATAAATTTGCAGAGGAAGGATAGCCATTTGTGCAACAAAGCTCACTTGAAACACATTCCATATCGGAGACTTAGTTTCACTAATCCATTGCTGAGACAGAAGAATTGCAAAAGTTACTGCAAATGAAAATTGAAATCCAACATTGTAAATAATATAAGGGTCCCAAAGAATAAACACCATAAAAATAATGGAAAATAAATCAGTATACGGAAGTTTGAATCGAAACTTTTGCAGAATGAGCAGTACTGCCATCATGGAGGCAGCCCGAAGAACTGGAGGATTAGCTCCAGCCAAAATAGCGTAAGCAGGCAGAAAAATAATTAAGAATACATGCGCTTTCTCTTTTGTAATGATGTTTCCTTTCACAAGTATAAAGTACAAAAATACAATAATTAATGTCACATGCGTTCCAGAAATAGCGATAATATGTGATAAACCAAAACGCTGAAATAACTCTGTCACAGATTCCTCCATTTCAGTCGAATCCCCAAAAACAATTGCATTAACCCAAGGCGCGCTATAAACGCTCCATGTATCTTCTATGTTTTCGAGTAACTTTGTTCTTAACTTATATAACATAGGAAGCACGCCGTTTTCTGGAGTACAGTGGATATGATTAAAGTCTTCTAAAACAGTTTGCTGGGTAATTTCTTTTTGCAGTAAAAAGTGACGGAAATCAAATTGGGCAGGATTTGTGCTCGAGGGAGGTATTTCCATACTTTGATGAAGCGTACATTGAGAGCCGTGATATAATTTGTGGTGTATCGGGATACTACGAACATTTTCGTCTTTTTCTGGAAAGTAAGTAACTAATAATTTTGAAGAACTATGATGCGGATTTATGGTGAATTGTATTTGTTTCGAACTAAGCTTTACTTCCCCTTCGATTTCCCCTGTAATCTCAGCTTCTAGAGAACTTTCCTCAAAGGTCGTATGGGGAATTACGGGGATAATATAAGTGAAAACACTCAAGCTGATGACCGTAATAATCCATACATTCGTATCAAGATTTCTTTGAAACTTAAGCCAAATCATCCATAGCAAGAAAAGAATGAATAGCCATTTTATATCCAGTAAATGATATAAAATGGCTATTACCGCAGCTGCAGCCGGGAAATGCCAATACCCTCTCAACGCCATTTCCCTTCATTTAAAAAAAGGCATTCCGCATTTGCTTTAATTTTATCACGTTCAGCAAGGCTTAAGTCTTTTCTATCCAATTTCTCTACCAAATCTTGTACGAAAGCATCCTTTTCTGCAAAGTTCGTATCAACCTTCACATCAATTAGCGGTACTTTTTGTGTTTTTACACCTGCTTCTTCAAATAATTGAACAGCGTAAGGGTGATTATGGTAGTCTTCTGCATAGAATACGTTTTTAATACCGCTTTGAATAAGTTGTTTTGTACATTGCAGGCAAGGAAAATGTGTCACATAAATATCTGCACCATCAGTTGGCACACCAAATTTTGCACATTGAAGCAGCGCATTGGCTTCTGCGTGGACTGTTCGGACACAATGGCCATCAATGACATAGCATCCCTCATCAATACAGTGCACATCACCAGAGACGCTCCCATTGTAACCGCCAGCAATAATGCGCTTATCTCGGACAATCGTAGCACCAACCATTAAACGTGTACATGTACTCCTTAACGCTAACAAATGACTTTGAGCCATAAAATATTGATCCCAAGTAATTCTCTCCATAATTACTCCCTCCTTCTCTATCTTTCTAAAAATAAGTTTATCTACGGGACTTGAATATGTTCTACGAGATTCTCCAGCGTCTTTTCCCCAATGCCAGAAATCTCTAATAAGTCCTCCGCCTGTTGAAACACCCCATGGTTATCGCGATGTTCAATGATTGCTTCTGCTTTTGCAGGGCCTATTCCTGGTAGTTGGACAAGTTCTTCACTTGTAGCAGTATTTATTTTTATTTTATGATCGTTTGCTTGCGCCTCCAAAGAACTATCCGACGCATTGTCAGCTTCTTGTCCTACAGCAGGAATCAAGACAACCATTTCATCTTGTACAATTTGTGCTAAATTTACCTGGAGCAAATCTGCATTTTCTGTAAACCCGCCCGCTCGTTCAACGATATCTTGGATACGATCACCTTTTTCCATCTCATAAACACCCGGCTGCATTACTTCTCCTTTTATATCTACAACCGCTGCTTGTTGATTTTCTTTTGGGCTTTCTTCCCCTAAAGATGTCGTTTCGGTGGATTCCATGGAGTCGGAGGTTGCTAATGATGCGGATATTGGACTTGAGGATTCTTGCTTGCTCATTAATACAAAAAACACAATAGCGACAGCAATCACAATAAAGATTGGAATATTTTTCTTTAATCGGTACAAGGTATTACCTCCTTCTTTGTCAAAATACGATTCATATAGTATTTCGGCAAAGAAGGATAATCTCCTCTTTTTAAAAAAGCAGGGTAAAAATTGATTTTACAACTTATTTTTCAGCTAAAAAGAAAATTCTTTCTGAGGTGCTGTTCCAATTATTTGCTTCCAATGAAAAATCAGCATAAATTTTCACTTTTTCAAAACCGATTTTTTTTAAAATATTTTTATATACTTCTACTGGAAATGTCCGCTGATGATGTTTTTCTTGAAAGCGTGCAAAAAGATCGCCTTCTTCTTGATGGAAAAAGGTTAGCTGATGATACATTTCTCCAACCGCATCTCCAGGTTCACACTCCCAAATATAAGCCGCTTCGTCTGTTACATCCGAGAAAGTTTGACCAATATAAATATCTTCCACCGTATGAAGAGAATGAACATCAAAGAAAAATACTCCATCTGCTTCTAACAGACGATATACATTTTCAAATGTCCGTTCAACACTTTCCAGATCTGTGATATAGTTCATCACGTCACAGCAGCTGATTGCCATATCGTAGTGCTGGTTGCTATGCTTTAACGCGGTGATATCTGCTTCCATCCATTTTATTGTGTTCAATGAATCTAATTCCTGTTGTGCTTTTTCCAGCATATCACTAGACAAATCTACCCCAGTCATTTTATAGCCCGCTGCTGCAAGTTTTCGAGTAATAATACCTGTTCCACAACCTAAATCAATGATCGATTGAACAGGTCTCGTTGCCTGAGCTATCATTTGTTGAATCATTACAATCCAATCATCATATGGAACATTATCCATAAATTGATCGTATACCTCGGCCATTTTATGATATGCCATTTTAGATTAACCTTCTTGTATAATATTTAGTGCAACGCGATCTGCGTCGCCCCATAATTTTTCTAAATTATAATAGTATCTTTCATCCTTGTGGAAGATATGACAAACGATATCACCAATATCTACAAGAACCCAGCGAGCCTCTTCAAAGCCTTCCATTCGCTTAACGTCTTTGCCCTTTTCTTCAGCGGTTTCTTTTATTGCACGTGCAATTGCTTGTACTTGTCGTTCATTACTCCCGTGACAGATTACAAAATAATCAGCCACTAAAGATACTTCATTCATATCTAACGCTATAATATTTTCTGCTCGTTTATCGTCACAGGCTTCTGCAACTACTTGAATTAACTCTTTAGTATTCATTTCTATTTCCTCCAAAAACTTGTTGGTTTAAATCATTATAAGCATGAAAGCTGGCAGGGTACACGGTACGATTCTTCTCCATCAAAAATAGGATTGTGTTTCTTGCAGCCTGATAACATGCTCTTGTTAAATCTGTCTTAGCTGTATTCCTTACTTCATCTACTCCAGGGAAAGCTCTGCCTGGCTCTATATAGTCAGCAAGAAAAATAATTTTATCCAGTTTTGTCATATTCGCTCTTCCTGTTGTATGGAAGAAAATAGCATCTTTAATTTCTTGGTCCGTTACCGCATATTTTTCTTCAATGCGAATCGACGCAACGGGTCCATGCCATAATTCATGATGGTAAGAAAGTAACAAATCTGGTAACACACTATTTGATTGAATTTCTTTTTTCATTTCATCTAAAGAATCATACTTGCAATAATCATGGAATAAAGCAGCAATCCTTACTTTTTCTGTAGATTCATGAAAAGTCTCGGCCAGTTTCATTGCTGTATCTGTTACTCTTAATGTATGTTCATATCTTGCTTCAGTTAGCCTTTCTTGTAAATCGCTCTTAACTTTCTCTATATCCATAAATCCGATTCTCCTTAATATAATTCATCACCGCGCTCGGAAGCAAATAACGAACAAACTCGCCATCTCCCAATCGATTTCTTATAAAAGTAGAGGAAATATCTAATGGATGTATTTCTAAACAATCAATAGGATATGTGGTTTGTAATTCGGATCCTGGCCTTGATACACCTATGAACCGCACCATTTTCACTAACTCATCTACTCGATACCATTTTGGTAAATACTCCACCATATCACTTCCTATAATAAAAGAAAAGGCGTCTTCATGATATTTCGCTGTTAGCTCCTTCACCGTATCATAGGTGTAAGATTTCCCTTCCCTTTCAAGTTCTAAAGCATTTATATGAAAATGAGGATTACCTTGTATTGCTAATCGAAGCATTTCTAAGCGATGAGCAGCATCTAGAACGGCCGTTTCTTTATGTGGCGGGGTCCGTGTAGGAACAAACCAAATTTCATCTAATTGCTTTCGAATACGTACTTCCTCAGCAATCCATAAATGCCCTATATGGGGCGGGTTAAATGTCCCGCCTAAAATGCCAATCTTCTTCAAAGAATCACCTTCTGTGTCTTTTTGAACATCTTTATGGTAATTTTATTTCTTTATGATCTGCAGATTCCTTATATAAAATAATGGTATTCCCAATAACTTGTACCACTTCCGATTCGGTACCAGATGAAATTTGTTCTGCAACGGCGTGCTTGTCTTCCACACAATTCTGCAGAATACTGACCTTAATTAATTCTCTTCTTTCTAAAGCCTCACTAATTTGTTTTACCATATTATCATTGACACCATCTTTACCGACTTGAAAAATGGGTTTAATGGAGTGAGCTTCACTTCGTAAAAATTGCTTTTGCTTGTTTGTTAACATGTTATTTGTCTCCTTTTATTCGTGTTCTTAATTCTTCGTCCATTCCTTCAATGTTCACCTTTTTATTTGACCAAATTTCAAATGCCTTTTGCGCTTGATACAACAGCATGGTATGACCATAATGAACATGGCCGCCTTTTTCTTGTGCTTGTTTTAAAAACTGTGTAACAAGCGGCTGATAGACAATATCACTGACGATTGTTCCCTCTTTTAAGTCCGTTAAATCGATGATTTGTTTTGCTTCATTCATTCCTACAGAAGTTGTCTGAATAATGACATCATATCTATCAATATTTCGCTCAGCTTCTTTTAGTGTAATGACACTTGCGCTGGTCCCTTCAACAATATCTTCCCCTTTTGCTTTTGTTCGATTAGCAAGGGTTAGATCTTTATAATCTTCATGAAACAGAGCATGGAAAATTCCTCGTGCCGCTCCACCTGCACCAAGTATTAAAATTTGAACATTTGTATCTTTCATTCGCTCCGGAAACTTATCACGCAATGCCTGTACATAACCTATACCATCTGTATTGTATCCAACCCACTCTTCCCCTTCTAGAGAAACCGTATTGACTGCTCCTATTTGTTCTGCAGTAATATCAAGCCGGTCAAGAAATGGAATAATTGTTTGCTTATAAGGAACAGTTACGTTAAATCCATTCACTTTCGCTTCTCTGAGTTTCTTCATTTCCTCTTCAAAAGTTAATACATCCGCTATTTCATGTAAGGTATAAGACCCATCAGTTCCTGTTCTGTCTAGAAATGAATTTTGAATCCACGGTGACAAAGAATGCTTAATAGGATACCCAATTAATTTTAATTCTAAAGTCAAAGGAATGCCTCCTAACTATTGATAGATAACATATATCATCCTTGCTAATTTTATCTGCTTATTGACCAGAGATAAATGATTTTCTGGTTGTAACGGAAACACCTTTCGGGCTATGTGCAGTAACGGTAGCTCCTTCTCCCTGAATGCTAATCCATCCTAACCCAGGAAAGACGATGTCTATTTTCCCTTTTTCTATTTTAAAACTGTGTGCGACGAGGGAAGGATAATTTTCCAATTGATCGCTAAATGGTGGAGATAACAGTTCTCCCGCATGTTTCTTATATAACTCATCAGCATTCTCCAACTTCGTCCGATGGATTGTTAAATCATTAGAGAAATAACAAATAAATGATTGTTTATCCCCTTTTATAAAGTCTAATCTTACCAAGCCACCTACGTATAATGTTTGCTGCTGGTTTAATTGGTAAACTCTGGCTTTAATTTCTTTTTTTGGTGTAATCATTTTTAGTTCTTTTTCAGAAACATAATGAGCCATCTGCTGTTTATTAACAATTCCTGGTGTGTCTACAAGAAATGTATCTTCATCTAATGGTATTTCAATAAAACCCAATGTTGTTCCAGGAAAATAAGAGGTCGTAATTGCATTCTCTTCTCCCGTTGTCTCTTTAATTAAACGATTAATAAAAGTTGATTTTCCAACATTTGTGACACCAACGATAAATACATCTCTATTCCCTCGATGCACTTCTATTTTCTGCTTTAGCTCCTCTATCCCTTTTCCTTTTACAGAAGATATTAATACAACATCCTGAATCTTAATCCCAAGCTGACTCGCTTCATGACGAAGCCACTGTTTCAATTTATTTTCGTTCGTCGATTTTGGCAATAAATCAAGTTTATTCCCTACCAAGATAATCGGATTATCGCCCGTAATTCTAGGTAAATTATTTAATAACGTCCCATTCACATCGAAAACATCAATGATATGAACAATTAAACCATTTCTATCCCGAATCGAACTGACCATTTTTAAAAAGTCAGCATCTGTTAACGAAACATCCTGAATCTCGTTATAATGCTTTAAGCGAAAACATCGTTTACATAATATAATTTCTTTATCTAGCGCACTAACTGGCGCATAACCTGGTTCATTAGGATGCTCAGTTTGGATAATACTCCCGCATCCTTGACAAATATGTTGTTCCAAGCTTATTCCTCCCTGTTCATTTTAGCTTTTCTTTCCAGCCTTTTTAAAATCCTTCTTTCAATCATACGATTAATCTTCGTTATTTTACCATCGGTCTGCACCACGGGAACAACTAAAACCGTATAGAATCCAGCCATATTTCCGCCTAAAACATCAGTTAATAATTGATCTCCAACCACTAGGATTTCTTCTTTCTTTAA
Organism: Oceanobacillus sp. J11TS1; assembly: GCF_018333215.1. GTDB lineage: Bacteria > Bacillota > Bacilli > Bacillales > Amphibacillaceae > Oceanobacillus. The sequence continues at coordinate 196,963 of NZ_BORO01000002.1, read as the reverse complement.
TCCCATTTGCTTTGCAACGGTTTTAAAGGCTCTGCTTAAAGGCTTTTTTGCACTAAATACAAACGGCGTTCCCAATGGCTCTGAAAAAACCTTTACACGTTCTTGATTATTATTCGATATAATCGTTACTTTTATATCATTCTCTTCCATTGTTTTAAACCAGCTAATGACATCAGGCGTCGCGTCCTTCACATCCCAAGCAACCAAGGTATTATCTAAGTCCGTTATAATACCTTTAATTCCTTTCTCTTTTAACATTTCTGGCTTCAAATCAAAAATTTGATCTATTTGCTTATTCGGCAAGAATTTCGAAAACATATACACACCTCAAGATTTCCCAATTAATTAACTTATTCTCTCGTAACGACTTACTCTAGCATCTTCTATCTTTCCGATTAAAAGAGGAAGCTGCTCGTGGAAAGACAAGTCAAGCAACTTTATGCTACACCACATTATACCTAATCCTACTGCAACTGACTAGCGTTTCAAAGAATTATTGTCATTGTAAAGGCGTCAACCCCAACAACAGCGATTCTTCCATTTTTCTTCTTGCTATGAGCCAGCTATGCAAGTATACGGAAAAAATGCATTCCAACTTTAAAAATCGTTCGACAAATTCCGATTTTATTCGTGTTTGTGGATAACTTTATCAACATAAGAATGCGTCAGTAACAAATCTAATTGAGGTTACTCACTCTCTTATACACAACTTATCTACAACTATATGTAGATAAGTTAGCGCTTGTTAACACAAGATATACATGTTAAATTAATATTAAGTTAAGTTATTGCCTACGAATGAGGAGGTTGCATTGTGGAAACATTATCGGACGAGCTGTTACTTGAATCGTATTATACTGCTATATCGTTAAATCTTAGTCCTGATTTTCTTTCTTTGTTTGAGGAAGAAATCCATAAAAGATCTCTAACTCATAAAATCAAAGAATCTGTATAATTTTGTCTTCTACAAATCTTCAATTTTAAAATTGAAGTTTTTTTTTGTGTTTTTTCCCCTGTTTCTTCCTATTTAAATAAAAAGTTTAAACCTTTGGCAAGCACATTCTTTTTGTATGCATCCTTCTTCTGAATAAGTTATAATCTAATGTAGCACTCATTTTAGTGAGTGAAATATCGTAAAGAAATGGAGAACAAACCAAAAAAGCATGGTATTCCCCCTTCATTATCATACCGAATAACCCTTATTAACACTAAAAATGATGGCGAATGCTTTTAACTGAAGGAATATTTAAAGTATTTTAATATTACCTCCTTGTTAAAAAGAATTCGTAATTACTGTCAAAGGAGGAATTAATGTTGACGTTATTACATTGGGCTGCCTTATCACCATTTATTGCAGCCGTACTTATTCCATTCTTGTATAAGTATTTAAAAAGAATACATACCGGCTGGTTTGTTTTAATTCTGCCTCTGGTACTATTCGTTTATTTCCTATCATTCATCCCTAGAACTTCATCCGGAGAAGTGATTTTAAATAATCTGAACTGGGTACCTTCGCTGGGTATAAACTTTGATATATACCTTGATGGTTTAAGCTTGCTTTTTGCATTATTGATTACTGGGATTGGGGCATTAGTAGTTCTTTACTCCATCTACTATTTGTCTAAACGAAAAGAGAAGCTAAACAATTTCTATGTTTATTTACTAATGTTTATGGGTGCTATGCTAGGGGTTATCCTATCAGATAACTTAATCGTTATCTATGTTTTCTGGGAAGTGACAAGTATTGCTTCTTCCTTATTAATCAGTTATTGGTATACGAGAGAGAAATCTATTTATGGCGCTCAAAAATCAATGTTTATCACTGTTTTTGGCGGATTGTCCATGCTCGGTGGTTTTTCTTTACTTTACGTTATTGCAGGCACATTCAGTATCAGGGAACTAATTGCAAATGCTGATATGATCATGGCTAGCAGTTTATTTATCCCAGCTATGATACTTGTCTTATTAGGAGCATTTACCAAATCTGCTCAGTTTCCGTTCCACATCTGGCTTCCTGACGCAATGGAAGCTCCAACACCTGTCAGTGCTTATCTTCACTCTGCCACGATGGTTAAAGCCGGAATTTACCTTGTTGCCAGATTAACAGGCGTTTTTGGCGGTGTACCAGAATGGTTCTGGATTATAACCACAGTAGGTTTAGTAACACTGATATGGGGGTCTGTCTCTGCTGTACGCCAAAAAGACTTAAAAGGAATACTGGCCTACTCTACTGTCAGTCAATTGGGTATGATCATGAGTCTTCTTGGAACAGGTTCAGCTGCTTTCTATTTTCAAAATGGAGACAATGCTTTATACATGACTGCCATCTTAGCAGCAGTATTTCATTTAATTAACCATGCTACTTTTAAGGGAAGCCTCTTTATGGCTGCAGGAATCATTGACCATGAAACAGGAACAAGAGACATTCGAAAATTAGGCGGCTTAATGACTGTTATGCCTATAACAGCAACGATTTCTCTTATTGGTCTTGCTTCGATGGCAGGTCTTCCGCCATTTAACGGATTTTTAAGTAAGGAACTATTTCTTACCGGGATGCTTAACGTAACAGAATACGGCATTTTCAATTTGGAAACACTTGGCATTATCATTCCAGTTATCGCTTGGATTGCCAGCGTATTTACCTTTTTATACTGTATTCTCATGTTCACCAGGACATTTATGGGAGACCTTAATCTCAGCAAGTTAAAAGTTAAACATGTTCATGAAGCGCCGGTTGGTATGCTGATTAGCCCTATTATACTAGCTGCCCTTGTTATTGTTTTCGGGCTTTTCCCTAATCTGTTAGCATACTCCATTATTGAGCCTGCTATGGCTGCCATCGCTCCGGGTATCATATCACCTGGTGAGGTATTTGATGTGCATATTTCCCATTGGCATGGTTTTACACCGGAACTATTTATGACAATTGGTATTATCATTTTAGGTGTACTTCTGTTTATAACGTTTAAAAAATGGGAGAACTCCGCATTTTACCGCGGGGAAAGAGATATATTCAACAGTGTGTATGACTCTGGATATAACGGTTTAATTGCGGGTTCAAAATGGATAACACGCATCCAGATGACGGGAAGATTAAGAGATTATTTTATCTATATGAGTATATTTATTATTTTTATCCTAGCTTATACGATGTACCATTATAATCTGCCGGCAATTCAATCACTTGATTTATCACCGGTTCCAATTTATATGTGGCTTATCCTTTTGGTATTTGTCGGTTCCGTCGTGATAATACCATTTATAAACAATCGGATAGCATTGATCATCGCAACAAGTGTCAGCGGGTTTATCGTAGCTCTTCTATTTGTTCTATTCAGAGCACCTGATTTAGCATTGACGCAGCTGCTTATAGAATCCGTCTCCGTTATCCTATTTATGCTGGTCTTTTATCATTTGCCTAAATTGAAAAAGGTGAAGACACCGCCAAAAATGAAAATTGTAAAATTAATTGTCTCCATCGGTTTCGGGTTGATGATTACACTTGGCTCTTTGTCAGCATTTTCAATGGGACAAGATACCGATTTTAGCTCTATCTCTGAATACTATACAGAGAACTCAAAAGAAGAAGCGGGCGGATATAATATTGTAAATGTTATTTTAGTGGACTTTCGTGGGATGGATACGATGTTGGAAATACTTGTAGTTTCCATGGCTGTACTAACCGTTGTCAGCTTAATTAAATTACGATTTAAAGGAAGTGAGGATATATGATGCAAAAACCTAATAACATGATGCTTCAGACATTAGCAAGGTTGATAATTGTTATTGTCCTCTCCTTCTCTATCTATTTATTACTGGCAGGTCATAACGGTCCTGGAGGAGGTTTTATTGGCGGTCTTATGACTGCAAGTGGCATTCTCATTCTGTATCTTTCATTCAATTTCAAGACGATTCAAGCAGTCATCCGGTTTGATTATGTAAAAGTTATCGGGATCGGATTATTGTTTGCCAGTCTGACAGGTGTTGCATCCATGCTTTTCGGATTTCCTTTTTTGAAGCATTTCTTTGACTATTTTACCATTCCAATTTTGGGAGAAGTAGAATTGACTACCGCTATGCTGTTCGATTTGGGAGTTTATTTTGTCGTTCTGGCCAGCGCACTTAAAATTATTCTGACGATTGCGGAGGATGATAAATAATGGAACTAATAATGGCAATAGTAATAGGAATCATTTTTAGCGTAACCATTTATTTGTTTATGTCTAAAAATCTGCTCCGCGTTGTCGCAGCAACATTATTACTTTCACACGGTGTACACCTATTATTATTAACTATGTCCGGATTACAACGCGGTGCTTCACCTATTTTAAGTTTTGATGCCGAAGCATACACCGATCCGCTGCCACAAGCTTTAGTGTTGACAGCGATTGTGATTAGTTTTGGTGTGACTGCTATCTTGTTAGTGATGGCTTATCGTACCTATAAAGTGCATAAAACAGATGATTTAGAAAATTTGAGGGGTTCTGCTGATGAGTAATGTAATTATTCTGCCGATTGTTGTACCTTTTATAATCGGCGCTATACTTATACTTCTATATAAAAGACACACGATCCAGCGTGTAATAAGCGGAATCACAATGCTTGCTCTGCTTGCTCTTTCCGTTTTCCTAGCAATATATGTGTATCAACACGGAACGATTGTATTGGAAGTTGGTGGGTGGGAAGCACCATTTGGGATTGTCATTGTTGCGGATTTACTCTCCACTTTGATGGTGCTCTTATCTACTTTGGTTGGTACGGTTTGTATGTTTTTTGCATTTCAGACTGTTGCCCAGGATAGGGAAAAACAGTTTTTCTATCCGCTTTATCTTTTCTTAATGATTGGCGTAAATGGTTCCTTTTTAACGGGTGATTTATTTAATCTCTTTGTGTTTTTTGAAGTCATGCTGATTTCTTCCTATGGACTGATTGTCCATGGAGGAACCGCTTATCAATTAAGAGAGTCTTTTAAATATGTGATTATCAACATTTTTGCTTCCGCCCTTTTCATTGTTGCAATTGCTTGGATTTATTCCATTACTGGAACAATGAATATGGCTCACATTGCCGAGCGTGTTGCAGAGCTTGACCAAAAAGGTGCGTTAAATATTGTAGCGATTATGCTGTTTATCGTTTTTGCCTCCAAGGGTGCTTTGTTCCCTCTTTATTTCTGGCTTCCAAAATCTTATTATGGGCCTCCTGCGGCAATCGCAGCATTATTCGGTGGACTTTTAACGAAGGTAGGAATCTATGCAATTATCCGTACCTTTACGTTAATTTTTAATCACGATATCGCCTTTATGCATAAAGGGGTTATTGTTACGATTGCCGGTATTACAATGATAATTGGTATTCTTGGAGCGTTAGCACAATCGGATTTCAAACGAATTCTTTCTTATCTAATTATAAGTCAGGTCAGTTTTATGGTAATGGGCTTAGGAATTTTCACTCCGCTTGCCATTGCCGGAGCGGTATACTATATCACGCATCATATGATTGTAGAGCCTGCATTATTCTTATTTGCTGGTGCTGTTCAAAAGATTACTGGAACGACTGATTTAAAGAAAATGGGAGGACTCCTTGGTACTCACCCTTGGCTTACTTGGATGTTCTTTATCACAGCAATTTCTTTGGCGGGTATTCCGCCGCTGAGCGGGTTCTTTAGTAAATTTTCACTTATATTAGCAGGTTTTCAGGAACAGCAGTATGTGATTTCCGCAGTGGCCTTGCTGGTAGGTTTACTTACATTAATTACTATGATGAAAATTTTCAGCCATACCTTTTGGGGCAAACAAAAACATAGTGCAGAACAGGCAAAAATTTCAGTAGGGAAACTTTTACTGCCTATCTTGCCTTTGGTTGCACTGACCATTATTTTAGGTTTTGGAGCTGAACCTATTTTCAATTATTCCATGGAAGTTGCAAAAGATATTTTGAATCCTACAAACTATATTGAATCTGTGCTGAAGGAGTAGTTGCTATGCCTTTTCAAATATTAATTAATGTTTTTCTCGCGGTACTCTGGATGTTTTTACAAAACGAGTATACAGTCGTAAGTTTTATTTCCGGATACGTTATAGGCGTCTTAATCTTGTTTATCATACGCCGGTTCCTTAAGTTTGATTTTTATTTAAACAGAGTCTGGGCTATTGTTAAATTAATATATCTATTTACGGTTGAATTAATTAAAGCAAACATTGATGTCGTTAAAGTAGTATTAAAACCAAAACAAGATCACCAGCCAGGAATTATTGCTGTTAGAACTCGTTTAGAATCAGACTTTGAGATTTCTCTACTGGCAGCATTGATTACTCTAACCCCTGGAACAGTTTCAATGGATTTCTCGGCAGACAACAAGACCATTTACGTGCATGCTATTGATGTTCCAGATAAAGAAGAAATGATTAAAGGGATTCAGAACTCTTTTGAAAAAGCAATTATGGAGGTGACGAAATAATGTTTGATACAGTTTTAATTGTGGCATTAAGTGCACTCTCCATAGCACTTTTACTGTTGTTTATCCGTGTGGTTAAGGGCCCCTCTACGCAGGACAGAATTCTGGCTTTAGATGCTATTGGTGTTCTGCTTGTCGGCTTTATAGGGATAATAATGATTTTACAGGATACATCCGTATTCTCTGACATTGTTCTCGTACTGACTATTTTAGGGTTTGTCGGGACCTTGAGCCTCTCGAAATTCCTAGAAAGAGGTGTTGTCATTGAACACGATGATTGATACAATTGTAGCTATTTTTGTGATTCTTGGTGTATTCTTTGCAGTAGTCAGCGCAATTGGCATTGTAAGATTAAAAGATGTCTATAGCCGAGCCCATGCTTCTGGTAAGAGTGCAACCTTGGGTGTTGTTTTTATTATGCTTGCAGTGTTTATTCACTTTTTATCGCAAGGCGTTATGAATGCCAAAATTTTATTGGCTATTTTATTCTTATTCTTGACGGCTCCAGTAGCTAGCTTAATGATTACAAGGTCTGCCTATCGTAATGGTGTAAGACTTGAAAAAAACACAATAACCGATGACTTAAAAGAAATGTATGAACAAGATAGTAAACAATCGAAATAAAATAATTAAAAGCTCAGATTGATTCTTGGTAACCAAGAAAATCTGAGCTTTTTGTTTGAAAATATGATACAGCGAAATTGCAAATTACTTCTTAAATAAAATTTATTTTCCTTTAAGCCACCGTATTATTTCTGGACAGACACATTTTGCCTCTTCCGTACATAAGAATAGGCTATAGGCAATTACCTAGAAGATTTAGATACGCTGACTCTTGGAGGTGATGGGATTTGTCCATGATACTATCTGCACTTGGAATATTTATTAAAGAAGCTTTATTTTTTGTCTCTTATGTAAAGAATCAATCTTTTCCCCAGCCACTATCCCCAAAGGAAGAAGCAAAATACATCCAATTGATGCAGGAAGGAGATGAAGAAGCCAGAAATAAATTAATTGAACATAATCTCCGTCTCGTAGCTCACTTAGTTAAAAAATTTGAAAACACCGGGGAAGATATGGAAGATCTAATCTCTATTGGAACCATTGGTTTAATTAAAGGCGTCGAAAGCTTTTCTACTGGAAAAGGAACAAAATTAGCAACGTACGCTGCACGCTGTGTAGAGAATGAAATATTGATGCACTTAAGGGCCTTAAAAAAGGTGAAGAAAGATGTTTCATTACATGACCCAATCGGCCAGGATAAAGAAGGAAATGAAATCAGCTTAATCGATATATTGGAAGCAGAGAATGAAAATGTTATTGAGTATATTCAATTAAATATGGAGATTTCCAAGATTGAACAGTACTTCTCCATCTTGGACAGCCGGGAACGTGAAGTCATTGTGTATCGTTATGGTTTAAACGATCAGGAGGAAATGACACAGCGGGAAATAGCAAAGAAATTAAATATCTCCAGAAGCTATGTATCCCGTATTGAAAAACGGGCATTGATGAAAGTATTTCATGAGTACTATCGGAATGAGCATCCATCACTTTAAATATTGGGATTGATTATAAAATAACTCAAGTACCTCTTCGAATGCTTCAAGTAAAGGTTTTTCACTTGAAGCATTTTTTGCATACTTTATATCATTTTTCCAATACGCCGTTTCTTTTTATATGGATATTAAGACTAAATAATTTTTGAGAGATGATGAAATTGCGGTGTCGTAAAAGGTCACGTCTCCCCATAACACCGTTCTTTTTTGATGTGTAAATAAAAGTCCCCTGTTCAAAAAAGCAACAAAAAAGTTATTTAACCTTTTGGGAGTTCAGCAGTGAAATACATTAGAAAATGTGTCTCTAGTTGACATTTTTAAGTGCTAATAAACTTAGCCATACTATCATCAAAATGCAATTGAGCTCGTTTATAAAGCTTAATCTACATCCTACTCTGAAACAGTCGTATAATATTGTTTTTTTTATTACCAGTATTTTATAGGTACTCTTAATTTACTATAAGTAAGTTTAATAATATCAATGAAGCCATTAATACGAGCATATTCCTAAAGGGTTACCATTATTGTCTTTAAACTCAAAAAAATGGACTCCGTCTTCAAATTTAATTTCCGTATAATGTTCAGTATTATTTTTTATAATATCAAATATACCTTCTATGTTTTTAGAATAAAAATACAATATTGCATGGTTTAATTTATTTGTTGTAATGTTTTCTGTTTGGATTAATGTAAGGGGCGTTTCACCAATTTTTAATACAAGATAGTAATCTTCTTTAAAATCAATTTCAAGATTAAAAATTTGTTTATACCAGTCTAATGAATTTTCCAAATTACTCACCTGAATGAATACTGTATCAATCTTTTTAACCAATGGATTCATTAAAAACACTCCATTCTAATTTTTAAATCTATATAATTTCAAAAAAGCCTTGTTATTAAGTTAAAGAGGGTAATTATAAGGGAAAAATATAACATTATTATTGTATTAAATATAGCAATATGTTATACAAAAAGGGTAAATGTAAGCAGATATAGTGCCCATTTACCCTTTTCTCTTTTTCCTTACTCTCTATTCTTTTTCAATTTCTACATTTTTAGTTGGAGAAAATGTGGAGATTGCATGTTTGAAGATAAGTTGTTGTTTGCCATCTGTTTCGATAAGCACGGTAAAGTTATCAAATGCTTTTATGATTCCTCTCAATTGAAAACCATTTGTTAAAAAAACCGTTACAAATATATGGTTTTTTCGTAATTGATTTAAATATTGATCTTGAATATTTACGGGTTGAGCCATAATGAGTTCCTCCTCTTTTCTATCTATACATCTTTATTCGCTTTCTCGTTGCAAAAATCCTGCTAAATCATTTAAAATTAATTGCATTTGTTGAAATGCTTCTTTCTCCGTCAAACAATACCAATTCACGTCTAATTTATTACGAAACCAAGTCAACTGCCTTTTCGCATACTTTCTTGAATTCTGCTTAACAGCATCAATCGCATCCGTTTTAGATAAGCGATTTTCTAAATAGGCAACAATCTCCTTGTAACCTATCGCATGCATCGACTGACTATCCTTGTAACCTTCCGCAATAAGCGACTGGACTTCTTGGATTAATCCCTGTTCGATCATTTGGTCTACTCGACGGTTAATCCGGTCGTATAGCGCTGCCCGCTCCATATCTAATCCAATAATAAACGGATCATAAGGTGATTCTGCCTGCTGTTCTTTTTGATATTCTGTCATGGTTAATCCGGTTAGCTCATACACTTCTATCGCCCGTACAAGACGACGGTGATTATTCGGGTGGACTTTTTTAGCTTGTTCAGGATCAATCTGCTTTAAGCGTTTATATAGATTTTCAGGTCCCTCTGATTCAATTTGTTGAAATAATTGCTCCGTCAGTTCTCTATCACGTCGCTGCTCGGAAAAATGATAATCGAATAAAACAGATTGGATATACAATCCGCTTCCTCCAACGATAATGGGCAATTTCCCTCTCTGATGAATTGCTTCAATATGTGACTTTACATGCTGTTGGAAATCCGCAACCGAGAAGGGCTCATCTGGATGGATAATATCAATCATATGATGGGGAATGCCCCCTGTTTCTTCTGGTGTGACTTTTGCCGTTCCTATATCCATCCCAATGTACACCTGTGTTGAATCACCACTGATAATTTCTCCATTAAACTTTTTTGCAGCTGCAATTCCTAATGCTGTTTTGCCGACTGCAGTTGGTCCTACTATGGAAATTACTTTTTTCTTCATTAAAATCTTCCTCAACATCAACATTTTTTATGATTCACTCTACATAATACGTTTAAACATCTTTTCTAATTCATACGTGGAAAAATGAACAATAATTGGTCTTCCATGCGGGCATGTAAAAGGATCCGTCGTATTACGTAAATCTTCAAGTAACTGAAACATTTCATCCGTCGTTAGATAATGATTTGCCTTGATTGATCTCTTACAAGACATCAATATAGCGGCTTCTTCACGTATTTTTTCTACATTAATCGTTGAATCTTGAATAAACTGGTCCACCATTTCACGAATGATTTCTTCTTCAAAACCTGTCGGGAACCAAGTCGGATGTGAACGTATTACATAGGTCTGATTGCCAAAAGGCTCAAAAAATAATCCAACTTTTTCTAACGATTCCTTTGCCTCTTCTATAAAGATAGCTTCTTTTTTAGAAAAGTCAAATGTCATCGGTATTAAAAGCTCCTGTGATTCATTAATTGGTTTGCCGAGTTTTCTTTTAAAGAATTCATATTTGACACGTTCCTGCGCTGCATGCTGATCCACCATGTATAACCCATTTTCATTTTGTGCCATAATATAGGTTCCTTGTAATTGGCCAATTGGATGCATCATTGGTACACGTGGCTGTTCTTGTTGTTGAACAGATTCTATTCTAGATTCTTCCGTTATTGTTTCTTCCACATGTGAGATTGCCTCTTCTTCATCAAGGTCTGCACCCGGGCGATTATCTTGTTTATGAACCAAAGAAGTTGGATTCGATTCTTGATAATGATTGCTTTCTCGGATAACAGGCGCTGGCCTCACATATTCTTCGGGTTTTTCTTCGGTTTCTTTTTCCTTATAAATATTGCTAGGCTGCGTTTCAAATTGAAAACTGCGCTGTTCCGATTTTTCTTTAGCAGCTGGTTTTTTCGTCACTTCTGGTATTAGTGTGATTTTACGAAAATGGGACTGAATCATATCTTTAACAGCTGTATATAACTCTTTTTCTTTACTAAAACGAACTTCCAGCTTGGCCGGATGCACATTCACATCCACAAGAATGGAATCCATCTCAATAGAAAGGACAACAATTGGTGAACGACCTATTGGTAATAACGTATGATAACCTTCTATAATAGCTTTGTTTAAAGCGACATTGCGAACGAATCTGCCGTTGATAATCGTCGACATATAGTTTCTTGAGGCTCTCGTTACTTCAGGCTTCGCAATATAACCAGTAATGGAGAAGTCTAATGTGCTGTACTCAACCGGTGACATTTGCTTAGCAACACTCATTCCATAAACTTGAGAAATGACTTGCAGCATATCGTTATTTCCAGAAGTTTTCAATAATCCTTTTCCATTATGCGTCGCTTCTATCCTAACTTCCGGGTGGGCTAGTGCCATCCGATTTAAAACATCTGTTATATGTCCAAGTTCCGTATGCAAGCTCTTCATATATTTTAAACGTGCTGGCGTATTGAAAAATAAGTCCCGGACAACAATTTCAGTACCTTGGCGGGCGTCACTTTTACCTCTTTTAATAATTTCTCCGCCTTCTAACTCAAGTGATACACCTGCTTTATCTCCTTCAGAGCTTTGAATGGAGAGTCTGCTTACTGAAGCAATACTTGCTAATGCCTCTCCACGAAAACCAAGTGTTTTAACATGAAATAAATCCGTTTCTGTACTGATTTTACTGGTCGCGTGGGGAAGAAAAGCTTTTTCCACATCATCCGCTGCAATGCCAGAACCATTATCTACAATGCGGATTTCGGTTAACCCGGCTTCTTGAATATCAATCCGTATCCAGCTAGAGCCCGCGTCAATACTATTTTCAAGAATTTCTTTTACAACGGATGCTGGGCGTTCTACTACTTCACCTGCTGCTATTTTATTTGCTAAACTATCTGGCATTTGAATTATCGGCATGTTATCACCTTCCTATTCCGTGTTGCTTTCTCGCAGTTTCACTTTAGCTGTTTTTGCAGGCGATATAGCTCATTCATAGCCTCTAATGGATTCATTTCCAATATATTTAAGCTTTTTAGCTCGTCTATGGCTGCACTTTCTTTATTATTTAATTTCGCAGAATCCGTTTCTTTCTTACCCTCTTCCACAAAGAAGGATAATTGGTCTGATTGGGATTCTTCCAATGCAGGCAACGGTTCTGGTCCTTTTTCTGGCTCTTTATTATTCTCTTTTGTGTCGCTGCTCTCCAACCCTTCTAGAATAACGGATGCACGGCTTATTAATTCATCTGGCAAATCAGCAAGCTTAGCTACATGAATTCCATAGCTTTGATCTGCTGCACCTTCTTTAATCTGATGAAGAAAGACAACATTCCCCTCATGTTCTTCTGCACGGACATGGATATTTTTTAAATGTATCAATGAGGACTCTAACGCTGTCAATTCATGGTAATGCGTTGAAAAAAGTGTTTTCGCACCAATGTGGTCATGGATATATTCTACTATTGCCTGAGCTAAAGCCATCCCATCATACGTGCTCGTTCCACGGCCAATTTCATCTAATAATATTAAACTATTTTCTGTGGCATGTTGAATGGCATGTCGAGCTTCAAGCATCTCTACCATAAATGTACTTTGTCCAGAAACTAAATCATCTGCTGCGCCAATTCTGGTAAAAATTTGATCAAAGATAGGCAGTATCCCCGATTCAGCTGGAATAAAGCAACCTGTTTGCCCCATAATCGCAATAAGTGCTGCTTGGCGCATATACGTACTCTTCCCAGACATATTGGGCCCGGTAATAAGAAGCATCTGATTATCCTGATCTAACTGCACATCATTAGGTACATACGTCCCGTTTTTCATAACTTGCTCCACAACTGGATGCCGGCCTCCTTCTACAGAGAAAACCCCCTTTTGAAAGCTAGGACGCTTATAATTATTTTCTTCACTAATTGTGGCAAAGCCTTGTAATACATCAATCTCGCTTATAATTTGTGCTAGTTGCTGAATGATTGGAATATCTTGCTTTATACGTTCTCTGATTTGAATAAATAAGTCATATTCCAATTCGACACTTTTCTCTTCCGCCTCTAATATAAGGGTTTCTTTTTCTTTTAATTCTGGCGTAATAAATCGCTCTGCATTAGCAAGTGTTTGTTTACGATCATATCGATCATCACTTAACAAATGCAGGTTTGCTTTTGTAACTTCAATGTAATAACCAAATACACGGTTATATCCGATTTTAAGCGACTTAATGCCAGTTAATTCCCGTTCTTTTTGCTCTAAGGATGCAATCCATTGCTTTCCATTCTTGGAAGCGTCTCGATATTTATCTAATTCTTCATGATAGCCTTCTTTAATCAGCGCCCCTTCCTTGATAGAAAGCGGGGGCTCCTCTGCTAAACTTTTTTCTAAAAGATCTACGATATAATCGGGGTAAATTAATGAATTTGCTAAATCCGTTACTTCCGGAACGTCAAGCTGTTCAAGTGTTTCTTTTATCGCAGGTATCCTCTGTAAGGACTGTTTTAATTGTATTAAATCGCGGGCATTCACATTACCAAATGCAATTCTCCCAGATAAGCGCTCTAAGTCATATACTGATTTTAAACTTTCTCGTAAACTTTCTCTTTCCATAAAAGCATTTAGGAAAGTTTGGACGACCTCTAGGCGGCGATTAATTTTGGTTTGGTTTAGTAAAGGACGCTCCAACCATTTTTTTAGCATTCTTGCTCCCATGGCTGTGACAGTTTTATCCAGGACCCATAACAAGCTGCCGTGTTTTGATTTTTTCATAATGGATTCAGTCAGCTCTAAATTACGCTTTGAGTACATATCTAAGCTCATATATTGCTTTAATTCGATCACTTCTGCCGGCTGCAGGTGATCTAATGAGCGCTTTTGAGTGCTTTGAATATAATTTAATAGCCTGCTAAATGCCTTCATCAATCGTTCTTCATTTAAGTTCTCACTTAAATCACGAAATTCTGCATTGAAATTTACTTCATCCTGATAAGATAATGTAACCTGTAATCGCTCGCGAAGCTGCGTTTGCATTTCTTCAGGCAGATTCGAGGAAATCACGATTTCTTTTACTGGCTGATGATAAAATTCATGTATCACACTGTCCCAGCCGTCTTCTAGCAAAGCAAGGCGGTTCTCCCCCGTGGATAAATCATTATAAGCAATTACAAATGACCCATCCTCAAAATGGGACAAACTGCCAATATAATTATTTTCTCCCTCAACGAGCATGTTACTCTCCATAACTGTTCCAGGTGTAATCATTTGAACTACTTCTCGTTTTACAACACCTTTAGCTGTTTTGGGATCCTCAACTTGTTCACAGATTGCTACTTTGTACCCTTTATCAATTAATATTTTGATATAGTTTTCTGCAGAATGGTAAGGCACTCCGCACATTGGGATTGGTTCATTTCCACCTGCACGCTTTGTTAAAGTGATTTCTAACTCCCCGGCAGCCTTCGTTGCATCTTCATAAAATAATTCGTAAAAGTCGCCGAGTCTGTAAAATAAAAAAGCATCCTTATATTGGGATTTTATCTCTATGTATTGTTGCATCATTGGTGTTAATTTGGCCATGAAAAGTTTCCTCCAGCTTACTAAAATTATCTATATAACTTTTTTATATTTTTATTCTGGTTTTTCATCAAAACCCATGTTTGACAAACTAAGCTTAAATTGATAAAGGCGACCGCTGTGGAAAAACACTACGCTTTCCGTGGGCTTGTCCTCAGCCTCCTTTAAAGAAGACTTGCTGACTGTCAAGCCGGCAGGCGCAGACAGAAGCATAGTCGCACTTATGCCTGTGGTAGAAAAAAGAAGACCACTTTTTCTGCGGGGTCTTCACACTGGGACTGCGATTACTCGCCCCACCGAAGATCACTGCGCATTCCCACAGGAGTCTCCGTATTTTTCCTCTGGGACTGCGATTACTCGTCCCATCGAAAACCGTCGCTAGTTAGTTTTCACTATCGTATTTATTCATATATTTCAACCATTGATTTTGGTGTTAACCCTTTATTCTTACTCATCTCTTTTAAGATGGATGGAATTACATTATAGCATATTCTATGGCATCCTTGTCCTGTTGTGTTTCAAAAAGAAAACGAGAGTAATAGCTACCCTCGCATACATTTAATCCTTTCGATGATGATGAATAAAGTCCGGACGAATATCCTCTGCTTCATCATCTGTCATTTCATAATCCCAGATTACATCGTCTTCTTCCTCGTCGCTCTTCCAATTCGGTTTTACTTTCACAAATATCTTTGTTTCTCCTATAATTTGAACTACAAATTCACGCTCAATTTCAACGGACACATTTCCGCCTTTGTCTGAAATCACACACTCTAAACAATTAGGTTGTTGAAGTACTTTCGCGATAATATCGTATTCGTCGTTAATACAATTTTCATCCTTCACAGATAAAGGAACTAAATCAGTATATTCCACCCTCTCTGTAACAACCTCTGTTTTTGTGTTGTCATTGTAAGAATACCATACGTTAATATCATAACTGCCACTTATAATTACAGTATCCTCAGACTTCTTCTTTGCGTGGTACAAATGGTTAATCACCCAGCATCCAAGAATACTAGTTGGACGGTGGCTCGGCTTTATGGTATGCGTATCTTTGGTGAATTTTCTGCCTTTACCGCAAACTGCTTTCGTAATGATTTCTCTATATTCTTTATTAAGAAAAGTCATGATACAATTTACCTCCTCTTTTTTCATAGTCATTTTATGCAAGGCAAATACCTAAAGTGCATAACTATTGCTAAGAAAAAAGAAAAGCACATGGTAAGAACAGATTGTAAGGATTTTTTTTAATGATTTATTAAAAATGGGATGCTTCATCAATGACAAATCGGGTGAAAATTTGATATAAGCGACCGTTATGGAAAAAAGCTAGCTCTATTCATAACCATATTTATTCATTACATTCAACGTTTGATTTCGTGGTAATCCAAAAATAGGCTATGTCCTTAAATAGAACAAGAAATCGAATATGTTCTCTCTATTGCGTTTTTAATTGTAATTATAGCAAAAAGCCAGACAAATCATTGCCCGGCTTTAATATAGTGATCAAATGTAAATTTTATTTGGTCACAGCTTCTAATGTGCGCAGCTAGAACTATTTTTAGTTTTTGAACCTGTTTCTCCTTTTAGCACATCGCCGCCTGTAGATTCAATAATATCATTTGTCACTTTGCGTGAGATTGTTTTGGAAACAAGCTGTAACACATCATTCACCACAATCTGTGTTTCTTTAAACTCTTGAACAATAGGAATTTCATCAATTTCATTTTGTAGACGATCAAGTTCCTGCTCTATACGATGCAATGCTTCTTTTTTATCATACGCTTGGAAGTTAACTGCTTGTTTCTGCAAGGTTTTTATTTTTTGAATCAAATTTTGAACCTTTTTATTTTCATTTAATTTTGCTTCTACTTGCTTAAATCGCTCAATTTCTTCTGTATTGCCGAGCATGCTCGCTAATTTTCTAGCTTCATCGAGTACTTCTTTTCGTGTATACATTGCCATCTTATTCCACCTCCACTCTATTCTTAACCATGACACCATTCAATGACCATGTCTTCGTTTCCGTGATTTCTACGTCAACAATTTGGCCAATTACAGATTTTGGTCCTTTGAAGTTTACCAATTTATTTCGTTCTGTATATCCAGCAAGGACATCGGGATCTTTCTTGCTTTCCCCTTCAACAAGTACCTTCACAACTTTACCTTGATAAGTCTTCATAGACTCTGCTGCTTGCTTATTGACTAGTTCATTTAAACGGTATAAGCGTTGTTTTTTCACTTCTTCCGGGACATCATCTTTCTTTCTTGCAGCTGGTGTACCTTCACGCGGTGAATAGATAAAGGTATAAGCTGCTTCAAAGCCAACTTCTTCCACTAATGTCATTGTTTCTTCAAACTGCTCTTCCGTTTCATTTGGGAAGCCGACAATAATGTCCGTTGTCAATGTTGCATGAGGCATCGCTTCACGGATTTTCCGAACTAATTCTAAATAATCTTCTCGTGTATATTTGCGATTCATTTTCTTCAGTATTTCACTGCTGCCAGACTGTACTGGTAAATGTATATGGTCGAGCAAGTTGCCGCCTTGTGCTAAAACCTCAATCAAACGATCATCAAAATCGCGAGGATGAGATGTCGTAAATCGAACACGCGGAATATCAATTTTATGAATATCATTCATTAAATCTCCTAAACCGTATTCGATATCTTCAAAGTCTTTACCATATGCATTCACGTTTTGACCAAGGAGCGTCACTTCTTTATAACCTTGTGCTACAAGATGACGGATTTCCTGAATAATATCTTGAGGACGACGGCTGCGCTCCTTTCCTCGTGTCATTGGTACAATACAGTACGTGCAGAACTTATCGCATCCATACATAATATTAACCCATGCCTTGATTTTTCCTTTACGAGCTTTGGGAAGGTTCTCAATAATGTCGCCCTCTTTAGACCACACTTCTACAATCATTTCTTTGCCAAACATTGCTTCCTTCACTAGGTGCGGAAGACGGTGAATGTTGTGTGTTCCAAAAATTAAATCGATATGTTGGTGTTTTTTCAAAATCCGGTCTACTACAGATTCTTCTTGTGACATACAACCACAGACACCAATAATAAGATCCGGCTTTTCCAGTTTTAATGGTTTTAAATGGCCAATTTCCCCAAACACTTTATTTTCTGCATTTTCACGAATGGCGCACGTATTAAGCAGAATAATATCCGCTTCTTCTGTAACAGATGTAGATTCATAGCCCATCTCGGATAAAATACCAGCCATCACCTCTGTATCATGCTCATTCATTTGACAGCCGTAAGTACGTATCAGAAATTTTTTGCCTTCTCCAATTCGTTGCATATCCTCCGGGATAGAGAAATCATAATGAAACTGAATATCTTCCTTGCGACGCTTTCTCGCTTTCTTTATATCTGGAGATTGCGGCTCGTACTCCGCATGAAAATATTTAGCAATTAATTCTTCACTAGATGTATTTTTAATTCGTTCAATATTTGCTTCTTCGCTACGAATCTGGGCCTGTTGTTTACGCTGCTCTTCATTCATCAGGCGAATCCCCTTTCTTTCGTTGATTCATATGTATTGATGCACTATCTTACAGTATAAAGCCTACATAAAAATAGTACAATACTCAAGGCTGGAAACATCAAAAAAATCCCTTTTTTCCATAGTTGAAAAAAGGGATTTTTTCTGGTTGATGAAGAAATAATTGCTAAATTTCCAGTTAATTTGAGAACAGGCGTGCTTCTATCCAGTCCGAGCAGATTGTTCAAAAGTTTCTTACCGTTTTGAACAAGCACTCAAAGAAACCTTTATCTCGGTTCAATAATCAACTTAATTGCTGTACGTTCCTCATTATCAATTAAAATATCTGTAAATGCCGGTATACAGATTAAATCGACCCCACTGGGTGCTACAAACCCCCGAGCTATAGCAACTGCTTTGACGGATTGATTTAGTGCTCCTGCACCAATCGCTTGAATTTCAGCAGTACCTCGTTCCCTAAGTACATTTGCCAAAGCTCCTGCAACTGAGTTTGGATTTGATTTTGCTGAAACTTTTAAAACTTCCATCCCTAGTACCTCCTCATGTGCTATTTATACTTTTATTGCTACTATTTCTCCTGGAGATGTATACCTTGTTCGACTGTGTACTAGCAAATATTATGCAAAGAAGGGGTGATCGTCATTAATGAGTATCCTTTCAATTTTTACTGCTTTACCAGTCGAATCGTCCGTACTAATAAATACTCCATTTAATTGTGTTCTTCCCTTTTTTTCAATTTCAAAACGTACTGGAAGGGAAGTTTGAAATCTTTTAATAACGGATTCCTTCTCTACACCTAATATTGCATCATACGGTCCTGTCATCCCCACATCTGATATATATGCAGTTCCTTTTGGTAATATTCGCTCGTCTGCAGTTTGTGTATGTGTGTGCGTACCAACAACGGCCGTTACTCTTCCATCTAAATACCATCCAATTGCTTGTTTTTCACTCGTTGCTTCCCCGTGAAAGTCTACAAAAATAGTATTTGTTCTTTTTTTGGCCTCTTCAACTAATTGATCTGCTTTTTCGAATGGATCATCGATTGGTGGAAGGAATGTTCTTCCTTGCAAATTAATCACCGCAATTTCTTTTCCATTAATGTTCGTATAAACAATACCTTTTCCTGGATTATTCTCTGGAAAATTTGCTGGACGAATCATAGCTGGTGCTTGGTCAATAAACTCAAAAATTTCTTTTTTATCCCATGTATGATTCCCCATGGTAATTATTTGGGCTCCCGCCTGCAGGAATTGCTTATAAATCTTTTCTGTAATTCCTTTTCCCGCCGCTGCATTCTCTCCATTTATAATCGTTATACTTGGCTTATATTTTTCTTTTAACCTTGGTAGGTACTCACTGACCATACCTCTTCCAGGAGAACCGACAACGTCACCAATAAATAATATTTTCATTTTTTATTCCAACCTTTCTTTGCTGCTACCATACAAACGACATACTATAATTCTTAGCTGTTGATCCGCTAGTTGGTATCATTTCCTTATTTATTCCCTAATATCAAACGTTGATTTGTTTAGAAAATCATCATTAAAAAAGCAAAGGCGACAAATGCCGCCCTTGCTTTATTTCGCATATTCAACTGCTCTTGTTTCCCGAATAACCGTAATCTTAATATGTCCGGGGTAGTCTAGTTCCCCTTCGATACGTTTTCTAATATCACGTGCAATTCTTGCTGATTCTATGTCATCAATATCATCAGGACGTACCATGATACGAATTTCACGACCGGCTTGGATAGCAAATGACTTCTCTACGCCTTCGAAAGACTCAGAAATCTCTTCTAATTTTTCTAAACGCTTGATGTAATTTTCAAGTGTTTCACTACGAGCTCCTGGTCTGGCAGCAGATAGAGCATCTGCAGCTGCAACTAATACAGCTATAATAGATGTTGGTTCTTCATCTCCGTGGTGCGAAGCAATTGAATTAATAACAACTTCATGTTCTTTGTACTTCACTGCTAGTTCTTTTCCAATTTCAACGTGACTACCTTCTACTTCATGATCTATTGCCTTACCGATATCATGTAATAATCCAGCTCTTTTGGCTAGATTTACATCTTCACCTAGTTCAGCTGCTAGCAGTCCGGACAAGTAAGCAACTTCCATTGAGTGCTTCAAGACATTTTGACCGTAGCTTGTACGATATTTCAAACGACCAAGAATCTTCACAAGATCTGGGTGTAATCCATGGACTCCAACTTCAAATGTTGTTTCTTCACCCACTTCACGTATATATTCATCGACATCCCGTCTCGATTTTTCAACCATCTCTTCAATACGCGCCGGATGAATTCTGCCATCCTGTACAAGTCTTTCCAATGCCATTCGTGCGATTTCGCGTCTGATCGGATCAAAACCAGAAAGAATAACTGCTTCAGGTGTATCATCAATAATTAAATCAATACCTGTCAATGTTTCCAATGTACGAATATTTCTTCCTTCTCTTCCGATAATACGACCTTTCATCTCATCGTTTGGCAAGTTAACAACTGAGACCGTTGTTTCAGCAACGTGATCAGCTGCGCATCTTTGAAGTGCAAGTGATAAGATGCTTTTCGCTTTCTTATCTGCTTCTTCATTCGCACGATTTTCAGCTTCTTTAATCATAACGGCTGATTCATGTTGTACTTCTTTTTCAATGCGCTCTAAAATAACTTGTCTCGCTTGCTCGGTTGTATATCCTGAAATGCGCTCAAGCTCAGCTTGCTGCTCGTCTTTCATAGCTTCCACTTTGCTTTTCATTTCTTCAATTTGTTGTTGTTGTCCCGCTAGAGATTGTTCTTTCTGTTCAAGCAGAACCTCACGTTTGTCTAATGTTTCACTTTTTCTGTCCAGATTTTCTTCTTTTTGCATCAGACGATTTTCTTGCTTCTGAGCTTCCATACGGCGCTCACGAATCTCATCTTCGGCTTGGCTCCGAAGCTTATGATTCTCATCTTTTGCTTCTAGAAGCGCCTCTTTCTTAGCAGTATCTGCATTCCTGCGTGCTTCGTCCATAATTTGTTTCGCTAATGTTTCCGCACTAGAAATCTTAGCTTCTGCAATAGATTTACGTACTAGATAACCAACAACAAATACGACGATTAGAGCAAGCAAAATGGAGATGATAATAACCACAGTGTTCATAACTTCACCTCCTATTGCCTATAAAATTGTAAATTGCGTATTTGTCGGCATATCACATTTCTCAAATGCATAAAAAATAAAGGTAATTTCATAATACAAATTATAAAATTATACACTATTAATATTAATTCTCACCAGCCTGAATGTCAAGGAACTCCCGATATAAATTATAATATATCGATTTCAAATAATTTTTGCCTAGGAGACAGGGATGTACTTGTCAAGAAGGTGTCCTATCCTGAAAAATATTTCAACATTTTCCGTGCTTCACTCAAATTCTTGGTTATGAATATAATACCAATTCTTTGAAAAATTAGTAGAATAACATATGATGTTACAACGAAGCAAAGCCCGTCTTCTTTTATTTTTTGTTTATGAATATGCAAAAAGCCATAGTACTGTGTACTATAGCTTTAAAATGAGCAAGTCCTCTTAAATATCTAAGCTTTCCTGCGGTTCTGCTGCTGAATCCTCTACACTTTGTTCTGGATCTTTATCTAGCTCATAATAACTGCGGATTGCTTGACTAATTTCTTCATACATCGCTTTATTTTCCTTTAGAAATTGTTTCGCATTTTCTCTGCCTTGGCCTAAACGTTCCCCATTATAGGAATACCAAGCACCGCTTTTTTGGACAATATCCAAGTCTGAGCCAATATCCAAAACTTCTCCTTCTTTAGAGACACCTTGACCGTACATAATATCTACTTCAGCTTGTTTAAATGGCGGCGCTACTTTGTTTTTTACAACCTTGATACGCGCTTTATTTCCTACCGCCTCATTACCAACTTTAAGTGTTTCTGCCCGACGTACTTCTAGTCGTACAGAAGAATAGAATTTTAACGCACGGCCGCCAGGAGTAGTTTCTGGATTACCAAACATAACGCCTACTTTTTCACGAATTTGGTTAATAAAAATCGCTGTCGTCTTCGATTTATTAATCGCACCAGAAAGTTTACGAAGCGCTTGAGACATTAATCTAGCTTGTAACCCAACATGGGAATCTCCCATTTCACCTTCAATTTCAGCCTTTGGTACAAGTGCCGCTACAGAGTCTACAACAATAATATCTACCGCACCGCTTCGCACAAGCGCTTCAGCAATCTCCAAAGCTTGTTCGCCAGTATCTGGCTGTGATAGCAGAAGTTCATCAATGTTAACACCTAGTGCTTTTGCATAGACTGGATCAAGGGCATGCTCTGCATCAATAAAAGCTGCCTGTCCGCCTTGTTTTTGAGCTTCTGCAATAGCGTGAAGTGCAACGGTCGTTTTACCGGAAGATTCTGGACCATATATTTCTACTACTCTTCCTTTTGGATATCCTCCAATTCCAAGAGCTACATCTAAAGCTAATGAACCACTTGGAATAGTAGAAATCTTAGGTATATCATGTTCTCCCATTTTCATAATGGATCCTTTACCAAACTGTTTCTCTATTTGTCTTAAAGCCATATCTAAAGCTTGTTGTTTATCACTCACCGAAACTACCTCCTTTATCTATCTTTATACATCATACAATGATTTTTTATATTTAACAAGCAAAAAGACGAATAAATGTTCTTGTATTTTAAAGGCAAATTTTTCTTCAATATTATTATTCACTTGTGAAATTTCATAAAAAATCTATATTTTGACCTTTCCGACATTCGTAAAATAGCTGTTCACCAAAACCTATGATTGACAAATTAGATGTCATGTTGATATAGCTGCTAGTCGTTGCTACCATATAATTATTCGTTTCATACGATAGATTTTGATGTTTCCATTTTACTTTAAGTATTGATATAATAATTCAAAACCTTTTAAAGCTGCTTTTTCACGAATAATATTGCGGGTTCCAGATAAAAGGATGGAACTTGATGTAACAATTTGTCCCTTGTCTATAATGGCAATATAAACTTGTCCAACCGGTTTTCCCTCTTGTGTGTCAGGACCTGCAACGCCAGTAAAGGAAATAGCCATGGATGTATTTAATTTTAAGGCAGCTTGTTTAGCCATTTCTTCTGCACATTCTCTACTTACCACGCCATATTGAGCAATCCATTCTGGAGATAAATCCAATAAAGATTCTTTCACAGATGTTTGATACGTAATTAGACTGCCTGCAAAGACTTTAGAAGCTCCGGCAGTTGCTACAAGTTTACTAGAAAATAATCCGCCAGTTAAACTTTCTGCTGCTCCAATTGTTTTCTCCTTCTCAGCTAATAGCTCCATAACTTTACTCTCAATTGTCTGATCGTCTTCCCCAAAACAGTACTCGCCAATGCGGCCTAAAATTTCTTGTTTCTTATCTGCTACTAATTTTTGTGCATCTTCTTTCGAGGAAGCTCTTGCAGTAACGCGAATAATCACACCTTGGTCTTGAGCAAGAGGAGCAATGGTTGGATTTGTTTGCTTGTGAATCATATCCTTTAAGGCATGCTCCAAATCTGATTCGCCAATACCAATAAATTTCAAGATAGTGGATTGAATTACTTGCTGTTTACCGGTTAGCTTTTCTAGAAACGGAAAAAGCTCTTCTGAAGAAATTTGTTTCATTTCCCGCGGTACTCCCGGTAAAAAGAACCAATGTGTATCCTGATAATCTACATACATTCCAGGCGCCATGCCAGCATTATTTTCTAAAACACGAGCTCCTTTAAATACGCGAGCTTGCTTCCGGTTATTGGGGGTCATCGTACGATTACGCGCTTTAAAATAATTTTCTATTTTCTCCATTGTTACCTTATGTTCTAAAATTTCAAGACCGGTAAGTTGCTCAAAGCCTTCACGGGTTAAATCATCTTCTGTCGGTCCCAGACCACCAGTAACAATGACAATGTCAGAGCGTGATCCAGCTAGGCGAAATGCTTGTTCAACACGCTCTAAATTATCTCCGACCACAGTATGATTATAAATATTAATACCATACGTAGCTAACCGCTCAGATAGCCATTGAGCATTCGTATTCGCTATTTGACCCAGTAATAACTCTGTTCCCACTGCAACAATTTCTGCTTGATACGTTTTAGTCATTTAGAATCCCTCATTACATGCCAGTTTTTAACAAAATAATCCACACCAGATATAATGGTGAACACTAAGGATAGATATAACATGATTGTGCCAAATGGAAAACTCACATAAGAAAACGGAAAGTTATGCAGCAATAAAACAGCGATAGCCACCATTTGTGTTGCTGTTTTTAATTTACCCATACTTCCAGCAGCCAAAACAATGCCTTCCCCTGCTGCAACTAATCTTAAACCAGTAACTGCAAACTCTCTGCTAATAATAATTATAACAACCCATGCTGGAGCAAGTTCTATCTCTACTAATAAAATTAACGCTGCAGAAACGAGAAGTTTATCTGCTAGAGGATCCATAAATTTCCCTAAATTGGTAACAAGATTATGTTTTCTAGCATAGTAGCCATCTACCCAGTCTGTACCTGCTGCAATGATAAAAATTAAAGCTGCAATAAAATGGGCAATCGGCAGTTGTGTATCTCCTATCTCCCAACTCCCCCAAGGCAATGGAATGCTCATAAGCATAATAAAAAACGGTATCAGTAAAATACGAGAAAAGGTTAACTTATTTGGTAAATTCATTTTACACCCTCCATTATTCATAAAGAGGCTGAGACAAAAGTGTTTTTATCCGTCCATTCCGAACATAATTTGTGCGAATACCAGCTTCGGAAATTTACGCCGCTTTTCGTGGGCTTGGCCTCCGTCTACTTTACAGAAGGCTTGCTGATTGGCAAACTGACAGAAGCATAGTCGCGCTTATGCCTGTGATAAAAAAAGAAGTTCGCTTTTTCTGCGAGGCCCGCCACGCTTTCCCACAGTAGTCTACGTATATTTCCTACGCTCTATTAGCATATTGTTCGGCTTCTAGACGCTACACTTTCTTTTGCCCCAACCTCTTCCTAATTAAATCAATCGTTGCTCATTTGCAAATCTAAGCGCTGGTGAACAGCGGAATTTGGATATTCTATTTCTGTTCCATTAACCGTAACAGCCAACGCTGGTGCGTTACCTATATTTAAGCTAATGGTATCCTGTCCAGAAATATCAATTTCTAAAGGAGATTCATTTCCATCAAAATTACCGCTAAATAAAGATTCACCTTCTGCACTAGTTACCTCTAGCCAAGTATTTAAATCAGGATCAGCTGATTCCAATGTTAAGGTTACTTCTTCCCCAACATTTGTTATTTCAAACACAGATGATGGAGAAGAACCTGTCCCCTCTTCAATAACTTCTACAGAAACATTTTCGTTCTCCTCTGTATCTTGATTGTCATCTTCTTCTGTTTCTTCTTTATTATTGTTTTCTTCGCTATTATTAGTTTCCCCAGTACTGCGTTCTTCATCTGGGTCTGTGATAATTACATTGCCATCTGCATTATTGTCCTCAATTGGCTCTCCTTCGTTTGATGATGAACTTTCACGCATGAAAAAGATAGCTACAGCGACTATGGCGATAATTAATAAAATAACTGTAATCATTGGAATCGATGACGATGAGCGAGATTCTTTATCAGCTTTACTTTCTTTTCTCGTTCGCTGTATGCGGCTATACTGAACATTTTCTTCTTCTTCTGTGCTAGGAAGTTCTTCTTTATGATCGGTTACTAGTTCATCTGGATTTATGCCAACAGCAGATGCATATTCCTTAATAAATGCACGTGTGTAGAACTTCCCTGGTAGAACCTCAAATTTTCCTTCCTCGATAGCAACCAGATATCTTTTTTGTATTTTTGTTTTTTCTTGCAAGCTATCCAATGAGATATCCTTGGCTAGCCGTGCTTCTTTTAATTTTTCACCAACATCCATTTAAAACACCTTCCACCTTTTTAGAAAAACTCGAATTCGCTTTCTCTAAGCAAAAAGTAGTAGTTTTTCTTATACTTGATACGTTAAACGCTTTTTAACTGCGACAAATGCTACTTTAGGAATGGGACTGGGACTGCTCATCCCATCGAAGAGCCTTTGCGATTACCCGTCACGCCAAAATGCGTTGCGGCTCTCTTCCCAAGGTAAAGCATTTCGATCGCCGCCCCGCAGAAAAAAACTTTCTAAAATATTATACTTGCCTGACGTGTAATTTAAAACATGGAAAATCCGTCCTGCCGAAAATTCTCATTCTCCACCGTTTCATAAGTGATTTCTTGGTCTTCCTGCGTACGCAGCTCAATAATATAATCAAAATCTTCCATACTGTACTCTGTCGATTGAACAAATATATCCGGATGCTCAATGACTTTTACAGTTGGCAATTGCATTATTTCCCTAATCAATTGCCAATGTGCTTCTTCATTCATTTTTCTCTTTGAGACGACGCCATCAATGATATAAATATTGTCTTGGTCATATTCCCCTTCAATTAAACTTTTCCGTACAGTTTGTTTAATCATGGTACTTGATACAAATAGCCATCTCTTGTTTGCACTTACACTTGCCGCGACTACAGACTCTGTTTTCCCTACTCTGGGCATTCCTCGTATCCCAATAAGCTTATGCCCTTCCACCTTAAATAATTCAGCCATAAAATCAACTAATATTCCAAGCTCATTTCGCACAAATCGGATGGTTTTACGGTCTTCATTATCATGGTGAATAAACTTCCCATGCCTTACGGTAATTTTATCGCGCAGTTTAGGTTTACGAAGTTTATGGACTTTTATCGCGTCCATCGTTTCTAAAATATATTTCAGTCTCGTTATATTTTCATCATACTTCGATAAGATAAGCATTGCTCTGCGGGAATTCTCAACCCCATTAATCATTATAATGTTGATAGAAAGCATTCCAAGTAAAGATGAAATTTCACCTAGCAGTCCCGGACGATTTTTTAAATTTTCATACTCTAAGTACCATTGTGTTCTATCCATTGTAAGCTCCTTCTTAAAAGTTATCTTTTCAAATAGGTAACTTATGACGTCTTACTATGTACCATCATCTCAAAAAAGATGTGTTTTCTTTTGAAGTCTCTTCGCTAAAACGTGTTTTACTTCTTCTTTGTTCTTTCTCCGCTAATAATTGTGGTTATCATATTTCTATGATCATTTTAGCCTCTACTTTTTGTATTGACCCTCTACCTATAATATACCATCTTTTTCGCTTTTCCTAAACAGCTAATGCTTTTTTTCGTTTCCTATTTTTAAGAGGTATGGAAAAGCAAGCTAACGGCTTCTCGGTATAGGCAATTTCTACGGCCCTCATTAGACGTGAATGTTCTGAGGAGAAGCTGCTGTTAGACGCCCTCTGTAACCATTCTATTATACACAAAGAGAAGCTATATAGGGTATACTATACAGCTTCTCTTTGAATTTTCATTATTTAATCATGCTTTTGGACAAGTTTAATCATAGCGCTGGCGAGAGCTTGTTGTTCTTCTTCCGAAGCTGTGCTCCACAATTCTTTTAGCACTTCTTGTTCTGGCGTTTTAGCATTAACACTTTCCGCTAAATAATCGCCAACTTCAGCTGCTAAATTCGTTAGTGTACTATGGTCAACTCCATTTTCTTCAGCTTGCTGCAAACGGCTTTTTAAAAAACCTTTCCATGAATCAAAGTTATCTAATACTGACATTTGGACATGCCTCCTCAAAAGTTTCTTTAGCATAATGCTCTTTGGCAGAGATATAGCTCTAAAGTCCAAAGCACCGTTGTCAGCCGCCTTCCCTTATCGATGAATTTGCCCATCTAAAAAAGCAAAGGATAACTATCCAACATGCGCTCTGCAACTTTCCTTAAGCATCTATAGTATTTGAGCAATTGTAGAAATTATGCATGTCCCTCGTCTTTTACAAACCGCCATTAATATGAATGATTTCGCCTTGGATATAACTGGATTCCTCTCCCAGTAAATAATGAATCAAATTTGCAACCTCTTCTGGCCGGCCGGCACGATTTGCAGGAACGTCATCGAGAAAAGCATTTGCTTCCTCAAGAGATAAATGATGATTCATCTTCGTATCAATAAAACCAGGGCTAACTGCATTTACTCGGATATTGGATAAGGCCACTTCCTTAGCCAACGCCTTCACAAATACATTTTGTGCCCCTTTCACGCTGGAGTAGACAACCTCATTACTTGCTCCATATTCCCCCCACACGCTTGTAACAAACAAGATGTTCCCTCGCTGCCTAAGAATCATTTCTGGCAAGAAGTGATGGGTAATCAGCCAAGGGGACTTTACATGAACTTGTAATAAATCATCCATTTCTTCTTCCTTCATGTCCTGGAAGAGCCCATGATATGCCTGACCGCTCGCGAAAACAACGGCATCCACAGAAAAAGGAATAGCGCGAATAAAAGCTTTGACTTCTTCTTCCTTCGCTAAATCTGCTTGGTAAGCAGCTAAAATAGCATGTTGATGATCAGATTGCAATAGTTCTTGAACAGGTGCTTGGTTGGAATGATAATGTAACATAAGCTGATATCCTTCATGAATAAGCTTTTTAGCAATAGCTGCGCCAATATCACCGCTTGCACCAATTAACAGGATATTCCCTTTCATTTTTCCTCCGATTGATTGGTAATGGTACATGTTGCCAAACGTTCTTCTTCAATCCAATTCTTCAGGAACCCATTGGCATCATCCACAGTCAATTTTTGAATAAATGGCACTATCTCAAATAAATTTACATTCTTAAATGAATAAGATGCAAACTGATTTGCAATAAATTCCAAGGAATTCATGCCTCGAAGTAACTGTCCCATCTTCTTCTTTTTCATTCGTTCAAAATCTTTTTCACTAATCTCCATATCTCTGGTTGATAAGAGCATCTTATGTACTCGCGAAGAAAATTCCTCCGGTTTCGTTGTATTTGTACCAATACAACTATATCCGAACGAGGATTGCAGATTACTTTCGAAAAAGAAGCTATTATCAATTAAATCTGCTTCATATAGCTCTTGATAAAACTCGCCGCCAGTTGAAAAGAAATGACTAAGGACCATATCAACTAATAAATCACGTTTTAAATATTCTTCCCCTTGAAGAGATTGATTTGGCTCTTTTATACCTACCGCACACTTTGAAATAGATACTGGCATATTAATTACTAAATTCTTTTCTTTAACCGTATCAGGTTCTTCCGGGAATGAACGCTGGATATCCTCTAATTTATCAAATGATTTCTTTTGTTGATTATCACTGATTAAATCCATCATTTGCTGTGGATCGAAATTGCCAGCTATAAATAAAATCATATTTTCTGGATGATAAAAAGTATGGTAACAAGTATACAAATCATCTTTCGTAATGGTATAAATCGAATCTACAGTTCCAGCAATATCAATGTTGACAGGGTGATTATGAAACAATGCTTTATTCGTTCCCATAAACAGACGCCAATCAGGCTGATCATCATACATGTTAATTTCTTGTGCGATAATTCCTTTTTCTTTTTCTACGGATTGCTCCGAAAAATAAGGATCCTGGACAAAATCAATTAATGTCAGTACGTTTTTCTCAATATTACTCGTTGCCGAAAATAAATAAGCTGTTTCTGTAAAAGAGGTAAATGCGTTTGGAGAAGCTGCTTGTTTGGTGAAATCTGCAAACACATCACGATCTTCTTTTTCAAATAGTTTATGCTCTAAAAAATGGGCGATTCCATCTGGAACAGTGATTGCTTCGTCTTGACCAATCGGAACGAAGCTTCGATCAATAGAGCCATAATTTGTCATAAATACACCATATGTTTTGGAAAGCTCTGGTTTTGGCAATAAACAAACATGAAGACCGTTATCTAGCTTTTTTTCATATAAAGTTTCCTTTACTGTATCAAAATATTGTTTATTCATGGGCTTCTCCTCCTTTACTTGTTAGTAAATAAACCGTATCTTCTTGAATCTGTTCTGCTACTTCGATAACTTGTTCTTTTGTAACTTGCCGGATATTTTCAAATAGCTGGTCAACTGTCATTTTTTTATTTCCAACTTCTTGCTGGAACATCAATTCAATCATTCCTCGTGTATGATCCAGCGTTTCTTTTAATTGATTTATAATAAGCAGCTTTGTTTCTTCCAATTCTTCTTCTTTAAAGTCACCTTTTTTCATAGCTTCCAGTTGTTCACGAATAATTGTTAATGCCTTCTCGTAATCTTCTGGGGCAATCCCGCTCACTACCATGAGTAAGCCTTTATGACTTTCTATGCGGGATGATGCATAATAAGCAAGACTGTTCTTTTCACGGACGTTGATAAATAATTTAGAGCTTGGGAAACCGCCAAAAAGTCCATTAAACACCTGTAATGCGGCATATAAATCATCTTTAAAAAGAATATTCGTGCGATAGCCAATATGCAACTTCGCCTGCTGTAACTGATCCTCTTCGATTACTTCCTTAGGTTCCGCTTCATTTGATGATACAGCTGTTTCGAAGACATTCTTTGGAACTTCTTCCTTCTGTTTAAAATAACCTTTGAGTAAAGCTGTCATTTTATCTGCATCAAAGTCGCCGCTGACATAGATATCCATTCTATCCTTTTGGCGAAGCTGTTCGTAATACGCAAACAACTGTTCATTGGTAAGTTCATTTAAATCTTCTTCATAACCGTGCACATGCGTACGGTAAGCTTCATTCGAACACATCTCATCAATTAAACGGATATTAGCATAGCTTGCTTTATCGTCTTTGATGGATTTAATATTTTGAAGTAAAATTTCCTTTTCCCGATCAAATACACGCGGATGAAATGCATTCCCTGTCTGATTGGGTTTATTAACAATTTCATGTAAAAGCTGCACCGCACGTTCAATAACTGAGTTACTATCAGGAAGAAATTTTTCATTTGGAACTTCTAAGTAAAAGGTGATGATATGACTTTCCCCTTTTTTTGTGCCATTAATGGATAGCACAGAACCATAAAGCTCCGCCAATTCCTTTTGCAACTCCATTCTAGTAGGAAAAGATTCCGTTCCCTGTTTTAAAATATAAGGTATTAACGCCCTTTTTGTAACTGTCTCCTTTTCTAATGGGGCACTGAATTTAACTGCAAATGTTACGGTTTTATGCTTTTTATTCGGCAGCATGTGAAGCTGCACGCCATTTTCTTCTTGTCTTATTTCCTTTACACTCATGTTCATCCTCCATTCTATAACTAACTATATCTTATTTTATACGATTCATCGACTATCATCCATTATATTGAAAAGTAATCAAGATAGTACTGCTTTTACATGGAGGTCTTCTCTCTAGAATATTGAAATTGGTTTAGCTATCGGAAAATGTTTAACAGTTTCTCATTCCAAAAACGGCATGATTTTAAAGGATCATGCCGTTTTTAAGGTTTTTCTTAGTGGATCAGTACTTTCCCATATATTCCCAACTTGCAGCAACTGTTTCTCAGAAAGGTGATTTCCAATAAATTGCATTCCGACTGGAAGTCCCCTTTGGTCTAGTCCCATTGGTACAGATAAACTAGGTGTACCTGTTAAATTTACAGGCGCGGTAAATGGCAAACATCGTCGTATAACGTCTAAATTTTGATCTACCCAGTATTCGCTGTACGCTGGAGTGGTGATAGGTATCGTTGGTCCAAGCAATATATCAAATTCTTTAAAAGCTTTTTGAAATCCTTTAACCATCTTTCTCCGAGCTTGTTGGGCTTGAATATATTGTGGCGTATTGGTCAATGCGCCAGCCAAAAAGAAAGTTCGAATGTCTGTAGAATAATCTTCGGGTTGTGTCTGCAACCACTTTTGATGAAAAGCAGATGCTTCACCTGTGACAGTTACATAACCAGAAAATGTGGACAGAGATAATTCAGGAATTTCTATCTCCTTTATTTGCGCACCTAAATAGCTCAGTGTTTCGATTGCATCTTTAAATAGCCTTTCGATATCTGGGTCCAAACCTTGGAGGTAGTATGTTGGGATACCAATTTTTAATCCTTTCATTCCTTTGTGAATATCTTTCATGTAATTAGGTATCGGCACATTCAAACTTACTGGGTCATTGGGATCAAAACCAGCCATACTTTGAAGCATTATAGCCAAATCGGGTACCGACCGCGCCATTGGTCCCGCTGTATCTAATGACATAGCTGAGGGAAAAACACCATTCGTACTAACTAACCCGTAAGTTGGCTTAAGGCCATAAACGCCGCACATAGCAGCAGGTAACCGAATAGATCCGAAAGTGTCTGTTCCAGTCGCCAGTATTGTCAAACGAGCCGCTAAAGAAGCTGCACCGCCACCGCTTGAGCCACCTGGCATGCACTGAATGTCCCAAGGATTCCGTGTATTTCCAAAGAACGGATTCGTTCCAGTTGAGCCAGCGGCAAGCTCATGCATGTTTTGTTTCCCTAGCATTATTCCCCCAGCTCGTAACAATTTTTCGACGCTAGGCGCATTTTGATCAGGAATAAAATCTGTAAAAATTTTAGAGCCAACTGTCGTTCGTATACCTTTTGTATAGTAATTATCTTTAATACCTATTGGAATTCCGTGGAGAGGGCCTTTATATTTACCATGCATGAGATCTTCTTCTGCTGCTCTTGCTTGTTTTAAGGCTAAATCAGGAAGCGGCGTAACATATGTCTTTAATATGGAATCAAATTTATCCATGCGGTCTAATATAATTTTTGTCAACTCTACTGGGGATAGTTGCCGTGACTTGATTAACAGGCCCAGTTCTGTAGCAGTTAAGTAGGAGATGTCAGTCATAGCAATAACTCCTTATCAACAATCGTAATTGGTATTTCCGTATTTAAATGCGGGAATGCATCAAGTGAGATTTGTGCCTGTTTCATCGTCCTGAGTAGGTTATAAATATATGGAATATCATTCTCATAGGCTGATAACCCCTGTAAATGCAGTCCATACCTTATATAATTTGCATTATCCATCAAATTCCCCTTTCTGTGCTATTACACTATATGAAAGGCCTGAAAGAATATGCTTTAGGCAATCATTTTTAATCTTTGTCGGATTCTTAAACATCGTCTGTAGTTGTTCTAATTCAAGGAAATAAACATAAGTATAGAAATGGTATTTATATTTAAATGTCAGGAAGGATGATTATATGGATGAGAAGTCATCAAGGAAGCAAAATCCTGCTAATAAAAACAGTAAACAAGAACAATTAGACCAGTACCGTGTACGGAATACCGGGAAACCCATGACGACACAAGAAGGAAAAAAAAGATCACAAGATCAGGATCAATTAAAAGCTGGTGTGCGTGGGCCCTCATTGCGTCAAGATTATGAGTTTTTTGAAAAGATGTCCCATTTTGTGCATGAAGAAATACCGGAAAGGGTAGTTCATGCAAGAGGTTACAGTGCCCATGGGGAATTTGAATGTTATAAATCTATGAAACATGTGACAAAAGCAGGTTTTTTACAGAAAGCGGGTAAAAAGACGCCATTAACAGTCCGTTTTTCTACTGTACAAGGGCCCAAAGGATCCTACGATACGGCAAGGGATTTACGTTGTAAGGGCGTTAAGCTTTACACAGAAGAAGGAAATCTCGATCTAACAACCATTGCAATGCCTGTGTTAATTAACCAAGACGCGATGAAGTTCCCGGATGCAATGCATGCGTTCCAATCGAAGCAAGATGATGATATACCAACAGCAACCGGTGCACACGACCGCTTTTGGGATTATGTGGCCAATAACGATGAAGCGCTTCATATGGTACTGTGGATTATGTCTGACCGAGGCATTTTAAGAAGCTATCGAATGATGGAATCATGGTCTATTAATACGTACCTATTTGTTAACGAACAAGATGTAGCAACCTTTGTAAGGTACGTTTGGAAGCCTGTCCTAGGTGTCCATTCCCTGCTTCAGGATGAGGCACTCAAAATAGGCGGACTTGACCCCGACTTTCACAGAAAGGATCTCAGAGAAGCTATTGATTATGGTGCTTATCCTGAATATGAACTTGGGGTTCAGTTGATTCCCCTGGAGGATGAATTTAAATACGATTTTGATATTCTTGACCCTGCAAAATTTTGGCCTGAAGAACTCATTCCTGTTCAAATGATTGGTAAGTTAACATTAAATAAAAATATTGATAATTACTTTACGGAGTCTGAACAAGTTGCATTTAATCCTGGAAACGTTGTTCCGGGAATTGACTTTTCCAATGATCCCGTTTTGCAGGGAAGATTAATGGCATATAGAGATGCACAACAACACCGACTTGGCAGCTCCAATTATATTGAATTACCAATCAATAAGCCAATATGCCCATTTCATAATAATCAGCGACGGGGCTATATGAGGCAGCGCATCGATGTTGACCAAGTAAACTACCATAAAAATTCGCTAGCAGATAACACGCCATACACAGTCCCGCCAGAAGAAGGCGGCTATAAAGATTATCCTGGGAAAGTAGATGGACACAAAATTAGAGCGAGAAGCGAATCATTTAAAGATTATTATTCGCAGCCGAGAATTTTTTGGAATAGTTTGACCCCGATTGAAAAGCAGCATACGATCGAAGGCCTAAGTTATCAAGTTGGAAAGGTAAAAAGCAATTCTGTTCGACAGCAGGTTGTTGATAAGCAGTTAGTCCATGTTGATAAGGAAATGGCGTGTATAGTTGCTGATAACATTGGTGTGAATCGTCCAAGCGGATCCAATGTCCCTGTTTCAACAAGTTATCCTTCGCTTAGCCAGGCCAACACACCCAAATACGCATATACACAAAAAGTAGGGGTACTTATCGGGGATGGTTTCAATTCCTACGAGGTTAAAAATGTTCTTAACACATTAAAACAAAATGGTGTTTTTATAGTCATTATAAGCGACACTCTTGGTAAGGTCACCGGAGATGATGGCAGTACCACACTAAAAGTAGATGAAACCTTCATGACATCCAGTCCATATTTAGTTGATTCACTTTACGTTGTTGGTGGACGTTCCAGAAACCAGGAAAAATTCAATGCTGATGTTACAGAATACGTACATGTCGCTTATAAACATTATAAACCAATTGGTGTTGCATCTAATGGAAATCCTTATATTCAGGCATCAGAAAATAATAATTTAGCTGGGGTTATTTTTGCTAAAAATAATCCAAACTTTGGTGAAGAATTTGTCTCTGCTATTGCAGAACAGCGGTTTTGGAACAGAAGATAATATTTGTAAGCTTGGGAAGAGCATTTAAAAATGTTCTTCCCTTCTTCATTGTAATAGAAAAGCTTTTCATATACTGATCGTGTAAACAATAGATAAATAATCTCCCTCACATTATATCCGTTTTCTAACTACATGAAAGCTGAACTTGTCCGCCCGAAAATAATTGGCAGAGTAAAGAACAGCTTCATCCTCGCTTGTATAATGCATCTGTTTTAAAAGAAGCAAAGGCTGGTCTGGGGCACATTGTAAAATATTATAAATCCGCTCATGATAAATAACCGGCTCAATATTTGTCACGGCATAAGAAATTTTTTTTCCTGCTGTCATTTCAATCGTAGTAAAAATAGAGTCTTTTTCCAGGAGTTTCTCTATGGATATATATGAAGTCGGTATCTTATCTATACAAAAAACAACTGGTTCATTATCCGCAGTCCGAATTCTTTCGATCGCCGTTACATGTTCTAACGCAGGCTGATTAAAGAGCGCCTTATCCTTTTCTCCTGCTTCGAGTACATCTGTTGAAATATAGTGGGCGCCCGGCTTTTTACCGGATTGTTCGATCATGCTGGTAACGCTTCGCAGCTCTTCAATGCCTGCTTGAAAAACGGCCTTTGCATTAACAAACGTTCCAACTCCATGCCGTTTCGTAACAATATTATCTTCTTCCAGCATGCGTAACGCTTCTCTTAATGTAGCCCGTGAGACACCCAGTTTTTTGGAAAGCTCATATTCAGATGGAAGCTTTTCATCCTCCTGATATACCCCATCATCAATTCCTTGTTTAATTTGATCGATGACCTGTAAATATAAATGTCGCGCATCCCCACGTATAGACATATTTTTCACCTCTTTTCTTCAAATATTTATTGTCAAGTTATTTTTTACATCTGTTATTAATCCTACCACTTCTTATGCCAGTTTTGTACGTTAAAATAAACAAAAGTTTGTACATTTCTAAGAATACCGGGAACTTGAAATAAACGCTATACTTGTGTTGAAATAAATGCTTTGTTCTGGTGTTTTATGACACTTTTTGCCGTGAAACGAAAAAAAGCCCAATTTACCACTGCAGATAAATTGGGCTCCTTCTTAAGATGTGCTCGAGTGTTCCTCTGGCTGATTAGATATTAGTACCGCGCGGGGCTTGCTTCCTTCATATGGACCGACAATGCCGCGCGCTTCCATGGCATCTATTAAACGAGCTGCTCTCGTGTAACCAATCCGAAAGCGGCGCTGAAGCATAGAAACACTTGCACTTTGCATTTCTGTAATGAGTCCCACCGCATCATCATAAAGCTCATCATCCACTTCATCCATTACTTCATTTGTTTCTTCTGGAATCATCTCTTCCTGATAATTTGCTTGCTGTTGTTCAATACAGTGATCCACAATTCGTTCTACTTCTTCATCTGATAAGAAGGCGCCTTGCACACGGGTCGGCTTAGAAGTACCTGAAGGCATATATAACATATCGCCCCGCCCTAATAATTTCTCTGCACCTCCAGAATCCAAGATGGTGCGTGAATCCGTTGTAGACGAAACACTAAAAGCAATTCTTGAAGGAATATTGGCTTTTATGACACCAGTGATAACGTCTACTGACGGACGCTGTGTCGCAATAATCAAATGAATGCCTGCCGCTCGCGCCATTTGTGCAAGTCTTGTAATAGCATCTTCCACATCATTTGAAGCAACCATCATTAAATCCGCTAATTCATCGACAAGAACAACAATGTATGGTAAATAAGGTTGTTGCTCATCCGCATCAGCAGCTGCATTTTGCTTTCGGATATAAGCGTTGTATCCTTCCATATTTCTAGTACCGCTATCTGAAAATAAATCATATCTGCGTTCCATTTCTGCCACAATCTTTTTCAGTGCTCTCGAAGCTTTTTTAGGGTCGGTTACAACAGGGGTCAATAAATGAGGAATCCCATTATAAACATTTAGTTCCACTTTTTTCGGATCAATCATCATCATTTTAACTTCATGCGGCTTTGCACGCATTAAAATACTTGTAATGATCCCATTTACACAGACACTTTTCCCGCTTCCGGTTGCACCTGCTATCAACAAGTGAGGCATTTTATTTAACTCACCAGCAATAGCTTCTCCAGAAATATCCCTTCCCAAAGCAAATAATAATTTATTTGGTTTAGCGATTTGTTTGTCTAATACCTCTCGAAGCGACACCATAGATATCTCTTTGTTCGGAACCTCAATACCGACCGCTGATTTACCCGGAATGGGCGCTTCAATACGAATATCTTTTGCTGCAAGTGCTAAAGCAATATCGTCGTGAAGTCCTACAATCTTACTTACCTTGACACCAGACTCCGGATATACTTCATACTTTGTAACTGCTGGTCCAACATGTACTTTTGCAATTTTTGCTTTTACTCCAAAACTTTGAAACGTACGATCTAATTTACGAACAGTTGCCTGGATATGTGATTTTTCTTGTTGTTGTGAATTATGTCCCGGATTTGCTAATAAATTCATAGAGGGCAGCACATAGTCATGATTTTCCGTTGCTGTCATGGGCATTGGTTCATGATGCTCTTCTTCGTTAGCTGTATTTGCTTTTTCTTTTTGATTCTCTGCTTTTTCCTTTTTCTTATTTTCTTGTGGCTGTTCCTGGTACACAACATCTGTAAAATCATTAATAAGAAGCTCTCCGCTACTTCCTTCTTGACCAGTTGTTTTCGTTTTATCTGGCCCTTCTGGATTTACAGAAACAGCATAATCCATTTCTTTCTGTTCCTCTTTTCGTTCTGCTCGTCTCTCTCTGGAGCGCTCCATGCGTTCACGAAGATAAGAAAAAGTTGATTTAACAGATGCTACTATCTTTTTGACAAATTCCCCAATTGATAGATTCGTTAGGAATACAACGCCGACTAATAAACAAAAAAATACTACTATTCTAGACCCTGCTATAGAAAATAAATAGTAGGATACGGTAAATAATAGCGCTCCTATCATTCCTCCGCCTGTTTGTACGAGTGTCCCTGTGCCTTCTAAATATTGAAAGTACAGTTGCCAAGTTAATCCAAGAATAGAAACATCATTCGCATTAGTTAATAAGCTTTCCATTACTTGTACATGTGTGAGCAATAGCATGCCAGCAAAAAAAATGTAGAAGCCTATTAATCTTCTAGTTAAGAAATCTGGCGTTTGACGTTTGATAATTAAATAGAAACCAACTATAAATAAGGCAACAGGAACAATAAAATGCCATATTCCCAGGAAAAACTGAAATATATTTCCGAGCCAGTTGGGTATTGCACCGCCACTTAGTATAGTTGCCCCGCTTCCAAATATAGCAATAAATATTAATAATAGTCCTGTTAATTCCATTTGCAGTCCTTTTAACTGTTTCGAAGTCCGTTTTTTTCTTTTCTTTCTCTTTTTGGCAGCCACTTTATTCACCCCTCTATATAGAACAAAGATTAGAAGTATGTAAAACCATATGTCTTATTTCTTACTTAACAAACAAGGAAACTGGAATCAGTTCCCTTTATATCACAGAGAAAATCCATATGGAAAACAAGGGTTTTGTTCTTCTTTTCCGAGTTATCTCCTAAAAAGGCTGCTGTTCCAGTTGTTATGTCATCCATTATTGTCAAATTGTTAAATGGTTTATCTTTTTATTATTTTTCTATTATAGCATAGATTACCATCAACTGATAATTCTTCCTGGTAAAAAATCAGGATTTAAATAATCATTCGGATCACTAGAAATCAGTTGGTTAATTTGATATTTATTATCTTGATTTTTCGATACAAATACCGTTCTTCCTTGCCACTCAATTGCTTGTATTTCTTCATTCGATTCGTCTGGAAAAATATCCTGATAGGCTAATGGTGTGTAGAGTATCATTAAGAAACCCCTTCCTCTCTTGATTGTTCCCCTTGAATCAGATTGTTTAATTTCTGGATTGCTTCTTTAACACCACCAACTTCATCAATTAATCCATAGTTCACAGCTTCCTTACCTACCACGTTTGTGCCAATATCACGTGTTAAATTCCCTTTAGCAAACATCAAATCCTTTAATTTTTCGGTATCGATATTCGAGTGCTCTACAATAAACTGAATGACACGTTCTTGCATTTTATCAAGATATTCAAAAGTCTGTGGAACACCGATAACTAGCCCCGTCAACCTGACAGGATGGATAGTCATTGTTGCAGTTGGTACAATAAAGGAATAGTCTGTAGCTACTGCAATCGGCGCACCAATCGAATGTCCACCACCTAATACGATAGAAGTCGTCGGCTTGGACATAGAAGCGATCATTTCGGCAAGAGCTAAACCAGCTTCAACATCGCCACCGACTGTATTTAATAATATAATTAGCCCTTCAATTTTGGGATTTTGTTCAACAGCAATCAGTTGTGGCAGCAAATGCTCATATTTCGTTGTTTTATTCTGCGGCGGTAACTGGAGATGCCCTTCCACTTGTC
Organism: Oceanobacillus sp. J11TS1; assembly: GCF_018333215.1. GTDB lineage: Bacteria > Bacillota > Bacilli > Bacillales > Amphibacillaceae > Oceanobacillus. Next base: position 156,929 of record NZ_BORO01000002.1, on the reverse strand, counting down.
CAATAATAGATAAAACATGAATATTGGAGTCCGGTGCTTGAGGAACATTCGATTGTCCAAGTTGTTGAATCTTCTCTACTAAAGAAGACGCATTCGTTTCTTCCTGTTCGGATTCTTTTTCAGCATTATCTTTATCATCATTCATATTTATACTCATCATAAAACCCCTTCCTGCTATTGTTATGATTAGTATAAGCACAATGCTAAAAATAATACGAAGGATGGATAGATGTTTCATTGTATGTAATTAAAAAAGGTGGATAAAAAAAGGCTCTTCACCAAAATCTATGGATGACAATTATAATGAATTTGTTATGAGCAACCGTTTTCCCCGCAGAAGTCTACGTGTTTTTCCTTCGCTAGCTAGACGTGATTAACATATTTATCCTTTACTATCAACCCATAGATTTAGATTTTGGTTTTGAACCAAAAAAGGACAAAGAGCATCTTCCCTGCCCTATGTCCTATTTCATTTGATGTTTATCGCAGTGTAACTGGCTGGGACTGCGATTACTCGTCCCATCGACGGGCTTTTGTAAGACTCCCACTTCAAGAAATGAGTAGAAAATTATATTTCTAAGTGGGAGATCTAACAGCCAGTAACGGCCCGATTCGTTCAACTAACCTTCAGTGGGGGATGAAAGAAAACCCCCACTGAAGGAAGTTTCACTTTATTTTAGAGTAGGTACCTCTACTGCACTTAAACCAAATACCTCATGTAATGCATTAACAGCTGTCACTAGCTCATGATCACGTACCAATACCCAAATCGTTGTATGACTATCTGCAGATTGCAATATTTGCACTCCAGCGTCTGTTAATGCCTGCACAATTTTGGAAGCCACACCTGGCACTCCAGTCATTCCAGCTCCAACAGCTGAAACTTTTGCACAGCCTTCTGTAATTTCAGGGTGAAAACCTAACACCTCTAAAATCTCAATTGCTTTTGCTGTAAGTTCCGCCGGTACAGTATAGGCAACCCCTGTTGGTGAAATATTAATAAAATCAACAGAAATACCTGCTTCAGCCATCGCTTTAAATACTTCCGATTGCACACGATAAGCTGACTCTTTGGTTTGCACCTTAATTTGTGTCACATTAGAAATATGAGCGATTCCAGTGATCATTCGCTCCGAAATATCCATTCCTTCTGCCTCCGTGCGGGCAGAAGTGACCAGCGTCCCTAATTTTTCTGAATACGTGGAACGAATACGCATTGGTATTTTTCCTTGCATTGCAATTTCTACTGCTCTTGGATGGATTACTTTTGCACCTTGGTAAGCCAGATTACAAATTTCTGTATATGTTACAACGTCAAGCGGCCGAGCATTCTTAACTACACGCGGGTCCGCTGTCATAATTCCTTCAACATCTGTAAAAATCTCTACACGTTCCGCTTCTAAAGCGACACCTAAAGCAGCTGCTGAAGTATCACTGCCACCGCGGCCGATGGTTGTTATTTCTCCAGATTCACTTTGACCTTGAAATCCTGCAACAACAACGACATCATGTGTTTCTAATTCCTTTACGATTCTTGCTGGATTAACCTCTTTTATTTTAGCTCGATTAAAATCTTCACTTGTTACGAAACCAGCTTGTGCTCCAGTTAAAGCTATCGCAGAAACATGATTTTTTTGCAGCTCATTAGATAGCACGACAGAAGAAATAATTTCGCCGCACGACATAAGTAAGTCGATCTCTCGACTATCATTTTTATTTGCTGGAAAGTCTATTAAACTTAGCAAACTGTCTGTTGCATAAGGGTCTGGTTTTCTTCCCAGCGCAGAAACAACAACGACTAATTTATATTCTTGAACAAGTGCATCTTTAATATGTCGAATAACATGTTCCCGATTGGTTTCTGATTGTACAGAGGTTCCTCCAAATTTTTGTACTAATACTTGCAATATTAACACCTCAACACTATCCAAGTAATAACTATGGATGCCTAATAGATTTATTACATCATCATTTAAAAGTAAAGCTCTTGCTTAGGTTCCATTATAGAAGCTGTTAAAAGAAGGGCCTCCCAACATCTATGACTGTTCCCAAAAAAGCCTTAAAATTTATTTTTTTAACCAGTTACGTTCCACTAAAACCTGGGCAATTTGTACTGTATTCCACGCAGCACCTTTTAATAAGTTATCAGATACTACCCAAAGATGAAAACCTTGTGGATTATCCAAGTCTTTTCGTACGCGTCCTACAAAAACTTCTTCTTTATCTGCCGCGGATTGCGGTGTCGGATAGTCCTGAGTAGCCGGATTATCTTGCACGACAATCCCATCTGCGCTCTCTAGTACATCCCAAATATCCTTCACTTTTACATCTGATTTACCTAATTCAATATAAACACTTTCGGCATGAGAAGTAGCAAACGGAAGCCGCACACAAGTGGCCGCAACATGTAACTCCTCATCATGCATAATTTTCTTTGTTTCATTAATCATTTTCATTTCTTCAAAGGTAAAACCATTTTCTTCAAACACATCAATTTGTGGCAATGCGTTAAAAGCAATAGGGAAATGTTTTTTATCTCCTTTGACAGGCAAAATCTCTGGCTTTAATTCTTTGCCTTCTAAATAATCTCTTGATTGTTCATATAATTCATCTACCGCTGCGTTTCCTGCACCTGATACTGCTTGGTACGTAGAAACGATAACCTTACTTATTCCAAAAGCATCTTTAATCGGTTTTAAAGCAGCAACCATTTGAATGGTAGAACAGTTTGGATTCGCGATAATCCCTTGATGATTAGCAATATCTTCGGGATTTACTTCTGGTACCACAAGCGGTACATTTTCGTCCATACGGAAAGCACTTGTATTATCGACCACTACTGCTCCTCTTTTTACAGCTTCCGGAGCTAATTTTTTAGAAACAGATCCGCCTGCAGAAAATAATGCAATATCTACACCTTCAAAGGATTCTGGAGTAGCTTCTTCTACAATAATTTTCTCGCCAAGAAATGTTTCTTCTTTTCCTGCTGAACGAGCTGAAGACAATAACTTTAATTGTTTTATTGGAAAATGCTTATCTTCTAGTATTTTTTTGATTTTCTGACCTACTGCCCCTGTAGCGCCTACGATGGCTACATTATATGTTTGTTGCTCTGCCATTCCAATAACTCCCTCCACTAAATAAATGTCAACTAAACTTCATTTTAACACATTTTTCGAGGAATAAGGTACAATAATTGGCTGAATTTGTTTTCCCTTTAATGCAGTCTCTACAGCAGGTATTAATTGATTTAGTTTTGCCGAGAGCGAGGAAGGTTTTTGATAAGGGTTATCTTGCCCAAAGGGAACGAAATACATATGTTTCGCGTTCAGCAAAACAGCTAAATTTTTTGCATTTAAACCGAGGGCATCATTGGTCGTTATTGCTAACACAATCGGCTTTTCGTTCCGTAAAGTAGACTTAGCTGCCATGAGGACAGCGTTATCCGTGTGTGCATTGGCGAGTTTGCTCATCGAATTCCCTGTTAACGGAGCAATAATCATCACATCAAGCGGCTGATCCGGACCATAAGGCTCTGCATCTGGAATGGTTGTGATTACCGGATGATTCGTTATTCTTTCAATCATTTCCACATTATCCTTTGCCTTGCCATGCTTGGTATCTGTATATTGAACGGTTTCTGTAATAAAGGGAATGACTTCTGCACCTTGATTGATTAATTCCTCCATAATCGGAAAAATATGAGGGAAGGTATGATGCGAACCTGTTAAACCAAATCCAATCCGCTTATTGGTTAAACTCATCCTCATTCACGCTCCTCATCTAGAATCTGCTCAATGACATTTGCCAGTATCTTGCCCGCTGTCCTAGGTGCTACAATACCAGGTAAACTCCGCGCTAACATCGCATTAATTCCACGTTTTTTCGCAAAATCAAAATCTGTCCCTCCTGGTTTCGATGCAAGATCAATAATAACTGCATTCGTTGGCAGATTTCTAATTGCTTCCTTTGTAACAACCAAACTTGGTATGGTGTTAATTAAAATATCGCAATCATCTGTATAGTTGCTTAATTCATGTAATGGTATGGCTCTTAACCCCATTTCTGTTATGCGAGCCAGATCCCTGATACTTCTCGCACATACGGAAACTTTTGCTCCAAGCGCAGAGAACTTATTCGCTACCGTATTTCCTACTCTGCCAAATCCCACAACCATCACCCGGGAGGAATGAACTGTCTGATCTGTATGCTCGAAAGCCATCATAATTGCGCCTTCAGCAGTCGGAATGGAATTGTAAATGGCTACATCGTCCCGATCCAGTAAAGGTACTAATGTAATTCCTGCTTTTTTCGTTACGTTTGTTAAATAATCATTCGATATCCCTGTAAAAACAATACAACTGGATTTCAGTTTTTGAAACCACGCTTCATTTAAATTTATTTTTTTATCTGTAAAAACGGTTTCGATATTCCCGCTAGAATCCGTACCTGTAATTGGTAATATAACAACATCTAACTTGCTTTGATCCAATTCATATAATTCTACTTCATTTAACCCTGTAAATCCTTGTTCCAGTTTATCAAACCCACAAAGGATTACTTCATTATCATCATTGCTTTTTAATATCTTTATCAACTCTAAATATCTTGCATCTCCACCTATCACTGCAACTTGTCGACTCATTTTACGTATAACCTCCAGACAACTTTTAACGTATTCATGATTCGATATAGCTTATGAATTTTTAAGTCGGTGGTGAACAATTAAGCCATAAAAGTACAGTCTACTATTGAAAATTTGGCATTCGCCAAGCCTTTTTCGTGATATTCCATTACATATATGCAAATAAGAGAAATGATAACCGCTCGCAGAATAAAAAGCTTGTTTATCTTAGGAAAAGGTATATCTAATTTCCTTTTCCAACAAAATAAACAAGCTTCACTATTTTATATTCTGTTAACTTCCCCTTCTCCAGGCAGCTTTGTATCAATCATTATCATATCTTCGCCAATTTTTCGTATCGATCGCCAATGAATTTTGGTCTCTTCACCTTCTTTAACAAGACCGAACCATTTGTAACTCGGGATAATAAACGCCTCGATTTGACCTGTTTTAGGATTGATTTCTAAATCAGTTTGCCCAAGCATACCAAGCCTTTTGCCTTCGTTTACATTGATAATTTCCTTATCTCCCATATCTCGAAAGCGTACCATAGAAAAACTCCTTTTGTTTTTAATACACTATATGTTCGAATCAGGAAAAACATGCTCTCCTTTTATGGCTCTTCACCAAAACCCATGGTTGACAAATTAAGCTTAAATTGATAAAGGTAACCGCTGCGACGGGTTATGATGGGGTGAGTAATCGCAACCCCAGAAAAACACTACGCTTTCCGTGGGCTTGTCCTCAGCCTCCTTTAAAGAAGACTTGCTGACTGTCAAGCCGACAGGCGCAGACAGAAGCATAGTCGCACTTATGCCTGTGGTAGAAAAAAGAAGACCACTTTTTCTGCGGGGTCTTCACACTGGGACTGCGATTACTCGCCCCACCGAAAACCATTGCGCATTCCCACAGGAGTCTCCGTATTTTTCCTCCGCTAGCTAGTTTTCGCTACCATATTTATTCAACTATTGATTTTGGTGTTGCTCCCCTTTGAATCATTTGGAGCAATTAATGCTCGAGATGGTTTTTGCTCTAATACTTCTTGAATCACGTTACTTACTTGCTGGTCGTTAATGCCATCAATTTCTAAAATTAAGTCGTCTAAGGAACGATGGTTTTGCAATAACAATTCATTTCGACCATTCCGTGACATTCTACTATTGGTACTTTCTAATCCCAACATGAGATTTCCTTTGATCTGTTCCTTACTATTTCGTAATTCTTTTTCTGTTAAACCCTGTTTCACAAAATGATCAAGCGTAGAATAAATAACTTCTTCTAGTTGCTCAAGCTGATCTTTTCCTGTCCCTGCGTAGATAGTCAGCAATCCATTATCTATAAATGAGGCATGATAAGAAAAGACGGAATACGCAAGTCCTTTTTTCTCGCGCACCTCTTGAAATAAGCGTGAGCTCATGCTGCCTCCAAGTACATTATTCATAATAGATAGCGGATATAAATGCTTATTACCTGCTTCATAACCATGGTAACCAAGACATAAATGGGCTTGTTCTGTATCCTTGCTTCGATAAATGGCTTCCTGTAAAAATACCGGCTTCGTTATTTTTTCTTCACTCGCTTTTCTTGTAAAAGATCCAAAATAAGAATCGACATCCTTTATAAATGAACTAGACACATTACCAGCCACCGAAACAACTACACGATCTGGAGTATAATTATCCTCTACATATTTATGTAATTGTTTTTGGTCAAAGGATTGTAATTGTTTCTCTGTACCGAGAATAGGAAATCCTAATGGATGGTTGCCATACGCTGCTTTCGCTAAAAGGTCATGAACAATATCATCAGGAGTATCCTCGCACATTTTGATTTCTTCGTATACTACTTTCTTTTCCCTCTCCATTTCTTCCTCATTAAAGCTTGATCCGAAAAACATATCTGCAAGTATTTCAAGAGCTAATTCCTTATGTGTATCTAATACTTTTGCATAAAAACATGTATATTCTTTAGAGGTAAAAGCATTAATTTGTCCGCCAATGGAGTCAAACGCTTCTGCGATATCTTGTGCACTTCTTGTTTTTGTCCCTTTAAAGAACATATGCTCCAAGAAATGGGAAATCCCATTATTATCTATAGTTTCATTTCTAGATCCTGTTTTAACCCATATTCCAATCGTAACTGAACGAACAGCCGGCATAGATTCTAATATAATACGTACGCCATTACTACTTGTATATTTTTCTATCAATGAATATCCTCCTAAACACCCTGGTTAACGCGATTCGCTTAACAATGATTCTACAGTTCCTATTTTATAACCTTTTTCTTTAATAACGTTAATCATTTGCTCTAAACCATTAGCAGTTGCTTGTGTGGGATGCATTAAAATCATTGCCCCAGGATGAACATTATTTTCTATACGATTAACCATAACCGAAACAGATGGATTCTTCCAATCAATTGTATCCACTGTCCAAAGAATTGTTTCCATCTCCAGTTCTGCTGCGGTTTGCACTGTTTCCTCTTTATAACTTCCGCTTGGCGGTGCGAACCATTTAGGCTGCTTCCCTGTTATTGTTTTCAAGATTTGATTTGTTTCCTCTATCTGAGTATACGCATCTTTGTTCCCGAGCGCTTTCATGTCAGGATGATTATAGGCATGGTTACCGATTAAATGACCTTCTTCCTCAATCATTTTAACCATATTTGCATTATTTTGGGCCCACTTACCCTCTATAAAAAAAGTTGCTTTCACTTGATTATCTTTTAATATTTGGAGCATTTCAGGAATATAAGCTTCCCCCCAAGAAACGTTTATTAAAAGAGAAACCATTTCCTTCTTCGGATGTCCACGATAGATTGGAGATGGCGGTAAATCTTCTAATAAGATATTGGGAGAGGTTTCATTATATACAAGTAAGTCTTCATCCCATTTATCTGCTTGTTTCATTTTCTGGTAGGATTCCTCCACATTCACTTCTAAACCATTCCGTCCAGGCGTTTTCTTCCAAACAGAATCAATGTAGGCGTCTTCCGGATTTTCCTGGTAAGCCTCTTTCTTATTCTCAATTTCCATATACAGCTTGTCTTTTGGTACGGACACTTCTCTTTCCAATGGAGCAATTACTACCGAATCCGTTTGAAAAGGGTTATATCGTATATCAAATACCGTAAAAATTAAAATAAGAAACACAAGGACATGTACATACTTTAAGTATCGCTTCATACTTAATCCCTCCCCTTTATCATTTCTATGCTTGACGGGGACAAGTATGAATTTATTTTTTAGCCTCTAGTGAATGAGAAAAGGCCTGATTTAATTATGTTTTAACCAAGCGTTCAATCCCTTTTTAATTACGTTAAAAAAAAGAAACTGAATTAAAAAATCAGCTTCTTTTTTGGCGGGAATATCTTCTTCCCTAAGTAAAAACTTTCCTTTTATGGCTCCTACCAAAATCTACGGTCCTGCTTTTCCGCTAATACAAGCCCTGATTTTGGTGTTAACCCCTTCTCAGGATTGGGAATTCTCTTCTTTTTGTTCTTGTAGAACTGCTTTTCTAGAAAGATTGACTCTTCCTTGGCGATCAATTTCTTTTACTTTTACCATAATTTGATCCCCAATAGATACGACGTCCTCTACTTTATTTGTACGTTCTTCTGCAAGCTCGGAAATATGAACAAGTCCATCTTTTCCTTTAAAGAGTTCAACAAAGGCCCCAAATTTTTCAATACGTTTTACCGTACCGAGATACAATTGACCAACTTCAACTTCACGTACAAGATCTTCTATAATTTTCTTCGCTTTTTGATTCATTTCGCTATCTGTTGATGAAATAAAGATATTCCCATCTTGTTCAATATCAATTTTCACACCGGTTTCATCAATGATTTGATTAATTTGCTTTCCACTTGGTCCGATGACATCACGAATTTTATCTGGATTAATATTCATTGTTAAGATTTTTGGTGCATACTCAGACAGCTCATCCTTTGGCTCATCGATTGTTTGAAGCATAGAATCCAGAATATGCATACGGCCTTTTTTCGCTTGCGTAAGTGCTTCTTCTAGAATAGCTCTTGATAAACCATCAATCTTAATATCCATTTGCAAGGCTGTAACACCTTTTTCTGTTCCAGCGACTTTAAAGTCCATGTCACCGAGTGCATCTTCCATTCCTTGAATGTCAGACAAAATCGTATAATCGTCCCCGGATTTAACAAGGCCCATAGCAATACCAGCAACTGGTGCTTTAATTGGCACGCCCGCATCCATCATTGCTAATGTACTTGCACAAATACTTGCCTGTGAAGTAGACCCATTCGACTCGAGAACTTCTGATACTAGGCGGATTGTATAAGGGAAGTCTTTTTCATTCGGCACTACTTTTTCAAGAGCACGTTCTCCTAACGCACCGTGGCCAATTTCACGACGGCCTGGTCCACGAATCGGCCCAGTTTCCCCAACGCTATATTGCGGGAAGTTATAATGATGCATAAATCGTTTCGTTTCTTCTAAATCAAGTCCATCTAAAATCTGCACATCTCCTAGCGCTCCCAATGTACATACACTTAGAGCTTGGGTTTGTCCACGAGTAAATAAACCAGAGCCATGCGTACGTGGAAGAACATGAATACGTGAAGATAATGGGCGGATTTCATCTACTTTTCGGCCATCTGGACGTATTTTTTCTTTTGTAATCAGACGACGAACTTCTTCTTTAACAAGTTTATCTAATACAGATTTAACTTGTTTAATGGTTTCTTCTTCTGCCTCTTCTGCTTCATATTTTTCAATGATTTCTTTCTTAACAGCATCAATTGCCTCTTCACGAGCATGTTTTTCGACAACTTGAATCGCAGCTAATAACTTGTCTTTTGCTTCTGCTTCGACATTTGCCATAAGTTCTTCATCTAATTCTGAAACGGTAACTTCGAATTTTTCTTTGCCGCAAGCTTGGACAATTTTTTCCTGGAAGGCAACAAGACGTTTGATTTCTTCATGACCAAACATAATTGCCTCGAGCATAACGTCCTCTGGCACTTCATCGGCACCAGCCTCTACCATGTTAATAGCATCTTTCGTTCCGGCAACTGTTAAATCAATATCACTTTTTGCTTCTTGTTCAACTGTAGGGTTAATAATTAATTCTCCATTTACGCGTCCCACATGGACACCTGCAATCGGCTGTTCAAAAGGAATATCTGAAATACTTAATGCTATGGATGAGCCAATCATTGCAGCTATTTCTGAAGAACAATCTTGGTCCACGCTCATTACCGTACTTATTACTTGCACCTCATTACGAAATCCGTCTGGGAATAACGGTCGAATTGGACGGTCAATTAGTCTTGAGGACAAAATTGCTTTCTCACTAGGACGTCCCTCTCTCTTAATAAACCCCCCAGGGATCTTTCCTACTGCATACAATCTTTCTTCATAGTTAACGGTTAATGGAAAGAACGGTAAGTCTTTTGGTTCTTTGGAAGCTGTTGCTACAGATAATACGGAAGTGTCTCCGTAGTGTATCATACAAGCCCCGTTTGCCTGTTTTGCCAGCTCCCCTACTTCAACCGTAAATTTCTTTCCTGAAATCTCCGTAGAGAATAGCTTTTTTTCATCTGCCATTAGTTTTGTTGCTCCTTTCAAGGCTACAGCAATTAAAATGTGTATGTAGCACTTCATTTAGTACAAATTTTCTTCTATATTATATTTTACAAAAGAATCTCTTTTTATAGCATAAACGATAGCCTACTAGGAATCAATCGCTACTTTCAACTGTACCTAGGGATTAATTTATTTTCTATCGGTTTAAAGAATGCATGCTTACGTTTCTAAACATAAAAGAAAAAGCAGGATTGCTCCTGCTTTTTGCGTTATTAACGACGTAAACCAAGTTTTTTGATTAATTCACGATAACGAGTAACATCTTTATTACGTAGGTAAGTTAAAAGATTACGACGTTTACCTACCATTTTCAAAAGACCGCGACGTGAATGGTGGTCTTTTTTATGTGTACGTAAATGTTCGTTTAATGCAGTGATTTCTGCAGTTAAGACAGCAATCTGAACCTCTGGAGATCCAGTGTCTGTTTCATGAACCTTGTACTCATTAATAATTTCGTTTTTACGTTCTTGTGTAATTGCCATAATGGCACCTCCAAAAATATTATTTGTCATCCCCAATCCCCTAGCATACGTCGGAGTTACGTGATGCCAAGCGATGGTTGTACAAATATAAGGATAGCGTTTTTGAAGAAAAAAATCAAGTATAAAGTGAAACTTCATTTCCGTGGGGGTTCTTTTTATTCCCACGGAATGGGACTGCGATTACTCGCCCAAACAAAACCACTGGTAGTTGAACCAATCGGGCCGTTACTGGCTGTTCGTTCTCCCCCCTAGAAATGACATTTTACTTTTTTCTTGAGGCGGGGATCCAGCAGTCAGTTCGAGAGGTCTATTTATTTGCTAAATAAGCCCTAATTTCTTTATCATCTTGTTTCATTCTTTCAATCAATGCTTCTTTCGAGTCAAATTTTATCTCTTCTCTTGTATAGGATAGCCATTCTACCGTCAATTCTTCCCCATACAAATCACCATCAAAATCAAAAAGGTATACTTCGACAGACATATCTTCTTGATTTTTTGTAAATGTAGGGTTTGTACCAATATTCGCCATTCCGCCATATATTTTATCCTTATGGCGAACACGCGTAGCATAGACGCCTTGCTTGGGCAGCAGAGCGTCTTTTGATAGAGACAAATTAGCAGTTGGGTACCCTAGCTCACGGCCGCGACGCGCACCTTTAACAACCAATCCAGTCGTTGCAAACGGCCGTCCTAATAATTGCTCTGCTTGCTCCATATTGCCAGAAGCCAGTTCTTCTCTTATTCTCGTAGAACTAATCTTTTCCTCATCTAAAGTAACCTTACCAATTGTTTCCCAAGTAAAATAGTCTCTAGCATAGAGATGCATGTCTTTCATTTTCCCTTTTCCTTTATGGCCAAATGAGTAATCAAACCCTGCAACAAGATGTTTAATATTCAGCCCAATAATAAAATGATCTATAAATTCTTGCGGGCTGAGTTTAGATAATTCTTGATTAAATCGAATAATGTATAGTCGATCCACTTGAAGGTTCTTCAATATCGTTTGTTTCTCTGAAGAGGTTGTTATGTACTTAACATGCTGCACATTTTTTCTTAAAACGACAGATGGGTGAGGAAAAAAAGTAATGACTGCACTCTCCATATTATTTTGCTTGGCTTTATTTACAGCTTGCTGAATAACTTTTTGATGACCTTTGTGGATCCCATCAAAGAAGCCAATCGCACTAACTGTTTTAGGTAAACTTTCCTTGCATAACGTATGCGGATAGGATAATTCAATTGTTTTCATCCTGCTTCACCTGCACTTTCTCTCGTTAGAATACCCTAAGTGGTTTGATTTGGTCAGGCTTTTCCGGATGCCTTCCGTAAATCGCCAACACTTCTTGGTTGTTCGTAAACACAAACGGTTCGTCAGTCTTAGGAGCATCGCTAATGGCTAATTTCTGACCATTTTTTATGCGGACCTTTAACGCTTCATTTACTTCTTTATGCAAGAGATGACCTAATCCTTCTGAAATTGGGCTTAAAAGCTGCTCTTGTTTGTTCTCTGCAGCTGCTTCTTCTATCATAGCAAAAGTTACCGTATTTTTCTTGGAAAAACTACCGGTTTTTATGCGTTCCAGTTGATGCATATGTGCTGGATAACCTAATACCTTCCCAATATCCACACACAAAGTACGGATATACGTACCTTTTGAGCATTCCACATACAAGTCAAAGGTATTTTTTTTATCATCGATGGCCAAAAGCTGTATATCATGAATGAAGACTTCTCTAACTGGTCTTTCTACTTCTTCATTTGCTCTTGCATATTCATAAAGTTTTTTTCCATTTACTTTCACCGCAGAATACATTGGTGGAATTTGTTGGATGGCACCTTGAAATTTCTGTAAAGCGTTCTCTATTTCTGTTTTCGTGGGCATAGAAACAACTTCTTTTTCCTCTATCACTTTTCCTGTTGCATCTTCTGTTTCTGTTGTTGTCCCTAATGCTACTGTACCAAGATAAATCTTTTTTGTATCCGTAAGAAATGGGACAATTTTTGTAGCGTTGCCAATACAAATTGGTAAAACGCCTTCTACTTCTGGATCCAGTGTTCCTGTGTGGCCTACTTTTTTTGTATTGAAATAGCGGCGGCATTTCGCTACACAATCAAAAGAAGTCATTCCTTTGGGTTTCCAAAGAGGCAGGATACCATTCATGGTGAAAGCACATCCTTTCCAGCTGAAAATATAAATTCAATTTATGTAGTAAAAAACTGATCCTTGCCTAGAAAGCGCAGAAGGATCAGTTTTCTCACATTACTTATTTAGATCTCTAAGAATAGAATCTATTCGGTTACCTTGCTCTATTGCTTCGTCAAATTCAAAGGTAAGTTCAGGCGTTTTGCGCAAACGTATTCGCTTGCCAATTTCTGAACGGATAAATCCTTTTGCTTTTGCAAGTCCTAATAATGTTTCTTGCTTTTTCTTCTCATCACCTAATACCGAAATAAAAATCTTAGCTTGTTGTAGGTCGCCGGTTACTTCTACATCAGTAACCGTCACAAAACCAACGCGCGGATCTTTAATTTTTCTTGATAAGATATCACCTAATTCTTTTTTCATCTGCTCTGCAACTCGATGGGCTCTTAATTCAGCCATTTATCTCACCTCACATAACTCTATACATTTTCATTACCACGGTGAATACTCTATTTAATGGGGCGAGTAACCGTAATCCCATTCAGCGGGGGTAGAAAACTCCCGCTGATTAAGATTTCATTTTATAATCGTTCTATATTTGTAATGGTTCTTTCTAATTCAGAAAAAGTATCTATGGTGTTTAAAGCTTGTTGTATTACTTTTTCGGCATGCACATAATCCGTCGAAATAATAACAATCCCAAGTTTCGTTCGTTGCCACATATCGTGAAATTCGAGCTCTGTTACAGAAACGTTAAAAGATTGGCGCAGCTTATTAATGATCCGCTTTAATACGGAGCGTTTGGCTTTTAATGAATTCCCTTCATACAGCATACACTCTACTTCTGCATAGACAATCATTTACGTTCAATTTCTTCCATTACATAGGCTTCGATAACGTCGCCTTCTTTAATATCATTGAAATTATTCAGTGTAATACCGCATTCGTAATTTTTTTGTACTTCTTTTACGTCGTCTTTAAAACGTTTCAAGGCAAGTAATTCACCTTCATAAAGAACAACGCCATCACGAATGAGGCGAATGCCAGCATCTCTCGTAATTTTTCCTTCTGTAACATAACTTCCTGCAATCGTACCAATACGTGACACTTTGAACGTTTCACGTACTTCCGCTTGACCAATAACTTTTTCTTCGTATTCCGGATCAAGCATACCTTTCATAGCTGCTTCAATTTCTTCAATTGCGCTGTAAATAACACGATGAAGACGTAAATCAACTTTTTCGGATTCTGCGGCTCTTTTCGCATTAACATCAGGACGAACATTGAAACCAATAACAATCGCATTTGATGCAGATGCCAAGATAATATCAGATTCTGTAATCGCTCCGACACCCGTATGAATGATTTTAATATTCACACCCTCTACTTCTATCTTACGTAAAGAAGCAGCTAATGCTTCAACAGATCCTTGCACATCTGCTTTCACAATAATATTTAATTCTTTCATTTCACCTTGCTTAATTTGTTCAAATAAATCATCTAAGCTGACTGTTGATTGTCCGCCGCGACTTTCATCAATTTTCTTCTCTTGACGTGCGATACCAATTTGACGCGCTTTTTTCTCATCAGCAAACGCAAGAAATTGGTCACCTGCTTGAGGAACATCTTGTAAACCAGTAATTTCAACTGGAGCTGATGGACCTACTTGGTTAACACGTTGTCCGAGATCATTTACCATTGCACGAACTTTACCATACGTATTGCCGACAACTAGTGGATCTCCTACATGTAATGTTCCGTTTTGAACAAGCAGTGTTGCTACAGACCCTCTGCCTTTATCTAATTGTGCATCAATCACTGTACCAAAAGCTCTCGCATCTGGATTTGCCTTCAATTCCTCAACTTCTGCAACTAATAAAATCATTTCCAGGAGATCGTCAATACCTTCTCCTTTAATTGCAGCGAGATTAACGAAGATGGTACTGCCGCCCCAATCTTCAGGAATCAATTCATGTTCCGTTAATTCCTGCATCACGCGGTCTGGATTTGCACCTTCTTTATCCATTTTATTAACCGCTACGATAATTGGTACCTCAGCAGCTTTTGCATGGTTAATAGCTTCCACTGTCTGTGGCATAACGCCATCGTCTGCCGCAACAACTAAAATGGCGATATCTGTTACTTGGGCACCGCGAGAACGCATACTTGTAAATGCAGCGTGACCAGGTGTATCTAAGAATGTAATTTTCTTTCCATCATTTTCAACTTGATAGGCTCCGATATGCTGTGTAATACCGCCAGCCTCTCCTGCTGTAACTTTAGTATGGCGGATAGCATCTAATAATGTTGTTTTTCCATGGTCAACGTGTCCCATTATTGTAACAACAGCAGGACGTTCTTGTAATTTATCACTATCGTCTTCTTCAATATATTTGTCGAGGTCTGTATCTTCTAAAATAATTTCTTTTTCAACCTCAACATGATATTCTTCACAAATTAACTCTATAGCATCATCATCAAGGTCTTGGTTTTTCGTAGCCATAACACCCATAAACATTAATTTCTTGATGAGTTCTGCAGGTTCTTTCTGAAGTTTTTCAGCTAAATCTTGTACAGTTAATGTACCATGGTACGTAATTTTACTTGGAGTCTCTTTCACTAATGACTGCCCCTTTTGTGAATGTTGTTGTTTACCTCTTTTAGAGGATGTTTGTTTATTATTTTTAGGATTATCTTTTTTAGTATGCTTATCTGCATTTGATTTATTTGTTGCTTTTTTGTTCTTTTGTTGTTTATCTGTATTTACTTGATTATTCTTGTTATCTTGTTTTGGTTGCGGGTTAAATCTTTCATCCAATTGTTTAATCTCTTTATCAGAAATAGTAGACATATGATTAGAAACTTCTATATCTTTATCTTTTAAAAATTGAATGACTTCTTTACTCGCAATGTTATTTTTCTTTGCATATTCATATACACGTATTTTGCTCATACGTTCACCCCCGGATTAATTTATCCAACGAACTAAAAGCACAGAGCGCCTACCTAAATGTAGAGATTGCACCCCCGTTCTTTGGGGGGTGGTTCGACATTTATTGAATTTCCTTAGAGGTATGCGGACATCGCGCTAAGATAAGGTTTAACCAGCTTTCCATCACCTTTTGGCTGAGAGATAAAGACTTACCCCATAAGCATATGCGACGTAACTCCTCTAAAGTTTGGCGCTCGGAGCTAGACAGCTATATCCATAGCCTGGGAGTTCATTCACGAAAAGGTTATACTTTCCTAGTTAATAGAGAAAGGAGTTTTTTTGCAAAGCCTGAATCTAATATTGCTATAGCTACACGCTGTTCTTTCCCGATTGCTTGCGATAAAACATTTCGGTTATCAACAAATCGATACGGAATATTGTACGAGGCACATTTATCCGAAAGTTTCTTTTTTGTTTGCGGCCCAATGTCTTCTGCCAATAAAACAAGCTTTGCACGACCTTTGCGAATATCCTTTACAATAGTATCTTCTCCTGTTGAACACTTCCCTGCTCGAACAGCGAGACCAATGATGTTCAAATAGTTAGGATTCATTTCAATCTCCCTCTACTAAAGCTTCTAACTCATCGTAGATTGTTGGACTTATTTCTGCATTCAATGTTTTGTTAAGTATACCTGTTTTCCGAGCCTGTTCAATCACAGACTTATCTTTGGAAAGGTAAGCTCCGCGTCCGTTTTTCTTCCCAGTTTCATCAACGAACACTTCTCCCTCTTTATTACGAACAATGCGAATTAAATCTTTTTTAGGCTTCATTTCATTTGTAATAACACATTTTCTCTCTGGCACTTTTTTCTTCTTCTTCAAGTGTCATACCTCCTTATTCAAACAGGTCTTGATCATTGTCAGAATAAGCTTCTTCTAATTCTACATCATCCAGTAAACCTTCTGCACGTGCATCAGACTCACTTTTTATATCAATTTTCCAACCAGTAAGTTTTGCAGCTAAACGTGCATTTTGCCCTCTCTTACCAATTGCTAGTGATAATTGGTAATCAGGAACAATTACCGTCGTTGCTTTTTCTTCTTCATCTACAGAAACTTTCAATACTTTGGAAGGACTTAGTGCATTCGATACGTACACAACCGGATCTTCTGACCACTCAACAATATCGATTTTTTCACCTTTTAATTCTGTTACAATCGCTTGCACACGCTGACCTTTTTGACCTACACATGAGCCTACTGGATCTATTTCTGGGTCTGGAGCATGAACAGAAATTTTAGAGCGGTCTCCGGCTTCACGCGCAACGGATTTAATTTCAACAATTCCATCATAAATTTCCGGAACTTCCATTTCAAATAATCGTTTTAATAGACCTGGATGTGAACGAGAAATATAGATTTGTGGTCCCTTACTTGTATTTTCAACTTTGGTCACAAATACTTTTAGACGGTCATGAATATGATATTCTTCTGTCGGCATTTGCTCTGCTTCTGCTAACTTAGCTTCAATTTTCCCGAGATTTACATAGACGAAACGTGAATCTTTACGTTGGATAATTCCTGTCATCACATCTTCTTCTCTATCTATATATTCTGAGAAAATAACGCCACGCTCTGCTTCACGAACACGCTGCGTTACAACTTGCTTGGCGGCTTGTGCAGCAATACGTCCAAAATCTTTTGGTGTTACTTCTACTTCTATAATATCCTCTAATTCATAACTTGGACTGATATTTTTAGCTTCTTCAATAGATATTTCCAGTTGTGGGTCTTCTACATTTTCAACAACTGTTTTTCTTGCATAAACAGCCATTTTTCCTGTAGTTTCATTTAGCTCTACCCGGACATTCGATGCAGATTTAAAATTCTTTTTATAAGCAGAAATAAGTGCCGCTTCCAATGCCTCCATTAAAATATCCTTGTCAATTCCTTTTTCTTTTGCTAAATGATCAATCGCATCAAACAACTGCGTGCTCACTTTTTCTTTTCCCCCTTCTAGATGTTCTTCTTGCACTTTTATTAAAATGAAACTGCAAGTCTTGCTTTTGCTATTTTTTGATAAGGTATCTCCACTGTTTTCTTTCTGGTTTTTACTTTGTATTCAATACAAACAGTATCATTCTCTACGTTTTGCAGGATGCCCTCATACGTCTTTTCACCATCAATTTGCTCATATAACTTTACAAAAACATTGTTGCCAATATTCTTTTTCAAGTCTTCTAAAGATTTTAATGGTCTTTCAACTCCTGGGGAAGATACTTCTAAAAAATAAGCTTCTGTAATCGGATCAGCTTCATCCAGCTTTTCACTTAACAACTCAGAGACTTCGCCACACTCTACAATGTCAATACCGCTTTCTTTGTCAATATAAACACGCAGAAACCAATTTTTGCCTTCTTTTACATATTCAATGTCAACTAATTCTAAATTTTTCTCTTCTAAAATTGGACTAACTAATTCAGTTGTTATATCAATTACCTTGGAACTCAAGTGTAAACCTCCTTTAACAATGTCCTGACGCCTTCATTCAATATAAAACCCCTGCCTAAAAAAAACGGCGAGGGGTAACAGAAAGTCTTGTTTAGGCGAGGTATGAATAAAGAGTGGGCATGCACCCACTCTTTTCATTCGTACGTATCGAACATTCTAACCAAAAATAGTATAGCACATTCTATAACCCTTTGCAAACCACTAAAACAGACCTCTTACCGTTTTTATGGCAGATAATCTACCCTCTTATAATAAGTTTTTCCGAAAAGAGCTGACTTTATCCATCAATTCTTTTAGGTTATCAATTTCGCAGTTTTGCAGCCATGTTCTATTAGAATAAAGAGAGCTGGTTTTTTTCTTCCATTCCTTCTAAGCATCCATGATTATCTAAATACTCTAGAACTGTTTTAGAAATTTTACTTCTTTCTCTCAGATCTTCTTTCGACAAAAATTCGCCTTCTTCACGTGCTTTAACAATATTTATTGCTGCATTGGTACCTATACCATCTACCGCATTAAAAGGCGGAAGTAATGTGTCCCCATCCACAATAAATTCTGTAGCGCTTGATTTATATAAATCAACTTTCTTAAAAGATAATCCACGCTCACACATTTCTAATGAAAGCTCTAAAACAGTAAGTAAGTTTTTCTCTTTCGGAGAAGCATCGTTCCCCTTATAACTAATTTCTTCCATACGCTTACGAATGGCATCCGAGCCTTTAATCATGGTGTCTAATTCAAAATCATCTGCACGAACAGTGAAATAGGCAGCATAAAATAAAATTGGATAATGCACCTTAAAATAAGCAATCCGCACAGCCATTAGTACATAAGCTGCTGCGTGAGCTTTCGGGAACATGTATTTAATCTTCTTACATGACTCGATGTACCAATCTGGAACATTATTTTTTTTCATTTCCTCAATCCATTCATCTTTTAGCCCTTTACCTTTCCGAACAAACTCCATGATTGTAAAGGCTAACGAAGGATCTAATCCTTTATGCATTAAATACACCATAATATCATCACGACATCCGATAACATCCGGCAGCTCGCAAATTCCATCATTAATTAATTCTTGGGCATTTCCCAACCATACATCTGTCCCATGGGATAATCCAGATATAATCAATAGTTCTGCAAATGTCTTCGGTTTTGTATCTTCAAGCATTTGTCTAACAAATTTCGTACCAAATTCAGGTACGCCCAATGTTCCGGTTTTACACTGAATTTGCTCTGGAGTAACGCCTAAAGATTCCGTTCCTCCAAAAATCTTCATCACTTCTTCATCATCTGTCGGAATCGTTTTGGGATCAATACCGCTCAAATCTTGCAGCATACGAATAACCGTTGGATCATCGTGTCCAAGTATATCTAGTTTCAACAAATTATCGTGAATAGAATGGAAATCAAAATGTGTGGTTCTCCATTCACTGTTTCGGTCATCTGCCGGGAACTGTATTGGTGTAAAGTCATAAATCTCTTTATCATCTGGAACAACTATAATTCCTCCAGGGTGTTGACCTGTTGTTCTTTTAACCCCTGTACACCCCTGCACAAGCCGATCTATTTCTGCATTTTTATATACAAGCTGATGGTCTGAAGCATAGCCTTTTACATATCCATAAGCGGTTTTTTCAGCTACAGTTCCTATCGTACCTGCTCTGTACACATTATCTACACCAAACAGCTCTTTGGTATAGTTATGGGCACGCGGCTGATAGTCTCCAGAGAAGTTCAAATCAATATCAGGCACTTTATCTCCTTTAAAACCTAAGAAGGTCTCAAATGGAATATCCTGTCCATCTTTTTTTAAGGCTTCACCGCATTTCGGACAATCTTTATCCTCTAAGTCAAAGCCACTGGCAACAGAACCATCTGTATAAAACTCCGAGTATTTACAATTTGGGCAGACATAATGCGGTGCAAGCGGGTTTACTTCTGTAATTTCTGTCATCGTCGCAACAAAGGAGGAACCTACAGATCCCCTCGAACCTACAAGATAACCATCATCCAATGATTTTTTAACAAGCTTATGCGAAATTAAATAAATAACGGCAAACCCATTTCCAATAATACTTTCAAGCTCTTTCTCTAACCGGCTGGAAACAATTTCAGGTATTGGTTCCCCATATATTTTTTTAGCCATGCTATAGCATAAATCACGCATTTCTTGTTCTGCTCCTTCAATTTTTGGAGTAAACAAGCCGTCTTGAATAGGAGAAATATCTTCTATCTCATTTGCCAGCTGCTGCGTATTTTGAATAACGATTTCTTTTGCTTTCTTTTCCCCTAGGAAAGCAAAACAGTTAAGCATTTCATTCGTTGTTCGAAACGGTGTATTAGGCAATGTTTGTCGATTTAATGGATTACCGGCTTGGGATGCAATTAAAATTTGACGGTATTGCTTATCAAAATCTTGCAGATAGTGTACATTTCCAGTCGCTGTTACTAATTTATTCATACGCTCGCCAAGGTTAACAAGCTTTCGCAATATATCTACAATCTGCGCTTCATTTTGTACTAAATCCTTGTCCACCAGGTGAATATAATTTTCTGGCGGTTGTACTTCGATATAATCATAGAATTCCGCAACCTGTTCGGCTTCTTCTTCGGATTTTTGCATCATGGTTTCGAAGACTTCTCCTCTATCACAGGCACTTCCAATTAATAGTCCTTCCCGGTATTTTTGCAGCAAGGACCTTGGCACTCTTGGCTCACGATAGAAGTAATGGATATGTGCGTGTGAAACAATCTTATAAAGATTTTTCAAACCTTCCTGTGTCTGCGCGAGAATTGTACAATGGTAAGGCCTTGAACGCTGGTATGCGTTGTTCTCTCCCATATGATTATTTAATTCCTGATGATTCGTAATTTCTTTTTCGATTAATTTTTTTACAAGCTTCCATAACAGATATCCCGTAGCTTCCGCATCATAAATGGCTCTATGATGTTGCGTAAGCTCAATATCCATATGCTTACACAGTGTGTTTAAGCGGTGATTGCGCAGTTCGGGAAGCAAGAATCTTGCTAACTCCAATGTGTCAATAACCGGATTTGCTGCTTTTTCAAGACCAATCTTTTTAAAGCCCTGATTTAAAAAGCCCATATCGAAGCTTGCGTTATGAGCAACTAAAATATCATCGCCCATCCAAGTCTGAAAATCTTTTAGCACCTCACTTATTTCTGGTGCGTCTTTTACCATATCATCGGTAATTCCAGTTAGATCCGTCGTTGTCTGTGATAATGGATGGTGTGGATTCGCAAATGACTCAAATCGATCAATGATTTCTCCGTCTTTGACCTTTACAGCAGCTAATTCAATAATCGTATCGTATACAGCAGAAAGCCCTGTTGTTTCTACGTCAAAGACAATATAGCTTGCCTCTTGCAAATCACGGTCGCTCACGTTGTAGGCAATAGGAACACCATCATCCACTAGATTTGCCTCGACGCCATACAGAACCTTTACTCCATATTTCTTTCCCGCGTAATAAGCGTCTGGAAAGCCTTGTACCCCCGCGTGGTCTGTAATTGCAACGGCCGGGTGTCCCCATTTACTTGCCTGTTCAACCAAAGCATCTGGAGAAACAACTGCATCCATTTGACTCATGGTTGTATGTGCGTGTAACTCTACTCTTTTTTCATTTTCTCTCGCTTCATCCTGTCTTTCCCTAACTTGTACCTCATGAATATCTTTTGCCATCATTGCTAACTCATTTGTGTACATGTCGGTTTGGATGCTTCCTCTTGCCTTCACCCACATACCTTTTTTAACAGATTGAAACTTACTGACATCCTCATCGCCTTTGGAGAACATTTTGATTTGTAACGAATCTGTATAATCAGTTGCTTTAATAATCAACAGACTGCGGCCAGACCTTAACTCTCTAATTTCACAATCAAATACATAGCCTTGAACAGTAATTCTTCTTTCTTCTTCCAGGATTTGATTCATTTCTACTGGTTCATCTTGAATCTTATAACCAATCGCTAATGGCTGGTTTACAGGTGTATCTTTTTCTTTATCTCGTTTTTCTTTTTCCTGTACGGTTTTCTGAACAAGTGCTTGATCTTCTTTTGCTTTATTATCCTGAAAAGCTTGCATTTCTTCTTGGTTCGCCTTTACTTCCAATTCAATCGAATATGGCTTGGAACCAATACTATAGCAAAACTGGCCGAAAGCAGGTTCTAATCTTTTCTTCAATATATTTGATTCCGTTTCATTTCTTGAAGTTAACATAATCTTATTATCTTCAATACGTGGCGTTTGTTTCATCATCATCTCTTGATGCGCGGGTAACATCGTTGTGGTCGTCAAAAAATGTTTCCAATAAAAACTTATATCTTTTTCGCTACATTGCTTATTATCTGTAAGTAATGTCAGCTCTACCTTCTCAGCAATCGATGAGAAACTTTTTTGTAAGGACTGATACAAATACAAATATTCATCAAATGGAAGAACATCTTCAATATGGATATAAAAATGCCATTTTTTTTCGGTTTTATAAATCTCTACTTTTTCTAAATAACTTGAGGCAAAATACGCTTGAATCGATTTTTCCGAAAGCTGAATTTGCTCAAGTAATAATTTCATCTTCTCTTGCTTTGAAATGCTCATCTGTGTCCCTCCAATTGTAGATAGATTTTTGACTACACAGGAAGAAAATATCTTCAATCTATAGAAACTTTCCTTTATTATTATATTGATTAATAACTTTTCATACAGAAGAATCATTACGAAAGAAAAATACGGATTTCCAATCGATCATCAAATCTCCGTCATTCTAACTTGCATGACATAACCTGAAAAAAACCAATTATTTAATAATCTGCTCAGATACAAACACGAAACCCTTGCCTATAATCCGACAAGGGTAACTTATTCGTGTTACTATTCTATTTTACAGGAATAAACGCTGAATGTCATTCCATGTGACAACAATCATCAATAGCATTAAGAGTGCAAATCCGATAAAATGGAAAACTCCTTCTTTTTCTGGAGCTACCGGTTTTCCTCTGACTGCTTCAATCCCGACAAACATTAGTCTTCCGCCGTCTAGTGCCGGAAGAGGAACTAAGTTCATGATTCCTAAGTTAATGCTTAACATGGCAGTCCACATTAAAAAGTTTGTAAAACCAGATTGCACAACTTGATTGGTTGCGTCATAAATCCCTACTGGTCCAGATAGAACATCAATGGAGAGCTGACCGGTTACCAGCATGACTAAGTTGGTAATGATAAGCTTCGATGTTTCATACGTTCTTTCAAATCCAAATACCAATGTTCCAAGGATATCTTTTTCAAAAGCTCGATTTACCCCTATTTGCCCGATAGTAATCGGTTCGCGATTCTCGTCGACTGCCTCAGCTTCGCCTGGCACTACGGTAACTTCGTGTTCTGTATTGTCTCTAGAAATGACTAAATCTAATTCTTGGCCAGGGTTCTTTTGTACAATTTGTGTAAACTGAATCCAAGTGGAAATAGACTGATCTCCAATTTTCGTAATCACGTCATTTTCCTGCAGTCCTGCTTCTTCTGCTGGACTTCCTGGTTGAATTTCACCCATCTGCGCTTCCTCTACAGGAACCCCTTGGATGAGTCCAAGAATTAAAAAGATAGCTATCGCCAAAACAAAGTTCATCATCGGTCCTGCAAAAAGCTGCATCGCACGCTGACCAACCGTTTTAGAAGCAAATTGTCGATCATAAGGTGCGATTTGTGTTTCCCGCTCGTCTACAACAAACATCGCTTTACGATCCACATCGAAATGCAGCTTCGTAACTTCATCATCTAGCTCATAGCCTTCAATAAATAACTGGTGATCAAGGTCCACATTCTCTACTTCAATCGTGCGCGCATGAGGATGCTTTGATTTATTATTCACAATGATTTTTGTTACTTTTTCTTTCTCGTTAAACTCAAGCGCAATATGATGCCCCGGTTTTAATTCAACGATTTCTGGGTCGTCTCCGGCAACACGAACGTATCCCCCAGCTGGGATTAATCGGATTGTATAGAGTGTTTCATTTTTCGTGAATGATAATATCTTTGGACCAAATCCAATTGCAAATTCACGCACAAGCATGCCAGCCCGCTTTGCAAAGATGAGATGACCCCATTCATGGATAGAAACGAGCACTCCAAACATTAATATAAAAGCAATAACAGTCGTCATGACAGCACCTTCCTTTTGTACAAGGTAGAAAGTTGATTTTCTGCGATATTTCACATAACAATTCATTGTTTTTGATAGCTTCGAGCTTTAACAAGAAGCTATACACTTACTTAAAGAACAAGATACCATGTCTTGTCCGATGATTTAAAATAAAAATTTGTTATGTATGATGAAAAGAAAGCTCTTCACTTAGTATATTCAACCATACCAGTTACTTTACTAATTCTACAATATTCGCTTCAATATGTTAAAAAAAGTGAATAAAATGCAGTAATGGAAAAACAAAAAGCATGCTGTCAAATCGGTCTAAAATACCGCCATGCCCCGGCAAAATTTTTCCAGAATCCTTCACATTATATACACGTTTAAACGCAGATTCAACTAAATCACCTATTTGTCCAAAGCTTGAGGCAACAATGGTAACAATAATCAGTGTTAACCATGATTGTTCAAACGGTTCGATCATATGAAAAACCATTGCAACAATTACTGCTACAAAAATACCGCCCAGTGCTCCTTCAACAGTCTTCTTAGGACTAATTGTCGGCCATAATTTATGTTCCCCAAATTTCCGGCCAAATAAATAAGCCCCTGTGTCAGTTGCCCAGATGATACAAAAAGCAAACAATATATTTCTTAATGCATTCTCACCATCTCTAGTCTCTAATAAATAAAAAAATCCTAAACCAACATAAAACGCTGCTAGGATTACGAAACCAACCTGATCAAAGGTGAATTGGTTTTTGACAAGCACCGTGTACGCTAATAATACGAAAATAATGATAGAAATCAATTCATACTTCGTAAACAATTCTCCATTAGCAAAAACATCATTAGGCAGCAAAATGACCCACATTAAAAGCGCTGATAAAGCATATGGAAAGAAATTCTTGCCTGCATGACGCATTCGTATTAATTCAAACAATCCTATTGTTGCTAATAAATAGATAAAAATGGTAAACGGCAATCCGCCAAAAATAATGATTGGCACAAACACAAGTAGAGCCAATATTGCTGTAATCGTACGTTGCTTCATTAAATCATCATCACCTTATATACCTCCATATCGTCTTTTTCGTTGTTGATATGCAAGTAATGCTTCATAGAATGTTTCTTCTGTAAACTCCGGCCATAGCTTTTCTGTAAACCAGAATTCCGTATAAGCAAGCTGCCAAAGCATAAAATTACTCAAACGGCACTCCCCACCAGTGCGGATCAGCAGATCTGGGTCGGAAACACTATTGGTATATAAATGTTTAGAAAATATTTCCTCATCTAAACTATCTATATCCATGCGTTCTTCTTTTAACTCTGTCGCAATTTGCTTAACTGCTTTTAAAATTTCATGACGACTGCCATAATTAATTGCAAAATTTAAGATGAGGCCGTCATTATTTTTTGTTTTTTCAATTGCATAGCTAACTGCTTCCTGCGTATGGCTTGGTAACGCCTGAAAATCACCTATCGTTTGAATACGAACATTATTTTCCATTAAACTTGGTAAATAAACATGCAAAAATTCTTTTGGGAGTTTTAAAATATATTCCACTTCTTGCTTTGGTCGTTTCCAGTTTTCTGTTGAAAAGGTATAAAGCGTTAAAACCTTCACATTCGATTTGACTGCTGCTTTAACAATTTTATTCACCGTAGATACGCCCTCTTTATGACCAGCAAACCTAGGTAATCCCCGTTTTTGTGCCCATCTGCCATTTCCGTCCATAATAATAGCGACATGATTAGGAACATTTTCTCCAGAAAGCGAATCTGTTTCTTTTGGTTGTTTTGATAAAAAAGGAATTTTAATAGACATTTTCCGTCCCCCGAATGGTTGTTTGTTCATAACCCTCTTCATCTTCATAGTTTGTTCAAAAAAGCTTGATATAAAAGGCCTAGAAATTCATGCATCATTTGAACTTTTTTGAACATCCTCTAAAAGAACAAGGGATGAAAGGCATGACCATGCCAATACTTAATAATATAGAATGTATTCAGTTTAACATATAATACACGTGCGTGAATGCCAGTGACATTAATACAAAAACCCCCTTTAATAAGAGGGCTTAATGGCATCTTACTACGTTAGCAGAAAACTGTCACCTTTAAACAAAAATTTTTTGCTTTCATTTAGGGTCTTCCCCAAAACCTTTGGTTGACAAATTAGATATAAATGTTCATATCCGCGACCGCTACGCGAGGTTAGGTGAGATTATGAATCCCAGACACTACACTAGCTAATCACATTATCCTAATTATTTTTTCAACGATAGGTTTTAGCGTTGACCCTTTATTTTATACCGATAGAAGGGTATATATACCTTCTATTATACTTCCATAATTTCATTTTCTTTGTTTTTTGCTAATTCTTCTATTTGTTTAATGAAATTATCTGTGGTTTCTTGAACATCATCTTGAAATGCTCTTAAATCGTCTTCTGTCATATCACCATTTTTTTCGGCTTTTTTAAGCTGATCATTTGCTTGACGACGAAGGTTACGAATTTGTACACGAGATTCTTCTGCGTATTTCCCAACAACTTTTACTAATTCTTTTCTTCTTTCTTGGGTTAATGCAGGAATATTGATTCGAATTACGTTTCCATCATTCGATGGAGATAGTCCTAAATCAGCTTTTTGAATTGCTTTATCGATATCACCAATTGCAGACTTATCATATGGTGTAACTGTTAACAATCTTGCTTCAGGAGCACCTACTTGAGCCAATTGATTAAGCGGTGTAGAAGCACCATAGTAGTCAACATAAACATTGTCTAAAAGGCTAGGGTTTGCACGTCCAGCGCGAACAGAGGCTAAATTTTTTGAGAAAGCTTGAACAGCTTGTTCCATTTTTTCTTTTGTATCTTTCATTATTGATTCTGACATCCTTAGTTCCCCCTTATCGTTGTTCCAATATTTTCACCTTGTATAACGCGTTTAATGTTACCTTCTTCCGTAATAGAGAAGACGATTAATGGTAAATCATTATCCATGCATAATGAAGAAGCTGTAGAATCCATAACACCTAATCCTTCATTTAGCATTTCTAAATAAGTAAGAGAATCATATTTCTTAGCTTCTTTGTTGATTTTAGGATCATCTGTATAAACGCCATCAACATTATTTTTTGCCATTAATATTACTTCTGCTTCAATTTCTGCCGCACGTAATGCTGCTGTCGTATCTGTAGAAAAATAAGGATTTCCCGTTCCCGCAGCGAAAATAACAACACGCTTTTTCTCTAGGTGGCGAATCGCTTTTCGGCGTATGTATGGCTCAGCAACCTGTCTCATTTCAATGGACGTTTGTACTCTTGTTTGTACATCAATTGTTTCTAGTCCGTCCTGTAGGGCAAGAGAATTCATAATTGTCGCGAGCATGCCCATATAATCAGCCGAAGCTCTATCCATACCCATTTCTGAACCTACTTTTCCACGCCAAATGTTTCCGCCGCCCACAACTATAGCAACTTCTACGCCAAGATCTACAATTTCTTTTACTTGTTTTGAAATGGATTGAATTACTTTAGGAGAAATTCCGTATCCTTCTTCTCCACTTAATGCTTCTCCACTCAATTTTAACACAACTCTATTATAATGTGCTTCCGTCATAATAACCTCCAGAGAAAAAATTGTTTAACTTATATTGAGTTATAAAAGAGGGAACAAATTAATGTCCCCTAATTTGTAAAGCTTATTTTTTAATTTGGCTCATTACTTCTTCCGCGAAGTTATCTTCACGTTTTTCCATTCCTTCGCCTACTTCATAGCGAACGAAAGTTTTTACAGAAGCACCTTTATCTCCAACATATTTTTTCACTTTTTGGTCTGGATCTTTTACAAAGCTTTGATCTAAAAGAACGATTTCTTCAAAGAATTTACCTAAACGGCCTTCAACCATTTTTTCAACAATTTTTTCTGGTTTCCCTTCACTTAATGCTTGCGTTTTAAGCACTTCACGTTCACGGTTTACTTCTTCTTCAGAAACCTCATCGCGTGATACATAGCGAGGGTTGATAGCAGCTACATGCATAGAAATATCTTTTCCTAGCTCTTCATCCGTAGTACCTTCTAATAAGGTTAGTGCGCCAATACGTCCTCCCATGTGAAGGTACGCACCGAATGTATCGTTATCTGTTTTTTCTAATACAGTGAAACGACGAAGAGAGATTTTTTCTCCAATTTTAGAAACTGCTGTTGTAATGACATTTTCTACTGTTTCAGAACCATCTAAAAGATTTTGTTGTAAAGCTTCTTCCACAGAAGCTGGATTGTTTTTCACAATGTGTTTTCCAAGGTCAGTAAGTAATTGTTTAAACTGATCATTTTTTGTAACAAAATCTGTTTCACAGTTAACTTCAATAATTGCTGCTTTGTTTCCTTCAACTTCAATATGAGTTAATCCTTCCGCAGCAACGCGATCTGCTTTTTTAGCAGCTTTCGCCATACCTTTTTCACGAAGGAAATCAATTGCTTTTTCGATATCTCCGTTTGTTTCTGTTAGTGCTTTCTTACAATCCATCATTCCAGCACCTGTTTTTTCACGTAATTCTTTAACCATTTGAGCAGTAACTGCCATGTTAATTCCTCCTTAAAATATTCATTCCGTTTCACATGTATCTAATTTCATTTCTGCTTTGGGAAAACTTCGTCATTACATCGTTTATTCTTGCCACAAAAGATGTCCGCTACCACTTTTTTGATGGGACGAGTAATCGCAACAATGTTGTCAGGTTAATGCAACCGCTACGGAAAAACACTACGCTTTTCGCGGACTTGCCCCATTGGAACCTGTTATATCAACAGCAAGTAACAAGTAAGCTAAACGGTTTAACCTCTTTCTTGAAAAAAGGGTGATAAAAGGCTTCTATCCTCTTATCACCCTCACCTTTTAAAAGATTACTCTTGAGAAGCAGCTTCTTCAGCAACTTCAGCTTCTACCTGGTCTTGTTCAGGAACTTCTTCAGTTTCTTCACCTTGTTTCACTTCTAGAATAGCATCTGCCATTTTTGAAGTAAGAAGTTTTACTGCACGGATTGCATCATCATTCGCAGGAATAACATAATCAATTTCATCCGGATCACAGTTTGTATCAACAATACCGATGATTGGAATATTTAATTTATGTGCTTCTGCGATTGCAATACGCTCTTTACGAGGATCGATGACAAACAATGCATCTGGAAGTTTCTTCATTTCTTTAATTCCGCCTAGGAATTTAACAAGACGATCTTTTTCTTTCAATAAGTTTACTACTTCTTTTTTAGGTAGTACTTCGAATGTACCGTCTTCTTCCATTTTTTCAATATCTTTCAAACGGTTAATACGTTTGCGAATTGTTTGGAAGTTAGTTAATGTTCCACCTAACCAACGTTGGTTCACATAGAACATACCAGAACGGATTGCTTCGTCACGTACTGAATCTTGAGCTTGTTTCTTTGTACCAACGAAAAGAACTGTACCGCCATTTGATGCGATTTCTTTTACGTAGTTATACGCTTCATCCACTTTCTTAACCGTTTTTTGTAAGTCGATGATGTAGATGCCGTTACGCTCTGTGAAAATGTATTTTTTCATTTTCGGATTCCAACGGCGTGTTTGGTGACCAAAATGTACACCAGCTTCTAGCAATTGTTTCATTGAAATTGCTGCCATAATAAATTCCTCCTAATTGGTTTTATTCCTCCGCATTTTTCCTCTTTATAAGAATACTGTATTACAGCACCAATCTTATAAATCCAAATGCGTGTGTTGTTATGGTCCAACTAAATATAGTTAAACTATTTACACCAAAAGTTACTATACCATAACATCCCTATGTAGGCAAGCTATTTCAGTGACTTTTTTTGTGTAAAAAGAAAACAGATACCTTGCCGAGCATCAATTCTCAATTGAACGGCCTGACTTCCGCTTTTCTAAATGAAGTTTGATAATTATTTCTGCTTCTGTTTTTCCGCAGTTTAGCTTGTTAGCGATATTATCTACTGTCTCGCCTTTCGCATGAAGCTGCAATATTTTTGCTTCCAGGGATGTTTCTACTTCATCCTTCAAAGCAATGGTTTGATATGCATCCAATCCTGATATTTCTTGATCTTTTATCACAAGGGGGACGGTATCTCCTTGTTTCCTGTTAAGAGGCTCTGGTTTCATTTCCTCCGAGCTGGTTTTCTCATGTTTAAATGCCGTTTTATCAGGTTGACTATCTTCCTGCAACAGATTTTGGAGTCTTCTATTCTCCTCGCGTATTTCTTCTAGGGTATCTTTTAATACGCTTTGCGTTTGCTCATTTACACCAGCGTTCTGCTTACTTTTTAACAATAAATAGATAGCTAATATTGAAATACCATGCAATAAAAAGCTAATCATCCATAATAATGTTGACATAATTTTCCCTTCCCATACTTACTTTATGAAAGCTGACTTATTTTACGGAGTATGGAGCGTAATTTAACAATACTCCGTTTATGAATTTGCGAAATCCGAGAAGTAGTTAACCCAAGAACTTGTCCAATCTCTGTAAAGGTTAACTCATCTTGATAAAAAAGACTGATTACGAGCTGTTCTTTTTCATTCAGAGACTTGATACCTTCTATTAACTCTTGCTTCCATTCTTGCTGTATTAGTTGAGATTCTGGTCTTAGGTTTGGGGTATCTGATATATTATAGCCAATCCCCTCTTTTAAGTCACCCTCCTGACCTTTTGGCTTATCTTCTATAGAGAACATACTGCTTAGTACGGAATCTCTTAATGTTGTCTCTACTTCCTGGACAGTCATCCCTGTAAGTGCTGCAATATCTTTTGGTTGTGCTTCCCGCTGATACATCTGCTCAAATTTTTCGCTTGCGTGCTCTACTTTTTTTGTTTTCTCACGTATAGAACGAGGAAGCCAGTCCTCTTTTCTTAAACCATCTATAATAGAACCTCTGATTCGAAATGAAGCATATGTATCAAATTTCAAATCTCGTTTTAAATCAAATTTTTGCAGCGCATCATAAAGACCAAGCAACCCATAACTGCGTATTTCTTCGCGATCCACACTGCTAGGCAATTGACTTACAATTCTTTCCGTGTGAAAGGAAACGAGGTACATATAATTATCGATGAGCATATTTGCTGCTTCATTATCTTGACTAGCCATCCATTTATTCCATAATGCTTGTTCTTGTAAAGGATCTAATGAACTCAACATGACACGCTCCTTCCAAATCGGTTAAATCGTATAGATATCATGATTTCTTTTTCGAATAGAAAGCATGGAAGTGCTCGGATCGAATTCAATTGTTCTTCCAACGTTACCGCCAACATCCGAAGAAACAATTCGAATATTTGATTTACGAAGCGCTTCTTGCACTGCCTCTATATTTTTGTCACCAATCCGCATAAAACTTGTTCCCTTCCCCGTTTGAAACATTTGAGCGCCACCAGCCATTTTAGCTTTGATATTTCTAGCCCCTTTTACTTGCAACATCTCTAGTAATTGAGGAATCGCGGTATCTGCATACTTCATAGGATTAAAATTGCTTGTTTTAGCTTGGCTGGAATCTGGTAATAAAATATGTGATAGACCTGCTATTTGACGTTTTTCATCATACAATACTGTACCAACACAAGAACCTAGCCCTAATGTTCGAATATTAGCAGGGGTCTGGACTGTTTTCGTATCTGCAATACCCACGTTTACAATTGTCTTTGTTATACTCATTTTAATTCCATCCTAATTTAGCAAAAAGCTTTTGAAATGAACTCGGGTCAGGGATAAATAGGAAATTCCCGTTAATATTTTCATGACTTTCTTCCTCTTGCCTTATTTCCGTGTCAATAATAATTGCATAATCTGTCACTTGTGAAATTTCTAATAACCCCATTGTCATGATGGCACCAGCCATGTCCATCCCCAAATGCGGTACAGAAGGTTGCAGGTTCATCCCTGTAAAATCAGAAAGCGCAGTAAGGTACGAACCGGTTAAGATATTTCCAATTTCACTTAAAGCCGACATTGCGATATCCAAATCTGCACCCTCCGTTTGTTCAGATAAGCGGGATTGATTATTATAGGTTATTTTTTGAACCAAGTATTCCGCTTCTCTCATATCAAAGACAATAGCCATAACGCCAGTCATTTCGCCTTCCACTTGAAACATTAATCCGACAATTGGCTGCTCTGGCCCTCCAACTAATTCAATCACTTCATTAAAATCAGCAATCTCAACGTTAGGAACCATCATATCTATTTTCTGCCCTAGCAACTGAGATAGGGATGTTGCTGCATTTCCTGCGCCAATATTCCCTATCTCTTTCAGAATATCCTTCTGCAAATCAGTTAAATGAAAGGCATCCATCATTAATCATCCATTTCTTTCAACTTTATTTCTTCTAAATCTAATAATTTATATATATCCAACAAGATAATGAGTCGGCTATCGATATTAGCAATAGAATGGATGTATTCTTTTTTAACTGTCCCGATTAGTTCTGGCGGATCTTCGAAAAGACTTACTGGAATATCTAAAACATCATTTGCATTATCAATAATCAAGCCCACCTGATTTTCTCCAATTCTTGTAATAATAATTTGATCGTTTTCCTTATCAGATGCCTGTTTCTGATTCAATCGAATACGTAAATCTATGACAGGAATAATCTTCCCTCTTAGATTAATAACCCCTTTTATATACTTGCGTTCATGTGGAACCCGAGTAATTGGTAATGCTGTCTCAATGGACTCTACAATTTTCACCGGCAAGCCATATTCGCTGCCATTTAAATCAAAAATGATTGTTTTTTCTAGCTGTTCTTCAACTAATTGTTTCTGTTCCATTTAAAACTGCCCCCTTCTCCTTATTTACTGAATTAGATTACTTAATTGACTAGCCATTTGATTTAAGGGTAATTGATAATCAGCTAACCCTTCATTAATTATCGACTTTGGCATTCCATATACAATAGCTGTTTCTTCCGTCTCTGCTATCGATAAAACATGGGGATTGTTTTTTTTCAGTTCTTTTAACCCCAATGTTCCATCATTCCCCATACCAGTTAGTACGCATGTAACAATTTGATAGTTTTTCAAAGCACATAAAGAGCGAAATAAAGTATTTACAGACGGACGATGACCATTTTCCGGCGGTTCTTGGTTTAATGAAATTACCAATGCCATGCCACTGCTTTTTACTTCCATATGGTAGCCGCCCGGAGCAATATAAACGGTCCCTTTTTTCATCAATTCGCCGTGTTCTGCTTCCTTCACCGTTACTTGACTCATATGATTTAAACGTTCAGATAGAGATGCGGTAAATCCAGGCGGCATATGCTGTACAACAGCCACAGGAGCACGAAGATTTTTTGGTAAAGCTGTAATTACTTCTTGCAGGGCTCTAGGCCCTCCTGTCGAGGTTCCAATTGCAACAAGCTTCTTTGATGCTAAACTTGGTTTTCCAGGCATTGTTATCGGCTGCTTAATATGCTCTATCGGTACATGGGCTTTTGCTTCATTTATCTTTTTATGTACTTTAACTTTAGCCGCGGTGTATACTTTATTACAAATTTCTTTTTCTACCTTTTTAATATCTAACGAAATAGCACCTGATGGTTTTGTTATAAAGTCAACAGCACCAGTAGAGATGGCTTGAATCGTTTGATCGGTGCCTTTTCTTGTTTCGCTGGACAGCATGACTACTGGAACAGGATACTCAACCATAATCTGCTTTAGAGCTTCTAAACCGTCAAGTTTAGGCATCTGCACATCCATGGTGACGACATCAGGCCGCAGTTTTTTCGCTTTGTTTACTCCATCTAAACCATCTGTTGCTGTTCCAACAACTTGGAATCTACCATCTTCTTCTAATATTTCTGTAATCATTTTTCTCATAAAGGCAGAATCATCCACGACAAGTACATTAATTAGAGCCATTCTCTCACCTCACAATCTTATAAAATTTCATTCAGGGGAGGGATTACTCCCCTCGCTACAATCCGGTTTTCCGTGGGTATCATCCCCATGTAAATCTTCGGTCAGCTAGGTTATAGAATATTCATTTTAGGGAAAAGCCCTAAAGAAAGTCTTCTTATAAACAATAGTTTACGGGCGGTTCTCCACGATAAAATACTTTATCCGCTCTAGGAAACTGCCAGACTTCCGCGAACGATTGCTAGTTTGTTGAACATACGATTGCAGAATCAATTCCATAGCTTTGGATGCCTTTGTCTTAGGGTATAGGATGGTGTATGGTTCTTGGTGCATTACCGCCTTTACGACGTTTGCATCTTCTGGAATCAGTCCTAGCGCTTGTGCACCCCCATCTAAAAAACGATGAATTACTTTATGAAAATTATTTAAAACTGTTTTACCATCCGAGTTATTCCTTGAACGATTTAAGATAGTGTAAATAGGCATATTTACTTGATTCACTAAAATATGCTTTACCATTCCATATGCGTCCGTAATCGAAGTCGGCTCGGGAGTAGTTATCACAAAACATTCATCTGCTGCTAAAATAAAAAATAATGCCGTTTCTGTCACGCCCGCCCCCATATCAAATAGTACAAAATCGTATTCTCTTAATACAGACGCTAAGCCTTGAGAAAAAATCTTTTTATTATGTTGGTCGATTTCTAAAATATCCCGAAGGCCCGACCCTCCTGGAATATAGTCTACGCCATAATTACTTTTTACAATTGCTTCTTCTATGGAAATACGATTATTTAAAGCATCTGCAATAGAATGTTTGGTTTGCATACCAAGGAGTAAATCAATATTGCCCATACCAACATCCAGATCAAATATTAAAATACGATTATTTTGACTTGCGAGTTTGATCGCAAAATTTAAAGTGAAGTTTGATTTTCCAACGCCGCCTTTGCCACTGCATATAGCGATTGTTTTAGCAGTCCGATGGGAGGCAAGCTGGCTTCGCAATTTTTCAGCTTGATCATAGCTCATTGTTTCTCACCTATGATGAAATGGCTAAGGTTATTTAACGTAGGATCAACCATATCCTCTGGCACGTCCTGACCGTTTGTCATATACCCTATTCGAATCCCAGAATAATTTGATGCTAAATTTAATATATTCCCGTATTGCTCCGTTTCATCTAACTTCGTCAATAGGAGTCCATGTATTCCAATAGCATCAAACTTACCATAGATATCAAGAAAATCCTTGGGTTTTGTTGTCATTGATAGAACAAGATAATTGGTTACCTCATTTGGATCTATCCAATCTGTAATATCCTTTAAATAAGTTGCATCTCGATAATTTCTGCCAGCTGTATCCACTAATATCACATCATAATCCTGTAATTGTTCAATATATTGACGATATTCTTGTTTATTGTAAGCTACCTCTATAGGTATATGAAGAATCTTCGCATATGTTTTCAGCTGTTCAACAGCTGCTATTCGATACGTATCTAAAGTAATAAATGCGATTTTTTTATTTTCTGTCAGTTGCATTCTTGCCGCTATTTTTGCAATGGTTGTCGTTTTTCCCACTCCAGTTGGTCCAACAAACTGAACAACTTTATGAGTATGGGTAAAGCCTAATTGGATGGCTGCTAATCGCTTTTTTACTTTTTCATGAATGCTCTGTTTTAACGTTTTCGTATCTTTTTCTTCAGAGGATGACATATTACCCTCTTCTTTGATCAACTTTAAAGCGATGTCAGGCAGAACCTCCTGTTCAACTAAACTATCATAGATTAATTGTTCCTCTGGGCTTAACTTCAACTGAAGCTGTTTACTCTGTGCTTCCAGTAGTTTATAAACTTGTTCCATCTCATTCGAACGTGGAGAAACTTTTTGAGATATCATCTCTTTTTCAGGGACAGTAATTTCCTTTTTACTTGCCTTCTTTTTCGAAGGAGCTACTGGCTCTGGATCATGGCCAACAACTACTTCAATATAATTCTTTTTAAATAACCCGAATATACCGCCCACTTTAATTTGCCTAGATTGTAAGATAACTGCATCTTTGCCGAAATCTTTTCGGACTTGCTTCATCACTTCTGGCATCGATGGAGCCTTGTATTTTTTTATTTTCATGCGATATTCACCACCCCAACACTTTGTACCTCAACGGTCGGTTCTAATTCGTTATATGACAAGACGACTACTTGAGGCAGGAAACGGTCTATCAATTGTTTCAAGTACATTCTAACTGCCGGAGAGCATATGATGATGGTTGTTTCTTCTTGCAACGATACTTTTTCAGCTTCTTTATGAATCGCTTGAACAATTTCTTGCTGCTGTTCCGGGTCTAATGCTAAGTAGTTTCCGTGTTCTGTCTGCTGAATATGTTCAGCTATCACTTTTTCAACTTTTCCAGACACAGTAATTACTTTTAATAGATTATTATCTTTCACATAACTCTTTGTAATTTGCGATGCTAATGCTTGTCTTACATACTCACCAAGCACCTCCGTATCATTCGTCATTTTAGAAAAATCAGCCAATGTTTCAAAAATCACTGGTAAATTTCGAATAGATACGCCCTCTCTAAGCAACTTCGCTAATACTTTTTGAACATCTCCAATAGATAGTGGTTCAGGTGTTACTTCCTCAACTAAAATTGGATTAGTTTCTTTTAAATGATCAATAAGCTGTTTGGTTTCTTCTCTTCCTAATAGTTCAAATGCATGTTTTTTAATAACCTCTGTAAGATGCGTCGATACGACAGAAGGCGGATCCACAACTGTGTATCCAGATAATTCTGCTTCATCCTTCACATTTTCACTGATCCATTTAGCCGGCAAGCCAAATGCTGGCTCCTTCGTATCTATACCCTCAATATCATCTTCTAAAAAGTCCGGCGCCATAGCTAAATAATGATCTAACATTAATTCTCCGCTGGCAACCTGATCTCCTTTTATTTTTAATTGATATTCATTTGGCTGAAGCTGAATATTATCCCGGATGCGAACAACTGGTATAACAAGCCCTAATTCAATAGCCAATTGCCTGCGTATCATGATTACTCTGTCCAGTAAGTCGCCTCCTTGAGATGCGTCCGCTAGCGGGATTAATCCATACCCAAACTCAAACTCAATGGGATCCATATTTAACAAGTTTACAACATTTTCCTGCTGTTTCAGAGCTGTCGAGGCTGTTTCTTCTTCCTCTTCCTCTGTAACTTCCTCCGGTTCGGCTGCTCTTTTTTCCATCCAATAACCGCTAAAAGCTAAAAAGCCGGCAAGTAGTGTTGTTAGGAAAAAGTTTATTGGTGTTAAGCCAAGCAAGAAAATGGCCCCTGCTGCGATATATAATAGTTTTGGGAACTGCAGTAATTGGTCTGTAACATCAGAACTTAAATTACTTCCTCTAGCTGATCTTGTAACAACAATCCCTGTTGCAGTGGAAATAAGCAATGCAGGAATTTGACTGACCAAACCATCCCCGACAGTAAGCCTCATAAATGTGTCAACAGCTTCTTGCATAGGCATGCCCATTTGAACAACGCCTATAATAATTCCAAAAAGAATATTTATAAGAAGAATAACTATCCCGGCAATGGCATCTCCTTTTACAAATTTACTTGCACCGTCCATCGAACCATGGAAATCTGCTTCATTCTCAATTTTTTCTCTTCGTTCTTTCGCTTGGGTCTCTGTAATCAACCCCGCATTTAAATCCGCATCGACGCTCATCTGTTTCCCAGGCATCCCATCAAGGGAAAATCTAGCGGCTACTTCAGATACACGCTCTGCACCTTTTGTAATAACAATAAAATTAATAATAACTAAAATAATAAATACAACAAACCCAACTAAAGGATTATTTCCAATTACAAAAGAGCCGAATGTTTCTACAACCCCTCCTGCATTACCTTCTGAGAGAATGGC
Organism: Oceanobacillus sp. J11TS1; assembly: GCF_018333215.1. GTDB lineage: Bacteria > Bacillota > Bacilli > Bacillales > Amphibacillaceae > Oceanobacillus. The sequence goes on along the minus strand of NZ_BORO01000002.1, from coordinate 118,601 downwards.
CCGAGTCGTTGACACATTTAGAGCTAGCCGAAATAATGTCAAAAGTAAAATCAGCGTTGGAAACACTGAAAACTGCAACGGTTCCGTTGTATTCATTGCTACTAAAATGACAACCAATCCTAGTATTATATTAATTAATATGAGAAAACTTAGAAGTCCCCCAGGCAAAGGAATTACCAGCATTACGATTACTAGTATCACACCTAAGAGAACAGCTATATCTCGGACTTTCATTTCCATTCTCTCCTAACTTCTTACGCTTTTTTCTCCATTTGATACACATAAGCAAGAACTTCTGCAACAGGTTGAAAGTAATCTTCCGGGATAACCTCACCAATTTCTACAGCTGCATAAAGCGCTCTTGCTAGTGAACGATTTTCTACCATATGTACTTTGTGTTCTTTTGCAATTTCTTTGATGCGTTGTGCGATACTATCTGTCCCTTTTGCAAGAACAAAAGGTGCTTCTGCTTTTGCTTCATCATACTTAATTGCAATAGCATAATGCGTAGGGTTTGTAATAATAACATCTGCATTCGGTATTTCACTCATCATTCTTCTTGTTGCTATTTGTCGCTGTTTCTCTTTCATCTTTGATTTTATTAAAGGATCCCCTTCTACGTTTTTATACTCATCCTTAAGGTCTTGTTTAGACATCCGGATGTTTTTCTCAAAATCATACTTTTGATACAAATAATCAAGGACACCTAAAAAAATCAATAAAGCAATGGCAGAAAAACCCATCATCACCGTAACTTTTGCAAAGAACTTTAGAGCTCCTTCTGGACCCAGGAATGATGTCATCAGCATTTGATCCTTATTTATCCAAATCACGGTAAAGGTAACTGCCCCAACCATGGTAATTTTTAATAAAGATTTCAGAAATTCGACAAATGCACGAATCGAGAAAATTCGTTTTGCCCCCTTAATCGGGTCAATTTTTTTCAAGTCAAACTTTAAGGGCTCCGTACTGAATAAGAATTTAACTTGAAGTAAGTTTGCCGCTAAACCAGAAATAATGGCAATCACCATAATTGGCGCAACCATAATAATCGCCTGCAAGGCTGAATCGTTAAACATGGTTTGAACGGAATTATTTGTTACATCCCAATGTATATATTCCGTAAATGATTTCCTAAAAAAAGCAGTCATATGTTGGAGTATATAACTGCCAAATACAAACAAGCTAAGAAAACAGCCAAGAAGCAAGATTGCTGTATTCATGTCCTGGCTTTTTGCAACTCTTCCTTTTCTCCGTTCATCCTGTCTTTTCTTTGGAGTCGCTTTTTCTGTTTTTTCACCTGCAAAAAATTGTAAATCTAATGCCAATGACACACTAAGCACCTCCAAATAAAACCATTAGCTGCTCCATCACTTGATACATTGTTTGAAATACATATTGTAATAAATTCACATAGAGCGCTAGGAAAACGAGAATTGCAACAAAACTTACAAGAATTTTAATCGGCAGCCCAACAACAAACACGTTCATCTGTGGAACAGTACGCGCCACGATTCCTAGTGCAACATCTACTAAAAACAAGCAGCCTACAATCGGAATAGCTATCTGAAAAGCAATAAGGAACATCGTATTAAACGTGGTTAATACAAGCTCTATAATGCCCTCCCTTCCAAAAGGAACGAACTGGTCTAATGGAATATACGAAAAACTATTCATCATGCCATTTAAAATCATATGGTGTCCATCGACAGACAACAGGAATAGCAAAGCAATAATATAGAAATATTGTCCTGTTAATGGGCTTTGTGCACCTGTTTGCGGATCTACAACGTTGGCAATGGCAAACCCCATTTGAAAGTCAATAAAACCGCCAGCAATTTGAATAGCAGAAACCAAAATAAAAGCAATTAATCCAATACAAATTCCAACAAGTGCTTCTTTAACCAGCAGAAACAAATATAAATCATTTAACACCACATCACTGATATCCACAGAAGAAATTAAAATGATTGTGAGGAAAAAGCTAATTCCTATTTTAAATTGAACAGGAACTGACCGATAAGAGAATAGAGGCATAATTACAAAGAATGCCATCATGCGCACAAATATTAAGATGAAAGCAGGAACAAGATTCCAATTAATAAGTTCAATCATTTGATCTACCCTATATATTGGTTAATATTCATATACAGATCAGATGTAAATTCAACAATTGTTGTTAACATCCAGGGTCCGAAGAATACTAAGCCAAGTAATACTGCTAAAATTTTTGGAATAAATGCCAATGTTTGTTCTTGAATCTGCGTCGTTGCCTGGAAAATACTTACAAGCAAACCAACTGCTAATGCAAGCAGTAATAATGGAACGGTCATTAATAAAACAGTATAAATCCCTCTTTCAGCCAGGGTTAATACAAATTCACTACTCATTGATTCTACTCCTTCCAGTACGTCCTTTTCTAAAAACCACCGAGTAGTGACTGTGTAATCAAATACCAGCCATCCACCAAAACAAATAGTAATATTTTAAATGGTAATGAAATCATCACCGGTGGCAGCATCATCATTCCCATCGACATAAGTATACTTGCAACAGCCATGTCAATAATTAGAAAGGGAATAAAAATCATAAAACCCATTTGAAAGGCCGTCTTTAGTTCACTGATTGCAAATGCAGGAACTAAAGTTGTTAGTGGAATATCCTGTACAGTTGCCGGTGCCTCTGCTTTTGTATAATTTAAAAATAATTGCAAATCCTTCTGCCTCGTATGCTGTGCCATAAACTCTTTCAGCGGAACACTCGCATTATCATACGCTTCTTCTAAAGTAATTTCTTCGCTAAAGAGCGGTGATAATCCCTTTTCATAGACTTCTGAAAATGTTGGCGCCATGATAAAGAACGTTAAAAATAACGCAATACCAATTAAAACTTGGTTAGGCGGCATTTGCTGTGTCGCTAACGAAGTACGTACAAATGACAAAACAATGATAATCCGTGTAAAACAAGTCATTAAAATTAAAATTCCTGGAGCCAAGGAAAAAATCGTCAATAATAATAATAACTTCACAGAAGTTGCAATATTCGTAGGATCAGAACTTGAAAATATATCTATGAATTCATTCATTTACATCGTCCTTATGTTTCTTAATAAGATCTTGGCGATTTTTACGAATCGACTTTAGCTCTCTTGTCAGTAATTGATCAAAGGATTGATCAGATTTATTGGCTTTTTCCTTCTTTCCTTTCAAAAAGAACGATGAAGCATCCAAGTCCTTTTCCGTCCGTTGATCCATCAACTCAATTGTTTCAGGATCATTAATCTCCTCTAAAAGCTCCACATTATCTCCAACACCAACAAGGTAATATTTTTTTCCTACGCGGATAATTTGAATAGATTTATTTGAACCAACGGAAATCCCGCCCACATTGCGAAGGATATTTGTTTGCTGATTAAACCCATTTTTCTTCCCCAGCAATTTCAATACCACGTAAACTAGTCCTAATACAAGCACTAAACCAACAATCAGCCTGACGATTTGTCCGAACATAGAAGGATTTGAAGTATCATCTTCTATCAACAATTCTCCATTGTTCTCCTCGCTATTATTTTGATCGTTTCTATCAGGCTGTTCACCGTTATTATTTAATGGTTCGGTACACTCCTCATCATTTTCAAGGCATTCTAATACATTTGCTTCTGCGTTTGCAGGAACTGGGAGCAGCATATAAATCATTATTCCTGCTCCCAATACATACATAAGCCATGATAGCTTCTTCAATTTCGTCAACTCACTTTTTAATACGTTTCATACATCTGTAAAACTTTCCTCATATAGAAAACATAGCAAACCAAGCCTTCAAAAGCGCAGGGTTGGCTTGGTTGGGGCCTGGACTGGGATTACTCATCCCTGCGAAAATATTTGCATTTACTTGTCCTATTCACCAGTGAGAAAAGAGTGCATCGTTTCACTGAATGAAGTTGTCATTTATCCTAATACTTTTTGAATTGCTTCAATTACTCGATCTGCTTGGAATGGTTTAACAATAAAGTCTTTCGCTCCAGCCTGAATTGCGTCAATAACCATGGCTTGCTGTCCCATTGCGGAACACATGATTACTTTTGCGTCTGGGTTCACTTGTAGAATTTCTTTTAAAGCTGCTAAACCATCTTTTTCCGGCATCGTAATATCCATGGTAACTAAATCAGGTTGACACTCTTTATATTTTTCCACTGCCTCATTACCATCTTGTGCTTCAGCGGCTACTTCATATCCATTCTTCACCAAAATATCCTTAATCATCATTCGCATAAAAGCTGCATCATCTACTATTAAAATCTTTTTACCCATTTTGTATTCTCTCCCTCATCTTATAAATCTATTTTTTTAAATGTTGAATTCTATCTGATTGACTAACTACATCCGTTACACGGACGCCAAAGTTTTCATCGATTACAACGACTTCCCCTTCAGCTACCAATTTTTCATTTACAAGAATATCTACCGGTTCACCAGCTAGTTTATCTAATTCAATAATAGAACCTGCTGATAGCTCTAAGATTTCCTTGATTGACTGTTTTGTTCTTCCAAGCTCCACAGTAACTTTTAAAGGGATATCCATTAACATATCTAAATTTCGCTGCCCTTGATTGCTCAATGGAGGCTTTTCAAACTCTGAAAAAGCAGCTTCTTGTACGTTTACGTCATGTGAACTGAACGGTCTACCCAAAATATCATCATTCGTCTTCTGTTTTTCTTCGGTCATTTGCGTTCGCTTATCGTTTGTTTCAATATGATTATCTTGACGCACATTCGACGTTATATTTGTATTTACACTAGTGCTTTCAGCAGTTAGCTTGTCTGCTGTATTCGCTTTTTCCTCCGTTGATGGAGCTGGATTCATTAATTGCTGTACTAATTCTTTTGCAAAGTCTAATGGAACAAGCTGTACCATATTAGAATCTATTAAATCACCAACCATTAACCTGAAAAACACTTTGACATAGACATTTTCATCAAATATAACTTCTTTTTTTTCATTTTCCAGACCATGAATAATTTCTGGTGGAGATATATCTATTTTTTTATTAAACACCGTAGACATACTTGTTGCTGCAGACCCCATCATTTGATTCATTGCCTCTTGAACTGCGCTCAGATGGATATCATTTAATTCTGTATCAGGAGTTTTCCCGTCACCCCCGAGCATAATATCAGCAATGATTGCTGCATCGTCTGCTTTAATGACAAAAACATTATTACCAGTAAAACCTTCTATGTAATTTACTTGAACACTTACAGGTTTAAATGTAACTTCTTCTTCTAGATTTTCTTTTCTGATCGTTGTAACTACCGGTGTAGTAATTTCCACCTTTTGATTTAAAAGTGTAGACAGCGTAGTTGCTGAGCTTCCAAAGGAAATATTTCCAATTTCTCCTAAAGCATCCTTTTCTATCGGCGTTAAATATTCTTCATCGTTTGCTTGCTCTTGTTCATCATCCATCTGATTATCTTCCGTTACGTTGAGCAGTGCATCTATTTCTTCTTGCGACAGCTTGCCATCATTCATCAATTTCCATCACCCCATTCTAGTTCCTCTAATACTTGAACAGACATTTTTTGTCTGAATTTACCTGGTTGCACAAGAAACTTAAGTTCGTCATTCACCGCCATCTTTAATGGCGAATCAATTGGTTGATCTAGAGCAATAATATCTCCAACAGCGAACTCTAAAAATTCATCAATATGAATGGATGCTTCTCCAAGTATTGTTTTAACTTCCACATCTGTATTTTGCAGATGTTGTGACATTCTTTCTAGACTTTTTTCATCTTTATTTTTATTTGATTGCATCCAGTAATGGGCAGAGAGCTTTGGTATGATGGGTTCTAAAATACCATGCGGGATACAAATATTAATCATACCAGATTCTTCTCCAATCATAGCTGTCAAGGAAACAACCACTACCGTTTCAGTCGGAGCAACGATTTGCATAAATTGGGGATTCTCCTCAAATTCTTCTAAAACTGGTTCAATATCAGCAACAGATGACCAAGCATTTTTTAAATTATCCTCTGCCTTCTCAAACAATTGGGTGAGTAAAATCTTTTCAATTTCTGTCAGACTGGTTGTTTTTGCAGTGGTAGAGCCTTTTCCCCCAAGCATTCGCTCCAGGAGCGCAAATGCAACATTCGGATTGATTTCCATAATCAAATTCCCATTCAACGGTTCTAAACTATAAACATTTAAGATTGTTCGCTTAGGTACAGAACGAATAAACTCTTCGTACGGTATTTGGTCCACTGAAGTAACAGTAATATTTACATATGTCCGCAGTTGAGTAGCAAAATAGGTCGTAAGCAATCGCGCATAATTTTCATGAAGTCGTGAAATGCTTCTTATTTGATCTTTTGAAAAACGTAATGCTCTCTTAAAATCATATACTCGAATACGCTTTTCGTTCTCTTCCTTCTTTAATTCTTCAGCATCCATTTCCCCTGAATTTATCGCTGAAAGCAAGGCATCAATTTCATTCTGTGATAAAACCTCATCCATAAAATTTGGTCACCTCCTAGCGTGATCTAATCTATTGAAGTATCTTTTTAATTGTATATACTTCGGTAACCGTTCCTTCTGTCATTATCTCATTTAATTTATTCTTCAGGGTTTCCTCTAAATCACCCAGACCTGTTTGAAAATCATCCTCATCCATGACTGCCAATTCTTTAATAATTACATTACTAATTTGGAAATCTCTTTTTTCTAATTCTTCTAGCGCTTTTTTATCGTCTGTGATTACTTGAAACTGAACTTGAACAAACCGGCCATTCTCTATATCTGTCGTCACCTCTGACGTTTCATATGCATTGCTGATCATTTGATCGATGGATTGTTCTTCTCCGGAAGTTTCCTTAGGTTCGTTCACGTAGATGACAACAATAAGCGTTGCAATAACAACTACAAGTAAAGTAATTATGGTAGTCACCGCAATTTTTACTATTTTACTCATCTTTTTCACCTGCCTTCAAGGGGAGCACTGGAAACCCAATTTGATGATAAAAGGCTGTTACCTTTTTAATAATTTCTTCTTCACTTTCTTTAACAAATACCTTTTTTCCATTTAATAATGAAATACTCGTATCTGCATGCGCTTGGATTTGCTCAATCATAATTGCATTGAGAACAAAAGGCTCATTATTTAATCGGGTTAGCCGGATCATAATTATGCGGGACTAACCTAACCAGTTGATTTTGATTTTAGCTTAGGCCAGTCCCTTCCTCCCTTGCTTATCGTTTTAGATTAACAAGCTCTTGTAAAATTTCATCAGAGGTTGTAATAATTCTTGTGTTCGCTTGGAATGAACGCTGTGCTGTAATCATCTCAGTGAATTCCTCAGACAAGTCAACATTAGACATTTCTAGAGCACCACTGATGATTTCACCTGATCCATTTTCCCCACCAGGCTCACCTATATTCGGCACACCAGAATTACCAGTTTCTGCGTACAAACTACCCCCAACCTTTTCTAAACCGCCCGGATTAGAAAATTTTGCTAATGCAATTTGTCCTGCTTCTTCCGGATTCCCATTTGCATCAATATACGTCACCGTTCCATTCGGCTGTACACTAAAACTCTCAGCATCCTCTGGGATTACAATGTTTCCTCCCCCTACAGCTTGTAAATAATACCCGTCCGCATTTACAATAGCCCCTGTATTATCTAGGAAAAAGTTCCCTGCGCGCGTATAGTAATTGGTGTTATCTCCTTGAACAACAAACATGCCGTCACCTTGTATTGCAAAATCTAACGGGTTATTTGTGGTTTGTCTAAAACCTTGTGTATGTGTATTGGAAATTGCACCTTCTTGCGACCCAAGACCAATTTGGGAAGCATTAATTCCGCCTCGTCCATTTCCAGCCCCTTGTGCTGCTGTTGTTGTCTGGCTCAGCATATCCTGAAAATTAATATTTGCTTTTTTATACCCGGTTGTATTTACGTTAGCGATGTTGTTACCGATAACGTCTAATTTTGTTTGTGAATTTTTCATTCCTGAAATACCTGCATACATTGAACGTAACATGATTACTTCCCCTTTTCATTTTCATTTGACCGTTTCTGTCATTCCACAGTCATGGCCTCCCCTAAAGGTCCAGCCTTCGTTTATCAATTAAAGTAAAATTGTTCCATTAATATTTGTAAATACTTTATGATCTGCTTCTGCCTGATTTAAAGCAGTAATAACAGTATTGTTCTTTACACTTACCACCATGGCACTTCCGTCAACAACAACCAGTGCATCCGTAACACCCTTTTGCTTTGCCTCTATCACTTTTTCTTGGATAGACTGCCATTCTTGGCTGCTGAATTGGATATTGCGTTCTTTCATGCGATCTGCTGCATGCTTACTGATAGTCAGTGATTGCTGATGCTTTAGAATATCTTTAAAGCCTGACTCTCCCTTATTCGTCCCTGTTTTCTGTATAGGCTGCTCTTTGGGTATGACTGGTGCGATTGGCTGAATAAGACGAGCCATTATTTTTCTCCCTCCTCATTTTCAGAAGGGCCATTCTCTGTTTCATTTTCCGCTTTCCCTACTTCAATTACTGTGTCAGCGTAGATTTTTTCGCCATTATCTAGATGAAAGACTGCCCAACCATCTTGCTGTGAAACAGAAACAACTTTACTTGATGTAATACCAGTTTCTTTTCCTGTCTCTTCGTCAAATGTCCTATAATTCACGGTTTGGCCAATCATATGACTATATTGTATAGCTGGAGATACAAGCTGATTATTTACCAAGAGTTCCATGGATTTTGACATGTTCATCATTTGTTCTAATGAAGAAAAAGTTGCCATCTGTGCTACAAATTCTCCTTCATCCATTGTATTCATCGGATTCTGGTTTTTGATTTGAGCCATCAAAAGTTTTAAAAACTCGTCTTTTCCTAAATCCGGAGAAGGTGTCCGTTCCTTTGGTTGATTAGTTAAATATAAAGATGGATCGATAGAAGTTATTGTTGTCACCGCCTTTCAAAATCCAGTCATGCTTATCAAGAACATCCTCTATTAAACCTGCTCTTCTATCGTTTGTGATAATAATTCTTCCATAAAAGCTTCAAACGAATCTGAGTCAGATGTTTGTTTCCCTTGATGGGAATCAGAAGAGCCCTCATGTTGACTGGATTGCTGTTGTTCATGTTGATTTTCTTTCGAGCTTTTTGATGTCTCCGTATTAGAAAGTAATAAATTATCCTGTTTTTCGACTGTCACCTGATGAGGAGAAAATACGTTTCTGAGTTGATGCATGTTTGACTCTAGTAATTCCTTAACAAATTTAGAAGAAACTAGCATCTGCACCGTCACTTCACCATCAACTTGGACGAAACGAATCGTCATATCACCTAAATTCTCAGGTCTTAACTGAATAGATATCGGATTTTGTCCTTGAATAAAGCCTTGCATACGTTGTGATTGGACAAGGGTTTCTATTTTGTCAATCAATTCTTTACCAGATAACATTTTTGCTGAATCAGCCTGTCCAGTATGGAGGATATATTGCTCAACTCTTGAAATAGGTAAGCTATCTTGTTTAAAAACACCAGGTGATGCTCCTTGAAAAGCAGATTGTAACCAAGTTGCCACTTTGGACTCCAAATGCTTCTGGCCCTCTGCGTCCACCTTAGGAACTTGTCTAAGCCTATTTGCGTCTTGCTCGGCTGCTTCATCGTTCAAGCCATTCCTTTGTTGCCTCTCTCCCTGCACATTTTCCATCAAACCTTCGTCTAGCAGGTTCGACTTAACGAATTGATCGGTTTGTTGATAACCTGACTTTCCGTTAATTAGTGAGCCTGCTGTCATCAGCTGCTGTTTTATGTAGTCTAATATCTTTTGCTGATTAGGCTGCACACTTTCCCCTTCCGCCTTTGGGCTCTGGCTCAACTCTAATAATTGATTGGTTTGTTGGTAAGCTAATTTATCAGCAATTGATGCGTCTGCGCTTATTACTTGCTGATTTATATAACTTAATACCTGTTGCTGATCAATCGGAGTTTGTCCTTGTACAAACTGATTCCATTCTTGAAGTAATTTCGTTAATGAGTTCGCTATGTTCTCTATATCTTCTTCCGTTTCTATAGATTGCATAAGTTCCGTCATTTTCATATAAATGTCTTTTCCGCTTTGTAAATCTAATTTGGAATCTAAAGCACTTGCTTCTAACGGATTTATCTCCTTCTGTCCTACAGCCTGGTTATGGCCAAGTATATCCTCCGTTGAAAACCCAAGTTTCGGCTCATTCTCTTGCATCGGAAATTCATTTTGCATAGCGAAAGCAAATAATTCCTGCTGCAATGTCTCATTATCCTTGACAATATCAAGTACCTCACTAGGAAGTAATTTTTCAAATTTGTCCATCATTTCATCCAATTGACTATCTTTATCGTCCGATTGACTTAAAGGTATATCCGTTTGAAGCCAGTTAGCATTCCCTTTTAATAAATCTTGAAAACTTAAGTTGGAGGCCTTCGTTTGCAAAGCTTTTGTATTCGGTTGCTGCTGGTCAAGGAATTTTACGTTTGGCATCGTTAATATCATTGAATTCATTCTTTTCACCTCCTTCAATAGGTTCTTCAAATCACTTCATTAGCATTTTCGTATATGTTGTCGCAACTTCCACGTCCATTTGTTGCAGAATATCACCACGATCATCGGTAGACATCTCTTCTAAGATACTGACTGCCAAATCATCTTCTAAATTTTCTAAGATTGCTGCAGCCTCTTTGCTCTTCATACCCTCTAAGGTTCTTGTCATCGTGTTTTTTTCCTGTGAGGCAACTGCTTGTCCTTCATTTTTATTCTGCGCGCCATTTTCTTCCTGATCTTCACTTTCGTTATCACTTTCTATTTGTTCAATATCCGCTTGTAATCCATTAACCTGACTTTCTAATCCAGAAATGGTTTCTTCTAGCTCTTGAATTTGTGCATCTTTTGCTTCTAAGGCCTTATCTTTACTTTCCAATTGATTTTTCATAGCTTCCAAGTCATTCATCTCATATGTTCCATCTTCATCCTCAAACATTTTCCCAATGACCGGGATTGATTTTCCTTGGTCCTTTACCCAATCCAATGCACTAAATCCAGCAATATGTAAAACAAAAACAACAATGACAGCTAGGATAAAAAGTGGCATAATGATTAAAAATAGTTTCATGAACCAGCCATGTGAATTATTCTTGACTTCCTTTTCATTCTGGTTATTATTTTTCATTTTTTTCACCTTTGCTTTTGTCTTAGGTACTGTTGCATTGACATTTCATCCATAAAATTTGCTTCCTGCTTTCGTACAGTTTCTTGAGCCTCTTCTTGTTTTAGTTCAACAATTTTGTCATATTTTTTGTATTCAATATACACTTCAGATAACTTATTCTGTTTCGTATTCATATCATTTCTCGCTCTTTGGACTAATAATTGCACGGTTTGAATTTGGTTTGTTAATTTTTCAATATAAGCAGATTGTTCTTTTATTTTCTCAATTGATGTCGATGTTTGAATTGCATTATCAAACGTGTTTTCAGCAACCTCTTTTTTCTTCAACAAATTGTACAACTCCATAGCAATCTTCTCGAACGTTTCTTGTGATTCGGTATAAGCCTTTTGAGCTATTTGTCTCTCATTATCATGCATATCTCGAATTTTAACCAAACTAGATATTCGAGCCATTTAAAACAACTCCTTTATAAACACCTTCTTATTCAATCAGGTTCCTCATCATTTGTATGCTCTCCTCAAGTCCCACTCGTTCATGGACGCCTTGTTTTAAGAAAGAAACAATTTTTGGATAAGAAGCAACAGCCAGATCCACCTCAGAATTCGTGCCTTTTTTATATGCTCCAATGGAGATTAACTCATTATTTTCTTCGTAGGTCGCAAGAAGAGTTCTCAGCCTGATTGCAATTTGTTTATGTTCGTCTGTTGCGATAGCATTCATTACACGACTAATTGACTTTAAAACATTAATTGCAGGATACTGACCTCTTTCTGCAATTTTACGATCTAAAACAAAGTGGCCATCCAAAATACCTCTCACCGCATCCGCAATCGGTTCATTCATATCATCTCCGTCAACCAATACCGTATAAAATCCAGTTATCGATCCATTCTCATCGGTTCCTGCTCTTTCTAAAAGCTTAGGTAAAATGGAGAAGACGCTCGGAGTATATCCTTTGGTTGTCGGAGGTTCGCCTACAGCTAAGCCAATTTCCCTCTGTGCCATGGCAACTCGTGTAACGGAATCCATCATTAAATTCACATTAAATCCCTGTTCCCGAAAATATTCGCTGATAGCTGTTGCTGTATATGCTCCCCGAATCCGCATAAGCGCAGGTTGATCGGACGTTGCTGCGACGATAATCGACTTTTTTAAACCATCTTCCCCTAAATCGTTCTCTATAAATTCTCGGACTTCTCTTCCACGTTCGCCAATTAGAGCAATTACATTCACATCCGCACTACTATTCCTTGCAATCATTCCGAGAAGTGTGCTTTTTCCTACTCCACTCCCGGCAAACAAACCAACACGTTGACCAATTCCCATTGTCAAAAAACCATCGATAGCACGAACGCCAACTTGTAGGGCTTGTTTAATTCTTGGGCGGGAAAGCGGATTAGGCGGATTTCTCTCCGTCTGATAACTTGTTAAGCCTTTTGGTAATGTCTCTGCGTCAGAAAGGGGTTTCCCCAGAGGATCTAATACATGTCCAATCAGGCTTCTTCCTACTTTTACTTTCAATGGATTTCCAGTAGCTTCTACTAAGCAGCCTGATCCTACTTCATTCACTTCTCGATAGGGCATTAAAATAATTCTTTCATTTTGAAACCCTACGACTTCAGCTATAATAAGTTCTCCGTCCTTTGTGCTGGTGTGAATGTAACAAACTTCTCCAATATTTGCAGCGGGACCCTCTGATTCAATCATTAAGCCTACCACGCGAATGACTTTACCATATCGCTTATAAGGGTCCGTTTTTTCAATAACTGAGATAAGCGCTTCTTTATTCATTGCACATCCTCCATAACATACTCCATTAACGCTTCTCTAATCTTTTCCAACTGTGTATCTATACTGGTTTCCACTTGCCCATGAGGATGTCTGATAATACAATCTGTTGGTTGAACAAGGGCATCCGCATGGATAGACAGCTTTGTTTCGTCACCTACCAAGCGCTGCAGCTCTTCTTGATGAGAGTGAACTTCCCCATAGTAATCAGGATGAATAATGATCGTAATGCAAGGCTGCGCTTTTACATCTTCCAAAGCAGCTGTTACCAATTCCATAATATAGGATGGTTGTTCTTTTAATGCTTGCTGCAAAACCTTATTCGCTACGGACATGGATATTTCGACAATACTTTCTGTATGTTTTTCTAAAGTTTGATGGTAATCTTCTTTTGCTATATCAATAATATGATTTGCTTCTTTTAATTTGTTTTCATATTGCTGATAAGCCTCTTGATTTCCATCTTCATAACCCTTTTGAAATCCTTGCTGTTGAGCTTCTTCTATCCATTTTTGTTTTTCTGTTTCCCATTGATTACGTGCTTCTTTTATCTGATTATTCGCTTCTTCTATTCGCATTTGCTGCTGCTCTTGAATCGTTGCTAATTCTTTTTTCTGCAGCGATATGGATTCAGATAATTGATGATGCTCTTCCATTACATCCGCATGGTTCGTATTTGCCATTGGGAGAATTGTTTCAATTGGTTTAATCGATATTTGTTTTTTCTGATTAGACAATAATATCGTCTCCTCCGCCTCTTGCTATAACAATTTCCCCCTTGTCTTCTAATCCACGTATTACATTCACAATTCTTGTTTGTGCCTCTTCTACATCTTTCAATCGTACTGGTCCCATATATTCAATTTCTTCTTTGAAAGTGGATGCCATTCGCTCAGACATATTTTGGAATACAGTATCTTTAACTGCATTGCTTGCTACTTTTAGTGATAAACGTAAGTCCTCGTTGTCTACTTCTCTGATGACACGTTGAATTGCACGATTATCAAGTGTAACAATATCTTCAAATACAAACATTCTTTTCTTAATTTCTTCAGCAAGTTCTGGATCCTGAGACTCTAAAGCTTCTAAAATGGTTCTTTCTGTAGAGCGGTCCACGCCATTAAGAACTTCTACCACAGTCTGAATACCACCAGTTTGTGTATAATCTTCTGCCGTAGATGCAGAGATATTTTTTTCTAATACTTGCTCTATTTGCGTAATAATTTCTGGCGATGTTGAATCCATCACCGCTATTCTGCGAGCCACGTCGGCTTGAACATTTTTTGGCAATGCAGAAAGAATTTGACCGCTTTGTTCTGCATCCAAATAAGAAAGAATAAGCGCAATTGTCTGGGGGTGTTCTCCTTGAATGTAATTCAATACCTGCTGCGGGTCTGCTTTCCTGGCAAAATCAAATGGTCTGACCTGTAAGGAAGAGGTTAACCGATTAATAATACTCGAAGCCTCTTGCTTGCCAAACGCCTTTTCCAAAACCGTTTTTGCATATCCGATCCCGCCTTGTGAAATATAATCTTGTGCAACCACGATTTGATGAAATTGGTCTAACACCTCGTCTTTTAGGGCTGAATCAACCTTTTTCACCGAAGAAATCTCTAAACTTAGCTTTTCTATTTCTTCTTCAGATAGATATTTATACACTTGAGCAGAGACATCTGGGCCTAAGGAGATTAAAAGAATGGCTGCTTTTTGTTTTCCAGTTAACGAACCTTTTCTTGCCATAAATAATACCTCCTAATCCTCATTCATCCAGCTTCGTAATAACTTCGCGAATTCTTCTGGTTTGTCATTCGCAATCTTTTCAAGTTGTTTTCTTCTAATCACTTCTTCTGATTCTTCTGTTTGCAGATCAGGAATAACTGTTTCTTTATCCTCATAAACAGCTTCTTCTTGCTGTTCTTCCTCAAGCCATTCTTCTTCCGCTCTATTTCTGCGTAACATAACTATTAATATAATAATAACGAGTAACAATACTCCTGAAACAATATAGAGCCATAACGGGATTCCTCCTGTTTCTGGTTGCGTTTCTCCCTCAGTGGTTGTACTGAATTCTTGAAAGACAATAGACGTATTTGCATCCGTTACTTCATTCTGTAGATCGCCGTCAACCGAAGTTTCAATGATAGAGTTTAATATGGAATCAATACCTTCTTGCACGGATGTTTGTTCTTGCTGGTTTAGGTATTCTACTTCTCCATCTGCCCCTTGTCTTACATTATTTACTGCAACCTGTATACCAAGGTCTCGCACTTTGTAAGGACTTTCTACTATCTCACGTCTGACTCGGTTAAACTCATAATTTATGGTTTCTTTATCTAATTCATATTCTCCGTCTTCTCCTTCGCCAGCAGGATAATTTGCAATATCCTCTTCACCAGTTCCCGCTACATCATCCGGGTTACCTTGACCTGTATAAGACTCTTGAATAGACTCTAAACTTACCGGTATACCTTCCATCGATTCCATATCGACTGGGTCTACTAATTCTTCTGTGCGATTTTCTTGAGAAAAATCAATATCTGCTGTTACAGAAACAACAATATTTTCATTTCCAACCATGGTACCCAGCATTTGTTGCAATCTGCGTTGAATATCTTTTTCTACTTCTCTCTTAATAGTTTGCTGATTAGAATATGTATCTCCGCCTCCAGCGAACTGCGTATCTCGATCATAATATTCAAAGTACTGATTCATTATAATAATATCTTCAGGTTTTAAATTCGGAACCGCCTTGGACACAAGGTGATAAAGTCCTTCAATTTGATTTCCTTCAAACTGGTAGCCTGGCTGTGTATCTATCATAATAGCTACACTTGTTTCACCTGTTACATCATCAGCAAACACAGGCTGTTCAGGCATATTGATCATCACTTGTGCATCTTGAATCCCATCAATTGCTTTTATTAGCTTACCTAGTTCTGTTTGCATCGCATCGAGTTTCATGACACTAAATTCGTTCTCTGTAACACCCCACGAGGCATTTTCACTGAAAAAAGAGTAATCAATACTTCCACTGCTTGGAAGACCCATTGAAGCAAATTCTAGTAACAAAGAATCAACATTCTCTTCTGGCACCATGATGGAACTTCCTCCGTTCTCTAGTTCATATGGCACAGATTTAGCATCTAATTCTTTTGTAATTTGACCAGCTTCCTGTACAGATAAATCATTATACAAAGGAACATATTGCGTATTTGTCGTAAAGAAAATCACTAAAACAATCAAGATTAGAATCAGAAGTGTTCCGCCAAGAATTGTTCCTTTTTGCCCCTTAGACCTGGATCCCCAAAAATTAGAAGTGGATTCTCTCCATTTCTGTAATCTCTCTTTCATATACACTACCCTCACTAATTATAAAACTGTCTGTCGTTTTAATTCTAATTACACTTGCATTCGCATTATTTCATTGTAAGCATCAATTACTTTTTTCTGTACTTGCACACCTGTTTCTAGCGTAATGCTTGCTTTCTGTGCTGAAATCATTACATCATGAAGATTTTCCACGTTCCCATTTGCCAAACCTTCTGTTTTCATATCCGATTCTAATTGCGTATGATTTAAATCCTCTATAGCATTTTTTAGCATGGAAGAGAAATTGTTATGTACCTCATATGGAGTTGTATGTGAAGGTTTGTTCTGTTCTGTCTGGTGTAATGAAGGAAGATAAGTTCCAATTGTATTCATTTACTCTAACCACCTTTTAAATCTTGTTATTTCCCTATTTCTAATGCCTTCATAAGCATCCCTTTACTTGCATTAAAAGCTGTGACATTTGCTTCATAGGATCGGGAAGCACTCATTAAATCTACCATTTCTTTCAAAGGATCTACGTTAGGCATTTCCACATAACCATCCTCATTTGCATCCGGATGTTCGGGGTTAAAAACAAGTTCAAAAGGAGATTGGTCTTCTACAATGCTTGTAGCCTTTACACCAGCAACAGTATTGTTCGTCGTTCCTTCTGCGTATTTTAACATTTGTTTAAATGATGGTTGCCCCGAACCAAATGTAGCCATTTTCCGACGATAAGGTTCATATTCCCCTTGTTCATTCTGTGTTGCCCGCGTTGTTTGCGCATTAGCTAAATTGGAAGAGACCAAGTCCATACGCAATCTCTGTGCAGTTAATCCACTTGCACTCGCATTCATCGATTGAAAAATAGACAATTTTAATTTCCTCCTCGAATAACGGATTGTAAACTATTAAATTTCCCATTTATACGGTCAATAAGACTATTGTAATAGATTTGGTTTTTAGCCAGTTCCGCCATCTCTTTATCGATATCCACGTTATTCCCATTGTGATTATATGTAGTAGACGAATCTCCAACTATACGGTAGGCTCTATTATCCGCTTCTTTAAAATTTATATGACGTTGATTTGTTATTTTTGCTTGAAGCGTATCTAATTCATTTTCTAATGCAGATTTAAAACTAACTTTTTTCGCTTTATAATTCGGTGTATCGACATTTGATATGTTGTTTGATATAACATTATTCTTTGCAGAAGCATACTGTATCGAATTTTCTAGCTGACCAATCGTTCCACTAAATAAATCCATTTGTATTTCTCACCTCTTTTTTCATGAACACCCATAAAATACTTTTGATGGACGAACTAATTCTAAACTAATTAATCAACAAAGTCTACGGTATTTGGGCATTATTCTTGACAAAATTAAAAACAGTTCAACACAACTAGGTCTATATACCCTCATATTGTTGTCAGCAAAACCACTGATACCGGCATTAATCGTCAAATGACGATTCAAATGACATCATTGGAAAAACAAGGAAAATAGCATATTCTTTTTAATTACATACTTTTTTCATAGGGATATCTATTGTATGCCCCCTTCTAAACAAACAGGCATTTTGACCCCCGAAACACATTCTACCCTTTCTAATAGAGAATTTCAATAGGCTCACTTTAAAATTCATATGAACATAAAGAACTATTTATCTTGTCAAAGGGCTCGTATAAATTGGCGCCTAACCAATTTTTCTGATTGTCAAATCAATTTTTAAAAACTACTTATTTTTAGTTTGAAGACAAAAGAAGCACTTTTTCCGGATTGCACACTGCGTTTCTCGGGTGCCCGCAACGTGCTTTTGGCGTGCAAAAAAAAAGCTGTGATGGAATAAAATATCCTTCACAGCTTTTTGATACCATTTATATTAGCGTGTACGAATTTTTTCTAGTTCTACTAAGAACTTATCGTTCAATACTTTAATATAAGTTCCTTTCATTCCTAGAGAGCGAGACTCGATAACACCCGCGCTTTCTAATTTACGTAGAGCATTAACAATAACGGAACGGGTAATTCCTACGCGGTCAGCAATCTTACTAGCTACTAGCAAGCCTTCTTTTCCGTTTAATTCTTCAAAGATATGGTCAATAGCTTCTAACTCACTATAAGATAGAGAGCTGATTGCCATTTGTACAACAGCCTTGCTCCTAGCTTCCATTTCAATTTCTTCTGTTTTTTCATGAAGAATTTCCATACCTACCACAGTTGCGCCATATTCCGCTAATAATAAATCATCATCATTAAATGTATCATTCACTCGTCCAATAATCAATGTACCTAAGCGTTCTCCGCCTCCGATAATCGGAACGATTGTAGTATATCCATCTTTAAATAAGTCTTTATTTTCAATAGGAAATACAGTGTGTTTATTATCAATATCAAGATTTGCAGTTGTCTCACGAATTTCGTGCAAGCCTTCTGTATATTCTTCAGGAAATTGCTTTTCTTCCAGCATTGATTTCATACGATCATTTTCTACTTCTTGATTTACTGCTACACCCAATAATTTTCCGCGTCTGCTTACGATGTATACATTCCCGCGAATAACATCACCTAGTGAAGCCGACATTTCATTGAAGTTCACTGACTTTCCTGTTGCTGTTTGTAACATCGCGTTAATTTTTCTTGCTCTAGTTAATAAATCCATTTGATATTCCTCCATTCAAAAATTTTAAATTATTATAGTATAAATTGACTCAAATCTTTGTTTTGTGCAATCGTCGAAAGCTTTTCGTTAACATAGCCTACTGTAATTTCAATTTCAGCCATTGAAATATCAGGAGCTTCATAGGACAAATCTTCTAATAATTTTTCTAAAATAGTGTGCAATCTCCGCGCTCCGATGTTATCCGTATTCTGATTTACATCATGGGCTATTTGTGCAAGTCTTTCTATAGCATCGTCCGTAAATTTAAGTTTTATACCTTCTGTTTCTAGCATTAATTGATATTGCTTTAACAATGCGTTAGATGGCTCTGTTAATATCCGCTTAAATTCATTGATTGTCAGCTTTTCAAGTTCTACACGGATAGGGAATCTGCCTTGCAGTTCAGGGATTAAATCAGAAGGTTTAGACATATGAAAAGCTCCTGCTGCGATAAATAAGATATGGTCTGTCTTTAATGTTCCGTGTTTAGTCACAATCGTGGATCCTTCCACAATCGGCAGGATATCTCTTTGCACACCTTCTCTGGAAACATTTGCAGATCCTTCTTGCTTCCCGGCTACTTTATCAATCTCATCGATAAAAATAATACCTGTTCTTTCTGAGCGCTTAATTGCTTCCTGTGTAACTTCATCCATATCGATAAGCTTTTGAGCTTCTTGCTGGATGAGAACTTTCCTTGCCTCCGAAACTGTCAATTTACGCTTCTTTTTCTTTTTTGGCATAAATTGTCCGAAAGCGTCCTGCATGTTCATCCCCATTTGTTCCATTCCCGAACCTTGCAGCATGTCAAACATAGAAGGGGGGATTTCTTCGATTTCGATAGAAACATAATGATCTTCTAACTCGCCTAACGCTAACTGATGAGCGATTCGTTTTCTTTTTGATTTAATTTCTGACTCTTCATTGGATACATCATCTTCATGATCTTCGTCCTGGTCAGAAGCCTGGAATAGCATTTCAAATGGATTTTTTACAGAAGATTTGGTTTTTGTTTGCGGGACAAGCAACTTTACAAGTCTTTGATTTGCTTCTTTCTCAGCTAAATCCATCACATCTCCCATTTTTTCTTCTTTCACCATTCGGACAGCCATTTCTACTAAATCACGAACCATTGATTCTACATCTCTTCCCACATAACCAACTTCCGTGAATTTAGTTGCCTCTACTTTAATAAAAGGCGCGCCCACTAGTTTTGCGAGACGTCTTGCAATCTCCGTCTTTCCCACACCAGTCGGTCCGATCATTAAAATATTCTTTGGCACCACTTCATCTTGAAAATCCTCATTCAGTTTCATTCTTCTATAGCGATTTCTAAGAGCAACGGCAACAGATTTTTTCGCCTGATTTTGCCCTATAATATATTGGTCTAATTGATTCACAATCTGCTTTGGTGTTAAGTCCACCTTCATCAAAAATATCCCCCTTTATCAAGGTCACTAGAATCTGAAAACACTTTAAAGTGCGTGTTCAAAAAGGGCGAAAAAAAAGGATTAGGAAGTTCGGGAAGCGCGGGCTCCCGATAGCGGAATGAATGCCTTTAAAACATGAGCGGTTAGAAGGTTCCTATCTTAATACACCATTTTTATGGAACTTTTTGAACACCCTAATGAAAGAAACTTTATTCCAACACTTCTAATGTAATCTGGTCATTGGTAAACACGCAAATATCTCCGGCCACTTCTAATGCTGTTTGCGCAATTTCAGCAGCAGTTAATTGAGGTGCTTTTTGAAGTAATGCTCTACCGGCACTTAACGCATAATTGCCTCCAGAACCAATCGCTAAAATTCCATCATCTGGTTCAATCACTTCGCCTGTGCCAGACACTAAGTACATACTTTCTTTATTCATCACAATCAACATAGCTTCTAGTTTTCTGAGAACTTTATCAGAACGCCATTCTTGCGCTAATTCCACAGCGGCTCTTGTTAAATTGCCATTAAACGCTTGAAGCTTACTTTCAAATTTCTCAAATAGGGTAAAAGCATCCGCTACAGAACCAGCAAAACCCGCTAGAACCTTCCCATTATATAAAGTTCTTACTTTTTTTGCTGTATGCTTCATAATAACAGCATTGCCTAAGGTAACTTGACCATCACCGCTCATAGCACATTGCCCTTTATGCTGCACTGCAAATATAGTTGTGGCATGCATCTGCGAATCCATATATCCACCTCACCTATTTATTGTCATTTGCACGCGGATGGCTTTTCATATAAGCCTTCTTCAAATGTTCTTTAGAAACATGCGTGTATATTTGTGTAGAAGATAAACTTTCATGTCCTAAAAGTTCTTGAACAGACCTTAAATCAGCCCCCTCATTTAACATATGTGTGGCAAAAGTATGCCTAAGCTTATGAGGATGCACTTGAATATTTAAAGAAGCTTTTTCTACTATCTTATTTAATATAGTACGAATGCCTCTTGTCGTTATCGGATTTCCTCTCGCATTCAGAAATACATTCTCTGTTACGTTATGTGATTTATTAAGTAAATTTTTTCTTCCATCGAGCAAATATTTTTGTAATGCTGCCTCAGCAAAACTGCCAAAGGGGACATAGCGTTCTTTTCGTCCCTTTCCCGTCACAAAGATTGTTCCTATTGAGAAGTCAATGTCTTTTACCCGAAGTTGTTGACACTCACTAACACGAATCCCCGTTCCGTATAAAATTTCCAGCAGCGCTTGATCTCGTTGCCCTAAATCCGTTGATACATCACTCACACTAAAAAGCTTTTCCAGCTCCTCTTTATATAAGAAGCTCGGGACCGGTTTCTCCGCTTTAGGAAGTGTAAGCTGTGTAAATGGATTCTCCACAACCATCTTTTCCCGCTCTAAAAAACGGTAGAAACTCCTTAGTGAGGATATCTTTCTGGAAACAGATCTTCTGCTCAACGCATCATTATATAATTTTGTAAGAAATACTCGTACTTCTCGATAACTTACATCCTTTAAACCATTTACGTTTTCTCTATTCATAAAAGCTTCGAATGTTTCTAAATCCGTCCGATAAAATTGAATGGTATACGGTGAGGCATTTTTTTCAATTTGTAAATACTCTATAAATTTATCCATATACGGTTTTAATTCCACGCAGAAATCACCTCATTATCGTATAACGGATAAAGCATAGCATAATACATATAAGAATGCAATGAATTTAACAAAATTGCAATAAAATTCTGAAAGGTGCTGACGGTTAGGAAAATTCAATTAAGTGAAGAAGGAGTAGATGGATACTTGGAAGCTAATTACTGTGCCGTGATAGCTTTATTGATCCTTAAAGAACTGTCAAGGGTATTTCCTTACCAAATAGAGATTATAATGACTATTATATTTTTAGTCAACTTTAACGTACTTTATACATAATATAGTATTTCCTTTAAAGCCATCATCGATTATCGCCCACAACAAAAATAGCTAATCAAATGACCAGCTATTTTTGTGCAACTTCTTTATATTCACAATTAGAGCATTGAACCTGTGTTTCTTTTTTAGTTTTCTTTTCAACTAGCATGGAATCACATCGCGGACAGGTTCTGGCAATCGGTTTATCCCATGAGACAAAATCGCAGTCTGGAAAACGATCACATCCATAAAATGTTCTTTTTTTCTTCGATTTTCTCTCTACCACTTCACCTTTATGACATTTTGGACAGGTGACACCTATTTTCTTTAAGATAGGTTTGGTATTTCTGCAATCAGGGAAGTTGGAACAGGCCAGGAATTTCCCGTAACGTCCCATTTTATAAACCATTTCGTGCCCACATTCCTCACAAGTAATTCCAGCAGGTTCATCCCGTATTTCTACTTTTTCCATTTCAGCGTCTGCTTTTTCGAGGCGTTTACTGAAATCCTGATAGAAATTATCAATGATTTGAATCCAAGCAGTCTTCCCTTCCTCGACGGAATCTAAATCTGTCTCCATCTTTGCAGTAAACTCTGCATCAATAACTTCCGGGAAGAACTCTTCTACAAGTTCACAGACAATTGTGCCCAATTCAGTAGGTATAAATCGCTTGTTATCCATAGATACATAGCCTCTACGCTGAATTGTGTCTAATGTTGGAGCGTAAGTAGATGGTCGGCCGATACCCATTTCTTCCATTGTTTTTACCAATCTTGCATCGGTATAACGTGGAGGCGGCTGTGTAAAATGTTGGTTCGGTTTGACTTCTTTGGAATCGACTTTCATTCCTTCCTCTAGCTCTGGCAATAATTTGTCTTCTTCTTTTTTGTTATCATCATTACCCTCTACATAAACCTTCATAAAGCCTTTAAATTTTATTTTTGAACCGGTTGCACGGAATTCAACACCGTTATTTGTTAAGTGTACCGTCATCGTATCCATTACGGCTGGTGACATTTGACTGGCAACAAAACGCTCCCAAATTAACTTATACAATCGTAACTGATCTCTTGATAAAATATTTTTTAATTCTTTTGGATCTCGGAACGTTGATGTTGGACGAATAGCTTCATGGGCATCTTGAGCACCGCTTTTATTCTTTGTAGCACCTTGCTTGCCAAGATATTTGTCACCATATTTATCTTGAATATAGGACTTTGCCTCTTCTTTCGCTGAATCGGAAATTCGGGTAGAATCTGTACGCATATAAGTAATTAAACCTGTAATTCCGCCAGAAGAGCGTCCTAAGTCAATACCTTCATATAATTGTTGCGCAATCATCATCGTTTTCTTTGCTCGGAAGTTTAATTTTCTTGCTGCTTCCTGTTGAAGCGATGAAGTTGTAAATGGTACGGCAGGGTTTCGTTTCCTCTCCCTTTTTTTCACACTTTTAATTGTGAACTCTTTTCCATCTAATTTCTTTTTAATTTCTTCTACATCGTCTTTTGTTTTAAGCTGCGTTTTCTTGCCGTCTACCCCATAGAATGAACCTTCAAAGGTTTCATCATCCTTAGCAAAAATTGCATCAATGGACCAGTATTCTTCTGGTTTAAAGTTCTCAATTTCTTTTTCTCTATCGATAATCATTTTTAAAGCAACAGATTGCACACGTCCAGCACTCAGCCCTTTTTTCACTTTTTTCCATAATATAGGGCTAATATTGTAACCTACTAATCGATCAAGGATACGACGGGCTTGCTGCGCGTCAACTAAGTCTAAATCTATCGGACGAGGATGCTTAAAGGATTCTTTAATGGCATCCTTTGTAATTTCATTAAACACAACACGGCATTTTGATTTCTCATCCACATTTAACATATGTGCTAAATGCCAAGCAATTGCCTCTCCTTCACGATCGGGGTCGGCTGCAAGATAGATTTTCTTTGCTTTTTTGGCTGATTTTTTTAAGTCTTTTAGTATATCCCCTTTTCCGCGGATAGTTATATATTTGGGTTTGTAGTTTTCTTCTACGTCTACCCCCATTTGACTTTTGGGCAAATCACGGAGATGTCCCATAGAGGCTTTCACTGTATATTTTTTTCCTAAATATCGCTCAATCGTCTTAGCTTTTGCTGGCGATTCAACGATAACGAGATAATCTGACATGTACCTTCCTCCCATAATGAGGTTGACAATTTTCGAATAGAAATCTTTCCTAATACTATAGATAGAAAACGTTTTTGTCAATCACTACTTATTGAATAATTTAAAACAATAATTCCACTCTGTAAAAATATCTTCGGCAGTTTGGATCAATTTTGCGCCATCTTGGATAAGTTCATTGCATCCAGTACATTGCTCTAAAAGTGGATTACCTGGTACTGCAAATACGTCTCTTCCTTGATCAAGAGCTTGCTCCACAGTAATCATCGTTCCACTTTTTCTCATTGCCTCAATAACTACGGTTCCCATTGTCAAACCGCTTATAATCCGGTTTCTTTCAGGAAAATGATATCTTTGAGGGTTTTGATCAGGCGGGTATTCTGACAGGACTAAGCCTTCATTTACAATTTGTTTATATAGAGAAATATGTTCTCTCGGATAAATGGCATGAAATCCGCTGCCTAAAACAGCAATCGTATTCCCTTTCCTTCCTAATGTCAACCGATGTGCCATACTATCAACCCCTCTAGCCATCCCGCTGACAATGACCCATTTCGCGTCTACAAGTGGGGCAATTGTATAGGCAAGTTTTTTATATGCTTCATTGGATGGATTTCTTGTACCAATGACACTTATGGTCGGTTGCATTTTTAAAAGATCAAGGTTCCCTGCTCCATACAAAACTATCGGGGCATCTTTAATTGTATTTAACATACTAGGATAATATTCGTCAACTATTGTGATGATATGGAAATCTCTTGATTCTTCCAAAATTTTCTTTTTCAACGGATTATGATGGAGGTCATTAAGGAGGATTTGTGCTTTTTGTTGAGGAATTCGAATAATTTTTGACAATTCTTGAGGTGTCATTTGATATATTAACCTTAAGGTTGGATCTATTTTCAACCATTTTCGAATAAATGCACGCGTTGCATACCGGCATCTTGTGAGATGAATCAAATCGAATCGATCTAAATTATATTCCACTTCTATAACTCTCCTTTCAATAGTAGAGAAACTTCATTTGACAAGCCTATTAGTAAACCCTTTGTTTTCTTATACACGTACCATTAACTTTCCATCGTTTTCTCCCATGTAAAAGAAGAAGCCTAGAGAAAAATCCGCTTCCATCCTCAGAGATGAAAAAACTCTCCATAGAAAGAAGTTGCATTTTCTTCCAGGCTTCTATTAAATATAGCTTAGTGTGTTTTACATTTCTCTTCTAAACCATTTTCTTTTAAAGCTTGAATCATTGTTTCCCCCATAACAGCTGGAGTATCAGCTACTTTAATACCGCAAGATTCCATGATACGGATTTTCTCATCGGCTGTACCTTTTCCTCCTGAGATAATAGCACCAGCATGTCCCATACGTTTTCCTGGAGGCGCGGTAACACCGCCAATAAATCCTACTACTGGTTTTTTCATGTTTGCTTTCACCCATTCAGCAGCTTCTTCTTCAGCAGTACCGCCGATTTCACCAATCATGATAACCGCTTCTGTTTCTGGATCTCTGTTAAATTCATCTAGCACATCAATAAAGTTTGTTCCATTGACAGGATCTCCGCCAATCCCAACAGCTGTTGTTTGTCCATAACCAGCCTGTGTTAATTGATGTACTGCTTCATAGGTTAATGTACCTGAGCGAGAAACAACACCAATATGCCCTTTTTTATGGATGTATCCTGGCATAATGCCAATTTTTGTTTCATCTGCTGTAATCACACCAGGGCAGTTTGGTCCGACAAGCCGGGTTTTCTTGCCTTCCATATAGCGTTTTACTTTGACCATATCCATTACTGGAATATGCTCTGTAATACAGATAACTAAGTCAAGACCTGCATCTGTTGCTTCTATAATTGCATCTGCAGCAAAAGGAGCTGGCACATAAATAACAGACGCAGTTGCTCCAGTGGCTTTTACAGCGTCATCAACTGTATTAAAAACAGGTACGCCTTCTACTTCTGTGCCTGCTTTTTTTGGAGTAACACCGCCAACAATTTTTGTACCATATTCTAGCATTTGTTTGGTATGGAAACGTGCTGTCCCACCTGTAATTCCTTGGACGATTACTTTTGTATCTTTATTTATATAAACGCTCATCCTAAGTCCATCCTTTCCTATTTGTAAGTCAACAACATAACGGTAACTACTTTATTTAACTGCAGCAACAATTTTCTCCGCTCCATCTGCCATAGAGGATGCAGATGTAATATTCAAGCCGGATTCATCTAAAATCTCTTTTCCGCGATCTACATTTGTACCTTCTAGGCGAACAACTAGCGGAATCGTTAAGCCCATTTGTTTTGTCGCTTCAACAACGCCTTCAGCAATGACATCACATTTCATAATTCCACCAAAAATGTTTACAAAAATACCTTTCACATTTTTATCTGAAAGAATGATTTTAAATGCTTCTGTTACTTTTTCGGCTGTAGCACCGCCCCCTACATCAAGGAAGTTAGCCGGATCGCCGCCATAATGTTTAATAATATCCATCGTAGACATCGCCAACCCAGCACCGTTTACCATACATCCGATATTTCCGTCTAAGGAAACATAGCTTAAGTCATACTTAGAAGCTTGGATTTCTTTCTCATCCTCTTCCCCTAAGTCACGCAGCTCTGCTATATCCGGATGACGATAAAGAGCATTATCATCAAAGTTTAATTTTGCATCTAATGCAAGCACTTCATTATCCCCTGTTGTTACAAGCGGATTAATTTCTGCGATAGAACAGTCTTTCGACACAAATGCTTCATATAATGCGGTCATAAATTTAACTGCCTTACCTATTAATTCATCTGGAATATTAATATTAAATGCGAGTCTTCTAGCTTGATAAGGTGCTAGACCAACCACCGGATCAATTACCTCTTTAAAGATTTTTTCAGGTGTTGCTTCTGCTACCTCTTCAATTTCTGTGCCACCTTCTTCAGATGCCATCATTACAACCCTTGACGTCGCACGGTCAAGGACTACCCCTACGTAATATTCTTTTTGAATATCACAACCTTCTTCAATAAGTAAACGTTTTACTACCGTGCCGTCTGGGCCATTTTGATGTGTTACAAGTGTCTTTCCTAAAATTTCATCCGCATATGTACGAACTTCCTCTAAGCTTTTTGCAACCTTAACCCCGCCGGCTTTCCCGCGTCCACCCGCATGGATTTGCGCTTTGACAACGGTTACAGATGAGCCAAGCTTTTCTGCTGCTTCTACAGCTTCATCTACTGTATAAGCGACATGGCCGTTCGGAACTTTTACACCAAATTCTCGTAAAACTTGTTTACCTTGGTACTCATGAATGTTCATCTTCCATCCTCCTATCAAAATCAGTGCAACTCTATTGTATTAAAAATACATAAAATAAACAAGAAATAGGAAATATAAATTTAATATTATTTCCCTATTCCTTCTCCAGTTTGTTTATCTGCATGATAAATAAACGCAAATACTTCAGAAACGACCTGAAATAGTTCCTCAGGTATCGTTTCATTCACCTTTAATTCTGCTAATACTTCTACTAAGGAAGGGTCTTCTAATATAGGAATATGATGCTCACGAGCACGATCTAATATTTCTTCTGCCAAAACCCCTTTACCTGATGCGGTTACTTTTGGAGCATCCGCTACATTTTTCTCGTAACTTAGGGCAACTGCTTTTTTTCGTTTTTCATTCATACTCGAAAATCCACCTTTCTGTAATTGGCTTTCTCGTCTGAGGGTTTTACGAATTGCTGCTTATCTACTTCTGTAAACGGCTTACAAACAATTGTTGTCAGCTCATAATTCAACTTCAGTAAAGCTTCTTGCAGGCTCGGCCGAAGTTTATCGACAACAGCCGGTGTAGTAGCTTGATCATTATAAATCGTAATGGCTAATGCCTTCCTTTGAACATGTAAATCAACAATTGTTTCTTTCATACGTTGCAGCTCCAAATCGAAAATAATACGGCAACATTCTGGATCAATCTTCCCATCCCTTGTTTTCTTACCTTCAAACTGTAAATGAATATCCTTGGATAAACCGAACTTCTGACTGGGTAGCTGTATATTCGCTTGAATAAAATAATTGCTGTCATGCATATTATTTAATTGCATACCATTCAAAAAATGGACGACCTGCTGTGCATTTTCTTTGCCACTGCCCCCACTGCTGGCTTGAATCATTTCTAACAACAGATGCTTGAAATGCATACCATTCGCTCCTTCTGTTTTCAGTGCACTCTCCGCATGGATGCCGGCATCATGAAGCACCCATCTGAGCTGCTGCAAAAATTGCTCTTTTGGATTATTGATAATATTTTCACCTGAGGCTGTCCAAATCTTTATGAGCCGTTCTAAGGCTTGATAGTTCTTTGGCTCCATGAGAGGTTCAACTAAATGACGATCCTGCTCTTTATATCCTTGCATAACTTGTGGATTATTTGAAAAATGCGCTTCTAAGCTTGTCTGCATCTTAGAGGAATTACTCTGTGGTGTATCCATTCCATGCAATGCATTTGCTTCTGACATCCATCGCTTATGATTTGTTAAAATAGGCTGAAGCTGATCCTTTAGCCCTTCGAAACTCGTTGTAAATGGTGGATTTATTGTTCCTTGGGTTTGCGAAGATGACGGATTCCACTGTTGTAAAATTTTTGCCCATGCCTGTTTATCCATCGCTTTAGAAATGAAACCGAGGTTTTGCAAGAGTGGGAATAGCATTGGCTTGGCCTGCTGCACATCAGCAATAAGCATCGCTCTTACAGCACTTTCTTGAGAGGGAAATCCTCTTAAAACATGTTCTAATTCTGCCCTTATTATTGGTTGCTGATTTGGTAATAAAGAACGTTCCAGCGCCTGCAAATTCTCACTGAGACTCCCATTTTGAAATGCTTGTAGCGCTTGGAAAGTTGCATCTGTAACTGGAATTCGCGATTTCATTAATTGCATCACAATCGGCTGGGCTTGCTGAAAAGACATCTTATTATCCTGTAAATATCGAATAACTTGCATTAATTGAGGTTGCTGTATCGGAACTTGCTCTTTTACAAGCGAATTTACTATTTGAGAAGATAGCTTCGATTCTTTTATCCCTAATTGCTGCAGAAGATTACTTACCATATGATTCCCATTTTGCTGCTCACCTGTAAGTACTTGTAGCTTGGGCATTTTCCCTTCATTTGATGTTACTTGAAAAAAATATTTTCCTCCGACAGAAAGAGAGGCCTCAAGCTGAGCAATAAGCTGATTTCCTTGCATGTGAATAACCGCTTTATGATTTGGGTAGAGCTGCTTCACCGTGCCTTGTAAAATATCTCCCGATTTCATATTACGAAGCAAACCGGCTTTCGATGATTGCGATAGCTTACCCACTGCTATATTCTCTTGAATTCTCATGGTTTCCCCTCTTTTTCTATATCATTTTCCAAGTGTTTTAACAGGTGCAAAAGATGTTCGGTGATAAGGTGTCGCACCATATTCTTCCAACCCTTTTAAATGCGCTTTCGTTCCATAGCCCATATTTTTATCAAAACCATAACCAGGATATTTCTTATCCAGTTCCTTCATAAATTGGTCACGTGCTACTTTTGCCAGGACACTGGCAGCAGCAATACTAATACTAGAGGCATCCCCTTTGATGATAGCTTCTTGAGAGCAATTTAGATTAGGTAAGTGAAGTGCGTCAACCAGCACATGGTCAGGTGGTGTCGTTAACCCAGCTAATGCTTCATACATTGCCTGCTTTGTCGCTTCATAAATATTAATTCCATCAATGATTTGATTTTCTATAAAGGAAATATGATAGCAAATGGCATGCTCCTTAATATATGTACTATATTCTTCTCTTACCTCTTCTTTTAATTTTTTAGAATCATCTAAACCGATTAGACGAAAATCTTTAGGCAGAATCACCGCAGCCGCAACAACCGGTCCTGCAAGCGGTCCTCTTCCAACCTCATCTACACCAGCAATCCACTCGAAACCATTCTGATAGGCTTTATTTTCATAGTGACGCATCTCTTCAAACCGTTGAATCAAACGTTTTTCTCGCTCCTTTTTACGATGATACGATTTCAAAAGAGTCTGTACACCTTTTCTTTCATCCTGGAGCAAGGCTTCCCATTTTTCTGGTGTTAGATTATCTTCGTTTAATAATGCTTTAATTTCTGTAATAGATTGCTTTTTCATACCTATCCTACTTTCTTTTATTATCGTCATCTCATCTAGCATGTTAAGTAATCGTTTTTCTTAAAATATAAAATGAAAATAGCCTACAAAGAAAAAATCCCTTGCAGGCTGTTAATTGTTGGACATGCGAGTATTTCACTTTTATGCACGTATTTTAGCGAACTTTTATAAAATATTTTTAAGGCTGTTCTAAGGTAAATTTACCCAGCTTTCCTGAGCGCAGGTCCTGCAATACGATATCTGCTACTTTGTCAAAATTAACATGACCTCCACTTTCCAATGCGCCTCTTTTTCTTCCTATTCCTTCAAATAATTCTACCATATCAGAACTATCCTCGATCTCATAGCGTTCTTTTAAACGATTCGGGTATTCCTCAAATAAAAACCGAATAATAAAAGCTGTTACATCTTGAAGCGGGAGTAACTGATCTTTTATCGTTCCAATAGCCGCAAGTCGATACCCAACTATTTCTTCTTCAAATTTCGGCCATAAAATACCAGGTGTATCTAATAATTCAAAGTCTTTCTTTATCTTTATCCATAACTGCTGTTTTGTAATTCCCGGACGGTCCCCTGTTTTAGCTATCTTTTTATTCGCAAGCCGATTGATTAAAGTAGACTTGCCAACGTTTGGAATACCAACAATCATTGCTCTGGCTGGTCTCGGTTTAATCCCCTTTTTTCGGAGTTTATCCATTTTTTCTTGCCCCATTGCTTTAGCTAATTGAATAACCTGCCCTATATCTCCTTTTTGATTCACATCAACCGCTGCTGCTTGCACACCCTTTTTGCGGTAGCTCGCTATCCATTCCGCTGTTTTTTCTGAATCAGCTAAATCCTTCTTCATCAGCAAGATAAGCTTTGGTTTTTGCCCTAAAACTTCTTGCAGCATGGGATTTTGCGATGAGTATGGTGCTCTGGCATCAACTAATTCAATCACGAAGTCAACTAATTTTAATTGCTCCTGTACTTCTCTTCGTGCTTTCGCCATATGACCTGGAAACCATTGTATAGGCAAAAAATCACAACTCCTTTCATATCGAGTATTCTCTCGCTTTTTCTCTATCGATTCACAAATATAGTAATTTAAGTTCCAAGTAAAACGCATGTACAGACCTGTTTAATCCTGCTCATTTACTGAAATGTATTCGATCCAATGGCCAGTAGACGAAACTTGCTTCCCCAACCACTTCATCCATTGGCACAACGCCAATAATACGACTATCTGTTGAATTACTTCTATTATCTCCTAAAACAAACACGGAGTCTTCTGGAACGACCTCATATCCTTCTTCTAAATCCTCTAGTGAAAAATCATTTGTAAAAATTTGATCGTTTAAAAACGGTTGGTCCACAGGCTCACCATCTATATAAAGTACATTATCCTTCACAGCTACATGTTCGCCTGGCAGACCAATAACACGCTTAATAAAATCACTTTGCTCCGGTGCATGGAAGACAATAATGTCAAAACGATCCGGTTCCCCGAATGTATATTTGATTTTATTTACAATCATTTGGTCACGATCGTGCAAGGTTGGCAGCATGGATGGTCCCTCCACTACGATGGGTGCAAATAAAAACATTCGCACTAGGAACACTAAAGCCACAGCAATTAATATTGCTTTTATCCACTCCAACCATTCATTTTTTTTCTTTTCTTGCTCTTTCTCTGTCATCTGACTTCCTCCGATAACTTCAGTCTATCCTTTATTGTAGCTAGTAAACAATAGATAAACAACTTCTAAGTATTATTATTTTTGACACTGCATCAAAATTGGTTGATTAATTATCTGGGTACTGACGCTTTGTCTCAGCTATATCTGCATTCTAGAATAAATCTACTTAAAAAGTTGCATTTTCTTCAAAAATGAAAAAGAGCTACTGCCAATATTGACGTAGCCCTTTTTATTCGTTTCATATTTTTCAATCGTAGATTAGCGACGTTCTTTGATACGCGCTGCTTTTCCACGTAGGTTACGTAGATAGTAAAGCTTCGCACGACGTACAATACCACGACGAGAAACTTCAATTTTATCAATTCTTGGTGAATGTAATGGGAAAGTACGCTCTACACCAACACCATAAGAAATTTTTCTTACTGTGAATGTTTCGCTGATTCCACCGTTTTGACGTTTAATTACAACACCTTCAAATACCTGGATACGTTCACGATTACCCTCAACAACCTTTACGTGAACTTTTAAAGTATCACCAGGTCGAAAATCAGGATGATCTGTACGTAATTGATCTTTTGTTACGTCAGCAATAATTTGTTGCATGATTTTCACTCCTTCCAAACTAATGCTCATGCCCTTATATGTGAACAGCGGAACATCGTTTTACATGCTTACACGCACATAAGCACAATAAATAATATAGCATATTCTTTATCAATGCACAACCACTTTTTACTTTTCTTCTGCTTCTTTTGTCAATTCATGCAGTATTTCTTTATCTACATCATTTAATTCTGCGCTTTTTAATAAATCTGGACGTCTATTTAACGTACGTTTTAACGATTCTTTTCTTCTCCACGCTTCAATATTGGCATGATTCCCTGATAATAAAACATCCGGTACCTCAAACCCGCGAAAATCTGAAGGACGTGTATAATGAGGATGTTCTAATAAGCCTGTTGAAAAAGAATCTTGCTGCGCTGAATCCTCATTCCCCAATACTTCTGGTAAGAGCCTGACAACACTGTCAATAACAACCATTGCCCCTAATTCTCCACCTGTCAGGACATAATCCCCAATGGATATCTCATCCGTTACAAGCTGCTCACGAATACGTTCATCATAGCCTTCATAATGACCACAAATAAAAATAAGATGGTCTTCTTCCGCTAATTCTTCCGCTTTTTTTTGCGTGTACGGTTCTCCCTGTGGACACATCAAAATAACTCGCGGACGGGATGCTTTTTCTTTTTGCACTGCTTCAACAGCATCAAATATAGGCTGGGGAGTAAGTACCATCCCTGCTCCTCCACCATATGGATAATCATCTACTTTTTTATGCTTATGGGTGGAATAATGACGGAAATCGACTAACTGATACGAAAATTGCTGTTTCTCTACTGCTTTATTTAAGATCGAACTCTCCATCACACCATGAAACATTTCAGGAAAAAGGGTTAGTATATCGATATGCATCTAGTCTAACATCCCTTCCATTAATTCTACTGAAATAATACCAGTGTCTGTGTCTACTTTTTTAATTACATCTTCAATGTAAGGTAATAATAAATCTTTCTTGCCTGGTCTTTGCACCACCCACACATCATTTGCCCCAGGGGATAGTATTTCTTTTACTTTTCCTAATGTTTCGCCTTCCGTTGTCTGGACCTGGCAGCCAATAATTTCGTGGTAATAATAAGCGTCCTCTTCCAGTTCGGTTGCTTGATTCTTATCAATAAACAAATTCAAGCCTTTCCATTGTTCGACCTTATTAATATTTGTATAGCCCTTAAATGTAATAAGATCAAATCCTTTATGGATACGATGCGAATCAATCGTTAATGTGATATCGCCTTGATCTGCAGCTATAATAACTTCATTTCCTGGTGTAAAACGCTCTTCAAAATCCGTAATACGCAGGATTTTCACTTCGCCGCGAATACCGTGTGTATTTATAATTTTACCTATTTTTAATTTCTGTTTACTCATTTCTCTCACCTATTCTATTCATCAATTCGGATAACCTTATCATCTTTAATTACGATAGCTTGCTCTTTCATAATATGATTCCAATCAGAGCCAACTTCGACTTCAACAAGAGCTTCAACCTCTTTTTCAACGATTTCGCTACCCATTTTTAATTCATCTAACTGTGCTATCTTAAAATCTAATAGCTTCATTTTTTCTTGACGATTTTTAATTTCTTGATTAAATCGCGTTTCCATATCTGAACGAATACTGGCATTTTTGTTTTTTAATTTGCGCTTCTCAAATTGGAATTGTTGACACTCTTGTTCAAGACGTAATTTATGATTATTAAAATTTTGACGAATCTTTTCTTTACTATCTTCTGTCACTACTAGCTTGATGGGAACTTTTTTAATTAATTTCATTCAGATTCAGCTCCTGCCTCATAGATTCGGAATCAAGATGTGTAAAAAGGGAAAGTTGAGCCCCAAAACAGGGTCAGCTTTCCCTTTCCTAAGTTGTTCAAAAAGGCTAATTTTATCCTTCTTTTTGAACACGCACCTTACATAATATCCAAAAAAATACGTTTATTACCGTCCGTATTGGCTGCATATACAACAGTACGTATTGCTTTTGCAATTCGACCATTTTTTCCTATGACCTTTCCGACATCATCGGGATGTACTGTTAAATGATAAATAACTTTCGAATCTTCTTCCGTTATTTTAATAACAATATCATCCGGATAATCTACTAACGAGGTAACAATCGATTTAATTAGGGCTTTCATGATATCACACTACTTATTTTGAATTTTTTTGTTCGTGAAATTTCTTCATGATGCCTTCGTTTGAGAATAGATTACGTACTGTGTCACTAGGTTTTGCGCCTTTTGACATCCAATCAAGAGCTTTTTCTTCATCTATTTTAACCTCAACTGGATTAACTACAGGGTTGTACGTACCGATTTGTTCGATAGAGCGACCATCACGCGGAAAACGAGAATCTGCTACTACAATACGGTAGAATGGATTTCTTTTAGAACCCATACGTTTTAATCGAATTTTTACTGCCATGCTTTGCACCTCCAATAAATATGTTATCACAAGAATTGATTCTAACAGATAGTTTTTAGTCTGTAAAGTATTTTTCCATTACAAGCATATTTTATTTCAACAAAACGGAAAAATCAAGTCCTAAAACGAAAAGTGCATAGCTCCCGTTCAACAACTACAAATTCTGAGGCAGTTGGGGAACAGGGGCTAGACGCAGCTATTCGCAATAAGAATTAATTTATGCGAATTTTATACTTACGGATTCTACATGAAAGGTAATTTAAATCCGCCTTTTCCTTTTTTGCCTTTTTGCATATTTGTCATTTGCTTCATCATTTTTTTCATCTCTGAAAACTGCTTTAATAAGCGGTTAACGGCTGCAACGGAAGTTCCCGAGCCTTTTGCAATACGTTTTCTTCTGCTTCCATTAATGACACTTGGATCTTGGCGTTCTTTCTTCGTCATCGATTGAATAATAGCTTCCACCTGCGTCAGTTGACTTTCATCTAATTGCGCGTTCTTCAATCCTTTCATCTTGTTCGCACCAGGAATCATTGCCATTAAGTCATCCAACGGTCCCATTTGGCGAACCTGACCCATTTGTTCTAAGAAATCATCAAAAGTAAAGGACATCGTACGCATTTTTTCTTCTAATTCTTTAGCTTGTTTCTCATCGACATTGGTTTGTGCTTTTTCAATTAAAGAAAGCACGTCACCCATACCTAGAATTCTAGACGCCATGCGTTCAGGATGGAATGCCTCTAGTTGATCTAGTTTTTCACCCATCCCGGCAAATTTAATTGGTTTATCTGTGACAGCTTTAATAGAAAGTGCAGCACCGCCACGGGTATCACCATCTAATTTAGTCAGGACAACACCAGTAATATCGAGCTGCTCATTAAAACTTTCTGCTACATTGACAGCATCCTGACCTGTCATCGAGTCAACTACCAAGAATATTTCATCTGGTTTTACATCTGCTTTAATTTGTTGCAATTCTTCCATCAAATTTTCATCGACATGTAAACGACCAGCTGTATCAATAATGACATAATCATTATGATTTTCTTTTGCCTGAGCAATCGCCTGATTGGCAATATCAACCGGATTTGCTTCTGTCCCTAATGAAAAAACAGGCATATCCAGCTGTGTACCGAGTGTTTCTAACTGTTTTATTGCTGCAGGTCGATAAACATCACATGCAACTAATAAAGGATTACGATTATGCTTTTTACGTAAGTGATTAGCTAATTTCCCGGTTGTCGTTGTTTTCCCAGCACCTTGTAAACCAACCATCATAATAATCGTTGGGGCACGGTCAGCTACAACAATTTTACTTTGTTCTCCACCCATTAAATTCGTTAATTCATCTTTTACAACTTTAATAACCTGTTGTCCTGGCGTTAAGCTCTCCATTACATCTTGACCAACAGCTCTTTCTTTTATCCGAGCAATTAACTGTTTTACAACTTTGAAGTTAACATCAGCTTCTAAAAGTGCTAAGCGAACTTCTCTGGTCATTTCTTTTACATCTTGCTCAGAGACCTTACCCTTACCGGTAATTTTCTTTATCGTACCTTGGAGACGGTCCGCTAATCCTTCAAATGCCATAGAAGGTATCCCCCTAATCTAAATCTTGTAATTGTTGAACATACTTTTTTGCTTCTGGATCCTTCACAAATTCCGAAAGCTTTGTAATTATTTGTGTGCGCCTTTCAAACTTCGAGAAAAGATGAAGTTTATCTTCATAAGACTCTAACATTTTTTCCGTTCTTCTAATATTATCATATACAGCTTGTCTAGAAACCTCAAAGAGCTCCGAAATTTCACCTAAAGAATAATCTTCTAGATAATACATTTCCATATAACTACGCTGTTTTGGTGTCAACAGTGATTGATAAAAATCAAACAAATAATTGATCCGATTCGTCTTTTCTAACAACGGACACACCTCTTGTTAAGTGATTTTCCTTTACATTCATCATAGCGAACGAAATCGGGAATTGTCAAGTTGTCAAGCAGCTCAAGCCCCTTCATTTTCTTCTGGTTCTTCATCCATCCCCAAATCAGCAAATAATCCATAGACAAACGCATCTGCTTCGAATTGTTGAAGGTCATCAATACCTTCACCCAATCCAACAAACTTCACCGGAATTTGTAATTCATTACGAATAGCTAAAACAATTCCACCCTTTGCGGTGCCATCCAATTTCGTTAAAACAATCCCTGTAACATCCGTTGCTTCAGAAAAAGTGCGTGCCTGCGTCAATGCATTCTGCCCGGTAGTAGCATCCAAAACAAGCAGAACTTCATGGGGAGCACCAGGAATTTCGCGTTCAATAACACGTTTCACCTTAGAAAGCTCATTCATTAAGTTTACTTTATTTTGAAGTCTTCCCGCAGTATCACATATTAGAATATCAGCTCCACGAGACTTCGCAGCCTTAATGCCATCGTATATCACCGCTGCCGGATCGCTTCCTTCACTATGTTTAATGACTGGGACGTTTGCGCGTTCTCCCCAAACCTCCAACTGTTCAATTGCGCCAGCCCGGAAAGTATCCCCTGCTGCTAAGACCACATTTTTTCCATCTGCTTTTAATTGATGAGCAAGTTTACCGATACTTGTTGTCTTTCCAACACCATTCACACCAACAACAAGAATAACTTGTAACCCTTCTCCTTCTACTTGAAGATGCTGAATCGAGGTATCTTCTTCCCCATAATAAATTTCTACCAGTTTTTCTGAAATAACATCTTTCATTTCAGATGTATCCTTCATCTTTTGCCGCTTTACTTCCATTTTAAGTTCTTCAACAAGGTCCATTACTGTCGATACCCCTACATCTGCGGTGATTAAGACTTCTTCTAATTCTTCAAAGAAATCTTCATCAACTTTACGATAACGTGCGATTAAATCATTCAGCTTACCAGAGAAGGAGTTTCTAGTCTTTTTCATACCTTCTTGATACTTCTCTGAAACTTCTGCCGTTTCTTCGTTTTGTTTAAAACGTGCTTTTAGTTTATCCATAAAACCCATATTGGTTCCCCCCTATGATTGAATCAATTCTTTCGTGTCTTCTAAACGAACAGAAACCAGTCTTGATACACCTGATTCCTGCATTGTCACACCGTAAAGTACATCTGCTTCCTCCATTGTTCCTTTTCGGTGTGTAATAACAATAAACTGCGTTTCACTACTAAATTGCTTCACGTACTTCGCAAACCGAATCACATTTGCTTCATCTAACGCAGCCTCTACCTCATCTAATATACAGAAAGGAACTGGACGGACCCGCAAAATGGAAAAGAGAAGCGCAATGGCTGTTAACGCGCGTTCTCCCCCTGATAAAAGGCTTAAATGTTGCAGCTTTTTACCAGGCGGCTGAGCAATAATGTCAACGCCCGTTTCCAATAAATTAGTTGGGTCTGTTAATTTTAACTCTGCATGGCCGCCGCCAAACAAATGAACAAACACTTGCGAGAATTCTTCTTTTATTTTTGAAAAAGTAGACTGGAATCTTTCCTTCATTTCTACATCCATTTCTTCAATTACAGTATATAGCGTTCGCTTTCCTTCTACAAGGTCATCTCTTTGTTCCTTTAAGAACTGGTATCGCTCCGAAATACGATCGTATTCATCAATGGCACCTAAATTAATTGTACCTAATTGATTTATTTTTTCTTTCAATTGACTGACAACCACTTTTGCCTCTTCCATATTTTCAACCTTGGAATAATCCCGTTTTGCCATTTCATATGTCATCATATATTCTTTTTCAAGCTGTTGCAGCCGATTCTCCAGTTCCACATCTAAGCGGTTTGACTTCACTTCTTGTTTTTGATAATGCTCATTTGTAATCGAAAATTGTTCCTGTGCCCTTTTCAGCTTTTCTTCCAACCCATGCTGTTTATCCAAACTTTCCTTTCTTTTGTGACGAAGTTTCTCAATACTTTCTGTCAGTTCTTGTTTGGAAGCTCTTGCTTGGATAATATTTGCTTCAATTTCTTCTTCTGTTTCTTCTTGGTTTCTGATTGCTGTTATTGTCTCTAACTCTTCATGCACTTGTTTCTTCTCATGCATTGCTCGCTCAAGCTGTGTCTGTAAAGCTTTTGTATTAGCTTGCTGATTTTTAAATCGTTCTTCTTGCTCAGCTAAGGTTACTTTGACTTCATAAAAAGTATCCTGCAATTTAGCACGTGATTCTTTCAATTTTGATTCTTCTTCTGTTAATTCATCCACTTCTTTTTGGACGCTTTGAAGCTGCTTACTAATTCCTTCTAACTCCTTGGTAAGGACTTCATTTCGATCTGCTAACTCTGTATGGCTCTTTTCATTCTGCTTTTTATCCATATCATAAATCGATAAATTATCATTAATCGAAGTTAGTTTCGCCTGAAATGCCTGGAAATTGGACTGACTTTCTTGAACATCATTTTGTATTTTCTGTACTTCTTGTTCGGTCAGGCTAATTTTTTCCTCTAATTTTCGTAAATAGTCTCTCTTTTGTTGCACACCCTTCTCGAATTGATCTGTTTTTTGCTGATATTCAGCTAAACGAGCACGCAACTCCTGTAAATCTTTTTCACGGGTAAATAAAGACTGATTTTGCTTCTTTTGTGCTCCGCCAGACATCGATCCGCCAGGGTTTACCATATCTCCATCCAACGTAACAATTCGATATCTGCGGTGCAGTTTTATTGCAATATCATTCGCATCTCTTAATGTTTTGGCGATAACGACATTTCCAATTAGATGTTGAACAGCCTTTTCATATTTTTTAGCTTTGGGGCGTACTAGTTCCGATGCTATACCGACAAAGCCGGGATGATTTTTTAATTCCTGCTTTCCTTCACCTGATATAAATCGGGGTTGAATAGACTGCAGTGGTAAAAATGTCGCTCGTCCACTATTATTTTTTTTCAACCAATTAATTGCCGCTCTTGCCGCCTGATCTGTATCCACAACAATATGCTGCGCTTGTCCGCCTAGTACGGTTTCGATTGCTATAATGTAGTCTTTAGGTACATCAATTAACTCAATGACCGCGCCGTCAACATTCGTTAACTTCCCTTGCTCTCTTGCCCGTAAAACTTGACGAACTCCCTGAAAGAAACCTTGAAAATCTTCTTTCATTTCTTCGAGCATTTCCTTTTTTGATTTTACTTTTTCAATATATTGATAGCCTTGATAAAGCTTAGACTGCGCTTCTTCATAACCCGCCCGCTCCGACTGCATTTCAAGCTTTAAAGCCTTTAATTGTTGCCTCTTCGCTTCTAAATTCGCCTGATGGGATTGCAGTACGTCTTCTACAGATGCTTTCTTATCTTCTAATTCATTTCGCTCAGCTAACATATCTTTAAACTTCATCGATTGAGAAGCATTTTTTGCATCAATTTGCTCTTGTTGACGATTTATAGATTGTTTTTCATTTCGATAGGCAGCTTGCTGATTTAATAACTCAATGTATTCCGCCTTTAAATCCTCAATACGATTTGCTACATCCTCTGGGCGCATTGCTAATTTCTTCTCTATTTCTTTTTTGCGGGCTAATGTAGCAGCTTTTTCAGTTTCTAGTTGTTTCAGTTTTTCCTGCTCTTTTTTCCTTTGTTCCTCAAGTACCCTTACATTCGAAGTAACTCGGTCTAATTGTTGGCTAAGCTTCTCTTTATTTTCATCAGCATGTTTTGACCGTTCATCAAATAATTGTTTTTTTCCCTCAAGCTTCTCCAACCGCTCTGTTACATCTAA
Source organism: Oceanobacillus sp. J11TS1 (assembly GCF_018333215.1). Lineage (GTDB taxonomy): Bacteria > Bacillota > Bacilli > Bacillales > Amphibacillaceae > Oceanobacillus. The sequence continues at coordinate 77,453 of NZ_BORO01000002.1, read as the reverse complement.
TAAATCAGACTGTAACGCTTCTATCTCTGTTTCATCATGCTGTACATTTTCTTTCTCTTTCGCTAAATCCGTTTCAATAAGGTGGATTGTTTTCGATTGCTCTTCTTGTTTCTTTTTATTTACTGCTAAACTTTCCAGGACCCGCTGCCACTCGCCATGAATTTGTTCCATTTCGGTTATAAGAAGAGAAATCTCTGCTTCTTGAAGTTCTGCTTGCAAACGCTGATATTCTTTTGCTTTTTTAGATTGCTTCTCTAAAGGCTCTAACTGCTGTTCAATTTCATAAACAATATCTTCAACCCGGTTCAGATTCTCCTGTGTTTCAGCCAGCTTATATTCCGCTTTTTTCTTACGCTGTTTATATTTTAAAACGCCTGCTGCTTCTTCAAAAATTACCCGGCGCTCTTCTGCTTTTGAACTTAGAATTTCTTCTACCCGCCCTTGGCTAATAATCGAGAAAGCCTCTCTGCCTAGTCCTGAGTCTATAAAAAGATCAACAATATCTTTTAATCGACACGCTTGTTTATTAATATAAAATTCACTTTCTCCCGAACGGTAAACTCTTCTCGTAACACTTACTTCTTCATAGTCTAATGGAACACGCTGGTCTTTATTATCTAATACGAGGGTTACTTCAGCGACATTCAATGGAGACCTCGAGTCACTCCCTTGAAATATAATATCTTCCATTTTTGTTCCTCGAAGTGATTTCATAGATTGTTCCCCTAGCACCCAACGTATCGCATCCGTAATGTTACTTTTCCCACTACCATTTGGGCCGACTACTGCTGTTACACCAGGTACGAAATCTACATTAATTCGCTCTGCAAAGGATTTAAATCCAACACTTTCTAATCGCTTTAAATGCATAATCATTCTCCTAAAACTTTCTAATCATCTTATTTCAAAAAATTATTCTCTTCTTTATAGGCTCTTTATCAAAACGGTGGTATACAAAATGGCTGTAGCATAATAATCCCAACCACTGCTTTGATGTGTCTCCTGCTTTACTATATCTTAAATTCTATGTAGAATATTATTCTCTTTTCTCTAACACAACTTTGAATCCTTTAGCTAATACATTTTACCATACAATTAGCCTTTTAGCCTATGTACGCGTTCCGTTTTTAAAAAGAGAATGCATTAACGAGTTTGAAAACATATGCTATAATATACATATAAAATGGGGAGAAATACAAGAAAAAAACCATTTATGAATTCCTAATGAGGGACAATTATGAGGAGGATATGATGCAGTTAGAACAGCCTAGTATTGAAAATATGGAATTTATGCTTCAAACTTTAGCTGAAAAGCTACAAGTAGTCAACCGAGCAATTATGGATGTGGAGGATTATAACATAGAAAAATATGAGGATTTAAAATGGATGTATGACCTTGTCATCAGCAAAGGCCATTTAAGCGCTTCAGAAACGCAAGCCTTTATTAATGAATTAGCAGCTATTCGAAAATAAAATATCAGGAAGATAGCAATTATAATTTCCTGACTGCCAAAAAACGTTACGCAAGAACAAGCAATCTGATTATTCTTGCGTAACGTTTTTTATTTACTCTTTTAAATTCTATTCAGGAAGTTTTTTCTCTAATGCTGCTTTTGCTGCCTTTTGTTCCGCTTCTTTTTTTGTTCTTCCGTTCCCTTTTCCAACGGGCTGGCCTTGAATCATAACTTGAGCAACAAATTCTTTGTGATGGGAGGGCCCGCACTCATCAACAATATGATATTCAATTTTTCTATCTTTATGTTGTTGAACAATTTCTTGAAGGTGGCTTTTATAATCGATAACACTTACCGTTGCGTCTACTGTTAACGTAGGAAAAATATGTGTATTTAAAAAACGCAACACAGCATCAAAACCTTGATCTAAATAGAGAGCTCCTAAAAATGCCTCAAATGCATCAGCTAAAATAGCTGGCCTTTCTCTTCCGCCAGTCTTATCTTCACCCTTGCCTAAAAGAATATATTTCCCAAAATCAAATTGCTTTGCAAAAACTGTTAATGATGCTTCACAGACAATTGCCGCTCGTAATTTTGTCATCTCTCCTTCATGCATTTGTTGATTATTTCTAAACAAATATTGCGAAACAGCTAATTCAAGTACAGCATCTCCCAGAAATTCTAATCGCTCATTATCCTTGAGCTTGCTTTTCTTATACTCATTCACATAAGAAGAGTGTGTAAATGCTTCTTTCAATAATTCCTTTTGTTGAAAAGTTATTCCAAGTTCTTGTTCTAGCTGACTTAATTCCATATTGACCTCCTTCATTTCATAAAATTTTTCGGTCTTCCTCTTTAAACAAGATAAGGAAAGCTTCTTAATTAAGAAGCTTTCCCCCACTCATTTATTTGTTAAGCTTTGCTGTTTATGTAGTCTACAGCATCACCTACTGTATTAATCTTTTCAGCATCTTCATCAGCGATTTCGATATCAAACTCGTCTTCTAATTCCATAACAAGTTCCACAACGTCTAATGAATCTGCTTCAAGGTCATCTTTAAATGAAGCTTCTAAAACTACTTTTTCTTCGTCTACATCAAGACGATCTACGATAATTGATTTTACTTGATCAAACACATCTGCCATTTCCGTTCACCTCCTTTCAAGGTTTCATTTTCTTTTTATTTTTGTTCTGCAATTGTATTACATCACCATTCCACCGTCAATATGAATCGTTTGTCCCGTAATATAACTTGCATCTTCACTTGCTAAAAAGCGAACCACTCTCGCCACATCTTCCGGCTTGCCCAAACGCGCTAACGGTACAATTTGTAATAAAGATTCCTGCTGTTCCTCACTTAATTGATCCGTCATATCTGTAGAAATAAATCCAGGAGCAACTGCATTTACTAATATATTACGTGATGCTAGCTCTTTAGCTGTTGTTTTGGTCAAACCAATAACGCCTGCTTTAGCTGCAACATAATTGGCTTGTCCAGCATTTCCACTCACGCCGACAATAGACGCTACATTTATAATGCGTCCTGATTTCTGTTTCATCATTTGGCGGGTAACTGCTTTTGTACAAAGAAAAGTACCTTTAAGGTTGGTTTGGATAACTTGATCGAATTCGTCTTCCTTCATTCGCATCAATAAGTTGTCTTTTGTAATACCGGCATTATTGACCAGAATATCGATCGAGCCAAATTCTTTTACAGTTTGCTTCATTAATTGCTTAACAGCATCACCATCAGCAACATTTGCTTGAATTTTAATTGCTTTTACTCCAAGCGCTTGAACCTCTTTGACAACTTCTTCAGCTCTTGCTTCACTTCCTGAATAATTCACAACCACGTTTGCTCCATTTTTGGCAAGTTCTAATGCGATTGCTTTACCGATTCCTCTAGAAGCTCCTGTTACCACAGCTGTTTGACCTTGTAACATTATTCTTCCTCCTTATACCAACGAATAAACGCTTCAAGTGACTCTTGATCTTGCACAGCAAATGTTTTTGTTTTCCGATCAATTTTTTTCAATAATCCGCATAACACTTTGCCTGTGCCGACTTCCACAAAAGCATCGATATTTTCTTCTAACATTTTTTGGATAGACTCTTCAAATCGAACGGGTGAATAGAGTTGCTTTATTAATAATTCTTGAATTGTTTCTTTTGCTGTAACTGCTTCTGCAGAGACATTTGCATACACTGGCATCTTAGCATCTTCAAAAGCTACTTCACTTAAATGTTTTGCAAAAGATTCATTTGCTTGTTTCATTAATCTAGAATGAAATGGACCGCTCACATTTAAAGGAAGGACTCGTTTTGCTCCTGCTTCCTTTAAGACTGCTGTCGCTTTTTCAACACCTGCCACAGAACCAGAAATAACAATTTGTCCCGGACAATTTAAATTTGCCAGATCAACAATTTCGTCTTCTACTTGATTAATTGCTGCTTGTACTTTTTTTTGACTGAGACCCAATACAGCTGCCATGGTTCCTTGACCCTTAGGAAATGCTTGTTCCATTAAACGGCCTCTCACTTTGACAAGCCGGATAGCATCCTGCCATTTTATCGCACCAGCAGCAACAAGTGCACTATATTCACCAAGGCTGTGTCCAACAACCATAGAAGGTTGGATTCCATTTTCCTCTAATAAATGGGACACAGCCACACTTGATAGCAATAATGCAGGCTGTGTATTCTCTGTTTCGGTTAATGTTTCTTTGGGACCTTCAAACATAAGTGTTTGTAAATCCATCCCTAAGACTTCATTTGCTTCCTGATATAATTTTTGTATGGCAGGGTAGGCATCATATAAATCTTTTCCCATGCCTACTGCTTGCGATCCTTGGCCTGGAAACATAAATGCAATACGCTTCATTTATTTCTCCTCCTTATCCATTGACTCCATCGTAGTTTGAATGGTTGCTGTCACATTATTTTCGGTCATATAACCAGCTTGTTTTACTGCATTTGTAATTGCCTTTCTTTTAGAAGAGCCGTGCGCTTTAATTACCGGGGCACGCAATCCAAATAATCCTGCACCGCCATACTCCGAGTAATCTAATTGATTCTTTATACCTTTTAAATCATTTTTAACAAGGGCAGCAGCAATTTTTGTTTTGGCAGATGACATAAAAACGCCTTTCAAAAGTGAAAAAATAGCCTCCGCAACGCCTTCCATTGTTTTTAGGGCTACGTTTCCACTAAATCCATCGGTGACAACGACATCTGCCACGCCATTCAAGATATCTCTGGCTTCAACGTTTCCAATAAAATTAATTGGGGCATTTTCCAGAAGCTGAAAAGCTCTTTTTGTTAAATCATTCCCTTTTCCATCTTCTGTTCCCACGTTTAATAATCCAACTCTAGGATTTTCAATCTTCCTTACACGCTCTACGTATATAGAACCCATAATGGCATATTGAAGCAGATGTTCCGGTTTGGCATCCACATTCGCTCCAACATCCAGCATTAAAAATCCTTGTCCATCAAGAGTTGGAAAAGTAGGACTTAACGCAGGACGATCAATTCCTGGGATACGCCCTACTACGAATAGCCCTGCACTCATTAATGCACCAGTATTTCCCGCAGAAATACATGCATCTGCTTCGCCTTCTTTCACAGCCTTAGCCATTAAGACAAGAGAAGCATTCTTTTTGCGACGAACTGCTTTTACTGGCTCATCCTCTGATGTAATCTTTTCATCTGTATGTATTATATTAATTTGGTGATCATTTGTTAGAATTGGCTTAATTTGGTTTTCATCACCGTATAATGTAATCTGTAAATCTTTATTTTCTTTCACGGCATCCATCGCACCTAAGACGATTTCTTTTGGTGCGTGATCGCCGCCCATTGCATCAATAGCTATTCGCATTCGTCTATTCTCCTTTGCTTTCACTAGAATGAAACATAAAAAATTCTCCTGTCAGCACAGGCTCGTTGTTGACAAAGCTATTCACATCCACAATCGTATGTCCACGATTATCGTTCCCCTTTACGACTGCTTTGGCAATAACTCTTTCTCCCTCTCTAACCTGTCTCTTAAAGCGCAAATTGGACTTTGCTGTTAAAGCAAGTTCATCATTAATCACTGCGACAGCCAATGAATTAGCTTGGGCAAACAGATGATGTCCTCTAGCAATCTTATTTCTAGAAAAAACAAGCTCCGGCGTTATATCGAGCATGGAGATTGCTCGATGATCTAATTCCAAATCAATGATATCCCCAATAACTTCTTCAACTGGCAAAGCTTTAACAGTCTCATCCCATTGCTTCGTAGCAACATGTTTAATCCGTTCTCGAAGTTCAGGAATAGACAGCTCCATCCGGTCCAATCGAATTGTTTGAATACTCACTTGAAAATCTTTCGCAAGCTGCTCATCGGTTACAAATGGAGAGTTTTCAATTTTTTCTCTTAATAACGATTGTCGTTCTGCTTTTGAGCGTCTCATTCTACCATCAAACTTTCATTTCATATTTGTTTTTTAAGAGGATGTTCAAAAAGTCCGGTAAAAATGACACTTCGGTAAAAGGAACTTCTACTAAAACCGCCCACGTCATGTGGGCAACATAGAAGCCACCACATCCTGTGGAAGTCCGGTACTCAAAGCTACGCCGCCTCGAACTTCTTGGTCCTTTTTATCCTCCTTTTTGAATATACATTTTAAGAGATGCCATTACTTTTATGACTTGGTACTAATAGTAATATATAATAGTGCTCTTATTTATGCAAGTAATCTATTAGTCCAATTTTTCTAAAAGAGCGCCTTCCTCCGATAACATTTCTTTCAAGTGTTTATAACCTTCTGTTTGCAATAAATTATTTTCTACAATTTTTTGGGCATCTTGGCGTGCTGTCTCCAACGCCCTGTAATCATGCACCATATCTGCAACTTTAAACTCTGGCATACCGCTTTGCTTTCTTCCAAAGAAATCACCTGGTCCACGTAATTGCAAATCTTGTTCCGATAACTCAAAGCCATCGTTGGTTTCGGCCATAATACGCATACGTTCTTTACCGACTTCCCCTTTAGGTTCTGCAATAAGTATACAATAGCTTTGTTTTTCTCCTCTTCCAACTCTTCCGCGCAGCTGGTGGAGCTGGGATAAACCAAACCGCTCTGCATCATAAATTACCATCACCGTAGCATTAGGAACGTTCACCCCTACTTCAACTACTGTTGTTGATACTAAGATTTTAACTTTATTATCTGCAAAGTCACGCATAACCTCGTCCTTCTCTGCTGCAGATAAGCGTCCATGCATTAAACCAACCTCGATTTGATTATCGTAATAAGTTAATAACTGGTGATGCAAATCAACTGCGTTTTGGATATCTAATTTATCCGATTCCTCAATAAGCGGGCTAATGATATATGCTTGCTCACCTTGTTTTACCCGTTCGTGAATAAAATCAAGAATTCGTTCAAACATATTTTCTTTCACCCATAATGTTTCAATTGTTTTTCTCCCAGACGGCAGCTGATCAATAACGGAAACGTCCATATCACCAAAAGTAGTGATGGCGAGTGTTCGCGGAATTGGTGTTGCCGTCATAAATAATACATCAGGGTCCAGTCCTTTGTCCCGTAAAGTTCTACGCTGAGCGACTCCAAATCGGTGCTGCTCATCCACAATTGCTAAACCTAAATCTTTAAAAAGAACATCCTCCTGAATAAGGGCATGGGTACCTATAACAATATCAATTTCTTGATTTTCAATTCGGTTTGTCAGCTCTTTACGCTTTTTTCCTTTTACAGATCCAGTTAACAATGCAATATTAGCTCTGCCCTCTAGCATAGATTGAAAAGATTGATAATGTTGCTCTGCTAATATTTCAGTAGGAACCATTAATGCTCCTTGTTTATTTGCCGTAACAGCAGCATATAAACAGATTGCTGCCACAGCGGTTTTTCCAGAGCCCACATCGCCCTGAAGCAATCGATTCATACGGTAGGCGCTTTTCATGTCTTTTAAAATCTCATTCAACGTTTTTTGTTGCGCATCCGTCAAAGTAAAAGGCAAGGATGCTATAAAGCGATGTACTTCTTCTTTTCGATAAGCCTGTGCATTTCCCTTCGTTGATTCACGATGAATTTTTCTTAGCAGCTGCATTTTCAACTGGAAAAGTAGAAATTCTTCATAAATAAATCTTCGTCGCGCATGCTTTAAAGCAACCCGATTTTTCGGGAAGTGCATTGTCTTTATGGCTTCTTTTCGCGTTGGTAACTTATACGATTCTAAATAAGAAACAGGGAGAAACTCTTTTATGTCATCTTCATGTGATTCAAGTACTTGTTTTAAGAGTTTCTGAAATTTATAAGAAGTCATCTCTCCTTTTAAAGAATAGATAGGCGTAATTGAATTATCCTCTTCCGTTTCACCTAGTTTATACTTACTTACTGTAATTTGTAGCCGGTGAGCATCCCATTTCCCAGTCAATGTAATGTCTTGCCCCTGATGAATTTGCTTCTTTGCAAACGCTCGATTAAACATAATTGCTTTTACTGCAACACCTTCCACTTCTACTGTGAAGTTCAATCTTGATTTTTGCTTTCCAAAAAAATGAAGAGAAGGATCGTAAATGACCTTCCCTTTAATCGTAACCTTTTCATCATGAATAAGTTCTTGTAAAGGTTTCTCTTCATAAATATCATATCGATACGGGAAATATTCTAAAATATCATTCGTTTGGTAAATGTTCATGGAAGCAAGTTGTTCTGCTACCTTTTCACCAACACCTTTAACTTCTAATATCGACTGGTTCATTTCCAACATCCTTTTTCTGCCAAGAGCTGTTTCTTGTTCGAGCTTGGGTTAATAAAACTTTTTTACTATCTATTTTCTATTTTATCCATTTTTTCAACACGCCACTTATACAGAAGCTCCAAATATTTTTTCTTTTAATAAGCGTCCTGTTGGTGTATCAGCTAAGCCGCCTTCTCCTGTTTCACGTAAGCTAGAAGGCATTTGTTTACCGATGCGATACATTGCGCCGATAACTTCATCACAAGGAATACGGCTCTCCACACCCGCTAATGCTAAATCAGCTGAGACTATAGCGAGAGACGACCCTGCTGCATTTCTTTTAACACATGGCACTTCTACTAATCCAGCAACGGGATCACATACTAAGCCAAGCATGTTTTTTAATGTGATGGCAAAAGCGTGGGAAGATTGTTTAGGTGTTCCTCCTGCCATTTCCACTATAGCTGCGGATGCCATCGCTCCTGCTGATCCAACTTCCGCCTGACATCCACCTGCTGCACCAGATATAAAAGCATTATTTGCTACCACAAAACCAAAGGCTCCGGAAGTAAATAAATAGCGGATCATTTCTTCTCTTGTCGGGTTTAATTGTTCTTTAACCGCAAACAAGGTACCTGGTACACAACCCGCACTTCCGGCAGTTGGTGTCGCACAAATAATCCCCATCGCTGCATTCACTTCATTTGTCCCCATTGCTTTACTTACCGCATCCATCATTAAATTACCTGACAAAGGGGACTTCTCTTTCATATATTTCTGCACTTTAACAGCGTCTCCACCCGTGAGTCCAGTTACTGATTGAACTCCTTTCAGCGCATCGTCAATGGCATTTTCCATAACAACAAGATTTTTCTCCATTTCTGAAAAAACTTCTTCTCTTGTTTTCTCTTTGACTTCCATTTCTTGACGTATCATTACCTCTGAAATGGGAATGTTCTCATTTTCTGCTTTCTCTATTAATTCCGCAACCGTTCTAAACATCATTTTACCTCCTTCTTTTCTTAACTTACAATCTTCGCTATCGAGATAATATGATCTGCAGCTTGAAGTTCTTGTAAAATAGAATCCTCTACATTTTGGTCTACTTCGATAACCATCAATGCTTCTTTGCCGACATCTTTTCGATTTACCTCCATATGCCCGATATTAACCTCATATTTTGCTAAGATTTTAGTTACCGATGCAATAGCACCAAAACGATCATTATGCATAATCAAAATCGCTGGATGATTTCCGGATAAACGCAATTCAAAGCCATTCAATTCGGTGATTTCCACTTTACCGCCACCAATAGATATCCCCATCAGCTCCTGTTGTTCTTTATCGTCTCCAATAATTAGCCGTACGGTATTCGGATGATTTGCTGAGGCACTGTCTTCTATAAATTCAACTTGCAAGCCCTTTTCTTTTGCAAGTTCTAATGATTTACTAATCTGCGGATCATCTGTTTCCATGCCTAACAGACCGCCAACCAGCGCAAAGTCTGTTCCGTGTCCACGATATGTTTTTGCAAAAGATTCATAAAGATGTATTTTTGCCCAGGTTGGCTGTTTACCAAATAAATTCCGAGCCGCTTTTCCAATTCTTGCCGCTCCAGCTGTATGCGAACTCGAAGGTCCTACCATGACCGGGCCGATAATATCAAATACGGAATTATATTTCATAGAATAACACCGTCCTAAAATTATTTAATTCAACTTATATCATTATAACAAAAATCCCGGTTCGATTCACAATTAATCTTAGGAAACTTAGCCTCTGACAAGTCTCAGTTGAAAAATACGAAGGCATACAGGACCTATGTCAGCTGGATGCCTAAGGCACGACGTCATGACGTTAACCGATCCTCCATCGTACCCGAATATGCAATTGTTATCGATGGAAAGACTGCTCACTCCGTCGATTACCGCAGCAGCTGCTCCATCAATTTTTCAGACGCAAATCTTGATGAAGAGCCTAGAAATACAATCAAAAGATTATCTTTGTATAAAACGATTTCCACGACGAATAATAAGATGGGATAATTGATTTTTCTGTATTTCTATCTTATAATATGCAATTGTGAATAAAGGTTCAGGACCTTTATTGGGCGGGAGAGGGGTAACAACATACTGAGGTTATTTATGAAACACGAAAATGAATTCAGAAAGGACATTGTTGCTGGTATTATAGGTTACCTTACAACCGTGTATATCGTTGTTGTAAATGGCACTATCCTAAGTGAAGCGGGAATTTCATTAGAATCTGGAATGATAGCGACCATTTTAGCAAGCTTTGTCGGAACCATGCTCATGGGTTTTTTCGGAAAAATGCCTTTGATTTTGATTCCCGGCATGGGAATCAATGCGCTATTTGCCTTTTCCATAGTCGGAAACAACGGTTTCACTTTCCATGAGGGATTAGCAGTTGTCTGTTTAGCAGGATTATTATTTATGATTACTGCTTTCACTAAACTCAGCGCTATCTTAAAAGAAGCTATCCCGGATTCACTCAAACATGGGATAACAACCGGTTTGGGCTTTTTCCTGATTCTGATTGGTGTCGAGAATAGCGGGATTATTACAAGTGGAGAGCAAACAGTCATTACGATTGGCGATTTCACCTCTGCATCTGTCATCGCAGGGTTAATCACCTTATTTATTGCTATTTACTTATTTGTAAAAGGCGTACCAGCTAACTTTTTAATTACCATGATTATTGGTACAGTCATTGCTATGGTATTAAATGTTCCAACTAATGGAGCTTCTTCCGTAAATTTCCGTCTCGATGAATTGATATTTATTCCTTCATTTACAGCAATCGGCGATATTGCTTTTTGGGTATCCGTATTTACTCTGACGTTGATTTTGATTTTTGAAAACATGGGTACTATATCAAGCCAGCTAGATATGCTGAAGCAGCCTGAAGCTTACCAAAAATCTTATCGAATTACTGCAACGTCAGCGCTTCTTTCTGGTCTGTTTGGAACATCTCCTACGATTTCAAGCGCCGAAAACGCAGCCGTGATTGCATCAGGTGGACGGACGGGCAAAGCAGCAATAACTGCTGGAATATTATTTTTAGCCACTACGGTATTTATTCCGTGGATTTCTATTATTCCAGCAACAGCAATTAGTCCAATTCTTATCATTGTTGGATTCTTAATGGTTCAAAACTTGAAGCATTTACCCTGGGATCAGTTTGCAGAATGCATTCCAGCATTGTTAATTATTGTGATGATTCCATTCACTTACAGCATCGGGGATGGAATGGCATTTGGCTTTATTGCCTATCCTATCGTGCAATTGGCTCTCGGACAACGAAAAAAAATATCCAAGCCAATGCTGCTTATCTCTATCCTGTTTTTTATTGATTTCGGATTAAAAATTATCGGTATATAAGATAAACAAAGCCCGACTTGATTATGACATCAAGTCGGGCTTTGTTTTGGTGTAGAAAATGCCATCTTCTGCTCAAGCACATGCAAATCCCTCTTCACGCGCTTAAATGGGATTCTCTGCACGTTTCGCTCTTCGTACCCTTATTCCACTGAAAAAATATAAGAATAAATTGGTTGTTCACCATGATGAAGTTCTACTTCGATATCCTCATACTTCTCTTCTACATAGGATTCCAATGCTTTAACCTCTTCTTCTGATATATCTTCTCCCGAAAGAATCGTTAAAATCTCACTGTCATCTGCTATCATCTTGTCGATGAGGCTTTGAGCGGCCTGTTGTTTATCTTTATGTGTTGTAACAATCTTTCCTTCATCTATTCCCATAAAGTGACCTTTTTCAATATCAATCCCATCAATTTGTGTATCTCTCACAGCATATGTTATTTGCCCACTGCGGACTTGCTTTCCAGCCTCTTCCATTGAAGATTTATTATCATCTAAAGATGCTTCTGGATGAAAAGCTAACATGGCACTAATCCCTTGTGGAATTGTTTTAGTAGGGACAACTCTAACATGGTCACCAGCGATTTCTGCTGCTTGCTCTGCTGCCATTTGGATATTTTTATTATTGGGAAGAATGATGATTTTTTCTGCATTTGCTTTTTCAACCGCATCAGTAATATCCTGTGTACTAGGGTTCATGGTTTGTCCACCTTCAATGACCACTGCAACACCTAAATTTTCAAATAGTTCCTTCAGTCCATTACCCATCGCTACTGTAACAATGCCGTACGCAGATTTTTCTTTTGGTTCCGCTTTTTTATCACCGACAATCGCAGTATGCTGCTCCCGCATATTTTCTATTTTTAAGTTAATCAAGCTGCCATACTGCTGTGCTAAGTTTAAGCATGTTCCTGGAGATTCCGCATGTACATGCACTTTTACAATTTCTTCATCCGAAACAACCAGAAGAGAGTCTCCCCATTCACTTAATTCATTACGAAAAACTGTTTCATCGAAAGGGTGTTCTTTTAATTTTTCTTCTTCCAATTTAACCATAAACTCTGTGCAGTATCCATATACAATGTCTTCCGTGTTCATAAAGTCCTGTGTTACTTTATGGTGTTCTGCATTAACCATTTCTTCCATTCGAATGTCCGATTCCGACTCCGCAGGGAGTTCTTCCCCTTTTAAAGCAGCCAAGAATCCTTCATAAATAGTTACTAAGCCTTGTCCACCCGAATCAACGACACCGACTTCTTTTAACACTGGCAATAAATCTGGAGTACGTTTTAAAGATGCTTTTGCTTCTTTTAGCACTTCTGTCATGAAGGCAACAATATCGAGACCATTATCTGAAATCTCCATTGCTTTTGCACCTGCATCTTTTGCAACAGTAAGGATTGTACCTTCTACAGGCTTCATAACTGCTTTATAAGCTGTATTTACAGCGCCTTCAAATGCTTCTGCAAGGTCTTTTACATAAAGTACATCTTTCCCTTCACAAGCTTTATCAAAGCCACGGAAAATTTGCGATAAAATAACACCCGAATTCCCCCTGGCTCCCATTAATAATCCTTTTGCAAATGCACTTGTCATTTCATGTACTTTGTCTGTTGTTTGTTTCTTCACTTCATTTGCTCCAGAAGTGATTGTTAAATTCATATTTGTACCTGTATCACCATCAGGTACAGGAAAAACATTTAATGCATCAATATTTTTTGCGTTATTTGAGAGATGGTTAGCTCCAGCCAGTACCATCTGTGATAATAACGCCGCATCAATTTTCTCAACTACCACAACTTTTCCTCCTTCTGACTTATTCCTTCTCTACCCGTACGCCTTGGATAAATATATTAACCGAATCAATTGCTAAACCTAAAGATTGACTAAGTGTATATTTTACTTGTGACTGTACATTATGCGCTACTTCCGAAATTTTCGTGCCGTAACTAACTATAATGTATAAGTCAATATGTAGCTTCCCGTCTTCTTGACGAACGACGATGCCCCTAGAATAATTTTCCTTGCGCAGGATCTCTGCTATATTATCTTTAATTTGGCTTTTTGATGCCATACCTACAATTCCATAGCATTCAACAGCTGTTCCTCCAGCTATTGTTGCAATAACATCTGTTGTTATCGTTACGAGTCCATCATTCGTATGTAACTCTATTGACATAACTACAGCTCCTTTTATTACAAAATATGATTCATAGAACAATGCACAGGCTCACTGTTCTTAACCTGTTCACAATCATGACACTACCTTCTTCAATCATACATGGTTAAGATTATACTATACGCTTTACTTTTTTAAAAGTAAGCTTTGCAGAACCACAGAAATTTGCATTTCCACAGCTTCTCTAAGCTTCATTTTTACGTAGAAGAAAAACTCCACTATTACAATGGATTATTTTCATTCATCTGTCAAGCAATTTTTCTTTATTCCACCTCTGACACAGTGGCACTTTATGGAAAAGAAAAAAAGATACAAAGAAAATGATCACTCATCCTGGGTCAAATCAATAGCAGCAGCTGTTAATAACGTAAAAATGGTAAAACAATTCAGGCTCTTCACACACAATTCATTAGCAAGTTTTTTCTAATATTGATACGAGGTTGAGACTGGAATGCGATGATTTGTCCTGTCGAGAGGCTTTGTAGTGGTCGCTAAAAGCATAACTACATACACTCTTTAACTATTGATTGGAGAAGCGCCTTGATTCTTCCATTTAATATCCTAAAATAACGTTTATGAAAAGATTCAATTGCAATATCAGGCAACTTATGATAAATTAAGTTAGTGGTATACTGATTTTGGAAGGTAAGGAGGGAATGACATGGCTAGAAAATGTGTTGTAACTGGACGCCAAACACGTAATGGAAACCAACGTTCTCACGCTATGAATTCCAACAAGCGTAATTGGAAAGCAAATGTACAAAAAGTACGTATTATGGTAGATGGAAAACCGAAGAAAGTATATGTATCTGCTCGTGCATTAAAATCAGGCAAAGTAGAACGTGTATAATATACGAAAAATATGTGCATATGCCTTAAAAACACCATGATTAGCATGGTGTTTTTTTGTATGTAATAAAGAAACATCTTCAAATAACAAATATAAAGCTAGGCCGCCACTGAAAAACGTTATCTCTAATTCAATCCTAAAAACGAGCCTTTGCCATCTATGACAAAAGCTCGTTTATCATCACTTATCTTTTTTAAATACACTGATGACTATCTTCACAAATCCACCTACAAACTTAGGAAGCTTAATTGTATAAAATTTCATTTATAAAGGCCCTCCCTGTTTTAACCATCCTGTTTGCATCCACTTAAACTGTATCAAAACTCTTTACTAGTATTAGTATGCCTTTACAGAAAGAAAAAGTACCTTTTTTTTGACTCAGCTCATTCGATATGCATAAAGATGATCCCCAATGTATCGTTTGATTTTCCAAAGGGTACAAAAAGCCCGATAATGTTAAGCCTGTTACCTCGGGAGTAAATGCTAAAAAGGAGATATAGGAGTAGCCAGCAGATTCAACAGAATAGGTGCCCGGCTCAAACATTTCCATTCGATTACCTTTATCTATGATAAAAGCACGCTTTCCTTTTCGTAGTAATGGATATAGTAATTGTATATTCATTAATTCATGATCTAACCTGTCACCAGTAACACCAAATAAGAAAAAATGACTTGCTTCATTTTCTAACCCCATATCAATAGCTATCTCTAAATCCGTTTGATTCTTCATCGAAGGATGTTTGTCAAACAGCTTTGCATGTTTTTCAATGATAGAAAGCTCCCTTTTTGAAACCGAATCGAAATCTCCCAGTGCTACATCTATTGTGATTCCTTGTTCCGCTAAAAAGAGTGCACCTCTATCAGCACCAATCCAAAAATCAATTTTCTCTTGATAATCTAAAAGATTGGGTAATTGTTCTTTGGGTCCATTCCCCACTATTCCAACACGTTTCATTTTTTATCTGCGCTCTCGCGAATCAAGTCAATAGCTTCTTTTCGATTACTATGATTAAAAACAGCACTTCCAGCTACTAATACATCAGCACCATTTTCCGTACAAATACGAGCAGTTTCCTGGTTAACTCCTCCATCAATTTCTATCTCAAAATCTAGGTTCATTTCTTCTCGCCATGCCGCAATTTGGGAAACTTTTGGAATAACCTCTTTGATGAAGGACTGTCCTCCAAAACCTGGATTTACTGTCATTAATAAAACAAGATCTACTTCCGTTAAAATCGGCTTAATTGCTTCTGCTGGTGTTCCTGGATTAATGACTACTCCCGGCTTGACTCCATGAGAGCGAATTAATTGGAGTGTACGGTGTAAATGAACACATGCTTCTTGATGTACTGTGATAATAGAAGCACTTTTAGCAAATTGAGGTATATATGCATCTGGATTTTCTATCATTAAATGAACATCCAGCGGCAGGTTTGTAATTGGTTTAATTGCATCTGCCACTAAGGGACCGATTGAAATGTTAGGAACAAAGTGTCCATCCATGACGTCAACATGAATGTAGTCTGCTCCAGCTTGTTCTACTTCTTTAATTTCCTCTCCTAGTTTCGCAAAGTCTGCGGAAAGAATGGAAGGTGCTATCTTTGTCATAATTAATACCTCGGCTTTCTTGATTTAATTTCTTCTAAAAATCGCAAATAATGATTATATCGAAATGCTGCTATCGAACCATTGGCAACAGCTTCCTTCACGGCACATTTGGGTTCTTTATCATGTAAGCAACCTCTAAACTTACAATCTTGCATTTGCGTTCTTATCTCTGGGAAGCAGACTCCTAAATCCTCTGCTTCTAAATCAGAGAATTCTAAGACACTAAACCCTGGCGTATCGGCTACTAATCCCTCTCCAATAGCTAATAACTCAACATGTCTTGTTGTATGCTTGCCCCGTCCAAGACTCTTAGAGATCTCTGCTGTCTCTAAATACAGATCAGGGTCTAATAAATTCAATAAAGATGATTTTCCAACCCCAGACTGCCCAGCAAAAACGGATACTTTATCTTTAAAATAAGGCATGATTTCAGTAATCCATTCTGGTTCTTTGGAGGATAATAGCTTTACTTCATACCCTAGATTTTTATAAATAGCTTGATATTCTTTTAATCTGTCCACTTCCTGGGAAGGAACTAAATCCATTTTTGTTATGAATATCAAAGGCTGGATATGTTTCGACTCCACTAGGACAAGAAAGCGATCAAGCAATAAAGGACTGAAGTCTGGAGATACCGCCGCGTTGACGATACATACCTGGTCAATATTGGCAATAGGAGGCCGAACAAGCTCATTCGACCTCTCCTTTACCTTCATAATGTACCCTTCATCTTCATTCCGGATATCGAATTCCACAAAATCACCAACTAATGGAGTGATTTTCTTATTTCGAAACACACCTCGGCCTTTACAGGCATAAATCCCTTCCTTTGACTGTACATAGTAGAAGCCGCTTAATGCTTTAATAATTCTGCCTACTGCCATCTACTCTTCCTCTCCCTCATAGGATACCGTCCTTTCTGTGATTACCTCATCATCCCTGGTAATCCGATACTCAGCATCTGTCCCAGGTGCAATGGTTAATGTAAATGTTACTTCCGTATCTTCTTTTATAGTCATGTCACGGTACACATCTGAAATATCATTATTAGCATCACCAATATAGATTCGGACTACTTGTTCTTCCGGCTCTGATGTTTCTGTCTCTTCTTCCTGTTCTTCCTCTGTGTTCTCTCCCTCAGCATTTCCGTTATCTGTATTCTCCTCACCTGTATCAGGTTCACCATTTTGATCTTCTTCATTATTCTCATTACCTGCAGATTCCTCTTGATTTGCGTCTTCATCCCCAGGATTTTCCTCATCGAGCGTGTAAGGAACCATGTAAGATACAGAATGAGAACGTGGCGGCTCTTCCTCTGGCCCAATGGAGAAATAAACATCCACTGTTGATCCTTTTTCTAAATCCGTTCCAGACTCAGGAGATTGCCTAATAACAAGTCCTTCACCTACATTATCAGAATGCTCTTCATGTTTATTCATCACTAATTCGTTGCGATCAAAATAGGCTTGTACTTCCTCCTCCGTCATTCCTGTAAGATTATTTAAACTCACCATTTCTGGACCAGTACTGACTTCAAAAATCACTTTCGTTTCACCCGGCACAACAGATGTCCCTGGGTCTGGCTGAACCTGAGAGATAATCTCTCCTACCGGCTGTTCTGAATTTTTGTCAATAGGAATAATATCTGTAAAACCTGCCTGATCCAATTGTTCTTTTACCTCTTCAAAGTTTTCTCCAACATAATCATCGAATTCAACTTGCTCTGGTCCTTGACTGACAAATAGGGTTACCGTTGCTCCTTCTTTAACCGTTCTTCCTGCCACAGGATCTGTCTTTTCAATATAACCTGTTTCGATTTCGTCAGAGTTGACCTCTTCTACTTCAACAAGAAGATTTTGACTCTCTAACACATCCCTTGCTTCATCTACTGGTTCATTAACAAAATCATCTATTGTAACATCTTGAGGCTGCATGGCATACACAGCGACAGCCGCACCGATACCAATTAGCAATAATAAAAGTATCGAGATCCATAGAATTTTTTTCTTTTTTCTAGCAGGTTTCTTTTTCTTTTCTTTTTTCTTTCCTTTGTTTCCATTAGGGTAATTTTTCGTTGGCTCCTGATCTGCCTGATGAACAATCGTTTGACCTGCTTCTTCCTGAGATAAATCTTCATCGGTGATAATTGGAATTGCCTTTGTCTCGTCCCCATCTTCATCCGGTATCGCAAAGGGTTCTTCGTTGATTTTTTCAGGCGAAAGTGCTGTTTCCAGAGCAGTTTCAAACTGATAGACATCCTCATAACGATAAAATGAATTTTTTGCCGTCGCTTGTAAAACAATATTCTCCACACTCTGAGGAATATCTGGGTTAATCTCTTTAACGGATGGCGTATCGTTTTGCAAATGCTTTAAAGCAATTGATACAGGGGACTGTCCTGAAAATGGAAGTTTTCCTGTTAACAATTCAAACAAAACGATTCCTAACGAATAAATATCCGATTTTTTCGTTGCCAGACCACCACGCGCCTGTTCAGGCGATAAATAATGAACGGAACCTAATATGGAATTTGTTTGCGTTAATGCGGTAGCACTAAGCGCCATAGCAATCCCAAAGTCTGTAACTTTCACTTCTCCAAAGTGATTAATTAATATATTCTGAGGCTTAATATCACGATGGATGATACCATTTTCATGTGCATGGGCAATTGCAGAGGCAATTTGTTTCATAATATCCAAGGCTAGAGGGACATCAACTGGTCCTGATTGCTGGATATATTCTTTTAAAGTCATTCCCTCTACGTACTCCATAACCATATAAAGCGTTTGATCGTCTTCTCCTACATCGTAGATATTTACAACGTTTGGGTGAGACAAGGATGTAGCTGATTGCGCCTCTCGATCAAAACGGGCAATAAACTCTTGATCATGTACATAATCTGTCCGTAATGCCTTTACAGCAACATCGCGCTTAAGAATGGTATCCCTGGCAAGAAAAACATTTGCCATGCCTCCTCCGCCGATTTTCCTCTCAATCTTATAGCGATCATTTAATAAGTGTCCATTATTCATGCAGGTTCACCTGCCTCCGAGTCTGAACCGTCATGTGTTATCAATATAAGCGATATATTATCTTCTCCTCCACGTTCATTCGCTATATCAATAAGCTCTTGCCCAATCTCTTCCATCTCTTTGTCTGTCCTAATTAATTGGCCTAACTCTGTTTGACTCAATTTGTCTGATAAACCATCCGAACATAATAATAATCGATCATCGATTTCCCAAGTAAGTGACTTTATATCCGTGTCCACTTCAGCTTCTGTTCCGAGCGCTCGAATGATGTAATTTTTATAAGGATGAAATTCTGCATCCCCTTCTGTAATTTCTCCTCTTTTAACAAGCTCATTAACAAAAGAATGATCTTCTGTCAACTGCTCAAAGCTATCCCCTCTCGCTCTATACAAACGGCTATCTCCAATATGGGCAATGGTTAGCAAATCCCCTGCCATAACTGCAGCAACAAGGGTTGTTCCCATCCCCTCAAGCTGTTTATTTTCCTGGGACTTCTGAAAGATTTGAGCATTCGTTTCCTTAATTATGTTTTGAAGCCATTGTTCAATATGTTCTCGGCTTTCAACTTCCTCTGTTTCTTCCCATCTTTTCTTTAAATTTTCAACAGCTAGCAAACTTGCTACATCTCCAGCTTGATGACCACCCATCCCATCTGCAATAATTGCAATTGGCTGGTTACTTTTATTTTTAAAAATGCCGCCTGCATCTTCATTATGATTACGAACTTGTCCGCAATGCGTTAAGAAAAGCCCCTTCAAAAGCTACTCCCCCTTTAAAGTTCCAATTTCATTACCACGTAACTTTTATCATTTATCCTAAGTATGACACAATTTTCATCTAATAAAACGGTCTATTTATCAGATGGAGAAGCATTTTTTATTTGCTTTCCCCAATATGTGATTAAGCGAATGGATATGTTCTTATAATTGGCGGTTATTCACCAAAATCTACGGTTGAAAAATAGCTATACGGGAGCGCTAATTTGATTATTATTTTCACGATTTAAATTCAACAATAGATTTTGATGTTGACCACTTGCTCAGTTAAAAATTCTCCTGCACCGTCCTGTTAATCCGGGCTGATCTCCCTGCCGAGAAACATCGAGGCTGGAACAGGAATTAAGCCATTATTATCCATTACGCTTGATTCTTGTCAGGAAAAATCCATCTGTTTGAAAATCTTGAGGAAATAGCTGTAAACCTTCCGATGACCAGCCTGGTGCATGTTGAATTAATTCTGATAAGTCATCTCTAAAAGAGAGATCTATGCTAAACCCAGGATTATTTTCTAAAAATCGTTGAACTACTTGATTATTTTCTTCTTTATCTACGGTACAAGTACTATAAACAAGTAATCCATCTGGTTTAAGAAGCGGTGCTGCCGATTGGATAATGTCAAACTGTATGGATGCCAGGCGTTCAATATCTGAAGCTTGTTTTTCATATTTAATCTCAGGCTTCCCATTGATAACGCCCAGGCCTGAACAAGGAGCATCAATAACAATTCGATCAAAACTTGCTTCCTCAAACTTTTCATGCAGGTTTCGTGCGTCTCCTTGGAAAGCAGATATAGCATGTAGATTCAGTGTGGCCGCTTTCTCTTCTATTAATTTCACTTTTTTCTTATGCAAATCAAACGCATGAATCTCTCCCTGATCTGCCATTTTTTCAGCCACATGCGTCACTTTTCCGCCTGGAGCACTGCAAGTATCTAGCACCTTCATACCAGGCTCTAATTGTAATGACTCGGCAACCAGCATCGAGCTTTGGTCTTGTACTGTAGCGAAACCTTCTTTTAAAAGATCTGTTTTAAAAATATTTCCTTTTTGGATAACGATACCCTGTGGTGAAAATGCTGATTCAGCTACTGTGAAATCTTGCTCCTCTAATTGCGTCATAATAGATTTGCGGTTTGTTTTTAGCGGCTGAATTCGAATAGACATTGGAAAATGTTTTAAATTTTCCTGGCACATTGCTTCTGTTTGTTCCACGCCATACATGTCTATCCACCTTTCAACCAACCATTTAGGATGACTTGTCTCTATAGATATCCGTTCTACAGGATCCTTAATGAAAGATAAGTCTGGAACACCATCTCGTTGAATACTACGTAAAATCCCGTTTACAAAACCGGCAATGCCTTTATGTCCCCGTATTTTTGCAATTTCAACCGATTCATGAACTACTGCATGATCAGGAACTTTTTCTAGATAAACCATTTGGTAAACTGACATTCTTAAAAGCTGTTTAACCCATAAATCTACGTTTTTCTTGTTCTTCATAAAGTGAGCAATATAGTAATCAATGGTCAGTTGATTTTGTACAGTGCCATAAACCACTTCCGTCAGCAGCCTTTTATCCTTTTCATTCAAATCACTTTGCTGTAATTCATGATTTAAAAGAAGATTACTAAATCCTTTATCTTTTTCAATACGAATAAGTACGTCTAGCATCGTTTGTCTCAATTGATATTTCATAATTATATTATTCTCCTAGTATTACGCCTATTTGAATCCTATCCTGCGAAGCCTGAAGATAGTCTCTCACTGTCATACGTTTCTTGCCGGCAGGTTGAATTTCTTTTACTTTAATCGTAGTTTGTGCACCGCACTGAACCGTAAAAGATTCACTATCCTTTGCTATAATTTCACCTGCAGGCCTTGTTAAATCTGTTTTGGAGATTTCTTCGCCCCACCAAATTTTCATAACTTTCCCTTCATAGGTTGTAAAAGCAACTGGCCAGGGATGAAGCCCTCTAATTTGATTATAAATCTCTGCAGCAGGCTTATTCCAATCAATTTTTTCTTGTTCTCGCTTGATATTAGATGCAAACGTAGCTAATTCTTCGTTTTGTTTTTTGGGCGTTAAACGATTAGCAAACAAATCAGGCAATGTTTCAATCAACAAGTCTGATCCAGCACTCGCCAGCTTATCATGCAAGGTACCGACATGATCTTTTTCTTCTATCTCTACCTCTACTTGGGTAAGGATATCACCTGCATCTAATTTTTCCACCATATACATTATCGTTACACCTGTTTTCTTCTTCCCTTGGATAATAGAATAATGTATTGGTGCACCGCCGCGCAGCTCTGGGAGCAGAGAAGCATGGACATTGATCGCTCCAAAGGGTGCTATATCGAGTACAGCTTTCGGAAGAATTTGTCCATAAGCAGCTGTGACAATCAAGTCCGGTTTCGCATCGATCACTGCCTGATAATCATTTTTTAGCTTTTCAGGCTGAAATACCTCTATTCCATGCTTTAAAGCTTCTTCTTTTACCGGGGAAGGTGTGATGATTTTCTTTCTTCCTTTAGGTCTGTCCGGCTGTGTAACAACAAGGACAACCTCATAGTTATTTTCGACAATTTTTTGTAAAACGGGGACAGCAAAATCTGGCGTCCCCATAAAAACGATTCGTTTCAAGATATTCCCTCATTTCCTTACATCATATAATACGGCTGTGTATCAATAGACAGCTGTAAAGTTTGTTTCCGTATTTCATCAGCATATGCTGATTGAATATGCTCTAAATATGGAATTAAGTTCGGTTCATGTTTGTATTTTATCATGCACTGGTACCGATATCTATCTTTTATCCGCGCAATTGTGGAAGGAGTCGGGCCTAAGACCGTTGTACCCGGAGCTACAACATGACTAAGCTGCTTCACGATTTCTCCTGCAACTTGTACTGCTCGTGCATGATTTTCGTGTGAAACGGTGATCAGCACAAGAAACACAAACGGCGGATATTGAAATGCTTTCCTTACAGCCATTTCATGTTTGTAAAAATCAAGAAAGTTATGCTCAGCAGCATAGGTTACGCTATAATGTTCTGGGGTATAGGTCTGCACAATCACATTTCCTGCAAGTTCATGTCTTCCTGCTCTGCCGCTCACTTGCGTCAATAGTTGAAAAGTTCGTTCCGCCGAACGGAAATCAGGAAGATGCAGCATCGAATCCGCTGATAAGACCCCTACCAATGTAACGTCCTTAAAATCAAGACCTTTCGCAATCATTTGTGTCCCTAATAAGATATCGGCTTTCTTCTCGGAAAACTGCTTTAATAATTTTTCATGGGATCCTTTTCTTCTAGTGGTGTCCACATCCATGCGAATCACACGAGCTTCCGGTAAGAGCTTTGCCAGAGATTCCTCCACCCGCTGCGTACCTGTTCCAAAATAACGGATTAAATCACTCTCGCAAGACGGGCAGTGATTAGGAACAGCTTGCTCATAGGAACAATAATGACATTTAAGCCGATGATTATTTTTATGGTAAGTTAACGCAATATCACAATGCGGACATTCGGATACATGGCCGCAATCACGACACATAATAAATGTAGAATAGCCGCGGCGGTTCAGGAGCAACACGATTTGCTCTCCGCGCTCCATACAAGCTTTCATACTTTCCATAAGCGAGGTAGAAAACATAGTCCGGTTACCGGCATGCAGTTCCTTGCGCATATCTACAATTTCAACACTAGGCATCTGCTGCCTGTTTGTACGGTTATAAAGCGTTAAAAGTTTATAGACACCTTTTTTAGCTCTGGCAAAGCTTTCTAAAGAAGGCGTAGCACTGCCCATAACGACAGGACAATGATGGTTTTTCGCCCGTTCTATCGCCACATCTCTGGCATGATATCTTGGCTGGTCTTCTTGCTTATAGGTTGTTTCATGCTCTTCATCAATAATAATGATACCAATATTTGAAAATGGCGCGAAGATTGCAGAACGAGCACCCACAACCACTTGCACCTGCTTTTGCTGAATTTTTCTCCATTCATCATATTTTTCTCCGGCAGAAAGACCGCTATGCATAACAGCTACATTGGAGCCAAACCGTCCTTTAAAACGGCGGACCATTTGCGGTGTTAAAGAAATCTCCGGAACTAGGACGATAGCCTCCTGCCCCTTAGAAATCACATGCTGAATAGATTGTAAGTATATTTCTGTTTTCCCGCTGCCTGTTACACCATGCAACAGAAATACATTATCTTCTTTTTCATCGATCGAAGAAATAATTGGATCCATCGCAGCAGCTTGTTCATCAGTCAACTCAAAAGCTTCGGTTTGTTCAATAGGCTGATTTTTATAGGGGTCGCGGAAAACTTCTTGTTGAAATGTCTTAACAATCCCTTTTGATACCAATGTTTTAACGGTCTGTGCGGAAGTATCCAAAAGCTTAACTAATTTCGCTTGCTCAATCGGCTCTGGATGTTCGATTAAATATTGAATAAGCTCTTTTTGTTTCTTAGCTTGCTTCGATAAATCCTCTAAAGTTTCCAAAGCACGCATTTCAGATACATCCAATTGCACCATGGTCAGCTGTTTTTTGGTTATTCTTGACTTCACATGATAATATATCGTAATATTTCCAGCTTCTATTTGCTTTTGTAAATGGTAATAACTAATAGAAGATGCCGTAAATTCTTCAAACGGGATTGACTCTCTTCCAGCAAATAATTCCTCTAATTCCGGGCTAAGAAATTCGTCTGTCTCGCGAACTAAGTCTTTTGTATACTGTGATTTTAGTACTTGCGGCAGCATTGTCTGAAATACAGTAATATACAGGCTGATTGTTTTTTTGGCTACAAATTCACCAAGTTTTAGCAGTTCATCTGTTAAGACAGGTGTGATATCTAAAACCTCATGCAGTTCCTTTAGCTTCGTTAAGGTTGTCTCATCCTTCAGCTGGACAACAAACCCCATAATTTTACGCGGACCAAATGGAACGGTTACTCGCATGCCAGGAGTAATCATTTCACGATATTTCTCGGGAACCAAGTAATCATATGTTTGATTTGTTGAACTAGAAGGCACATCAACAATTATACTTGCTATTTTCAAATGGGATCATCCTTCATATCTCTTAAAATACAGTCAAATAACTGCATCGCTATCTGTTTTTTCGTTGCCTGTTGTAAATCAATTTGAGAGCCAAGTTTATTAATATATGTGGCTATATTCGTATCCCCTTCAAAGCCTGCTCCTGCACGGCTTACATCATTGACAACAATGGCATCTAAATTTTTCTTTTTCAATTTACCTAAACCATATTCAATTGGCGAATCGGTTTCGGCAGCAAATCCAACTAAAAATTGATTCTCTTTTCTTTCCCCAAGGCTTTTTAGAATATCTTCTGTCCGTTCTAGAGCAATTACATCGTCCCCGTCCTTTTTCTTCATCTTTGAAGTATGTACCTCTTTAGGACGATAGTCTGCTACCGCGGCAGCCTTGATAACAATATCTTTACCTGCAAATTGCTCATTCATCGCATCATACATTTCCTGTGCAGAAACAACATCTATCCGGCGAATTAATGGATGGCGAATATCAATGGATACAGGCCCTGTAACCAAAGTAACTTCTGCACCACGCTCAGCTGCTGCTTCAGCCAAAGCAAATCCCATCTTTCCCGAAGAACGGTTAGAAAAGAAGCGTACTGGATCAATCATTTCCTTTGTCGGTCCAGCAGAAATAAGAATCTTTTTACCTTGCAAATCAAGGTCTTTCTGTTGATGACGATCAATTGCAGAAATAATCTCTGCCGGTTCTTCTAGTCGACCTCTTCCGACATATCCACAAGCTAAGTAACCATCACCGGGTTCAATAAAGTGATAACCCCAATTTTCTAATTGCTTCATGTTCTGGATAACAGCTGGATGCTCATACATATGGACATTCATTGCAGGAGCAATATAAACATCTGCTTGCGTTGCCAGCATTGTGGTAGAGAGCATATCATCTGCTTGTCCATGCGCTAATTTGGAGATAATATTTGCAGTTGCTGGTGCAATAATTGCAATATCTGCCCAATCAGCCAAATCAATATGTGCTATTTTCTTTGGATTTTTTTCATCGAAGGTATCTGTATAAACAGGATTTCTCGTTAAAGCTTGAAATGTTAGCGGTGTGACAAACTCTGCTGCATTTTCTGTCATCAAAACTTTTACTTCTGCCCCAAGCTGCGTCAATTTACTTGCTAGAGCACTTGCTTTATAGACGGCAATGCCACCAGATACACCTAAAAGTATTTTTTTCTGATTGAGCATGTGAAACTTCCTCTCCTTAAATATGGTTGTCACATTTTCCTATCTTTAAGCGTAGATTACTTTTTAATGCCTAGAATTCGACTGTATAGATTTTAAAAATTTTCAACGTGTATGACTCTTTTCTCTATACATAGTTATAACATATTTTTAGCTTACTCTCCCGAATAAAGGATTGCAAAGGATGTCAAAAAGTTTGCTGAAAATATGTAACCATCAGGCATACTCATACGTCTTTCCTCGGGCTTTATATTAGAACTGTTAAATAGAAAAACCTCTGCATGGTGAAAATATTCTCGCCTGAAGAATCTTCTCACTGTGCAAAGGCCTGTTTCCATGCTTATATTTATGAATTTTTACTTTTTAATAAATAGTTTTCCAGCAGCAATTTCCTCTAATGCTTTCCCAACATATTTATGGGATTTTGGGTGATCCACTAAAACAGCATTTGTTTCACTCAGTTCTCTTGCTCTTCTTGCTGATAAGGTTACTAAGCTATATTTTGATTTAATCTTTGTTTGCAGTGAATCAATAGAAGGTTCTAACATCATGATAATTCATCCTCCAAAATTTGCTTATATTGTTTTGCTATTCGTTCTCGTTTTAAGTGCTCGCTTTTAATAATGGCTTTGACTTTATCTACCGCTGTCTCCACTTTATCATTTACGACTACATAATCATAGGCATCCATCATTTCAATTTCATTTCGTGCTTCCTTTAGACGATTCAGGACGAGTTCCGGCGCTTCTGTACCGCGATTAACGATACGATTTTTTAACTCTTCCAAACTAGGAGGGAATAGGAAGATAAATACACCTTGAGGAAAGTTTTTCTTCACCTGCATTGCTCCCTGCACCTCTATCTCAAGAAATACATCGTATCCCTTTTCAAGGGTTTCCTCTACGTATTTTCTAGGAGTCCCATAATAATTATTAACATATTGGGCATATTCTAAAAGCTGTCCCTCTTCAATTAACTTTTCAAACTCTTCACGTGATTTATAAAAATAATCGACACCATCAACTTCACCAGTTCTCTTTTCTCTGGTCGTCATGGAAATGGAATATTGAAGATCCATTTCTTCTTCAAATAATTTTTTACGGACTGTCCCCTTTCCGACCCCTGATGGACCGGATAAAATGAATAAAATGCCTTTCTCTTTGATCAAACCATTTCCTCCTAATTTCTATCTTCGTTATTCGTCTGCGATTTCATCGTTCGCAACAAGTCGTTGTCCGACTGTTTCAGGCTGTACCGCAGATAATACAACATGATCGCTATCTGTTATTATAACAGCTCTGGTACGTCGTCCGTACGTAGCGTCCACTAATTTATTATTTTCCCTGGCAACGGTAATAATTCTTTTCACTGGTGCTGATTCCGGAGACACGATAGAAATAATGCGATTTGCGGAAACAACATTACCAAAGCCGATGTTTATCAAACTTAAATTCAAATTCTTTCCCCCTAGCATTCCTTCTCTATCTATAATAGTACCATTATACTGTATCTTTAATGAATTTTATACTATAATGTTTTCCGTTACAAGTACTTAACCAAGAAATAGGAAAATAGAGTGAGATCCGTAAGCCTCCATATTAAGTATTTATCCAAACTCTAAACTTTATTTTAAATACGAATTAAAACAGCTATTCTGCATTCATAGAATAGCTGTTTTAGCATGTTTTATTTTTTGGTGAATCCAAATAAAACAGTTGGCAATGCCCCTAATCCGATGATGAGTAACCAGTCAATCATAGATAAGGTTACTGTATGGAAAATTGGCTGAAGCGGCGGGAAGTAAATAACGACTAACAATAATAGCATGGATGATAGGACAGCTAAAATAAGATAACGATTCTCAAATAAATTCCTTGCAAATATCGACTTTTCACTCCGGCAATCAAATACATGAATTAATTGCGCTACGACAAGGGTGGAAAAGGCGATTGTTTGTGCATAGACAAGATTATTTGGATCATTTTGATAAGCTACAATAAATGCAACTAATGTAACGATTCCAATTAATATTCCCCTGCTAATGATCTTGTAACCGAGCCCCCTGGAGAAAATTCCTTCACGCGGATTTCGAGGACCTCTTTTCATCACATCTCCTTCAGCTTGATCTACCCCCAGCGCCATTGCTGGAAGACCATCTGTCACTAAATTCACCCAGAGAATTTGCACAGGTACAAGCGGCAGTGGCAATCCAAGTAACATTGCAAACAGCATCACTAAGATTTCTCCAACGTTCGAAGCCAGTAAATAACGTATGAACTTACGAATATTTTCATAAATATTTCTGCCCTCTTGAATGGCGGATTTAATTGTCGCAAAGTTATCATCCATTAAAACAAGAGATGACGCTTCTTTTGTTACATCTGTACCACTCAAGCCCATAGCAATACCAATATCACTTGCTTTCATAGCCGGCGCATCGTTGACCCCATCTCCTGTCATAGCAACAATATGTCCTTTTTCTTGAAAAGCATTTACAATCCGCAATTTATGCTCCGGTGTGACACGTGCAAAAACATAAGTGTCTTCAATTATATCCACTAATTCAGCATTTGACATGCGTGTCAGCTCTTTTCCTTCTACCACTTTACCATCAGGGGGAAGGATATCTAAATGGCTAGCGATTGCTTTAGCGGTATGAGCATGGTCCCCAGTAATCATTACCGTTTTAATTCCAGCTTCTTTACATTCGCGAACAGCTGCTTTCACTTCTTTTCTCGGAGGATCCATTAGTCCATATAAACCAATGAGTGTCAAATCTTCTTCTAATAAAGCAGTATCCAATGATTCCGAAGAAGATAGGACTCGAAAACCGATTGCAATGGTACGCAATGCCTTTTCAGCCATAGAAACTACTGCTTGTTCGGTTTTTTTACTATGCTCTTTGGTTAAAACAAGCTTTCCTTCATCCGTTTGAATATAGGAGGATCTGGGAAGCAAGATATCAGGAGCGCCTTTTGTAATTAACATGCGCATTCCATTCTCATCTTCAACTACAATACTCATCCGTTTACGATTCGAATCAAATGGAATTTCTTTAATAATCCGAAAGGGCTGCTTATCATTTTCGTGAAATCCAAACTTATATGCAGCAACTAACAGCGCACCGTCTGTCGGATCTCCATCTACTACGTTCTTTCCTTTTTTAGACAAGATAGATGCATGATTACAAAGCATTCCATATAATAGCATGGATTTTAGATTCGAATGAGAATCATCTACCTTTCTTTCATTATAGAGAAAATCTCCTTGGGTCTGATACCCGTCTCCTGTGACGTATAATGTCTTTCCATTTATATATACTTCCTTTACAGTCATTTGATTTTCCGTCATCGTGCCTGTCTTGTCCGAACAGATAACCGAAGCACAACCTAAAGTCTCTACCGCGGAAAGCTTCCTGACAATCGCCTTCTTTTTTATCATTCTCTGAACACCGAGCGATAAGGCAACGGTAACAATGGCTGGCAATCCTTCTGGGATGGCAGCTACCGCTAAGGATACACCTGCTAAAAACATTTCATAGACAGGATGTCCTTGGAAAATACCGACTCCCACGACAAGAAGCGTAAGAAATAAAGCAACAACAATAAGTATTTTTCCTAACTCTGCTAATTTCATCTCTAAAGGAGTAATGGTCTTTTTCGTATTATCAAGCAATGTAGCAATTTGACCCATTACTGTTTTCATGCCTGTCCCAACCACAATTCCTTCACCTGAGCCGCGCGTGACAAGCGTTCCCATGAAAGTCATATTGACTTGGTCCTGCGCTTCTAATCCATCCATCCTTAATTCTTTTGCATGCTTAGCAACAGGAAGCGATTCTCCTGTAAGAGCTGATTCTTCAGTTTCCAGACTTACTGCCTTGATAACACGAATATCTGCAGGGATTCTATCCCCGCTTGTGAACCGGATAACATCTCCTACAACCACTTCTTTGGACGGAATCTTTATCCATTGTCCATCTCGTTTTACACTAGCTATCGGGGCGGAAAGTTCTTTCAGTTTTTCTAATGAATTTTCTGCTTTTTGCTCTTGGAAATAACCTATGATGCCATTAATTAATACAATCACCATGATAGCTATCGCATCGATATATTCCCCTAATAACCCGGCAACCAGCGTAGCAGCTAATAAAACTAATACCATAAAATCTTGGAATTGTTTTAAGAGTAAAATCCATTTCGGAATTTTTTTCTTAGCTGCTAGTACATTTTCTCCATACTGCTGACGTCTTTTCGCAACCTGCTTCTCCCCTAACCCGACATTCGAGTTCACTTGTAATGTTTCTTCCAATTTCTCTGTGTTAAGCTGATACCATTTCATTATACATTCCTCCGACATGAATTGTACGAGCACTTAATCCATTTCTATGCCCGAACTTCTAAAAAGATGCTATAATTGCCGATGAGGTGATCACATATGCCATTTGACGGTATTGTAACAAGAGCGGTTACAGAAGAATTAGCAACGAAATTAGAAAGAGGAAAAATTAATAAGATTTATCAGCCATCTGAAACAGAGATTGTAATGACGATTCGCAGTCAATCTGTAAACTACAGTTTGCTCTTTTCTGTCCATCCAACATATGCTCGTTTTCATATAACAAATGATTCTTATACCAATCCAAAGGAACCTCCCATGTTTTGTATGGTGTTAAGAAAACATCTTTCCGGAAGTGTTATTGAAAATATTGAGCAAAAGGGAATGGAACGAATTGTTACATTTACAATCCGGACTCGCAATGAAATAGGCGATATTAGTTATAAGAAATTAATTATTGAATTAATGGGTAAGCATAGTAATCTTATTTTAGTTGATCAAGAAAAAGGACATATTATTGACAGCCTGAAGCATGTTTCCTTGGCACAAAACCGTCATCGAATGATTTTGCCGGGGCAAGCCTACCAATTGCCGCCTGATCAGCATAAATATTCGATCCTAGAGATAGATAGTCATTCTCTTGTAAAAAAGCTGGATTTTAATGCTGGAAAAATGGATAATCAGCTCCTTCAGTTATTAGAAGGTTTTTCTCCTTTTGTTACCAAAAAAATGATAGCAAGCGTCAATCTTGGCTCTTTTCAGGATTACGAGAACATGCTCAACTTGGTCCAAAAACTAGTACAGGAAAATAAATATAAACCTGCTATCTATCAGGAACCAAAAGAAGAATTTCATGTTTTACCTTTTATCGATGAAGAAGCTGCTACTGTTTTTGAGGAAGTTAATACCATGCTTGATGCATTCTATTCTGGAAAAGCAGAGCGAGATCGTGTCAAACAACAAGCAAAAGACCTCTATCGTTTTATTAAAAGTGAAAAAGATAAAAACTTACGGAAATTAAAGAAACATCAGCAAACGGTCGAAAAATCTGAACGGGCAGATCATTATCAAAAAATGGGTGAATTGCTGACAGCCCACATGCACTTAGTCAAACCAAATCAAAAAGAAATCTCTGTAGTAGACTATTATGATCCCGACCAGCAAGAGATAACGATTCCACTCAACCCGAATAAGTCACCAAGTGTCAACGCGCAGAGTTATTTTAAAACCTATCAGAAGCTGAAAAATTCGCGCCGCGTTATGGAAACAGAGATAAAGCGGACCAATGAAGAAATTAGTTACTTTGACCAATTATTGCAGCAACTGGACGTAGCTAGTACAGATGATATTGAGGAAATTCGTGAGGAACTGCGGGAAGAAGGATATTTGAAAAAACAACGTTCATCTAAAAAAACAAAAAAACCGCAGAAGCCCTCACCGGAAACATATCAAGCTTCAGATGGCACAATCATATTAGTGGGGAAAAATAATAAACAGAATGAATATGCAACCATGCGCTTAGCGCATCGCGATGATATATGGCTGCATACGAAAGATATCCCTGGATCGCACGTTATCATTCGCTCTAAAAATCCGAGTGAAGAAACGTTAGAAGAAGCTGCTGTTTTAGCGGCCTACTTTAGTAAATCTCAACAGTCTTCTTCGGTTCCCGTAGACTATACGTTAATCCGCCATGTTAAAAAACCAAATGGTTCAAAACCAGGATATGTAACTTATGATAATCAAAAAACATTGTTTGTTACACCTGCAAAAGAAATTGTAGATCAATTAAGAGTAAAATAAAAAAAGCTGGTGTATCCTTTTCTAGAATCGATACACCAGCTTTTTCTATCTGTTCCTCTTCTTATAATTTGACTCTAAGAATGATGCGTACAGAATCAATTCAAGGAGTAGCTGCTTTTTTGATTCCATCCAAAGCCAATCGCAAAATTAGAGTCCCCCCTCCTAAAATGTTAAACTTATGCTATAATCCATAAATTACAAATAAGCTTGAAAAGAGGTTAAAATAATGAAACTTGTCGGAATCTCAGGTGCTCTTTCAGGTGATAAGACATCTATCGCTGTTAATCAGGTTTTAGTCCATGCACGACGTATCGATTCAAGCATAAAAACGGAATTAATCGACTTAAGAGATTATGAAATTGACTTTTTTTACGGTGCTCCGTTAGCAGATTATAGTGAAGATACTTGGAATGTTGTTCAGAAAATTTTATCCGCTGATTTCCTCGTTTTGGGAACACCTATCTATCAAGCATCAATTTCAGGAGCTCTAAAAAATCTACTGGATCACTTACCAGAATATGCATTCAAACATAAAGTCACAGGCATGGTTGCAACTGGATGGTCAAACAAACATTTTCTTGTCATGGAATATCATTTAAGGTCTATCCTATCTTATTTTAAAGGATTGGTTCCAGCTGAAAATGTCTTTGTTCATAACCGTGCCTTTAACATAGATAGTGATGAAATTATTGATGATCGTGTTTTAGAGAGGATGCAAACTCTGGCAAAGGAAATGGTATATTTGCAGTGTGGGATGAAGAATTGGTAATTTAAGCAAAGAGGGGGAGCAAAAATCCCCTTAAAGTGCTTGTTCTGTGTTTTATAAGCTGGAAGTACTTTTTCTTTGGCATAAAAAAGTTCCAGCCCGTTAAGGTTGGAACTTTTATTATGCATAAATAGTTAAACCGCCGTCGGTTTTAATTCTACATCAATGTTCCCTCTTGTCGCTTTGGAATATGGGCAGAATTGATGCGCTGCTTCTGCCAGTTCCTCTGCTTCATCTTGGCTGACTCCCTCCATTTTGATATGCAAGGTTGCGCCAATTTTAAAACCATCATCTGAAGTATCTTTCATAAAATGAATCTCCGCAGTAGTTTCAGATTTAATGTTTTTACCTTGTTTGGATGCCATTAAATTAAGCGCTCCATCGTAGCATGCTGCATAACCAGCAGCAAAGAGTTGTTCCGGATTAGAGCCTTTTTTTTCTGATTTACCTGCTGGATCTACTAGGTCTACATCGATAATTCCATCATCTGATTTCACATGACCGTCTCTGCCATTTTCTGCTGTTGCTTTTGAACTGAAAATAATGTTGCTCATCGAATCACTGCTCCTTTATCATTTAATCTAATGGTACTATTTCCTTTATTCATTATCCTTAAACATTTTTTCTAAAGAAGCTTTCTATTTTTTACTCCGTTATAAAATCATAGTTTTCCAGTAAACGGAGAAAATGATCGACTTGAGGAAGCTGACGGATTCCTTCCTGAAAGCAGACCCATGTATCACGGGTTAATGCCTTATTTTCAACAAATAAAGGAATATATGGATAATGCTCTTTCAAATGATTCGAGACACTGCCCGGCAATACAGCCATGCCAATTCCTTGCTTCATAAATTGTTTGCAAGTTTCAATTTGATCTACTGTCATCTTTTTTTGCGGTTTAATATAATTTTGCTGTTCAAATAACCAGCTGTCGACAAGCTCATGCATACTATCATCACTTTTGAAAGAGATAAGCGGTCTTTCTTTTATAGAATGATCTGGAAAAGGCTCCGTATCAAATATATAAAGCGGATCATCAAACAAATGCAAAGAAGCTGTCTCTTTTAATTTTTCGCCACGAATAATACATACATGATATTGCTTATGATTTTGCCTGATATTTTCACTGATTCCTGTTACTAAGTCAATGGTTACTTTCGGATAGGCTGCTGTGTACTCCCCGAGGATATCTGGCAAATAACGTTGGCTGATTAAGGATGAGCAAGCAATGGATAACGTTCCTTGTATTTCTTCTCCTGTCTCGGCTAAACGATTTTTAAATTGGCGTTCCTTCTCCACAGTTTCTTTTGCATGCTGAATAATCCGTTCTCCAGCAGGTGTTGGCAATAATCGCTTGGAGGTTCGTATAAATATAATTTCACCAAAATAACTTTCCATATATTTCAAACGTTGGGTAACAGCTGGCTGTGAAATAAGAATCGCTTTTGCTGTCCCCCGTATTGTTCCAATTTCATAGAGTTTTAAAAGGATTTCATAATCATCCATCCGCATAAAATAGCCCCCAATAACTAATTCTTATCTTTTTCGATTAAAATATTGTATTTTACTTATTTCATTATACCATATAGTATATAATTAATCGTATTTTCTTAACTTTACAAAAGCAAGAAAGGAAGTGTTTCCATGGATAAAAAGATATTGAACAAAGAATTATTTACAAAAAGAAAAGATGCTTATGTTCACAGTAGTACACACAGCAATCCAGCTGCTTTGCAAAAAATCCTAGATTGGTTAAAACCATCTGATCAACAAATTATCTTAGATGTTGCAACAGGCGGAGGGCAAGTTGCAAAAACATTAGCTCCACTCGCCAAGCAGGTCATTGCAACGGATTTAACGCCATCTATGTTATCGAACGTAAGAAATAGCATAGATGAAACCGATAATATCCTATTTGTTGTTGCTGATGCCGAAGAACTCCCTTTTCTTGATGAATCCATTGATATTGTAACTTGCCGCATCGCTGCCCATCACTTTCCTCATCCTGAAAAATTTATTCAAGAAGCGTATCGTGTTTTAAAAACCGGTGGAAAATGCTTATTTATCGATAACATCGTTTCCGAAAATCCAGACGAAGATCAATTTTTAAATAAACTGGAAGCCATGCGTGATCCAAGTCACGTACGCTCCAAAAGCCTTTCCGAATGGAAAACACTCTTTTTGAAACATCGGTTTACCTTTCTACAGGATGATATACGAGTAAAAGAACTTCCTTTCCAAGACTGGCTTACTCGTACAGTAGATACGGAGGAAGT
Source organism: Oceanobacillus sp. J11TS1 (assembly GCF_018333215.1). GTDB lineage: Bacteria > Bacillota > Bacilli > Bacillales > Amphibacillaceae > Oceanobacillus. The sequence continues at coordinate 41,937 of NZ_BORO01000002.1, read as the reverse complement.
CCGCCAGCAAGTGATTGATTTCATACAAACAGCAGATAGCAAACTGAAGAAGTATATCCATTTAAAGAAAAAAGATAATGAGATTCAATCCTTTTCCATTGATGAGTGGATGAGTATGTGGGAGAAATAAGAAAAGGATGAACACGCTTTTAAGTGTTCATCCTTTTTAGGCAATTTTATACTTATAACTCGCTTCTCCACGCTAGCACAGTCGCTTTTTCTTTTTCTGTGAGCTTATTTTCTTCTAACAGCAACTCTAATAATTGATCGAAACCAGTAATAGATTGATAGGAGAATCCAGCTTCCTCAAATGCTTCTTGTGCTCTTGGAAGTCCATAAGTGAAAATGGAATATACTGCCGTAATTTCAGCACCTTCTTGCTTTAGCGCCTCAGCCGCTTGAATGGATGATCCGCCAGTGGAAATCAAATCTTCAATAACAAGAACCTTTTTCCCTTTAACAGACGCACCTTCAATCTGATTACCTTTGCCATGCCCCTTTGGTTTAGATCGAACATACACCATTGGTAATTCAAGTTCTTCTGCTAACCAGGCTGCATGTGGAATACCAGCAGTAGCACAGCCGGCGATCACTTCTGGCTTTGTGTTACTATTTTTCACCATTTCCGCAAATGCTTTAACGATTTTTTTACGAACGGCAGGATAACTCATCGTTAAACGATTGTCACAATAAATAGGCGATTTTAAACCAGATGTCCATGTGAAATAGTTATCTACATTTAATTGTACTGCTTCGATTGCTAGTAATTCTTTCGTTATATTATTCTCCATGCTGCCACTCCTTCAACACTTGTTCATATGCTTTTCTTGGATTCGCTGCTTTTGTAATACTTCTGCCGACAACAAGAAAATCACTGCCCAGTTCTTTTGCTTTTTTAGGTGTTGCGATACGTTTCTGGTCGTCCTGAGAAGAATCTGCCAAACGGATTCCTGGTGTAATGGATAGGAACTTCTCCCCGCAATGCTTTTTAATCATTGGTACCTCATGTACCGAACTAACCACTCCATCTGCTCCAGCTTCTTGCGCTAATGTCGCAAAACGGATGACGTTCTCTTCTACATTTCCCGGTAAGCCAAGCTCTTGCTCTAAAATAGCACTATCCATCGAAGTTAATATCGTAACTGTCATCAGCTTTGTAGATGAACCCGCCAGGCCTTGCTTTGCTTGGTAAATCATTTCTTTTCCGCCAATAGCATGTGTTGTTACTAAGTCTACGTCCAGGGAAGCAATATTTTTCATTGCCTGATGAACGGTATTTGGAATATCGTGAAGCTTTAAGTCTAAAAAGATGGAATGATTATGAGCTTGCAGCTTTTCAACAATTGCTGGACCTTCCCGATAAAAGAGCTCCATTCCTACTTTTACAGGAACGCCTGCCAGATCATTTTCTTGCAAAAAGCGCTCTGTTTCCGTCCACGTTGGGAAATCTAGTGCGACATAGACGCTCATACGTTTACACTCCTTCTGTCAATAACGTCTTGAACAGATGTATATTGATATTTTGTTAATGTTTCTGGAAGTGCATCAATAATGTCTACACATGCAAAAGGATTTTGGAAATTTGCGGTACCAACTGCAACTGCATCCGCACCAGCCTGCAAAAATTCTAATACATCCTCTGCAGTGGAAATACCTCCCATGCCAATAATTGGAATCGATACATGCTGGCGTACCTCGTAAATCATTCGGATAGCAATCGGTTTAATCGCCGCACCGGATAATCCGCCTGTCTGATTGGCGATTAGCGGCTTTCCAGTCGGCAAGTGAAGCCTCATGCCGGTCAGTGTATTAATCATCGATAGTCCGTCCGCACCTGCTTCTTCAACCGCTTTTGCCATTTCTACGATACTCGTTACAATCGGTGATAATTTTACGTAAACAGGGAGCTGACTTGCTTCCTTTACTGCTGCTGTTACCTTCTTTGCCATTTCAGGATCTGTTCCAAACTGGATTCCGCCTTCTTTTACATTGGGACAAGATATATTTAGCTCTAATGCGTGAACCTCGTTTGTCCTGTTAAAAGCCTTTGCTACAAAAATATATTCCTCTAAAGAGCTTCCTGCGACATTCGCAATAATAGACATATCATATTCGGCGAGTCTAGGAACTTCCGTGCCAATAATCCGATCGACACCAGGGTTTTGCAGACCAATGGCATTTAACATTCCAGAAGAAGTTTCCGCAACACGCGGAGTAGGGTTCCCAAAACGCTCAAATTGTGTAGCTGCCTTCATAATAACAGCACCTAAACGACTTAAATCATAGTAGTCGCTATATTCTTTGCCAAATCCAAAGCAGCCTGATGCAGGCATAATTGGATTTTTTAATGTTAGTCCAGGTAATTTTACCTCTAGGTTCATAAAACAACCTCCTGTGCAGAAAACACCGGTCCATCACTGCATATTTTCTTATAATTGTTATCGACTGTCGGCAACACACAAGCCATGCAGGCACCAACACCACAGCCCATTCTTTCTTCTAGTGAGACTTTACCTGGGATGTCTTTTAATTCTTTGGTTATCGCACGCAGCATCGGCAGAGGGCCACAACTGAAGTATTGATCAAATGCTCCAACTTCAGAAAATACATGTGTTACAAACCCTTGATGGCCGTATGAACCATCGTTTGTTACGACGTATGTTTTTGCTATTTTTTGGAATTCTGCTTCATAAAAGACATAGTCCTTTGATTGAAATCCCAAAACAGCAATAAGCTCCACGTTCTTTTCTGCTAATTGTTTTGCAAGGTGGTAGATCGGAGGAACACCAATTCCTCCACCTACTAATAGGACACGTTCACCTTCTTTTACATCGTCTACAGAGAAGCCATTTCCATTCGGGCCGAGGGCATCTATCGTCATTCCCGGTTGATAAGCTGCTAAAGCGCTTGTTCCACCTCCAACTATTTTGAACAAGATGGTAACGGATCCTTCTTGCTTGTCAACTTTGGCAATCGAGATAGGCCTTCTTAATGTAAATCCTGGGACAAGCAAATGTAAGAATTGTCCTGGCACTGTTTCTTTACTGATCTCTGGCTGATACAATTTCATTTCAATTGTTTCTTTAGCAATGTTTTCAACGGATAGTACTTTCATTTCATATCTTTTCTTCATTACTGTGTCACCTTTTGCTGGCTAATCGGTTTTGCTGTAAAGGTCGTAGAGTCGATGACATTGATAATTGCATTCACTGTGTCTAAATTTGTTAAGCAGGCAATTCCATGCTCTACTGCTTGACGGCGGATTAAGAAACCGTCTGATCTTGGTTTCTGTCCAGAATTAAGTGTGTTGACAACAAATTGTACTTTTCCTTCCTCGATGATAGAAAGAACATTCGGCTCATCCAAGCCAACTTTCCCTACCTCAACAACTGGAATGTCTCCTTCTTCACGGATATAGGCTGCTGTACCTTGTGTTGCATAAAGAACAAATCCGAGTTGGTGGAATCGTTCTGCTACTTCCAGCATTTCTGCCTTATCTTTATCAGCAACCGTTAATAACACACCGCCTTCTTGCGGGACTTTTAACCCAGAAGCGATAAGCCCTTTATACAATGCTTTTTCTAATGTTTTATCATAGCCGATTGCTTCGCCGGTAGATTTCATTTCTGGTCCAAGAATGGTATCGACACTGCGTAATTTTTCAAAAGAGAATACTGGAATTTTCACAGAAACCAGATCCTGTTCTGGTAAAATACCTGTTTCATAACCCATATTCGCTAACTTTTCACCTAAAATACATTTGGTTGCAATGTTTGCCATCGTTACGCCAGTAATTTTACTTAAGAAAGGAATCGTTCTGCTGGCTCTTGGATTCACTTCAAGCACATAAACATCTTCCCCGCGGATAATGAACTGGATATTGATTAAACCTTTTACTTTAAGTGCTTTGGAAATCTTCACTGCTGCATCTAAACACTTTTCCTTCACCGCTTCACTTAAACGCTGTGGCGGATATACAGCCATGGAATCTCCAGAGTGGACACCGGCACGTTCGATATGCTCCATTATTCCAGGAACAATGGTTGTTTCTCCATCACTTATCGCATCTACTTCTGCTTCCATCCCTGTTAGATACTTATCAATCAAAATGGGATGTGCGGAATCAATGTTATCTGACTTCGCTAAATAGTTTTCCAGCTCTTTTTCGCTATAAACAATTTCCATACGGCTTCCGCCAATAACATAAGAAGGGCGTACCAGTACGGGGTAACCAATTTCATTTGCAGTTTCAATGGCTTGATCTAATTTTGGCACTGCTTTCCCCTCTGGTCGAAGTAAATGAAGTTCATCTAATAAGACTTCAAATTTATCACGGTCTTCCGCACGGTCAATTGCTTCCAGTCCTGTACCTAATATTTTCACACCACGGCGCTCCAGGCCTTCTGCAAGGTTAATTGCTGTTTGCCCGCCAAACTGCACAATGACGCCTTCTGGTTTTTCCAGTTCAATCACATGCATCACATCTTCTAATGTGAGCGGCTCAAAGTAAAGCTTATCGGAAATCGTGAAATCTGTAGATACGGTTTCCGGGTTATTATTCATAATAATTGCTTCATAGCCAAGTTCTTTAATCGCAAAGACAGAATGTACGGTTGCGTAGTCAAATTCAATCCCTTGTCCGATTCGGATTGGACCTGAACCAAGTACTAAAATTTTCTTTCGGTCAGTGACAACCGACTCATTTTCTGTTTCATAAGTACTGTAGAAATACGGTGTTTCGGATTCAAATTCTGCTGCACACGTATCTACCATTTTATAAACTGGGAAGACATTTTCTTTTTGTCTTAATGCATATACTTCATCAATTGAAACGTTCCAAAGCCTTGCGATTTGTACATCGGCAATTCCTAATTCTTTCGCTTCTTTTAGTACAGCAATATCATTTTTATTTTCAATTAATGTTTTCTCTGTTTCGATAATTTTATTTAAGCTGTTTAAGAAAAAGCGGTCAATTTTTGTTATATCAAAAATTTGATCCACAGAATAACCACGGCGAAGCGCTTCGGCTAAAAGGAAAATACGCTCATCATCTGCACGCTTCAAGCGTTTATTCAACGTCTCTTCATCTAATTTTTCTGCTTTGGCAAGGTAAAGTTCTTCCGTGCCCATTTCCAAGGAACGAATACCTTTTAATAGGGACTCTTCTAAGTTACGACCAATCGCCATAACTTCCCCCGTTGCCTTCATTTGCGTACCTAAACGACGGTCACCAGTTGTGAATTTATCGAATGGGAAGCGCGGAAATTTGGTGACAACATAATCCAACGCTGGTTCAAACATGGAATACGTTTTACCGGTAATTGGATTAATGATTTCATCCAATGTATAACCAACTGCAATTTTTGCTGCAATTTTTGCAATTGGATATCCTGTTGCTTTCGAAGCCAGGGCAGATGAACGGCTAACACGCGGATTTACTTCAATCACATAATATTGGAAGCTATATGGATCGAGTGCCAGCTGGACATTACAGCCGCCTTCAATTTCTAAGGAACGAATAATTTTCAAGGAAGCATTACGCAACAGATGATATTCTCGATCACTTAACGTTTGTGATGGCGCAACAACAATCGAATCTCCAGTATGTATTCCCACTGGGTCAATATTTTCCATATTACAAACAACAATTGCCTGATCCTTGTGGTCACGCATTACTTCATATTCAATTTCTTTAAAACCAGCAATATTGCGTTCAATCAAGCACTGATTTACTGGAGAAAGGACAAGTCCGTTATGTGTAATTTCTCTTAGCTCTTGTTCGTTGTAGCACATTCCCCCGCCAGTACCACCAAGCGTGTAGGCTGGACGAACAATGAGCGGGTAGCCAATTAAATTAGCAAAATCTACAGCTTCATCCACTGTATGAACAATTTCACTTTCTGGCACTGGTTCATTTAATTCATGCATCAAGGTACGGAATAATTCTCTATCTTCTGCTTTTTGAATCGATTCTGGCGCTGTACCAAGTAATTGAACATCATGGTCCTCTAAAACCCCTTTACGAACCAGTTCCATTGCAAGGTTTAGACCAGTTTGTCCGCCAAGCGTCGGCAAGATAGCATCTGGATGCTCTTTACGAATAATTTTGGTTAAGAATTCCTCTGTTAAAGGTTCCATATATACTTTATCAGCAACTGTATTATCAGTCATAATCGTTGCCGGATTAGAGTTAGCTAAGATGACATAGTATCCTTCTTCTCTTAGCGCTTGACAAGCTTGTGTACCAGAATAATCGAATTCTGCTGCTTGCCCGATTACAATCGGACCGGATCCAATTACGAGGATTTTTTGAATATCTGTACGTTTAGGCATTTATATGAACCTCCTGTTTTTTCTCTTGTTGATCCATTAATTTTAAAAATTCATCAAATAAATAATTTGTATCTTCTGGTCCCGGAGAAGCTTCTGGATGATACTGCACCGAGAATGCTGGATGCGTAATGTGTTTTACTCCCTCTACTGTTTCATCGTTAATAGCGATCTGGGTTAATTCTAATCCTGTATTTTCGAGTGAATCTGGATTAACCGCATAGCTATGATTTTGGGAAGTAAGATAGGTTTTATCGTTTTTTAAATCTTTCACCGGATGGTTTGCACCTCGATGTCCAAACTTCATTTTTTCTGTATTTGCCCCACAAGCTAAGGACAGAAGCTGGTGCCCAAGGCAAATTCCAAAAATCGGCACTTTTCCTAAAATCCCTTTAATCATTTCGATTGCTTCCGGTACATCTTTGGGATCTCCAGGTCCGTTTGTCAGCATAACGCCATCTGGACGAAGACGCAGAATTTCTGCTGCACTATAGTCATATGGCACGACTGTAATCTGACAATCTCGTTTTGTTAATTCTCGAAGTATACCGTGTTTTGCACCAAAATCTACAAGTACAACGCGACGTCCTCTACCAGGAACCACGTACGGTTTACTTGTGGAGGTTTGCTTTACTTGGTCTCTTGAAAATTCGGTATTCTTCAATTCTTTAATTACTTTCTCAGTATCTTCCTCTGCTGAAACGATAGCAGCTTTCATCGTTCCATGCTTGCGAATAATACGGGTTAATTTTCTAGTATCAATTCCAGAAATACCAGGAATATTATTTGCTTTTAAGAAGCTGTCAATCGTCTCTTCATTACGAAAATTAGAGGGTTGCTCGCTATATTGTTTCACAATTAAACCATGAATAAATGGTGTCACCGTTTCATAATCATCTCGGTTTATCCCGTAATTCCCGATTAGGGGATAGGTCATTGTTACAAATTGACCACAATAGCTTGGGTCTGTGATCACTTCTTGATATCCGGTCATACTCGTATTAAAAACAATCTCTCCTCTAGAAACTGTCTCACTGCCAAAACCGTGTCCTTCAAAAACTGTTCCATCTTCCAGTATTAAATTACGTTTACGCATGGTTATCCTCCTCAAATACAACTTTACCTGCTACGATTGTCATTACAGGAAATCCTGTTACTTCCCAGCCATGGAAAGGCGTGTTCTTCCCTTTGGAAGCAAATTGGTAACGATCAATTTTTGCCGTTTTTTCTAAATCAACAATCGTTATATCAGCTGGGGCTCCTTCTTCCAATGTTCCATAAGGAAGTCCGAAAACCGCTGCTGGTTTTTTTGTCATTCTATCCACCAGTTCTTGTAAGCTTAATACATTTTTCTGTACGAGATGTGTATACAATAATGGAAATGCTGTCTCTAAACCAACGATACCGAATGGGGCCTCTATGAATCCATTTGCTTTTTCTTCCTCTGCATGCGGTGCATGGTCTGTTGCAATAAAATCAATGGTCCCGTCTAAAAGTCCTTCGATAAGCGCTTCTTGATCATCTATTCCTCTTAGCGGCGGATTCATTTTGAAATTTGCGTCATTTTCAACGATATCCGTTTCATTTAATAACAGGTGATGGGGAGAAACCTCCGCAGTTACTTTGATTCCCGCTTTTTTCGCATCTCGGATGACACGAACCGATTCCTTTGTGCTGACATGACAAACATGATAATGACAATCAGCAGCTTCAGCTAATAATACATCTCTGGCAATTTGTACAGACTCACTTAGAGATGGAATTCCAGGAAGGTTTAATCTCTTGCTTACTTCTCCATCATGCGTAACCCCGCCATAAACAAGCGAGTTATCTTCACAATGTGCCACAATCGCTGCGCCACACGCTGCTGCTTCCTTCATTGCTTGAAGCATTTGATTCGCTGTTTGAATTCCTACTCCGTCATCTGTAAAAGCAAATGCACCTTGTTCGAATAGCTCTTTAATATTTGTACGTTCTTCTCCTTTTAAGCCTTTCGTGATAGAAGCATATGGGAGGACACGGACTACTGCATCTTCTTTCACTTTGTGAAACAGCTGCGCTAATGTTTCGGAATTATCTGGGACGGGATTTGTATTCGGCATCGAACAAACTGTTGTATAACCGCCTCTCGCTGCAGACTGGGTGCCTGTTGCAATGGTTTCTTTATATTCCCCGCCTGGTTCCCGTAAATGAATATGCACATCGATAAAACCTGGTGAAACAAGATTGTTTTTAGCATCAATTGTTTTATCAGCCTGCTCTGCTACTCGAGAAGCTATTTTTATAATTTTTCCGTCTTCTATGAGAATCTCACAGTTTACAAATTCATTAGATGACGTTAAGCGTTTTGCGTTTGTTAATTTCGTTTTCATGAATAATCCCCCATTCTTTTAATACATGTAATAAAATGGCCATTCTTACATAAACACCATTCTCCATTTGTTTAAAAATACGTGATTGGTTACTTTCTACTAATCTGGTATCTATCTCTACCCCTCTATTAATCGGGGCGGGGTGCATAATAATCGCATGCTTTTGCATTTTTGCTGCTCTCTCCATTGTCAGGCCATAGAGAGTAAGATAATCAGACGTCTCCGCCTTATGAATATGTCGTTCATGCTGGATCCGAAGCAACATCACCACATCCACTTTCTCTACTGCCTCATCCATGGTAATATACGGATAATGCAGCGTGTTATCTTCAAAGCCAGGCGCTGCACTCAGGTAAACTTCAGCTCCTAATTTTTCTAGAGCCAGCGCATTCGACCTAGCAACACGGCTATGTTTAATGTCACCAGCAATGACAACTTTTCTGCCTTCTACGCTGCCAAACTCTTGATACATGGTCAGTAAATCTAACATACACTGGGTAGGATGCTCTTCTTTTCCGGATCCAGCATTAATCACAGGAATTTTCAGATTACCTTCTTTCTCTATCTCATCTATCCAATGATCGGAGGGATGCCGAACAACTAGAACATTCGCTCCAATTGCTTCAAAGGTTTTCGCCGTATCATATAACGATTCTCCCTTTCTCAGACTGGACGCTTCTGTGTGCAAGTCCAGCATCTCTAATCCTAGTTTTTTCTGCGCAACTTCAAAACTCATTTTTGTTCTTGTACTTGGTTCAAAGAATAAATTCGCTGCGAATAATTGTTGGTTAATTGTAATCGGTGATTTTCTTATCGATTCTGCTTCTTTAAGAATTTGATTCATCGTTTCTTTCGATAATTGGTTCATCGAAATAAAATGTTCCACGATTCATCTCTCCCTCTTTGATGTGATGATATCCATAAAGTGAAACTTCCTTCAGTGGGGGGCTTTCTTTCATCCCCCACTGAAGGTTAGTTGAACGAATCGGGCCGTTACTGGCTGTTAGATCTCCCACTTAGAAATATAATTTTTTACTCATTTCTTGAAGTGGGAGTCTTACAAAAGCCCTTCGATGGGACGAGTAATCGCAGTCCCAGTCCCAGTCCCAGCAAGTTACACTGCGATAAAAAAGTGCAAAAAAAACTCCCTGCAAAGGTTGCAGAGAGGTAGACGAATACATCAAATAAGCATTCGTTTCACTAAACAACCTTTCAAATCTCTCTGGATTTGATTAAAAGTTATCATATATTCTTTTCGTAAATGGAAACCAGGTCAACTTGGTCTTCTTCACTTAGTTGAACAACTACAATTTCCTGCTCTGAGGTAGGGATATTTTTCCCTACATAGTCAGCTCGGATAGGAAGCTCACGATGCCCCCGGTCCACTAATGTACCAAGCTGTATAGCAGCTGGTCTGCCAACATCCATTACCGCATCCATTGCCGCACGGACGGTCCTTCCTGTATAAAGAACATCATCAATCAGGATCACCTGCTTGTCTGTAATATCCATGTTAATAGAAACCGAATTGATTTGTGGATCCTCATGGTTATTTTTCTTTTCCAGATCATCCCGATACATGGTAATATCTAATTCACCAAGCGGAACTTCAATATCTTCAATTTGCTTAATTTTTTCTTGAATACTTTTTGCTAGCGGGACACCTCTTGTTTTGATTCCAATCAAAATGAGGTTCTCTCCACCTTTATTCTTTTCTAGAATTTCATGAGACATTCTAGTCAATGCTCTATTTATAGCTGCAGCATCAAGAATCTCTGTTTTTTTCTTCATCGCAACGGCTCCTCCCACATAAAAAACCCTTTTCCTGGAGATGGAAAAGGGCATACGTACACTTTAGAAAACTGCTTATCGTATCCTTTCTAGCCTCACAGGACTATTGTTAAAGGTCTTTAATTGTCATCACTTATTATGTCAAAATTTGATGTGTCTGTCAATACATTTTACGAATTTGGTCGAGCGTTTCCATAAAGATAGCTGGGGGAGCTGCTTCAAATTCCATCCATTGTTCCGTTCTAGGATGTATAAAGCCAATTTGCTTTGCATGAAGTGCTTGGCCTTGGACATCGAATGATTTTCGCTGGCCATATTTTGGATCACCTACAAGCGGAAAACCAATATACTGCATATGAACACGTATTTGATGCGTTCTGCCAGTCTCTAACTGACATTCAATATGTGTATAGTCTGAAAAACGCTCTAATACACGAAAATGCGTAACTGCTGGTTTCCCATTTTCAACGATACCCATTTTTTGACGGTCTTTTGGATCTCTGCCAATTGGCGCGTCAATTAACCCCGTCTCATGCCCAATTTCCCCATGAACAATGGCTTCATAAGTCCGTTTCAATTGTTTTTCTTGTAACTGTTCCGATAAATTTTGGTGGGCAAGATCATTTTTCGCAACAACTAATAACCCGCTTGTATCCATATCAATTCGGTGTACAATCCCTGGGCGTTCTACCCCATTGATCCCAGATAAATCTTTACAATGGTACAATAAAGCATGTACCAATGTACCCGTGTGGTGACCTGCGGAAGGGTGTACGACCATTCCTTTTGCTTTATTAACTACCAATAAATCCGCATCTTCATAAACAATGTCTAACGGAATATTCTCTGGCTCGAGCACAAGAGGTTTCGTTTCCGGAACTTCCCATCTAATGGTTTCCCCTGCCTGACATTTTTGATTGGCTTTAACCTTTTCGCCATTCAATGTCACATGTCCTTCTTCAATCCAACTTTGAATTTGAGAGCGTGAATGGTCCTGCAGCAAATCAGATAGAATTTTATCGACTCTTTTTTTGCTCTCTGTTTCTGATACTATATGCTGGTTTACTGTCATTTTTTCTCTTTGCCCCGCTTTCTTTCATCCAGTATAATTGCAATGATTACAATAATCACACCAATCGTGAGTGCAGAATCAGCAACGTTGAATATTGGAAAATTATAATTAAAAATATAGAAGTTCGCAAAATCGACTACTTCTTGGTATAAAATACGATCAATAAAATTCCCAATCGCTCCCCCTATTAACACACCAACACCTATAGCAATCAGGCGATCTTGTTTTCCATGTGTATGTAAAAAGTATATTAATCCGGCAATAACAATCACTGTTATAATGTAAAATAGCCCCATTTGTCCTTCTAAAATGCCCCATGCAGCTCCGGAATTACGATGCGAGGTAATATAGAAGAAATCATTAATAACTGGGATGGATTCACCCAGCTCCATTCTGGTTGCAACAAGCCATTTTGTCCATTGGTCTAATCCAATAAGGACAATGGCAATTAGATAATATCTCCACATGTTCATTTCTCCAATCTAATCGGAAGTCTTTCTTATCTTATCCTTTCTGCTGTTAATTTTCAAGAAACAACAATATAGAAAGAATATAGATAAAGTGCGTGTTCAGTTTTCAATGGGACGAGTAATCCCAGCAGTCCCAGTCCCAGCCCTATCGGAAAAGACACGTAAACGCAGAAATTCGCCGCTTATCATTGGGGTACTTTTTGAACATCCTCATAAAGGGGCCATCATGCTTGTTTAGATATTAAGAGGAGGGATAATTATATAAACGCCTAAAAAAGAGCCAGCTGGCTCTTTTCCAAGAAATTTTAGTTAGTATAATTTTCTTTTACAACGTTAGCACATCTGGTGCATAGCCCTGGATGATCTTTGTCTTCTCCTACTGTGTCAGAGGCAACCCAGCAGCGTTCACACGTTTCACCCGGGTGCTTTTCAACTGCAACTTCTACATAGTCGTATGCTTTTCCAATTCCTTTTTCATCAGAGATTACTGTTTCGGAAACAATGAAGTACTGATGTAAATTAGCCACATTTTCAAGCACTTGTTTTGTTTCTTCATCAAGTGGAGCTAATCGAATTTTCGCTTCTAATGATTTCCCGATAACTTTCTCACTTCTAGCTTCTTCTAGAGCCTTTAATACATCATCTCTTACTTCCATAAAGTGATCCCATTTTTCCACAACATCTTCCAAACCAGCTACTTGGCGCGGTTCAGGAATATCTGTTAAATGAACTGTTTCCGCTTCTACACCCGGAATATACTCCCATACTTCTTCCGCTGTATGTGGAATAATTGGCGCAAGCAGTTGTACAAGCGTTGTTAGAATTTCATAATACCCTGTTTGAATACTGCGGCGACGTGGATGATCTGCAGCTTCAATATATAGGATATCCTTCGCAAAGTCCAGGTAAAATGAACTTAAATCTACCGAACAGAAGTTATGAACCTGATTAATTACTGGAGCAAATTCAAAGTGTTCATAATTCTCGCGTGCACCTTTTAATACTTGCTGCAAGCGATAAAGCATATAGCGATCGACTTCTTGCAAGTCCTCATCTTTCACACGGTCCTTACTAGGATTAAAATCAGCAAGGTTAGCTAATAGGAAACGGAAAGTATTTCGGATTTTACGATAGCTTTCGGATGTTTGTTTTAAAATATCGTCTGAAATACGTACATCTGCTTGATAGTCAACACTTGCTACCCATAATCGTAAAATATCGGAACCCAATTGTTTTTGTACCTTCGAAGGAACAATGACATTTCCTAATGATTTACTCATCTTACGTCCATTTCCATCAAGAACAAAGCCGTGACTGATAATATTTTTATATGGTGCTTTACCAGTTACTGCTACAGATGTAGATAAGGATGAGTTAAACCAGCCACGGTATTGGTCACTGCCTTCTAAGTATACATCAGCCGGACGTTTATGGTCTTCTCTATTCATAAGGACGCCTTCGTGGGAAGAACCTGAATCAAACCATACATCCATAATATCTACTTCTTTTGTAAAATGACCATTCGGACTATGTTCCGAAGTAAAGCCTTCTGGTAATAGATCTTTTGCTTCTCTTTCAAACCATACATTGGAACCATACTCTCTGAATAAATCAGAAACATGTGATATAGTTTCATCCGTAATGATTGGCGTACCGTCTTCTCCATAGAATACAGGAATAGGAACACCCCAAGCACGCTGCCTAGAAATACACCAGTCTTCACGATCTCTTACCATGTTGTAAAGTCTTGTTTCCCCCCAATGAGGATACCAATTCACATTTTTAATTTCTTCGAGAATACCTTGTCGGAAATCCTTAATCGATGCAAACCACTGAGAAGTCGCACGGAAAATGGTTGGTTTCTTTGTTCTCCAATCATGTGGATAAGAGTGCGTGATAAATTCTAGTTTTAATAAAGCACCCTTTTCATCCAATAATTCTGTAATGGCTTTATTTGCTTCATCATAGAATAAACCTTCAAATCCTGGTGCCTCTTTTGTAAATACGCCTTTCTCATCAACTGGACAAAATGCATCAATATCGTAGTTGCGGCAAACATAAAAGTCATCTTCCCCGTGACCAGGCGCAGTATGCACACATCCTGTACCTGCATCTGTTGTAACATGTTCGCCAAGCATCACAAGGGATTTGCGATCGTAGAATGGATGCTGTGCTTCTACACGATCAGCTTCTTGACCTTTGAATTTCTTGACAACAGTTACGTCATCCCAGCCTAAGACCTCTTTTACGTCCTCTAATAGAGCTTCCGCAACAACATACTTTTCATCGTTCACCTGTGCTACGACATAACTTAAATTTGGATGTAAGCTGATTCCTAAGTTAGCAGGAAGCGTCCAAGGAGTTGTTGTCCAAATAACAATTTTCTCGCCACCGTCTAATACATCTTTTCCATCTGTTACTTCAAATGACACATAGATAGAAGGAGAGCGTTTATCCTGATATTCAATTTCCGCTTCAGCAAGTGCAGATTCAGAGGATGGGGACCAATATACAGGCTTTAAACCTTTATAAATATAGCCTTTTCGTGCCATTTCTCCAAATACCTTGATTTGAGAAGCTTCATACTCTTTCGTTAATGTAATATATGGATTATCCCAATCTCCACGTACTCCTAATTTTTTAAATTGTGTACGCTGACTATCAATTTGTCCAAGCGCATATTCCTCACAAAGTTTACGAAATTCTGCAATAGACATTTCTTTTCGTTTTACTTTCTTTTTCTTTGTTAAAGCTGTCTCAATCGGCAATCCATGTGTGTCCCACCCAGGAATATAAGGAGCATGATAACCAGTCATGGATTTATAGCGTATAATAAAATCTTTTAAAATTTTATTAAGCGCGTGTCCGATATGAATATCTCCATTCGCATAGGGAGGTCCATCATGTAAAATAAATAATGGTCTTCCTTTTGTACGTTCTAAGTTTTTTTGATACTGGTTATTTTCTTCCCAATTTTTTTGGCGCTCCGGCTCTTTATTTGGAAGATTTCCCCGCATCGGAAAAGCTGTTTTTGGCATTAATAGTGTTTGTTTGTATTCCAAGATATACCCTCCTGTTATTTTCATCATTTCAGTCTAACAATATAGTTTTTATCACGGATAATCATCCGTAAAAACCCACGTCTCAAGATAAAGAGTAAAAATAAATTTATTTAGACGGGAGATAACGGACGCTAATTTCCTGATTCACTCAGGCTAATTCAGTGGAGAAGAACAAAACTTCCACTCAATGAAGCTTCATTTTATATACAAAAAGAGTCCTCTAATCCCTGAAGGGACGAGAAGACTCGCGGTACCACCCTTATAAATTTAATGACTGGCATTAAATTCACTCGAAATCCGTAACGTGGACAGACGGCTACTACTACATACATTCATAATAGCTACTCCAGAGTGATTTTCTAAAAGACTTCTGCATTAGGCTTACACCATCCCTAACTCGCTTGCCCAGAATATACTTTTATACTTTCTCTTTCACTGTATTATTAAAAATTATAAAATTATTGTCGAAAAAAACTTTACTTGTATGAATTATATGTAATATACAAGTCTAAGTCAAGCCTTTAAGATTCATGCTCCATTAATTCCAAGTCTTCATCTATTTCTGTGTCAAATAGCTCTTCCCAGTCATCTGTACCGAGCATTTCTAATTGCGCTTGAACTAGCATACGCATTCTAGAACGAAATACTTTTGCTTGCTTTTTAAGTTCTTCAACGTCCAGAGAAATTTTTCTTGCTTTACTTAATGCTTCATTGACAATACGGTCAGCATTTTTTTCTGCTTCTTTAATAATTAGTTTTGCCTCTTTTGTTGCACTGCCTTTAATATCTTCTGCCGTTTCTTGAGCCACTAAAATAGATTTATTTAACGTTTCTTCAATATTTGTAAAATGTCCTAACCGCTCCTGAAGCTCTTTTGCTTTCTGATCTAATTCATCTCTCTCACGGAGAACAATTTCATAATCCTTCATCACTTGATCAAGAAATTTATTTACTTCATCCACGTCATAGCCTTTCCAACCTCTTACAAATTCTTTATTATGAATATCTAATGGTGATAATGCCACCATCTCCACCTCCCTGATCGGTTTCGATATACCAATTCTCTCTTTATTATTCATCATCTTCTGCTAAATTGCTAGTATTTATTGTAACATTGCAGCAGTCATTTTAATTTTATCTTTCTTGGTTCTTCCTCGAATTTCTACTATTTTACTTCGTCCCTTCCCACGTACAGAAAGCATATCCCCCTCCTGCATTTGGAATTTCACATCATCCACTACACGATAATTTACTTTTACGAGCTGTTTTTGGATAAATGTGGCTGCATCCTTGCGGGATAATCCATATATCTCTTTAATCACTGTATCTAATCGTAATGAAGAAATTGTTTTGTCATACGCTTTCCAGCTCTCTTCCTTCACCATAAGCGATTGCAGTGATTGTTCGGTAAAGGATATCCGAGACTTTTTAATAGATGTTAAGTTCAGCTTGATATAAGGTACGACCTCTTTAGCAGCAAGCAAATGAATCTTTCCTCCTGCTATCATAATATCCCCAAGTTTTTTACGTTTCACACCCTGTGACAAAAAAGCACCCATTACATCTCGATGTTCCACTTTCATGAATTTTTCTGGATAGGCTGCCTCTAGAAGTTCAACTTGAAACATATCCTCTGTAATGGTGTCATAGATAGGTGCAATCACGATTCTTTTTCGCTCACTGTATTCTGATCCACCAAAGGCTTCGACTTGTAAATCGTCTTGACTCGTGCCTAAAAGCATACGTACAACTTCTTGTTCGCGTGGATCCAAAAAATCAGTCAGCTTCGGGATATAAGTTCGCTCTACTTGTTCTTTCCAGGAAAGAACTTGATCAATAAAAGGCTGTTCTTCTTTTCGAAAATGCTGATAAACTTCCATGGTCATTCCTTTCATTAAAACCTTAAAAGAGGCTGTTTTTAAACTCCGGCAAAAATGACGTATCGGGCAAAGGAACTTCTACTAAAACCGCCTACGTCTTGTTGTGAATCTAAAAGTTACCGCCCCGCGTGAGTCTTTTTATCTTTCTTTTTGAACATGTCCTAAAGCATGTATGCAATTTGCAGAAAACCCTGTCGTGCAAATTGTAACAGGATAATAGCGACAATTGGAGAAAAATCAATCATACCAATCGGCGGAATGATTTTACGGAAAATTTCTAAGTAAGGCTCACAAATTTTCCCGAGTATTTCTCCAAATTGGGATTCTCTTGCTCCCGGAAACCAAGACATTAAAATATACACTATAAGTGCAAAGCTATAAATGCTGAGACCAAAGCTGATTAGTGAAACAATTTGTACCATCTACTGCTACCATCCTTTATCGTATTCTTCCTGCTCATATAACATTTCAGAAATACTTCCAGATACTTCAACGTTATCTGGAGTGCAAAGAAATGCTTCTGATCCTAATTTCTGAATATCGCCTTTCACGGCATAGACTGTCCCGCTCAGAAAGTCAACTATCCGTTTAGCTTGCTGACGGTCAACGCGCTGCAAATTTATAATAACCGCGCGTCGATTAACAATGTTATCTGCTATGTCCTGAGCTTCATTATAATTTCTTGGCTCCGCTAAAACAACCTTTGAGTTTGTTGTTTGTATACTGGAAAGGTTCACAACATTTTTACTTGCGACAGCTTTTTCTTGAACCTGTGGGGGGTACTTTTCTTCCTTGTCCGCTTCTTCCTCTACATATTCATACTCATATTCATCATCTAGGGTAAAATAATTTTTAAGTCTTTTTTTAAAGCTCATCCACAGCACCTCGCTTTATTATTCTTTTCCAACTAGTTTTGTCCCTACCCGAATATGTGTAGCTCCTTCTTCAATAGCAATTTCATAGTCATTACTCATTCCCATAGACAAGTATTCACATGGTGCATAATCCAAATGTAGTTCTTTTATATGATCGCGCAATAAGCGTAACTTCTTAAATAGCGGTCTCGTTTCCTCTGGATTATCAAAATGCGGAGCCATCGTCATCAAACCAACAACACGAATATTCTCATATTCTGCTAATTCTTTAATAAAAGGCTCCACCTCTTCCACAGCTAGTCCATGTTTCGATTCCTCACCACTAACATTTACTTGCACAAAACAAGGAACTTTTTTCTCACTTCGCTTATTAATTTCTTTTGCTAAAGATTTCCTGTCTAGTGAATGAATATAATCAATATGATGAATGATATCTTTTACTTTTCTTGTTTGTAAAGTTCCAATAAAATGCCAAGTAGCATCTGCTTGAATCTCTTCAAATTTCGCTAAAAATCCTTCATTTCTATTTTCACCTAAATGAGTTATCCCCGCAGATATTACTTCTCTTGTACGTTCTATTGTAACATATTTCGTTACAGCGATAATATTGATATCTTCTTTATTTCTGCCAGCACGCTCTGCAGCATGTTGTATACCTGCTTCAATTTCTATTAGATTTTCTTTCACTGAAACCATTCTTAATCCTCCATTACATCTCCTGTTTCTCGGAAGCCTATAAATCCTAGCATTCTCCCTGTTTTTCCTTTATCGCGTCGATGAGAAAAGAAAAGGGTCTCATCTTGGGAAGTGCAATAATTTGTTACCTCTATATTATGACGAAAGACACCAGATTGTACAAGAATATCGACATTAAGCTGTTTTAAATCAATCAAAAATTGGTTAGGCGATACTTCTTCTGTAAATTTTTGTCTTTGTTCGTTATTAAGGTGAGATAGCACAAAATGATCAACCACATAATTTCCCTTAGAAATACTTGGACCTACCGCAACTTTTAAATCCTTGACAGAAGCACCAGCATCCACTAATTTTTGAACCATTTTTTCGGCAATACTGCCAACTGTTCCTTTCCAGCCAGCATGCGCAATGGCTGCTAACCTTGTTGTTGGATCAACAAAGAATAACGGAACACAATCCGCAAAAAAAGCTGCTGCAAGTATATGATGAGCTTCATTGGTAAGCAGTCCATCAACTCCTTGAACACTGGAATCCACAGCAATACTTCCTTTTCCAGCATCTGTTGTACTTAATTGATAAATATTTGTTCCATGTACCTGTTCCCCCAAGGCCCAGCGTTGAAGCGGTATGTGAAGTTCCCGGCTAAGAATTCTTCGGTTTTCCAATACTTTTTCCGTATCATCGTGGACATGGAGCCCCATATTCAATTGCTGGTAAGCTCCTTCACTTACACCGCCATTTCTTGTGGTAAAGCCTGCAACCAAACCTGGAATTTCCTCTTCCCATGAGGATAAATGAAGTCTCATCTTACTTTTGAGTTTAAATGGCTCCATGTTGGGTTCCCTCTTTTCCATTCTAATTCAATTTTGTGTCTTATTTTAACACATTATATCGATTATTTCTCCTTAATCTTCCGTATACAGTTCAGGTCCTTTTACTTTCTCTACTAGGATCACATCTTCACCGATACGTACTATCTTTTCCCACGCAATAAAAAGTTCCCCCGCTTTGGCGAACATTCCTGTTTTTTTCCCTTTTGCTTCTGCAATTATCGCAATAATCCTTCCTGTTCTTCCGTCTATCTCTAGGTCGATAATATGCCCCAAACGCGTTCCGTCGTCCATCACGATTAATTCTTTCATTTGTAATTCAGATAACTTCACCATGCCAGATCCCTCCCTTCTTTATTCTATGCATAGAAACATCCTTTTTTTCATAGAAAATAAAGGTGGCTAATGGTAATAACTTATCCTCATTACGCATACTTGCAATTGACATAGAAAAAGCCTTGCATCACGGTTACCCATAATGCAAGGCTTTTTAGCTTATTCAAACATTTGCTTATTCATTTGATGGATAGCACCTTTTTCAAGTCGAGACACTTGCGCTTGAGATATTCCAATCTCGTCAGCCACTTCCATCTGTGTCTTCCCTTGAAAAAAGCGTTTATTTAAAATCATTTTTTCTCTGGCATTTAATCGAAGCATGCCCTCTTTTAATGAGAGTTTATCTACCCATGACGAATCTTTGTCTTTATCATCGCTTAACTGATCCATAACAAAAATGGGATCCCCGCCATCATTGTAGATCGGTTCAAAGAGAGAGACGGGGTCTTGAATGGCATCCAGTGCAAAAACAATGTCAGCCTGCTCTACCCCCATTTCCTTGGCTATTTCTGCCGGAGATGGATCTTTTGATGTTTTACTAATCAGCTGCTCTCTAACTTGTAAAGCTCGATAAGCAATATCACGCAAAGACCTTGATACACGAATTGGATTATTATCGCGCAAATATCTTCTAATTTCACCAATAATCATTGGAACAGCATAAGTGGAAAAACGCACATTATGCGATAGATCAAAATTATCAATGGATTTCATTAAACCAATACAACCGACTTGAAACAAATCATCAACATATTCACCACGATTATTAAATCGTTGAATGACACTAAGAACAAGGCGCAAATTGCCATTTACGAGTTCTTCGCGAGCTGTTATATCATTTTTTTCTTGCATTCGAATAAATAATTTTTTCATTTCATCGTTTTTAAGTACTGGGAGTTTGGATGTATCCACCCCGCATATTTCAACTTTATGTCTTGCCATTCCGAAAACCTCCCCAATCTTAGATGCTGTTCAAGGACAGTATCTCCTGGGGAAAAGTTTTTATGCAGGAAAATCCTGTAAAACAAGACGTCATAAACGATGAATAATTGTTATATCAAGCTATACCATTTTGTTAAATTCTTTTTTTAATCGACGGATAATTTTTTTCTCTAAACGGGAAATATAAGACTGTGAAATTCCCAACATATCCGCAACATCCTTTTGCGTTTTTTCGTCCTCACCGATTAAACCAAATCGTAATTCCATAATTTGTTTTTCACGTGCGTTTAATTTTTCTAACGCCGATTTTAACAAGGTTTTATCAACATTTGATTCAATATTTTTGGTGATAATGTCCTCTTCTGTTCCAAGCACATCAGATAATAAGAGTTCATTGCCATCCCAGTCAATATTCAGCGGTTCATCAAACGAAACCTCTGTCTTTAATTTATTCGTTCTACGTAAATACATTAAAATTTCATTTTCAATACAACGAGAGGCGTACGTTGCCAGTTTAATCTTTTTTTCAGGATTAAACGTATTTACAGCCTTAATTAATCCTATTGTCCCTATGCTGATCAAATCCTCAATGTTAATCCCTGTATTTTCAAATTTTCTAGCGATATAAACCACCAATCTAAGATTTCTTTCAATCAACATGGATCTAGCAGCTTGGTCCCCTTCAGGCAGCTTCTTTAATAATTCATGTTCTTCCTGCTTTGTTAAAGGTGGCGGCAATGCCTCGCTTCCACCAATATAGTAGATTTCTTTCGGCTTAATGCCAATCTTTCTTAAAAACTGATACCATCGTAACTTTAATTTAATTTTCCAAACAGACACTTGAGTCACTCTCCCTTATGCAGATTGTGTAATAGATTGCTTGATTACGAGCGGATGTAATAAACAATGATATTGCCCGTCCTTTTCCAATACTCCAAATTGAATTCCAATTAATACATTCGCTGCCTGTAAAATCTCATTATTATAATAAATAGTGAGTTCTTCAGCTCGAATTGCCAGCATGAAAGAATGGGCACCATCAACTCCTTGATAAGGAATAACATGAAATTTGTCTTCCCACCTCTTTGGTAATTGCTCTAGGTCAAGATGCTCCTTAATGCTACGGAGCTCTTCCCACTCTTTTTCTTCAAACCACTGCTTTAAAAAAGGTTGATCACAAATAACCACAGGCTGTTTGGTTAAAGGATCGATCAACTGATTTCCACTATCAATATAGCCAATACTTTCAAATGATTGATGATTCATCGTCAATCTAATTTTATACATTTGGTCATATTTCACTTGTTCACCAACGTGCTCGTCCATTCTTCGTTTTGTAAATAACCAAATAATCGGAAAACCGATAATGACAAATAGCCAACTGACAGGATCTCCATAACCCTGATTAAAAGTGATAACACCATCTAATGTAACTGTGATAGGACGTTGAAGAAAAAAATGAATAGCCATTAACCCGCCTCCAATAGCAAAGGAGACAAAATAAAAAAGAAGTGTCAGCTTGATAAATCGATATAAATTCTTAAAACCAAATGTACTAAAAATAATTAAGAGGGAATAAAACATTTTCCCAACAAAATGGTCTAAAAATGAATTAGGATAAAAAATCGTCAGTGGAACAATGCATGAAGCAATAAATGCGCCAAAAAAAAGGCGTACTTTCCTGGTTGCATTACGAGCAAGTATTTGAACAAGCATCAGTAGCATTAAATCCACCATGAAGTTCAGTGCCCAAACTACATCTAAGTAAATGGACAATCCCTATTACCCCCCTGCCTTATTCAGAAAAGCACAAATCGACCTCCTGCAGGCTAAGAACGCGTAGCCCGTGTGCGTGAAAAACCTAGAAATCTGATCTGTTGTTCTTTGCACTCGTGGCTATACCCTTAAAGCCCAAGATAAGTTATCTTTCCTTATCTGTATAAACTTTTTAAGACTTTTAATAAATTGAAAAGGAAATGATCTATGATGAAAGTATAGACAATTGAAAGTGAAAAGTCTGTCAATTCTTGTGTGCAAAATGAAGCTAATTAACACTTATTCTTAGAAAAAATGTCTAATGATTTCAGAGGTTAAAAAAGAGGATGCAAATACTGTAGAGGGAAGGCATTTCGCTTGGAAATGGACACGGCTGCTTTTTATAAATAATGATACACAAGGGGATAAGTTTAACATTTTGTTAGAGAAAGAAAAAAACGCTGTGTTAAAGGGAATCCACTTCTAACACAACGCTTTTTTCTTGTTTTCTAGGAAATTATAAAATTTGAATGGTGTGGATAACTTAGTTACAAAACAGCCACGTCTAGCTCCAGCGCCCAGCGACTAGCGAGACTTCCCTCACCTCCGTACGATAAAGAAGACTTGGCGACTGACAAGCCGACAGGCGTAGGCAGAGCTATAGTCGCACTTATGCCCGTGGTGAAAGTCAACATCGACTCCCTAAGGTCGTCGTGTTTCCTTTATCTCCTACGGCTCAGTCCAGTCCGTACGTCACTACCCGGGCGCTCTGCGCTTTTGTTCTCTAAATGTTTAGCGGTGACGGTTTCGGTTTCTCAGGAAAGTCGGGATATCTAACTCATCCTCTTCATGACGAGGTTTAGAAGGTGATGGATTAGGAACTTCTCTTTCCCTTGAAGGATTTGGTGACTCATTTGTTTGTTTAGCAGCTGCTTGCTGTGTTTGTCCTATACTTGGACGCTGTTGTTTTTTACGAGTATCTGCTTTTTGAGCATTTTCATCAAAACCTGTAGCAATTACTGTCACAACAATTTCATCATTGAGATTTTCATTGATAACTGAGCCAAAGATAACATTTACTTCTTGATCAGCTGAAGAGGTAACTAAATCTGCTGCTTCCTGCACCTCATATAAGCTTAAGTTTGTACCGCCAGTGATATTCATTAAAATACCATGTGCACCGTCAATGGAAGCTTCCAATAATGGAGAAGATATAGCTTTTTTAGCGGCTTCTGTTGCTCTTGTTTCACCAGTTGCTATACCAATTCCCATTAAGGCAGAACCCTTATCATACATAATGGTTTTTACGTCGGCAAAGTCAACGTTAATAAGACCTGGTTTTGCAATCAAGTCTGAAATTCCTTGCACACCTTGACGAAGGACATTATCTGCTTCACGGAATGCTTCAAGCATAGGTGTATTTTTGTCGACAATTTCTAATAGGCGATCATTCGGAATGACAATTAACGTATCTACACTGCCTTTAAGCGTATCGATACCAGAAATTGCTTGTGTTGATCTTCTTCTTCCTTCAAAAGAAAACGGACGTGTAACCACACCAACTGTCAGCGCGCCTAAATCTTTCGCTACCTGGGCAATAACTGGAGCCGCACCAGTTCCTGTGCCGCCGCCCATTCCAGCAGTAACAAAAACCATATCTGCACCTTTTAACACTTCTTCTAATTGTTCTTTACTTTCTTCTGCTGCTTTTTTTCCCACTTCTGGGTTAGCGCCTGCGCCTAATCCACGGGTTAATTTACCGCCAATTTGTATCTTGGATTCAGCTTGAGAGAGGTTTAACGCTTGAGAATCTGTATTTACAGCAATAAATTCAACGCCCTCTACACCATGTTCAATCATACGGTTAACCGCATTATTTCCGCCGCCGCCAACTCCAATAACTTTTATCGTCGCTAATTCTTCCATGTTTGTATCAAAATCTAACATATTATGGTTTCCTCCTAGTCTACTAATTACGAACAATTTCTGAATTTAAACTTAACTACCAGAAATTAATCAAAGAAATATTTGAATAGATTAGCAAATCCTGATTCTTTTTTCTTTCCTTTTTTCTTATCTTTCTTTTCAATTGCAACCCTCGATTGTTTAGCCGGGCGCTGCTGCTCCGTTTCATCTTCTATTACAACAGCAGGATACAGTTCTTTTCCTTGTATTTTCGCATTGTGATAAGCAAATTGTAAAATACCGACGCCAGAAGTGAATTGGGCTTCTCTAACACCGATATAGTCTGGGATTGCTACACGTACATTGGAATAAAACAAATCCTGTGCAAGCTCTAAACTTCCAGGCATGGAAATGGTACCGCCTGTTAATACAAAGCCGCCAGGTAATTCTTGATAACCCATTTTACGGATTTCTCTATCAACATAAGTATATATTTCTTCTAATCTAGCTTCAATCATATCAGCTAATTGAAGTTGATTAAATACTTGTTTTTGATTGCTGCCAATCGTTGCTACTTCAAATGTTTCTTCCTCAGAAGCGTCATTGTAAAATGCGTATCCATAATTTAATTTGATTTGCTCTGCTTCTTCTGTAGAAATACGTAAACCAACTGATAAATCTTTTGTTATATTGTCTCCGCCTAAATTAATCACACTCGTTGCAGCTAAATGATCATTTTGAAAAATAGATACTGTGGTGCATCCCCCGCCAATATCAATAAGGGCAGACCCCATATTCATCTCGTCTTTAGATAAAGCAACCGTGCCAGCAGCCAGTGGCTGAAGACAAATATCGGAGACTTCTAAATTTGCACGCTCCACACATTTTAAAATATTATGTAGAACTGTTTTAGAACATGTGATAATGGTTCCTTCCATCTCCAGACGAACGCCAATCATTCCTCTTGGATCATTTATTTCGTCTAGTCCGTCCACAATAAATTGTTTCGGAATTACATCGATAATTTCACGTTCTGGCGGAATGGAAATTACCTGAGCTCCATCAATTACCCTGGTCACATCTTCATCACTTATTTCACGATTTTCGCTTTGAACAGCTACTACACCATGACAAGATTGAAGCTGAATATGTTGACCATTTATGCCAACTACAACACGATGAATTTCCATACCGACCATTCTTTCCGCCTGTTCAACTGCACTCCTGATAGAATGAACAGTCTGGTCAATGTCAACGATAGCACCCTTCTTCATTCCATTTGATGCTGCAGTTCCTACACCAATAATATTTAAAGAATCATGTCGTACTTCTCCAATAATTACTTTTATAGTACTTGTCCCGATATCGAGACTGACTAATATTTCACTGTTGTTCAAAAAAGAGCACCTCCTCGTAAAAATATGCTAGTGATATTTTTACAACCACGTTATCCTTTGTATAGTCTTTAATTCTAAAAGAAAATTAATAAAAAATAAACATATTTTATGCTTATTTTTTCAGGTTTGCCCATTTCTATAAAAATCGACAATATAATGTTCGTTGAAAAAGGATGATATATGACATCATTCTACAAATTATTCATTTTCTGTTTCATCATCCTTCATTTCAACTTCTTCCTTCTCATTATTTTGGAAGGATTCAAAATAGACGCCGACTCCAATATGGATTATTCCACTATCTTCCGCATCTAGCTGTGAAACAATAGAAGGATAGTAATCCAGTTTATCAAAAATTTGTTCTGCTTTACCTTTAACTAAAAATCCATCACTCATATAGAGTGTAATATGCATTTCTTCTTGGTCCGAATCGTTCCATTCAATTTCAGAAATCATATTAAAAATACTAGGGCGAATATCCATCATTTCTGCTGTCAGTTCTGTTAATTGCTCTTCATTAAATCCTATCATTAGTGGAGCATTGCTTGTAAAATCTTTCGCATTTTTTTGGATGATTTGGCCATCTGAAAGTACTGGATAATTATCCTTACCTTCCTTAACATAGCCAAGCACTGACTTCTCCTCCACGTCAATATGAACCGTTCGAGGAAAGTCCCGGCTAATAGATGCTTTTTCGATGACAGAATCCTTTTCAATTTGTTCTACAACAGAAGATTTATTCATAGACCAAATATTCGATCCCTCTTTCAAACCTGATGCATCTATAATATACTCATCCGTTAAAAATACATTACCGCTTACTTCAATCGACCGAATTTCACTCCATGGAGATTGTAAATAAACAATAATAGCAATGAGAAGGAAAAATATAGATAGATAAAATATTAGTCGCCTGTTTGCTTTTTTCTTTCTAGCTTGTTTCAACTTTGGGATACGATCCTCAATAGAAACAATATTTTTATCACTCATCTCCATTTCTTCCTTTATCCATTATTTTTAAGAAAAATAACTACCTGAGCCTTTTCCCTCGTATTTACAAAAATTATATCATAAATTAGGGCGCTACACGTAGTTGACATTACATGTTTATAAAGTTTTTTTCCTTTTTTTAAGAAAGCAGCGTTTTTCAATGAATTAAACGATTGGTTTGTTACTTTTTTCCATACTTTTTGCATGCCTGCTAATACTTAGTAAAATACCTACTGCACACAACGTTAATGTTAGCGAAGAACCACCATAGCTTAAAAAAGGTAATGTTATTCCTGTAACTGGAATCAATCCGATGACCACACTAATGTTAATCATCGCTTGTAAAGCTAACATACTCGCAATCCCTACTGCTAATAATCTACTAAATAAATCTGGTGCTTCTAAAGCAATTTTAATTCCTCTCCATAATAACAGAAAAAACAAGACAATAGTTGTACAACCTCCGATTAATCCTAATTCTTCACCGATAATAGAAAAAATAAAATCAGTCTGTGGCTCAGGAAGGTAAAAATATTTCTGCAAGCTATTCCCTAAGCCTAATCCCATAAGCCCTCCTGGTCCAATAGCATACAGCGATTGGATAATTTGGAATCCATGTCCCAAGGGATCTTCCCACGGATTCAAGAAAGCTAAAATCCGATTGATCCGATAAGGTGCAGAGGCAATTAAGGCGATAAATCCAATAACTCCAATACCTGCTAATCCAAAAAAATGGGACAGCTTAGCTCCAGCTACAAAAAGCAAGATCATACATGTTAGCACCAGCACCATACCTGTGCCTAAATCCGGTTGCAGCATAATAAGACCGAATGCTGTGAAAATCAATAATAAGCAAGGAAAAAAACCCTTTTTAAATGAAGTGATATATTTTTGATAGTCTGATAGAAGAGATGCCAAAAAAATAATTAATCCTAATTTCATAAATTCAGATGGCTGTATGCTAAATGCACCAATACCAATCCAGCTCTGCGCTCCACCGCGAACCATCCCGATGCCGGGTATCAGAACGAGGATAAGCAGGACAAAGCAACTGATTAACAATATTTTCGCATACTTTTTCCATACGTAATAGGGGAAGTAGGAGATAACAACCATGCCAATGAATCCTATTCCTGCAAATAGAAGCTGTCTTTTCAAGTAATAAAAGGAATCATTGAACTTATACTCTGACCAAATATAAGAGGAACTATAAACCATAAGCACCCCAATACATAAGAGCACCACGATAAGGCCAAATAGCATTTTATCAACTTTGTTTTGTTTTTGATTAAATTTATACAAAAATACCCCTTCTTTCCGCTCATTGAACTTAGGAAATAAGGGGCATTATTTCGTATTCTAGATAAAAATCAGTGAGATCGAGCTTTTGTACATTTTTTTATTTCTTTATTTGTTCAAGCCCCTTAGTTCAGTGTATGAACAGCTTGGACAAATATGTCTCCTCTTTCTTCAAATGTTTTATACTGATCCCAGCTTGCACATGCAGGAGAGAGTAATAAAATATCCCCCTCGTTTGTGAATGAAAATCCGGTTGTCGCAGCATCATCCACGCCATCTGCATGCTCTATGACAGGAATACCGGCTTCTCTTCCTACACGTTCTAATTTCGCTGCAGTTTCACCGAATACAACCATCGCTTTCACATTTTTTAAATGCGGAATAAGTTCATCAAATTCATTTCCGCGATCTAAGCCTCCTGCAAGTAAGACGATTTCTTTTTTAAAAGAATCTAATGCTTTTTGCGTGGCTAAAGTGTTTGTTGCTTTTGAATCATTGTAAACGTAACGCCCTTGAAACGTGCCGACAAATTCTAAACGATGCTTCACGCCAGAAAAAGTTCGTAAGACGCGCTGAATACTTTCGTTCGACGCTCCATTTAGTTTAGCTGCTGCAATAGCTGCTAAGATATTCTCTAAATTGTGCTTGCCAACTAGTACAATATCTGTAATTGGAATAATAGCTTCATTTAAAAAGTATACATACGTACCATCTGTCCATGCGCCCTCTTGATCTAACCGCTTCGTTACAGAGAACGGTATTTTTTTCGCTTTAGCGTGAACAACTCTCTGTGAAAGAATCGTATCATCGGCATTATAGATTAAATAATCATGCGCATCTTGATTTTTAAAGATGTTACATTTTGCATCCACATAACTTTCCAAATCACCGTGATAGTCAAGATGTGCTTCGTAAATATTTAATAATACAGCTGTAGATGGTCGAAAAGCTGCTATTCCCTGTAGTTGAAAAGAAGAGAGCTCAATAACCATTTTTTCATCTTCTTGCACCGATTGGGCAACATCCGTTGCTGCAATTCCAATATTACCAGCAAGCCTCACATGACAATCACTTTGCCTGAGCATCTCCGTAATTAATGTTGTTGTGGTAGTCTTTCCATTAGACCCAGTAATCCCAATAATCGGCTGTTGCGTTAAATAAGATACAAGTTCCACTTCCGTAATCACCGGAATGTTGCGATGGAATGCCTCTACGACTATCGGATGATCATAGCGGATCCCGGGATTTTTAACAACAACCTCTATCCCTTCTAAAACAGATAAAGGATGAGAGCCAAGTACAATATGCGCTCCAAGTTTCTGAAGTTCTTGAACCGAAGCATCATTAAAGGAAGCCGCCTGATCATTCACTGTAACGTCTTTCCCATTTTCCAAAAGGACTTTCGCAGCTGCTGTACCGCTTCGGGCTAATCCTAAGACAAGGATTTGTTCTGGGAATTGTTCCAAATTTTGCATTAGATACCCACCTCAATATAAATACCAAGAATCGCAAAAAGTAAGCCTACAAACCAAAATGTTGTAACAACTCTCCACTCTGACCATCCTACCAATTCATAATGGTGATGTAACGGGCTCATTTTGAAAATACGTTTTCCGGTTGTTTTAAAAGAAATAACTTGAATAATAACGGACAATGTTTCAATAACAAATACGCCGCCGATAATAACCAATAAAATCTCCAACTTAAGAAGAATTGCAATTGCTGCAATTGCTCCACCTAATGCTAAAGATCCGGTATCACCCATAAATACTTTTGCAGGATGCGCATTAAATACTAAGAATCCCAGCAAAGCACCTACAACAGCTAAAGAAAAAACAGTTACCATATCGTTAGGTACTCCATACCATGCGATAATGGCAAATGCGCCGAAAGCGATAGCCGCAGTCCCGGCTAATAATCCATCTAATCCATCTGTTAAATTAACTGCGTTGGAGGCTCCTACGAGCATGACAATAATAAGGATCGCATAAAACCAGCCAATATCAAATTGGAAAGATGTCCCTGGAATCCCAATCACCGTCGAAAAATCTTGCCCGCGTAAAACAAAATAAAATACGAGTGCAATAATAATTTGGCCAAACAGCTTTTGCTTCGATGTTAACCCTAAGTTTCGTTTTAAAGCTACTTTAATATAATCATCTAAGAATCCTAATAAACCATACCCAAATAATACAAATAGTAACAACCATAATTCATAACCAATTCCACCGTCAATCCGGCTCCCCATAATGAGCGATGTAATAACGATGCTGAAAACAATCATAATGCCGCCCATCGTTGGCGTCCCCGATTTTTTTTGATGGGATTCGGGTCCTTCTTCTCTAATACTTTGTCCAAACTTTAATCGTCTTAAAAAAGGGATAAAAATTGGAGATAGAAGAACGGTAATAAGAAACGCTACTGCGATTGTAATTAATAAACCTGTAATATTCATTTTCTCTCCACCTCACTTGTAACCATATAAGATTTACTCAAAAATGAGCGGGTCGAGAAATCGTATTCCAGCACACTTCGAAATTAAATCACTGGCACTTTTTCTCGACCTCTTTGAACATTCTTATATGCTATCTTTAAATCAATTGTTCTAAAAATGTTTCAAATGCCATTCCTCTTGATGCTTTCAAAAGAAAAAGATTCTTTGGTTCCAAATATTTTTCTACATGATCAATAAGTTCGCTTTTATCAGCTAAATGCACAGCAGTTAGCTCAGGAAGCTTCCTTTTTAACTCATCATGTATGTAAAATGAATTTTGACCATACGTGTATACAGCTGTAATCCCTGAATGAATAATCTCTGCAATCCCCCGATGGAATTCCTCTGCATATTCACCGAGTTCTAAAATATCGCCTAAAACAAGAATTTTATGCTGATAGCCTTTCATTTCTTCAACCACTTGAATAGCTGCCTTCATGGAAGCAGGTGAAGCATTATATGCATCATTGATAACTGTTATGCCATTTTTACCAGTATGTTTTTCAAAACGCATTTTAGTCATCTCTAAATGCCCGAATGCTTTTCGGATTGCTTCAGGTGTAATGCCCATACTGTAAGCCAGCTTAATAATATAAGCCGCATTTTTTGCATGGTGTTTTCCTAAAAGCGGGATTTGATAGGATTCTTTTTCAATCTCAAAGTTAGTGACCGATTCTTCTACGACTACATTTCGAATAATAACATCGTTCTCTTCACTAAACCCGATTCGCTTTTTTGGAACAGGTACAGCTGCGTCGATTAAAAGAGGTTCATCTCCATCGATAATCAACATGCCTTCAGGCTTCATTCCTGAAACAATTTCCAATTTTGCTTTGGCAATTCCAGCCCTTGAACCAAGGTTTTCAATATGCTGCCCATCAATATTTGTAATAATCGCGTTATCAGGCTGCCCTATCCCACTTAAAAGTTCTATTTCTCCAAAGTGGTTCATACCCATTTCTAAAATTAATACTTCTGTTGTACGATCCATGGATAAGATAGTTAATGGAGCCCCAATATGATTATTGAAATTCCCTTTGGTTGCATGTGTCTTAAACGTTGTTTCCATAACAGCTTTTGCAAGGTCCTTTGTCGTTGTTTTTCCATTTGATCCCGTAATACCGATTACGGTAGGATTAACTTCCTTGCGATAAGCAGCAGCAAGCTCTTGTAATGCTTTTACTGTATCTTCTACAAATAACACAAGAAGCGTAGAAGGCAGGTCCGGAGGAAGCGGGATATCCTTTTTCCAAAAAGTGGCCACAGCGCCATTTTCCACTGCCCCTTCTATAAATTGATGTCCGTCAAATCGATCACCAGCTATAGGAACATAGAGCCCGTGATTAGACTTGTCGCGACTATCCTTTGTAATTTCACGAATTTCTAAATCATTTTGTACATTTCCTTGGTATTGAGGAAATAATTCAATGAGTTGGGATGCAGTAAACAACATGTATTATTCCCCTTTCTCTCTAATTGCTTCCCGGGCAATTTGACGATCATCAAAATCATATTTTGTTTTGCCAATAACTTGATACGTTTCATGACCTTTCCCAGCAATTAAAATAATATCATCTTTTTGAGCGAGCTGAACAGCATGTTTAATCGCTTCTGTTCGATCAACAATAACTTCATAGGTTGCTTCATTATCAGCTAAATGACCAGTCATATCTTGTAAAATTTGTACTGGATCCTCGGTGCGAGGATTA
Source organism: Oceanobacillus sp. J11TS1 (assembly GCF_018333215.1). GTDB lineage: Bacteria > Bacillota > Bacilli > Bacillales > Amphibacillaceae > Oceanobacillus. Next base: position 9,732 of record NZ_BORO01000002.1, on the reverse strand, counting down.
TCCGATGTAAATAGGGCGTGGTCTGCATATTTCACGGCAACATCTGCCATCAATGGACGCTTCTTACGGTCCCGATCACCACCGCATCCTATGACAACATAAACTTTACGTTTCGCAAATTCACGGCTGGTTTGCAGTACATTTTCCAACGAATCAGGCGTGTGTGCAAAATCAACAATCACGGAAAAATCCTGTCCTTCATTAATTGGCTCAAAACGGCCATCAACGCCTTTAATATCTTCTAGGGCTTCTTTAATCACTTCTAATTTAACACCAGATGCGATGGCAGCACCAGCGGCAGCAAGCATATTGTACACATTGAACATGCCGATTAAATGAGTTTTAATATGCGTTGTACCAATTGGCGTAACAAGGTCAAATGCTACCCCAGCTGGTGATAACACAATATTATTTGCACGTATATCAGCATCCTGCTTACAGCTGTAAGTAAGTACTTGTTGGGCTGTACTGCGTTTTAGCAGATCGCTTGAACTATCATCCTCATTAATAATAGCATATTTCTTTTTATCCGGATGATAATCATTTCCCAGCCCAGAAAAGAGTAGACTTTTTGCTCTTAAATAATCATCCATATCTTTGTGATAATCAAGATGATCCTGTGACAGATTTGTGAAAATAGCAATGTCATAATCACAGCCAAAAACTCTTCCCATGTCTAATGCATGCGAAGAGACTTCCATAATAACTTGATCTACTTCTTTTTCTTGCATTTGATGAAAAATACGATTTAATGCTAATGCATCCGGTGTTGTATTAATAACTGGAAATGTTTCATCGCCAATTTTTACTTGGATACTCCCAATGACACCAGATTTCTTTTGCTGCTTTTCAAAAATGGTATCTAGTAAATAGGTTGTTGTCGTTTTTCCATTTGTTCCCGTAACCCCGATGAGCGGAAATTTCGTGGTCGGATAATCATAATATGTCGCTGTGAGCATTGCCAAAGCACGACCTGTATCTTTGACTTGTATAAGCGGAATATTACTATCTATCTGAACATCTTTGCATACAACGGCAGCTACGGCACCATTTTTTATTGCTTGCTCCAGATAGTCATGGCCATCGACGGTATACCCTTCAATACATACAAACAAACTCCCTGGTTTTACTTTTCTCGAGTCCATCTCTACGTTTTCCACTTCTATCCCCTGTATTAATTCTGTTGTTTGATAGAATCCAATTCCATCTAATAATTTTGTCAGTTCCATTTTTTACACCCTATTCTATTCATTTCCTTAATATATTCTCTTATGTCCTCTTGTTTAAGAGGGTTGCTGTCCAACTTCCGTTTAGTTACAGAAATCAGACAGCATATCAAGTCAGTGTAATTATAACAGAATCTATTATAGCAAACTTCTCCAGATTTAACGATTATTTTTATTACCGAGAAATAATCGAATAGTGCTACCTGATTCTAGCATGGTCCCGGCTTTTGGAGACTGATCAATAATTTCTTCTCCTTCTCCATTTACCTCAATCGAAAGGTCTAGAGGATATTCTGCCAGTTTCTCCGTACTGTCTCCAATAAAATCAGGTACTTCTATTTTGGGCTGGTCAGGCCATGCGTATTCTTTTTCTAATCCATCCGTACGCGTTTCTACGCCCATCGCTCGTAAACTATCGCCAATAATCGTTCCGACAACTGGTGCTGCAACCACACCGCCAAATTGAATCGTGTTTTTAGGATTGTCGACTGCCAGATAAACAACGATTTCCGGATCATCGGCAGGAGCAAAACCAATAAAAGATACAATATAATTATTCTCTAGATAACCGCCGTTCGGGCCTACTTTTTGGGCAGTTCCTGTTTTTCCGCCAACACGATATCCATCAACGTAAGCCGGTCTACCTGTTCCCTGTGCCACTACCGTTTCTAATGTTTCGCGAATGGTTTCAGAGGTTTCCTGAGAGATGACTTGCTCCTTCAAATTAGGCTCATAGGATTCAACTACTTCTCCTGTTACAGGGTCAATCCATTCTTTTGCAATCATTGGTTCATATAAATAACCCCCATTTACCGCTGCAGAAACAGCCATTACCTGCTGTATCGGTGTGACAGAAACACCTTGACCAAAAGAGGTGGTCGCTAATTCCACCGGACCGACATTTTCTGGTTTAAAAAGAATGCCATTCCCTTCACCCTGCAAGTCAATCCCTGTTTTTCTTCCAAAGCCAAAAGCGTCAATATAAGAAAAAAGTTTTTCTGTTCCAAGCATTTGCCCTAAATTGACAAACCCTGGGTTACAAGAGTTCTGGACAACCTCCAAGTACGTTTGATCGCCATGCCCCCCGCGCTTCCAGCAATGAATCGTTGCTCCCCCAACCTTAATGTCGCCATCATCATAGAATCTGTCTTTTTCTAAATCAACGAGGCCTTCTTCAAGTGCGGCAGCTAATGTAATAATTTTAAATGTCGATCCAGGCTCATACGTACTCCAAATAGGGAGGTTTCTTCCAAATATAGATGCATCCACATCCTGATAATTCTCCGGATCAAAATTCGGGCGGCTGGACATCCCCAGCACACCGCCTGTTTTTGGATCAACCGCAATCGCCATTGCCCCGTCCGGGTTATATTCAGCAACAATTTGGTCTAACTCTCTTTCCATAATCGTTTGTACTTTGTTATTAATCGTTGTTTTTAAAGACAAGCCGTCTTTTGGAGATTGATATTCATCTGCAAGTTGATCTAATCTCCTTCCTTTTGCGTCCGAATAAAAGGATAGGCTGCCATTCTCGCCTTTTAATTTATCGTCATAGTATAATTCCAATCCCATTAATCCTTGGTTATCAATACCGGTAAAGCCCAATACATGGGATAAAGCACTATTATTGGGATAATGCCTTTTGGAATCTTTCGCTAAATAAACTCCGTCTAAATCTAATTCTCGAATCGCATCTTCCTGTTCGTTATTAATTTTGATACCTTCAGGGCGGACCATAACACTTAGTGAATTTTGTGTCACTAATTCCATCATTCTCTCTCTCGGCACATCGAGAATATTTCCCAGTTTCTCTGCTACATCTTCTGGATCTTTTATTTGCCTTGGCATCAATAATACGGTAGGAGCTGTTACATTTTCCGCAAGAATATCCCCTTCCGAATCCAGAATGTAACCTCTTTCTGCAGCAAATGTTATATCTCTTGTCCATAAATCATTTGCACTATCTAATAAATCATCACTTAATACGAGTTGAACATAGGCCAACCTCGCTATAATCACAAGGAAAATAAGAATCGCAAATAAAAAAACAGTAACAATCCGTTTTTTTATAATAATTGTGGATGCACGTTTCATGAGAGAACTCCTTTCATCATGCTTTGTATCCACTATATGAATGTAAAAAATGGAATAGAACAAGCTATCTTTTATGGGTTCGCCGCTAAAAGGGCATGCTGAAAAAGTTCAATCAGTCTCTATTTATATTTCCATATAGAAAAAAAGACTTGAGAAAGAATAGTTATTCTTTCAGCAAGTCTTTTTTTACTTATTCCGCTTCATCTTCTGCTTCGGTATTCTCCGTCTCTTCTGTCACTTCATTGTTATCTTCTTCATTTTCCTCAGATGCCGTATCATTTGGAGTTGTTGCTAATTCAAAGCCTAGATAGTCGCCTTCCTGTATTGGTTTCCCAGCTTCAATACTTTGAGATGTAACATAGCCGTTTCCAAAGCTTTCCGTCTGCAATTGCATCATATCTGCAAATAGCATCACTTCTCTTAAGGACCATCCTGTTAGATCTGGCATCGTTGGTTCATCCGTTAACAGAAGTACTTTTTCATTCGGTAATATTTTCTCACCTGGTTCCACATTGCTGGAAACAATTGTTTCCCCATCTCCAATCACAATCGGTTGTAACCCCTTCTCTTTTAAATCAGACTGAACATCTTCTGTCAATTCGCCATCTATTTCTGGAATTTCTACCTCTTCAATACGATGTGACTCTGTTTTATCTGGCTCTACACTTAAGTAATGCAGACTATTTTCCACCACATTCTTAAAAATAAATGCCAATGGAGTCGATCCAGTCTCCGTATCCTCCAGTTCTGGTTGTTGAATAGAAACATACACCATCAATTGCGGGTCATCCATCGGAGCCATACCGAGAAATGAAAACACATAATTTTCTCTTCCTGTTAAGTAGCCGCCGTTCTCAAGATCTGGCATTTGTGCTGTCCCTGTTTTTCCGCCGACTACATAATCATCTAGCTTATAAGGAGCTCCAGTTCCTTTTTCGTCATTCACTACAGATGCCAGCAATTCCTTCATTTTTTCTGCTGTCTCAGGCGAAATTGGTTGACCAACATATTCTGTTTCTGTTTCTTCCATTACACTGCCTGTAGTAGAATCAACAATCTTATCCACGACATACGGCTTCACCATTTTCCCATCATTAACGATAGCTGAAGCAGCTTTCATTTGTTGAATAGGTGTAACCGTCGAACCTTGTCCAAAGGCTGTTGTTAGCTTTTCTGATGGCCAATTATATTGAATATGACCGACAGATTCGTCAGGAAGGTCAATTCCTGTAGGTTCTTCAAAACCAAACAACTGCAAATACTCATAGAACTTATCTGCTCCGATATTTTCCCAAACCAGCTTGGAAGCAGCCACGTTGGAGGAGCGCATAAATCCTTCATCATAAGTTATTGACCCCCAGCCCTTACCTTGGTTATGATCGCGGATTTTTTCGATTCTTTCATTCGGTTGATAGGTTCCTGATTTAAATGTCTCTTCGCCATTATAAACTCCTTCTTCAATTGCAGCCGCCCATGTGAAAATTTTGAACGTAGACCCAGGTTCAAAAGGAGATGAAATCGGATCATTATACCAATTCTCTACATTGTCCGGACTGTTCGGGTTAAAGCTTGGACGTGTACTCATGGCAAGAATTTCGCCCGTTTTAGGATCCATAATGATTGCATTCATTTTAGCAGGATTATATTGTTCATCTACTTGACTCATGACATCTTCTAACAAAGTTTGAATTTTTTGATCAAGTGTTAAATAAACAGAATCTCCATCCTCTGGCTCTTGTATAATCTCGTCAGGGTCTAATAATTTCTTATTATATCGATCTCGCTGGTATGAAATGAATCCATCTTTACCGCCAAGAATTTTGTTCATAACACTTTCCATACCAGTTACCCCAGTGATACGATGTTCCACACCATCTTCTGTTTCCTCTTCTACTTCGCGGGCAAAACCAATGATATGTGAAGCAAACATTCCATTCGGATAGTAGCGCATAGGTTCTTCATCAAAGTAAATACCAGGGATATTAGCATTCTCTATTTCTTCCTTCATTTGTTGCGGAATCTGACGACCTAGCTTCCCAAATTCCACCTGGAACTTTCCCGTGTTGATTGCGTCATCTAGTAAACTTTTAATTTCATTCGCATCGACATCTAATATAGATGCTAGTTTTTCCGCCGTTTCCCCTGTATTTGAAACATGCAAGTCTTCTGGTGAATTTTCCGAGTAGGCTTCATCTAGAATAGCGTACATTCGATATGCCGGACGATCATAAGCTAAAACCATTCCGTTTTTATCCATGATCTTTCCACGCTCTGCATGCATTTGATAAGAGGCTGTCCGTTGTTGTTCAGCCCATTTATCTAATGAAACACCGCTCACTTCACCTGTTGCTTGTATATACATAAACCTGCCTGCAAGAACAAGGAACAATGCAGCGAAAACAAGCATATAAATGCCAGCCATAACATTGGCAGTCTTATTTTTTTTCATTGTAAAGAAACCCCTTGCTAGTTGTTAAACGTTTCTGCTTGTTTCACTTCCGAATTTTGGATTTTTAAACCATTTTTCTCTGCAATGTCGATAATTCTCTCAGGGCGTGAAAGTTCCTCTTTCTTAAAATGCAAGTTTTCATTAACAATTTGCTGCTCCGTTATTGTATTTTCTAATTGCTGCATCCCACGATTCAACTTGTCCGTTCCTGAAGCAAAAGAAACCATCCCAATTGCAAATGTTAAGATTGCTACACCAGTAATGGAATAAATAACTTTCTCTCCCTTTGTAATCCAGCTCGTTTTCTTTACTTTTTTGACAACTGTCTGGGATTCCGTTTGCGGATTATACTGGGGATTTACGTTCCATTTTCTAGCCTGATTACCACTCATCATTTTTTCCACCCTTCTTCATAATGGAAATCATTATTCCATTCATTTATTTTTTCGACAATCCGTAATTTTGCTGAACGTGATCGTCTGTTTTCATCTAATTCGTTGGTTTGAGCAATTATTGGCTTTCTGGTTATTAGCTTAAAGGGAGCTTGATGCGACTCCGGGGTAATGGGAAGATGCCTGGGTGTAGGCTTATCTGTACTCCACATTTTAAATGCTTGCTTACAAAGTCTATCTTCTAAAGAATGGAAGGTAATTACTGCAATTCTTCCATTTTTACCGATTACTTTAGCAGCTTGATGAAGTGCTTGATTAAAAACTTCCAGTTCATCATTTACAGCAATTCGTATTGCTTGAAAAATACGTTTAGCAGGATGACCGCCTTTTCTACGGGCTGGGGCAGGAATAGCATCTTTGATAATATCAACCAGCTCTCCAGTCGTTTCAATTGGTTTCACTTCTCTGGCCTTTTCGATTTTACGAGCAATGCCTTTTGAAAATTTTTCCTCACCATAACGGAAAAAGATAGATACCAATCGCTCATAAGTCCATTGATTAACTACTTCATAAGCAGTTAGAGACTGAGATTGGTCCATCCGCATATCTAATTGTGCATCCTGGTGATAGCTAAATCCTCTATCTGCTTGATCAAGTTGCGGAGAGGATACACCTAAGTCAAAGAGAATACCATCTACATGAGTGACTCCAAGCTCTGAGAGACCTTCCTCTAATCCTTGAAAGTTCGAATGTACAAACGTAACTTTATCTTGATAAGCACTTAAGCGCTCTTTGGCGGCTTCCAATGCTTGAATATCTTGATCAAAAGCAATAAGCTTACCGTTTTCATCAAGTCTAGATGCAATCTCAATAGAGTGCCCGCCGCCGCCAACGGTACAATCTACATAAATACCATTCGGCTTTATTTCTAATCCTTTTACTGTTTCTTCTTTTAAAACACTGTAGTGTTCAAACATCTAATCCACCAACTTTTTTGTGATCATTTTTCCTTTTAAATATCAAAATCCATAAGATTCTCAGCGATTTCTGCAAATGATTCTTCAGATTCTTCTACATACGTATTCCAGTTTTCGCTAGCCCATAGCTCCACCCGATTTGACACACCAATCACACTGCAATCCTTCTCCAAATTAGCATATTGCCTGAGATTAGCTGGAATATTTATTCTTCCCTGTTTATCTACTTCACATTCCACTGCACCAGAGAAAAAAAATCGTGTAAAAGCTCGAGCATCTTTTTTAGTTAGTGGGAGTTGCTTTAACTTTCCTTCTAAAATTTCCCATTCTTGTTTGGGGTAAGCGAATAAACATTTATCAAGCCCACGCGTCAATACAAAGCTCGTCCCTAAGTCTTCTCTAAACTTAGAAGGGACAATAATACGACCTTTTGCATCAATGCTATGTAGGAATTCTCCCATAAACATATAGTCGCCCCCACTTTCGTAAATTCATAATACCACATCCCCCCACAACGCTCCACTATTTTTCCCAAAAATATTTTAAATCAGCTTTCAACGCTTCCGACAGCCATAAAAAAAAGCATCAAAAAAACTGTCATATCAATAGATAGACAGTTTTTTGGGGAATATTAAAAGATGGTGGGGACAGGTGGGAGAAAAAGATTATTTTATAACCCAATGCCCTTTTTCCATATCAAATGAAAACGACGTTAATTCCGAAATTATTTCTATACCAAAATGGTTTATTATAAACAGCGGATTCCAAACACGTTCTTGTAAACCATGATGAGGATGAAGCACCTGTTCCAGCTGGTTAAATTCGTTTAGTGCTTGGGTGTGCTTCTTTTCAAACTCTTTATGGAAACGTTTGTTCATAAATTGGATATCCTCTAACAAGTAAGTTAAGTTTTTTTTACTTAATGCCTGAATATCGTCGCCCATGTTAGAAGCCATATCTCGAATGGGTTGGTGTGCTTCTCTAATTTTCTCTTTTACATCTTCTGTTACTTGATCAATTTCCGTGCGTCCACGGGATTCTAAATAAGACTTCTTCGTTGACTGAACACCATGTAATATGACATCTTTCACGTTTAGCTGATATTTCTTTACCAGCTTTTCCGTAGAAGCATCTAAAAATGTCACCGAAATTCTCGGAACTACAGGAGGCATTCGCAAATTCATTATGTGAAAACTGGACTTCAGTGCTGCCCAGTAGGCAATCTCACCTGGTCCAGCTATAAAAGCCAGAGTAGGGAACATAAATTCCTGCATTAGTGGTCTTGTCACTACATTATTACTCAATTTCCATGGTGTGTTTCTTGCAACTTCTTTTAGTTCCTGACTGGTTAAGGAAATTTCCCGCTGCTTTCCAATCCAATTACCTTCTTCGTCTACTTTTAACAATATTCTTCCCTGCAGATCATCATGGTAAAATAAATTCCCATCTGATTTTGCAGCGTCTATGGCGAGCGGGTATTGTAGATTTTCTAACACATCCAAAGTGTTAGCCACTGATTCACTAATTTGCGATCGTTTCTGAATCAGCTCTAGGAAGCAATCTGACTCTAACTTTCGAAAAGCAGGATTCCCGGAATCAACCAAGACAATTCCTTGATCTGGAAATAGCGCAAATAGAAGCCGTGCAAAAAAATCAATATAGTTTGTACTTTGACTTTGCGCTTTTTGAATCAACGTATAGACATCTTTCGTATGTGCGGTCTCCGGCAACCTCTCAAAAACAGCTTCAACCCATTTTTGAAGTTCATTCTCATCCATTTCCAGTTCAGAAACAGCTTTTTTTCCAGCATCTATATTTTTCGTACGAATCTTTAATTTTTGGAAATCGCCATTTTTAATCGGACAATGAATATGATTAATTTCTTCAAAGTCATGGTCTTCGCCAGCAATCCAGAACACAGGTATAATCGGTATTCCCAATGCTTCTTCTTGCTGCTTTGCTAACTGAAGAATGGAGACAATTTTGTTCACTGTATACATCGGTCCCGTTAAAAGTCCAGCTTGCTGGCCTCCAATAACAACAGCACTCTGCTTGTCATTCAGACGATCAATTTGTCTTAACGTCTCTTCCGGCGCTCCCCATTCTTTGTTTAACTTATGTAAAACATTGGTTAATTCATTCCGCTTAAAATCTCTTTCTAAAACATCAGATAATCGTTTATAAAAATCCTTATATGGATGATAGTCAAATAATTGTGTTACTTTATCTTTTTCCTTTTTATAATCTTCTACCAAGCTATTCGCAGCAGGCAGTGTTAATGGCTTTATCTGCATATAATTTTCCCCTTATAACGAATTGGATACATTTCGTATTGTACAGAAAAAATATCAAGAATCAAACTAATCTGCTTTTCAGGAGGTACTGTCAATAAGTTTGTGTAAATTAATAGGGTATCCTCTCTATTGGGATGTATTTTCAGACACCTTCCCCGGGTACCCGGGGAAGGTGTCTGAAAATTAGCTCGTTTCTTACCTACTCCCCGTAGCGCTCTTCAAACATGTTTTGTAATGCTTGATATGCGCTTGCGAATCCTCTTAACTTACGTTCTCCCCATCTTTGGTTATAATCTGTTA
>NZ_BORO01000001.1 GCF_018333215.1 Oceanobacillus sp. J11TS1 | reverse complement strand
ATAAAGGTATTTTGATTTATACTTTGAGACATGGTAGGGTCTCCTTTCTTGATTTTTTGTCCAATTTCGAGGGTACCCTACCTCTTTTTTTATCTCAACTATTTTACACAAACTATTTTACGTCATCTGATGCGCCGGTAACAATGATTTTTTTCTGATTTATAGCATGATTTTTTAATAGTCTCATATTTATCTACCCTAACTACATATAATAATATTACAAAGCGTGGTTATTGCTATTGTACAATTAAACTACAATCCCGTACACTAGTTTAAACATTGACTTCTATTTAAAAATCTAACACAATGAAATTGGGGGTGAGACCGTGACAGCCATCATCGCACACCGGGGAGCAAAAAAATACGCCCCTGAAAATAGTTTCCCTGCATTCCAACTTGCATATGAGATGAAAGCAGATGGAATTGAAACAGACGTTCAATTAACAAAGGATAATATACCGGTCCTATATCATGACGAAAATCTTAAGCGAATTTTTGGTGAAAAGGGATGGATAAATCAATATACACTTGAACAATTAAAACAATTAGATATGGGAAGATCTTTTCATGCTAAATTCGCAGGGACAAAAATCGTAACGTTAGTGGAGTTCCTTGATTGGATAAAAGATAAACCATTAACCCTTCATTTAGAGTTAAAAAATAGTAAAATCGTACATAAAAATCTTGAAGAAATTACTTACCAGCTTATCAAACAATACCAGCTGCTAGATCGAACATATTTTTCTACTTTCTCTGAAAAAAGTATTTCATGTTTAGCAAGCTTTCAAGAAATTTCAAACATTGGCTGGTTAACGAAGCGTTATCGTAAAAATCTATTAGCTCATGCTTTATCTATTGGAGCAACGGCAATTCATATAAAGCACACCCTTTTAAGTCATAGTCTTACAAAAGAAGCTCTTACAGTGAATGTCCCAATACGGGTCTATACCGTAAATTCATCCCGTCTATTAAACAAATGCTTTTTATATAAAGTAAATAGTGTATTTACCGACGTTCCTGATAAAGCATTTGCTTTACGGAAAAAATACATCAACGCTTGTTATATTAATGAAATTTAGATCTTATAAATTGATGATTAATAAGTATTTAGGTAAAATCTTTAATTATACTACAATATTAAGGTGAGATTAAGACATGGAAATTACTTTCTTAGGCACTGGTGCTGGACTTCCCTCAAAGGAGAGAAACGTAACAGCTATCGTGCTAAGTATGCTACAGGAACTAAATGAAGCTTGGCTGTTTGATTGCGGTGAGGCGACACAACACCAACTTCTTAGAACTAAAATTAAACCAAGTAAAATAAATAAAATCTTTCTTACCCATATGCACGGGGATCATATTTATGGTTTGCCAGGATTTTTAAGCAGTCGTTCATTTCAAGCAGGTACAGATAAACCACTGACGGTGTACGGACCTGAGGGAATAAAAGACTTTATTGAATATGCCTTAAAGTTAAGTCAAACTCATTTAACTTATCCTCTCACAATCGTTGAGATGAAAGAAGGATTATTATTTGAAACAGATGCGATAGAAGTTCAGGTGAAAAAACTTTCCCATGGCATTCCAAGCTTTGGTTTCCGTATAATCGAAAAAGATAAACCAGGTGAATTGCTTGTTGAAAAATTAAAAGCAATGGGGATACAACCTGGTCCAATTTATGGAAAAATAAAAACGAACGCTGCAGTCACTTTGGAAGATGGAAGGGTTATTTATCAACGCGATTTTATTGGTGCTCCTAAAAAAGGAAGAATTATTTCTATTTTAGGTGATACAACCTACCAAGAAGATCATACAGAATTTGTTAAAAATAGTGATCTGCTAATACACGAGGCAACATTTTCTGCTGATAAAAAAACACTTGCCAGGAACTATTTTCATTCCACAAATATAGAAGCTGCAAAATTAGCGTTTGATGCAAGTTGCAAGCAATTAATTTTGACACATATCTCTTCAAGATATCAATCACGTGAAATGGATGCTTTTCTTGAAGAAGCAAAAGAAGTATTTGCAAATACCTCGATTGCTAACGATTTTAGTGTCTTTCAATTATAGCTTGACGGAAGAAAGGGAGAGACTGATTTGATGACCTTACAAGAAAATTATCAACAAATCGTTGAGGATCAACGAAAATATGTTGAACAAGGAAATACGGTTGATTATACATTTCGTAAACATCAATTAGAGAAACTTAAAAAGATACTTAAAGAATATGAAACGGATATATTTGCCGCATTGAAAAATGATTTAAATAAACCGGATCATGAAATTATAACTACCGAGATGGGCGTCCTTCATACAGAGTTAGATGTTGCACTAAAAAATCTGCGTTATTGGATGCAGCCGCAAAAAGTTGCCTCCCCAATTACACATAAAGGTTCTAAAAGCTATATTATAAAAGAACCACTGGGTGTTATATTAGTTATCGCACCTTGGAACTATCCATTGCAACTATCTTTAGCACCAGTCATAGGGGCACTGGCCGCTGGCAATACAGTGATTTTGAAGCCATCTGAACATGCACCGCACACTTCGGAGCTTCTTGCTAGAATGGTAGAAGAGAATTTCGACCCCTCTTATTTCAAAGTTGTTCAAGGAGCAATTGAAGAAACAAATATGCTATTAAAACAACGTTTTGACCATATTTTCTTCACTGGAGGCAGTGCTGTTGGAAAAATTGTTATGCATGCAGCAAGTGAGCATTTAACTCCAGTAACATTAGAGCTTGGCGGAAAAAGCCCTGCCATTGTGGATGAAGATGCAAATATCCAAATAGCGGCAAAACGAATTGTTTGGGGAAAATTCACAAATGCTGGACAAACCTGTGTTGCTCCTGATTATTTATTAGTACAGGAATCGATTAAATTTAAACTGTTAAAAGCGATGAAAAAACAAATTAAAGCGATATTTGGAAAGAATCTATCCCAAAATGATAATTATACAAAAATCATTAATGAAGCGCACTTTAAGCGTTTAACGGCATTTTTGAATGATGATAACATCGTACATGGTGGCGAGTATAACCAAGAGGAGCTTCTAATTGAACCAACTATTTTGGATAAAATTGAATGGGACGATCCTATCATGGAAGAAGAAATATTCGGCCCTATTCTGCCGGTAATCCAATTTGAAAATATTGAGGATGCACTTGCACTCATTAAATCCAAGGAAAAACCATTAGCTTTATATTATTTTGGTGAAAATCCACAGATGCAATCCCAGGTAATGGAATACGTTTCTTTTGGTGGCGGTGCAATTAACGATACTTTCTTCCATTTAGCAAATCCCTATCTTCCATTCGGCGGTGTTGGCCAAAGCGGTATGGGGAGCTACCATGGGAAAGCGAGTTTTGATACTTTTTCTCATCAAAAAAGCATCTTAAAACAAACAACCAAATTTGATCTCCCTTTCCGATATACAGGCGGAACGGTTTCATCAACTATTTTAAAGAAATTTTTGTCTTAAGAGCAAAATCGCAGGCGTGCCTGCTCAAAATCATTGAGATTGGGGCTAGGCAGCAGTATTCTTAACATTATAAAAGCCTTGAATTTGTTTCTAATATACAATTAGAATAAATTCAAGGCTTTTTGTAATCATCTAAGAAATCTTTTTGAAAGCTTGTTCTTGGCTGTTCCTTATCTTTTTCACTCGTTAACGATAGAAATATATCCTTCCCATACCTATCTGATAATTCTTCTATGGTTTCATACAGCTTCTCTTTCTTCACATTGTCTCTATAAGTAAATAAATCCAACTGCTCTCCTACTTGTCTTTTCTCTTCCAAACTCTGCAAAGAAACACCTAATAATCGAACTGGCTCTTCATTCCAATGTTTCTTTAATAACTCTTTTGCTACAAACAAAATATCCTCTTTTTCATCAATATAGCTTTGTAATGTTTTACTTCGGGTAATTGTTTGATGATTATGGAACCGAATCATAAGCTGTACACTTTTGCCGGTTGCACTTTTTCGCTTAACCCTTCTAGAAACATTATCAACTAGTTGTTCAAGCAGTTGATGAAGTTCATCCCAATCTGTAGAGTCATGAGCTAACGTTTGTGAGCTGCCAATACTTTTAAACTCATGCACAGCTTCTGGATCAACTGGACGATCATCGATGCCATTTGCACGATTCTTTAGCCTTTCCCCGTTAACGCCTAATAATTGTTTTAATTGATAGACATCATGTTTCGCTAAATCTCCTATTGTATGTACGGAGATTTTTTTCAATTTCTCAGCGGTTTTTTTACCAATCCCGTGCATTTCCTCAATTGGCAGTGGCCATAGACTCGATGATAACTCACGCTTACGCAAAATAGTTATTCCTAATGGTTTTTTCATATCTGATGCCATCTTAGCTAAAAATTTATTTGGTGCAATTCCAAGACTGCACGGGATGTCTAACTCTGTTAAAATTTTTTGTTGCAGATTTTGGGCCATTTCTATCGGGGTCCCTAACCCTGTTACATCTGTAATATCTAAATAGCCTTCGTCAATTGAAACTGGCTGGACAAGTGGAGTGATTTCAGAAAGCATTTTAAAGATAGCTCGCGATGCTTCTCGGTATCGATCAAAATTGGGCCGCATCAACAATAAATCTGGACACAGTTTTTTCGCCTGCCAAACAGGCATCGTTGTTTTTACACCTTTCGCTCTAGCTTCATAGCTGCTCGTTACAATAATCCCTTTGCGCTCCTCTGGATTTCCAGCTATCGCTATGGGCCGTCCTTTTAATTCAGGATTATGTGCCATTTCTACGGATGCATAAAAGCAGTTCATATCAATATGAAATATCACTCGCCCTTTTGATTTTACAGAATCAGCCATATAAACATCTCCCTGTAATTTTTCAGCAATAAAGGGAGAAAGCACTCCATCAAGGAATGCGTTCCCCCTATTTGTTTTACAAAAAGCCCCTCCAAAGATAGAAGCTTTTATTTTGCTGCGATTTTAACAATCTCTACAATATATTCTGTCACTTTTACAAGGTCTTCTACTTTGATTCGTTCATTGGTTGTATGAATTTCTTCATAACCTACAGCTAAGTTTACAGTAGGAATACCATATCCTGCGATGACATTCGCATCACTGCCGCCGCCACTTTGTTCCAGTTTGCTTTCTCTGCCGATTGCACGTGCAGCTTCACGAGCAACTTCTACAACCTGAGAACCTTCTTCAAAATGATAGCCTGGATAAGCTACCGTAACCTGTACATCTGCAGATCCACCAAGTTCTTCGGCAGCCTCTTCAAAAGCGGCCTTCATTTTAGCTACCTGCTGTTCCATTTTTTCATCAACTAAAGAACGGGCTTCTGCTAAAATTTCTACATGATCGACAACAATATTTGTTTGTTTACCGCCTTCAAATCGACCAATATTAGCCGTTGTATCTTTATCAATTCGACCTAACGGCATTTTTGAAATTGCTTTGGATGCGATGGTAATCGCAGAAACTCCTTTTTCAGGCTCTAGACCAGCATGAGCTGTTTTACCAGTTATGGTTGCGTGAATCTTGGCTTGTGTCGGAGCAGCAACGACAATATCGCCGACATCCCCATTACTATCTAATGCATAGCCGTACTGAGCATCTAATTTGGAAGAATCTAATGCTTTCGCACCCACTAAACCAGATTCTTCCCCAACCGTAATGATAAATTGAATTTGGCCATGAGGTATATTGTTTTCTTGAAGCACTCTAATTAATTCAAACATAGCAGCTAATCCTGCTTTATCGTCTGAGCCGAGAATGGTATCTCCCTCAGAGGATATTACGCCGTCTTTAATGATCGGACGGACTCCCTTTCCCGGAACAACCGTATCCATATGAGAGGTGAAATAAATTGCGTCAGCGCCGTCTTTCGTAGCCGGCAATGTGCAAATTAAATTTCCTGCCCCATGACCTGTTTGTTCTTTTGAATTATCTTCTTCTACTTGAACACCTAAAGCTTCGAATTTTTTTGTTAAAATCGATGCTATTTCTCTTTCAAATCCTGTTTCAGAATCAACTTGTACGAGTTCTAAAAATTCATTAACTAATCTTTCTTCATTTACATTCATTTTTGTAACCTCCTATTCAATAGGCTACTATATTTTTTAAGTTTTTTACAGTAGAAAGAATCGGATTCCTTATCTTCATTCTTGATGAAATAAAACGAATACTCTAAAAAGTGTATTGCAAAAAAATATCATATTAACTTGTCTGATTAGCAAATTCACGTTAGAATAACGATAGATGATAACGGATCTAATTGAGGAGGACATTTCATGGCAACAAAGCAATCCGTACAAAAGAAACGCTCCAAACGTGAACGACGCACGAAAATCATTATCTATTTCATGGTCGCGCTCATGCTTATCTCAGCAATTACAGCTGGATTAGCAGCATTTATTTAAAAATGACAGAAAAAACTCCGCATAGAAGTTAGTACGGTCGTACTATATTCTGACGGAGTTTTTTAATGCCCTAAATTATCAAAAACAAAAATTTCACTCTGCTTTAGATGATTTCCAAGGGGATACATCACTTTTTTTAAACTTATTCTTAATGATTAAGTACTCTTCTATTTCATGCAATAACTGAAATAAATGTGCTCTAGTTTCGAACTCCTCTTGTGTTTCTGGTAAATCTTCTGACCGAAATTCTCTTCTTAGTTCTTTCAGTTCCTCTAAAAATGTAATAGCTGTATTCCCTGGATGGACGGATTGAGATAAACGTTCAAAGAAATCAGCTATTTTAAATGCAATTGCATCTGTTTTGGGTAAATGTGTTACAAGAGGGAGCATTTTTTTCAAAAGGTCAAATTGTCTTCCCCTCATTTTAAAATAATTATAATAAGTATGCTCATTCCGCAGTATATGATTATCTCGATCCCGAATAACCAATTGTTTTGCCTCGGCAAGTATGTCCTCTGCAGCTGTAATTTCTTTTCCTTGCCACATCGCATTTTCGTCTCGAATATACATAGAATATTCATATAAAATTCGACTGAAATTAAACTCTAATTTTGTTTGTAACTTCTTCAATTTTTTATCTAAACTAGGCATATAAAGGTTTAATAGCAAACCTACACCAATTCCGATAATAATAACGACAAACTGTTCTCCAATTAGAGAAACCGTTACATGCCCGGACCCGTATAAGTTCAGTGTCACAACAGAACTAGAAGCTATTCCTGGAGTTGCTTTGAACGCAACGGTTGTAGGGATAAATAGAAGCAGCAATATAAAAATAGAAAATGCATGGTAGCCAATGAATTCAAAAATGACACAAGAAAAAACAACGGCTGTAATACATGCAACAAACCGCTGCCAAGCACTTAAAAGGGATGATTTTCTTGATGGCTGTATACATAGAATGGTTAAAATTCCTGCTGAAATGAAATTTGAAAGACCGATCCATTGTGCTAATGATATAGAGATTGGTGTACCGATAGCTGTTTTTATGGTACGATATCCAATTTTCACGCTTTATTCTCCTTCTGGGAAATGATCAGACAAAGAAGGCTGTCATATGACAGCCTTCTTTTATCTCTTAAACTTCCTCACAATATTGGTCAAATAGGCTTTGAAGTTTTGCTGATACTTCCATTGCACTATGTCCTTCAATTTGGTTTCTTTCTACCATTGCCTGGATTTTTCCATCCTTAAGCAGTGCGAAACAAGGAGAAGATGGTGCGTATCCTTCAAAATAAGTTCTTGCTCGTTCTGTTGCTTCACGATCTTGCCCTGCAAAAACTGTTACTAAATGATCTGGTCGCTTATCATAATGAATAGCGTTCCCCGCTGCTGGGCGTGCTACCCCGCCTGCACAGCCGCAAGTTGAATTAACCATAACAAGCGTTGTACCTTCTCGACCTAGCGCTGCATCCACTTCTTCTGGTGTGCGTACTTCTTCATACCCTGATTCAGTTATATCTGTTCTAGCTACATTCACTACATCCTGCATAAATAAATCGAAATCCATTTTACTCCACCCTTTTAATTAAAATATACTTATAGCTTATCAGCTGTTCATTTAAAATTCAATCTATTGGTTTCTTTTACTTTACACTTTAATAAAGGGAAATGGTAGATTCATTCATACCTTCAAGAATTTCTTTTACGCGAGCTAAAAATCGTCCGCATACAAGTCCGTCTAAAATACGGTGGTCTAAGGATAAGGATAAGTTCACCATATCACGGGCAGCAAACATATCATCAATAATGACAGGTCGTTTTACAATTGATTCTACTTGTAAAATAGCTGCTTGCGGATAATTAATAACACCCATCGATGAAACAGAACCAAATGAGCCTGTGTTATTCACCGTGAATGTCCCGCCCTGCATATCTTCTTGAGATAATTTACCTTGGCGGGCTTTCGTTGCAAGTGTCGTAATGTCGCGAGCGATTGCTTTAATAGTTTTTTCATCGGCATGTTTAATCACAGGAACGAATAATTCATTTTCTTTTGCCACAGCAATCGATAAATGAATATCTTTTTTCTGAATGATCTTATCTCCAGCCCACATGCTATTTAATTCAGGATACTCTTTTAGCGCTTGTGCAACAGCCTTCACAAAAAAGGCAAATGGTGTTAAAGAAAAGCCTTCTTGATTTTTAAAAGATTCCTTTACATTATTACGGTATTTTATTAAATCAGTGACGTCTACCTCCACTTGCATCCAAGCATGTGGAATTTCCTGTGTTGAACGAACCATATTCTCTGCGATAACTTTGCGGACGCCTTTAACTGGGATTTCGATGTCCCCAGCCGAAGCATTAACTGTTTGCGTTGGGGCAGAAGCGGTTTTCTTCACAGGAGAACTTTCTGTTTTTTCGTTTGAAGAAGGTTTTGTTTGTTTTTGAGATACACCGCCGTTTTCAATGTGTTTCTCAACATCTTTACGGGTAATCCTTCCACCTCTGCCTGTTCCTTCAATATGATTTAAATCGATATTATGCTCTTGCGACAGGCGCAGTACTGCAGGTGAATATCTTTTTTTCATTGTATTATTAGCTGTATCATCTTTTTTCTCATCTTTTGCTTGCTCTATAGTATCCGCACCTGAATTTTCTGGAGTATCATCTGCAATTGTTTGTTCTGTTTCTATATAACAGATTAGAGTACCCACATCTACTGTTTCTCCTTCTTCCACTACAAGTTCCGTAATTTTCCCTGTATAAGAGGAGGGAACTTCTGCATTTACTTTATCTGTCATCACTTCTGCGATGGGATCATACTTATTCACTTGCTCCCCTACAGAAACAAGCCAGGTGCTAATCGTACCCTCTGTTACACTCTCTCCAAGCTGAGGCATGGTTATTTTTTGAACACTCATTTTTCTACCTCCAATTAATATTCTGCAAGGTCGCGCATTGCTTTTTCCACTTTATCTGGATTTAACATAAAGTATTTTTCCATTGGCGGTGCATAAGGCATTGCCGGAACATCTGGAGCTGCCAGGCGCGCTATAGGTGCATCCAAATCAAATAAGCAGTGTTCAGAAATAATCGCAGCTACTTCACCGATAATGCTTCCTTCCTTATTATCCTCGGTGATGAGTAACACTTTTCCTGTTTTACTAGCGGCTTCCTTAATTGCTTCTTGATCTAATGGGTATACTGTACGTAAGTCAAGAATATGCGCTTCGATGCCGTCCGCTGCTAATTTTTCTGCAGCTTGCAAAGCAAAATGAACCCCGAGTCCGTAAGTAATTACGGTAATATCCTCACCTTCTCTTTTCACATCTGCTTTACCAATAGGAAGAACATAATCATCCTCTGGCACTTCTCCTTTGAGCAGGCGATAAGCTCGCTTATGTTCAAAAAATAGAACAGGGTCATTATCCCGAATAGATGCTTTTAATAATCCTTTTGCATCGTATGGGTTTGATGGAATTACAATTTTTAATCCTGGCTGATTTGCAAATAGCGCTTCTACAGATTGGGAGTGATACAAAGCACCGTGTACACCGCCGCCATATGGAGCTCGAATCGTTATCGGGCAGTCCCAATCATTATTGGAACGATAACGGATTTTTGCAGCTTCCGAAACAATTTGGTTTACTGCCGGCATAATAAAATCTGCAAATTGCATCTCAGCAACTGGACGTTTCCCATACATTGCTGCGCCAATTGCGACCCCTGCAATAGCTGATTCTGCTAGTGGCGTATCCAAGACACGTTCTTCTCCAAACAAATCATAAAGTCCATCTGTTGCTTTAAATACGCCGCCTTTTTTACCGACGTCTTCCCCAAGAATAAATACATTCTCGTCTTTTTGCATCTCTTCTTTTAGAGCTGTTGTAATTGCTTGTATATAAGACATGATAGGCATTGATTATTCCCCTCCTTCATCCAATTCCTCATAAACATACTTCAATGTATCCTCTGGAGCTGCATATGGGGCATTTTCGGCATAATCCGTTGCTTCATTAACAAGTTGATTTAGTCTGTCGTGAATTTCTTTTTCCTTCGCTTCATCTAAAATATTTTTTTCTTTTAAGTTTTTTGCAAAAGTAATAATAGAATCCTTCTTTTTAGCTTCCTTTACTTCATCCTGTTCCCGATATACACGATCATCGTCATCGCTAGAATGAGCTGTAAAACGATAAGTTACTGCTTCAATCAGTGTGGGACCTTCCCCTTTTATCGCTCTCTCCCTTGCTTCCCTGACAGCTTGATAAACAGCGATAGGGTCGTTTCCATCTACAGTAACACCAGGCATTCCATAAGAAGCTGCTCTTTGAGACACCGTCTCACTAGCTACTTGGCGGTCATAAGGTACGGAAATAGCATACTTGTTATTTTCAACCATCGTAATAACTGGAAGCTTATGAACGCCTGCAAAGTTTAAGCCTTCATGAAAATCCCCTTGATTAGAAGAACCTTCTCCTAAAGTGACGAAACTCACAATATCTTTTTTATCCATTTTTCCGGCTAATGCCACACCAACCGCATGTGGTATTTGTGTTGTTACAGGGGAAGAACCAGTTATAATCCGATTTTTCTTTTGACCAAAGTGACCCGGCATTTGGCGGCCGCCTGAATTTGGGTCCTCTGCCTTTGCAAAAGCAGATAACATTAATTCTTTCGCAGTCATTCCAAAAGCTAGTACAACACCTAAGTCTCTATAATACGGAGCTGCATAATCAACAGAACGATCCATTGCAAACGCCGCTCCAACCTGCGCTGCTTCTTGCCCCTGACAGGAAACCACAAAAGGAATTTTCCCTGAGCGATTTAATAACCACATTCTTTCATCTATCTTTCTCGCTAATAACATCGTTTCAAACATTTCTAAAGCCAACTCGTTACTTACATTTTCCCAAGCTGTCTGTTCCATTATATTTCCCTCCTTCAGCCATTTCACATAATGAAGTAATGTTCCTATTCCGAAGATAATTTTCCAAGTGTAACTGGCTGTGAGTAACAGCCGATTGGTTCAAAGGCCTTTAGGGAGGCCGCTTTTGGGTTATACCTTTAGGTGCATGCCCTTGTGGTACTACCATTCCGTTGGGGATGAAAAGAATCCTCCACCTGAATGAAGTTTCACTTTACCCATGAATTTGGATGCCGTCCACTGCCAATGCAGCTTCACCGATAACTTCTGATAGGGATGGATGTGGATGAATCGTTTGACTGATTTCCCATGCCGTTGCGTCCAATACTTTGGCTAATCCAGCTTCAGATATCATATCAGTCACATGCGGGCCAATCATATGAACTCCTAATAAATCCTGTGTTTTTTTATCAGTAATGATTTTTACAAAGCCCTCTGCTTCTCCATAAACCAGCGCTTTTCCTACAGCTTTAAAAGGAAATTTCCCTACTTTGAGTTCATAACCTTCTTCATTTGCCTGCTTTTCTGTTAATCCGACTCTTGCTGCTTCTGGGCTTGCATATATACAGCTCGACACTGCCTGATAATCTATCTTCTGTGTCTTTTCATCTGCCATATGCTCTACAGCAATGATTCCTTCATGAGAAGCGACGTGCGCAAGCTGCATGCCCCCAATAACATCGCCTATCGCATAAATATGGGATTCTTTTGTCTGGTAAAATTCATTTGTATCAATGGTACGATTCGAAATCTGAATATCTGTGTTCTCAATTCCAATATTTTCGATATTCGCTTTTCTTCCTACAGAAACAAGAAGTCGGTCCGCTTCAAATTTTTCTGTCGTCCCATTTACTATTGCCTCAATCGACACATGGTTGTTTTTATCTAGTGTATCTGCCTGAACATTGGCACCTGTAAGGATTTTTACACCTCTTTTTTTCAATTGCTTTTCCATTTCCTTTGCAACGTCTTTATCTTCTGTTGGCAGGATTTGTTTTTGATATTCGAGCACGGTCACGTCTACCCCAAAGTCATTCAGCATAGATGCCCACTCTATTCCAATTACTCCTCCACCGATAATAAGCATGCTATCTGGAAGTTTTTCCATTTCTAATGCTTCGTTAGAGCTTATAACCAATTCACCGTCAAATTCTAGACCGGGCAACGTATTGGGTTCAGAGCCCGTAGCAATCAAGACATTTTTAGGAATTAGCATGTCATTTTCGTTGCCATTTTCATATTCAACAGAGATCGTTCCAGGCATTGGAGAAAAGATACTTGGTCCTAAAATCCGGCCAAATCCATGATAAACATCTATCTTTCCTTTCTTCATTAAGCCTTGAACACCTTTGTGCAACTGTTCAATAATGGCATTTTTTCTTTGTTGTACTTTAAGAAAGTTTAACGTCGGTTCATCTACTTCCACACCAAATTCATCTGCACGTTTCGTTTGCCGATAAACTTCAGCACTTCGAAGGAAAGCTTTCGAAGGAATACAGCCTCTATGCAGACAAGTTCCTCCCAATTCAGCTTTTTCAACGATCGCTACTTTCATTTTCAATTGGCTTGCACGGATAGCAGCTACATAACCGCCTGTACCGCCGCCTAAAATGACTAAATCATACTCTGCAGCCATCTAATTAGCCTCCTCTGCTACGTATATCTTCACGTCTTCTGGATGATTTAGAATCTCTAAAACCCCTTCGTTCATTGCCTCTAAATCATTTTTACCCGGAAATACCATCACATCTGCAATCCAATTTATCCTTGGAATAACAGCATCAATCACAAAATCATTCTCCTTAATCTTCCCAGTAAAAACAATTCCATCTACCTCACCGCGCAATGCTGTACTCATTGCTCCAATTTCCTTGGCAATTTGGTAAGCTTGTGCTTCGATTACTTCTTTTGTAAGTTGATCACCTTTCATTAACCTGGATTGAATAACGAGAGGGTCCTCTGTATGCAAATAAGCTTTAATACCTCCATCTTGCTGAACATGACTCCAAAGAAAATCTTCCTTCATGGAATAGTGTTCAGAAATATAGGTAAGAAAACCTTTTAACGGAATGCTTCCACTTCGGTCAATGGTAAAAGGCCCTTCTCCATCCACACCATTTGTTACATCTATAATTTTACCTGCGCAATGGGAAGCAATTGTAATCCCCCTTGCTAGATGAATGGATATAAGATTTAAAGAAGTATATGAATTTCCGATTTGTTTAGCTGCAATTCTGCCAGCATGGCGATGATTCAGGGAATGAAAAATACTCGTTCTCTCGATTTCAGGGATACCTGTATATTTTGCGATTTGCTGCATTTCATCTACTACTGGCGGATCTACAATATATGCTTGTAAATTTAAATTCTCAGCAATTTCATAAGCTAAAACAGCCCCTAGATTAGACACATGTTCTCCATAAGCATTGGTCTTTAAATCATAAAGCATCGCATCATTCACTTTATAAGTCCCGCCGCTAATCGGACGTAATAACCCGCCCCGACCACATATACTGATTAAACGAGACGTGTTCATACCATCCATGTCAAGCTGTTCAAAAATTGCCTGTTTTCGATAAGCGACTTGATCGATTAGTTGGTCAAATCGGGATAACTCTTCCTCATCATGAGCGATCGTCTGTTGATATAAATGATGATTTCCTTCAAACATACCAATTGTGGTTGTATACAAATCGGGATAGATAACTAACACGCGTCCATTCTGACCCATAATACAACCTCCATTATTTACCTTTTTATAAAGTTTATTGGGAACGCTTATTAGAAATACACACTAATCCATCTAAGCAGCAGGCGATGAATCAGCCTGCAGTGATGGAGTTTACGGAGAAATTATCCCCAGAGAATAAATCTCTTTATTCAGAATGGAAGATTTATCCTATTGTCTGCGATGTAAAATATTTCGCTCGTTTGTTAAAAATTGGTTACGCGAATTTTTCTTTGCTTGAATTCTTTCTTCTGCAAGTCGATCTGCAGCTATATAAGTAGGGATTTGATCACGATTTGAAATTTCAAATACCTGTTCTAAGTTTTTATAAATACGCTGTACATTCTGTATTGCACGCTCTCTGTTATAACCAATTAATTCATCTGCAACGTTAATGACCCCGCCTGCATTTATCACATAGTCTGGTGCATATAAAATTCCTTTTTCATGAAGAATATCCCCATGCTCTGCATTTTTTAATTGATTATTCGCTGAGCCAGCTACTACTTTTGCTTTTAATCGAGGAATTGTCTGATCATTTATCGTAGCTCCTAGAGCACATGGCGCATAAATATCGCAGTCCACATCATAAATGTCATCTGGATCAACAGCCTTTGCATTAAAATCAACTTGCGCGCGTTTAACTGCATCCTTATTAATATCTGTCACCACTAACTCGGCACCTTCATCATGTAATAATTTACATAAATGATAAGCAACATTTCCGACACCTTGTACAGCAATAACTTTACCCTCCAAGGACTCTGATCCAAAAGCTTCTTTCGCTGTCGCTTTCATTCCTTGATAAATTCCTAATGCTGTAACAGGTGAAGGATTACCAGAAGTTCCGCTATAAGAAGACACGCCTGTTACATAATCGGTTTCAAGCGCAATTTGATCCATATCAAATTCACTTGTTCCAACGTCTTCGGCTGTAATATACCTGCCATTTAACCCTTGAATAAAGCGTCCAAATGCACGAAACATTTCAGGGTTCTTATCCTTTTTAGGATCCCCTATTATAACCGTTTTTCCGCCGCCAAGGTCTAAGCCGGCAGCTGCATTTTTGTATGTCATGCCTTTTGCCAGGCGTAACGCATCCTCAATAGCATCCGCTTCAGAATTATAAGTCCACATCCTAGTCCCGCCTAACGCAGGTCCTAATGTCGTGTCGTGAATGGCAATGACTGCCTTCAACCCTGAATGTTTGTCTTGACAAAAAAGCAATTGTTCATAATCATATTTTTCTAAGTAACTAAAGATTTCCATGTGTACCCCTCCTAATTCACTCATAAAGTTCGCTAAAACTTATAACTATCTATAGATAACAAACGCAAAACAGACAGACATGTAAACATACTCCAAGTTCTGCGAGTGTCATTCCCTACTGTCATTCCTACCTTGCAAAACATTGCATAATATGCTATTCAATCTGATATTTTTCCAGTTTATAATACAGATTTCGTACAGATATTTGTAAAGCTTTTGCAGTCTTTGTCTTATTTTTATTACATTGTTGATAAACTTTTTCCAAATATCTCTTTTCATAACGGTCTAAAGCTTCTTGTAATTTTAGCGGTTCTTCTACCTGCTCATTATCTTGGTGTATTGTTGCTTTATTTGTTTGTAATTCAGGTAAATGCGATGCTTCAATCTGTTCCTCTATATTTCCAATAAAGATCATAGAATGACTAATCACATTGGCCAACTCTCTTACATTACCTGGCCAATCATATCTTCTTAGTTTGTCTAGAGCTTCTTCAGATATCCCTCGCACATTTTTTCCATATTCTTCATTTAGCTGCTCGATAATATGCTGAACTAGGATAGGAATATCCTCTTTACGTTCTCTTAATGAGGGTATAGATATCGGCAGTTTATTCATTTGATAATAGAGGTCTTCCCGAAATTTATTATTCATTACGGCTTTCTCTAAATTGATATTCGTTCCAGTAATAATACGAACATCAACAGGTGTTGGATCTGTACTGCCAACAGGGATTACTTGTTTATCCCTTAATACATGCAGCAATTTTTCTTGAATAGATAAGCTTAGTTCACCAATTTCATCGAGAAAAATAGTCCCGTTATTTGCTTCTTCAAATAAACCTTTCTTTTTTGTTAATTGTCCAACATCCTCTTCTACCGAACCAAACAGCTCTTTATCCAAATTCGGTTCAGATAATGCTGCACAATTCACCCGAATAAATTTATTGTACTTACGATCACTTTCATGATGTATAGCATGAGCAAATAATTCTTTCCCTGTACCTGTTTCTCCTCTTAATAGCACAATTGCTGGTGTCTTAGCGCCAACTTTTGCCTGCTCTAACGCAAGTTTCATCTCTGGAGAATGACCTATAATATCATCAAATGTATATCTTTCTTCTAAATTTCGTATGATCTGCCGTGCTCGTTTTAACTCTTTTGTTACAGCTTGTAATTCACTTACATCATGAAGTACTCCAACACTGCCTTTCATTTTCCCTTGTACAATAATCGGAGCAACATTTACAATGACATCTTTTTTTGAAGGTCCAACTTTCATATGTACTCCACGAACAGCACGGCGGGTTTTCAAAACCTTTAGATGCACGCTCTCACCTTCAGATATATCCACTGTCGCCGGTTTCCCAATAACCTCTTCTTCTGTTAAACCGGTTATTCTTGTGTAGGCTGGATTAATAATTAAGCCCTTCCCCTGTTCGTCCACGACGCTAATCGCCTCATCAGATGATTTAATGATTGCTTCTAACATCGTTTTTATTTCATTTAAATCCGTATTCTCTTCTGCTAACTGGACCACTTCTGTAATATCTTTAAAAACAGCGAAAGCCCCTACTAAATCACCTGTTTTATTAATGATTGGTATGCGCGAAGCAATGACTTTTTTGTCATTATCTAAAATAGTCTTTTGATTTAATTCTGTTCTTTGGCTCCTTAGAACATGCGGCAATCGGCTTGTTTTTAATAATTCTTTGACATGCTTTCCTTTATGCTCTTTTTCTTTCTTTCCGAGTATTTGTTCTGCACGTCGATTTAACAGCTGAACTTGTTCATTTTTATTAACAACAATCATGCCATCGTTCATATGGTTTAAAATTAATTCTAATCGATTAGCCTGTACTTTAACTTCATTCGTCAAGTTGGTCTTCTCATGAATTAATTCATACATAATATTTGCCACAGTCCCAGGAATTATAATTGTTTTTCTTGGAAACAACGCAATCATTTCTTCAAATAAATCTTCTTCTCCTGTTACATTAATGACAATATCAATATCATGGTGAATCCAATTTTTCCATTCTGTACTCGTATGAACATTCATTTCCTCAGCTAACTTCATAGCGGGAGCATTCGGGTTCTTATCAACAATTGCACAAATTTTCATTCGCTTGGTTTCTTTGAAAAGGCGAAATAATGCTGTCCCACCCTTTCCAGCGCCAACTATTAGAACTTGTTTCATACTTTTCATCCACCTTGAATTTATTTGCACACTTTCATCATACGATACCATGCATAATTTAGCAAACAAATTCTATTTCTATTTTTCGACCGTCTTTGATATAATTATGTCGAGTTCTTAGAAAGATTATCGTAGCAATCATTTCAGCAAATCACTACACTGGTTAGTGTAATCACTAGTTAGAAATTTATTTGTTAATCTAGACGCTTGATTTGGATGTTTCCCGGATATTTTCCCGGATATAAAGAAGGAAGCTTTTCTTCTATCTAATGTACATAGATTAAAAAACAGGAATGGACATAATGGGAGTATTTAACAAAGGAGTAGGAGTTTTATGCAAAGAAACCTCGCTTTAATCATTTTATTTATCCCCGGGGTGATTGCAGCTTTCGGGATCAAATTAATGCGCGATACACTATTCGATGAATACTATGCTATTTTTCTTTACGGAAGTATTCAGTTTATCGCCGGTTTAATTTTATTTCTCGGCGGGCTTTTATTTCTCGGCGGTTTTATTGTCTATCGAGATCGAAAAAAACAGAACAATAAGAAGAAAGCAATGTGAGGACAGATCCTATTTCCACCGAGATAGGATCTATTTATTTGCATAAATCTCTATTGATGCAGTCTTATTCAAATGATAGTGAAAATAAGTTATAAACTCCATTTCTTATTGCTATCATTAGAAAATGCTATCCAACAATAAAATGAAAGCGTTATTTCCGCGGTTTTTCTCTCTTTTTTTCAATTTCCTCTTTAATTTAACAGAAAATATGTTATATTAATAAAAATAAATAACATTGCACACTAAATTCTTATTGCTTTTTAGCTTATAACAAGCTTTATTGGAAATTTGAAATGGGGGATCATTAAAAATGAAAGTAGCAAAATTCGGGGGAAGTTCTGTAGCAAATGCAACACAAATTAAAAAGGTGGCAAATATTATTAAGTCAGATCCCTCACGGAAGGTTATCGTTGTATCTGCACCAGGGAAACGTTTCTCTGGAGATGTGAAAATGACGGATTTGTTAATCGATTTATGTTATGCGAAACAAAATAACCAAGATTATGAATTGCATTTACAAAAAATCATGGATAGGTTTCAAGAGATAGTCGATGAATTAGAACTAGATCATCATATTTTAGAAGATATCCATCAAACAATTCAAAAGTACCTTTATTTTGATGCATCACCTTTAGCGCAGCTTGATGCCTTAAAATCAATTGGAGAAGATAGTTCCGCTAAAATTGTAAGTGCTTATTTAAACCGTTTAAGCATAGATGCAAGCTATGTTAATCCAAAAGATGCAGGTATTTTTGTAAGCAATGAGCCAGGTCAAGCACAATTGCTGCCTCAAAGTTTTCCTATTATTTATAAACTTCGTGAGCGAGAGGATGTCGCTGTAGTTCCTGGGTTTTTCGGTTATACGACAGAGAATGATTTAGTAACATTCTCACGTGGCGGATCCGATATCACCGGGGCTATTCTTGCCGCTGGAACAAAAGCAAGTTTATATGAAAATTTCACCGATGTCGATTCTGTTTTTGCAGTAAATCCAAATTTCGTGGAAAATCCAAAAGATATTTCCGTTTTAACTTACAAAGAAATGCGCGAGCTGTCTTATGCAGGCTTTTCTGTTTTTCATGACGAAGCGCTCATCCCGGCTTTCAGAGAGCAAATCCCTGTTTGTATTAAGAATACAAACAATCCGGATGCCCCTGGTACCATGGTCGTTGCAGAAAGAGATGTTACAAATCAATGCGTTGTTGGTATCGCAAGTGATGTTGGATTCTGCAGTTTATATGTAAGTAAATTTTTAATGAACCGGGAAATTGGCTTTGGCAGGAAACTTTTAAATATATTTGAAGACGAAGGGATTTCTTTTGAGCATACACCTTCTGGTATTGACGATATGTCTGTTATTTTCAGGGATCATCAATTCACACCAGAAAAAGAAAAGGTGGTTATCGATCGAATTCGCAATGAACTGCATGTTGATACTGTAAGCATTCATCGTGATCTAGCTGTTGTGATGATTGTCGGCGAAGGATTAGAGAATACGATTGGAGTTGCCGCCAAAGCTACCGCATCTTTTGCGAAGGCCGGAGTGAATATCGATATGATTAACCAGGGCTCTTCTGAAGTATCCATGATGTTTGGTATTCATGCTGTTGACTTGGAAAAAGCGATTCAATCCTTATACAAAGAATTCTTTACAGATGATGCAACCAACTTGAAAATTCCACCTGTTTCCGTAAGAGGACATAAGTAACAACGAACATCCATATGAATAGTACGCCTATTCATATGGATGTTTTTTAGATTTATAAGGTTGAAATAAACGCATGCTAAGTACAAATTAACATATTGGGGTGATAACTTATCACCGATTTAATGTTGTCCTATTATTTATACACAAAAATACTGGCATGTACAAAATACATTGCCAGTATTTTTAAATATAAATTCTTAGGTTATGGTTGCTCTTAAAATTCCATAAAGGATTCAATCAAAATGCACAAACTCCAAAACCCTTTCTATAACTATTTACAGACTTAGTAGTTCGTTAAATATTGCTCACGTTCCCAAGGATGAACAGTTGTGCGGAACATGTCCCATTCGATATCTTTTGCTTCAATAAAGTGCTCGAATAAATGCTCCCCTAAAGATTCTACAAGTACTTCATCTTTTTCAAGCAAGTTCATTGCTTCTTTTAATGTAGCTGGTAAATCTTTAACGCCATTTTCTTCACGCTCTGCTTTATCCATCACATAAATATTACGGTCTACAGATTCAGGAACATCTAGCTTTCTCTTAATCCCGTCTAAACCAGAAGATAATAGAACAGCCAATGCCATATATGGATTTGCAGCCGGATCTACACTGCGTACTTCCACTCGGGTGCTTAATCCGCGAGAGCTTGGAATACGAACAAGTGGACTTCGGTTCGATGCTGACCACGCAACATAACAAGGTGCTTCATAACCAGGCACCAAGCGCTTATAAGAGTTTATCGTAGGGTTTGTCACTGCAGTAAAGTTCGTTGCGTGATCAATGATACCAGCGATAAACTGATAAGCTGTTTGACTAAGTTCTAGCTCGCCTTCTGGATCATAAAATTTATTTTCTCCCCCAGAGAAAAGAGACATGTTAACATGCATTCCAGATCCATTTACACCGAATAATGGTTTTGGCATAAATGTTGCGTGGAGGTTATGTTTTCTAGCAATTGTCTTAACTACTAACTTAAAGGTTTGGATATCATCTGCATGCTTTACTGCATCAGAATATTTAAAATCAATTTCATGCTGTCCAGGTGCAACCTCATGGTGAGAAGCTTCGATTTCGAAGCCCATTTCTTCAAGTTCTAGAACAATATCACGACGACAGTTTTCACCTAAGTCTGTGGGGGCTAAGTCAAAATATCCGCCATGGTCATTTAATTCTAATGTAGGCTCTCCTTTTTCATCAAGTTTGAATAAGAAGAACTCTGGCTCCGCACCAATATTAAATGAATCAAAACCTAATTCCTCCATTTTTTCAAGGTTGCGTTTCAAATTATAACGAGGGCAGCCTGCAAAAGGAGTTCCATCCGGATTATAAATATCGCAAATAAAACGTGCTACTTTTCCTTTTTCAGAAGTCCAAGGGAAGACGATGAATGTATCTAAATCTGGATGCAGCAGCATATCTGATTCTTCAATACGTACAAAACCTTCGATACTTGATCCGTCAAAAGCCATTTTATTATCTAATGCTTTATCTAATTGACTTAAGGGAATCTCAACATTTTTAATCGTTCCCAGCATATCTGTGAATTGCAGACGAATAAAGCGAACATTCTCCTCTTTAATCTGTTTTTTAATTTCTTCTTTCGTTAATTTCTTAGCCATTTGTTCTCCTCCTAAAATTCATTACTATGAAAAAAAGTCTTCCCTACCTTGAGTTTTCAGTAAGAACTTTTTTCAACCTGACCTTAGCGTTTTACAAAGAAACGTGCTAGTTCCCCCTGCCTCATACTTGCTCTACCGTATCTTCCTGCATCGTTTAATTCATTTTTTAAAATGGTTCGCAGCTCTTTATCAGATAAATTAGCCGGCGCTTTTTTCTTCTTTGAATCTGCTTCCGGAATTTCTTTTTCTTCTTCCTGCAGCAGTAGCTTAATTCCCGCCATATTTAATCCTTTGTCTAAAAGATCCTTAATTTGCAGCAGTCGATCCACATCATTAAATGAAAATAAACGTTGATTTCCTTTTGTTCGTTCCGGAGCAATTAAATCATTTGCTTCATAATAACGAATTTGTCTCGCGGTCAATTCGGTTAATTTCATCACTATTCCTATAGAAAATAAGGGCATTGAACGACGGTCTTGATCATTCAAAAAATGACCCCCTTCTTTCATGATATTTTCAGTATAAATTATGTCAGGTATGATGTCAACGCTATGTCAGGTTACTTTACATATAAAATCTATGCTATTACTATTTTCCCGATAACTAAAAAATAAAACCTTGATTTTTCAATGTTTTCACGGCTTCTACGATCGCGATTTTAACATGCGTGTAAGTTAACCCACCTTGAACATAAGCTGTGTAAGGCGGCCTGATCGGCCCATCAGCAGATAGCTCTATACTTGCCCCTTGAATAAATGTGCCTGCAGCCATAATTACTTGATCTTCATAACCTGGCATCTCACTAGGGTAAGGTTTTACATATGAATTTATTGGAGAATTTTCTTGAATTGCCTGGCAAAAAGCAATCATTTCTTCCGCTTTATTAAAAGTAACCGTTTGTATCAAATCTGTTCTTTTCTCCAGATAAGATGGAGATGTTTTAAAACCTGCTAATTCTAGAAAACGCGCTGTCAATAACGCTCCTTTTAAAGCCTCTCCTACCGTATGTGGTGCCATAAAGAAGCCTTGATACATTTCTTGGAGCATGCCGAGAGAAGCTCCGGTTTCTTTTCCAAGACCAGGAGCCGTCAGACGATTAGCACATAAATGAATTAAATCTTTACGGCCTGCGATATATCCGCCAGCTCGTACCAATCCACCGCCGGGATTCTTGATTAACGATCCCGCCATCAAATCCGCGCCAACATGTAAAGGCTCTTGGGTTTCTGTGAACTCTCCATAGCAATTATCAACAAACACAATGACAGATGGATCGATTTCTTTTACAAAATCAACCATCTTTTTTATTTCACGGATCGTAAATGAAGGCCTGTCTCCATAACCTTTTGACCGTTGAATTGCGATGACTTTAGTCTCTTTGCTCCAACTTCTTTTTACTTCTTCTAAATCTACTTCTCCTGTGCTTTTTAGAGCAACTTCACGATAACCAATTTGAAAGTCAGAAAGAGCTCCTTCTTCTTTGCCCGGTTTCCCGATCACCTCTTCCAACGTATCGTATGGGTGGCCTGTAATATATACGAGTTCATCTTGCGGACGTAATACACCAAATAAAGCCGTGGTTATCGCATGCGTCCCTGATACAATTTGTGGACGTACGACAGCATCTTCACCACCAAACACTTCGGCATAAACAGCTTCTAATCCATCTCTGCCTAAATCATCATAGCCATAACCTGTTGTTCCTTGCAGGTGTGTATCACTAATACGATGATTTCGAAATGCCTCAAGTACGCGCCGTTGATTTTCCTCCACAATTTCTTGAATATATTGATGACCTTTTAAACAATCTTTTTCTGCTTCTTTTATAAATGATTCTACTTGCATTGTTTACTTCTCCTCTACAAAACGGTGAAATGGATGATCTTTTCTGACATAGCCCTGGACATGATATTGGTTCATTTCTTCTATTAAATCTTTTTTAACCACTAACGTGGATGACTGCAGCTGATATAATAAATCTCCCTCATTTATATCTAAAACGATGTCAAAAAAATCCCATTCTTCTTTTAATACTTCTTCTATTTTCATTAATAATGTTTGTAAATCCGCTTCTTCCCAAGCGCTAATTTGAACGTTTGGAAATTGGTTAGCTAAAAAGAAATCTGCTTCTAGCTGATCCTTTTTATTATATACCGTTAAAACAGGGATGTGCGCTGCATCTAACTCTGTTAAAAGTTTACGAACTGTCTCTTGCTGTTGTAACAAATCCGGATCAGAGACGTCCACGACATGCAAAAGGAAATCTGCTTCTGCGACTTCTTCCAACGTTGATTTAAAGGCAGCAATCAGCGCAGTTGGCAAATCTTGAATAAAACCAACTGTATCCGTAATTAAACTATTTAATCCACTTGGTAGTTGAATCCGGCGAGTTAACGGATCTAAAGTCGCAAATAATTGATCTTCTTCTAGGGATTGACTGTTGGTTAATCGATTAAATATCGTTGATTTTCCAGCATTCGTATAACCCACGATTGCAATTTGGAAAATATCATTCGCCCGTCTCCGCTTTCGATACTGGTCACGCTGTTTAACTACTAATTGAAAGCGGCGCTTAATATCATATATCCTTCTTTCGATATGACGGCGATCCGTTTCTAGTTTTGTTTCCCCCGGACCTCTCGTGCCTATTCCGCCACCAAGTCTCGATAAATTTGCTCCTTGTCCATGCAAACGAGGAAGCAAATACTCCAGTTGAGCCAGCTCCACTTGGAGTTTCCCTTCCTTTGTCTGCGCACGCATAGCAAAAATATCTAATATCAATTGGCTGCGGTCTAACACACGAACACCCAAAGCATCTGCTAAGTTTCGGATTTGGCCAGCTGACAATTCATTATTTGCCACAACTAAATCCATTTCCTCTCCATCTACAATTTGCTTTACTTCTTGAAGTTTCCCTTCACCAATATAGGTAGCTGGATGGATGCGATCCCGATTCTGCGTAATAACGTGGTGAACCAGACCTCCAGCAGTTTTACATAAGGAGACGAGCTCATCTAAAGAAGACTGAAATTGCCTTTCTGATTTCTTCGATTGATTAACCGCAATTACTAATACCTTTTCTACTGTCATAGCTTACCTCTTTCTAAAAAAGTTGTTACCTATATTTTAACCATTATTTCTATTCTAGCAACAAATCCTGTTCAGTTAAAATAATTAAATCTTTTGAACCGATTTGTCCCAAGGTAAGTAAACGAACTGCTTGCATACGAATTGCTTTTTCAATCACATTTCTCACATACCTTGCATTGGAAAAATTGTTTGTATCTTCCCGAAGTTTTCTTGATAAGTGATTACGAAGCTTCCATTCCGCCTGCTTTGACAATTGGTACTGTCTCTCTCCCAGCATCCGGCTTCCTATATTTAATAATTCATCAACAGAATAATCGTCAAAATCTAAAATAAACGGAAACCGGGATTCAAGCCCAGGGTTCATTGTAAGAAAACGATCCATTTCGCGCGGATATCCAGCAAGGATAAGAACCATATCCTCTCTGGAGTCTTCCATATGTTTTACAAGCAAGTCAATCGCTTCTTTGCCAAAATCCTTTTCTCCGCCACGCGATAACGAATAGGCTTCATCGATAAACAAAACACCGCCTAACGCCTTTTGAATGACCGCTCTTGTTTTCTGCGCTGTTTGCCCAATATATTCTCCTACCAAATCCGCACGTTCTGCCTCAATAAAATGTCCTTTGGATAAGATATTCATATCATGATAGAGTTTTGCTAATTTACGGGCGACTGTTGTCTTTCCAGTCCCTGGATTCCCTTTAAACAACATATGCAGTACTTGTTTTGTGTCTTTCAAGCCATGCTCTTTCCGTTTTTCATTAATAAGAATGCTTGCATATATCTCTTTTATGGAAGTTTTTAAATCATCTAATCCAACAAAGGATGCAAACTCTTTATCAATCACTTCTAGCGGTGAACGTGTTTGTTTCGTTTGTTTTTTTACGATAGGCTCTTTGCTATCTTTCCGCGTATTCTCATGTAATATAATATTAATACGGCCATTCTTATAGCCTTCTGCCTGTGCCAATTCTCCATCACCCCTTATTCTTTACCAATATACGCAAATACCTAAAAGGAAGTGACAGATGCCTAGCATGCAGATGTCTTTCAAAATTGGTTTTCGAAAAATGTCAAAAAGTCCCCCAATGATAAGCAGCGAATTTCTGCGTTGACGTGTCTTTTCCGACGGGACTGGGACTGCGATTACTCGTCCCATCGAAAACTATTGGTTACTTTTGAACACGTACTATAATTACATACTCGCAACGGTCGGTAAGGAAGTAACTCCCATTAAATATTCATCAACCTGATGGGCAACTTCTCTTCCTTCATGTATCGCCCAGACAACTAAACTCTGGCCCCGACGTGCATCTCCTGCTGCAAATACATTGTCTTCTGTCGTTAAAAATTTGCCGTATGCCGCTCGTACACGATTACGCATTGTTTTCACTTTAAATGCTTGGAGGACTGGTTCCTCAGCACCTTCGAAGCCAATTGCAATCAAAACAAGTTGTGCTGGCCACGTTTTCTCCGTCCCAGGTATTTCCTCAAAATAGAATACGCCATTTTCATCTTGCTTTTTCTCCATTTGAATCGTGTGCAATTCTATTACATTTCCTTTTTCATCGGTTACAAATTTCTTGGTTTGAATGGAATATTCTCGTATATCCTTTCCGAACTTTTCTTTCGCTTCTTTATGCGCATATTCTAAGCTGAATACTTGCGGATAAGCCGGCCATTGATTTTCTTCTGCACGTTTAATGGGCAGCTGCGGATGTTTACCGAATTGCACAATGCTTTTAGCACCTTGGCGAATTGCCGTCGCAATACAATCCGCACCAGTATCTCCACCGCCAATAACGATAACATCTTTTCCATCTGCGTTTAACTCTTCTTCTAATTCAATCTCGTCATTTAGCAGTTTTTCCGTTGATTTAGTCAAGTAATCCATTGCAAAGCGGACTCCTTTTCCTTCTCTTCCTTCTATAGGAAGATCACGATGTTTCTGTGCACCTGTACATAGGATTACTGCATCAAAGCTTGCTTTTATTTCTTCCGCAGAAATATGTTTCCCTACTTCCGTATTTAACACAAACTGAATGCCTTCCTGCCGAAGCAGTTGGATACGCCGTTCAACAATCCCTTTATCCAACTTCATATTCGGAATACCATAGGTTAATAGTCCCCCAGCACGGTTTAAGCGCTCGTAAACAATTACTTCATGCCCCGCTTGATTCAACTGGTCGGCTGCTGCTAAACCGGTTGGACCTGAACCGATAATAGCTATCTTCTTCCCAGTACGCGCAACTGGAATTCTTGGTTCCATCCATCCTTCTTGAAAACCTTTATCAATGATTTTCTGTTCAATATTTTTAA
The DNA here is from genome assembly GCF_018333215.1 of Oceanobacillus sp. J11TS1. Taxonomy (GTDB): domain Bacteria; phylum Bacillota; class Bacilli; order Bacillales; family Amphibacillaceae; genus Oceanobacillus. The sequence continues at coordinate 455,854 of NZ_BORO01000001.1, read as the reverse complement.
TCGTGACCGCCGGATCATTAATCGCCACTGTACAAGAACCCTCACAAGGCGCTGGACACACTCTTCCAGTAAATTCGGGAAAATTATTGGTTTTCAGCAATCTTTCTAAAGCTTCTTTCCATCTTCCTTTATAAACAAGGTCATTCCATTCTGGTATTAGATTATAGACAGGACAACCTGATGTTGCCCCTTCTATCTCCATTCCGATATGACAAAACGGGATACTGCAATCCATACAGCGTGCACTTTGTTCTCTCGCTGAATCATCAGAGAAAGAGCCAGTGTACTCTTTCCAGTCTTTCATTCTGTCTAATGGATCACGTTCACTTGCATTTTTTCTTTTAATTTCCATAAATCCTGTTGCTTTACCCATCTACTCTGACTCCTTCCTCTTCACTAGTAATCGATTCTTTATCCAAACTTACTGTCATTTGATGATCTTTCTTAGCCATAAACGCTTTATAGAGAGCTTCTTCCTCGCTTAACCCCCGCTCCTTGAACCAATCGATTTGTTGGAGCATTAATTTATATTCAACCGGAATTACTTTTACAAATTTCTTTATTTCTTCTTTCCAATTCTTTAAGATAAACCCTGCTTTTTCGCTATTCGTGTAATATAGATGATTGATAATTAATTCTTTTACTTCCTCCTGCTCGTCTAAATCTGTTAATTCCTCAAATTGAATGAACGCTTGATTTGTCAACGTTTGGAATTCCGAAATATCATCAGGCCTTACATAAGCAATTCCACCGGACATTCCAGCGGCAAAGTTTTTCCCAACATTGCCCAGAATAATAACCCGGCCGCCTGTCATATATTCACAGCCATGATCACCGACACCTTCTACCACAATTTTTGCTCCACTATTTCTTACAGCAAAACGCTCGCCCGCATAACCTTGAATATATGCCTCCCCGCTGATCGCACCGTAGAAAGACACGTTCCCCGCAATGACATTATGGCTGGTGTCAATTGTTGAGGATTTAGGTACACGCACAATCACTTTACCGCCTGAGAGTCCTTTTCCGACATAATCATTGGCGTCTCCCGTCACTGTCATCGTCATACCTGATGGAATAAAAGCCCCAAAGCTTTGACCGGCTGAGCCTGTAAAATGTAAATTAATTGTATCTTCTGGCAAACCTTGTTCTCCATATGTCGCAGTAATTTCGCTGCCGACAATCGTACCAACAACGCGGTCCGTATTTTTAATCGAGAAACATCCTTCCATCGCCACACCTGTTTCAATAGACGCTCGAACAGCGGGTAGTATTTCCTTCATATCAAGGGATTCATCTAATTTATGGTTTTGCACCATTGTATTTCTTGTATTCCCGCCTGGTTGATAAAGCAACGTCGATAAATCAAGGTATTTTGCTTTCCAATGCTGATCAGCCCGATCCGATTTTTCTAGATATTCGGTTCGGCCAATCATCTCATCCATCGTGCGAAACCCGAGCTCAGCCATGATTTCACGAACTTCTTCAGCAATAAAACGCATGTAATTCACAACATGGTCTGGATCTCCAGCAAACTTTTTACGAAGGGATGGATTCTGCGTTGCGATACCAACTGGACAAGTATCCTTATGGCAAACGCGCATCATCACACAGCCGACAACCACCAGCGGTGCAGTAGCAAATCCATATTCCTCCGCACCGAGCAAGGCTGCTGTTACAACGTCTTTTCCTGTTAACAGCTTGCCATCTGTTTCTAAAATAACGCGATCTCTTAAACCATTTAGCATTAACGTCTGATGTGCTTCTGCCAGGCCTAATTCCCAAGGAAGACCAGTATGCTTCATACTTGTTTTTGGCGATGCGCCTGTACCTCCGTCATAACCAACCACAGAAATAACATCTGCATTCCCTTTAGCCACCCCAGCAGAAATCGTACCAACGCCTGATTTTGCGACAAGCTTAACGCTCACTCTTGCTTTTCGATTGGCATTTTTTAAATCATGAATCAACTGTGCCAAATCCTCAATGGAATAAATATCATGATGCGGCGGCGGTGAAATTAAATCTACTCCTGGTGTGGAACCACGTACATCCGCAACCCATGGATAAACCTTTTCCGCCGGCAATTGGCCGCCTTCTCCGGGCTTTGCTCCCTGCGCTACTTTAATTTGCAGCTCTTTTGCATTGACTAAATAGTTGCTCGTTACACCAAATCTACCAGACGCCACCTGCTTAATGGCACTGGAACGTAAATCGCCATTAGCATCAGCTGTAAAACGGGCTTTATCCTCTCCTCCTTCTCCACTATTGCTTTTACCACCTAAACGATTCATTGCAATAGCTAGGGTTTCATGTGCTTCTTTACTGATAGAACCAAATGACATCGCACCTGTTTTAAATCGCTTAACAATCGAATCCACTGACTCTACTTCATCAATCGGTATGGTGTTGGATTTCTTAAAATCAAATAGGTTTCGTAAAAAGCCAATGCGCTCTTCATTTGCTGCCTTGGAGAATTGTTTGAACAACTTATAGTCGCCTCGACGGCAAGACCATTGCAGTTTATAAATGGTCGCTGGGTTAAATGCATGGTGTTCACCTGTTTTCCGCCATTGAAAATCACTACCAGAATCAAGCTGCTGGTTAATTGCTTCTTGATAGCCGTCATCATGGCGTTTTTCCGTTTCTTGTTGAATAATATCAAGGTCAATCCCATCAATTTGAGATGCTGTTCCAGTGAAGTGTGCCTCAATTACTTTTTTGCTAATACCGACAGCCTCGAAAGTCTGTGCACCACGGTAACTTTGAACTGTAGAAATCCCGATTTTAGACATTACTTTGATAATACCCTCGGTCACAACTGTAATATATTTTGCTTGTGCTTCTTTTGCATTTAATGTTAATTTATCCGCTTTATATGACTGTTGGTACGTTTGATAAACCAAATATGGATAAATAGCATCCACCCCATAACCCAGCAGTGCTGCAAAATGATGCACCTCACGTGCTTCACCTGACTTTATAACAATGCTTACTTTTGTACGAATTCCTTCGCGGACAAGAAATTGATGAAGTCCGCTAACCGCTAGAAGGGCCGGAATCGCTTTTTGCTCTTGGTTCATTTCCTTATCATTTAGCACAAGAATATTTTTGCCATTTTGAATCGCTGTCTTCGCTTGATCAAAAACTCCGTTTAACGCGGATTCCATATCGTCTCTAAATAACGTTTCAATGACCTCTGCTTCTAAACCATCGATTTCATTATTTTCTAATATTCTCATTTGCACATTGGATAAAATCGGTGAATCGAGGCGAACACGTCTTTGCTTTTCTTTTTCTGGATGGAGGATATCCCCTTCACTGCCCAGCCACGTTACCATGGACGTCACTAATTGCTCGCGGTAAGCATCAATCGGCGGATTGGTAACCTGGGCAAAAAGCTGTTTAAAATAGTCAAATAAACTTTGCGGGCGCTCTGATAAAACAGCTAATGGAACATCATTGCCCATTGCACCGATTGGATCCTTGCCGTCTTGAACAAGTGGGATTAAATATTTATCAATATCCTCCATGGTATAACCGAATGCTTTTTGCTTATGAAACAATTGCGGGTCTAATTCCTGCTCTTCATCTACCGCTGGCTTCAGCGTTCGTATTTGTTCCTCAATCCTTTCTTGATATGGGTGTAGATTTGTGATAGATGCTTTTATTTCTTCATCCGAAATAATCCTTCCTTGCTCGATATCTATCAGCAACATTCTCCCAGGACTTAAGCGCTCTTTTAATAAAACATTGCTTTCTTCTACATCAATTACTCCAACCTCAGAAGAATAAATAATATAGTCATCTTTCGTCACATAGTATCTCGCCGGCCGTAAACCATTTCTGTCCAAGATAGCTCCAATTTGTTTCCCGTTTGTAAAGGTAATCGATGTCGGACCATCCCATGGTTCCATCATCAAGCTATGATATTGATAAAAAGCACGCCTTTCCTCCCTCATATGATCATTTTTATCCCAAGGTTCCGGAATTAACATCATTGCTGCATGTACCAGCTCTCTTCCAGCAAGTGTTAAAAACTCTAGCGCATTATCTAAGGTAGCCGAATCACTACCATCGCTGCGAATAATCGGCAGAAGTTTCTCTAAATCATCTCCAAACGCATCGGATACAAATTGTTTTTCTCTTGCCCGCATCCAATTTACATTTCCTCGAAGTGTATTAATTTCTCCATTATGAATCAAATAACGATTCGGATGGGCACGCTCCCAAGATGGAAAAGTATTTGTACTAAATCGGGAATGAACAAGGGAAAAGGCAGAAACAAAATCTTTTTCTTGTAGATCTAAATAAAATCCGTTCACTTGCTCTGGAGTCAATAAACCTTTATAAACCACCGTTTGACTAGAAAGGCTCGACACATAGAAACGAATATTTTTTTCTTCTGCCCAATGTTCTGCTTGTTTACGAATAACATATAATTTCCTCTCAAATGCGAGGTCTGTCGTTGGTATAGTTGATTGAATAAATACTTGTTTAATTTCTGGCAATGTATCGACAGCACCTCCGCCAATACAAGAAGTATCCACTGGTACATTTCGCCAGCCAATTAACCGTTGGCCTTCTTGAGCAATGAAAGCATTTACTTTTTCTATTACTTCTTTTTGCTCCTGTTCCTCTTGAGAAAGAAAAATCATGCCAACTGCATATTCACCAACAGGCGGAAGCTCAAAATCCCGGCATACCCGACGGAAATAGCGATCTGGGATTTGCACCATTAAACCAGACCCATCACCAGTCATCGGGTCACTTCCCTGCCCGCCGCGATGTTCCAGCTTGCAAAGCATATTCAGTCCTTTTGTAACAATTTCATGAGTCTGCTTTCCTTTTATATGTGCATATAAACCAATACCGCACGCATCATGCTCAAAATCAGGATGATATAGACCTTGTGCTTTCGGTAAGTTTTGAAAAGTCATTCTTTCTTCCTCCATTCGTAAGTTAGAAAAGTTGATATGCGTTAAAGAGGGTCTTAAGCGTAATTTGTTTCTAAGAATCCCTTATCTTAGAGAGTACAAACCTTCAGGTAAATAACACCTCCGTTGCACTTATGTAAAAAACTTTTCTTCTTGTCAATCCAAGTGTGTAAGATACATTTTATGTTTTTTTATTTATCGAAACAATATATAATAAACATAATAATAATCTAATTTTGATATGAGGTGGAAATATGGAACTGCGCCAACTGAAATATTTTATAGCTGTAGCAGAAAGAGAACATGTGTCAGATGCTGCATTTGAGCTACATGTAGCACAGTCAGCTGTCAGTAGACAAATCTCGAATTTAGAAAACGAATTAGGCGTCCAGCTTTTCGAAAGAGTCGGCAGAAATGTACATCTAACGCCAATCGGAAAAATATACTTATCGCATGTGAAATCTGCTTTAAAAGGGCTTGATTATGCAAAGAAACAGGTGGATGAATATTTAGATCCTGAACGCGGATCGATAAAAATTGGTTTTCCAACAAGTTTGGCCAGTAACCTTTTACCCACAGTTCTATCAGCTTTTAAGAAAAGCTATCCAAATATCCGCTTTCAACTAAGACAAGGCTCTTATAATTTCTTAATTGAGTCCGTTGAAAATAGAGACATTGACTTAGCTTTTCTTGGCCCTGTTCCTGATCATCTTCCGGATATCATTGGCAAGGTTTTATTCATGGAAAATTTTTATGCACTTATACCTAATTCTCATTCGAAGGCTACAAAAGAAGCGGTTTCTGTTAGGGATTTAGAAAATGAAGATTTCGTTCTCTTTCCAGAAGGATACGTACTTCATCAACTGGTCATTGATGCTTGTATACGTGCAGGATTTACACCGAATATTCACTCACAAGGAGAAGACTTAGATGCGATTAAAGGGCTTGTTGCTGCAGGAATGGGAATTACCTTATTGCCTGAAAGTGCCTTTAATGATTTAAACACTGCTTATACGGCCAAAGTGGCTATATCAGACCCGCCCCTAAGACGAACCGTTGGTATTATTATTCCAAAACATCGTAATCTGGCACCCTCCGAACAGGTTTTTTATCAATTTATTCAGGACTATTTTGAAGTAGGAGACTAAGGTTTTTAACATAACCATAAGCCACATGGTATCTGATTACTTCTTTTGATAGCATGCGGCTTCTATTTAACTGCGTCTGGGAAGAAAAATATAATAAAAAACAGGTTTCTATTCCATTAATTTACGGAATAAAAAACCTGTTAATGTTGGCGCTTCTCCAAAATCTATGGTTAACAAACTATATTGAATCTGTAATAGGCACCGCTACCGAAAACACTTCACTAGCTAGTTGCCTTATTACAGTTAGCCATATATTTCAACCATTGATTTTGACGCTGACCCTTAAAATTTGTAGACTATAATTTTTTAACCATTTCTATAATCACGTTCGCTGCATTTTTCGCTGCTTTTTCTAAAAAAGCATCAAATGATACCGACGAGGCTTTCCCAGCAATATCGGATAATGCACGAATAATGACAAATGGCGTATTGTATTGATAACATACTTGCGCAATTGCAGCAGCTTCCATTTCTAATGCGAGCATTTCCGGGAATCGCTGCCGAACTACAGCAATTTGATCTTCTCTTTGCATAAACGAATCACCTGTAGCAATGATCCCTGTTTCAGCTTTCATTTCAGATTCTAAAATAACTTTATCAACCAATTTTACTAAATCTTTAGAAGCTAGATAAGACGCAGGCATTCCTGGAACTTGTCCATAAACATAATTAAACGCTGTCGCATCTACATCATGATGTAATACTTCCGTGGAAATAACGACATCGCCTACTTCTAAATTTTCGGCAAATCCCCCAGCAGAACCTGTGTTAATGATCTTATCAGGATGAAATCGCTCATGTAATATCGTTGTAGACATTGCTGCATTTACTTTTCCAATACCAGAAAGTAAAAGGACAACTTCTTTCCCCTCTAGAATACCTTGATAAAAATAACTATTCGCTACTTCAATCTCTTGAATATCTGTCATATTCTGTTTTAGTAATTCGATTTCTTCATCCATTGCTCCTATAATTCCTATAGTCATTATAATCCTCCGTTACTGTCCTGCATCATTTTCTATTAACTCTTCTACCTGGGTAGGCTGCCATCCTTCACCGTCTACCCAATCTAAAAATACGCGATATACTTCTGAGTTGCTTGAATCAGAGACAGTTGCAACTACTTTGTCAGGGCCATTATTCCCAACCCAATGCTCTATCATACTGCCTTCGTCTAACCCGGTTACTTTAGAAACTGCTCTTTTGATTTCAATTCTATCATGAGAACCATCATTAAAATTGGTAGTATGTGCGCCTTCCTGCTCTGTTCCAACTGGATCCCAGTCCCCTGTATATGCTTCTTTCACATTACTGTCTGTTGGATCAGCGGGTTCTCTATCTTCATATTGATTGTCTTCCTTATCTTCTTTCTTGGATTCATCTTCCTCTGCATCCTCTTCTTTATCAGCGTTGTCCTTTTCTTTTTTGTCCTCACCGGCATCGTCATCTCCAGATTCAGTTTTATCTTTATCTTTTGAATTCGGATCCGTAATTAAAAAGCCATTCCCATCATCTTCAGCATCTCCACCTTTCTCTTCGTTGGACGCACTTTTACTTGCAGATGCATTCGAGGCAGTATCCGCTTCCGATGAGCTATTCCCTCCAAATAACCACACAGCAAGAAAAACCACTATAACTAATCCTATAATAATAGATAAAATAGTAATTGCATTTGTATTTTTTCTTCTTTTTTCAAACCTATTTGATCTTGTTTGACTCACCCGAGATTCCTCCTAACTACCCTGTTGTATACTATCATATCGAGTATAACAATTGTTGTCTATTTTATTTTAGCATAAAAATAGATTTAAATTCTTCCTTAAACTTAGCTGATTGAAAAAGAAGCAGATTTTTTACGCTTTCTAAGAGATGCATATCATACCATTCGTAACCGATCATTTCTTTTTAGCGCTTAGAGATCATTTTATAGACTTAATTAAAAACTGGTGGGCGTCCGTTTTAGGAAAGCTAGTACTCCATTTGCATGGCTTTAACGATTAACTGCCATGAAAGAAGCTTACAGTTATAAAAACTGTAAGCTTTCTTTTTCTTATTCTACATTTGTAATTTTAACTTCAATGTCACCCGCTGGCGTAGCAACAGTAACTTCCTGTCCAATCTCTTGGCCTAACAAGCTTTTAGCCATTGGTGAATCATTGGATATTTTTCCTTCAAATGGGTCAGCTTCTGCACTTCCCACAATTGTGTATGTCTCTTCGTCACCATCAGGGAGCTCCACAAAGGTAACAGACTTTCCTAACGCAACAACATTTGGATTTTGATTATCACTTTCAATAATTACTGCATTACGAATCATATTCTCAACTTGCGTAATTCGTTGTTCAACAAATGCTTGTTCATCTTTCGCAGCATCATACTCCGAATTCTCGGATAAATCCCCGAAATCACGAGCTACTTTAATTCTTTCAACAACCTCTTGACGACGGTCCGTTTTTAGATAATGTAGTTCTTCCTCCAGTTTGTTTTTCCCCTCTTGTGTCATGTAAAAGCTTTTCTCTGCAGCCATCTCTGTACACTCCTTCTTGATTCTTTTCTATCTAGAAATATAAGCAACTATTTTGACAAGATTTTTTCTAAAATAAACAGCTGCTTATCTTCCTTGTATATACATATAATAAAATTAGCTATATAGCTTATGCGATAACGCTTGAAAATATACTAACAAATACTATGGCAGATATTACCTAAAATAGCAAGAAAAAATAATTAGTTATTTGTATTTTTTGATAAGATATTTTCTATCTTAGACGCCATAATATCCACGGCAACATGATTTTCTCCACCTTCAGGAATAATTAAATCCGCATAGCGTTTTGACGGTTCAATAAATTGCAAGTGAGCAGGTCGAACAACTTGCATGTACTGATCAATTACTGATTCTAATGTTCTGCCTCGCTCTTTAATATCTCTTGACAGACGCCGAATAATTCTCAAATCTGCATCCGTGTCAACAAATACTTTGATATCCATTAAATCGACAAGACTAGGGTCTTCTAAAATCAAAATCCCTTCTAGAATAATAACTTCTTTCGGCTCCACATGGACCGTTTCTTTTGAACGATTATGCACCTTATAATCGTAAACTGGTTTTTCAACAGATTGATACTCTAATAATTGATGCAGATGTTCCACTAATAAGTCATTATCAAATGCAAATGGATGATCATAATTCGTTTTTAACCTCTCTTCAAAAGGGAGATGTGATTGGTCCTTATAATAAGCATCCTGCTCAATGACAAGAATTGATGTCTCTGTAAAACGCTTGCAGATAGATTTTGTCACGGAAGTTTTTCCACTGCCGCTACCCCCAGCAACGCCAATCACGACGGGTTTATTTTTGTTCATGTTTTAGACTCCTTACGTTCTGAAATTCTCTTGTAGCTGATGGAAATACCATCATCAATAGGTATAATAGATGTATGATAATCGGGATGATTCATCACCATTTCATTGTACAATTTTAATTTTCGTACTAAGGTTTTATATCTTTTAGGTACTTCTTCATTAGAGTAAACCATCCCTCGAAATAATACATTATCCGTAATTAACACACCACCTGGCAAGAGCATTTTATCTGCTAAATCAAAGTAAGTTTGATATTGCCCTTTTGCTGCATCAATAAAAACGACATCAAACCGTTTCTTTTGTTCAGCTAACTCTTGCATAACATCACTAGCATCACCTAATATGACTTCAATTTGCGCTTCTTTGTTCTGCGCTCGAATATTTGTAAGAGCTTCTTTATAGCGTTCATCGTCTTTTTCAATGGTAACAATTTTTGCGTCTTCTACTCCCTCTAACATGCGCAGTGCAGAATAACCAATTGCCGTACCGACTTCTAAAATATTTCGGGGCTGCTTCATCGTTAAGATAAGATTAATCATATGCATGCTATTTCGATTAATAATTGGCACATGGTTTATTTCTGCATATTTTTCAAGGTTCTCTACTGATTTTGGAGAAGCAGGCAGCAAGCTTTCCAAGTAGCTTTCTATTTCTTTATCCATTTCATCATTTCCTTCTGCATTTAAAAAGTTACATTTATATATTTTATGCAATAACATTCATTGTAAAAAAGAAAACGGAAAATGGAGAAATTCTCCATAAGTCCGTTTAAGAGGATATCCAAAAAGTAGTGTAAAAATCACTCCGAGGAGTGGAATTTATAAATGGTCCACATCTCGGGGACTTTTACCATCCTTGCGAACATACACTTTAATTTATATATTTATCTCGATTTTCGGCATGCTCTTCAAGGGTTTCTGCAAAGTGAATTTCTCCTTTATCATCATGCAGGAAATAAAGATAATCAGAGTCATCCGGAGCCACAACTGCTTTCAAGGAGTTCTCAGCAAAGTTCGATATAGGACCTACTGGTAATCCATCTATTAAATATGTGTTGTACGGTGATTCCACTTCTAAATCATCGAAGGTAACAACAGCCTGATGTTCTCCCTTCGCATATAATACAGTCGGATCTGTCTGAAGTTTTATATTTTCCTCCATACGATTATAAAATACACCAGCGATTTGAGGTCGCTGCTCTTCCTTACCAGTTTCTTTCTCCACAAGCGATGCAAAAGTTATCGCTTCATGCGGTGAAAAATCCAGTTCTGCTATCTGTCCTTCATACTGCTGAAAAATCGAATTTGTTTGTTCAACCATACGATCTATTATCGATTCGATACTTGGTTCTTCTTCATAAAAATCGTATGTAGAAGCAAACATATATCCCTCTAATGGCGTACGGATATCCTCATCAAGAATATCTTCCGTTAATAAAGAAGGGTACTTTTCCATTAAATCCTCAATAAATTCAGGGTCGTTAGCAACTTCTAGGAATTCTTCTTTAGAGAAATCTAGCTGCTCACTATATATTTCAGCAATCTGATCAACTGTTAACCCTTCAGGAATGGTTATTACATATACAGGATCAACGATGATTTTCCCGGTTTGCAATGATTCGATAATTTCATCCATGGTCATTGCCGTATTAAAAGTATAATTGCCGGCTTGAAATTCGTTCATATTATTAAATTTTGTATAGAATCGAAAAACACGTGCATCTTTGATAACACCATTTTCTTCAAGTATGTTGGCAATCGTTGAACTTGAAGATCCTATTGGAATTTCCACTTCTACTGTAGTTGTATTGTCTTCGTCAACAGGTTTAAGTGCTGATTTAATATATAAATATCCCGAAAGTCCTCCAATTACTAAAATAAGGATAAAACATAAAATAATAATTGCTACAATCTTTCTAACTTTAGAAGCTTCTTCTCCTCTTTTGACAAGATTCTGTTGAAACCCATTATGTTTGTCATCTTTTGACACTATGTGTCCCCCTTTCACCCGCTTCATTATACTAAATTCATTTAAAATTATCCAATATTCCTGTCATTTTATTCAATCTTACCATATATTTTAACTAGAAAAGTTGTTGTTTGTATGGAATATGGAAGGAAGAAGTACAGTATATTCGCGGAATCTTAGCGGGGACTTTTTTTAAATCCGATATCTTTTTAAAATGAATGAAGTCATTTATACTTTTTCTGCTTGTAAAAGAAAGCTGACGTCCACGTTACGTGACATCAGCTTTCTCATTATCTTTTTTTACTCTTCTTCTTCTTCTGCTAATGTATTTAACATTTCTTCTACTATATTCCACTCATCGTCCGATTCAATAGGGTACAATGTATAATCATCATTTTCCTGTTCTTCGTAACGGAATGCATATACCTCTACTTCTTCTTCTTCTGCCTGTTCAGCAGGTACAACAGCTATATAAGATTGTTCTGTATCATCTACATCGAATGTAAAAAGCACTTCAAAAAGATGCTCATCTCCATTTTCATCTGGAATAATAATTCGTTCTTTTTCCTCTAATGTCATCAAATAACGCCTCCTTTTGAGTCAAGATAACCTTGTAAAATCATTGAAGCTGCCATCTTATCAATGACTTTTTTTCTCTTTTTCCGACTCATATCTGCTTCTAATAATACACGCTCAGCTGCCATCGTCGTTAACCTTTCGTCCCATAGTACGACAGGTAAATGGTATTTTTCTTTTAAATACTCAGCGTAACGCTCGGAAGCCTCGCCTCTTTCACCAATCGAACCGTTCATATTTTTAGGCAATCCGACAACAATCTGAGATACTTCATTTTCCTTGATGATTTTTTGAAGCTCTTCATCAGCAGAACTGATCTCTTCTTCATTCCAATAAATAGTGGTCAGCCCTTGGGCAGTCCAGCCAAGGGCATCACTAATTGCAACACCTATTGTTTTTGAACCGACATCTAAACCTGCTACCTTCATGAATTCTCCTTATTCTGTTCTAGATAAAACTTTACAAGTTCTTCAATAACTTCATCCCGTTCAACTTTACGGATTAAATTACGCGCATCATTATACCTAGGAATATAAGCTGGATCTCCTGACAACAGATAACCAACAATTTGGTTAATAGGATTATATCCTTTTTCCTGTAATGATTCATGAACAGTCATTAAAATCTTTTTAATATCCTGGTCAAATGGTTCTTCAGAAAAGTTGAATTTCATTGTTTTATCAATTGAACTCATAATGACACCTCGTCCTTCGTTAACCTTCTTCATCTATTCTAACATGTTTATCTCTATCATTATACTTATTTACGAGAAAACATACAACTAAGGATTAAGCATTTGTCAGTTCTGTTACATAAGTTAAAGCACTTTGTAATGCTTCTGTAACTTTAGATGGGTCTTTTCCACCAGCTTGTGCCATATCTGGTCGGCCGCCACCGCCGCCGCCGCAAATTGTTGCCGCCTGTTTTACTAAGTTCCCAGCATGAAACTTTTGCTTCATCAGGTCTTTCGTCACTCCTGCCACAAGTTGTACTTTACTATTATGCACTGCTGCAAGGAGAATTACACCTGATTCTATTTTTTGTTTTAATTCGTCCACCATGGAGCGCAATTGATTCATATCTTTTACATCGACTTGTTTCGCCAGTACTTTTACACCATTTACCTCCTGGATATCATCTAATATAGAAGATGCCTCTAAATTAGACAATTTAGCCTGTAATGAATCTACCTGCTTTTGTGTCTCTTTTAATTCCTTCTGCAATGCGGAAAGTTTTTGTGGGATTTGTTCATCTTTTGCTTTTAACAGTGTCCCTGACTGTTTTAATATATCCAGCTTCTGATTGACATAATCGTAAGCTTCTTTGCTTGTAACAGCTTCAATTCTTCTTGTGCCAGCACCAATACCGCTCTCAGAGACAATCTTAAATAACCCAATCTCCGCTGTATTGCTTACATGACATCCTCCGCATAATTCAATACTATAATCACCCATTTGGACAACACGAACGACATCGCCGTATTTTTCACCAAATAAAGCCATTGCCCCCATTGCTTTTGCTTCTTCCAGTTCTTTTGTTTCGATGAATACTGGCAATGATTCCCATATTTTTCGGTTCACAATCGTTTCAATTTCTTCTAACTCTCCGTCTGTTACACTACTGAAATGAGAGAAGTCAAAACGCAGGCGATTAGATTGGTTTAAGGAACCAGCTTGGTTTACATGGGATCCTAATACATCTTTTAAAGCTTGATGCAATAAATGCGTAGCACTGTGGTTTTTAATGATGCCTGTACGTAATGTACGATCAACAGTAGCTTGTACTTCCTCAGAAACCTCTAATAAACCTTCTTTTACTTCTACCCGGTGAATATTTTGCCCATTTGGAGTTTTTTGCGTATCTGTAACCACAGCTGAAGCTTTTTCTGTTTGAATCCAACCGGTATCAGCAACTTGTCCGCCACTTTCTGCATAAAATGGTGTTTCTTTTAATAAGATATATGCTTCCTGTCCAGCTTCTACTGATTTGACAACCTCTTTATCGCAAATGATGGCTTGTATTACGGTATTGCTTTGCAGCTCAGAATAACCTACAAATTCACTTTCAACATCAATTGTTGAGAATATAGTGTCTTGAACCTGCATAGAGTCTACTTTTTGACGTGCATTTCTTGCTCTTTCCCGTTGTAGCTTCATTTCATTTTCAAAACCTTCTTGGTTCACAGTAAAACCAAGCTTTTCTACATATTCTTCTGTTAATTCTTTTGGAAAACCGTACGTGTCGTATAAACGGAACACTTCTTCCCCAGGAAATATGTTACTTCCTTTTTGCTTTTCCGTTTCAATCAATTTAGTTAGAATTTCTAATCCGTCATTTAAAGTCTCATGGAAACGTTCTTCTTCTACTTTAATTATTTTTTGAATGTAATCTGTTTCTTTCACAACCTCTGGATAGAAGTCTTTCATAATTTCAGCTACAACCGGAACAAGACGGAACATGAAAGCTTCATGAATATCCAGGTCTTTTGCAAAACGGATTGCACGGCGTATTAATCTGCGAAGTACATATCCTCGGCCTTCGTTGGATGGCATAGCTCCATCACCAATTGCAAAGCTAACTGTACGGATATGATCTGCGATAACTTTAAATGCTGTATCCGCAGCAGCATTTTCTCCATATTTTTTATCTGTAATCATTTCGGTTGCTTGAATGATGGGCATAAATAAATCTGTTTCAAAGTTTGTTGGCGCTTCTTGAATAATCGACGTTAAACGCTCTAATCCCATACCTGTATCAATGTTTTTCTTGGGAAGAGGGGTATAAGTATCGTCTGGGTTATGATTGAACTGAGAAAATACGAGGTTCCATACCTCTAAATACCTGCTGTTTTCTCCGCCCGGATAAAGCTCTGGATCAGCTGGGTCATTCCCATAAGCTTCTCCCCGGTCATAAAAAATCTCGGTATTCGGTCCGCTTGGCCCTTCTCCAATATCCCAAAAGTTTTCTTCCAATCGAATAATACGTTCTTTAGGTAAACCAATTTGATTCAACCAAAGGTCGTATGCTTCATCATCTTCTGGATGGACAGTTACAGATAATTTTTCTGCATCGAAGCCAATCCATTTTTCATCTGTAAGAAACTCCCAAGCCCATTTAATTGCTTCTTCTTTAAAATAATCGCCAATGGAGAAATTCCCTAACATCTCAAAAAATGTGTGGTGACGTGCCGTAAACCCAACGTTTTCAATATCATTTGTACGAATTGCTTTTTGTGCATTTACGATTCTTGGATTATCTGGAATAATCCGCCCATCAAAATATTTTTTTAGCGTTGCAACACCACTATTAATCCATAACAGTGTCGGATCTTCATGTGGTACAAGCGAAGCACTAGGTTCTACCTGATGCCCTTTCTCCTTAAAAAAATCAATAAACATTTGACGAATTTCTGCGGAACTTAATGTTTTCAATTTATTTTCCTCCTTTTTGGCAATTCAAAAAGTGTTACCTCAACGTGTTTCCTTTAGAGTAAAGGAAGTTCGAATAATGTCCAATCCCCCAGGAGCTTAGTCTCTTCATTTTTAAACAGGCGCTCTGCGCTTTTGTTCTTGTATAAGTCCAATGAAGAATGAAGGCTTCCGCTAAAGGGCTTGATCGATGCATTCGATTTCTGACAAAACAAAAAATCTCCTCTCTGCACAATCGCAGGGACGAGATTTTCGCGGTACCACCCTTATTATGAACGAATAGAAACGTTCATCACTTTCATCATGGTAACGGTATGATACCGACGGGAATTAGCCGTACTCCAGTGTAGCTTTCCATAACCGTATAATTAGGACTCCTTCCAGCCAAGGGAACCCCTCTCTTGAAATATCATGTCATGTACTTAGCACCTTCAGCGCGATTTGCATTATTGGTAACAGATTTTGTCATTCTTCACGTTTATGTGATTCTAGCGCTATTATATTCATTTTTGGACGAAGTGTCAATTTTTCATAACAGTTTGTCCAAAAAGTACCACGGTTCTGCAGCAGTTTCTATCGATCTTTTGATAGCCTATACTGCTGGAGTAGGACCTTTAGCATGGTAAATAAAGGGACAGAAACAATCATACCGATTACACCCGCCAGTTCACTGCCTAATAGTAACGCAAAAATAATACCAATCGGATGAATCTTTACTGTCTTGCCCATAATATATGGCGATAATAAATTGCTTTCAATTAATTGAATCGCAAAAATAATGATAATAACAAATAGGGCTTTTTGAGGTTGAATCATATAAGCTACAGTTACTGCTGGAATCGCTCCAATAATCGGTCCGAAATACGGAATGATATTGACAATTGCTAAAACACCGCCTAACAATAAGGCATATGGTATATCTAACCACATCCAGCATAGGGTTGAAATAACACCTACCGCAATACTAATAATCACTTGTCCCCGAATATATCCGCCAAGCCCTTTACTCATTTCTTTCCAGATACTAGCTGTTTCATCTCGATACTTCTGTGGAATAAGACGAAATAGAAACGATTTAATCAAAGCATAATCCTTTAATAAATAAAAAACAAGGACTGGTATGACCGTTAAAAATATAACAGCATCCATGATGCCATTAAAACCGCCGATAATTCTTCCAGAAAATGCGGTCATCGTCTCCTCTAAAGACTGGATAAACGCGTCCAATCGATCATGGACTGTCTCCGGTAAAAAAGAAGTAGATACATATATATTATTTAAAACATCTTGATAAAGTGTAATAAATTCAGGGATGTGATGACTCAATTCCTTTGCTTGTTCAACCATAAGAGGATAGGCACGGTATATGCCATATCCAGCCCCTCCAAAAAAAAGCAAATAAATGATGAGTACTGCTATCCCTCGGTGAATATGATAACGATGAAGCCACTCAATCAGCGGATGCAGTAAATAAGCAATAACCCCTGCAATCAAGAATGGAAGCAACAGCTTGCCAATAAACGAAAAAAATGCTGCATAATATGGTTTCGTAATAGCTAATAAATATAGCAGAATAAAGAAAAGGATAGCAATGACCAAGGCATAGATAACATCCTTTGGCTTTATTTTTTTCCACATAAACAATCACTCCCAGTCCATGGTAGTGTAACCAATGGACTGGGAGTTTATGACAGTCTTCTCTCTTCTTTTGAAAATAAATCGTCTAACGAACTTAGTGTCCCGTCCGCTTCAATTTGATGAATGTGTAATTCTTTTCCTGACACCGTTAATTCAATGGAACACACCCAACAATAATAGCTTGTGGAACTAAGTTTACCAATTTGTTTTTCTCGGCAATTTGGACATTCTAGCATACTTCTTCATCCTTTTTTATGCTTGTATCAGTCCAAGTATTGCCCTAGAAAGAAATTTTTATACACTTAATTCATAAAATCATATGGCGACAGTTCTTCCTCAGGTATATCATCTATCGATTCATATTCTTTTTTCGCAGCTTTTTGATTTGCCAATTGAATGTTTAACCTTTTCTGTAAGGAAGTGTATCTCCGATTCGTATCTTCGGTTCGGACACCTTTTAAAAATGCCTGCTTTTCTCCACAAATAATCAGAGACTCTTTCCCTCTTGTAATGGCCGTATAAAGGAGATTTTTTCTCAACATTCGATGATGTGAGTAAACAACAGGAAGAATAACAATTGGAAATTCACTCCCTTGCGATTTATGAATCGAAATACAGAAGGCATGTGTGAAATTATTATAATCTTTTTTGACAAAGGAAACTTCTTTATCTTCAAAAGCAATAACAATTTGTTCTTCATTTTCTACATTTTCTTCTGCTTTAAAAATGGCAACAATTTCACCTATATCCCCATTATAAATTCCATCCTCAGGTTGATTTATCAATTGAATAACGCGATCCCCAACTCGATAAATAACATCTTGAAATACTATCTCCCGTCTTTTCTCTCCTGGAGGGTTAATTAATTGCTGTAAAGCTGCATTAATGGCATGGATTCCAGCTTTTGAACGATACATTGGAGACAGAACTTGGATAGTAGCAGGATCAATTCCTTTTTTCTGCGCTTTATCGATAATCGATGTTAATACATCAATCATTTGATAATCATGGCAAGATATAAAACTAAAATCACGGGCATTTTCCAACGAACTTTCATCGCACTCTGTTTGCTTAATCTGATGGGCAAGCTGAATGATCTTAGAACCTTCCTTTTGGCGATAGACATCCGTTAAAGAGACAACAGGCAAAACATCACTTTTCATTAAGTCCGTTAAAACCTGGCCAGGACCGACAGATGGCAGCTGATCCTCATCTCCAACGAGAATAACCTGCATGGTATCTGGAACTGCTTTAAATAAATGATTTGCTAGCCAAGTATCTACCATAGAAAATTCATCGACAATCAGCAGTTTTCCGGATAAAGGTTCATGTTCATCTTTTTCAAAACTTCCCATTCCATTCCAACCAAGTAACCGATGAATCGTAACGGCTGGCAAACCTGTCGACTCCGACATTCGTTTAGCAGCCCGCCCTGTTGGGGCTGTTAAAATAAATGGAAAGCTATCTCTATTCTTATAATCCGAAAGATCTAAGGACAGTTCATGTATTTTGGCAAACGCCCGGATGATACCCGTAATAACCGTCGTTTTCCCTGTTCCCGGACCACCTGTTAGAATCATAATTTTAGAATGGATTGCTTGTACAATGGCGTCAAATTGCTCTTTGCCATAGCTTAAAGACTCTTCTTCCTCAATATCACCAGTTATTTTCAAAAGTTCGGCTAAAGGTATCTCTTCTTCAATCGGTTTGGTGAGTATTTTTTTTAAACTTGCCGTAAAATTATCCTCTGCATAGTACAAGGAAGGTAAATAAACGCGTTCTTCCATCACGATGATTTTTTTCTCTGTATTTAACTGCATGATAACATCTGAGACGGTGCTCTCGTCTTGATTCGGGATATGGAGCAAATAAATAACTTCCTGCACACATTTTTCAAAAGGCAGGTAAACATGCCCTGCTTGTATACTTTGCTGCAGGACATAGATAATACCTGCCCCAATACGGCTAACATGCGTATGGGAAATACCTTGTTGTGACGCAATTTGATCTGCCATTTTAAACCCAAAGCCATCTATGTCAAACACATATTGGTATGGATCTTTCTCAAGAACTTCCAGGGCTTCATCACGGTACTTTTGATAAATAACCTGAGCCATTTTCAGACCAATACCATAGGCTGATAATTGAACAGCAACACGTTCAAAACCTTGATTTTCTCGTAATCGTTCCGCCATTCGCTTGCCAATTTCTTTTGATAACCCTGAAATACCATCTAAAACAGTCGGATCATCGATGATTTTAGCAACAGCATTCTCTCCAAGCTCGTCAACTATTTTTACAGCACTTTTTTTTCCGACTCCGTAGAATAAATCACTCGATAAATATTGAACAAGTCCATCCTTTGTTGTCGGCAAAATGGTTTCGTAGGATTGTACCCTTAACTGTGCGCCATAACGAGGATGCTTTTCTAATGAACCATAAAAACGATAAGCTGTTTGTTCTTGCAGATAATCAAAGTAACCTTTCACGATGATTTCTGTATCCTTATAGTCCATATTTGTCTTGGTGATTTTTATTCGAACGATGGAAAAGTGCTCTGCCTCATTGCGAAAAATCGTATTTAACACGCTTCCGGTAACAAACGGCAATTCTTCCCTCGTTTCTGCTTGTTTCTCCATGCTATTAACCCCTTATTTGTCCTCAGGATTGCTCCATATACTGTAATGCAATCTTTTTCCCGTTTGCAGCCAGTACATGATCATGCTGCAATTCAAGTGCTTTTTCAAAGTGGTTTAAGGCTTGCTTTGTATCTTCATGGAATAATGCAATCACACCTAAGTTATAATAAGCATCACTATGTGCTTCATTTAATGCAAGCACTTTTTCAAATGTCTCTTGTGCTTCGTCTAGATATTCACCCTGTGCAAGGGATAAACCATATTGAAATAGAAAGCTTTCGTCCTGTGAATTTAGCTCCGTTGCCCGTAATAGATATGGTAAAGATAATTTCCATTCCTCTTGATTCCTAAAACACATTCCCAGCATAAAATAAGCATCCGCTTCCTCTAGACCCTGTTCGATTGCTTGTTGAAAATACTGCTGTGCTTTCTGATAGTCTTCTTTGTCAAAATAAAGATTACCAAGTCCATAGTATGCAGTGCCCGCTGTTTTATCAATTTCAATGGCACGCAGAAAGAATCTTTCTGCACGTTCCATCTCATGCAGCTGCATTAAAAGATTCCCAAAGTTAATATAACCTAATGGATCATTTGGTGATTCTTCAATAATTTCGTTAAATAATTTTGCTGCTTCTTCATACTTTTTTTCATTTAGCAGCGTAATTGCCTGCTGATTCTTATCCATTCATGAAGCCTCCTGCTAGCCGACATATTGCAGTGCTTTATCATCTTTTATAATTTCATCTATCGTACCGCCGCCAAGACAAACATCTCCTTGATAAAACACAACTGCTTGTCCTGGTGTAATTGCTCGTTGACGTTCATTAAATGTGACATATGCTTTATCATCTTTTACTGTCACAGTTACTTCTGAATCTTTTTGACGGTAACGGAATTTCGCTGTACATGTAAATGTTTGTTCTATCTCTTCCGGTTGAACCCAATTTATATCTGTTGCAACGAGTGCGTCGGAATAAAGATATTCATTATGATAGCCTTGTGCGACATATAAATAGTTGTCTTTTAGATTTTTCCCCACAACAAACCATGGGTCTCCTGAACCGCCGATACCAAGTCCTTGGCGTTGGCCGATTGTATAATACATTAACCCGTCATGTGTTCCTTTTTCCACACCATCCAGTGTCATCATTTTCCCTGGTTGCGCTGGCAGATATTCACTGAGGAAACTTTTGAAATTTCGCTCACCGATAAAACAAATGCCTGTGGAGTCTTTTTTAGCAGCTGTAACCAGGCCATGGTCTGCCGCGATTTTGCGCACTTCCGGTTTAGGCAAATGCCCTAAAGGAAACATTACTTTTTCCAATACATCAGCACTTAACTGATTCAAGAAATAAGTCTGATCCTTATTATCATCGGCCCCGCGAAGCATGTGAATCTTACCTTCTTCATCTCTCGCCACTTGAGCGTAATGACCTGTTGCCAAATAATCAGCACCCAAGGAAAGTGCATGGTCAAGAAATGCTTTAAATTTAATTTCTTTATTACACATAACATCCGGATTAGGTGTTCTTCCGGCTTTATATTCATCAAGAAAATAAGTAAATACCTTATCCCAATACTGTTTCTCAAAATTTACGGAGTAATACGGAATGTCTAATTGATTACATACACGGACTACGTCATCAAAGTCTTCCGTGGCAGTACAGACACCAAACTCATCTGTATCATCCCAATTTTTCATAAAGATACCGACGACATCGTATCCTTGTTCTTTTAATAATAATGCTGCGACAGAAGAGTCGACTCCTCCGCTCATTCCAACTACAACACGTGTGTTTTTATTATCTTTCATCGTCGTCCCTCCTTTAACTTGTTAATCGTTTTACAATACTAGAAATTCTTTCTGCTGCTTCTTTTACATTTTCTTCTGTATTCGCTAATCCAAAACTAAACCGAATGGAGTTGGTTATAGTCGGACTATTGGAACCATACATTGCAGATAAAACATGAGAAGGCTCTACGCTTCCTGCAGTACAAGCACTTCCACTAGAAGCAGCAATACCGCTCAAATCAAAATTTGTAAGCAATGTCTCTACATTTGTCCCCGGGAAGCTAATATTAATTATAGAAGAAACTGTCTTCTCCGCATCTCCATTTATGCCAAAAGCGATGCCTTGCTCTGTAAATGTATCTAATAAAATTTGTTTATACGTTTGATAACGTCGATTTCTTTCTGCTTTCTTCTCCATTGCAATGGTAGATGCTACTTCAAAGCCAACCACCGATGGAATATTTTCAGTCCCCGGCCGGCGTTTTCGCTCTTGTTCTCCGCCGAATTGAATAGGAACCAAGTTTACGCCTTCTTTAACATACAAAAAACCAATACCGTTGGGTCCGCCTATCTTATGCGCAGATGTAGTTAACAAATCAATACCCTGTTCATTCACATCGATATCAACTAAACCATAGGCCTGTACTGCATCTGTATGAAAGTACGCTTGATGACTTTTTAACAATTCACCAATTTCATGGATAGGCTGGATAACACCTGTTTCGTTATTTACGTACATGATAGAAACAAGGATCGTTTCCTCCGTTAAGGCATTTTTAATATCCTGAACAGACACCATTCCGTTTTCATCCACTGGTAAATATGTTACACGGAAGCCCTGTTTTTCTAATTTTTCCGCCGTGTGCAATGTTGCATGGTGTTCTTGAGCTGAAGTAATAATATGGTTTCCTTTAGCTTGGTTTGCTTCTGCAATACCTAAAAAGGCCATATTATCCGCTTCTGTACCGCCACTTGTAAAGATGATTTCTTTTTCATTAGCACCAATGGATGCAGCCAATACACGTCGCGAAGCATCTAATTGCTGTCTTGCTTTTCGCCCAAAAGAATGAACACTTGATGCATTCCCAATAATACCTTGATATACAGGAACCATTGCTTCAACAACTCCCTCTGCCATCGGAGAGGTTGCGGCATGATCTAAATATATTGCTTCCATGATTCAAAAATCCTTTCTGCCAATTAAATATAAAACATATATGCCTCGTGAGGGCCTTCCTCACTATCATCATAATTTGCTAAATCTTCCAGCGTCGTTTTGTCTAATACGTCCTTAACTGCATCTCGAATTTGCAGCCATAAAGACGCTTGGGCTGGTTTTTCATTTTCCATTCCTTCGACAATAGTTAAAGGTCCTTCCAGCACACGGATTACATCGCCAGCTTTAATTTCACTTGGTTTTTTCGCTAACTGATAACCTCCATATGCACCACGTACACTTTTAATTAATCCTGCATTTCTTAATGGGGAAGCCAGCTGCTCCAAATAATGCTCCGATAAATTATTATCTTTTGCAATAACCTTTAAAGAAATGGGGCCATTCCCTTCATTCTTCGCTAAGTCTATCATTATCGTCAGTCCGTATCTTCCCTTTGTTGAAATCTTCATTAAAACACCTCAATTTTCAGCTATTCGCAGTCATCTATCTATTTCTATACGCTTTATCATATACTAAAGTTAATTATTTATTTTAGAAAGCTATACCTATTATAGCATGACTGTTATTCTCTTGCATTTCTTCTACTTTCGCTTTAAGCTAATAGAATAGTATGAAGACGAAGGAAGTTATTTGATGTATAAACAACCACTAGCATATCGTATGCGCCCAAAAAACATAGATGATATTATAGGTCAAGAACACTTGGTAGGTCAAGGGAAAATAATTGATCGTATGATAAAAGCCAATCAGCTTTCTTCGATGATCTTATTTGGCCCGCCCGGAACTGGCAAAACTTCAATGGCATTTGCACTTGCTGAAACGATTGGACTTCCATCAAAAACATTAAATGCAGTTACAGATAAAAAGAAAGATATGGAAATCGTTGTGGAGCAAGCAAAAATGCAAGGACAAACGGTTCTTATCCTAGATGAGGTCCACCGCCTGGATAAAGCCAAACAAGACTTTTTACTGCCGCATTTAGAGAATAATTTATTAACTCTAATCGGCTGTACTACAAGCAATCCTTATCATTCCATTAATCCGGCAATAAGAAGCCGCTGTCATTTATTTGAATTACATGGCTTAACACTAGAAAATGTAGAAACAGCTTTACAGCGTGCTATCCAGGATATGGAGAACGGGTACGGTGATAAGAATATCCATATTACTCAAGATGCTATCGAACATTTAGCCATTGCAGCAAATGGTGATTTGCGTTCTGCATTAAATGGCTTAGAGCTAGCTGTTAGTTCTACGCCACCTGACTCTAAGCAGCAAATTCATATCACACTAGAAATTGCGGAAGAATGCATGCAGAAAAAAAGCTTTTCCCACGATAAAGACGGAGATGCACATTATGATGTTTTAAGCGCCTTCCAAAAGTCCATACGCGGCAGTGATGTGGATGCAGCTCTCCATTATTTAGGCCGCCTCATTGAAGCTGGTGATTTAGACAGCATAGCGAGAAGATTAATTGTGATTGCATATGAAGATATTGGTCTGGCAAGCCCACAAGCAGGACCACGTGCTGTAGCAGCTGTTCAAGCTGCAGAACGAATCGGTTTTCCAGAAGCACGAATTCCATTAGCGAATGTTGTTGTCGAATTAGCACTCTCCCCAAAATCCAACACAGCATATTCTGCCCTTGATGCTGCTTTGTCTGATATTCGCAAAGGAAAGAGCGGCAATATTCCTGCTCATTTAAAGGATGCACATTATTCAGGAGCAAATAAGCTTGGCAGAGGAATAGATTATAAATACCCTCATAATTATCCAGGAGCTTGGGTGAAACAACAATACTTGCCAGATACTATTAAAAATCGAAGCTACTATACACCAAAAGAAACTGGAAAATTTGAAACAGCATTAAAACAAGTATATGAACGAATTAATAAGGACAAAAAGTAAGATATTAATAAACACAGCTAAAATGTTCTATAAGAGGATATTCAAAATAATTTGTATCTCGTATGTTTGGCTCTTCATCAAACTCCATGGTTGACAAACTAGATATAGTTAATTATGCATTGGTATCTGCTACTGAAAAACGCTACGCTGGTATTAACATACTTTATAACAATCTTTTCAAGCATCGATTTTGGTGTTGGCCCTTTCTTTTTACGTATTCTTTTTTAGGACGACATCATTCAACGTTAATATTAGCCCATCATATGATAGTGACGCCAGCAAGCGTCCTATTTTTTTTGCACCGTTCTTAAAAAATAATGCCGACATCTCATTTTCCCCCATAGATTTTCAAGCCTTTTTTAGGCCTTTTTTAAAGTTTATGTATATTATAAAACTCCTCTGGTAAGAATAGAGATTACTATATTCTTTCTAGCACGTTAAGAAAGTATAAAATTCAGTAACGCTTTTGATGGGGCGAGTAGCCACTGATCCGGGATAGTGCATTTGACGCAGGTAAAATTTTAACGTGCCAGATATAAGAAAAAGTCCCAATTCGCTAAGTGACAAGCGAATCCAGATATTTCTAATATTTTCTTAATAATGAGGAGTGAAAAACATGGTAAAGGTAAGACAAGATGCTTGGTCTCATGAAGATGATTTATTGCTGGCAGAAACTGTCTTAAGGCATATTCGCGAGGGAAGTACACAGCTAAATGCTTTTGAAGAAGTTGGCGATCATTTAAACCGTACTTCAGCGGCTTGCGGTTTTCGTTGGAATGCAGAGGTACGTAACAAATATGATAATGCTATTGACTTAGCAAAAAGACAAAGAAAAGAGAGAAAAAGAGCTCTAAATAAAAGCTTACAAGGTGTTCCTAAGGCTGCACCTACTGATAATACAGAGAAGGTTTCGACTAGTGAAAATACAGATCAGACAACGCCCCGGACAGATCTTGATCCAATGTCAGCAATGAACCTAGACACCGTTATCAAATACTTAAAATCCCTAAAGAAAGATTTATATACTACGAATCAATCGAAATCTTCTATGCAAGCATTAGAAAACGAAAATAAATCCTTGCGCACAAATGTAGAAGAATTACAAAAGAAATTAGTAGATACGGAGCAACAGTTACATGCAATGAAGGAAGATTATCAAACATTTATTCAAATTATGGACAGAGCACGCAAAATGACCGTGTTTGAAGATACGAACCTTATTAACTCTCCTACTTTCCGAATGGACAAGAATGGAAATCTGGAACAGTTAGCGCAAGGCTCGAATTAGTATGATTAACTATCGGCCCCTCATACAGAATGCCTATATATACAAAAATACTGCACAAGTCTGTGCAGTATTTTTCGTAATCCCGATAGTGCCGTCAGACAATAAAGTTTTGATCCCGCTTTTGGCAGGTGGGTGTCCTGCTTTAAAGTTATTATGCTTCCTCGTTTAGGCACGCACGCACTTTAAAGACAAGCGGACTCCCTAACTTATAGGTGTTCGGTCAAAATACCAATTGCAGACGAACACATCAGGATTGTTTCGATTCATTTTTTATAATAATAGCATATATTCATACAAAATACAAACAATATATTCTGAAAAATCGAAATCAATCCATCTTAATTATAGCTTTAGATAATACCTTGTTCCACCATAGCATCTGCAACTTTTAAAAAGCCTGCAATATTAGACCCCGCAACAAGGTTCCCTGATCTACCGTATTCTTCAGCAGCGCGTACACTATTTTGGTAAATGTCACGCATAATATCTTGTAACTTCTTATCAACTTTTTCAAAGCTCCATGCAACACGGCTGCTGTTTTGGGCCATTTCTAATGCTGAAACAGCCACTCCGCCTGCATTTGCTGCTTTAGCCGGTGCAAAAAGAATATTATTATTTAAAAATTGATTGATTGCTGCTAAAGATGATGGCATGTTAGCACCCTCTCCTACTGCAATCACACCATTTTTAATTAATGTTTTTGCTGTTTCTTCGTCAATCTCATTTTGTGTAGCACACGGCAGAGCGATTTCGCATGGGATTTCCCAAACAGAGCCTTCTGCAACATACTCTGCATTTGGATAGGTTTCCAGGTACACATTAATACGTTCTCTATCCACTTCTTTAATTTGCTTCACTAATTCAACATCGATGCCATTTTTATCATAGATATATCCATTTGAATCACTGCATGCAACTACCTTTGCACCAAATTCAACTGCTTTTTCCATCGCGTATATGGACACATTACCTGATCCGGAAACAACAACCGTTTTACCAGAAATGTCCTGTCCGTTATCTTTCAACATTTCTTGTACAAAATATACAGTACCAAAACCAGTAGCTTCTTTACGGGCTAAACTACCTCCAAAATCCAGGCCTTTACCAGTTAGAACTCCTGGCGATACGGTACCTTTTATTTTTTTGTATTGTCCATAAAGATACCCAATTTCTCTTGCACCAACGCCAATATCTCCCGCAGGTACATCGGTGTCGGGTCCGATATGTCTAGATAATTCTGACATAAAACTTTGACAAAATCGCATAATTTCTAAATCTGATTTTCCTTTTGGATCAAAATCAGATCCGCCTTTTCCTCCGCCAATTGGTTGACCGGTCAAAGAGTTTTTAAAGATTTGTTCAAAACCTAAGAATTTAATAATACTTGCATTTACGGTTGGATGAAACCTGAGCCCGCCTTTATATGGTCCAATTGCATTGTTAAACTGAACACGATATCCGCGATTTACTTGAACACGTCCTTCATCATCAACCCAAGGAACACGGAAAGTGATTAAGCGTTCTGGTTCTACCAGTCTCTCCAAAATTCCTAATTTCATATATTTTGGGTGTTTTTCGAAAACAGGTTCTAAAGATTCGACAATTTCTTCTACTGCTTGTAAAAATTCTGTCTCGTGGCTATTTCTTTCCTTTAGTTGCTGATAGACACTTTGTACATATTCTTTT
Organism: Oceanobacillus sp. J11TS1; assembly: GCF_018333215.1. Lineage (GTDB taxonomy): Bacteria > Bacillota > Bacilli > Bacillales > Amphibacillaceae > Oceanobacillus. Next base: position 428,303 of record NZ_BORO01000001.1, on the reverse strand, counting down.
GGTGTTAGAGTATTTTGCTGTAATTTGTTTTCCATGGCTTTCATCATTCAGCTCCTTTAATTTTTCAACCGCTTTTTTTCAACCAGAAGTTTTTTTAATTTTATATGAAAAAACAATCAAACACAAGACTCATGAAGTTTCATCTGCTTGTGTTCGAATAACCAGATGCACGATATATGTCGAAAAATCGTGCATCTCATCATTTTTATTATTCTTTATTATCGTTTCTTTTTGCTAATGAAATCGACAATTCTTGCAATTGATCCCTACTTACTTCGCTAGGTGCTTCTGTCATTAAGTCCGAAGCAGATGCTGTTTTAGGAAATAGAATGGTATCACGAAGATTAGAACGTCCAGCAAGCAGCATAATGATCCGATCTAAACCAAGCGCAACTCCCCCATGTGGCGGAGCACCATATTCTAATGCATCCAGTAAGAAACCAAATTGTTCTTTCGCTTGCTCTTCTGTAAATCCGAGCGCTTTAAACATTTTATTTTGAAGATCTGTTTGATGGATACGGATAGAGCCTCCGCCAAGTTCATATCCATTTAGTACCAGGTCATACGCATTTGCGCGAACGTTCATTGGATCGGTTAATAATTTTTCCTTATCTGCCTCAATTGGTGAAGTAAAAGGGTGGTGTGCCGCAAAATAACGGCCTAACTCCTCATCATATTCGAAGAGCGGCCAGTCTGTCACCCATAAGAAGTTGAACGCTTCTTCGTCGATTAATTGTAACTCTTCTCCTAGCTTTAGGCGTAAAGCTCCTAAGCTATCATAGACAACCGATGTTTTATCAGCTACAAATAAGAGCAAATCTCCACTAGCCGCAGTCGCTTTATCTAGGATAGCTGCTTTTTCTTCGTCGGATAAGAATTTACTGATTGGTCCTTTAACCTCTTCTTCCTCTACTTTTAACCAAGCTAGCCCCTTAGCGCCATATATATTTACAAACTCTGTTAATTTATCAATATCTTTTCTAGAATAATGACTAGCAGCACCTTTCACATTTAATAATGCTACTTTTCCGCCATTCTCTACAGCTTGCTTAAATACTTTAAATCCAGAATCAGCTACAATATCTGAGACATGGATTAATTCTAATCCAAAACGCGTATCCGGCTTATCAGAACCAAAACGTTCCATTGCCTCATCATATGGCATCCGTTGTAGCGGCAAAGTGATATCGATTCCTTTTACCTCTTTTACTACTTCTTTCATCATTTCTTCTGTCATTGTCATTATTTCATCACTTGTTAAAAAGGATGTTTCAATATCAACTTGTGTAAATTCCGGCTGGCGATCCGCTCGCAAGTCTTCATCACGGAAACAACGGGCGATTTGGTAGTAACGTTCAAAGCCACTCATCATGATTAATTGTTTAAATAACTGCGGAGATTGCGGTAAAGCATAAAATTCACCTGGATGAACACGACTTGGGACAAGATAATCTCGTGCTCCTTCTGGCGTGCTTTTCGTTAAAATCGGTGTCTCCATTTCTAAAAATTCGTTTCGATTTAAGTAGTTCCGAATCGCTTGTGTGGTTTGATGTCGTAATTTAAATGTTTCTTGCAGCCCCGGGCGGCGTAAATCTAAATATCGATACTTCAGGCGAATGTCCTCTGAAATATTCACATCATCTTGAATCATAAATGGCGGATTTTTTGCTTTATTCAATACGTTAATGGAGCTTGCCAGCACTTCCAATTTACCTGTTGTAATAGAAGGATTGATAGTAGCTTCATCACGTAAGACAAGCTTGCCGACAACATCAATAACATATTCAGAACGAATGTTTTCTGCGATTTCTAGTGCTTCCTGTGAATAATCTGGATTAAAAACAATTTGAATAATGCCAGACTTGTCACGTAAGTCTATAAAGATGAGTCCACCGAGGTCACGGCGCTTTTGCACCCAACCTTTCAGCCTGACTTCTTTTTCGATTTCTGTTTCTATTAAGTGCTCAGCTAAAACACGTTCTGTCATTTTTTAATTCTCCTCCAATAACAACTCTTTAATTTTCGTAACAATGTGATGGATGGGAACTTCTGATTGATTTCCTGTCTCCATATTTTTAACTGTTACAGCTTCGTTCTCAAGTTCATCGTCGCCTAAAAAGATAACAAATTTTGCTTTCAGTCGATCTGCAGCTTTGAGCTGTCCTTTCATTTTTCGCTGTTGATAATCTTTATCTACTTGAACACCATTTACACGCAGTTGGTGAACAAGTTTTACTGTCTCTAAACGGACTTTTTCTGAACCAAATCCAGCTACAAAGCAATCTAATTGGGTATCAACAGGTATATCTATATTTTCTACTTGAAGCGCCATTAATAGACGCTCTAGTCCCATCCCAAAACCGATTCCTGGTGTATCCGGACCGCCAAACTCATTAATTAAGCCATCATATCTACCGCCGCCAGCTAATGTTGTAATAGCTCCAAAGCCATCTGCTTCACTCATAATTTCAAATGCTGTGTGGTTGTAATAATCTAATCCGCGAACTAAATTAGGGTCGACAGTGTAAGAAATGTTCATGGCATCTAGATAAGCTTTTACCTGCTCAAAATACGTTTGAGATTTTTCATTTAAATAAGTCAAAATAGATGGTGCTGTATTCATTGCCGGGTGATCACGGTCTTTTTTACAATCCAACACGCGCAATGGATTTTTATCTAAACGTGCTTGGCAATCTGAGCAAAGTTCCTCACGATGCGGATCAAAATGAGCTACAAGGGCATCTCGATGAGCTTTACGGCTTTCCTTATCACCTAATGAATTAATAACCAGTTTCAGTGATTTTAACCCTAATTGGCGATAAATTTGCATTGCCAAGTCAATGACTTCTGCATCAATTGCTGGGTCTTCGCTGCCCATTGCCTCGACACCAAACTGATTTAGTTGACGCATTCTTCCTTTTTGTGGACGTTCATAACGAAACATCGATCCAAAGTAATAGAGCTTTTCTGGTAAGTTCGGGCCACCATATAATTTATTTTCAACAAAAGCACGAGCTACAGCAGCTGTTCCCTCCGGTCGAAGTGTAAGACTTCTTCCTCCACGATCGTCGAATGTATACATTTCTTTTTGTACAATATCTGTGGAATCTCCAACTCCACGTTGGAATACCTCCGTGTGTTCAAAAATTGGCGTACGTATTTCATGATAATGATACGCATCACAAATCTCTTTAATTTGTTGCTCAACATATTGCCATTTTGCCGTATCTTCCGGCAAAATATCCATTGTTCCTCTAGGGGCTTTCATAGCCATCCTTATACCTCCTTTATTTATAAACAGCACGTTAATGAAGTACATATCCTAGGTTAGAAAATCCTAAAAGCTTTCTTCTATGCCAACACAAAAATCCCGTCCCTTATTAAAAAATAAGGGACGGGATTTTCCCGCGTTGCCACCCTAGTTGATATCAAAAAAGATATCCACCTTTATCAGTTAACGCCTGCAACACGTTTATATCTACTCTATATTTCGATATAAATCCTCAAGAATGTCTTTCATATAAGCCGGGTAGATAGTTGCTCTCAGCCATTGACAACTACTCTCTTACTACCGACACCTATACTACTTTTTCCATCAACGGTTTTATTCATGTAATTTTAAGAAACTTCTACGAATAACGTTCCTATCCTTGTGAACAGCGTAGAAGCCGCCACATCCTGAGAAAAACATTTTTGGAAGTGGAATGATTATAATAATAAGGTTAGTTCCTTACAATGTCAAGAACGATAAAGCTTTTTTTTCAATTTTTTAACCTCTTCTATAGATATTCCAAGCTCCGTAGCTAGCTCCAAATAGGTAGATGACTGTTCCATTTGTGTAAAATGATGAAAATCAATATTAAACAAATCTGAATGGTTATTTGCGTGATTGTGCTTGGTTTCACGATGCATAACTTAAATTCCCCTTTATTTATATTTAAGTTTTTATAGCATCTCCGCAAACTTCTAACCTTATCCTTACAATTTTATTCCTTACCTACCTATCTTTACTATCTAAAATGAGTGTGACAGGCCCATCATTTATCAGCTGCACATCCATCATAGCGCCAAACTTGCCTGTCTCTGTGGCAATTCCTTCCTCACGTAATGCTTTATTAAAAGAATCATATAAAGCTTTTGCTTCCTCAGGCTTAGCTGCTTTAATAAAACTTGGACGTCTGCCTTTTTTGGTATCTCCATATAACGTAAATTGTGATACAGATAAAATACTGCCTTCTACATCTTTAAGCGAATGATTCATTTTTCCACTTTCATCCTCAAATACACGTAAATGGACAATTTTATTCACAAGATATTTTACATCCTCTTCCGTATCATCATGCGTAACACCGACAAGCAAGAGGTATCCTTTTTCAATATCACTGATTTTTACTCCATCTACAGTGACAGAAGCTTCTTTTACTCGTTGTAATATTACCTTCATGAAAAACTCTCCTTATTGAACCGTTCTTGTAACAGTGTATACTTCACGAATTTGTTTAATACGATCAACTACTTTGCGCAAATGATTTGTATTATGAATTAAAATCGTTAATTGAATCACAGCCATTTTATTACGGTCGGATCTGCCGTTAACATGCGTAATATTTGTTTTTGTTTCATTAACAGCTTGTAATACTTCATTAAGCAAGCCGCGGCGATCGTATCCTGTAATTTCTAAATCAACATGATATTGTTTTCTCTCCGCATATTGATCTTTCCACTTTACATCTATATAACGCTGTTTTGCTTCTTCTGTCTGTACATTAGGACAATCCGCACGGTGCACGGATACGCCTCTGCCTTTCGTAATATATCCTAGGATTTGGTCACCAGGGACAGGATTACAACATTTCGCGATACGCACAAGTAGATTATCCACGCCAGCTACTTCAATTCCCGAATCTTTCTTAGAAGAAGATTTTGCTTTGTCTGTTTTTACTTCTTCAATCTTCGTCTCCAGGTCTTGGTTTACTTCCCTCGAATGGCGAATTTTCTCCGTTAACCTTGTCGCAATAAGTGCTGCAGTAATCCCCTGATAACCAACAGCAGCAAACATGTCGTCTTCATTGGTAAAATTAAATTTATCAAATACACGCTGTAAATTATCTGAATTTAATACTTCTTTTGGATCTATATCAAAAGCACGGATTTCTCTTTCAACCGCTTCTTTCCCTTTGGCTATATTTTCATCACGTTGCTGTTTTTTGAAAAACTGTTTTATCTTGCTTTTTGCTTGTGATGTTTGCACCATTTTCAGCCAATCCTGTGATGGACCATAGGAATGCTTTGATGTCATTACATCAACAATGTCGCCATTTTGCAGTTCATAATCTAATGGCTCCATTTTGCCATTTATCTTTGCCCCAATTGTCTTATTGCCGATCTCCGTATGAATTTTGTAGGCAAAGTCAATTGGAATCGAACCTGCTGGCAACTCAATAACTTCTCCTTTAGGCGTAAAAACATAAACCATATCGGAAAACAGGTCAATCTTCAATGATTCAATAAATTCTTCAGCGTCATGTGTTTCACTTTGCCACTCTAGAATTTCTCGGAACCATGATAATTTCTCTTCAAAAGAACTTTTTCCTTTTGCTTGTTTTCCTTCTTTATATGCCCAGTGTGCAGCAATTCCATACTCAGCGATGTCATGCATTTCCTTCGTACGAATTTGAACTTCTAATGGATCACCTTTAGGGCCAATAACAGTAGTGTGAAGCGATTGGTATAGATTTTGCTTTGGCATTGCTATATAATCTTTAAACCTTCCAGGCATCGGTTTCCAATTTGTATGAATAATACCTAATACAGCATAGCAATCTTTAATATTGTCGACCAAAATTCGAACAGCAAGCAGGTCATATATCTCATTAAATTGTTTCTTTTGTTTTACCATTTTTTGATAAATACTATATAGATGCTTTGGACGTCCAGAGATTTCTGCTTGAATGTTTACGGACTCTAACTCTTGAGATAAATCATTAATGACCCCTTGAATATAAAATTCTCGCTCCTCCCTTTTTTGCTTCATCAGCTGAACGATACGATAATATTGCTGGGGATTAAGATAACGCAATGCGGTATCCTCTAGCTCCCACTTTATTGTCGAAATTCCTAGCCGGTGTGCTAGCGGAGCAAAAATTTCCAAGGTTTCATTAGAAATACGACGTTGCTTTTCTGGGGGCAAATGCTTTAGCGTTCTCATATTATGCAATCTGTCGGCTAATTTAATCATAATGACTCGAATATCTCTCGCCATCGCTACAAACATTTTACGATGATTTTCAGCTTGCTGGGCCTCTTTGGTTTCATAGCGGATTTTCCCAAGCTTCGTTACTCCATCTACGAGTGCTGCTATTTCATAGTGAAATTCTTCTTCAATTTGTTCAAAAGTAATGTCCGTATCTTCAATAACATCATGAAGAAACCCAGCTGAGATTGTCTCTGCGTCCATCAATAAATCGGCTAATATTCCCGCAACTTGAACTGGATGAATAATATATGGTTCGCCAGATTTACGAAATTGATCTTTATGAGATTCTTTCGCAAATTCATAGGCATGTCCAATTAAAGCAACATCTTCATCAGATAAATATTCTTTTGCTTTTTCTTCAATATCTGTAATGCTGACATTTTCGTCTTTTGCCATGTAATCACCTTTATTTACCTTCTATAATTAAATAAACTATTTTATTAAAATACATTGGCTCTTCACCAAAATCTAAGGTTGATAAATTAAATTTGATAAATAGTGACCGCTACGACGGGTTATGATGGGGTGAGTAATCGCAACCCCAGAAAAATACTACGCTTTCCGTGGGCTTGTCCTCAGCCTCCTCGAAAAAGAAGACCACTTTTTCTGCGGGGTCTTCACACTGCGCATTCCCACAGGAGTCTCCGTATTTTTCCTCCGCTAGCTAGTTATCACTACCATATTTATTCATATATTCAACCATTGATTTTGGTGTTGACTCAATACATTTACTCATGTTTCTTTTCTGTTACTTGAAATGTTAATGTTGTACTTACTTGGTGTGAAAATAAGAATAGCAACAAGCGTGTTAAACTTGAAGCCAGCCATTAATTTAAATTCTCATAAATTTTTCCAGTTTAAAACCATTATTCGATAATAATTACTATTATAAGACTTTTTTTATCCTTCTGTCCAACTAAAACCTAATATAATCACAAAACAATTTATGTACATCTATAGAAAAAAAGAGTCAGCACAGTATTTGTCTCTGTTCGACTCTTTCTTCCTATTAGTAAGTCATTATTGTAAGCACATCATAGCCTTCTAATTTATCTTTTCCATCTAAATAACTAAGCTCTACTAAGAAAGCACACCCAACAACAATACCACCAAGCTGTTCTACTAAATTAATCGTTGCTTCTATGGTTCCTCCTGTTGCTAAAAGATCATCTGTAATGAGAACACGTTGTCCAGGCTTAATGGCATCTTTATGAATCGTTAATACATTCTTTCCATATTCTAAACCATAATCTACCTTAATTACTTCGCGTGGCAATTTCCCCTCCTTACGAACCGGTGCAAAACCAACCTCTAGCGCATAAGAAACAGGACAGCCTACAATAAATCCTCTTGCTTCAGGCCCCACAACAACATCAATTTCTTTCTCCTTAGCATAGGCAACAATTTCATCAACCGCCGATTTATAAGCTGGTCCATTAGCCATTAATGGTGTAATATCCTTAAAACGCACACCCTCTTTTGGCCAGTTCTCTACAATCTCAATATATTCTTTATAATCCATACACGACTTCCTCCCTAGCATTCACAGATGTATCCATATGTGATGCAAACCATTTTTTTAAGTCTTGATAATTCGAGTAAATTAGTATGCTTTCAGCTTCTTTTTGTTTGATGCAAGTTTGATAAATCTCCGATTCCGTTAAATCCTTTTTATTCGTTGCTTCCGTATAACGGATCCATCCATCTTTTTTTTCAGCAAAACTTAAATCTGCAAATACATCTGACATAAACGATACTTTCGCTTCATTCCATCCTCTATGCTGTTCAATTGCCTTTTGCATTTCAGCTAACCGGAACTGCTTATGTCGTTTGATTAAGCCATAATAGTCGACAAATTCCTTCCGAGAAGGGAATTGAAACGGGTAATTATTAGCAGCATGCCGTATCGCTACCACGATATTTTTAGGATTCATCTGTTTTATAATCTGTTTCACGTCATCAAGGTTATCAGGTAATTCTGTAAAACCGATCGTATGATAACAAGTTAAATCCATAGAAACAGCTTCTTCATAAGTAAACGTTGATATAGGCTCAACAGGCTGTATAGACTCTTTAGAGACAAAGACTTCCTTAATTGCATCAGGAAGCACTTGTTCCGCTTTTTTTCCGCGAAAATCAAATAACTGCCACTCCGTAATTTTCAAATCTTTTATCATCATCTGTGCGTTCCGTCTGCCATTCCACTCATTGATCGAAAGTTCTCCCGCAACAGATACTTTGGTGTGAGGAGAAATCGCATCTTTCAGCTCTCCAAATCCGAATCCTACCGTATCAACGTGTCCTTTAACAGATGTAAATTGCATTTTCAAATGATTTTTTTTACTACCGATTTGCCGGACTTCTTTTGGTACTTCTTTTATTTCAAATAGAGGTTTCGGATTTCCCATACCAAATGGAGCTAGCCTAGCTATCTCTTCAATTAATGAAACATCAATATCTTCAATATCTAATGTAGCATTAATATTTAATTCTTGCTTAAAATCTTCCTCTGATAATTCTTGTAAAAGTATATCGTTTAAAGCTGTTTCTAACGAATTTAAGTTTTCGATAGGTAACGTCATTCCAGCTGCCTGAGAATGTCCGCCAAAATGTGTAAACAGATCTCTGACTGTCATACACCCCTCAAACAAATCAAATGCAGGGATGCTTCTAGCCGATCCTTTTACAATACCTTGTTCTGGTTTCACTGCAAGCACAATTGCCGGACGATCAAATTTTTGAACTAATTTTGAAGCGACAATTCCTAGTACCCCTTCATTCCAACCTTCTTTTGCCACAATGATGATTCGTTTATCTGTCTGAACCATTTCCATGGCTTCTTCAACAATATCTTGGACAATTTTCTTGCGCCGATCATTGATAAGATTTAACTCATTTGCCATTTCAACAGCAACTTCATAATCCTCTTCTAATAATAAGTCAACTGCTAAATCAGCGCTGCCCAATCGTCCTACCGCATTTAAACGCGGACCAATTCGAAAACCAATATCTTCTTCTGTTATTATTTCATCGAGCTGACATACCTGTTTTAAAGCTTTTAACCCGATATGACTGGTACGTTGTAATTCTTTTAATCCAAATGTCGCTAATATCCGATTTTCAGATACCAGTGGAACTAAATCAGCAATAGTACCGATTGCAGTAAAAGGAAGCAATTCCTTAGGGAGCTCTCCGATTAAAGCCTCTGCCAGTTTTAATGAAACACCAACACCCGCAAGTTCTTTAAAAGAATAGTCCTTCGATACCTTTGGATGTATAATCGCATAACAATCCGGTAATTCTGCCTGGGGCTCATGGTGATCCGTAATAATTAAATCGATCCCGAGTTCTTTTGCTACTTCCGCTTCATGAACAGCTGCAATCCCTGTATCTACAGTAATAATTAACCCGAACCCCGCTTGATGAAGCTGCCGAAATGCTGATTCGTTGGGACCATATCCTTCTGTAAACCGATTTGGGATATAGTATTCACAATCTGCTTCTAATTTTTTTAATGCATGGAGTAAGATAACTGTAGAGCTTACGCCGTCAGCATCATAGTCACCATAAACAAGAATTTTTTCTTGATTTTCAGCTGCTTTCCGGATTCGTTCAACTGCTTTGTCCATTCCTTGCAATAAAAACGGATTAAATAAATCATCTAAATCTGGCTGCATAAATTGATTTGCTTCTTCCGTTGTGGTAATTCCCCGTTGTAAAAATAAATCTTTTACAACAGGCGACATCGCTAGTTCTATAGAGTCTCTTTCCTCCACAGGCGGATTATTTATATATTTCCAGTTTGCTTTACTTGATAGCATAAATTCACCCCTGACCTACTTATTATACAGGAGTAAGTCAGGGGCATCAAATAGATTCCCCGAATTATCGGTTATAGAAATTATTCTTTATTTGTTCTTTTTGCTTGTTTCGTTTCATGGCGCAATGCTCTTCTAGATTCTTTTTTGGATTGCTCTTCATCCAACCCATTTGTAATTCCATGCGCTTCCAAACGTTTCTTCAGGCGGTCGTTTTCTGTACGAAGTTTTTTAATCTCATTGTGCGCCCGATATAAGCGAATGGCTCCTACTGCTGCTGTAATTAATCCTCCCATTAAAACAGAGAAAAGAATGACGAGAATTAAGGGCGATTCCTGCGTCCAAAATAAATAATTAACTGCTACCGGGTCAACATTTATAACAGCAAAAACGGCAATAATAATTACAAAGATGATAGCGAGTATAACATAAATCTGTCCATTCATAGACTTTCCTCCATTCACATACGTTTTACTATAACCTTTACCCGATTAGGAAATTATTTAAGCGTACGAAGTAAAAAAGAGAGCTTCCAATAGACGAGATAGGTGAACCCCTAAGTCTGTTCTTCAAACTGTCTCAGGGTACCACCATGTTGAAAGCTCTCTTTTTCATGTTCTTTGTCACCTCTGTATAAAGTTTTTAACAATTATACTTGTGGACCGTCAACTCTTTCTTTTTTCCTGAAGTCAATTGGTTTATCCTTCACTGTTCTTCCTCTCCATACTAACCAAATTTGTGAAGCTAATAAGAGAGAAGAATATGTGCCGGCAACTAAGCCGATTAATAACGCAAAAGCAAATGTCCATATGGAAGTTGCTCCAAGTACCAGGAAGGCAACAACAGCAATAATAGTTGTGATAGAAGTATTCATTGTTCGCGTAAACGATTGAACGATACTTTTATTAACAACTTCTGCAAGTTTCCTAAAGGACTTCACCCGTTTTTCACGACGGATGTTTTCTCTAATCCTGTCAAAAATAACAAGTGTATTATTGAGTGAGTAACCAATGATTGTTAATATGGCCGCAACAATAGTAATATCAAATTCAAATTGCGTTATACTGAATGCCACTAACATAAAGAATACGTCATGCAGCAAAGCAATCACAGCTGTAATGCCAAAGAAGAATTCAAAACGAATGGCAATATATGCCACAATAAATATCGACGCTATCGCAACTGCATAAATCGCATTTTTAACAAGTTCTTGACCAACAATTGGCGATACAACACTCACACTAGGTTCTTGACCATATTTATCTACAAAGTGCTGTTGCAGCTTATCTACTTCCGCTTCATCAAGAACGGTGTCAAAGCGAACAACACCTATTTCGTTGTTTTCACCTGATAAATTCACAGAGCTTAATTCATAGCCTAGCGTTTCAAATTCCGCCTCCACTTCTTCTTCTGTCAGACTCTGATCAGCTACAACCTCTACTCGAGAACCACTTGTAAAATCAACCCCTGGGTTAATTTTGAAGATGCCAATGCTTATAGCTCCAATAACGACAAGCATTAAAGTAACTGTAAAGAATTTCTTGCGGTGATTTACAAAATTAACATGTTTGCCAAAGAGCGCAGGTTCACGTTCTTCCCCTTCTGCAATGTCTCTAATTTGATTCTTATTAACACCGAGCCAAGCCTTTCTTTTTTTCAAGAAGCCACTTTGAACCCATAGTGCCATTAATGCTCTAGCACCAAATACGGCAGTTACAAAACTAATTAAAATACTAATGATTAACATGGTTGCAAATCCTTTAACAGAACTTGTCCCAAATGCAAATAGTACACCAGCCGCAATTAACGTGGTTAAGTTCGCATCTAAAATAGTTACAAAGGAGCTTTTGTTTCCAGATTGGAAGGCTGCTTTCACAGATTTCCCAACGCGCAACTCCTCTTTAATACGTTCAAATGTGATGACATTCGCATCTACTGCCATACCGACCCCTAAAATCAGAGCGGCGATACCAGGCAATGTTAGTACACCGTTCAGTAATTCAAAAATTAAAACTACCAAGAATACATATACAAGTAAATTGATTGACGCGATAATACCGCTAAAGCGATAAAACACACATAGGTAAAGAATGATTAAAGCAATTCCAATCAATCCGGCAATAACAGTTTCATTTAATGCCTGTTCTCCAAATTGTGCACCTACAGATGTAGAGAATATTTCATTCATATGTACAGGCAGTGACCCAGAATTAATGATATCCGCCATTTGCTGTGCAGACTCCACTGTAAAATTACCCTCAATCATCACATTAGCTGAATGGATTGCCTGACTTACTGCTGGTGCGGAAACAAATTTGGGATCCTCTTTCATTTCTTCTTCAGCAAAGGAATCGTCATCCTGATAGTCCATCCAAATAACCAGGCGATTATCAGCCATTTGACTAATTTCCTCTGTAACCTCACCAAACTTAGAAGCGTCTTTTAATTGCAGGGTTACAATCGGTGCGTTTGTATTCGGGTTATAATCTTGCTTCGCGCTTCCCTCCACAATGTCTGATCCATCCAGATATTCTTGATCATTTACGTCTCTAAAAGACAATTGTGCAGAAGTGGATAATAACTCTCTCGCCTGCGCTTGATTCTCCACTCCTGCAAGCTGTACCCGGATCCGGTCATCCCCCTCGATATTAATGACTGCTTCACTAATACCCAGTCTATTTACCCGGTCATTCAGGGTTTGAACGGTTCCTTCCATCAAGCTTCTTGAAATGTCTTGGCTATCATCAATAGGCTCTACTTCATATAAAACCTCAAACCCCCCCTGCAAATCTAAGCCAAGATTCACATTACTTACTAGATTGCTAAACGTTGTTCCAATTACTCCTGCCAAAATTGCGATGACAAGAAAAAAGGCAACGATTCTGCCTCTTTTTTTCATCGTTTGCACTTCCTCCTTCATATAACAACCTTCTAAACGAATTATTTATCCGTTTGTGGTGAACTTCCTATTAGTGCTTCTATAGATGCTGCTAAGTCATCGTTTTCATAGGATTGAATAGTCAAATAGCTTAAAAAAACCGATGATTTTAAATGAAAAATATCTTGAACAATCTCATGTAACCTTTTTTCAGGTTCCCCATTCCAAACTTTTACACAAAGGCATTTCCAAACATCTTCTGGAGTTGCTTGTTCATAACCTAGCATACCTAGCTCTTCTTGCTTGCTTTTAAGTGCTGGATATATCATTTTTTTCCACTCTTCTACACGTTGACTGTTCATTTCATCCCACCATTTCTAACTGATTTCCATGAAGTCCTTACTTATTGTACGCCTTTTTGAAAGGTAAAGAAAGTATAATATTGGGCATCAAAGATTTCTGAACAAGTACATTCACAAAAGTCCCTGCCAATATCTTTAGTAAGCTTTCTTTTCCATTGCGGATTAGACTTGGTTCTTTACAGGCAGCGCTATTGATCTTGCACCGAAACAGGATAACAAGCTCCCGTTTTGATGCGAATTACGCTTGTATTATTGCCTCAATCCATATTCTATTTGATAATTCAATTCATCTGTCATGGTTTGTCCATTATACAGCATATATATCATTGTATATCAAATTTATTTTTTTGAGAAGGCGGGGCAACTCGAATGACGAAACAGACTTTTATTCAAGGAGCATTGATTTTAATTATCGCTGGCATGCTTACCCGTTTTATGGGTTTTATTAATCGAATGGTCGTAGCTCGTTTTATGGGAGAAGAAGGTGTTGGGCTCTACATGATGGCACTGCCTACTTTGTTTTTAGTAATGACCCTGACACAATTCGGACTTCCCGTTGCTATTTCAAAACGAGTAGCTGAAGCAGATGCTCAACATGATTCAAAAAAAATAAAACAAATTGTTGCCGTCTCCCTGGCTATTACCTTAAGTGCAAGTATACTATTCACTGTACTTTTAATTCTTGCTGCACCAATTTTATCCGTTACCTTATTCACAGATGAGCGTGTACTACTCCCGCTCGTTGTTATTAGCCCAATTATCCCCATCGCTGCTGTTTCCGCAGTATTGAGGGGTTATTTTCAAGGAAAACAGAATATGAAACCCCAAAGTATTGCCCAAGTTCTAGAACAAATTGTTCGGATTTCATTTGTTGGTGTATTTATTTACGTCCTTTTACCTTATGGAATTGAATATGCTGCTGCAGGGGCAATGTTTAGTGTTATTATTGGTGAATTTGCTTCTCTCTTATACATGATTCGAAAATTTCGTCAAAAACGGAAACTAAAAATAAGAAAACAGTTTACAGAAACCGTTCTTTCCGGGAAAAACACGGCAAAAGAGCTATTATCTATTTCCATGCCGACATTAGGTAATCGAATGATTGGTTCTATCTCCAATTTTCTCGATCCAATCATTATTGTCCAATCTCTCGCATTAGCAGGTGTTACTACCACAGTAGCAACAAAACAATACGGTGAATTAATGGGCTACACCATGCCTCTATTATTTTTGCCAACGTTTATTACAAGCTCTTTATCTATTGCACTTGTACCATCGATATCAGAGGCAGCTGCTAAAAACCAATCCGGACTTATCCATAACCGTATTCATCAATCTATCCGGATTTCCTTTGCATCCGGTGCACTAGCTACCATTATCATGACATTATTTGCTGCTGATTTACTCACCTTCATGTATCGGTCTGATTCAGCAGCTTCCCTATTAATCATTATGGCACCTTTCTTCTTGTTCTTATACATCCAAGCCCCTTTACAGGCAGCGTTACAAGCTCTGGATTTAGCACGGCCTGCGATGTGGAACTCATTAATCGGAGTCGCCTTAAAATTCGGCGCCATGATTTTATTAGCAACAAGTTCAAATTTAGGAATTAAAGGAGCAGCCATTGCAATCTGTGCCAATGTTATTCTTGTCACTTTTCTCCACCTAGCTGTATTGAAAAAAGAAATCAATTACTTTCCGCAATGGAAAGATATTATTCGTATGATTATTTTATGCGGGACAACTTTTCTGCTCACCAATTATATTAAAATTCATTTCTACTCTAGTGATACAAACTTAATTTTGTTTATTTCCTTGTTACTAGTTATCGTTCTGATTTACCTCGTTTTGCTTATTTTATTACGATTTATTCGAAAAGAAGAATTGAAGCAGCTGCCGATCTTTCCATCGAAAAGGAAATAAAAATTAAAAGAACGACTCACCAAAATATTTCTTTTAGAGGACGTCAAGCACTTCTAAATAATTGATACAAGCATAAATTTAAATGAAGGGACAGACAGGAGGAGATGAATAAATGGTAAAAATTCAATGGACATCATTGTTGTACGGTTGGATTATATTATTTGGTTTACTTTTTCTTTCAAGTTTCATATTGGGGCTGGTGCTAAAGTTTCTAGATATGAAAGAAACTACGCTTTCTTGGACTACCTTTATTATTGGATTACTTATTTTATTTATTTGTGGAATTATTACCGGGCTAAAAGGAAAAGCAAAAGGATGGCTTTTAGGTGTTATGATTGGATTAGGGTTTACAGTTTTTGTTTTTTTAGTGCAGTTTCTCGGGTATCAACAAGGTTTCTCTTTAACTCAAGCTATGTACCATAGTTTTTACCTCATTGCTGCTGTATTGGGTGGTATTATCGGAGTAAATTTTTCAAATCCATTAAATGAAAACTGATATCAATATGAAAAAAGCTAATGACGTATGCCATTAGCTTTTGTTCTTCATTATGCATTTTGTTTTACTTCACGGATAGCAGCACGATCGAAAGTTAATTTTGTGCCTTCGTCGTTAATCAATACAACTGTACCTTCGTCAATTGCATGGATTTTCCCATGTAATCCACCGATTGTAACAATTTCATTCCCTTTTTGAAGGCTATCTTGCATTTCTCTTACTTGTTTCTGACGCTTTTGCTGCGGACGAATAAGTAAGAAGTAAAAAATAGCAAACATAAGTACAATCCATAGAATTGGTGTAATCATTTCCATATATTTCAGCTCCTTCCTAAAAGTTCTTTGGATTTTGTTGGTTCAATCCATATTGTTCAAAGAATGACTCTTTGAAATCACCAAGTCGATCTTCTTTTATAGCAGTTCGGACTTGCTCCATTAATTTTAACAGAAAATATAGGTTATGATAAGTCGTAAGTCTGAATCCGAACGTTTCGTTACATTTTATTAAATGTCGAATGTAGGCTCGTGTATAATTTTTGCAAACATGACAATCACAATTTTTATCAATAGGTGAAAAATCGCGAGCGTATTTTGCGTTTCGAACCACTAATCTTCCGCTCGAAGTCATGCATGTCCCATTTCTTGCGATGCGGGTCGGCAATACACAGTCAAACATATCTACACCGCGAATAGCACCATCAATTAAAGCGTCTGGAGACCCTACTCCCATTAAATATCTCGGTTTAT
Source organism: Oceanobacillus sp. J11TS1 (assembly GCF_018333215.1). Classification (GTDB taxonomy): domain Bacteria; phylum Bacillota; class Bacilli; order Bacillales; family Amphibacillaceae; genus Oceanobacillus. Next base: position 411,824 of record NZ_BORO01000001.1, on the reverse strand, counting down.
TCGCAGGCAATAACGGAGTGGTGAATTCGAGGACATGGTTCATAACATCCTTTGGCTCTCCAACGGATAATCCCCCGATTGCATAGCCAGGTAAGTCTAAAGATACCAGATCACGTGCACTCTGCTTTCTTAACTCCTCATATTCTCCACCTTGAACAATACCGAAAAGGCCTTGGGTCTCTGGGCGCTTATGTGCTTCCAAACAGCGTTCTGCCCACCTGGAAGTACGTTCTACGGATGATTTCATATAATCATACGTAGCTGGATAAGGTGGACACTCATCAAATGCCATCATAATATCTGATCCTAGGGCATTTTGAATATGCATTGCTTTTTCCGGGGAAAGAAACAGCTTCTCTCCATTTAAATGATTGCGGAAATGAACGCCTTCTTCTTCTATTTGACGCATATCACTTAAACTGAAAACTTGAAAGCCACCTGAATCCGTTAAGATGGCTTTGTCCCAATTCATAAATTTATGCAGTCCGCCAGCTTCTTCCACAATATCTTCTCCAGGACGCAGCCATAAATGATATGTGTTCGATAAAATAATATTTGCTTGCATTGATTTTAAATCTTCTGGACTCATCGTTTTAACAGTTGCCAATGTACCAACAGGCATAAAAGTTGGTGTATCAAAGGACCCATGCGGTGTATGCACACGGCCGAGTCTTGCGCCTGTCTGTTTATCTGTTTTTAATAATTCATACGTAATAGGTATCATCATTCATCTTCCTTTTTTTCAGTCTAAACATATCGTATATTATTTATACGTCAGCTTGCTAGATAATAAGCATCGCATCGCCAAAGCTAAAGAAGCGATAACGTTCTTTTACAGCCTCACGATATGCATGAAGTACCTCATCTTTTCCGGCCAGTGCGCTTACAAGCATGATAAGCGTGGATTTAGGAAGATGAAAATTCGTGATTAATCCATCAATAGCTTTGTATTGATAAGGTGGATAAATAAAGATATCTGTCCAGCCGCTGGTTTCAGCAAAGGTTCCATTATTATCACGAGCAATGGTCTCTAATGTACGTGTTGATGTTGTTCCAACCGAAATAATTCTTCTTCCCTCTGCTTTTGCTTTATTTAACTCCTCGCTTGCTTCCCTTGACATGCGATAAAATTCGCTATGCATGGTATGTTCTTCAACAGAATCTACACTCACTGGACGAAAAGTTCCTAAGCCAACGTGAAGGGTAATAAAAATAATATGGACCCCTTTTGCTTCAATTTGTTTTAATAATTCATCCGTAAAGTGAAGACCGGCAGTTGGGGCAGCGGCAGATCCTTTTTCCTTTGCGTAAACAGTTTGGTAGCGATCATTTTCAGAAAGCTGTTCCTTAATATATGGTGGGAGTGGCATTTCACCAAGTTCATCTAGGATTTCGTAAAAAATACCATCATACGAAAACTTCATTATACGCCCGCCATGCTCTTTTGTATCTGTACAAACCGCCTTTAACAGTCCATGACCAAAGTCAATGACTGTTCCTACTTTTACTTTTTTTGCGGGCTTTACTAAAACTTCCCATTCATCGCCCTCTTCTTGGTGGAGAAGAAGCACCTCTATTTTCGCACCTGTATCTTCTTTCACGCCATACAAACGAGCTGGCAACACTTTTGTGTCATTTAAAACAAGACAATCTCCAGCATGTAGATACTCTATTATATCAGAAAAATGGCGATGATGTATTTGACCTGTTTGTTTGTCAAGTACACAAAGCCTGGAAGCTGCGCGGTCTTTTAGCGGTGTCTGTGCAATTAATTCCTCAGGCAAGTCAAAATCAAAATCTTCTATATTCATGTATATCCCCTTCCTTTCTTCTATGACTTCTAAGAAACTTAGCGAAACCTGCTAAGAATAAATAAAATTAACGTTAATACGATACTGGCGATAATGGACGTCATCATTGGGAAGTGAAACGTCACATTCCCTTTTTGAAATGTAAAATCACCTGGAAGGCGCCCAATAAATGACCAAAGAAAACCAATGACAATCAATACGATTCCTGCAATAATCAATACTTTTCCCATTATTCTTCCTCATTTATCAATGGTATACCAAAATGTTCGAATGCTTTCGGTGTAACTCTTCTCCCTCTAGGTGTTCGCTGTATAAAACCTAGTTGCAACAGAAAAGGCTCATATACTTCTTCAATGGTTTGCGGTTCTTCCCCAATAGTTGCTGCAATTGTATCTAAGCCGACTGGTCCACCATTAAAGCCTTCGATAATTCCCTTTAACAGCTTATGATCAATATGATCCAATCCAACATCATCAACTTGCAGCATTTTCAAGGCTTGCCTTGTTGTTTCAAGGCTAATTTCCGTTTCACCTTTCACTTGGGAAATATCGCGAACTCTTTTTAATAAACGGTTAGCGATACGCGGCGTTCCTCTCGATCTGCGAGCAATCTCTATCGCAGCGTCCTTCGAAATTGTCATATCGAATATATCCGCGGTACGCATAACAATGCTGCGCAGATCCGCTACTTCATAATATTCCAATCGGCTAAGAACGCCAAACCGGTCACGTAACGGTGCACTTAATAGCCCTGACCTTGTTGTTGCTCCGACCAATGTAAAGGGCGGCAGATCAATTCGGACACTGCGGGCACTCGGACCGGTGCCTATTACAATATCAATAAAAAAGTCTTCCATAGCTGGATACAGAACCTCTTCTACGGATCTGGGAAGTCGGTGCACTTCATCGATAAATAACACATCACCAGGCTCTAAAGAAGAAAGAACCGCAGCTAAATCTCCAGCTCTCTCAATAGCAGGGCCAGAAGTAGACCTGAACTGTACTCCCATCTCATTAGCAATAATAGAAGCCAGGGTTGTTTTACCAAGTCCTGGTGGTCCATATAATAACACATGATCAAGAGGTTCTTCGCGCATTTTTGCTGCTTGAATAAAAATACGCAAATTTTCCTTTACCTTCGTCTGCCCAATGTAATCCTCTAATTGCAGCGGTCTCAGACTCTGTTCAATGGATACATCTTCTTCATGCAAGTCCCCATCTATCATACGTTCATCCAAGGATAACACTCCTTTCTATTTTGCTAATAGGCTAAATGCTTTGCGAATCACTTCGTCGGTATTTTTAAGTGTTTTATCTGATTTTAACTGTGGTGTAATTTTCTTCAATTCACTTGCAGTAAAACCTAAGGATTTTAGAGCATCCAGCGCTTCAGAAATCATTTCTCTATCCTGCTTGTCAGTTACTTGTTCGGACGGCTCAGCTGTACTTTCTAAAGTGAAGTCATTTATCAGTTTTCCTTTTAAATCTAAAATGATTTGTCGGGCAGTTTTCTTCCCAACGCCTGGGAAGCCTGTTAAAAACTTTTCATCTTCATTCTCTACTGCTGCAATAAACCCTTGGATATTTACTCCTGCTAAAATTGCTAAAGCTCCTTTAGGACCAATCCCCGATACAGATATAAGCTTCGTGAATAAGTATTTCTCATCCGTATTTCGGAAACCAAATAAAATTTGCGCATCCTCTCTGACATGATGAAACGTATGTATTTGCACTTGCTGGTTCATTTTTGGTTCAAATACATAAGGATTGGGACAAATTATTTCATACCCAATCCCATGTACGTCCACTATAACAGCGTCCTCTTTAATAGAAACAAGCATTCCCTTTATATATGCAATCATATTAAGCTCCTTTTGCTTTTAGAAGATGTTCAAAAGCCAAGTAAAAATGAGGCATTCAACTTTTTGAACAATTTTTTACAAAATCAATGAATAAACTTCTATTTAAGAAAAATAGAAGTTTATTCATTCGACTCCAGATTATGATGAACGTCCTGTACGTCTTCGCTCTCTTCAAGTGCGTCCACTAATTTCATCATCTTCGCTTCATCTTCTGGAGATAGAGAATTATAATTTTGAGGAATTAATGTTATTTCAGAATCAGCTAAGTTGTAAGATTGCTCCTCTAAATAAGAGACAACATTTTGAAAATCTTCTGGGCTGGTAAAGATTTCGTATGCTCCTTCTTCCACATTTACATCTTCCGCTCCAGCTTCCAACGCATCTAGAGTCATCGTATCTTCATCAATAGACCCATCCTCATTCTCGATTACGATATAGCCTTTTCGATCAAACATAAAGGAGACACTGCCATTTTCACCTAAATTTCCGCCATTCTTTTTAAAAGCATGTCGAATTTCAGCAGCAGTACGGTTTTTATTATCTGTCAGCACATTAACGATCACGGCAACTCCGCCAGGACCGTATCCTTCATACGTAATTTCCTCATACGTTGCGCCATCAAGTGTGCCAGTTGCTTTTTTAATATTTCTCTCTATATTATCGTTTGGCATATTATCTGCTTTCGCTTTTTCGACAGCAGTTCTTAAAGCAGCGTTCGTATCTAAGTCACCGCCGCCACTTTTAGCAGCAATATATATATCTTTTGCATGCCTCATAAAGATTTTACCTTTTTTTGCGTCTTGTGCATTTTTTCTCTTTTGTATATTTTTCCATTTGGAATGTCCAGCCATTAGACATACTCCTCTCTCGAAACTCTTTTTTTACTATATCAAAAAAAGTCCCATCAGAAAAGGAAAACCGTCTTTTTTTCCTCTTTATTCAAATAAATTTTGAAACAGACGTTCCGTATCTTCCCCTATTTGATTTGCTTCATTTCGTGCGTTAAAATCTTTTACTTGCTCCCATTTTGCTACATTATTATAAATAAATAACTCTTTATCCGTTTGCAGGATCTTTTTTATCTCATCACTTACTTCCTCAAAATCACGATTATTCGTTCCTTTTTTCATTTGAACAGCAACAACAATACGACCCTCTGACGTAACAACTTGGACATCTTCTACTTCAACGTGCTCACGTAGTAACTTCTGTAATTCTGCCGATTCTTCTTTATTATAGGATTCGAGTGACGGCGGCTTATTCTGATTTTCAACACGATTCTCTGGTGTTGTTTGTTCTTCTGTTCTGCTTTCCTCGTAATGAATTGGCTGAACAGGCTGTTCATTGCTTGCACCATTTTCTGTAGTTGTATTTGTACAACCTGCCAATAATAACATAGCCACTACGGCGGAAATCGTACATTTTATTTTAAACATAAAAAACCCTCCCTCACACGTTAGTATGGATAAGGAAGGATTTTTTAGACACTTATTTTTCTTCCATTTATGAACTCGAATCATGTTTATCCTCTGACCGTTTCGGATAGAAAGGCGGCTTTGGATAAAGCGAATTTCTTGATGGATTAGATGATGGTGCCTGGTTAGACTGAGAATAATGTTGATTTTCTGTGAACTGTTGATGATTCTCCGTAGTACCCATAAATGGTGCAGATGTCGGCAGGTGATTCGAATGAAATGGCGGATATGATTCGCTGTCCGCATTTTGATTCGGAGCTGCTTCATTATTTTCTGGTCTAAAGGTACCTGCCGACGGTATCCCTTGATTTACAGATGGCTGTTGCTGGTAAGGCATCATTCCAGGATATTGCTGATTCATTCCTTCATAGTGTCCTTCATTAAATCCGGCCGCAAACGGGTTGAATGGTGCGTGCATCGGCTGAAATTGATTCGGACCTCCACAACCGCAACCGCAGTCTCCCATAGGTGGCATCATTGGAAATCCGTGCTGCATTCCTGGCTGTACCGCATAAGGATCATAAGGCATCGGTGGGCACGGCATATAAAATACTGGCATCATTGGCGGGCAAAAAGGCACTGGTTCACAAGGCATTAGTTGTTGCTGTTGCGTTTCACATTCACATAAGGATTGTTGCTGTTTGGGTTTCTCTGCAACCTGTGTCTTCTTTTCTTTTTTTTGCTTAGGAGCCTCCTTTTTTGTCGTTGGCTTCTTTTCAGCTTTCATTTCTTTCTTTAAAATAGGCATTGATGGCATCTGCGGCATTGTCGGCTTTTGGGGCATTTTGGGCATCATGCCATCAAATTGCCCTTTTTTCTTTTCTTTGTGATCGTCTTCCTTTAATACAGCAATTGGTGTCGGTGATTTTTGTTTAAATGGGTGCTCGGTTTTTTTCTTTTCTTCTTTTTTAGCTGGTTTGGTTTCTTCTTTTTTTGGTACTTTCATCTCTTTTTTAGAACCCGCTGTCGGCTGTTCTTTTTTGGATTTCCCTTTTTGAACCGGTTTTGCGGAGCTAGGTATTTTTATTTTCATTCCCGGCATAAGTTTTTCTGGATTAGCTAAGTGTGAATTTATCTTTTTTAATTCCTCAAAAGAAACATTATTTTTCTTTGCTAATTTCCATAAAGTGTCTCCAAGTTGTACAATGTGTATCTTCAAAATAACGAACTCCCTTCCCTTTCGTAATTGAAATGGGCTAATGCTCTATATCAGCATATGCACCTAATAGATAAAAGTTGCACAAAGGTCTATGACTTGTTATTTAATTTTCCTTCTTAGTCCCTGAAGTTCTCATAAAGCCTGCAGCTTGAAATGTCATTAAATATAAAACCGCTCCTTTGCACATACTAACCAAGTAAATAATATAACGTACAATTCGTCTGTTGGTGGAAATCTTTTCTTTATCCATCTACATCATACTTGGTAATTTTATATAGAGATCCATCATCAAAATAAATGGTTTATATAGCAAAGAAATAGGGTAATCACATTAATTAGCGGTGAGTTTACACGAAGGCATAGAGCAATATTAGTTGACCTTGGTTACCCAAAAAATAATTTGTTTTTTTAAATACCGGAAAGGAGCACGTTATGAGTAAATCAAATAAAAGAAAAATATCTCATGTTTTCATTTACGCCTCTATATTAATAGGGATTTTGGTAATACTTGGTGCAGTGTTTCCAGATCAATTTAGACAAGTTTCTGGCAACCTATCCTCCGGGATTACCACATATTTTGGCTGGTATTACATGATCCTTACCACCATCATTGTTTTCTTTTGCTTATTCCTTCTTTTTAGTCCAATTGGTACTTTGAAATTAGGAAAGCCGGAAGATAAGCCAGAATTCCGTACAACCTCTTGGCTGGCGATGTTATTTAGTGCCGGCATGGGAATTGGATTAGTATTCTATGGTGCATCTGAACCGATATCACATTATATTTCCCCCCCAACAGAAGATCCAAAAACGCATGCTGCAATGCTTGAAGCAATGCGATCCACTTTTTTACATTATGGAATTCATGCTTGGGCTATATACGGTGTTGTTGCACTTGCGCTCGCATATTCCCAATTTAGAAAAGGGGAAGTTGGGCTATTATCGAAGGCATTGCGTCCAATATTTCACGATCATGTGGATGGACCATTCGGTACAGTTATAGATGTTCTCACTGTTTTCGCAACAGTAATTGGCGTTGCAGTATCACTTGGTGTTGGTACTTTACAAATTAATGGAGGATTAAACTACTTATTCGGCATACCAAATAATTCACTTGTACAGGGTATTATAATCGTTATTGTCACTATACTCTTCTTAGCCAGTGCTTGGATCGGAGTAAGTAAAGGGCTTCAATATTTAAGTAACGCAAATATGGTGTTGGCAGGAATTTTACTTCTTGTCATATTAATTGTTGGACCTACCATGTTAATCTTAAATATGATGACAAGTGGAACAGGCTCCTACTTGCAAAATTTTCTGATTAACACTTTTGACGTTGCACCGCTAAATGAACAAAAGAGTGAATGGATGGAATCTTGGACACTCTACTACTGGAGCTGGTGGATGAGCTGGAGCCCGTTTGTAGGTATTTTCATCGCACGCGTTTCTAAAGGGCGATCGATTCGTGAATTTATTTTGGCTGTGCTGCTTGTTCCTACAGTTATTGGTATTATATGGTTTAGTGTATTTGGCGTTAATGGGATATCTGTTGCACAAAATGTGCCGCAAATCTTTGATATGGCACCTGAGACACAATTGTTCGCGATATTCAATGAAATGCCATTAGGTACCATTTTATCCATTGTTGGCATTCTGCTCGTAACCATTTTCTTTATAACTTCGGCGGACTCAGCAACTTTTGTTTTAGGGATGCAAACCTCATTTGGATCTTTATCCCCAGCCAGAAAAATTAAAATTGTTTGGGGAGTTGCATTGTCAGCTATCGCATATATACTTTTACTATCAGGCGGTGAAACTGGCCTTGACGCACTGCAATCAGCCGCAATAACAGCTGCACTGCCTTTTAGCATCGTTGTTATATTGTTAATTGTAGCCTTCTTTAAAGTTGCTAATGAAGAAAGAAAATTCTTAGGGTTAGCGATAAAGCCTAGTAAAAAAAGGATGCAAACCTATTTAGAAAAATCACCCGAGGAATACGAAAAAACATTAGAAAATTACAGAGAAAAGCAAAAAGACGATGCAAAAGGAATATAAAAAAGTGCTGAGACAGCCAATGTCTCAGCACTTTTTTTATTACCATTGTATGTACAAAGTGATTAAGCTCTTATAATATATCATAAACGGAATATGATCCTAGAATCGTTACCTGACATCCCAACGCCTCAAGTTCAGCCTTAACTCCAGGCAGCAGTACATCGTCATAGGCTTGATCCACATCAATAATAAAGAAATAATTACCTAATCCCGTTTTCGTAGGTCTTGATTCAATTTTAGATAAGTTCAATTTACGCCAAGCAAAAGCAGAAAGAATTTGATGAAGCGCACCCGCCTGGTCACTTGGTAAAGTGATTAAGAGCGTTGTTTTTTCGCTCTTTGGCTCACCCTTGATTTTTACTTTTTCTGGACGGTGAGAAAGAATAAGAAAACGCGTATGGTTATTGGGGTAATCATGAATATTTTCTTTATAGATCTCCAACCCATACTCTGAAGCCGCAGATCGATTTCCAATTGCTGCAATCGGTTTATCAGAACCACTCACTATTTCTGCAGCTCTCCCTGTTGAAGATGTAAATGCTATTTTAGCGTTATTTAAATTCTGGTGCAGGTACTGATGACACTGTGCTATCGCATGGCTATGAGAATGTACCTCTTCTATTTCGGATTCGTCGTGAATAACATCCCCGCGTACAAGTAAGTGCTGTTGAATCGGCACAACAATCTCTCCAACCACAGGTATACGTACTTGATGAATTAAATAATCAATGGTTAACTGTACCGTACCCTCAATGGCATTTTCCAAAGGGACAACTCCAATATCAATTTCTCCCCGATCTACTGCATCAATACATTCTGGAATCGTTTTAAAAGCTTCTTTATGTTCCCCATTAAATGTTGCGTCTACTGCTAATTTTGTAAATGTTCCTTTAGGACCTAAATAACCAATACTCGTCAACTTCATTTCCCCCTAAACATTAGAAAACTAAGACATTCGCCAATTCTTTGGCTGAATGCCTTCGCTGCACTTATGCAAATAGGAAAGTTTTTATACTTTCCCATTTGCCCAGAAAACTACTCAATAAAATCAAATTCATAATCTAATAAACGAACTGTATCACCGTCTTGTGCCCCGCGTTCTCGAAGCGCCTTATCAACACCCATTCCCCTTAATTGGCGGGAAAAGCGCTGCACAGCTTCATCATGCTGGAAATCAGTCATTTTAAATAATGTTTCAATCCGGTGACCATAGAGCACAAAAGCACCATCTGGATCCCTTGTTATATGGAAAGGCTCTTCTTCCTTTTGATAACGATAAACTACGGTTTCGTCTGCCTTTTCTATCTCTGGTTCATATTTTGGAATTTCTTCAAGCTTATCCGCCACTGCAAATAATAAATCTCTCAGACCATCTTTAGTAATCGCAGAAATTCGATATACTGGTGTTTCATCATCTAACCGCTCTTTAAATTTCTTTAAATTCTCTTCTGCATTCGGCATATCCATTTTATTAGCAGCGATGATTTGCGGTCTTGTTAGAAGTTTCTCATCATATGCGCCCAGTTCTTCATTAATCTTCACGTAGTCTTCATAAGGGTCACGTCCTTCTGTTCCAGCCATATCAATAACGTGAACAATAACCCTTGTCCGTTCAACATGACGCAGGAACTGGTGTCCCAGTCCAACTCCTTGAGAAGCCCCCTCAATTAACCCAGGTAAATCAGCCATAACAAAACTTCGGTGATCTCCAGTATCGACTACACCCAGGTTGGGAGCAATTGTTGTAAAATGATAAGCAGCCACCTTGGGTTTAGCCGCACTAACTACTGATAATAATGTAGACTTCCCTACGCTGGGAAAACCAACTAAGCCGACATCAGCAATAAGCTTTAGTTCTACTTTTATATTACGCTCCTGACCTGGCTCCCCATTTTCAGCCATATCCGGCGCCGGGTTTCGAGGACTGGCAAATCGCGTGTTGCCTCGTCCGCCACGTCCAGCCTTTGCAATTACTGCCTCCTGATCATGCTTTGTTAAATCAGCAATCACTTCGCCAGTATCTTCATCTATTACCGTGGTGCCTGGCGGAACAGGAATAATATACGGTGCAGCATTTTTTCCATGCTGCGTTTTACTCATTCCATTTTCGCCACGTTTCCCTTTAAAATGACGGTTATAACGGAAATCCATCAATGTATTTAAACCTTCGTCTACTTTAAAGACAATATCTGCTCCGTTTCCGCCATCTCCGCCTGCTGGTCCACCTTTAGGAACGTATTTCTCTCTTCGGTATGCAACAAGCCCGTTTCCGCCATCTCCAGCTTTTACATAGACACTAACCTGATCGACAAACATTGCTAATCACCTCTTTCTCATTTTGCTATAATCCATTCAATATTTGTTTGATCTTCTTCTTGCGTTATAGAAACATCACATTGTGTTTCTATATTTTTAATCTTTATTGTTTCAAAAATCGCGTCTTTTATGTTCATACGAAGAGCCCAATGTCCTGCTTTTTCCTCAATATGGAGGAAGAGTTCGTATACTTGCAAATCTTCCGTTTCCTCTAATAAAAAAGCTAATAACCTCTTACTAGTTGAAAGAAGTTTTTGATCATCAATGGAATTTGAGGATAACTCCATTAAATCAACGCGATAAGTTAATGTAAAAGATGGGTATACATCTTGAAACTGTAAAATCCAAATCAAAAATTTATCGGCATTTAACCGCATTAATTTTCGTTCTTCCTCATAAAAAGCAAGCACATTTTCTAAACTTTCCTTTGCTTTATCTGCTTTTCCCATACTCAAATAACCGGAAACAATTTGTAATCGGTTCATTAAATCATGACGATAATTTTGTATCAAACGAATTATTTCCTTTTCGCCCATAAATTCACCTCATTAAAATTGAGTATAGCAGAAAACCCTAGAAATCAAAAGACACAAAAAGGTATACTTTCTATACGATAATGCATTTTTGGTTAAAAATAAAACAAGGCTGCCGAGAGATTATCTCGACAGCCTAGATCGTTGAAGTAAGAAAGTATACAATTGAACATGACGTAATTCTTATTCGTGAAAAGCCATGTCCAGCCCTAAGCGCCGAACTTTAGAGCAAATCAGGCGCTTTTTCGCTTTTTAGCCTCTCTATTCAACTAAATAACATCCAAGAATTAAGCTTCTTTGGCTACAGGATAAACACTAACTTTTTTGCGGTTTCTACCGAAGCGTTCAAATTTCACAACACCATCGATTTTAGCGAAAAGTGTGTCATCCCCACCGCGACCAACGTTCTCACCTGGATAAATTTTTGTACCACGTTGACGATAAAGGATTGAACCACCAGTTACAAACTGTCCATCAGCACGTTTAGAACCAAGTCGTTTTGATTCTGAATCACGACCGTTTTTAGAACTACCTACACCTTTTTTAGCTGAGAAAAACTGTAAATCAAGACGTAACATGAAAATGCACCTCCTTATAAAAATTTCAGTTGAACATGCTCGCCATAACTCTCTTCAATGGTTTGTAAAGAGACTATCATTCCCTGAACTAACCATTGAACCTTATCGAGTTTTTCCGAGTTTATATTCGTTGGAAGCTTCACAGCAAGATAACCGCCGTCGGCTCCCTGATCGATATTAAGGTCTGTCTCACATAGCTTCATAATTGCATTCACAGCACCAAATGTTACAGCCGAAACGCCTGCACAGACAAGATCATATCCATAAGGACCGCTCTCTGCATGTCCAGTAAGCTCAAATGCTGTAACCTGATTATCTGATTGAAAAACAGTTATTTGAATCATTATGAACCACAGAGCCCTTATAAGCTAATTTTGTCGATAACAAGCTTCGTATATGGCTGACGATGACCTTGTGTACGATGATAGTTCTTTTTAGGTTTGAACTTCGTAACAGTGATTTTCTTTTGACGGCCATGTTTTTCAACCTTAGCTGTTACAGATGCGCCATCAACATATGGAGCACCAACCTTCACATCGTCACCACCGACGAATAGGACTTTTTCAAAAGTTACTGTGTCATTAACTTCACCAGCAACCTTCTCTACATAGATTTCTTGTCCTTCAGTTACTTTAACTTGTTTACCACCAGTTTCAATAATTGCGTACATTTATATGCACCTCCTCATTAAACTCAGACTCGCCATTCAGGTACTGCGCTTGGCAGTTTTAACACCTGTTCTGCGCGGTTGTAGCACGGGTGCGCTACTTAGAATAACAGATAAATCTTATCATTTTATAGACACCCTTGTCAACCTTTTTCACAAATCCGATTGTTATTAATGCTACAGAGCAACAGACAATAAAAAGTGGTAATTCCATTTTCATTGTTCATATAAAGAGCTTGTTCATCATATACATACTTGTACAATGAATAAAAAGGATTGTGAGATGTATGGATAAAAACGTAAAGAAAATTCGTAAATCAATTGAAATGCGTCAAAAAGCAAAAGGATTAAATAAAGCAAAGCCGAATAAAGAAGACTATTTACAAAGTAATGTATTACCCGATATGGAAGAATCTCATGGTTTTTATCCTTCCATTTCTACTGGCCATACAAATTCAGCAACTCCTAAAAACCATTCTCGTATCACTAATATCGCTGTCAAAGCAATGTTATCTGTTTCTCTATTTTTAGGAACAGCATTTGTTACCGAGGTGGATAAGCCTTTTATGGATCAACCAAAAGAATGGGTCACAACCTCCTTAACAAATCAATTTCCTTTTGCAAAAGTGAATGCATGGTACTCAGAAGCATTTGGAAACCCATTATCTTTCAGGCCCAGTACCGTTACTACTGAAGAGGTTACCTCTGACACAGCCTATCTTCCGGTCAACGGGACTATCGAAGAACATTTTCATGAAAATGGCCAAGGCATCTATATAGAAGCTGAAGGAGGAGAAAATGTTGCTGCTATTCAAGAAGGAATCGTCGTATTCGCCGGGAATGATCGCAATACTGATAAAACGGTAAAAATCCAACATGCAGATGGTTCTACCTCCCAGTATGGATTTTTGGATTCTATTGATGTTCATCTATATCAATATATTTCGAATGGGCAGGTGCTTGGAACCTTGGAATCAGGAGGTAATCATCAATCCGTGTTTTTTGCGATAGAGCACGAAAACCAATATATTGATCCTGAGCAGGTGATTCTGGTTGATCAACAGCCTTAAACATACAATACAGCTTATTCATTTCCACCCCATTCTATTAATATTTATATTGATATCTTTTTTGACAGGTTCTTTTACAGAACTCGTAATTATTTTTAGCATTGTCCTTCTTCACGAGCTAGGACACTATATTGCAGCAGCATCTTTTAAATGGCGAGTCTCAGCTATTGTCCTTTGGATATTCGGAGGCGTTATGAAAACAGATGAACATGGTAGCCGACCTATACGTGAGGAAGCAATCGTTATATTAGCCGGACCATCTGTACAAGTTCTCATTTTTGGTTTACTTTATGGAGCATCTTCCTTTGGAATGGTTCCAGACTATTATTATGAGCTAATTCTTTATTATAACGCAATTATTCTCCTATTTAACTTACTGCCTATTTGGCCTTTGGACGGCGGGAAGTTGGTTTTTTTACTACTCACTTCCGTCTTGTCTTTTAAGAAAGCATATTATATAACAATTATTGCTTCTTTAACAATATGTGCAGGGATCATTTTAATACAGCTTCTCTTCCTCCCTTTTACTTTAAGCAGCTTTCTAATTTGGCTTTTTTTAATACATGAAAATTGGCAGGAGTGGAAGTATCGTTTTTATGTATTTATGCGATTTCTATTAAAGAGATATGAAGGTGGAAATTTTGTGAGCGCCATCCAGCCGATTTATGCGTCACCGCAGGATAGCTTCTTAGAGGTATTAGCCCGCTTTCACCGTGAGAAAAAGCATACCATCTATATTGAGTATCCTAACAAAGAACGCATTTCTGTAGAAGATAATGAATGCTTAGCATTTTATTTTAATGAAAAACCCTATCGCAAAACAATTGGCGAGGCTTTTACAGGCTATTAAATGGTTACGTCCGAATACGAAAAAAAGCAGGGATACTATTTATGCAGGCAACTGATAATGGGACGTATTTTCTAAGCAGGAGCGGCAGGTTTTTGGCCGCCCCTGTTTATTTTTAAACTACAAAAAACACCCGAAAAAAGCTTCGATCTTTCGGATGTTTTATAAGATTATAACTATTATATTTTAAAGAATTCTTTTACTTTCTGCATAAAACCTTTTTCATCTTCTAATGATTGAAGCGGAACTGTTTCTCCTAAAATTCTTCTTGCTATATTACGATAGCTAATAGATGCTTTGAAATTTGGGTTTAACGCAATTGGTTCTCCTTTATTAGAAGCTTTGATCATTTCTTCATCATCAGCTACAATACCGATTAAATCAATTGCTAAAAGTTGAACAATATCATCCACGTCGAGCATATCCCCGTTTTTCATCATATGATTACGAATTCGGTTAATAACTAATCTAGGCGGTTCATCCATATCCGTTTTCTCGAGAAGCCCAATAATTCGGTCGGCATCACGTACACTGGAATTTTCAGGTGTAGTTACAACAATCGCTCTGTCAGCTCCGGCAATTGCATTTTGAAAACCTTGCTCTATACCGGCAGGACAATCTATAACGATATAATCGTATTCTTGTTTTAGTTCCGTAACAATTTCTTTCATACCATCCGTTGTTACAGAAGATTTATCACTCGTTTGTGCAGCAGGTAATAGTGAAAGGTAATCAAAACGTTTATCTTTAATTAAGGCTTGCTGCAACTTACAACGGCCATGAATAACATCAACAATATCATAAATAATTCGATTTTCGAGTCCCATAATTACATCTAAGTTGCGTAGACCAATATCCGTATCAATTAAACATACTTTCTTGTCCATCAAAGCTAGAGACGTTCCAATATTTGCAGATGTTGTTGTTTTACCAACCCCACCTTTCCCGGATGTAATAACAATTGCTTCACCCATTATTCATTCTCCTCTCAAATGCGCTAATCACCTTTCTCTGTTTAGAAAGTATTTTTATCGAATCAATGACAATCTTATTCTGAACAGGATCGATGATTCCGCATTCCATATATACTCCATCAGCTTCATAATCAGGTGCCCGGCTAATATACTCTGCAATTCGAAGCTGAGCTGGTTTCATATAAGAAGCAGCTATAAAGGCTTCATAATCACCTTCTGTGCCAGCATGCGCAATTCCTAGTAAATTCCCCATAATATAGATATTCCCGCTAGCCCTCACTCTACCGCCAGGATTCACATCCCCAATTAAAAGCAAATCACCTTTTGTTTCCAGGACTTGACCAGATCTGACAATCTGATTAACTACTTTTAATTGACTTTGGTCCAGCCAAGTTTTTGCATCACTTATCGGTATAACATCCGATTCCATTGCTTCAATTTGAAAACGATTCTTCTCTTCAATGATTTCTTTTAATTGACTTCGCTGTTCTTCCGATAAATAACGATTACCAAGTTTTACTTTAACAGAAACAACAGGCTCTTCTTTATTTGGGCTACTAGCGTCTAGCTTTTTAATCAAATCTTTTATAATTTCTTCAAAGGAAGAGTTTTCATCAATGAATATAATTAAACCATCTCTTGTTCCTTTAATCGTGATGGTCGGTTTGGTTTCTTGCACGATAAATTCACCTCTTTTTTCTACAGTCAACTTATGAACATGATGCTGACTGGGAAGAGTCTGTCGCTCTTTCAAAAATATACGACTTGATCGATTTATTTAAAACGATTTGGTTACATTAATTCTGTACCCCATTTTCGCATTGGTTTTATTATGAAAGGATAGATTACTATCAAGAATAAAAGATTCATTAAAACCGTAGGTATTAATCGATTCAATAGATATGTTTCTATCGGCATATCCACTAGTCCAATAACAACGAAAATAGTATAAATACTAAGCTCAGCTATGGCTATTCCAAAAGCTGATAGCAGTAATAACACATAAAAGTTTCCCTGCAGCAATTTCTTCAAGCCTCGAACAATGTAAATAACAAGTGCGTAAGAGAACATATACACCCCTAGAACGCCAGTATATACGACATCAAAGAGCAGACCAAAAATGAGCGCATATAAAACAGCATAATATGTGTCATTACGATCATAAAAGATAGCAATATAAATCAGGATGACAAACAGCCAATGGGGAACAATCATATATGCCCCCATTAATAACTGATGGGGGAGAAGCTCTAAAGCTACCCCTTCTAAAACCATAACAATAAAGAGAATTAAAGGGAATATTATACGTCTAGTCAAGACTCGTCATCCCCTTCTTCTTCACCTTCTGGCTGTTCCATCGAACGGTTGACAACAATCACATTTCGAATATCAAATAAATCTGCGGCTGGTTCAACCATGGCAATTCTTGTTAAACCATATTGATCTGCAACCACTTCTTTTACTTCACCGATTGTAATGCCTTCTGGAAATTCTCCGCCTAATTCTGAAGAATACACTGTGTCTCCTTCTTTTATATCTTCATCAGATTCTTCAATAATACGGAACAGCAGCATCTCCGTTTCATCGTCAAATCCTTCTATCATTCCGAAAATATCGCTCTTATCTTTACGTAAAACGGTTGCCGAGACTCGGTTAAATTCATCAAAACCGGTCAATAATTGCACTGTTGACGTACCACGAGAAGTATGAAGGATTTTTCCAATCATTCCTTCCGCCGTTCGTACAACCATATTCTCCTGTACACCATCATTCGTTCCACGATTAATGGTTACCTGGTCCACCCATTGTTCTGGGGAACGAGCAATAACACTTGCATAGATTGGTTCATAATCGCGCGCCGTGTTTGTCATATCAATGATAGAACGTAACTCTTCGTTTTCCTCTTCTATTTTTTGCAAGTCATAGACTAGACTCTTCTGTTGGGACAATTGTTCTCTTAAAACCTGATTTTCTTCATATGTGGTTTTAAATTCACTAATATTTGACGTAACATCCGTTACAAATGTAACTGGAGCTTGAACAACATTCTGGACCCAGCCCACTGCATCACTTACAACTTTCTCTGCAAAATTTAAATGTCCTCGACTATTTAAGGAATAGCCTATTAGTACAACTAATAGAATAAATCCAATGAGGATAACAAATAACTTCTTACTCCGAAAAAAATTCATACTAACACCTACTTATTAATTTAACGCGCGTGAAGACACACTTGGAGCGGTACGAAACTGATCAATATAATTAAGCGATTTGCCCGTACCGATCGCTACACTTTCTAGTGGTTCATCTGTAACAAATACTGGGATTTTTGTTTCTTCACTGATTACTTTATCAAGATTTTTTAAAAGTGCTCCACCACCAGATAAAACAATACCCCGATCCATAATATCAGCTGATAATTCTGGAGGAGTAGTTTCCAATGTTGATTTTACAGCATTGACAATTGCGTCAATATTATCATCCAATGCTCTAGAAATTTCTTCAGATGTAACTGTAATTGTTTTTGGCAATCCAGTCAACAAATCGCGCCCGCGGAGATCCATTTCTTCTCCAACAATATATTCTTTTGCTGCTGCTATATCCATTTTAATCGATTCAGCTGATCTTTCACCAATCATTAGGTTATATTTTTTTCTTATGTAAGAAATAATCGCCTCATCCATATCGTCTCCTGCGATGCGAATGGAATTACTTGTTACAATTCCTCCTAGTGAAATAACTGCAATTTCAGTCGTTCCCCCACCAATATCGACAATCATACTTCCTGTCGGTTCCCATACAGGCAATCCTGCTCCAATTGCTGCGGCAAAAGGCTCTGCAATTGGATATGCTTCTTTTGCACCGGCTTGTTTTGTTGCATCAATGACTGCACGCTCTTCAACCATAGTAATTCCTGATGGAACACAAACCATTACATTTGGTTTCCTGGCAAAGAGAGAGCGATTTTTCATCGCTTTTTTCATATAGTAATTCATCATAATAGATGTTGTATCGTAGTCTGCAATTACACCATCTTTCATTGGGCGAATAACAGAAATATTTCCGGGTGTACGTCCAATCATCATTCTGGCATCACTTCCGACAGCCTCTACAGCACCTGTTTCTAAATTTTTTGCTACAACGGATGGTTCTCGAACAATAACTCCCTTGCCTTTTACATAAACCAATGTATTTGCCGTTCCTAAATCAATTCCTAAATCCTGTGAAAAATTAAATATTCCCATAAGTATCATCCTCTCTCATGCTCGCATCAATAAATATATTTCAGCTTTCCATTTTATATTATACCTTGTTGATAGTCTCCTTTTATCACTTAAACACTGTTTTTACAATCTTAAGAAGCGCCACTTTTATATTTCTCCTAAAAAATGGCGCTGAAAATCAATTCCATATACAATTATACGAAAATTTTTCTAAAATAGATAGTGTTTATAAGTATCCTTTTTGTTTTAATGATACAAAACGTTCATTCCCGATAACAAGATGATCAAGAACCTCTATACCAATTATTTTCCCGGATTCAATCAAACGCTTAGTAACAAGGATATCTTCTTGTGATGGTGTCGGGTCTCCTGAAGGATGATTGTGGCATACGATTACGGAAGCAGCAGAGCGTTTGACTGCCTCCCGAAAAAGTTCACGAGGGTGTACAATTGAAGCATTCAAAGAACCGATAAAGAGGGTTTGTCGGTGAATGATTTGATTTTTTGTATTTAAAAAAAGGGCTACAAAATGCTCTTGTGCTAAATTGCGCATCTCTTCCATCACATAATTAGCCCCGTCCTCTGGAGAACGTATTATATAAGCATCCAATGGCTTATAAGTGCTAATCCTTTTCCCCAGCTCAATCGCAGCCAGTATGATTAGGCTCTTCGCTATTCCTATCCCTCTAATCGCTGTTAATTCTTCTACTGTAGCGTCTCTTAATAATTTAATGCCTTCAAAATGCATAAGAATACGATCAGCGAGAACTTGAACAGGATCATCTTTGGAGCCACTACCAATTAATATAGATAGTATTTCTTGATTACTCAGCTTATCTGCCCCGTTTTTTAATAAACGCTCTCTTGGTCTGTCTTCGGTTGGTAAATCTCGAATAAAGATTGGTTTCCCCATGGTATCCCGCCTTTCTTTTACTTATATCATAGCTACACCAATCTTTTTCTACAACTCGGTATTTACTCATTTTAAAGATAATTATTTATGTAAAATCATTTTTTTGCAAGAAGAAATTGAAACTTTATCTACATATTTTTCAAATAAAAATAGATTTTCATATAATTAGAATTAAAACGAGCCCCATTTTTTACAAACCACCCATAACAACGCCCCGGAGGCGACTCCGTTAGCTCTAACCTCCGGGATTATTACTTTGTAAGGGATTCCTTCCTTATAATTGGTCATATACCTTCATCCAGTTCAACAATTGATAAGGAGAGGCCTCTCCCTTCATTTCTGTTAAACTAGTTACTAATATATCTATTGTATCTGCTTTCTCTGGGGCCTTATCCACCAAAGCAGTAATCTCCTCATCTGTAACCGATTGATGTAGATCAACTTGTTGCAGTTGTTCATTAAAAAAAGTTTGAAAATCAATTATCCAATCCCTCTCTGCGTCACTCATCTCGATTTCCTTCGCTTCGGTACGCCATTCCTTTACATAAAGGTCTATCTGATTACTAGAAAGAGATGCAGCGAGCGATTTTGCAACTTCTTCATTTGGACCAACACCTGCCATCAAAAAAAGTTGCCCGTCCTTTTCGATTAATGTCGATGGGATATTCAAACGATTGAGGTTTGTAATCATTTCATCAGCATTCGCTTGTTCCGAAAATATTCCAGCCTGAAGAATATACATTTCTAATGAATCCAAAGAACCCAGCACTGTTTCAGAGCCTTTATTCCCTTCTTCCTTTTGTACAGCCGGAGTTGTCCCTTGCAATGGAGTCTCTGCATTTGTAGGTGTATCAACGTGAACAAACATCCGAAAAAGAAAGAACCCTATCATAGACCCAACAAGAATGGCGGCTATCATACTAAACAAAACTGCTTTCCAAGCTTTATTTATTTTTTTCATAGACGGGCCTTTATTTGAACTTTTGACAGCTGATAGCTCCGTATAATAGTTTGGTTCTTCCTGTTCTTTTTCAACTGTCGCTGCGGATTCCCTGCCTATTGCATCTTCTTTGGAGGATGTGTTGACTTTATATGTCCATGTTCCTTTCGTGTTTTTTATAATGTGAGGTTTATGTTTTGTCATTCATTCCGCCCTCCAATACTAGCGTTTTTTTAACTCTAGCATATCTCTTTTAAAAAGTAAGGCGAAATCTGACACTTCTATCTGAAATCGTTCTACAATTTTTTCTATAAGTGCGTATTCAATAAGTTCGATAGATAGAACCAAATCGGCTAACTGACCATGCCATTTTACGGGACTCTTTGAAACATCCTCTAGCTTTATAAACTTTCTACCTATTCTCTTTCTACAATGACTTTACAAAAGAGCGCACTAAATCAATAAAATGAAGGGATCCCGTAACCAAAATCGGAGTTGTTGCGTCTTTTATCTGGTCTTCTATCCATGTCTGCCAGCTATGAACCTGTATACCTTTCCCTTTCCACGGATAATCTGTTAATGCTGTTGCTCGTGGATGATCAAAAGATGTTATATACAAATTTGAGAAAGCATCACCTAGTAACCTTTGCATTTCTTTGATATCTTTATCTTTAAAAGCCGCAAACAAAACATGTACATTTCCCTTGGGATAGATTGCTTTCACTGTCTCAATAAATACCTTTATTCCCGCTTCATTATGCGCCCCGTCTACCATAATAAATGGATTATCATGAATTTTTTCCATTCTTCCTGGGATTGTTACTTTCTGCATTGCTTCAATAGCAAGCTGCATATCTATATGACCATATCTATTTTTTAATACTTTCAACGCTTGAATAGCTACAGAGGCATTATGATGTTGGTGTGAACCCGGCGTTTTCAACCTCACCCGATAACGCGAAGCTAAATTTTTCCATTCAAATTCATCAATCTGTGTATCTGAAAAAGAAAAGTCCATTCCAAATCGATATAAAACAGCCCGCTTCTTATTTGCTTCATTAATAATAGGTATGATTCCTTCTCCCTCTACACCCGTGATGATAGGTGTAAAAGGTTTAATAATCCCAGCTTTATGTTCCGCTATTTCCTCCAGTGTATCCCCTAAAAAAGCTGTATGGTCTTTGGATATCGTGGTTATAATCGATAAAATGGGTTGGATGACATTCGTTGTATCTTCCCTACCGCCCATCCCAGCTTCGATAATAGCAATATCGACATTTCTGGAAAAATATAGAAATGCCAACGCAGTTATAATTTCAAAATGACTTGGCGCTTTCCCTGCATTATCCATCTGTTGAATAATGGGATAGATTTCATGAAATAGTTCCGCGAAAGCATCCTCCGAAATTGGCTCTCCATTTATTAGAATAAAACCTGTTAAACCATGTAGACTCGGTGACGTAAACATTCCTACACGATTGCGATTCGCTTTTAATGCAGATTGAATAAAAGTTCCTGTAGATCCTTTCCCATTCGTTCCGGCAATATGAATCGATGCAAACTTTTTTTCCGGATGATCTAAAGCTGCCAGCAATGTCTCTATTCGTTTCAGCCCTGGCTGTACACCAAGTTGTTGACGCTTGTCGAAAAAATCATTTATGTTTGGAAACATCTTTCTTTCCCCCTTCATCTATTCATCGTATACTAATTATCACGGCATGGTTGCCCGTATTACCCTCTAATACATATGGAAAAAAGGGGGGAAACGGGCTCTTCATCTCCTGATTGGTTCAACTACGATTTAACGGGAAAGAGCGCCCGCTAAATCTAGTTCCACCTTATAGCAGAAAGGATGTTCTATTTTGAATTATAATGGTTGGATTATCATTAATGGAAGTATTGCGACAGACAAGTTTCTAGACTATGCAGCTATGGTTCAAGAAGCCGCTGCAAAGCAAGATATTAAAACGATTTGTTTAAAGAATGACGATGTATTAACTTTATTATGCCCGAAAAATGGATACGTGTCATCTATACGAAATAACGGAAATATATTGCCAGATTTCGCGTTTTTTATCGACAAAGATATCTACTTGGCAAGACAATTGGAACAACTAGGAGTTCGTGTGTTTAACTCTTCTAAAGCAATTGAGATTAGCGACGATAAAATATATACCTACCAAATACTTGCAAAACATCAACTCCCAATCCCGAAAACAATAATAGCTCCTAAAAAATATAATGCAGGAAGTTTTTCTTCCTTGTATATACAGAAAGTAATTGATAATTTAGGATTTCCGTTGATTATTAAAGAAGCCTTTGGATCATTTGGTGAACAGGTCCATTTAATCAATAATAAAGATGAATTAACAACCATCATCTCTCATATGCAACAACGCCCTTTTCTATTTCAGGCATATATTGAGGAGAGCAAGGGACGTGATATCCGTGTTCAAGTGGTTGGTGATAAGGCAATTACAGCTGTTGAACGTCAAAATAGCCAGGATTTCCGAGCGAATGTAACCAACGGGGGTAGGATGTTGCCTTTTTCCCTTCAAGATGAACTAAAAGAACTGGCAGTAGCAGCTACACAAGCTATTGGAGCTGATTTTGCCGGGGTTGATTTATTATTCGGCCAAGATAACACCATGTTGATTTGTGAAATAAATGCCAATGCGCATATTCGAAATCTATACGAATGTACAGGCATTAATGCTGCTGACCACATGATAACGTATATAAAAAAGGAGCTTTTACAATGAATGGCTGGTTAATATATACAAAGGCTGATTCAATTAGAAATAAGAGTTATATTGATTGGTTCATTGATGAAGCAAATAAGCAATCCATTGATTTAACTTTACGAATACTAGAAGATATTTCTATTGGTATTCAAAAAAATAAACAGGTTATCTATTATGCCGGAAAAGAAATATACGCTGATTTTGCAGTCGTTCGCACAATGGATCCCATACTTAGTAAACAGCTTGAGCAAATGGGGATCACTGTATTTAATGCTGCCATTATCTCTGAAACATTTAATCATAAAGCTCAGGCATATCTCGCTATGCACCAATTAGGAATAAACGTACCAGAAACCTATTTCTTTCCAGGGAACATAGCACCTTCCTCGCCACCGCTAGATTTTCCTTTTATCTCTAAAGCAGCTCGTGGCAAAGGAGGAAGTCAAGTTACAATGCTTCATAATTTGAAAGAATGGGAGGATTATAAACAAACTTGCGTGGAAGACTATCTATTACAGTCTCCTAAAAATATTCAACCAGGAAAAGATTTACGTGTATTTGTTGTTGGCAAGAAAATCATTGCGGCTGTTTTGCGATCGAACGCAAATGATTTTCGTGCGAATTATTCGCTTGGAGGAACACCATCGCTGTATCCCTTAAATAAAGCGGAAAAATTAACCGTTCAAAAAATCATTGACGCTTATGATTTCGGGCTTGTAGGTATCGATTTTATGTTCACGATGGATGGAGAATTAATATTTAATGAGATTGAAGATGTTGTCGGCTCGCGCACTTTAAGCTTTGTTAGTGACATTAATATTTTAAAAGCGTATGTAAGTTATATAAAAGAAAAAATGGCATAAAGAAAACTTGGCAATCTTGCGCCTTTAAAGCTGCAGGATTGCCAAGTTGCGTTTTTACTTCACTTAAATTCTTTATATTTTTTATTTATTTCTTTAATTCCTCTAAACGCGCTTTTACTTTGGCCTGTTTATCCAAATAGTCTTTTTCCTTCTGCTTTTCTTCTGCTACAACAGCTTCTGGTGCTTTACTTACAAAGCCTTGATTCGAAAGTTTCTTTTGTACTCTTTCTACTTCCTTGTTCCATTTTGTAAGTTCGCTTTCTAAGCGCGCAATCTCTTTATCAAAATCAATTAAACCTTCTAGTGGAAGGAAGATTTCTGCGCCAGTTACAACAGAAGTCATCGCTTTATCGGGAGCTTCTATATTAACTGCAATTTGTAATGAGGCAGGGTTACAGAAACGCTCCAAATATTCCCTGTTTTTCTCTAATTCTTGAACGAGAACTTCATTTTCTACAGAGATAAGCATATCGATTTGCTTCGACATTGGTGTATCCACTTCAGCACGGCTGTTACGAACCGATTTGATAATAGCAACCAAGCGCTGCATCTCTGATACTGCTTCTTTATCTTCAAAGTCCGGATTAACTTTTGGCCATTCACTAACCGTAATAGATGGCCCAACGTGCGGAAGCTGCTGCCAAATTTCCTCCGTGATAAATGGCATAAATGGATGCAGCATACGCATTGTCTGATCTAAAACATGCGCTAAAACAGAACGTGTCGTCTTTTTCTTCGCTTCATCTTCGCCATATAGCGTCAGTTTTGCCATTTCGATATACCAGTCACATAGTTCATCCCAAATAAAGTTATAGAGATGTCTGCCTGCTTCTCCAAATTCATATTTATCAGCATTTCTTGTAACATGGTCAATGGTTGCATTCAATCGGGCTAATATCCATCTGTCAGCAACAGAAAGATTACCGCTCAGGTCAATATCCTCATATTTGAAGCCTTCCATATTCATTAATGAGAAACGTGATGCATTCCATACCTTATTGGCAAAATTCCAAGTGGATTCGATTTTTTCCCAATGGAATCGCAAATCCTGACCAGGGGTTGAACCAGTCATTAAGAAATAACGCAGGGAATCGGCACCGTATTTATCGATTACATCCATTGGGTCTACGCCATTGCCTAAGGATTTACTCATTTTTCTTCCTTCTGCGTCCCGGATTAAACCGTGTAACAGCGTATCTTCGAACGGACGTTCTCCCATAAATTCTTTGGATTGGAAAATCATTCGGGATACCCAGAAGAAAATAATGTCATACCCTGTAACTAACACATTTGTAGGAAAATAGCGTTTCAAGTCTGCTGATTCTTCATTTGGCCAGCCCATTGTAGAAAATGGCCATAGTGCAGAAGAGAACCAAGTATCTAATACATCCTCATCCTGCTCCCAATTTTCACTGTCTTCAGGTGCTTCCTTACCTACATAGATTTCTCCCGTTTCTTTATGATACCATGCTGGAATACGATGTCCCCACCATAATTGCCTAGAAATACACCAATCGCGAATGTTATCCATCCAGTTGAAATATGTTTTTTCAAATCGGTCCGGAACAAAATTCACTTTCTCTTCATCAGAATCCTGCATTTTTAAAGCTTCTTCTGCCAGCGGCTCCATTTTTACAAACCATTGTGTAGATAAGTATGGCTCAACAACTGCTCCGCTTCTCTCAGAATGCCCAACTTGATGCGGACGTTCCTCAATTTCAAACAGTACATTTAAGTCTTGCAGATCCTTGACAATTTGCTTGCGACACTCAAAACGGTCTAGTCCTTGATACTTACCAGCGTTTTCGTTCATTGTACCATCTTCATTCATGACAAGCACACGCTCTAAATCATGACGATTCCCAATTTCAAAGTCATTTGGATCATGAGCTGGAGTAATTTTAACCGCTCCAGATCCAAGTTCCATATCTACATAGTCATCAGCAACAATCTGTATCTCTCTTCCTACAATCGGTAAAATAACAGTTTTACCAATTAAATGCTGATAGCGTTCGTCTTTCGGATGAACTGCAACAGCAGTATCCCCAAGCATTGTTTCTGGACGTGTTGTCGCAATCTCAATGGTTTCATCACTATCCTTAATCGGATAACGCATATGATAAAACTTCCCTGGGATTTCCTCATAAATAACTTCAATATCAGAAAGTGCTGTTTTTGTGGAAGGATCCCAGTTAATAATATATTCCCCGCGATAAATGAGTCCTTTTTCGTAAAGCCGTACAAACACTTCGCGGACTGCTTCGGATAATCCATCATCTAACGTAAAACGCTCACGAGAATAATCTAAACCGAGTCCAAGTTTCTCCCACTGCGAGCGAATAAAGCTTGCATATTCCTCTTTCCACTCCCATGCTTTGTCAAGAAACTTCTCACGTCCCAATTCATAGCGATTCGTTCCCATTTCTTTTAATTTTGCTTCTACTTTTGCTTGTGTAGCAATTCCCGCATGGTCCATTCCAGGAAGCCATAATACATCATAGCCTTGCATCCGCTTCATACGTGTAATGGTATCTTGCATCGTTGTATCCCAAGCATGCCCCAAATGCAAACGGCCTGTTACGTTTGGCGGCGGAATAACGATGGAATAAGGCTCCTTCTCTGGATCATCTTTTGCTTCAAAAAATTTTCCTTCTAACCAAAATTGATATCTGCCAGCTTCAACATCTTGCGGATTATATTTTGGGGGAAGCTGATTTTGTTTTTCTGTCATTTTCTATAAACCTCCTTAAATCATTCAAAACTTATTCCGCGGAAAACTAAAAAAACCTTTCCATCCTTATAAATAAAGGACGAAAAGGTTATTTCCGTGGTACCACCTTTGTTTGCTTATGAACATAACCTCATGCAGCATTAGCTGAAGAGATTTAAAAAGCACACTCAAGGTCATTGATATCGGTTGACAACCGGAATCTCCTACAATTTTCATTTCAGAGACTCTACATCAGAGACGACTTCAAGAATAACTTTCTCAGGAAATTTTCACCACAAGATTTCCCTCTCTAAGAGCGTTTATTCTCTACTACTTCTCATCAACGTATTTCCATGTTTTCTTAGTAGTATTTATTTTATCTTTTCCTCTGCATAACGTCAACTAAATTTTGATTTATTTGTTGAAATTAGGCAACTTCCTATACAGTATTAAAGTAAAACGCTTCTCGGATTGGATAATACCGTTTTCTTTTTCTCATCAGGAAACGATGAACGCAACGTAAAAAGTGTATCTATATTATTGACACACTTTTTATGACTTTATACATAACATAATATATCAAATTCGAAAAGCCTAACTTTATTTGATTTTTTAGGAGGGAAAAATATGTCTCGATTATATCGATACCGGCTTCCACCTTGGGCTAGAAAATGTATTTTTGTTGCTGAAACTGTTGCTACACCGATTATGATTTTCCAGCTGATTCGCACGCTTTTAATCCCCACAACGCTTGATATCTTGGTTCTTGGTATACTGATTGGATTGGTTGTTGCTTTTTATATGGAATGGATTTAGTCTGGCTGATTCTCCTTCGACTCATAGTTTTCTTGTACGAAGTCAACCCAATTCATAGCAAATTGTAAACGCCGAAATTGCTGCTGAAGCTGTTTTATCTGATGTATCATCGATTTTTTTGTACGATGTTCCGTATAATTTTCTAATACGTTTAAATAAGGCGATGGATTTAGTAAATAAACAGAAACAAGGTGTATCTCTCTTACAGTTAAATAATTTGTCTTCCGATAAACATCAAATGCTTGTTGGATGGTTTTTTCAGGTTGGTTATAATAACCAGTTAACGAACGAAAATAATGTGATAAATCTCGGGCTGGATGTTCATATCCTCCTGATTCCCAATTAATT
Source organism: Oceanobacillus sp. J11TS1 (assembly GCF_018333215.1). Lineage (GTDB taxonomy): Bacteria > Bacillota > Bacilli > Bacillales > Amphibacillaceae > Oceanobacillus. The sequence goes on along the minus strand of NZ_BORO01000001.1, from coordinate 383,923 downwards.
AAATATCCGCCCTTACAATGCGTATCATCGACTTGTTGATGACATAAACTTGTTGACCATGGAAACTCAGTCTCTTCCTCTCCATAAATTTGGTCGAGTTTTTCTTGTAATAATTCTATAGCATGACAAACGCCTTTATAATGCGTACAATAAAGAAGTTCGAATGGTGACATGTATTTTCTGCTTTCATAATCCGTAACGCGTTTATGGAGCTGATCTATAGACTGCTTACAAAAATCCGAAAATCCTTGAAATGACTTTTTGAAAACATCCGGTTTGATGCGGCTGCTCTGCTTTGTTTTCTTATGAATTTGCGCAAGCGTCTGCAAGGTTCTCTCTATATTATACGTAGGATCGGTCATTACTGGCGCATCAATCCAAGGAGTTAAATAGTAATAAAAATGCTCTTCCTTATGAAACAACGAATTATCCCTAGTCAAATAAACCGGTAAAACCTCCGTCACGTTTTTTTCACGAGCAATATGGTAGACATGCTGCCAATTCTCAATCGTTTGTTCTGTTAAAAAACTGCGCTTTAATGCGTATTCTTGCATACCATCAAATACCTTGACAACGCGCTCTGTTTGTCTCTCGATACTCACTGGAAAGATATGATACGCTTCAAGAACTTTTTTCCATATATCCATTACATGTCACCTCACATTCGAAAAAATTATAATCCTCAGCCTTTTAGATATTTTTGCTACATCGAAATCTACTTTGCTTAAATTTTATAATCACCTAAGTAAAATACAGAAATTTGATTATGTAATCCTCCCACACAAATAATCGCTTCTTTTATTTGTGTAGGATTTTTTATTTTATTATTTTACAGGGATATAGAGCAGCTGCCCTTCATTCACTTCAGAATCCGCTTCTAACTGATTATGTTTAATTAGTTGCAGCGCACTGACTGCAAAGCGTTCGGCTATTGTATCAATCGTATCGTTCTCCTGTACAATACATAACCGCATCTTCACATATTGATCCTGCTCTGCTTCCCGGAAAATTTCGGATAATATGGATACATTTTCAGATTGTTCTTTCTCTTGGTCTGAATCTTCCTCCAGCAATTCTTCTTTCTCCATTTCTTCCTTCTCCATCGCTATTTCCTCTTCCCTAGGCGTATCTGGAAAGGCTGTATCCACTATATAATCAATTACCTCTGATTCGTCGTCAACGTCCCAGCTTAGTTCGTCATCTTCTATTTCTTCCGTTTGTTCAACTTTCTTCTCCTTTTTCTTTACCTCTTCACACTCCTCCACGTCCGTTTCTTTCTTCTCCGTTTCCTCGGATTTGGATAGAGACTGAAAATATTCAGATAAAGACTGTGATTTAATTTTCCAGCGATCTGGATCCTCTTCAAATACCTCTTTATCTTTATCTTGCTCTATATCTTGCTCTTGCTCTATATCTTCCTCTTCCTTCTCTTTCTCCTCATTGCGTGTTAACACCTCTTCTGGATGTTCGATTTCAAATGAGAAAATGTCTCCCACCTGTTCTTGATTTGCTTCTGCTGTCTCTAGATTCTCTTGCTCTTCAACAGGTCGAAACGCTTCATCCTGTAAAATTCCTTTAATTTCTACCGTGGCGGTAATTCTCAAACTATCCGGTCCCAGTAAATCATAATCAAACGACTCGATTTGAACAGTTACATCCTCTAAATTCTTTACTCGATGTGGAGGGACTGATATATCTACAGGAAATTTATGTGTAAATACATAGAGTCCATTGACCTCTCGAATACTTTCTACATAACGCTTTGCTTGAATTTGATCAAAATCCACGATTTCTTCCTCTTCTTCATCGACGTTTACTCTCTGGTATTCTCCTAGGAGTTCGATTGCCCCGTTAATAGAAATATAGTTATCTAATGATTGAATCGTTATTTCGGGTTCAATCGAGATACCCCTGATTTCTTCTACTTCCTGTCCTTTTTCGAAAAACAGCGATTCTTCGAGTTCAAAAATTAATGAATTAGAATCTACTGACAAATGTATTCCTCCTCTCGCAAACAGTCCAGATGCGAATCATTCGTTATCATTTATATGATTTAGCCAGTGGGAATATGCTAAGGAGGATAAATTGCTTGTAGGGCTGTATTCTTGAAATAGGTTTATAAAAGTCCATCGTGCTTACAATATTTGGATACAACAAAAAAAGCTTGTAATTCGTAACATGATAGCTGTTAGAGATTACAAGCTTTTGTTTTAAATGAACCTTTTAGACTACAAAATTATTTTTTAAACTTAGAAAAAGCTGTATGAATTGCTTCAATCGTCTTATCAATATCCTCATCCGTATGTGCAGTGGATAAGAATAATCCTTCAAATTGAGATGGTGGCAAGAATACGCCCTCTTCAATCATACCGCGATAATATTGCGCAAAATAGTCTAAATTAGAAGATTGAGCTGTTTCAAAGTCAACCACTTCTTGATCCGTAAAGAATACGCCTACCATAGAACCGGCACGATTAATATGAAGCGGAATATCATATTTATCTGCAGCTTGGCGGAATCCATCTGCGAGTCGGTCAACTTTTTTATTAATTTCCTCATAAGAAGCCTCTGTCAAAGCAGATAAGGACTCATAACCAGCTGTCATTGCTAATGGGTTACCAGATAATGTTCCAGCTTGGTAAATCGGTCCGGTCGGTGCAACTTGTTCCATAATTTCTCGTTTTCCGCCATAAGCTCCAACAGGAAGCCCGCCACCGATTACTTTACCTAGACAAGTTAAATCAGGAGTTACATAAAAATGACCTTGTGCACTATGATAACCTACACGAAATCCTGTCATAACCTCGTCAAAAATAAGCAACGACCCATTTTCTTCTGTAATTTCGCGTACAGCTTGTAAGAAACCGTCTTTTGGCGGAACTACGCCCATATTTCCACATACAGGTTCCATAATAACAGCTGCTATTTTGTCACCATAATGTTCAAAAGCAAGTTTTAGGCTATCCATATCGTTGTATGGCACTGTAATCGTATTTTTTGCAATATTTTCTGGCACTCCAGGGCTGTCTGGAAGACCTAGTGTTGCTACACCGGAACCAGCTTTAATCAGCAAGGAATCTCCATGTCCGTGATAGCTTCCTTCAAATTTAATAATTAAGTCTCTGTTTGTATAGCCTCTAGCCAGACGGATAGCGCTCATGGTTGCTTCGGTACCTGAATTCACCATTCTAACCATCTCAATAGACGGAACACGTTCGATAACAAGCTTTGCCAGCTTATTCTCCAACAAAGAAGGTGCCCCAAAGCTTGTCCCTTTCTCAACAACGTCTTTTAAGCTGCTTGTCACACGCTCATCTGCATGCCCTAAAATTAGTGGGCCCCAGCTTAACACATAATCAATGTACGTATTCCCATCAATATCGGTAATTTTAGAGCCTTTTCCTTTTTCCATAAAAATCGGATCTAACCCTACAGATTTAAATGCACGAACGGGCGAATTTACACCGCCAGGCATTAAATCAACGGCTTCTTTATAAGCATCTACTGACTTTGTATTTATCATGTGTATCCTCCTAATTAATTTGTGTGTGAAATTTTTAGTAAGTGATTTTTATTCCTCTTCTTTCAACCATTTTGCCATATCTTTTGCAAAATAGGTAATAATTAGGTCGGCGCCTGCGCGTTTCATAGAGAGCAATGTTTCTGTAACCACTTGTTTCTCATCAATCCAACCATTTAAAGCAGCTGCTTTAATCATGGAATATTCCCCACTTACATTATAGGCAACGACAGGAACATTAAAATTGTCTCTTACTTCTCTCATAATATCCAAATAAGATAGGCTCGGTTTTACAATTAAGAAATCTGCGCCTTCTTTGATATCAGAGCTTGCTTCGCGTATTGCCTCTAAACGGTTGGCCGGGTTCATCTGATATGTCTTCCGGTCGCCAAATTGAGGTGCACCGTCTGCTGCATCACGGAAAGGACCATAATAAGCGGATGCATATTTTACTGCATAAGACATAATCGGAATATGGTGAAAGCCAGCTTCGTCTAAAGCATGACGGATTACGGTAACAAAACCGTCCATCATATTGGAGGGAGCAATAATATCTGCACCTGCTTGAGCTTGCGAAACTGCTGTTTTAGCTAACAGCTCTAAAGAAGCGTCATTCGCAACATCATTATTTTCAATGACACCGCAGTGACCATGTGAAGTGTATTCACATAAACAAGTATCTGCAACAACAAGCATTTCTGGATACTTATTTTTAATCATTCTTGTTGCTTCTTGAATGATTCCATGATCGTGAAAAGCGCCAGAACCAATTTCATCTTTTTCTTTCACTACGCCAAATAGAATAAGGGAACGTATGCCTAACTGGTATGCTTCTTCCACTTCTTCTAATAAGTTATCAAATGACAGCTGGTAAACTCCTGGCATGGAAGAAACCTCATTTTTCACGTTTTCTCCTTCAATAACAAATATCGGATAAATAAAGTCTGTTGCCCGTAAGTGTGTTTCTTGTACAAGTGCACGCATCGAAACGGATGAACGCAAACGTCTATGTCTGTCAAATGTATATTCACTCATGATTAATCTTCCTTTCATTACTTATCTTCTCTATTAAAGTTACCATCGCATCTGTCGTATAGGGAGACGATGTGTATAAATTAGGAATTCCTAATTCTTTTGCCTTTTCTTCGGTTGTTTTGCCAATACAAATATAAGTTGCTGTGTCCGGTATATATTCCGCTAACAAAACAAAGGCTTCTACCGTTGATGGACTTGTAAACGTTATATATTCCACTGATGAGAGTACCTGATCCAGCTTCTGTTTCGATTCCTTACAGTATGTTGTCTCATATACTTCCAAAATTTCATAGGGTATTTGTTCTTCTCGTAATTTTTCTGGAAGCGTCGGTCGTGATAAATTACCTCGAATTAAGAGTACTGGCTTATCTAATTTATAGAAAGATAAAAACTCTTCCGCCATTGTAGACGCATCAAATGTTGCCGGAACAAAAGAAGCGGTATGGCCATACGAATGCAATACCTCCTCTGTTTTCTTCCCGACAATTCCTATCTTTAATGCTTTCGGAAGTTCTATATGCTGTTTTCTGAGCAACTGAAAAAAACCATGTACACCATTTGCACTTGTGATAAATACCCAACCAAAATCGGATAGCTGCTCCAATATCGTATTATTTTCAAGGGTCTTTATAAAATTGATTTCAATCATTGGGACAATAACCGGAATTCCACCTACATTTGTGACCTTTTCAGCCATCTCAGCAGCTTTTGTCTCTTCTCTAGTAATTAATATGCGCTCCCCATGAAGCGACTTTCCCATGATTATTCCATCTCCTCTTTGACTTGCTCTACAATCTCTTTGGCCCCCTGCTTAATTAATGTCTCTGCAGCTTCTTTACCAACTTGCTCGGGGTCATTTCCTCGGACAACTTCTTTTAGAATCGTTTTACCGTCTGGCGTAGCTACTAATGCGGTTAATACAATTTCTTCTCCGTCTAAATAAGCATAGCCGCCAATAGGAACTTGACAGCCTCCTTCCAAGAGGTGTAAGAAAGTACGTTCAGCAGAAACTGTTTTTTCTGTATATTCGTCATGAATTTTTTGGACAATTTCTTTTAGCTCCGTATCATCTGCACGGCTTTCAATCGCAAGAGCACCCTGCCCTACAGCTGGCACACAGATTTCCGGATCGAGATATTCTGTAATCAAATCCTCACTTAAACCAACACGTTTTAAACCAGATACAGCTAAAATAATTGCATCGTAATCCTCTTCATTTAATTTTCGGATACGCGTTTCCACATTACCTCGAATCCATTTAATCTCTAAATCCGGTCTGGCAGCAAGAATCTGCGCTCCCCTGCGTAAGCTGCTCGTTCCAACGATAGACCCTTCTTTTAGATTTGCTAATTTCACGTTATCTTTTGCAATATAAGCATCACGGTGGTCTTCCCTGACAGGAATTGTAGAAATTTCTAATCCTTCTGGAAGGGCAGAGGGCATATCTTTCATGCTATGGACAGCAAAATCAATCTCTTTTTCAAACATAGCCTTTTCTATTTCTTTTACAAAAAGACCTTTCCCTCCAACTTTTGATAACGTTACATCAAGAATTTGATCTCCTTTTGTAACAATTTTTTTAATCTCAAATTCATTTTTAACACCAGCTTTTTTTAGCTGATCAATAACCCATTTCGTTTGTGTAATTGCCAAATTACTTTTTCTAGAACCAACAATTATTTTTCTCACGATGTTTCCTCCTTGATTCTTTCCCTCTTTAATTTCCTTAACAAGTCTTAAAGGCGGTTTGCCCTAGTTACTTTATACTTCACTTCATCAAGTCTTCATTATTTTTAAGGTGCAATAAAAAGCAACCAGAAAGTGAATAGGTTACCTTCTGGTTGGTTTTAAATGATGCAGGATGACCAATTCCAGCCTAATTAAGCAGTCGTTACGCGTTTAACGGCTTTAAAAGAGGCAATTTCCTCTTGAGTGATTTTGGTTAATGTATCGTTTTTTTTCATTTGTTTCTCAAGTTCCTCTTTTACTTCATCTTCAATTCCAAAAATATCTATAAATAATTGCAAGTACTCTTTCGCTTGTTCTGTACCGGCCAATTCTTTCGCTTGCGTAATTGGGTCTTTAAGCAACTGATTGATAATACTTTTTGTATGCTTGTTAAGTACTTTTTTCTCACGAGCTGTTAAGTTTGGAATTTTTCGTTCGATACTATTCATTGTCTCTGACTGAATAGACAATGCTTTTTGACGTAATGCGGATATAACAGGAATAACACCGAGCGTTTTCATCCATTCTTTAAAATGAACAATTTCTTCTTCCAGCAATAATTCAATTTGCTCTGCCGCTGCTTTTCTGGACTCTAAATTATCATCTACAATATGTTGAAGATGATCAATATCATATAATGAAACATTATCCACATCTGCAATTTCTGGCTCAATATCCCGAGGGACAGCAATATCAACTAAGAATAATGCTTTTTGTCCGCGTTCCTTTTGTACCTTCTCGATGTCTTCTTTGGATAAAATAATGGATTCTGATCCGGTAGAACTGATTAAAATATCTGCATCTGTTAAAACAGAGGAAAGTTCATCCATTGTCGCCGCGTTTGCATTAATGTTATCTGCCAAAAGCATTGCTTTTTCTTTTGTTCGATTAATTACAGTAATCTCTGCTACTCCGGCACCTTGTATGTTTTTCGCTGCCAGTTCGCCCATTTTTCCAGCACCTAAAATAGCAACATGTTTATCACGCAAGTCTCCGAATTTTTTCTTCGCTAATTCAACAGCTGCATAACTGATGGAAACGGCGTGTTCTCCTATACCTGTCTCATTATGCGTACGTTTACCGAATGTAATAGCTTGTTTAAATAGCTCGTTAAAAATAGTGCCTGTTGTATTAGCTTGCTGTGCTGTTAAAAATGCTTGTTTTATCTGGCCTAGAATTTGTGTTTCTCCAAGCACCATCGAATCAAGTCCAGTTACAACACGAAATAAATGTTCAATTGCACCATCGTTTTCTGTAATATGCAGATAGGTTGAAAATGATTCTTTTTCCGTACCAAACCAATCTGCCAAGAATTGTTTTATATAATATCTTCCTGTATGCAATTGGTCAACAACAGCATAAACTTCCGTCCGATTGCATGTTGAAACAATTACATTTTCAAGAATACTTTTCTGATCCTTTAATGTAACCATTGCTTGTGATAATAGTTCTTCATTAAACGTGAACTTTTCCCTAATTTCTACAGGGGTTGTTTTGTAATTAAAACCAACCTTTAAAATATGCACAGTACTACCCCCACTACGATAAAATGATTTATACTTTTTATTATTATTATCTAATAATCATTATAACATGTAATAAAATGCTTTTCGTGCTAAAATGTGAACAGAATCTGAAACAATTTTTATGTAGTATCCAAACTAAAAGCATAGAGTGCCCGTAAAAAAAACGAACTTTCTCTACCTTTAAAACAAGATTATGGTTTCAATTCAACGTTCTAAGTAAAAGGCGCTTCATACAACAATCTATTCCGACTGTAATGTAACATACCTAACTTTTTATAGCAAGGAACTCGTTTTAACGAGTCCCTACACCATAGGGATTTTAGGGTTATGCAATACAGTCACACCTAAAGAAAAGGAGGTGCTTTTATGAGGAAAAAGCATTCACTGCTTGCGTATTTATGCATCGGGATTGGAATTTTTCTATTACTTCGAGAACTCCGTATTCCATTCTTTGTTGACTTTTATTCATGGCAATCCTTATTAATCGTGATTGGTCTTGGAATTATTATTCATAGCTATACAACAAAAACATATCAAAATTTATTTATCGGTACAGCCTTGTTTGGCATCGGTATTCATCTGCATGGAATAAAACATTATTCCTTTTGGGTAGATGATTGGTCTGTTTACCTTATTATAGTCGGACTTTCCTTCATTATTCGTTATACAAAAACAAAGAAAGGATTTTTCTCAGGGCTCGTTTTCATTTTATTAGGGATGCTATTTCTCTTTTCGGAACAACTTTCTATTTATACGGACTGGTTAGCGCCGATCGTCGTATTCTTTGAACGTTTTTGGCCTATTCTCCTCATCCTCTTAGGTATTATTATACTTAAACGCAAATAAGGATACAGTTGGAAGCGAAACTTCCAACCGTATCCTTATTTTTATATCTTCTACATGAAAGACTTAATTGCTCCCCAAACAGCATCTTTACCTTCTGATGTTTCTGCGGAAAAAGGAATAAAAATATCGTCCGGATCCATTTCCAGAACTTTTTTCGAGCGTTTAATATGCTTAGGCTGTTTTGTTTTTGGAATTTTATCCAGTTTTGTACCAATGACAATAACAGGGAGCTCAAAATACTTCAGATAATCATACATCTGAATGTCATCATCTGTTGGCTCATGCCGTAAATCTGTAATCAAAATGACAGCCCGGAGTGTTTCTCTATTCTTGAAATACTCTTCCATCATGCCGCCCCATTTTGCGCGTTCCTTCTTAGACACTTGTGCATAGCCGTATCCTGGAACGTCCACAAAATAAATAGACTCATTGATTAAGTAAAAATTCAGCGTTTGTGTTTTGCCTGGTTTGGAAGAAGTTCTAGCAAGGTTCTTCCGATTAATCAGTCGATTAATTAAGGATGACTTTCCAACATTAGACCGTCCCGCGAGCGCAAACTCAGGGTACTGCTCTGTTGGATATTGCTTCTCACTAACAGCGCTGATAACAATTTCTGCTTGATTAACCTTCATACTGTTCATCCTCCTTCACTAATGCGATTTCTAATACTTCATCTAAATGTCTTACTGGTATAAATCGAAGCCCTTCTCGAACACTTTCTGGAATGCTTTCTATATCCTTTTCATTTTCCTCAGGTAAAATAATCGTTGTTAATCCTGCTCGATGTGCACTTAATGCTTTTTCTTTTAATCCACCAATTGGCAAGACACGGCCTCGAAGCGTAATCTCACCAGTCATCCCTACTTCTCTCTTAATAGCGCGTCCAGATAAGGAAGATACTAATGCTGTCGCAATGGTAATTCCGGCGGAGGGACCATCTTTTGGAGTCGCACCAGCAGGTACATGAATATGAATGTCATACTTTTCATAAAAGTCTATTTCAATATTTAACTGCTCTGCGCGTGATCGTACATAGCTAAAGGCGGCCTGTGCAGACTCTTGCATCACATCGCCAAGCTGACCAGTAAGCTTTAAATTACCTTTCCCAGGATAATGACTCACTTCGATGGATAAGATATCACCGCCAGCTGCTGTATAGGCAAGACCTGTTGCAGCACCAATTTGATTTTCTTTTTCCATCAGTCCATATCGATATGCTGGTTTTCCTAAGTATTGTTCTACAATACGATCCGTAATAACAATGCGCTCTTTGCTTTCATCAGAAACCAATTCCTTCGCTGCTTTACGGCAAAGTGTAGCAATTTGTCTCTCCAATCCGCGAACACCAGCTTCTCGTGTATATGTCCGGATTAATTTCATGATAGCAGACTCCCGTATCTGTAAGTTACGCTTCGTTAATCCATTTTCTTTAATTTGTTTCGGCAACAAATGTTTTTTTACAATATAAAGCTTTTCAACCTCGGTATAGCCAGGTATAGAAATTAACTCCATACGATCTAGCAGAGGCTCGGGAATACTATTTACGTTATTTGCTGTAGCGATGAACAAAACATTGGATAAATCATAAGTTTCTTCAATGTAATGATCACTGAAATTATGATTCTGTTCTGGATCCAAAACCTCTAGCATTGCTGAAGAGGGATCGCCGCGAAAATCATTTGACATTTTTTCAATCTCATCTAATAAAAACACCGGATTAATGGTTTCTGCCCGGCGCATTCCCTGCATGATTCTCCCTGGCATTGCCCCAATATACGTGCGCCGATGGCCGCGAATTTCCGCTTCATCCCGAATACCACCTAAAGAAATACGTACAAAATTTCGATCAATTGCATTAGCGATAGACCTTGCTAATGAGGTCTTCCCAACTCCTGGAGGCCCAACTAAACAAAGAATCGGTCCTTTTATCGTATTGGTAAGCTTTTGAACTGCTAAATATTCTAATATGCGTTCCTTCACCTTGTCCAAACCATAGTGATCTGCGTTTAATACTTTTTCTGCTTTCTTCATTTGAATATTGTCTTTCGTTTTTGTTTGCCAAGGAAGAGCTACAAGCCATTCGATATAATTTCGGATAACAGAACTCTCTGCAGATGACTGCGGCACCTTCTCATACCGGTTTAGCTCTTTCATCGCAACCTTTGTAATTCTTTCCGGCATATCTGATTGCTCAATCTTTGTTCGGAGCTGTTCCAAATCACTTGATCTGCCATCACGTTCTCCCAGCTCTTTTTGTATAACTTTTAATTGTTCCCTTAAATAATATTCTTTTTGTGTTTTTTCCATGGAAGTTTTAATTTTCTGTCCGATTTTCTTCTCAATGGATAAAATCTTTCTCTCATCTGCAATAATTTGTAATAGCTTATGTATTCTTTGCGTTACGTCAAAACATTCTAAGATTTCCTGTTTATCCTGTATTCTTAGAGAAAGATGGGACGTAATCATATCCGCTAAACGAGCTGGATTATCAATATCACCAACTGTTTCAAACGTCTCTTGTGTTAATTTCCGGGAAACTTTAATGTATTGTTGAAACTGTTCAAGCAAAGTACGCATTAAAGCTCGCGTCTCATATGCATCACCAACGATATCTTCCTTTTCCTCTATCTCAACAATAAAGTTTTCCTCTTCTTCTATATAACGAATAACCTCTGCTCGATAATGTCCTTCTACCAATACCCGTTGTGTCCCATTTGGAAGCTTCGTAATTTGTTTAATCTCAGCAACCGTTCCAATACTGTATATGTCATCAGAACCGGGATCATCTGAATTCATTTTCTTTTGTGATGCTAAGAATATGTATTGATCAGCTAACATTGCTTGTTCTAAAGAAGTAATAGATTTATCTCTGCCAACATCAAGATGTAATACCATCGATGGAAATACTAATAAACCTCGTAAAGGCAAAAGTGGCATCTTTAAATAGTTTGCTGTCATACATTCACCCCCTATTAATTATTTATTTTTCTCGCTGTAAGGCTCTTACTCAGTGTAAAAAATTTTTCTCTAATTGTAAATACCGTCATACCTTCTTTTAGTATAAACAGTTATACAGGTATCTATGATTATTACACTTATTTAACCATAAGGAAAGTTTTATGTAAAAAACAAAGAATGCAGTTTCTTTTTAGAACCTGCATTCTTCACATTCATGCTTATGCACTTTCTTTTGGAAATGTCTCGTTTCCGTATTGAATGGTTCCATCTTGGAAAATGAGTTTTGGACTGCCATCTTCTTGTATGACTGTGTCCTTCGTAATCACGCATTTTTCTACATCTTCTCTCGAAGGCAGATCAAACATAACGTCTACAATAATTCCTTCTATGATAGAACGCAACCCACGTGCACCTGTTTTTCGCTCAATTGCCTTCTTCGCAATTTCTTCCAGTGCTTCTGGCTCAAATTCAAGCTCCACGTTATCAATTTCAAATAATTTTTGATATTGTTTAACAAGTGCATTTTTTGGTTTAGTTAAAATCTGAATAAGCGCATCTTCATCAAGTGGTGTTAGACTGCCAATTACCGGAATACGACCGATAAATTCTGGAATGAGTCCATACCGTAATAAATCTTCTGGAAGAACTTTAGATAGCAACTGTGCTGTATCTAATTCTTCTTGCTCTTCATTTGCACCAAAACCGATAACTTTTTTACCAATACGGCGTTTAATCACTTGGTCAATACCATCAAAAGCACCGCCGACAATAAATAAAATATTTGTTGTATCGATTTGAATAAATTCTTGATGTGGATGCTTTCTTCCACCTTGAGGAGGTACACTTGCTACTGTCCCTTCAAGAATTTTTAAGAGGGCCTGCTGTACACCTTCCCCTGAAACATCTCGTGTAATAGATGGATTTTCAGATTTTCTGGCCACTTTGTCAATCTCATCAATATAGATAATTCCTTTTTCGGCTTTTTCTACATCATAATCCGCAGCTTGGATTAGTTTGAGAAGAATGTTTTCCACGTCTTCCCCTACATATCCTGCTTCGGTTAGTGATGTCGCATCTGCCATTGCAAATGGAACATTAATAATTCTTGCTAATGTTTGAGCTAAAAGCGTTTTACCGCTACCAGTCGGCCCAATCATCGCAATATTACTTTTAGAAATTTCTACATCGCTATTATTCAAGCTTGAATTAACACGTTTATAGTGATTGTAAACCGCAACAGAGAGGTTTCTTTTTGCTTTATCTTGCCCAATTACGTAGTCATCAAGGATATCACAAATTTCTTTAGGCTTTGGAATTTCATTCATTTCCATGCCTTCTTCTGTACCAATTTCTTCCTCAACAATCTCTGTACATAATTCAATACATTCATCACATATATAAACGCCTGGACCAGCTACTAACTTTCGAACTTGTTCCTGGCTTTTGCCACAAAAAGAACATTTTAATTGTCCTTTTTCTTCATTAAATTTAAACATTACTTTCCGCCGCCTTCCTCAACAATTTCTGAGCCTTTCGCAACACATTCATTACATATATAAACGCCTGGACCGGCTACTAACTTCAGCACGTCTTCTTCTTTCTTCCCGCAAAAAGAACATTTTAATTGTCGCTCTTCCTTATTCGATCTCGTCATTCCCATTCACCCCTATATGCGCAATTACAGATCAGCAGTTAGCTTTATAATTCATCATATCAGATACAAATAGAAATACAAAACAATATACTTCTCGTATCCTTAATGAGATTGTTCACGCACTTAAAGGCAATTGTATGATAAGTCTGTCATTACAGTATGAATCATTTCATTTAAATGTCAACTATTTGCAATTCTATCTATTATATTATGCATGATAACGCAGGGAAAATGCGACTTTTGACAAAAGATTTGTTTTTTCGACCCTATCCTAATTAACAGGAAAGACAAGGCACGTTTTGGAGCGCACCTTGTCTTATTTATCCTTTTTTACTTGTTTAATTGTTTATTTCGTTTTGCTGTTGTCAGCTAAGAAATCAATTGCCGCACGCATTTTTAAGTCATTTTCTAATGTTTCTGTTGAACCGCCAAGCATTTGAACAAGCTGCTCTTTTTCAATACCGTACATAGAACCCATTTTTTCAAGCTCTGCATCGATATCTTCTTCAGATGGTTTAAGTCCTTCAGCTTCTGCGATAGCTTCTAAAGTAAGATTTGTTTTTACACGTTTTTCAGCATCGGCACGCATTTGTTCTTTAAGCGCATCCTCATCTTGTCCTGAGAATTGGCTGTACATTTCCAAAGTCATGCCTTGCATTTGAAGTTGTTGCTCAAATTCGCGAACCATTTGGTTAACTTCTGTATCAACCATTGCTTCAGGAATTTCTACTTCGATGTTATCTGATGCTTGTTGAAGCAATGCTTCACGTTTTTCATTTTCAGCTTGCTGTTTCTTATTTGTTTCAAGCTCTTCACGTTTCTTTGTTTTTAATTCATCAAGTGTTTCTACATTTTCATCCACATCTTTTGCAAATTCATCATCAAGCTCTGGTAATTCTTTTGCTTTTACCTCATGAATTTTCACTTGGAACACAGCTTCTTGACCAGCTAAGTCTTCGGCATGATATTCTTCAGGGAAAGTTACCTTAACTTCTGTTTCATCACCAGCTTTTTTGCCGATTAATTGTTCTTCAAAGCCAGGGATAAATTGGCCTGAACCAATTTCAAGTGAATGATTCTCCCCTTTTCCGCCTTCAAATGCTTCGCCGTCTTTGAAACCTTCAAAGTCAATTACTGCTGTATCGCCTTCTACAATTTCACTGTCTTCTTTTACAACTAATTCTGCATGGCGTTCGCGAAGATTTTCAATTTCTTGCTCTACATCTTCATCTGTCACTTCCACAGATTGTTCTTCTACTTCTAATCCTTTGTATTCACCAAGTTTCACTTCTGGTTTCACTTCTACTTCTGCAGTGAAAACAAGAGGTTGTCCTTTTTCAATTTGGTCAATATCAATAGACGGTTGTGCAATCGGGAAAATATCAGCTTCATCAACTGCTTTAGAATAAGCACTTGGAAGTACAATATCTACTGCATCTTGATATAGAGATTCTACACCAAAGCGCTTTTCAAAAAGACCGCGGGGAATTTTCCCTTTACGGAACCCAGGAATTTGTACGTCCTTTGATACTTTTTTAAATGCTTGGTCTAACGCTTGATTAAAGTCTTCAGCAGATACTTCAAACGTTAATACTCCTTTATTACCTTCTTGTTTTTCCCATTTCGTTGTCATATTATTATTCCCTCCAAAATCAAATCTATCATTGCATTTCATTATTCATTTGATCAATAGTTTTTTCCAAATTTACAACCACCTCATTATAACATATATCTTATGGGTTTCAAGCATTTTACTACTCTTCAATAATACTTAAATAAAGGGAGTTGCAAATTTTTATCTTTTCCATCCACGTTTCAACGGATTCATCCAGCTCCTCGAATGTGGTATCCATTTGTAAATAATCGTTCCCGAGTAAATAAATCGCCTCTGCCAAAGAAGAAATATCACTTTTTAGAGGTGTGAATGGATAGGTTACATAAAAATAGCGATACACAAGCTGTTGGAGCAGCTTGAGCAAAGTAGGATTAGATTCTACACGATTTTCTAAGTATTCCATCAAGACTATATAACTTTTCTCCTTGGAGATTTGAGATAAATCAGCCGGCTGAATCATCCTGCTTGAATCAAACTTATGTATATGGATTGTTTTTTTTACATTAGATTCTCTTAACCATTCTAATATACCAGTTTTAATCACTGGATGAACTTGATGGCCTTCAAGCAGCTGGATAACTTCTTCTTTCGGATCCGCATGTATTAATCGGAGCTGCTCAATAAGGCTCCACTGTTTCAGATAATCTTCTTCTTTCACCGCTTGTTTGAGTTCTTCTATATAACCGATGGCATTATCTTCATCAATTCCGATTTTTAAATTAGCGCTCATTTCATACAATTGCTGAAATGGCTCTTGAAGCATCTCCGGTATATTGTTGTTGTCAAACTCTATCTCTAGCAAATCCATCAAATGCTGATACTGACTTGTTTGAAAAAGTATCGTTAAATAAATATGTAGGTAGTGATGATAATGCGTATCTTTATTGGCCAATAATTCTTCACTAAGTTGTTCAGCTTCCTTATAGTTTCCTAATTCCATTAAACACATTAATTTTCCAATATATATTTCGTAACCACCTGCATGATAATCAATCAGACAATTTAATTTCTCTAATGCTTCATTGTATTTCTTTTCCCTTAAAGCATGTAATCCTTCTTCTTCTAGCTGCTTTTTCGTATTTGGAAATAAAATTACTTTCGTACTCTCTTTCATTTGTTCACCTCTATTCTATTACAAAAAAACCATCAAAACTTGTTATACCCTATTCAGCATAATTTAAACCATTTAGGACTATTTTTATTATATGTTACCTTTAAAAGCTGAAAGGGTCTATACTAATTTGAATAAAATATAAAAAAAACAAAAAGCTCAATCTCTTATATAGGAGATTGAGCTTTTATGAAGTTACGTCCCAGGCAGGATTCGAACCTGCGACCCACAGCTTAGAAGGCTGTTGCTCTATCCTGCTGAGCTACTGGGACATTATGGAGCGGGTGAAGGGAATCGAACCCTCGTCATCAGCTTGGAAGGCTGAGGTTTTACCATTAAACTACACCCGCAATCACTGCATTTCTTATGTATCGCGTTATGTGAATCTTTTTTAACGGACAAGTAATATTATATGAGGGATAGAAGGTTTTGTCAACAGATTTTCAAATATTTTTTTCACATCTATCAAAAAGTCTTACAAAACCTTGTTTAACAGGGAAACACGCCCCCTATTTTCTCTATGAGAGAGAAGAAAAAAGCAGCTCCTACTCTTCATTTCTACTAAAAGTAATATGAGCTGCTTTTTGAACGTCCTCTTATAGAGATACTTGATAACTCATACCTTCCACCTTTCCGCTATCTAAGGTATAAAAATCTACTTGTACTTGATTAGAACTTTCCCAGCTTAAAATAGCGTACGTTTTCTCAACACGGTTTCTAGGCATACGAATACTGCCCGGGTTGATAAATAATTGATTACCAATTTTTTCAGCACCGGCAATATGTGTGTGTCCAAAGCAGACGATATTTGCTTCTTGTTCTTCCGCTGCATAAGATAGATTTGTTAAATTCCCTTTAACTTGATGGAGGTGACCATGTGTCACAAAGAAACGAAGGCCGTTTAGATCCAGCACTTCTTCATCTGGATAACGTGTGTCGAAATCACAATTACCGCTCACTTTATAATAAGCACTTAACTCCGCTGCATCAAATTCCAGCTCAGAATCACCGCAATGAATATATAAATCCACATCATGCTTTTCTTTCATCGCATCAAGTTCTTTTGTAAGACCATGGCTATCACTTGTAATTAGAACACTTGTCATCATACCCCTCCTCAATATAATTCCTCATCATGTGTGTTCAAAAAGCCCCCGTCAAAAAAAACTTGCCATTACAGAAACCCCACATATCAGCCAGGCGCTTTTTGAACACCTTCCTATAACAAATGTATTCTTTTTTCCAATTGTTTCATCGCCTGTTTTCGGTGACTTATTTCATTTTTTTCGGATGGACTAAGCTCGGCCATTGTTTTCGAATAGCCTTCTGGTACAAAAATAGGATCATAACCAAAACCGTTTTCTCCTGTTTGCTCCTTCTGGATATGTCCTTCGCAGTAGCCCTTTACAAAAACCGTTTCCTCGCCGGGACGGGCAATAGCTAGAACGCAAATAAAACGGGCAGCACGATCTTCGTCTGGAATATCTTTCATTTCTTCAAGAACTTTATCGATATTCGCTTGATCATTTGTCGGTTCTCCAGCATATCGTGCGGAATAAAGACCTGGTCTTCCATCTAGTCCATCAATAATCAGTCCCGAATCATCTGCAAGTACTGGCTGATGAAAACGATTTGAAATTTGCTCTGCTTTTAAAGCTGCATTTTCTTCAAATGTTTCTCCTGTTTCTTCAATATCAGGAATTTCCTCTTCCAAATCAAGTAAAGAAATAACTTCAATTTGGTGATCTGCAAAGAAAGATCTAAATTCCTTTACTTTTCCTTTATTTTTTGTCGCAATGATAATCTTCTTCATGGTAAATCCCCCAATGAAATTAATCTTGACTTACCAGGTCTGCGATAGCGCCAAGCGTTTCTTTCTGTTGGTCAATTAATTCATTAATCCCTTGTTCTCCCAGAGCGAGCAAAGCTTGTAATTGCGCAGAACTAAAAGTAGCTTCTTCTCCAGTTCCTTGCAGCTCTACAAATTCACCTTTTCCGGTCATAACAATATTCATGTCCACATCTGCAGCGCTGTCTTCTTTATAATTCAAGTCAAGTACTTCTTGTCCGTCCGGCAATACACCAACAGAAATAGCTGCCAAGAAATCTGTTACAGGAAGCTTGGCAAGTACTTTATTTTCAACAAGCTGATGTAAGGCAATTACCATAGCTACATAAGCCCCAGTAATCGAAGCCGTCCTTGTTCCGCCATCTGCTTGGATAACATCACAGTCAATCCAAATTGTACGCTCACCAATTTTTGAAAGGTCAACAACAGAACGTAAGGCACGTCCAATCAGGCGCTGAATTTCCATCGTTCTTCCACTTACTTTCCCTTTAGAAGACTCACGAATATTACGCTGTTCTGTTGCACGCGGCAACATCGCATATTCTGCTGTAATCCATCCCTTACCTTGCCCTCTCATAAAGGGTGGTACTCTATCTTCAATACTTGCGTTACAAATAACTTTGGTTTCCCCCATTTCGATTAATACAGACCCTTCTGGATGTGTAATATAACCTGTCGTTATTTGAATCGGTCGCAATTCATTTTTTTGTCTATTATCATGTCTTCCCATTTGTCTTCCTCCTTATTTCACATTACATAGCTTATCATATTTTCAGGAAAAGAAACATGCGAATAATGGAAAATACCTAGAAAACCAACACACATTGCGTTCTTGATAATATGTCAATCTAAAATGAAAAAGAAGCTTCTAAAGAGCAGAATACCCCTCTCTAGAAACTTCCTATTATCTTGTTTTCTCCCTATAATTCTTCGCTTGGCGTATATAATTCTGCAGACACTGGTTCAGAATAAGGCTCCCCATTTTCATTAAATACTTCATCCACATTCTCAACTTGAACATTAACCGAATCTACATTTGGCTGCTCTGTTAAAGTTCTCACCATTGTCTCCATCACTTCATCTGCAATAATTTGCTGCTCTTTATTCATCAAGATTCCATCATTAAATGTCAAATGAAGGACACCTTCCTCTATCACCGGTTCGCTTGTTAAAGCCGCTTCTGGCTGGAATACGTTAACAACATTATTCTCATAACCCGGACCATCCACCAGCTCCTCTACCACACTTGTTATATCATTTTCATCCTTCATCTCTACATATTGCGTGATTGGTACATAGTAGCGATTATTTTCTTTTTCTACTGGATAGAACATGGTTACAGGTCGGCTATCCAGATAATCTAACGTATCATTATGTGTCAGATTAATGCCATTTGCCCGTGTATACCCGTCATTTATCGGTGTGCCGTTTACAGGCATTTCTTTCAGGTCAGCCCCCTCTACTCTGAGCTTGACTTTATGGACGTTATCGAATTGAGTAAGCGTATGCGTAATCGCCTCTAACATAGGTACCTCGGATGATGCTTCATACTCTGAAAATTCCTTAGATAAATCAACGACAATTGTACCATCTTCCTGAAGATTAACACCAAGTACTTCTGTATCTTCCGGAAGCACAGCCTGGAAACCATTTGGCAGCATCGGCGTGATTGGTCCGCCTTTAACCATATATTCAAGGACCTGCTGTGCCACTTGATTTGCTTCAGGAACTGGAAGCTCAACAATTTGAGAAGCGACCATGCCATTAGAATCAATTAAATACAATTCCCTCGAAACCGTATCTGCTGCTTCCTCTGCTTCATCAGGAGTAGCTGCACCTTCCTCTCCATCCACTGTTTCTTCACTATTTACCGCTTCTGCATTTTGTGGAGGATCGACCTCTTTTGATGATTGCTCTCCCTTAAAACATCCCGCCAGCAAGACTAATATACCAAAAGCTCCTATTAATTGGATTATCTTTTTATTCATGCAACTACCTCCCAAGATGGTTTGTACTATTAATCATACGAGCTCACCTTTTGAAATAGACCATGAATTCCATTGTTTACAAACAAAAATTTATACAATAAGAATAGAACGAACAATATGTAAAATTTTGCGGCCACCATTGCTTCCTCCATTGCTCAGAACGTTTTTTATATAATAAAAACTCCTATTTCACAAAATCAGTTCTCATTTGTAAAATAAGAGTTTTATCCGCAATGATTATGTAAGATCAGCATGCTTAATCGTAAGCATTTCAAAATTACTATCCCTAAATATTTTCTGCGTGATTTCAATAAATTTTTCTAGATCTCCTGTAGTATAAAATTGATGAGGAGGAATAGAGTCATTATAATTAAAATTTTGATGAATATCTAATGTTGTGCTCGTTTCTCTAGCTGTCTCTTCACTCGAAGATATAACAGTAATTTTTTCACCCATTACTTCTTGAATCGTTTTTTTCAATAATGGGTAATGCGTACAACCTAGAATCAACGTATCCATTGCATCATGTTCTAGTAGCGGTGTTAACGCAGTTTCCACTACCTGCCTCGCTTCTGGCCCATCCAGTATACCTTTTTCCACCATGGGAGCAAGCGATGGACAAGCTAAGGAAATGACCTCAATATCAGGTTTAATTTTCCGAAGTGCATGTCTATATGCTCCACTGCGAATCGTACCCTCTGTTCCAATAATGCCCACATGGTTATTTTCTGTTGATTTAATCGCAGCCCTCGCACCAGGCTTAATGACACCTATTACAGGAATATCCAATTTTTCTTTTAAATCTTTTATTGTGAATGCAGTTGCCGTATTACAAGCAATAACAAGCATTTTTATATTCTTTTTAAGTAAAAAACGCACCATTTCCCATGTATATTGTTTTACCTCTTCTTCCGTTCTGGGACCATAAGGACATCTTGCTGTGTCACCTACGTAAATAAGCGGTTCTTTAGGAAGCTGTCTCATTAATTCATGAACCACCGTTAACCCGCCCACACCTGAATCAATTACACCAATTGCTTGTTCCAAAATACTCTCTCCCTTTTTTCTACTCTACTTTTCATTTACTTTCTTCATTTCGTCATGAAGAAGGCTCAACAATTCATTTAATGTTTCTTTTTGTTCATCCGAGAATCCAGACATTACATCTTGCAGGTATTCTTGCCGTTTTTGAATGACTTCTTCAATGATATGCTTACCTTTTTCTAACAGATGAATTTGTACGACACGCCGATCTTTCGTACCACGAATCCGTTCAACCAATTCATTTTTCTCCAATCGATCGACTAAATCTGTGGTGGTGCTAAATGCATGACTAATACGATTAGACAGTTCTCCAACTGTCAAATCCCCTTCTTCCAACAGCCATTGTAGAGCGATAAACTGAGGTAAAGTAATCGGATAATGATGCAATATTTTTCTACCGTTTTGTTTAATCATTCCAGAAATATATCTTAACTTTTTCTCCATTTTATTCACTGCTTCTATTTCTTGCTTCTTTTCCAAACTGGTACCTCCTAAATCTACAGTCCACTCCATGTATTTACATATGATTTACCGCAACCCAAGTATTTTTCGCCGCAGGTAAGTTCATCGTATCCCACAATAAAACCTCATTTTATAGCATTTATTAAGTCACTGAACATATTGTAATACATAGTAAACTAAAAATCGATTCTTGAAAACTTTTTTAAAGGAAAACCTGTAAACCTCTTTAAATTATGTTCAAAAAGCTGATAAAAAGAACCTAGTGCGGCGTCCTGAGACTGCGGTCATCAATATTGTCGAGGTAATAAAACTGATTACGTAGTAAATTAAAATAAATGGAGAGCTAGCGGCAGTTTTGGCGGGACAAACCTCGTAAGTCTCTTTGGAAAAGAAAGCTAACTAGCTCCTCGTAGGCCGAGGTGTTAGCTGCGTTATCCACACGGTTTTGACATTCTAAGTTGAAGTTTCTTTTTCGGTTGGGTCAAATTTATTGGGTTTTTTAAACATCCTCTTAAAATGTACGCACTCTTTTGTTTCAGCCTTCATAAGCTATATCGACTAAATAATTTCCCTTCATGACGCAGTTCTATAAAGCAAGGAGGGGGTAACATTTGAAGGATAATGGGTACAAACCGAAGCAGCTATTAACCAAACGCGAGAAAGAAGTGTTTGAACTACTGGTACAAGACAAAACAACAAAAGAGATTGCCCAAGAACTTTTCATCTCAGAAAAAACTGTGAGAAATCATATTTCAAACGCGATGCAAAAATTAGGGGTAAAGGGCCGATCACAGGCTGTTGTCGAATTACTTCGTATGGGTGAGTTAAAACTGTAAGAGTGTGAAAAGACGAATACAGATAAGCGAAACATTGTTCAAAATCAAAAATACATTTACTTTTATTTTTAAAACTTTCTTTCATTTTGAGCTTTGAACAATATATGCGTTTTCGGGTAAGATTTTCTGGCGCTTTTCTTTCCTTTTCATGTATTCTTTATTATCATTCCTTACAGATAAAATCTCAGGCTATATGGAGGTATTATGTAAGTCTGAGCTTTTAGGAAATAAATAAGCTCAGACTTTTTTTATTTTCACAGGTTGGCAGCCACATTATCAAAATGCAAAATGTCCGAAAGTAATTTCTGCTTCATCTCATCCGACAATTTCCTCGGCACTTTTTTCTCTGTATCAATGTAAACCAATCTGCCTCTTGCTGTTAGAACGACTTCTTCTTCCCTCACAACCTTATAATGGATATCAAAGGAAGTAGTGCCAACAGAAGCTGTTTTAACATAAACCCGAATATCGTCTCCAAAATAAATTTCCTTCAGATAATTACATTGCAAATCGGAGACGATAACTCCTTCTGTCTGCCGCATATCCTTTGATATAACACCTAAACTATTTAAATAAGCGATACGCGCCTCCTCAAAATAAATAAATGGAGAAACATTATTCACATGACCATACATATCTGTCTCCGAAAAACGAACCGATATCGGGACATAAAACGAGAACTCTTTCTCCCATGCTGAAAAATCTTCAATATAAGAAATACGGCTCATAAAACAATTACCTCTCTTGTACGTTTTTTTAAGTATATTATATTCCCTTTATATAAAGCGTTTTCAATAGTTATCTAAGAAAAACCCTTTCCAATCTAATTGGCAGGGTTTTTCAATTATGTCTATTAAAGCGCAGTGTCACTTCCAAAGAAGTTTTTGAACGCTTGGATGTTGGTTGCACGGTTCATTGCTGCGATAGATGTTGTTAATGGAATGCCTTTCGGACAAACCTGCACACAGTTTTGTGAATTTCCACAGCCATCAATCCCTCCAGCTTCCATTAAACCGTTCAAGCGATCGCTGGCATTCATCTCTCCAGTTGGATGTGCGTTAAATAAACGCGCTTGAGAGATAGCCGCAGGACCGATAAAATTGGAACTGTCATTTACATTAGGACATGCTTCCAGACACACGCCACATGTCATACATTTAGATAATTCATACGCCCATTGCCGTTTTTTCTCCGGCATACGCGGCCCAGGTCCTAAATCATGTGTTCCATCAATTGGAATCCAGGCTTTTACCTGTTTCAACGCATCAAACATACGCTCACGATCGACAATAAGATCACGAACAACCGGGAATGTAGACATTGGCTCCAAGCGGATCGGCTGCTCCAGCTGATCAACCAATGCGGCGCAGGATTGTCTCGCTGTTCCATTGATAACCATAGAACAAGCACCACAAACCTCCTCCAAACAGTTCATATCCCACATAACAGGGGTTGTTCGCTCTCCTTTGCTATTCACAGGATTCTGTCTGATTTCCATTAAAGCAGAAATAACGTTCATATTCTGTCTATAAGGCACCTCAAACGTTTCCTCATAAGGAGCAGCGTCTGGGCCATCTTGTCTAGTTATAATAAAAGTAACTTTACTTTGTTCAGCCATTTCATTTACTCCTTTCTAGTGTTTCGTTGTATAATCACGTTTTCGAGGCGGAATTAAGGAAACATCTACATCTTCATAGCTGAATACAGGCTCATTTTTTTCTGCGTCATATTCAGCAATCGTTGTTTTTAACCATTCTTCATCATTACGCTCTGGGAATTCTGGTTTATAATGCGCCCCACGGCTTTCATTCCGATTGTATGCACCAATCGTAATGACACGCGCCAATTGAAGCATATGTTTTAATTGCCGTGTGAACATAACACCCTGGTTGCTCCAGCGAGATGTATCATTAATATTAATATTTTTCCAGCGCTCCATTAATTCGACAATTTTTTTGTCTGTTTTTAATAGTTTTTCATTTTCACGAACAACGGTTACATTATCTGTCATCCATTCACCCAGTTCGCGATGAATTTGATATGCATTTTCTGTCCCCTGCATATTCATTAATGCGTCAAAATCTTTACGTTCTGCTTCTTCACGAGATTCATAGAGGTCATCTGGTAAATCCTCTACATGCTCTGACAAACTATCAATATATTCGATGGCACTAGGTCCAGCAACCATACCTCCGTAAATTGCAGATAACAAGGAATTTGCGCCCAGGCGATTTCCACCGTGCTGCGAGTAGTCACATTCTCCAGCAGCGAATATCCCTGGAATGCTTGTCATTTGTTTTTCATCAACCCATAATCCACCCATAGAATAGTGTACTGCAGGGAAGATTTTCATCGGCACCTTACGAGGATCTTCGCCGACAAATTTCTCATAAATCTCAATAATGCCCCCAAGCTTAATATCAAGCTCTTTCGGATCTTTATGAGATAAATCCAGATAAACCATGTTTTCTCCATTAATACCAAGTTTTTGATTCACACACACATCAAAGATTTCACGTGTGGCGATATCACGAGGGACAAGGTTACCATATGCCGGATATTTTTCCTCAAGGAAGTACCAAGGTTCTCCATCTTTATAAGTCCAAATACGGCCACCTTCCCCACGAGCAGATTCACTCATTAGTCGAAGTTTATCGTCGCCTGGTATAGCTGTTGGATGAATCTGTATAAATTCCCCGTTTGCATATTTTGCACCTTGTAAATATAGCTTACTTGCAGCAGAACCTGTATTAATCATTGAGTTGGTAGATTTACCAAAAATAATTCCCGGTCCTCCCGTCGCAAAAATCGTTGCATCGGAGCGAAACGCTTTAATTTCATGTGTTTTAATATTTTGAGCCACAATTCCTTTACCGACGCCTTGTTCATCAATAACCGCTTCAAGGAATTCCCAACCTTCAAATTTAGTAACTAATCCTTCCACCTCATAACGGCGAACTTGCTCATCTAATGCGTATAATAATTGTTGACCTGTCGTTGCTCCTGCATATGCAGTGCGGTGCATTTGAGTACCACCGAAACGACGGAAATCTAGTAATCCTTCCGGCGTACGGTTGAACATAACCCCCATACGATCAAACATATGTATAATACCTGGCGCAGCATCACACATTGCTTTTACTTGCGGTTGATTTGCAAGGAAATCTCCACCATAAACCGTATCATCAAAATGAAGCCAAGGAGAGTCTCCTTCTCCTTTTGTATTTACCGCTCCGTTAATGCCACCTTGTGCACACACAGAGTGAGAACGCTTTACAGGTACGATTGAAAATAGATCTACTTTCACACCAGCTTCAGCAGCTTTGATTGTAGCCATTAATCCAGCTAAACCACCGCCGACAACAGCAACTTTTCGATTA
This sequence comes from Oceanobacillus sp. J11TS1, assembly GCF_018333215.1. Taxonomy (GTDB): domain Bacteria; phylum Bacillota; class Bacilli; order Bacillales; family Amphibacillaceae; genus Oceanobacillus. Next base: position 358,371 of record NZ_BORO01000001.1, on the reverse strand, counting down.
CTCATCCGTTAGCTCACTCCTTCTTTCATTCCATTACCATTAAACGCCGTACGCAAATGCGATTAATGATCTTACCCCTAAATAGCCTACTGCTAGGAAAATAACTAGACATACATACGTAGAAACCCGTTGCGATTTTGGTGTTTGTGTAATTCCCCATGTTACTAGGAAACTCCATAATCCATTAGCAAAATGGAATACAGCCGAAAGTACTCCGACCACATAGAACCAAAACATTGGTGTACTGGACAGAATGCCTTCCATCAGGCTGTAGTTTACATCTACATTCCCTAGACCAACTTGCACCCGCGTTTCAAAGACATGCCATGCAATGAAGATAACAAGAACAATACCAGTAAAACGCTGTATTGCGAACATCCAGTTACGGAAAAAACCATAACGGCGTGTGCTATATCTAGATGTAAATACAATGTAAACCCCTAGAATCGCATGAAATAAAATTGGTAGATAGATTACTAATGTTTCCAGCACCAATACAAATGGTAATTCATGCATGAAATTAGCTGCAGCATTAAACTTTTCTTCTCCATACACAGCAAGATGATTGATAAATAGATGTTGCACCAAGAAAATACCAATTGGCACAACTCCTAGTAGTGAATGTAGTCTTCTAAAGAAGAACTCACGTTGCTCTGCCATGTTTACCCCCCCTTTAAAACATTATCCCTAAATATATGTAGCCTATAAAAAATAAAGCGCTTTTACAATCATGTAAAAATATATTTTTTATAGTACTGACAACAACATATTTATTGTACTTCTTACAGTGTAAAGCGTCAAGAATTCCCAATCACCTTCTTAAAGAGTGTTTCAAATAGTCCAATAAAAATAACCTCCGCCTTGCTTTTACATAGAGATAAGTTGACGTACTAGATTCTCAGAAAAAGATTTAGAAAAAGTGCAGGTAATGTTATGATAATAGAGGTATTTAACTTCATTTATGAACACAGACGGCATTCGTCCTGTGAAATGTAAAATAAATTAGTTCCTATACTTGCTTATTAATAGACGAAAATAGATAATAAACTTAAATATATTCATCATGGACGAGGCAGGATGGAAAGGATGGAAACAGTGTTAAAGATTGACGGTAATCAAAAATTAGAAATAAAAGAACTGGAGCAATTAAATAGCAGCGGTGCAGGATATGACATTCTACGCTATATTGGACTACCAGAATTATTTGGAGAAGAGAAAGAAACGTTACTTTATTTTTTAGGCAGAAATCTAGCACGCAGATTTGAATTTAATAGCCTTGAAGACTTACGTTTGTTCTTTGAAAAAATGGGTTTAGGAGTACTGGACTTGGTAAAAGAAAAAAAGAATTTAAAAACATTTTATCTTTTATCCGACGCTGTTGTAGCTAAACTGCAATCAAATATCGAAACGGACTTCCGGCTAGAAGCAGGAATAATAGCAGAAGTAATGCAACAATTAGAAGGTGTGGATTGCGAGTGTATCGAATCTATACACCGTCGCGTGAAACAAGTTGAATTTACTGTTTACATGCAGGACTAATTATAAAAAGAAAAAACGATCGCGAACTTATTCCATTTCACGATCGTTTTTTTCTTTTTCCTGTTCTTTTAAATGCCCGATAATTTCTTCGGCAATATTTTTCGGTATACCGATTTTACGCATTTCCTCCAATGAAGCATTTTTTATTTCTTCTATCGATTTGAAATGTGTCAGCAAAAGCTTCCGCCGCTTTTCACCAACTCCCGGTATACGGTCAAGCTCTGACTGAAACAATCCTTTTCCTCTTAATTGTCTATGGAAAGTGATTGCAAAACGATGCACCTCATCTTGAATCCGCTGGACGAGATAAAAAGCCTGTGACTGCCGTTGTAGAGGAATAACTTCAGGAGGATCACCGTACAATAGTTCACTTGTTTTATGTCGATCGTCCTTGGCTAGACCAGCAAGCGGAATACTTAGACCAAGCTCGTTCTCTAAAACATCTGTCGCTGCTGACATCTGTCCTTTCCCTCCGTCCACGATAATTAAATCAGGTAAAGGCAGTTCTTCACGAAGGACTCTCGTATAACGACGACGAATTACTTCCCGCATCGTATCATAGTCATCGGGACCTTTAACATCCCTGATTTTATATTTCCGATATTCCTTTTTATTGGGCTTTCCATCCTCAAAAACAATCATTGCTGAAACAGGATCTGTTCCTTGTATATTAGAGTTATCAAACGCTTCAATTCGATGGGGCAGTTCTATATTCAGGTGATTTCCTAAGTCCTCAACTGCTTGAAACGTTCTTTCTTCATCACGCTCAATTAATTGAAATTTTTCATTCAAAGCTATTTTAGCATTTTCACCCGCTAATTCTACCATTTCCTTTTTACGGCCACGCAGCGGTGTATGGACATTAACTTCAAGTAATTTTTCTAAAATATCATCATCAATACCTATTGGAATAAGTACTTGTTTCGGCTTCAAATGATTTTCTTGCAAATAAAAACGAGCAATAAAGCTAATTATCGTTTCCTCCGGCTCATCGTAAAACGGGAATATGCTGACATCACGTTCGATCAGTTTTCCTTGACGAATAAAAAAGACCTGTACACACATCCAACCCTTATCATAGCTGTAACCAAAAACATCCCGATTCACTAAATCATTCGCTGTCATTTTCTGCTGCTCCATCGTCGCATCTATATATTGAATTGTATCTCTGAGTTCTTTTGCTCTTTCAAAATTTAGTTCTTCACTTGCTTCCATCATTTCTTTTGTTAAACGATTACGAATATCTTTGAAGCCGCCATGTAAAAAAGAAGTAATCTCTTGAACAATTTTTTGATACGTTTCTTTAGAAGGTGGATTTTTGCTACAAGCAAGGCATTGTCCCATATGATAATAAAGGCAAGGCCTTCCAGGCGGGTTTTTACATTTCCTTAAGGGATAAATCCGGTCGAGAAGCTTTTTGGTTTCTCTAGCTGCAATAACATTCGGATAAGGGCCGAAGTATTTCCCTTTATCTTTTTTCAAATGTCTCGTGACAATTAATCGCGGATGTCGCTCTGACGTGATTTTTAAATAAGGATAGGATTTATCATCCTTTAGCATCACGTTATATTTAGGGTCGTACTTTTTTATTAAATTCATTTCTAAAATAAGAGCTTCTATCTCTGAAGATGTAACCATATATTCAAAATCTGCAATCTCTTGCACTAAACGTTGTGTCTTCCGATCATTCGCCCCACGAAAATAGGAACGAACACGATTTCTGAGCTTTTTGGATTTGCCTACATAAATAATTGTTCCATTCTTATCCTTCATTAAGTAACAGCCTGGCTGCATTGGAAGGATAGATAGCTTTTTCTCAATTGCCTCTTTACTCATACAACCAATCCTCTATGCATCAGAAAATCCCTTCTCATCTGCTTGATGACAAAGGGATTCTCTTTTTTCTAGTAAAAACTTAAAAAGTTCATTCTGTTACCAGTTTACTGTTGTGATAACAGAACTAAAATTCTATTATATTAGGCATGTTTATTAATTAAATCAGTTAATGCCTCTTTAGGTTGGAAACCAATAACTTGGTCTACTACTTCACCGTCTTTGAATAAAAGAAGTGTCGGGATACTCATGACACCAAATTTTCCTGCTGTCTCTTGGTTTTCATCGACATCTAATTTGACGATTTGTACTTTTTCTTCCATTTCTCCATCAATTTCTTCTAATACAGGAGCGATCATTTTACAAGGTCCACACCACGGAGCCCAGAAGTCAGCTAATACAAGACCTTTTGACGTCTCTTCTGCAAAGTTTTGATCCGATACATTTTTAATTGCCATTATTTTACCTCCTTAAAACATCATCAGCTTATAATAAGCTTAGTATGAGTATATCACCGTATAAGTATACTTCCTAATAGTTTGCTTGTATGATACGAAAAGCGCTAGCCGCTCCCATTAAAAACGCAGATCCCGTTCTTTGGGATCACTCCACAATAGATGAATTTCTTTTGCTTAAGACAAAGGAATTCTGCCTACTAAAAATTGACACATGGCCATTCTTGACTTTCTTAAAGTGTGCAAAAAAGCATTTTAAAAAAAGGCCTGTGTCATAATAATTCTCACAGGCCTTCTGTTCTAAACTTATTGCTAGGATACTGCTATTTTACTTTTTTTAATCTCTTCAATAAGCAATGGGATTACTTCGAATAAATCACCTACGATGCCATAGTCAGCAACATTGAAGATATTTGCTTCTGGATCCTTATTTATTGCAACAATAACTTTAGAATTGGACATTCCCGCTAAATGCTGGATCGCGCCCGATATCCCCACAGCAATATATAAATCCGGGGTTACTACTTTTCCAGTTTGACCAATTTGAAGCGCATAATCACAATAATCTGCATCGCAAGCTCCGCGAGATGCCCCCACAGCTCCGCCTAATACCTCTGCAAGTTCATAAAGAGGCTTAAATCCATCCGCACTCTTCACGCCGCGACCACCTGCAACAATAACATTCGCTTCAGAAAGATCAACCCCCTCAGAGGCCTTACGTACCACATCTTTTACAACCGTGCGTAAATCTTTAATATCTATATCTTTATTTGTTACTTCACCAGTTCTTGAGCCATCCTTTTCCAATGCAGGTATATTATTTGGACGAATGGTTACGAAGATAAAGTCATCCTCAAAAGTTTTTTTCTCAAATGCTTTCCCCGAATAGATTGGACGTATATACACGCTGTCATCACCGTCTTTCTCAATATCAACAACATCTGAAATAAGCCCTGCCGATAACCGGCTTGCAATTTTCGGGGTTAAATCCTTTCCAATCGATGTGTGTCCCATAACAATACCGCTTGGAGTTAATTCATCAATAATTTCTAGAATCGCCTGTCCGTACCCTTCCGATGTATACGTTTCCAAGTTTTCGTGAGTTACGGTTATGACACGATCCGCTCCATAAGCAATAAATTCTTCCCCGGCACTTTTTAAATCAGTACCGCCAAGTAATACCCCTACGATTTCAGCATCGTCACTTATTTGTTTTGCTGCTGCAATTGCTTCAAATGAAACATTCCGTATGTCCTTATCTCTCACTTCACCTATTACTAGTAACTTGTCACTCATTATTATTATCCCCTTTCCCTATCAACTGCATTCTATACGTGTACGCCACATGCTTTTTGATTGACTTTTGGGCTTTCGCCTATAGTACCTTTTTATCGTTTCTTAATAGCGTAACAAGCTCTTTAACTTGATCCTCTACTTCTCCTTCAAGCACCTTACCAGCTTCTTTTTCAGGAGGCAGATAAATATCAATTGTTTTCGTTTTTGCTTCCACATCATCTTCTTCTAAATCAAGATCATCAATTTCTAACTCCTCTAGCGGTTTTTTCTTCGCTTTCATAATCCCTGGTAAAGATGGGTAACGCGGTTCATTTAGACCTTGTTGACATGTAACTAATAAAGGAAGACTTGTTTCTATTATCTCCACGTCTCCTTCAACATCCTTTTCAATCGATACAGCATCCCCTTCTATGGACAGCTTCGTGATGGTGGTTACATACGGGATACCTAAAAGCTCTGCAAGTCTTGGTCCAACTTGACCGCTTGCTTCATCAATAGCAACATTTCCTGCTAATATTAAATCCGCTTCCTTATCTTCAAAATAAGCTTCTAAAATTTTTGCTGTTGTGAACTGATCTCCATCCTCCAGATCTTCTTCCGTATTGATAAGAACTGCTTTATCTGCACCCATTGCAAGGGCTGTACGAAGTTGTTTTTCAGACGCTTCATCACCAATCGTGATCACTGTTACTTCACCGCCATGTGCATCTCTTTGCACGATTGCTTCTTCTATTGCATACTCATCATAAGGATTAATAATGAATTCTGCGCCCTCATCTTCAATTCTACTGTCTTGAACAACAATCTTTTCTTCAGTATCAAACGTTTTTTTCAATAATACATAAATGTTCATCCTTTTTCCTCCTAACAAACTAAAATCTATTTATCTTGAAAGTTAGCTGCTCTCTTTTCTATAAAAGCGCTTACACCCTCTTTAGCATCAGCTGAGCCAAAAATTTCGCCAAATAACCTAGCCTCTTGTTTGACCCCTTCTTCAAATTGACTTGTATTTGCATATGGAATTAATTTCATAATTCGATTAATCCCAGGCTTACTTTTTGCAGCAATTTTTCGCGCTAGATTATGAACCTCGTTTTGAAACACATCTTCTTCAAAAACACGGTTAATCAATCCCCAGGCTTCCGCTTGTTTTCCAGAAATAGGCTCACCGGTTAAAATCATCTCATACGCTCTTGCATTTCCTACATACCGAGGTAACCGCTGCGTTCCTGCAAAGCCAGGAATAATGCCTAAATTCATCTCTGGCAACCCTATCTTTGCATTCGCAGTGGCATACCTTATATGACAGGCCATCGCAAGTTCTAACCCGCCACCTAATGCAGCCCCGTGAATAGATGCTATAACTGGTATCGGAAAATGCTCGACTTTGTTAAAAATTCGTTGTCCATTCTCTGCTAAGGATTCATATTCTGCGGCCTCTTGATGTGATGTGAATTCTTTAATATCTGCACCAGCCGAGAAAAATTTTCCTTCTCCTTGCAAAACAACAACTTTAGCTTTATCTTCTTTTTCAATCTGCGTCAAGAGCTCATCCAGCTTTGTAATGATTTTTGAAGATAATGCGTTGGCAGGAGGGCTTTTTATCGTTAAATAAGCAACCTTCTCTTCTATTTTTAAATCAATTATTGGCAAGAATACCACTCCTTTTTAATATATACCCTACCGTTCCGTTGCTAAGGCACTAACCAGCATTTTGTGAATCTCAGGAACCAGTTTGTTTAAGTCATATTTTTGTTCTTTCATAACCCAATTCGTAACAATCTCATCCAGCGTTCCAAAAATCATCTGCCTTACTAAAGGTATATTTAAATCCTCTCTAAATTGATGCTGCGCAATCCCTTTTTGAACAATACCATCAATCACTGTTAAATAAGGTTTCAATACTTGATTTATTTGCAGTCTTAAAGAAATATTTGATTGTCTGAGTTCCAGTTGTGTCACAATTGCCAAATGATAATCCGAAGACAACTGCTGAAAGTGCGTTTCAATTAATGTATATAGTTGATCAGAAGCAAACTCAGTTCCTTCAATTGCCTTCACGATCTGATTAATAAATTCTCCCATTTTCACTTTGAATAAAGAAACAAGAATATGCTCTTTATTCTTGAAATATAAATATATTGTGCCGTCAGCAACATTTGCTTCCTTCGCTATTTTAGAGACTTGTGAGCCATGATATCCATTTTCAGAGATTACTTTCACAGCAGCTTCAATGATTTGATGATATTTTGGTTTTTGATTGTTCATGATTTTCTCCTTGATTATTATCTAAAAATGAGTGAATAGTCATTCATATTTTTAATATACAACCAAGGAAACACAATGTCAATGAAAAGCTATATTTTGAAAGAAAAAAAGAGCACGAGGCTCAAACAGATGCGGCTTCTTGTTTTTGTTTCTCTTCATCGATCAGTTTTCTTCTTAAAATTTTTCCAACTGCGGTTTTGGGTAGTTCATCACGGAATTCATAAATTCTTGGTACTTTATAGCTTGCTAGATATTTCCTCGAGTATTCATTTAATTCTTCTTCTGTTACACTAGCCCCTTCCTTTAACACAACATAAGCTTTTACAGTCTCCCCTCTGTACGGATCGGGTACACCAGCTACAACTGCTTCTTGGATAGCTTCATGTTCATATAAAACTTCTTCTATCTCGCGCGGATAAATATTAAAGCCGCCGGCAACAATCATATCCTTCTTCCGGTCAACCACATAGAAAAAACCGCGTTCATCAACATAGCCTAAATCACCGGTTAATAACCAGCCATCTCTTAAAGTCTTTGCAGTCTCTTCTTCATTATTCCAATACCCTTTCATAATTTGGGGCCCTTTAACAGCAATCTCTCCTATTTCTCCAGTATCAACTTCTTCCAAATTCTCCCCATTCATTTGAACAATTTTTGCATCTGTATCGGGCCATGGAACACCAATACTGCCGTTAATACGTTCAGCATACACAAAATTTGCATGGGTTACAGGGGAAGATTCAGTCAACCCATACCCCTCTACTAATTTTCCTCCAGTAATTCTTTCAAAACGTTCCTGAATTTCTACAGGTAAAGGAGCCGATCCGCTAATACACGCTTCGATAGAGGATAAATTATATTTCTCAATATCTGGATGGTTCAACAGACCAATGTAGATTGTTGGGGCACCCGGGAAAAGATTCGGCTTTTGCTTATCGATTACCTTTAGCAAATCGCCCGCATCGAATTTAGGAATAAGAATAATTCTTGCTCCTTTTTTGATTGCAAAATTCATAACGGCTGTCATCCCGTACACATGAAAAAATGGCAAGATACCTAGAATCGAGTCTTGACGATGTTTTTCAGGAGTATCTGAATTGCGCGAAAGCCATGTTTCACACATCTGTACGTTCGAGCTTAAATTAAAATGAGTAAGCATAACACCTTTTGGATTCCCAGTAGTCCCTCCGGTATATTGTAAAAGTGCAAGATCCTCCTCGGGATCAATAGATGATTCCAAATAGTCCGCAACGGATTGTTCCATTATTTTCTTCCAAACATGGGTGTCATTACTAGCCTCCACTTTAACAACCATGTTGTATTCGCGTTTTTGGATATATGGATAAATAATATTTTTAGGAAATGGCAGATAATCCTTTATACCAGTTACAATAACATGCTCGATGGTAGTGTGTGTACGAACGCCATTTACACGCGGTAATAAAATATCTAAACAAATAATAGCTCTTGCTTGTGAATCATTCATCTGGAACACTAATTCTCTTTCCGTATATAACGGGTTAGTAGGAACGGCAATAGCCCCTGCCATTAAAATGCCATAATAACTTATGACAGCTTGAGGTGTATTCGGTAAGTAGATAGCAACGCGGTCTCCTTTTCGAATTCCGATAGATTGTAAATAGTTTGCGATTTTCTTTGCTTCTTCACACAAATCTTTGTAGGTTATTTCTTTCCCCATAAAGTAAAGCGCTTTCTTTTCTCCGTGCTGCTCGCCGGCATCCAGTAAATCTTTGTAGAGGGGGCGTTTATCATACTCCATCGTTATCGGTATATCTTCGGGGTAACGATCATGCCAAACTCTTTTCTCCAACATTCAATCATTCCTCCTTTATTATATTCTATACCTATTATAACGATTAATTTCTATTATTGAAAATATTATCTGATTTTTTCTTATATTTCGCTCCTTCTAAGCTATTCCTTGCCGAAAAACTTCCTTGGAATTACAGCTACCCATCTCATCAGAAAACTGGGACTGGGACTGGGTCTGCGATTACTCGCCCCACCGAAAAGCGTTGCGATTACTCGCCCCGTCTTAACGCAGAAATAAATAAATAATGCCTACTGCAAAGAAAATGATTCCTACTGCCATTAATATCTTGGCTAACCTTTCAAATACCACCATTCCCACTCCTAACCTACTATACTAGCTCCAATAACATAAGCCAATCCTACAGAAATAACCATAGAAATAAACCCGACCGCTTTGTTACCATTTCCGATTTCTTCATCGACTTTCATAAATGGAGTTAAAAATTCAAAAAAGAGATAACCTGCTATTAATAGAATAAAACCAAATAATCCCCATCCCATAGATACCAATAAACGGTCATTATGTTCAATGGAAAACCTAAAAATCATTGCTATACCAAATAATTTTCCACCAGTAGCCATAGCAACAGCCAGGTTTCCATTTTTTATCTCTTCCCAATTTTTATAGGAAGTCACCAACTCAAACACAGCTAAAAAGAGCAAGGTTGATAAAATAAACACACTATATCTGGCTGCTGTAATTACTAAAATATTTTCCCAAAAACCTTCCATGCAACTCGCTCCTTCATTGAGATAGAAGGGATTAATTGTGTAGCTCTATCACCATCCGAAATAATTAACATTACTTCTAGCCGACTTCCTGGTTAATCCCTTCTTCCAATGTTCCTACACATTAAATTTAATTGTAACATTACTTATTCAAAGCGTATGACTGTTACACCGCTTCCGCCTTCTCCAGCTTCCCCTGATCTGGACCCTTTAATATGCGGATGCCGTTTCACGAATTCCTGTACACCTTTGCGTAATGCTCCGGTTCCTTTTCCATGAATAATCGACGCTTGTGCATACCCTGCCAATAAGACATCATCCACATACTTTTCAAGTTTGTGCATTGCATCCTCATAGCGTTCACCACGTAAATCTAATTCTGTTTTCACATGTTGATTGCTGCCTCTAACAGTTGCAACTGGCTCAGCCTGCTTCTTTTTCTTCTTCTTGACAAGATCCAAATTAGATCTTTTCACTTTTACTTTCATCATACCGACTTGCACCATATATTCCTTGTTATTTACTTTTTCAACCACTTCACCAAGTTGATTCACGGTAAGAAGTTTAATCTCATCGCCAGGTTTTAATTCGCTCTCTTCCTGAGCTTTTTTAGGCTGATTCTTTGATTTGTCATTGGTTAAGTTTGGCATCGCATCGTCCAGCATCTTTCTAGCTTCTATCCATTCATGCTCTTTCATACCCGCTTGATTGCTCATACTCCGCATCATTTGAACAATTTCTTCTGCTTCCTGACGGGCTTTTTGCAATGCTTTTTCGGCCTTTTCTTCTGTTTTTTCATAAATCTTTTGTTTTTGATCTTCCCATCTGTTCATTGCTTTCATTAATTCTTCATGAAGTTTTTCACTTTCCATTAGCACTTGATGTGCTTTTTCATAATCTCTTTCTGCCTCAGTATGTGATTGCTCCAAGGAAGCAATCATATTTTCTACTTGATGCGAGTCCACGCCGATTAACTGCTTCGCATGGTCAATGATAGAGCTATCAAGACCTAATCGCCTCGAAATTTCAAATGCATTACTGCGCCCTGGAACTCCAATTAGTAATCGATAGGTCGGTCTTAAGGTCTCTACATTAAATTCAACAGAAGCATTTACAACTTGCTTCCGATTGTATCCATAAGCTTTAAGTTCTGGATAATGTGTTGTTGCAATGACACTTGCTTGTTTCGACAGAACTTCATCAAGTATAGACATTGCTAAGGCAGCCCCTTCTTGGGGGTCAGTGCCAGAACCTAATTCATCAAATAAAACAAGAGATTGATCTGTCACATGCTTCATAATCTCTACAATATTTGTCATATGAGATGAAAAAGTACTTAAATTTTGTTCAATGGACTGTTCATCACCAATATCTGCAAAAACCTCATCAAACACTGGCATTTCACAGCCATCCAAAGCAGGTACTTGCAGTCCAGATTGAGCCATCAATGTACAAAGCCCAACCATTTTTAACGTCACTGTTTTCCCGCCTGTATTCGGTCCTGTAATGACTATGGCTTGAAAATCCTTTCCCATTTCAATATCGTTGGGAACAACCTGATCTTCTGGAATATATGGATGTCTCGCTTGCAACATCTTTATATAACCATTTATATTCATCTTAGGTCGAACAGCATGCATTTTTTGTGCAAGTTTTCCCCGAGCACTAATAAAATCAATTTCTGAAAGCCAATACACATTATTTAAAAGTTCCTGTTCATAAGAAGCGATGTATCCGCTAAGTTCCTTTAAAATACGATCGACTTCTTGTTTTTCTTTAGAAAATAACTCTTGTAATTTATTATTCATATCTACTACTGCTTTTGGTTCCATAAATAACGTTTGGCCGGAGGAAGACTGGTCATGAACAATTCCGCCAATTGCTGAACGATATTCTTGCTTAACTGGTAAAACATAACGATCATTTCGAATGGTAATAATCGCATCTGAAAGCATCTTGCTATTCGAGCGCGTATAACTCTCTAATTTACTACGAACACTGCTTTCATAGGTGCGGATTGAACTTCGGATAGCTCGTAATGTGGAGGAAGCCCCGTCCATAATATTACCGTGATCATCTATACAGCTATTAATTTGCTGTTCTAAATCACGGATAGCAATAATATTTGAAGCAGCAGATAGAAGAATAGGTATGTCTACATCTTCCAGCTGCTCTAAAAAGCTTTTGGTTTGTCTGCCGCCATATAATGTGTCTCCAACACGTAAAACTTCGTCTGCGGAAAGAATACTTCCTATAGCGCTGCGTTTTACGCTAGACCGAATATCTGATATTCCTCCTAGGGGAATCACTTTATTCAACCGAAATATTTGTACTGCCTCATCGGTCTCTGCTTGTAATCTCTCTACTTCGTCCAATGTAGTTTTTGGACGTATCTTAAATGCTAAATCTTTGCCTATAGAGGTTTCTGCTTGATCACGAACCATTTCAGCAAGCCGATTAAATTCAAGCGTTTTTAATACACGTTCGTTCATTTTAAAACCCTCTTTTATTTAAAATAATTTCTGTAATTAAGATAAACTTCATAGTGACTTTTTCAGAAAAACACTCTGCTTTCTCTCCGTTATCTCGTATTTTTCTTTCGCCACCTAACATCATTATCTTATTCATTCAATGCATCAACCAATGGCTATGAGGTTGACACGAAATAGAGCATATAATATTACTTATAATGTATCTTGTATCTATCTTGCCTGGCTAAAGAATTTGATTAGTTCTTCTTTTGGCCAAGTATTAATTACGGTAGATGGTTTGATCCATCCTTTGCGTGCAGTTGCTACGCCGTATTGCATATGTTTAAGCATTTGATAATTATGAGAGTCTGTATCAATAACGAGCTTTACTCCCGCTTCTTGTGCTTTTTTAGCCCATTCATGCGATAAATCCAATCGATTCGGATTGGCGTTAATCTCTAACACTGTATTAGTTTCTTTTGCTTTTTCAATTAACTGCTCTAAATTAACTTTATATCCATCTCTTCTACCAATAAGTCTCCCTGTCGGATGAGCAATGATAGAAACATATGGATTTTCTAATGCATTCATGAGCCTCTGCATAATCTTTTCTTCAGATTGCTGAAAGCTGGAATGAATAGCACCGATAACAAAATCCATTTCTTTTAGAAAATCATCATCAAAATCTAAACTGCCATCAGGAAGAATATCCATTTCTACTCCAGAAAAAATATGAAAATCTGGATACTTCTTATTTAAAGTATTAATTTCTTCCCTCTGTTTGCGAAGACGTTCTTCATTCAATCCATTTGCTACTCGTAAATATTTGGAGTGATCGGTAATTGCCATATAGGAATAGCCCATATCTTTCACTTTACTGACCATTTCATCCAATGACTGTGCACCATCGCTCCAGGTGGTATGCATATGCAGGTCCCCACGAATATCAGCAAGCTGGATTAATTCCTGTTCCTTTTTAAAGGCTTCTACTTCACCAGTATTTTCCCGAACTTCTGGAGGAATAAAATGCAAGCCAAAATGCTCAAAAAAGGACGTTTCTGTATCAAACTGTATTGTTTCCCCTGTTTCTTCCACCTCTACGCCATATTCACTAATTTTTTCACCACGTGACTTAGCTAACTGGCGCATTGCCACGTTATGATCTTTAGAGCCGGTAAAATGGTGTAAAGTCGAAGCAAATTCCTGATCAGAAACTAAGCGAAAGTCTACATTAATATCATAGACCTCTTCTAGCGTGATAGATACTTTTGTATCTCCTTTGGCAATAATGTTTTTAATAGAAGGGAATTTTATCAATGCTTCTGTTACTTGTCTTGCTTGATTAGTCGCAATGATAAAATCAAGGTCTTTTACCGTTTCACGCATACGTCTAATGCTGCCCGCCTGAGAATATCGGATAATACCTGGTACTTCATCTAAATAGGCTTCCACCTTTTCAACAATCGGAAGCATAATCGCTACCGGTATACGTTCTGGACGCTTTCCCGCTTCCTCTATTGCGGCAACAATTTTCTCTGCAGATTTCTTGCCAAACCCAGGTAGAGCTTCTACAGTTCCGGCTAGACAGGCCTCTTTCAATGTGTCAGCATCCACTACGTCCAATTCTTGATAAAGCTTTGATAACTTTTTTCCCCCAAGACCAGGCAAGTCCAATAATGGCACAAGTCCAGCGGGCACCTCTTTTTCCAATCCTTCTAAAGTTTCTGAGCGGCCCGCTTCCATAAACTCCGTAATAACTGCTGCAGTTCCTTTTCCAATACCTTTTATTTTTGTAAAATCGTCTATTTCACTTAAACTGCGGTCATCTGTTTCCATTGCTTGCGCAGCTTTTCGATAAGCACTTATTTTAAAAGGATTCTCCCCTTTCAATTCCATATAAACAGCTATCTTTTCTAATAGACGAATAATATCTTTTTTATTCATACTTACACCCTATTCTGTTACTATTTACGTAAAACGAAACTTCCTTCCATGGAGATTTTTCCTTTTCCATGAAAGGATAGTTATGTTAATCAGGAGATGTAGAGCCCGTTTTTCCCCATACGCAAAAAAAAATGATTATCTGTAGGAAATGGGGGAATTACGGGCACTCATGCTGTGATACAGTGAAACTAGATTTAGCGGGTGCTTTTTCCCGATAAATTATAGTTGAACCAATCAGGAGATGTAGAGCCCGTTTTTCCCCATACGCAAAAAAAATGATTATCTGTAGGAAATGGGGGGGAATTACGGGCACTCATGCTGTGACAAAACGGACTCAAGCTATTTCAGTCTGCGTCAGTAACACATTAGTTGTTAAGAGATTCTGTTAAGTTAAACCATAATTCAAAAATAAGTTCTGAAAAATATGGTGTGTGTTCCACCATCCGCATTGCAATGGATGAGCCCTGAATAGCTTCCTGCACACTCGCAATTGGTGCCAAAGCAAGAATGTATAATATAATAAAGCTAATCAGATATACTTCGACAAAACCGAGAACAGCTCCTAAAATTTTATTTATAAAACTAATAACCGGAATTGCTGCTACAAAATCCAACATCGAAGCGATAATCTGCAGAATAACCTTTACTGCAAAAAAGATAACCGCAAAAGAAATGGCATTATAAAACGCTGCTTCTACAGGCAGGTTTTGTAAAAACTCTGACCATGCTCCGTCACCAGTTAAATCCGGGTAAGGAATATACAAAGAAAGCTTCTCGGCAAAAGGTCTGTAGTACATTACTGCAACAAGAAAAGCAATAATAAATCCTGTTAAATGGAAAAGTTGAAGAATAAATCCTCTTTTTAACCCCATCATCACTCCAAATAACAGAAGGATAATTAAAATTAAGTTAATCATGGTTGTTAATCCTCTTTCTTTCTTAATGAACCTAAAAGTGTGGCATAGTCTTCTTTTAGTTTTAAGTAATCATTCATTGTATTAACGGCTGTCAACACTGCTAAACTTGCCGTATCTAATTGTTTATTTACATCATGGATTTCATTCATTTTTTGATCGACTAAATTTGCTACTAATTGAACATGACGTTCTTTTTCTGTTCCAATAATATGATAAGTTCGATTGTATATTTCAACAGTAACTCGTCGTTTTTCATTGTCTGTCATTTTTATGCTGCCTCCTGTGCAACGATGATTCTACTATATATTAACACGAAGTTTGTGTAAAAAGAAGCATTTAAAAAACCTGCTAATTTTGCTATAGTCTTAGGTATCTAACAGTTGGAGAAGGAAGGTTTGGTTCAGGTAGTTTTAACAATCGTATTATCTAACCGAATAAGCTTCCAGTCAAGGGAATGAAGCAGCTGTAAATGAGATATAAGTGCATGGAAAGAATCATCTTCTGATATGGTGCTTATACGAAAAAAACAAAGAAATATTTTCATAATGAGGTGAAACGATGAATATCCCTTTAAAGAACGACTGGGGACAAGTATTAGAGCAAGAGTTCCAAAAAGATTATTATAAACAATTAAGGCAATTCTTAAAAGCAGAATACGCTTCTCATACCATTTATCCCGATATGAACGATATTTTTAACGCTTTACATTTTACACCTTTTCAACATGTAAAAGTTGTTATCCTAGGACAGGACCCATATCATGGTCCAAATCAGGCACACGGACTAAGTTTTTCTGTGCAACCGGGTGTTCCGGTCCCACCATCTTTAAAAAATATCTACAAAGAACTGGCATCGGATGTCGGATTTGAGATTCCATCACATGGTTATCTTAAGAAGTGGGCAGAACAAGGCGTCCTTCTGCTTAATAATGTGCTTACTGTTCGAGCCCATCAAGCACATTCTCACAAAAACAAAGGTTGGGAACGATTCACAAATCAAGTTATTCAATCCTTAAACCAGAAGGAACATCCTGTTGTTTTTTTATTATGGGGAGCAGCAGCCCAAAAAAAAGTAGCGCTCATAGATACGAACAAACATTATGTTTTAAAAGCCCCTCATCCGAGCCCACTTTCAGCACATCGTGGATTTTTTGGGTCCCAGAATTTTTCAAAGACAAATGAAATCTTAGAAAAGGAAAATCTGTCACCAATTGATTGGCAGTTGCCTCTAACTGTTGACAAAAATAATTAAATAAAAGCCGCTGCAACAGTTAATATAAACTGTAACAGCGGCTTTCTATTTAACACGTTTAGGAACGGACATAGGATCCAAATTGGCTATTCACTTTTTCAATAATCTCGTGATAAGACGCATCTACTTCATCATCTTTTAGAGTATGGCTTGGATCTTGATAAAGAAGACGATAAGCAACCGATTTTTTACCATCTTCCATGTGTTCACCTTGATAGACATCGAATATGGAAACGTCTTTCACTAAAGGAGCACCTATTTCCTTAATAACGGTTTGAACATTGCCGGCAGGGACATCATTATCTAATATAAACGCAATATCTCTTGTAACAGATGGATAACGCGGAATATCTGTAAATGATGGTATCTGCTGATGTGCAGAGAATATTGCTTCTAAGTTTATTTCAAATACATATGTCTCTTTCACATCAAAATCTTTGGCCGCTAATGGGTGAACTTGTCCAACATAGCCAATTCCATTACCATTTAACTTGATTTCTGCACACCGGCCTGGGTGCATATCCTCCATTCTCGTTTGAACAAAGGTAACATCTAATTCTAGATGCGCAAACAACCCTTCAACAATTCCTTTAGCAACATAAAAATCAACTGACTTTTTCTCTTGCTGCCAAGGATGATTATGCCATAAACCTGTTAATGCACCGGCAACATGCAGATTTTCAATTGGCTGCTTCGTAACAGATTCTTCTCTAGATACAAATACTTTTCCAATTTCATAATAAGCTAAATCAGTTTGTGTTCTTGCTATATTGTGCTGCAAGACACGAAGCATTTCAGGAATAAGGCTTAAACGCAGATGGCTGTGCTCTTCGCTCATTGGCATTGCTAAACCAACCGAATAAGCAGGTTCTTTTTCTATATCAGGTGTTAAGAAACGCTTTGCATCCTTCTGGTTTGTCAAAGAGTATGTTAATGTTTCCATTAAACCAGCACTTGATAAATAATTTTTAATTTCTCGCTGCAATCGTTGAATATCTGTTAATCCCCCAGCTTGTACCCAGCCTTGTGGAATCGTATATGGTAAATGCTCATAGCCGTGAATACGGATCACTTCTTCTAAGATATCTTCAAAGATAGAAATATCCCGGCGGCGTGTCGGCACTTCCACTATCATTTCTTCTCCATTTTGAGTGAATTCAAATTGCAGACGAGTCAAGACAGAAATAATGTCTTTTTCATCTAATTCCATACCTAGTCGTTGATTTACTTTTGCTTTTGTAATGACGACAGACTTCTCTGATTTATCCAATTCATCTACTTCAACCACACCGCTTGCTACTTTCGCATTTGCATATTTTTGAAGTAACATGCACGCTCTTACTCCAGCACGTTTCACGCGGTTTGGATCAACGCCTTTTTCAAAACGAGTGCTTGATTCACTGCGTAGACCTGTTTGCTTTACAGTATGACGCACAGAAGCAGATTCGAAATATGCCGCCTCTAACAGGATATTCGTTGTTTCATCTGTTACCTCTGAATTAGCGCCTCCCATTACTCCAGCTAATGCAACGGGCACCTCGCCATTCGTAATAACAAGATTCTTTTCATTAAGTTGACGCTCTTGGTCATCTAAAGTTACTAGTGTCTCATTTTCATTTGCTTGACGAATAAGTACTTGTTTTGATCCAAACTGATCATAATCGAACGCATGCAGCGGCTGCCCGTATTCTAACAATACGAAATTAGTAATATCTACCACGTTATTAATCGGACGGATACCTGATGCCATTAAATAATTTCGCATCCATAACGGGGCAGGCTTAATTTCAACATCTCTTACAATAAAAGCGCCATAATATGGATTGTTTTCTATGGAATCAATTTTTACTTCAATATAGTCTTTTGCTTCGATGGACTGATCTACAGTCAAGCTTTCATCTGGTAGATGGATTGGCTGATCTAAGAGGGCTGCTACTTCATAAGCTACCCCCAGCATACTTAATGCATCCGGACGGTTCGCCAAAACATCTAAATCTAAAATAGCGTCATCTAAGTTTAATAACTCTTGTACTGGAGTACCAACCTCTGCATCTTCAGGGAAAACAAAAATACCTTCAGCCACATCTGCCGGAATATATTTTTCATCTAATCCAAGCTCTTGTAAAGAACAAATCATCCCATTAGATTCGATTCCACGCAGTTTTACTTTTTTTATTTTCATCCCGTTCGGCAATTTTGCTCCAGGCTTTGCAACTGCAACTTTTTGGCCCTGCCCAACGTTTGGCGCACCACAAATAATTTGGAGCGCTTCTTCGCCAACATCCACTTGGCAAAGATTTAATTTATCTGCATCTGGATGTTTTTCACAGGATTTCACATATCCAACAACAATATTTTCAGTCTTAGGAGCCAGGTATTCTATTCCTTCAACTTCAATACCAGATCGTGTTATTTTTTCTGCTAATTCTTCTGGTGTTATTTTATCTAAATTGACATAGTTTCGTAACCAATTATAGGAAACAAGCATGTACTCTCCTCCTTCTTCTCTTACGCCTGATGATATTGTGACAAGAAACGTACATCATTGGTATAGAAATGACGAATATCATTCACGCCATATTTCAACATAGCAATACGTTCTTGCCCCATTCCGAATGCAAATCCGCTGTAAATAGATGGATCATACCCACTCATTTCAAGCACGCGCGGGTGAACCATACCGCCGCCCAGAATTTCAATCCAGCCAGTTTGTTTACAAACAGAACACCCTTCTCCATCACATACTTTGCAAGATACATCCATCTCAACAGATGGTTCTGTAAACGGAAAGAATGATGGACGCAAGCGAATTTCACGGTCTTTCCCAAACATTTTTTTCGCAAAAACATCTAATGTACCTTTTAGGTCACTTAATGTAATATTTTTATCTACAACTAAACCTTCAATTTGTCTGAATTGATGAGAATGGGTAGCATCATCTGTATCCCGGCGGTAAACTTTTCCTGGACAAATCATTTTTATTGGACGTTCCCCTTGATAGGATTGCATCGTACGAGCTTGAACGGGTGACGTTTGCGTACGTAACAGCAATTCATTGGTGATAAAGAATGTATCCTGCATATCACGAGCTGGGTGGTTTTTAGGTAAATTTAATGCTTCAAAATTGTAGTAATCTGTTTCTACCTCTGGTCCTTCTTTTACTTCATAGCCCATGCCAATAAATAAATCCTCAATCTCTTCCATAATGTTCGTCAATAAATGTCTGCCGCCAACATGCACAGGATTTCCAGGCAGTGTCACATCAATCGTTTCATTCTCTAACTGTTCATTTAGTGCTTCTCTTTCTAATTTTTCTGTCTTAGTTTCTAATGCTTCCGTAATGGATTCACGAACATTATTTGCAAGTTCTCCAATAACCGGGCGTTCTTCCTTCGATAATTTCCCCATGCCTCGAAGAACGGATGTTAATGAACCTTTTTTTCCTAAGTATTTCACTTTCATCTCTTGTAATTCTTGACTGCTCTCTGCCTTTTGAATCGAAGCTAACGCCTCTGATTCAATTGCTTGCAATGCTTCTTTCATTGTCTTAAATACCTCCTTTTATTACTTCCTTATTGTTTAATGGACTTCCTAGAAACATAAAAAAACTCCGTCTCCAAAAAAGGGACGAAGCTATATGGTCGCGGTACCACCCTTGTTGACTGGACATAAAAATCCAACCCAACTCTTGCCTTATAACGGATGGCATCCGAATCACCTTTACATTACTATATGGTCCAAGTGTCCGCTCCAGAGTGAAATGTAATTAACATAAATGATAGAAATGCTTTCAGTCAAGGCATTCCCTCCCTATATCACTTTATCCTGTTAATTACTGGCTCCTTCATTGCATTTCTTATTTGTTCTCATTTAAATGTTATTGTAACACCAGGTCAATTCGCTAATATAACGGATCAACCGCTCACTTTGAAATAAATAATTATTTCATTGAATAAAGACATTATAGAAAAATTATCGCTTACTTGCAAGGTTAATTCTTTAAATAATATAATAAGACGCCTGCCGCAATGCTGACATTTAATGATTCTGCCTTTCCAAATATCGGAATTGTTACCCTTGTATCTGCCTTTTCTAACAATGATTCCTGGACACCTGCCCCTTCATTTCCAAAGATAATGGCTGTCTTTTGAGGGATTGGCAGCATCTTATAGTTGTCTGCAGCTTCTAACGCTGTCGCCCAAATGCTATATCCTGCATCCTTTAAATGGACAATTTTTTCTTCCAAATTCTCTTGGAGAATAGGTATATGAAAGATAGATCCTTGTGTTGCACGGATAACTTTATCATTAAATAAATCAACGCAGCCGCGACCAAGTATAATGCCATTTACTCCCGCCGCATCAGCTGTTCGGATAATCGTTCCTAAATTTCCCGGGTCTTGAATAGCATCTAACAGCACAAGCACTTGCCCGTCCGCAACATGTTCCGTTTTCATTTCTACCACAGCCATAATACCTTGAGGTGAAGCGGTAAAGGATAGTTCTTTAAACACCTGCTTTGTTACCTCTGTGATAGGCAGATCACTGGCTATTTCAGGAGTACGAACCTCTTCCGAAACAATGATTTCTTTTGTTTCCCAGCCGCTTAACAGCGCTTCTTCAATTAGGTGCTCTCCTTCAATTAAAAACGTATTTGTTTGTGCCCGGTATTTTCTTTGGTGTAATTTCTTTAATGCTTTTATTTTTTCATTTTTAACAGATGTAATCATTATGTTCATCCTATCCAATTTTTAAATTCTAAATACATCATACATAAATTAATAAGTTGTGGTCAAACTACGATTAATATCACAAAGAAGGAGTGAGTGGTGATGGATTTAAATATCCGCAAAGCGATTTATGCTAACATTTCAAATAATAACCAAGAGCAACTTGAAGCAACTATTGTTGATGCAATTAATAACGGAGAAGAAAAAATGCTCCCTGGTCTCGGTGTATTATTTGAGCTGATTTGGAAACACTCAAACGAAGAAGAAAAACAAGAAATGATTTCTTCTTTAGCATCAGGGGTTCAAAACGACCTATAATTTTTAGAGCATGAACTAAAATAAGGTATCTAATCACTCAAATAGAAATACACAGAGCTTCCCGTGGGTTATTAATCTCCCCTCAGAAATCTCTGTGTATTTTATGCGTTGGTTGTGCGTATAAATGATATGAGATTGTCGGTGAAGTTAAAAAACGCGGCAAATCTAGCAATCTTTGAAACCTTTTCTGACCCTCTTCCGTATTGGATAAGAGAATAAAAGAAAGCCATTCTTGTCCTAAAATCTGTTTTTGCTCCATCACAACTCGAGAAATAATATTCGGAGCAAAAGCACATTCTAAAAAAGGGTTTGACTACAAATACCCTTTAATGATATAACGGATTGAGGCAGTTTTTCATATTATAAATTTATGATTCTAATTCTCAGCTGACGAATATAATTTATAATATGGGAAAAAGGAATAGCAGCCTGGCAAGACTACATACGCTAATCTTTTATTCCTATTTAAAAATGTGCAAATTGCACGAATTTAAAAACAAGAAAGGAGCATGTAATTTGGTAGAAAATAATAATGATACGGAGCAACAGCCAAAGAAGAAAGGGTTATCAAAAGGGATTATTGCTATTATAGTCGCTGTAATCGTACTGGGTGTCGGGGGTGCAGCTGCATTCTTCCTGACAGCATCTACACCGAAAGCTACTTATTTCCAAGCTGAGAAAAACTCAATAGAACAAATGCAAAACTTTTTTGAAACAAAATATGAGGATGAAGTGAATTGGTATGAAAAATCAATGGAGAACCCTGTTTCTCAAACCGTGAATCTTGGTTTAAACCTTGAAGGGCTTGAAAATTCATATTATGCAGATCCTCAAATCATTGCTATGCTTTCTAACGCACAGCTTACAATGGATTCTGAAACAGATATGAAGAACAAACAGGCATACAGTGAGTTATCCGTAAATGTTGGAGGCATAGACTTCAGCGGTATAGCCGGCTATATTGAAGGTTCTGATGTGTACGCACAACTTCCATTTTTGGAAGAAATTCTTAAGATTTCTGATGAAGATCTCGGCAGTGTATTAGCTGAAATCGACCCTTATACTTTTACAGGTAATGAGCAATTAGGTATTGAAGAACTTGTATTTGAAAATGATGGTGCCCTATTAACGGATGAAGAAAAAAAATACATCCAAGATGAATACCTCATGTTCATCTATGAGGAGCTTCCAGACGAGGCGTTTGAAAGTGAAAAAGAAGATGTAAAAGTAAACGGTGATTCTATCAGTGCTGAAAAAATCACTATGAATCTTTCAGAAAAGGAACTTAAATCTGTCATCACTTCTGTATTAGAAAAGATGAAAGGTGACAATAAATTTAAAGAAATTCTTAAGGGACAGTTTGAACAAACTGCTTCTATGCCACTAGAAGACCCGGCAGTAATGGAAGAACAAATTGATCAAGTATTAAAAGAATTTGACAATGCCATCGACCAAGGCATTGAAGAAATTAAAAACTTCCAATTCCCTGATGGACTCCAGTCTACACTTTGGGTATCTGATAACAAAGTTGTGCAGCGTGACACTTCTATCAGTCTAGCTCCTGAGGGTGAAAAACTATTGAATATCAGTTTATCAGGCGGACAATTATTTGATGATAAGCAACTATATTTTGACCAAACATTAACAATGAACGGTGAGCACGAAGAAGTATCTATTGGGTTTGATGGTGACTTCCAAGGTGACGGAGACGCTGTCACAGATAGCGCAAACCTTACTTTTGCGGTTGACGATGGTTATGCTCCAGTTCAGTTCGCCGCATCTTACACTGGAGATGAATCCGTAGATGGTTCTACTCGCAATTTCGATCGCCAGCTGCAGTTCACAGTAGATAATGAAACACTTAACCTCAGCTGGACTGGTGATTCTACCTATGATGGAGACCAAATGAATTCAAACAATAATATTGCATTAGATTTCCCTGGATATATCGAAAATGTATCGATGGACTTAGATGTGGAAGGTTCTGTAATTGACGCTGTAGAAGGTGTCGATACGTCGAACGTCGTTGATCTTGGCGCGATGTCCGCTGCAGAACTTCAAGAATACTTTGAAGGTGACTTTAGTCGTCAACTTGAGCAATGGTTAGCACAATTTGGCCTCTAAGTACTCCATAAATGATTGAATTAGAAAGAAAAGAGTGTGCATAATCATGATTTTTATGAAGCAGACTGGGCTTTTTATCAAAAATCATATACGGCAACTTAAGAGGAAGTGGTACTCACTTCCTCTTCTTTTCATCTTTCCGTTTCTTTTAGCAGGACTTATGATGATTATTGTTGTCAGTTTTTTTACCCAGGATGAAAATGAACCCATTCAATTAGGTTTAGTTGATTTAGATAAATCAGCTGAAACGGAAATGATGGTTCAATTATTAGAACAATCCTCTGGTTTTATTGATTTTTTAGAAGTCAATGAATTATCCGAGGAAGAAGCTATCCAGCAGATTGAATTAAATAATCTAAGTACATATATCGCTTTTCCAAAAGGGTTTATCCAAGACCTATATCAAGGGCATTCTGTCGAAGTTCCTATTGTTGGAAACCGTAAGCAGCGGGTAGAAAGTTTTATGATTAACGAAACCCTCCAAAGTGTCGTTCGTCATATCCGTTCCTCACAAGCTAATATTCTAGCAATTAATTATTATGCGAAACAATTTCAAATGGATGATGAGGCAAGAAATGACTTTGTTTTTGAGCAATTCCAAGATTTTCTTCTTTATACAGTTGGCAGAGATCAGGTAATAAGGGAACAAACTTTAGCAAATGAAGCCAGCTCCTCCCCTGCCGCTTATTTTAGCTTAGGAGCTTGGTTTATTATTAGCAGTTTATGGCTGTTTTCGCTTTATTACTTTTTCACAAAAGAAAATCCACCATTGATTCGTCAACGTATGCAATTGTACGGAGCTACGCAATTTAGACAAATACTTGCTAAAATACTCGTCACAGGTGTGGTATCTTTGATTTTAGCTTGTCTTTCTTTCTTTTCATTGCTTTATTTCTTAGATATTCAGTTTGACCAGGAGAATATCATGCGTGCAACTTTGCTCATTTCCATTTATCAAATTGGATTGATCCTCTCATTGGCTATTTTGGAAGTGCTTATTTCGTCGTTAAAGTTCCGGTTATTCATACAAATACTTTTTGTGTTTATCTTAATCCTGTTTAGCGGCGCAATTATTCCGACGCTTTACTTACCAGTGGGGATCCAGGATTACCTCTCCTATTCTTACGCCTATAATAGTCTTTATTGGCTGCAGGAAATGGTGCTAAATCAAAGACATTATGCAGAATACACCGCTAGTCTTCTAGTCATTGGTGTTTTAGTCTTTGTTTTACTAGGATTATCAAGCTGGAGGGAGCGAAAAATATGATGGATATCATAACGACTCGCTGGTTACATTTGAAAAAGCATCTGCTTTCTATATTATTTTGGTTTGTTTTACCTATATTATTAACATGGATTTTTCTAACTGGCTCTGAGGCTATGCAAAATCAGAGTCAAATACCAGTCGGAATTATTCTGAAGGAAGATTCTGAAATAGCAATCCAGTTGAAAGAAAAATTAGATAAATCCGATTTAATTCGAGTAATCGAAATGGAAAATGAAACAGAAGCAAAACAAATGGTAACTAGACACGAGTTAGATAGTGCTTTTATCATTAAAGAGGGCTATGCGGATGCCATTCAATCCGGACAGCGCAATCGCTTAATAACAAGCTACCGAACTGATTTATCGATGGGATATACACCAGTTGTTGAAATGATTGCCTCGTTTGTTCAGGAAGATAGCGGAAAATCAAAAACAGCCTATACGATTATGGATTTAGGAGAGTCCCTTAAAAGTTCTTCTGTCCCAACTTATCAAGAAGTAATTGACAAGATTTATTCCATTGAAGAAAGCGAAAACTTACTCTTTACAAACTTTACTTTACTCGGTGAAGAGGCAAAAACAAGCGCAGATACGGGGTTTTCTCTCTTCCAAAATCCTTGGGGACTATGGTCTGTATTTACTCTTTTATCTACTTTCTTTCTATTTGACTGGCTGATAAAAGAAAGAAACGCAAGCACCCGTATTCGATTTATCTTTCATCGTTTTTCATTACGTCAATATTTGATATATAACTTTATCCTTTACAGCTTTGGATTATTTATTTTAGACATGTTTGCATGGATAGCTTTCTATTTTCTATATGATGAAAAATGGAGTTTACCACAATTTGGATATATACTTAGTTTTCGTTTGACGATTTGTATGCTTGTCTTTTTAGTAGGATTATCTTTTAAAAAGCTCCTCTCCTACTATATTACCGCTATTCTTATCGTTTTGGTAACAATCATCATAAGTGGAATTATTATACCAATGGATGGCGTCTACGCAAGTTACCCGTGGATTGCTTATCTCAATCCATTACGGCAGGTTGTTTATGAACAAGCATGGAGCGGATGGACAATTCTAGGTCCCATTTGTTTGATTGTTTGGTGTATGAAAGGAGTTTACAATAATGCAGCTAGAAATTGATAATATATCTAAATCCTTTGGAAAAAAGAAAGTCCTTGAAAATCTTTCTTTTCAAGTTAATTCAGGAGAAATTATCGGCTTAGTTGGTGAAAATGGTGCAGGAAAATCCTCCCTGCTGCGTATTTTAGCAACTATTTCAAAAGCAAATACCGGCAGTATTCGCTTAGGAGAATGGACGTATGAGAAAAATCGTAAACAGCTTCGTAAGCTGGTCGGATTTGTCCCGCAGGATATTGCTTTATGGGAAGACATGACAGTGGAAGAAAACATGATTTTTTTTGAAAAGCTCTCATGGGTAAATCGATCAAAAGACGAATTAAAACAGCTTTGTGAGGATATGGAATTATTAAAATGGAAAGAGCCAGTTCACATGCTCTCCGGCGGGATGAAGCGAAAATTAAATATGGCGATTAGCTTAATCCATAATCCTGAACTTTTATTATTAGATGAGCCGACTGTCGGCATTGATTTGCGATCAAAAAAAGAAATTGCCCAATATCTAAAACAGAAAGCACAAGATGACCATAAAATGATTATGTATACTTCACATGATATGGATGAGATTAAAAGTATTTGCCATGCCGTGATATGCATAGGGAACGATCCATTTTATGAAAATCTATTACGTGAAGCAAACATGAAAATTATCTCTATATAATATTGCCTTAACGTTTTAAAACAGATAGAATAATAGTGATATAGTTCGTTCAAAGAGCTGAGTAAAAATCATATCAAAGAAAAACGTTTCTGAGATAATCCCCTATCCATACAGGTTTGTTCCGTTACGAAGAAAGTTATACTGCTTTCGCTAACCTGTTGTTTTATTAGCTCTTTCAATATGAATGAGTAAACACAAAGAATTAATCTTTTAGTTAATTTGGACGGTGAAAATTAATGGAAATTAATACAAATCAACAAACGAATCCTTTGCAGATTTTATCTTCGATTCCAGCTGCTTCGCATAGTACAGAGAACACTGGTTTCGGCGCAAAATCTTTTCAACAACTGCTATTAGAGCGAATTCAAGAAGCAGAACAGCGTACAGCACAGGATTTTGGTTCTAATATCTCTAAGTCTACTTTTATAGCATCGCCGCTGGCTCAAACGGCTGCATTGGGGAACTCCCCCGTAAACCAAGCAACAAACGAGGGATCTAAATTTCAGGCAATCATTCAAAAAATGGCAAACAAGTATCATATAAGTGAAAATTTAATTCATGCTGTTATTAAGCAGGAATCAAATTACGACCCGAACGCAACAAGTTCCGTTGGCGCTCAAGGGCTCATGCAATTAATGCCAAAAACAGCGGCAGGATTAGGCGTTACGAATTCCTATGATCCTCAGCAAAATATTGAAGGCGGAGCAAAATATCTAAGTCAAATGTTAAAAAGATATGATGGTAATGTAGAATTAGCTTTAGCAGCTTATAATGCCGGTCCAGGAAATGTAGATAAACATCGTGGCGTACCACCGTTTAAAGAAACAACCGCTTATGTATCGAACGTAATGAATACATACCGTTCATTTGCATAGATTTTTGTTGATTATAATAGCGTATAGAATAAATGCTGCCCCTCCGCCTTAATAAATATTTATTTCAAACAGTAAGGAATCTATTTTACAGTTGATTCCTTACTGTTTATTCATATCTAAACGTTCAAGAAACGAACCAATAAGATTGCAAAATGTACTAACTCCCCTCTTCCCTCTTTTTCGTTTTAGGAAATTCAGATTTCGCTTAAGCAGCACTTCTGCAACCAAATTATTATAAACATTAGCGCTGTATTTATAAATGCTAGCTTAGTGACTAATTAATCGATTGGAGTTGACTTACATGCATAAGAAAAAAATCGTTATCGCACCCGATTCATTTAAAGAAAGTATGACAGCTAAACAAGCCGCAGAATCAATAGCTAGAGGATTCAGTACTGTTTTCCGAGATGAAGCTGCGTTTGAAATCATCCCAATGGCTGATGGCGGTGAGGGCACAACACAATCATTGGCTGATGCACTCGAGGGAAGGATTTATTATAAAACGGTTACCAATCCGATGGGTGATCCTGTTCGTGCAGCATATGCAATATCTGGAGACAAGTCGACAGCTATTCTGGAAGCAGCAGAAGCTTCAGGGCTGGAACTAGTCCCAATTGAAAAGAGAAATCCTTTGCTCGCAACCACCTATGGAACCGGCGAATTAATTATGGCTGCGCTGGACCACGGCGTTTCTAAAATTATTCTCGGAATTGGTGGAAGCGCTACAAATGATGGTGGTGCTGGTATGCTGGAAGCTTTAGGAGCTCATTTTTATCAACGTAATGGCGAGAAACTAGATTGTGGCGGCGGAAATTTAATTGATCTTGATCACATTGATATTTCTAAACTGGATGCCAGATTAAAAAATACAGAAATAGTTGTAGCCTGTGATGTTGATAATGTGCTTTTAGGGGCTGACGGTGCGAGCGCAGTTTATGGACCGCAAAAAGGTGCAAGTAAGGAAATGGTCCATCTGCTCGACCAAGCGTTAAGTCATTATCATGACGTGCAGGAACGTTTTACAGGAAAATCTGTAAAGGATATTCCTGGATCTGGAGCGGCTGGCGGTCTAGGTGCTGGTTTAATTGCATTTTTAGAAGCAACACTTAAACCAGGTGTAGAGATTGTTTTAAAAGAAACTGATTTTTATAATCGTATTGCCCAGTCCAGTCTTGTTATTACTGGAGAAGGTAAAATTGATGGGCAGACAATCTATGGAAAAACACCTATTGGAGTGGCAAAAGCAGCAAAACAAAACAACATCCCGGTGATTGCATTATGTGGGACGCTCGGACCAAACTATGAGAAAGTATATGAATACGGAATCGACGCTGCTTTTAGCATTATCCAATCTCCCTGTGAACAGAAGCATGCGTTAGAAAATGGCCCGGAATTTTTAGAGGGATTGGCTAGGAATATTGCCCGGATTCTTAAAGTAAAGAGCGCACTCTAAATCTTCATATTAAGTAAAAGGATTCGTGTATTACTAATTGATAACGAATCCTTTTTTATATGATAGCTTCTTAAAACCTATTCATATTCCTTTTCTATTTTTTTATTGCTGCGAACGGTATCCATTTCTCTTACCTGGCTTTCTATCTGTTCCCGTTGCGGTTCAAGAAAAGGAGGTAAAGACAATTTCTCTCCTAACGTTTCATAAGGTTCATCTTCCATAAATCCAGGCCCCGCCGTAGCTAACTCAAATAAAATCTGCGGTGCGACCGGAATATATAATGAACCAAAATAAAATCTTTCTACAAATCCAGAAGTCCGAAAACCAAATTGTTCCATTCTTTGTTTCCAGTTTTCTATATCTTCTCGTTCATCCACACATAATGCTGCATGGTGCACAGTTCCGTAACCTTGAATAGCAGGAGGTAATTCTTCGTTGTGCTCTACAATGATTCGCGCACCATTTCCTCCTTTTCCAATTTCAAAAAGATGAAGGGATTCTTCACTAGAAATCTCTTTATACAAAAATACTTGCTCTAATACTTGTTTAAAGAAATTAAAATCTGCAATGCGTATCACAACAGGGCCGAGTCCAGTAATTGCATATTCTAGTGGGATTGGTCCTTCTTTCCATGGTTTCCCTGATTCTCTTCCTGCATTATTCTCGTCTGAAACGAATTGATACTGTTGATCATCAAAATCAGAAAAGGACAACGTCTTCACATCAAACTGCTGTTTAATTCCAGTATGCCCAATCCCTAGGCGATCGAATCGTTTTACCCAGTATTCCAATGCTGCATCGTTTGGTACACGGAAGGATGTTTTATAGATTTCATTCGTTCCATGCGAACCTTTTGGGATTCCCGGAAAATCAAAAAATGTCATATCTGTTCCAGCGCTTCCCTCATCATCCGCGAAGAATAAATGGTAGGTTTGTATATCATCTTGGTTGACTGTTTTCTTTACCAAGCGCATGCCTAACACATACGTAAAAAATTCATAGTTTTTCTCTGCACTGCTTGTAATTGCTGTAACGTGGTGCATCCCACGGATTGGATTCATCAGAAAATCTCCTTTTATATTTAATTAAAAATGATTGAATTAAATGTAATTTACCATAACTGCTTCCTGCTGTCAAGAATTGCTTCTTTTACAAGCAGATTCTATCTCTGCTTTCCATAAATACTTTTTTGTCCATTAAAAAGCCGTACATTTTTAAGAAACTCTAAAAACATACGGCAAAGGATTATTATTAAGCTTTAATTAACGCGTCTACTGTCTGACGATCTAGTTTCTTAATAACCGCCACCAGTAATTTCACTGCATTCTCATAATCATCACGATGCAGAATTCCTGCATGTGAATGGATATAGCGTGTTGCTATTGTAACAGAAAGAGACGGAACACCATTGCCGGTCAAGTGGATGGAGCCTGAATCAGTCCCTCCGCCAGCCATAGAAGTGAATTGGTAAGGAATATTATTTTCATCAGCTGTCTCGACAACGAAGTCACGAAGTCCTTTATGAGAAATCATCGAAGCATCGTAAAGTACTATTTGAGGACCTTCTCCAAGTTTACTATCCGCATCTTGCTTGGCTATACCTGGTGTATCTCCTGCAATACCCACATCAACTCCAAAACCAATATCCGGCTGAATCGCATGCGTTGACGTTTTTGCACCACGCAGCCCCACTTCTTCTTGAATCGTACCTACACCGTAAACTGTATTAGGATGCTGCTCATTTTTTAATTCCTTTAATACGTCAATAGCAATGGCCAAGCCAATACGATTGTCCCAAGCTTTTGCCATGAGTAATTTTTCATTTTTTAATGGAGTAAATTCAAAATAAGGAACTACGGAATCTCCTGGTTTTACACCGAAGGATTCTGCTTCTTCTTTACTCGTTGCCCCGATATCAATAAACATATCTTTGATTTCATATGGTTTTTTTCTAGCTTCAGCAGTTAATACATGCGGCGGTTTAGAACCAATAACACCAGTTAAATCCCCTTTTGACCCCATGATTGTTACACGTTGGGCCAACATTACTTGGTTCCACCAGCCTCCAACTGTCTGAAAATATAAAAAGCCATTTTCATCAATGCGTGTTACCATCATGCCAATTTCGTCCAGATGTCCCGCAATCATAATCTTTGGCCCATTCTCGTCCCCAACCTTTTTAGCGATGGAGCTGCCTAAATTATCGATTGTTACGTCATCTGCATAAGGTTTAATATAGCGTTCAAATACTTCCCTTACTTCTTTTTCATTTCCTGATACCCCTTTTGCATCTGTTAAATCTTTA
The DNA here is from genome assembly GCF_018333215.1 of Oceanobacillus sp. J11TS1. GTDB lineage: Bacteria > Bacillota > Bacilli > Bacillales > Amphibacillaceae > Oceanobacillus. The sequence continues at coordinate 326,958 of NZ_BORO01000001.1, read as the reverse complement.
AGCATAGTTAAGGTGTTATCTAACTTTTCCATATTCAAATCTCTCCTTTATAAAGTGAAACTTCATCCCAACTAAGGTTGCATAACTTTCAACCAGATGGAATGTTAGTTGTACCAATCAGATTATACTTGCAGTTTACTGCGAAAATGATTTAATAGCCTTCATCTTGACGCTGATAATTGATTTGATTTTTCTCTAAATATGCTTGTTGAATATCCTTATCCGTAAACCCAAGCTGATTCCCCAATTGTAAGGTCCAGCTAAATAATTGCTGGTAATTTTCATTTGTAGGTATTTCCCGGTAAGCGATGGCCTTCGCATATACTTGATAAAAACATTCCGATTCTGTTATGTCATCCTCCAGGTCTAGCTTTCCCCCAGATTGATAATAAAAATCCTTTTCTATACCAATGGACATTAAAAAATGTAACACATCTACATACTCTGCTAAAATAACTTGCTGGTCATTCCTCGGCTTTGTACTCCAGAATTTAAAGCATCTTGTTTCATTTGCAAGTTCACCAAGCTCTACCAGCAAGGCTAGATGCTTTTCATGAAATAAATTCACTTCTGACAGATCATGATTGTTTTCAATATATGTATCTAATTCCTGCTGCATTTCAAATAGTTGATTCCAATCCAAAGTAACGCCTCCTCGTCCATGTTCTCTTCCATTTTATCACAGACTTTTTAGAAAAGCTTTTTATAGAAACAGTATCATTTCCTAATTATTAACCAAGTCCATGAAACGATTCTTTTATCAGAGCCATAAATTTCTACATTTTTATAATAAAATATATTTCTCTTGAAACTTTTTGTTGTCCCATTCGTATGAAGGGATAATAGGATGTGCTAAGGGAGTAGATAATTATGGTCATCATTATCTTTCGAGTATTATTAGTGATAGCAATTGCACTGTTAATTTATACATGGATTCAATATTTAAAAAATCCAGAGCGCAAACTGCGTCTTTCTCAAGAAAACAAAGAGTTCTATTTGTTTGATGAGCAAAATAACAATAAGAAAAATTTTCAACTAACTTATAAAGGTTGTCTCTTTATTGGTGAGAAATATTTAGGGACCACAGAAGATGCTTTTGAAGTAGTTGATATTCATGTAACGGTTAAAAACCCATTAGAGCTTCGCGGGTTAACCAGAGAAGATTTATATTTTTTAGAGCAGGAAATACTGATCCATTATCCCCATGCTTCCGTCACTTGGAAACATCCGATTAATGAACTTATTATAACGGAGATTACAAAAGAATAACCAGCTACGACAGGAATTGGTTATTCTTTACAATTCCAACAATGAAAAAGTTTCATCTTTATCCCTCCTGTTCAGTAGAATTTCATCTTACTGTTAACGTAAAACAACCAGCTCTTATAATCAAGAACTGGTTGTTTTTACGTGACACGATGTTTTTGTTAAGCCTCTGCGCTCGGGTTCGGTTGGTGAAGTTGCAAAAAATTCTTGCCACTGAATAATAATTTCTTTTCTCCTTAAAAAATATAAGGAAGGAAGCAATGCAATAATAAAAATACCGATATAGAGTGGAGAAAGTTGTGAAATCCAACCGCCAATACTTGTATAGATAATTGCTAGAGGGATATTGGATATAAGAGAAGATTTTACGTATCCTTTAAAAGATTGATTGGATTCAATGAGGCATAATGATAACAAGTGAAAATGAATAAATGGAACGAGACGTAATAACGTAATTTGCGCTGTGGTCATTTCTGTATTTTTACCAAGCAGCCGCTGTTTAATAATAATTAGCTTCTCAATCGATTTTGGCATCCAACCCGCCATAACATAAAAAATTAAGCTAGCCATTGTTATTCCAATAATAGAATAAACACTTCCTGCAATTGGACCAAATAAAATGCCGCCAGAAATACAGATAAAGACAACTGGTAAGAATAACATTGGCCGAACGAGATGGAGAATAATAAATAGCAGCGGGGAAAGCACACCGCCCATCTCAATAATCACCAGCAAATAATTCCCAACGTATTCCATGGCCACCCCTCCTTCTGAAGGAAGCTGGTTTTACTTCTATTTATTATATGTTTCAAGACGAGCAGTCTATGATAAAAGAGTTCTCCACCCCCCTCTTACTCATAAATTGAAGAAATAAAATGCAAAATCTCTTCTGAAAAGAAAGTAAAGCCTATAAAACTGATAAAATTAACGACTATAAAAATTGGAATCCCAATTGTAAAGCTTTTATGCTTTGTTTTATGACGAAATAATTGCATGCCAATATAAATCCCTATACTCGCTCCTAAAATAGCTAATAACCAAAAAGTTCGTTCAGGGATACGGTAAGCATGCTGCTTTGCTTTCTGTTTATCTTTAAACATGAAATAACATCCTATTACATTTGCAATAAACAAATAAATAAGTAATGATGATAAGTTCTCCATTTCTTCCTCCTGATTTAATTCTATGATTAAACGATTCCTCTTTATCATAAAGAAAAAGAGCACTTCCCGCAATATCGAACATTCTTTCTTTAAAGAGAATAAAAGCGCAGAGCGCCCGTTTAAAAACGTAGAGACTGGAGCGGCGTAACTGAGATAAAGGAATCACGGTGAGGTGACGAACCGATGATGACCGCCGCGAAGTCTCCTAGTTTTTGACGCTTGGAGCTGGACGGGGCTATTTTTCTATAAATACTTATCCACACGCAAACAATATTATAATTTCCTGGACAACAAAAAAAGATCGCTCCAAATTAGAAGCGATCTTTTTATCTATCTTATTTTAACGCATCTTTTGCTTGTGATACTAATTGACTAAATGCTTTTTCATCATTAATTGCTAAATCAGAAAGCATTTTACGATTAATATCAATACCAGCAAGTTTCAAACCGTGCATTAATTTGCTGTAAGAAATATCGTTTAAACGAGCAGCAGCGTTTATACGAGAAATCCAAAGTTTACGGAAATCACGTTTTTTCTGTCTGCGGTCACGATAAGCGTATTGACCTGATTTAATAACTTGTTGTTTTGCTGTTTTAAATAGAGTTCGTTTTGAACCGTAATAACCTTTTGCTAATTTTAAGACGCGTTTACGACGACGACGCGTAACTGTTCCACCTTTAACACGTGGCATAAGAAATCCCTCCTGATTCAATTACATATCTAAATTTATTATTTTGGCAACATTGATTTGATGCGTTTGTAGTCCCCAGAAGAAACAATAGCACTTTTACGTAGTTTACGTTTTTGCTTCTGAGATTTGTGTGCAAACATATGGCTAGTGAATGCATGAGATCTTTTTACTTTTCCAGATCCAGTTTTTTTGAAACGTTTTGCTGAACCGCTATGAGTTTTCATTTTAGGCATAATTTTTTCCTCCTAGTCATTGCAATAAAAGCTTATTTTTTTTCGTTTAATGGAACAACCATCATAAACATATTACGGCCTTCCATTTTTGGTTTTGTTTCTACTGTACCAATATCTTTCACTTCTTCAGCGAAACGATCAAGTACTTCCTTGCCTAGTTCTTTATGGGTAATCGCACGCCCACGGAAGCGAACCGCAGCTTTTACTTTATCCCCTTTTTCCAAGAACTTACGTGCATTTTTAAGCTTCGTTTCAAAGTCATGATCCCCAATACCAGGAGTAAAACGTACTTCTTTCACATTGATTATCTTTTGCTTTTTACGAGCTTCTTTCTCTTTCTTCTGCTGCTCAAAACGATACTTCCCATAGTCCATAATACGACATACTGGTGGTTTTGCGTTTGGAGCAACTAATACTAGATCAAGGTTTCGTTTCTGAGCAATATCTAATGCTTCATTACGTGATTTTACTCCAAGCTGATCTCCATTTGAATCAATGAGACGAACTTCTCTTGCACGAATTTTTTCGTTAACATTCATATCCTTGCTAATAGCCAGCCACCTCCGAAATTTTGTTACTGATCTATCTGGACAAGTCATTTCATTACATAAAAAAAGTGTCGGTACATACTTGCACCCACACATCTCCTCATTCGTATACATGAATCGTGATGAACCAGTTAACTACCTAAAAGGCGTCAATCAGGTGAGAAGCGGGTGCTTCTACTTGTCTTTAGATCATATCATTAACTTTTATAATATAGCATTTTATCGTTTTTTTGTCAAGGACTGTATCCTTTTGTTTTAAACAACTATTGAATCATAGCACGGTTTTTCGGGGATGTCAATGGTTTCATCAAAAAATACTTTCATAAAGAGCGTTCTTTCCTAAGCGGTTCTTTATTGGAAGTAGCTTTCCACAGGTCTAAACTTCTCCTTTTGGAGGAAAACGTTAAAATATAATATAGAACGCTTCACTTTAAAAGGCTATTTTCATATAAAACATGAAAATAGCCTTTTCCCGTTCTTATTTCTTCTGATCAATTTCTTTCTTGATAAAGTCCACAAATTGATCAAATGTTAGTGTTTCTGTATTTTGCTCCCCATAGCGACGGTAGTTGACGCTACCAGATTCCATTTCTTTATCCCCTAAAACGAGGGCGAATGGAATTTTTTGTGTTTGGGCTTCACGTATTTTATAGCCTAATTTTTCGTCGCGGCTGTCTAATTCTATACGGATACCTTCCCGACGTAATTTATCTTCCACTTCTTTTGCGTAATCAAGATGTGCCTGTAAGGATACAGGAATGATTTTCGCTTGTACGGGAGCGAGCCATGTTGGGAAAGCTCCTTTATATTCTTCAATAAGAAATGCAACAAAACGCTCCATGGTAGATACTACACCGCGGTGAATCACAACAGGACGATGTTCTTTCCCGTCTTCACCAATATAAGTTAAGTCAAAACGCTCTGGTAAATGGAAGTCTAATTGAACAGTTGATAGAGTTTCATCTTTTCCTAATGCTGTTTTCACTTGAACATCCAGTTTTGGACCATAGAAAGCAGCTTCTCCTTCTGCTTCTACGTATTCTAACTTCATGTCTTCCATGGTTTCTTTCAGCATAGCTTGTGCTTTATCCCACATTGCATCATTATCCACATATTTTTCTTTATCTTCAGGATCACGATAAGAAAGACGGAAATAGTAATCTTCAATTCCAAAGTCTTTATAAACGCGTTGGACAAGTTCCACAACACGAATAAATTCTTCTTTTAACTGATCTGGACGAGCAAAGATATGCGCATCGTTTAAAGTCATCGCCCGTACACGCTGCAGGCCGGCAAGTGCTCCGCTCATTTCATGACGATGCATCGTACCCAGCTCAGCAATACGGACAGGCAAGTTACGGTAGCTCCATAATTGATTTTTGAAAACCATCATATGATGCGGACAGTTCATTGGACGTAAAACAAGCTGCTCATTATCCATTTCCATCGGCGGGAACATATCCTCTTGATAGTGATCCCAATGGCCGCTAGTTTTGTATAGCTCCACATTACCGAGCACCGGCGTATACACATGGTCATAGCCTAAGCGTTCCTCTAAATCAACAATATAACGTTCGATATTGCGACGGATAGTTGCTCCTTTTGGCAGCCATAGCGGTAATCCTTGACCTACTTTTTGGGATACCGTAAAGATACCCAGCTCTTTACCTAGCTTACGGTGATCTCTTTCTTTACGCTCTTCCAAAATTTGCAGATACGCATCTAATTGTGATTTTTTCTCAAACTCTGTACCGTAAATACGTTGCAGCTGTTTGTTATTACTGTCACCGCGCCAATAAGCACCGGAAATACTTAATAATTTAAATGCCTTAATTTTACTCGTAGAAGGAACATGTACTCCCCGGCATAAATCAAAGAATTCTCCCTGCTCATAAATTGTCACTGTTTCATTTGCAGGAATAGCATCGAGCAGCTCTAATTTTAGTTCATCACCAATTTCTTCAAAACGGGCTTTTGCTTCATCCCGGGATACTTCCACACGTTTTATTTCTAAATTTTCGTCGATAATTCGTTTCATTTCCTTCTCAATTTTTGGAAGATCTTCAGGGGTTAATGAATCTTCCATATCTATATCATAATAGAATCCCTCTTCAATAACAGGACCTACTCCTAATTGCACCTTTGGGTACAAGCGTTTTATAGCTTGAGCTAATAAATGCGCAGTCGAGTGACGCGCAATTTCCACGCCTTCTTGATCACGGTAGGTAATAATTTCAATTTTTCCGCCTTTCGGAAGAGGTCTTCTTAAATCAACAGCTTCTCCATCTAATTTAATAGCAAGTGCCTGTTTTTTTAAGCCTGGAGAGATTGAAGCTGCAATATCTTCCCCTGTAGTTCCTTCAGGGAATTGCTTTTCCGCTCCATCTGGAAAAATAATTGTTAAATCAGCCATTCTTATCGAACTCCTTTATAAAATAATACTTTATCAGTGGGGTTTCTTATTCCCCACTGAAGGGACTGGGACTCCGATTACTCGTCCCATCAAAATCACTGTTAGTGGAATGAATCATGAGCCTAGCGTCCGTTAACTTCCCGCCTTAACAGAACATTCTTCTCCATGTTTTAAGGCAGAAGCTTACAAACGATTAGACCTGGTAAAAAATAAAAAACGCTCCATCTCTTTGCATTATGCAAAGGGACGAGCGTTTAATGTCGTGGTTCCACCCTAATTTCTAAAGATAAAATAATCCTTTCATCTTTAGCTTCATTCATCTTTAACGCAGATAAGACGTTACTGCTTACTTTATATCATTTCAGCAGCAATACTCCGAGGTGGTAATTATTTCATTACGAAAGGAAGCTTGCAGCCTTAGGACTTCCCTCTCTAAGTACGTAAACAAAAAATAATCTTGTCCTCATCCTAGCAATTTCATTTTCAAACTCTATCCGTATTATATTCCTTCTACGTTTGAAAAGCAAGTCCAATAAATTATTCTCCCCGAGATGGAATAAAGTTGCGCTTCATTTCAAATTCTACTCTTTCTTGAAAAATATTTGTTACCGTCATTGTTTTAGGATCATCCGGATCATCTCCGTATATTTTTATTCTTGCTGGCAACATAGCAATGAGGGGACTTAGATTAAATTCATTTTCATGTAAGCCTAACGCATACAAAGGAGCTTGGTACATCCACATTCGTAGCCTGTCCTTTGAAATTACTTCACCCTTTTCATTATAAAATATAAAATTATCTCCTTGTTCTATGTGCACCAAGTCAATACAAGGATCTTTTTTCTCAATATAATTACGTAACATATCAATAAAAGCTTGATGATCCTCTTCTCTCTTAAATTCTTCAATTGCTTTTCCGACACATTCATTTACAAACTCTACAAAGGAGGCTAATCGAAAATGTAATATTGCACTAAAATGAATACTCGTATGTTCCCTTAAATGCAGAAAAAAGACCTGTTCCAAAAGCTTTTTTGTATTCACATGCTGTCGTAAATGCTGATTATCAGAATCTGTTTCAAATAAAATCCACATGGAAAAATCATAAATACGATTTATTTCTTCAGGATCCGTAAAATAATAATTATCTGTAATCGTACGAATGATGATGTCAGAAAGATGTTCCTCTAAAAAGACACTTGCCATCACGGAGCTGATCACATCTATTAGTTCAATCCTTGTTAAGTCCCCATCTAACATTATTTTGTTTCCCCACATGGCAGTTCCTTGTTGATGTACTCTGATTTGCTCTCTGTATGGATTTATCTGATTATGAAAAGCTGCTACTTCCTTGTCTGATTCAAAATACACTTCCAACAATACATATCACCCTCATCCACTTACAAACTGTTACATTATATGGACAAGACCATATGAAAATGCTTAAACTAGTTAGACTAGCAATTTCAATTTAAGTAATAGAAAGAATAATATTTACTTATTAATTTTAATCATCTGATAGTTTTGTGCAAAGTCTCGTTTCTTGTGCAATGAAGTGAGCGTAAACAGTACCATATGTATTTAAAAAGTTGAGACAACGGATTAAAACATCAAAAAAAGGATTTTCGTAATAAAGGGTACGAAAATCCTTTTTTCTTGGAGGATCTAGGGAGCAAATACATATAATATTCTATCACTACGCATCTCTCCGATTTTCACCGGACATTTTCACTACTTTACTTACTTGCTTAATTCGTTCAATAATCCGCCCAGCTTTGACCTCCTCAACTCCATTCCTTGTACTTGCCAATTCCTTCTCTAATTGACTTAAATCAAAATTTGAGGAGAAAAAGACAGGTAATCCTTCCATCATGCGATACTGCAGAACCGAACCTAATACCTCGTCCCGGAACCAGGCTGATTGCAGCTCGGCTCCAATATCATCTAACATTAAAACATCTGCTTTCTTAAAGAAATCTATTTTGTCATTAAAAGAATCATCTTTAAAGGAACCTTTTATTTCCCTGACAAACTCCGGCATATAAATAAGTGTAGTTGAGTAATTTCTTTTTTTCAGCTCATTTGCTACAGCACCTAATAAATACGTTTTGCCAATTCCAAAGGAACCATGAAGGTACAATCCTTTTTTTGGCAGGCTTGTTTTAGCTTCTTCTAAAAAGTTGATGATTTCGCCAATGGCAGAGATTCTTGATTTATCACGAATCACCTCTGACATTTTCGCTTCCACAATCTCTTTAGGCATATAAAGACTTTGAAAAAGCTTTTGCTGTGCTTCTTGTTCTTCCATTTGTATACGGGAATGACATTTTTCATAACTGAGCCTAATTTCGTTTTTATCTATACTTAATAATGGAGAATAGCCTTTCATCAAATTCTGGCATCCCCCTAAAGAAGTACAGCGTTCGCATTGCTTTGATTGTGACTTATATTCATATAGCCGCATTAAATTCTTTTCAATATCCTGGTCGGTTAGCTCAGGATGTTCATGTAAGAATGCTTGAATAGAGGGATCACTTAGTATTTCTTTTTTTATTTTTGTGTAATTGGATTTGAAATTCTCATTCTTATCCATCCATGCTTTTAACTCTGACTGTATGGGTTTCATAAATCATCCCTCCTAGAAACAACTTCCCCTTAACTTTCACTCAAATATTTTTGTAGCTTGGCTTCGATTTCCTGTTGCTCTGTTTCACTTATATTCACGTCATTTGCATTTGCTGGTTGTTTGCTATTCCGAGCTTTAAACCAATCCGGAACAACCTCTTTTTTATACTTATTATTCGTGTAGTTCGTATTTTTCTTTTGTTTGTTCTTAGCAGCTTTATATCTTTCCTGCTCTTTTTTAGCAAAGGTCATTGCTTCTTTTGCAGTTTTAAGTCCAACTCTTGACCAATGGCTAGCAATTGTTTCCATATACGCTTTAGATAGTTTCATATTTGATTGGAGCAGCACATAGTGGATTAAAACATTCATGACAGGTGCTGGCAATCCTTGATTTGTCATGACTTCGCGAACAACTTTAATATCCTGTTCAGAAGCATGATTCCCATCTGAAAGATCCTCCAATAATTGCTTCGGCGAAATGCTTTCCAGCTCATTAATCAGCTGTTCTTCTTTGGTTGCAGGTTTATTTGCTGCTACTTTTGTTTCAGTGACTACTTTTTCTTTCAAACGAATAGACTGACCATTATTTCGGGAAACAAACATATCATGGCATGCTGATTTAAACTCTTCCTGAATCAATTGATTATCTTCATTAAGAGCCCATAATAATGCTTTTTCTAAATCGATACTATCTAAATCATACAATACCTTCATTTGATAAATAAGTTTTTTATTTACAGGATTTAAGATTCTTTCAGCAGGGATAAATCGCTGACGAAGCGATTGTTCTATCCAAGAAAAATCCATTAACTTTGATTCCGCGTCCTGCTTTTCGCTTGCTATATTTTTCACAGGTGTCAAAGTCGGTGTTATCGTATCAAAAACCTCATTAAAATCTGCAGTTACTTCTTCTCCATAGGGATAACTATCTTTTAAGTAGCGTGCATAAAGCTCATTATATTTCTGCTCTCCTATATGATGTAATAATAATTGAGACAACATCGCTTCCCTAAAAAATTGATTAGGAGAATAAGGACTTTGCACACTATACGTATAGTAGTCTCTGTCTTCCTCGGTTCGTTTATAAGTTTTTAATAAACCAATGGCTTCCAATTTTATACGTGCACGATATATATCATCTAATGTCAGATTTAAATACGTCATTAACGTGTGATGTGTTTGGGTTTTTTGTTCATAACCTGCTTCATAAAATAAAGTATAATACAAAGAAATTGCCTGGATTCCAATTAACGGCTGATAAAAATGCGTTAAAGAAGCATTAAAATCAATGGGCGGCTGCTCGTTCCTAACAACATTATACCCATCTATAGGAAGGATTTTTCCGATAGCATTCATTATAACCCGTCCTTTTTTTGTTATTCTTTCTGTGATCGTTTATCTGTATCTATGATTTCTTTTAGCTCGTCCAAGAAAACGGAGATATCTTTGAACTGGCGATATACAGAAGCAAATCTGACATAGGATACTTCATCGACCTCAGCCAGTCTTTCCATAACCATCTCACCAATTGAATGACTAGATACCTCTGAATTTCCAGTGTTTCGTAGAATTTTTTCTACTTCTAAAGCAATATTTTCAATAGTTTCTATAGCTACTGGACGCTTTTCACATGCCCTAATGATTCCTCTTGTAAGCTTTTCTCGTGAAAATTCCTGACGCATGCCATCTTTCTTAACGACAATGAGCGGTACTTCTTCAATCCGTTCAAAAGTGGTAAAACGAAATCCGCATTTCTCACATTCTCGACGTCTACGTATTGCTCCTCCATCTTCAATCGGGCGAGAGTCTAATACTTTAGTATTTTTGTTATTACAGTTGGAACAACGCATTTCGTTCACTCCTTCTTCATTTACCCTTCTATGTTAGGTAACTTTTCGTTTACATGCTGATATATTCTCTTTATTATTTTATTACTGTAACCAAAATCAATTTGAATCGGTGTTTCTGTTGTAACGGAAAAATCAAGTGCTGTATGATATGGTCGAACCATGATTACGGTAGCTATAATTAAAACTTTTTTACCGCGTATACTCTTTGCTCCAATTTCTCCATGCTGTTCCGAAATGGCATGAATTGAAAAATCTGGATTGGCATTAAAATACGCCTCGACTTCTTTAAGTACTGCGTTTTTACTTGCTTTATAGTATCTAGTTTTTAACGTTTGGTCTATATGATTATCACTAGTTTCCGCATGATTGTTAAATAACCGTTTTACTTTATATCCAATTGACATATACATACACATCCTAGTATTTTTCACCATATTTTTTATGTGTATATTATTTTAACATGATTTATACATTTAAACTACTTTCCTATGATAGAAGGAAATACTTAATTTGCATTAGAAAAATGACCCATTCACTTGTCTTTGTAGAATATCAGTTGCTTCTAATAGTGGATACGGTAAAATTAACCACTGGTTTTGATATTGCCCTTTCTTCTTATATAAAAGTTACTCCCGCATCCGGCAAAAACGTTCATTTAAACGCTGCTCCATGTGCATAAGAAAATCCACATGAAATTAATTTCCATGCGGATTTTCTCTCTTTAACATATAACTTCACTCGCAGGAAGTTATATGTTACGCCATACACGATAATAAATTTTTTAAGACGTTAAGCGTACCTTCTGTTCTAGTTTATAACCTACGTAAGTTGCTAAATCTAAAACTCGTTTAGAGTAGCCCCATTCATTATCATACCAAGCAATGATTTTTAATTTATTATTATCCATTACCATCGTTGACAATCCATCAATCGTGGCAGAGTAAGAACATGTTGTATAATCAATAGAAACTAACGGTTCATCAGAAAATTGAATGATGCCGCGCATATATCCTTGTGCTGCTTGCTTAAATAAAATATTTATATCCTCTGCAGTTACATCTTCTTCAATATCTATAACAAGATCCACTAATGAAACATTCGGTGTCGGTACACGTAAAGCCATCCCATGTAATTTCCCTTTAAGTTGTGGCATTACCTCTGCTAAAGCCTTAGCAGCGCCAGTTGTGGTTGGAATGATTGACTGCGTACAGCTTCTCGCACGACGCAAGTCTTTATGCGGATTATCAATATTTTTTTGGTCATTGGTAAATGCATGAACTGTTGTCATCAAACCATTCTTTATCGTAAAGTGATCATCGATAACTTTTACCACAGGAGCTAAACAATTGGTTGTACAAGACGCATTAGAGATCACATCATCTTGTTCCGGATCATAATCATCTTCATTAACCCCAATTACAATCGTTTTATCCACTTGTTTTCCTGGTGCAGTTATAATAACTTTCTTTGCGCCAGCTAATAAATGAAGCCCAGCTGCTTCCTTTGTTTTAAATTTACCCGTTGCTTCAATTACAATATCAATATTAAGATCTTTCCAAGGTAGTTTTTCAGGTTCTCTGGAATTAACTAAATGAATTTCTTTTCGATTAACAATTAGTTTGTTAGGCAGCGCTTTCACATCACCGTTAAAAGGACCATGAACGCTATCGTATTTAATTAGGTGAGCAAGCGTTTCTGATGGATAGCTTGCATTAATGGCAACAACTTCTAATTGTTCCTCTTCCATTGCCTGACGAAAAACCATTCGACCAATTCGACCAAAACCTGTAATTGCAATACGTGTTTTCTCCATAAGCACCTTATTCCTCCTGATTGTGTTATACTTTTTATCTTTTGTTATAATTAGTATAACACATATAGAAGAAAGTGTGTCATTAAATATAAAAAAATAAGCCAAATGATGGCTTATTTTTTTTGGTACAGCATATTAAAATGTTAGTGCCACTTCAATTTTTATCTTTTTTAATCAGCTACTCCCCACTTTTTCAACAGATCCAATAACTGTTCTTTACTTTCTTCGATAGAATGGTTATTATCAATTAATTCATCAGCGAGCTTAACCTTCTCTTCTAATGGCATTTGAGACTGAATTCGGTCCCACGCCTCTTGCTCACTGAGCTGATTTCTTTCCATGAGACGCTTTAATTGTGTTTCTTTAACCACAAACACAACTAATGTTTTCTCTACTAAGGAAGTTAACTTGCTTTCAAACAACAATGGAACGTCTAAGACAATACATTTTTCACCTTGTCGTATATAGTATTCTTTTTTTTCCAACACTCGCTTACGAACAGCTGGATGAACGATTTGATTCAATCGCTCTCTTTTTTCTGAATCTGAAAAAATAATGGAACCTAACTTAGGACGATTGATCGAACCATCTTCCTTTAAAATTTCTTCTCCAAAAACCTCCACTACCTTTTGATAAGACTCTTCACCAGGCTCCACGACTTCTCTTGCTATAATATCAGCATCGATAACTGGAATATCTAGAGCAGCAAACATTTTTGCTACAGTACTTTTGCCACTTGCTATCCCACCAGTTAATCCAATAACTAAACTCATAGAACACTCACCTATTTCAACGGCTGGCATCCAGGACATACGTGGGTTCCCCGTCCGCCAACTTTTATTTTTATAATTTCTTCCCCACAATTTCTGCAGGGCTTTTTATCTTGTCCGTAAACATAGAGATCTTGCTGAAACATCCCCATATTGCCTTGGCTATTTACATAGCTGCGAATCGTCGTTCCGCCAGCTTGTACTGCTTCTTTGAGCGTTTCAATCGCAGCGTAACGAATGGCTTCAACTTGTTTCTTTGTTAGTTCATTACACTTTGTTAAAGGATGGATTCCAGCCCGGAACAGTGTTTCATCCACATATATATTGCCAAGACCAGTAACAATACTTTGATCCAGGAGTGCTGTTTTTATAAATCTCGATGATTTTTTTAACCTTTGATAAAAATAATTTGTTGTAAATGCTTCATCAAATGGCTCTGGTCCTAATGCCATCAAAGGTGCTTGCAGGAATTCACTTCCTTTGGTCAGTAAGTGCATGGTCCCAAACTTGCGAACATCCTTATAGCGCAACTCCTCTCCACCCTGTAGATGAAATATAACATGTGTATGCTTTTCCATCTCATCCTCTTGATCATGCAAACGATATTTTCCTTCCATTCTTAAATGAGAGACGAGTACATAATCATCTAAATAAAAGAGTAAAAACTTTCCTTTTCTCTTTAGCTCTTGAAACGTTTGACCTTCTAAGAGATCCTTAAAAACCTCTACATCATCTGGTTGTTTTATAATATTTGGCCAAAGAACCTCTACTTTTTCAATGGTTTTTCCTTGGACAAGTAATTTTAATGTCTCTTTAACTGTTTCTACTTCTGGTAATTCCGGCATTAATATCCCCTACTTCGCGTCAAACCAGCTTTCACCATAAGAATAATCCACTTTTAATGGTACAGAGATTTCTACTGTATTTTCCATCATTTCTGGGACAATCTCTTTTAAGATTTCAATCTCTTCCTCTGGCGCTTCTAAAATTAATTCATCGTGCACTTGTAATAAAAGCTTGGCTTGCAGATTTTCTTGTTTAATACGATGGTCTAAATCAATCATTGCTTTTTTAATAATATCCGCAGCACTTCCTTGTATTGGCGTATTCATTGCTGTTCTTTCTGCAAAACTCCGCACGTTAAAGTTTCGGCTTGTAATGTCCGGCAAGTACCTGCGGCGATTCATTAAGGTAGACACATAGCCTTTATGCTTTGCTTCTGTAACAATGTCATCCATATATGCTTTTACGCTTGGATAACTATTAAAATATCTTTCAATAAATTGTTTTGCTTCTTTTCGTGTAATCCCTAAATTCTGAGACAGTCCATAATCGCTGATTCCATAAACAATACCAAAGTTAACTGCTTTTGCCTGACGGCGCATATTTGCTGTGACTTCATCCTTCTCTACATGGAATACATCCATTGCCGTCTGCGTATGGATATCTAAATTATCTTTAAAAGCAGCAATCAACTTTTCATCATTGGCAATGTGTGCGAGCACCCGTAATTCGATTTGCGAGTAGTCCGCGGCAAACATTTTCCATCCCTTTTGCGAAGGAACGAATGCTTGTCTTATTTTTCTTCCTTCTTCTAAACGGATAGGAATATTTTGCAGGTTAGGATCGACGGAGCTTAATCGGCCAGTTTGTGTTAAAGCTTGGTTAAAACGCGTATGAATTTTTTTCGTATCCTTACGAACAACCTTTTGCAATCCTTCAATATATGTCGATTGAAGCTTGCCTAACTGTCGATATAAAAGTAACTTAGGAATGATTTCATGCTGATCCGCAAGCTGCTCTAACACATCCGCTGCAGTAGAATAGCCTGTTTTCGTCTTCTTAACAACAGGAAGCCCTAAATCCTCAAATAAAACAGGACCGAGCTGCTTCGGCGAATTAAGATTAAATTCCTTGCCAGCTAATTCATATACTTCTTTTTCTAAATTGGCTAATCTTTCTTTTAAGCTATCGCCCATTTCTTTAAGACGGTCCACATCTACTAATACGCCTTGATGCTCCATTTCAGCAAGGATTAAAGCAAGCGGCATCTCCAATTCCTTTAATAATTTTTCTTGTTCATTTTCCTCTAACTCTTTTTCCATCCCTGGGTGCAGTTCGAACAAAGCATTTGCTTTGCGGACAACATGCTCACTAAGTACCGCTTCTTCCGGAACTTTTTGTTTTGCTCCTTTACCGTAAATTTCTTCATCAAAAGAAACATCATATTTTCCTTTTCTGCTTGCAATAGCTGGAATATCATGATTATTTTCAGCTGGATTTATTAAGTAAGATGCAAGCAAGCCGTCAAAAACGATTCCTTCTATATGAATATGATTACGTAATAAAGCAACTTTTGTCCGTTTTGCATCAAAAACAATTTTCTTTTGCTTTGGATTCTCTGCCCATTCTTTGAAAACAGGAGATTCGATTGCAGTGGCTGTTGGAATAAAACTCTTGTTATTTTGGTTTACAATTCCAATTCCTTCAATAGGTGCTGTATGATAATTTTCACCTAACATTTCAACAACCATCACGGTTTCATCTGTAAATAAACTTTCCGTTATCTCTTGAACCATATCGTATTTAATCTCTTGGTGTTCAACAACCTCTTCCACTGCTTCTTCTGCACCGGAAAGACGAGTTAACAACGATTGGAAACCTAAATCCATAAACATGTTCCGTACAGAAGACGTGGAATAACCTTCATAGGTCGTATCTTCTAAAGCCACTGTAATAGGAGAATTCCGATTAATCGTCGCTAGATCTTTACTCATTATTGCATCATCACGATAGTTCGTTAAATTTTCCTTTAACTTCTTGCCACTCACTTCATCTAAATGCTCATATACCTGCTCTAGGGTGGCAAATTGTTTTAATAGCTTTGTTGCTGTTTTTTCCCCTACGCCAGGCACGCCAGGAATATTATCTGAACTATCTCCCATCAATCCTTTTAAATCCGTTATCTGTTGAGGGGTTAGCTGCATTTTCTCAAGGAGATATGCTGGAGTATATTTTTCGATATCGCTAATGCCTTTTTTTGTTACACTCACTGTTACATGGTCAGAGACAAGTTGTAATAAATCTTTATCTCCAGAAATAACAGTTACTTCCCACCCTTTGTCATCGGCTAACTTGGATAAAGTTCCAATAATATCATCCGCTTCATACTGATCAAGCTGATAATGCTTAATATCAAAAGCATCAAGCAGTTCCTTTAGGACAGGAAATTGTTCGGAAAGCTCTGGAGGGGTCTTTTGACGACCTCCCTTATACTCCTTATAGGTTTGATGGCGAAATGTTGTTTTTCCTGCGTCAAAGGCAACAAGCATATGAGTAGGCTTCTCCTCTTCTAAGATTCGAAGCAGCATCGTTGTAAAACCGTAAACAGCATTGGTATATACGCCTTTTTCATTATTTAATAATGGTAATGCAAAGAACGCACGGTAAATAACGCTATTACCATCAATTAAAACAAGCTTTTTAGTCATAATCCCGTCTCCTTTATCATCTAAGTAGTTTTATTTTATCATGTTTATTCAGAACTGCCTAATACACACTTTCACCTATTTATAAGATTATCCCTTAAGTGGATGTTCCATAAACTTATAACCGGCTTTCCACTTTTTAGAATGTATTCTAAAGTAAAAAGCCATCGCTGTGATAGCAATGACTTAATCTTTTGGAATATACACGTGAACCGTTGTCCCTTTATTTATATCACTCTCTAGCGTAATTTCACCCTGATGGACTTCTACAATATGCTTGACAATAGCTAATCCTAAACCTGTTCCGCCGGTATTCCGGCTTCTATCCTTATCTACACGGTAAAATCGTTCAAATACTCTTGGTATTGCTTTCTTCTCCATGCCAATACCGGTATCCTTAACAGTAAAATGAACTCGATTACCATCCTCTATCATGGTTAGATTCACGCTCCCGCCTGATGGTGTATAGTTAATAGCATTGTCCACTAAATTTATAATAACCTGCTGCAGTTTTCCGGCATCTGCATATACGGTAACATCCGAAGGAATAGAGACAGTTAGATTTAAGTCTTTTTTCTCTGCTTTTTTCCTTAATGAGGGCACCACCGCGTCTACCATCTGTTTCACATCGAAATTTTGTCGTTCTAACTGAAACCCTTCCCTTTCTAAGCGGGATAGTTCTAACAAATCTTCAATTAGCAACTGTAATCGATGACTTTCCTTGTAAATAATTTCAATGAACTCTTCGGCGGCCTTTTCATCATGTTGTTTCTCTTTTAATGTTTCTGCAAATCCCCTTATTGATGTAATTGGTGTGCGTAATTCATGGGAGACATTCGCGACAAAGTCCTTTCGCATCTTTTCCAGTCGCTTCAATTCTGTAATATCATAAATAACGAGCACAGCACCTTTAACAAAATTTCTTTCATTAAAAATCGGTGCCGCAATAACTTCCATATAATTTTTGGCCAATCCACGTTTATTTTTGAACTGATTCTTGACAGGTTTTTCATATAAAAATGTGTTTTGAACAACTTCGTGCATTGCCTCATTTTCAAACACATCATAATATAAATGTCCGCGATATTGCTTTTCATTTCCGTGAAACATCTCAACGAATCCGCGATTCACTAAATGCACATACCCTTTTTCATCAATAAGAGCAAGCCCGTTCTTCATATTATCGATAATAGAAGTTAATTGTTCTGCATGCATCTGTTCTTGAATCGTAATTTCACTCATATTACGGGCAAGTTTATTAATGTTTTTGCTTAATTCTTCCATTTCTTCGCTATTTCCGTTGTAAAAACGCGCAGCATAGTTCCCCTTAATCATTTCATTTACTGCTTTAGAAGCTTTTCTTAGAGGCCTTGTGTATTTGTTATAGAACTGCATAAAAATAATAGAGATAACTAGAAATTCAACTAAAATAATGGCAAGAATAAATATCCAGTTTCCGTCTGCTT
Organism: Oceanobacillus sp. J11TS1; assembly: GCF_018333215.1. Lineage (GTDB taxonomy): Bacteria > Bacillota > Bacilli > Bacillales > Amphibacillaceae > Oceanobacillus. The sequence continues at coordinate 308,631 of NZ_BORO01000001.1, read as the reverse complement.
TCGTCATCAGCCAACCAGATAATAATAGGACAACGGTGATACCGAGTATATTTGGAAACAATGTTTTTGAAAATAATATATTCATTTAAACTGGCTCCTCTATTTTATAACCTAAACCACGAACTGTTTTGATGTAAACAGGCTTTTTGGAATTCGGCTCAATTTTATCGCGTAGATGACTAACATGGACATCAACAATCCTAGTGTCGCCTACAAAGTCATAATCCCATACACTGCTGAGTAATTGATCTCTGGAAATGACCTTCCCTTTATGTTTTGCCAAGTAAAACAGTAACTCAAACTCTTTTCGGGTAAAAGTAATTAATTCCCCATTCATTTCTGCTTCATATCGCTCTGGATAAATGGTCAAATCCTTAATCCGAAGAGCTTGGTAATGATCCTCTTGAGAACGCTGTGTTCTTCTGATAATTGCTTTAACTCGTGCGATTACTTCTTTAGGACTAAATGGTTTTGTTAAATAATCGTCAGCACCCAGCTCCAGCCCAAGAATTTTATCTACTTCCTCATCTTTTGCCGTCAACATTAATATAGGTGTATGAATATCGTTCTTTCTTAATTTCCTGCATACTTCCATGCCATCTAATTTTGGGAGCATTAAATCTAAGATGATTAAATCATACGTATTCGTAAAGGCTTTCTGATAAGCTTCTTCTCCATCGTAAGCTACATCCGTAGTGAATCCTGCATTATCAATATTGTATTTTAATAAAGTAACAATCGATTTTTCATCATCAACAATTAAAATTTGTTTTCCCACTCGAAAAATCCCCCTCTTTGCTATGCACGCGTTTCCCAAACATGCGTGAAAATAACATTCTTTAATATACTTTTTCATTATTGCTCAGTATTAATAGCTACTGTTCTATCGCTAATAACTGCCCCTGCGACTACTCGCCTCCCTGGAAAAAGTGTCACTGTGCGATAGACTTTTTGTTATTCTTTATTTTACCATTTTTCTTGTAGATAGCCTATTACATATGTAAATGTTAATAAAACTTAACACAATTATCGCCCTCTTTATCGTTGCTCTCATCATTCGGTTCATACCACAGCTTGTACCCAAACTGCTCCATAGTAAATCCATTTACTTTCACATTTTAATTGGTATTATTATTGCCGTAGTTGTGTTTCTTTCATTTTCATTCAAACCAAATAAAGAAGGGGAAAGAACAAAATTACAGATAACTAACTATGCAATAAAAATCTTCATTTTGAGAAAATGCTTTATTATATTGTACTGAAAATGAATTAATCATTGTGTAGAGCGTTCATAAATTGAATTTCTTTCCAAAGTTACCATCAATGAGGAAGGGGATTTTCATTTATAATTGCTATAAAAATCTTATTAAGTAATATTGGAATTATTTTTAAGTAACGAATAGATATTCGTATCGTAGGCTACACCATTTTGATACATATAATCCTTTAAGATTCCTTCTTTCTGGAAACCAACTTTTGTTAGAAGGTTATTAGACGCCTCATTTTCAAGAAATACAACAGCCCCTATACGCGTTAAATCCATATCATTAAAACCATATGAAATAACTTTCAATAGCGCTTCAGAAACGTATCCTTTTCTCCAGTGTCCAGGATGTATCTCGTATCCTATTTCAGCTCTTTTATGTTTAGGCGTCCAGGCATTAAAACCAATTGTTCCAATTAGCCCTTGAGTATCTTTTCTTTCAATTCCCCAACGTATGCCTCTTTTTTCCTTGTAGTTTTTTGCAAAGAATTCAACGACTCTCTCAGCTTGTTCAATATTACTTAGTGTTTCTTGTCCATAAAAGCGAGTTACATCGTCATTTGAAAAACAAGCGTAAATACCTTTCGCATCTTCTTTTACAATTTCTCTTAATATTAGCCTTTCAGTATCCAACACTGGAAACATTTAACGCGCTCCTTTTATAATCTCGTTAGAATTAAAAGAACTATCATCCTACCACAATTGGAAATTTTATCTAATTTCCAGAAAGTCATTTTTGAAAATAAAAATTTTCGTGAATATTAAATATTTTATCAGTAATGCCTAACCTTCGGGTCAATTGCTTTCTATCCCTTTTTAATCAGGCCGCAAAAGTTGTATTAGGTTACAGAAGGGTTAATGCATCTGGAACCTAAATTTGGTTAAAATGCGCATAAACATAACGCTTATTACCAACTACAGCAGTCAAACAGCCTTTCCAAAACTTATTTATCAAAGTTTGCTCCTCAAATCTGTATTTAGAATCTACCATAGTTGAAAAATAATTACAAATAATTTATAATATTACTTATATTTTAAGTTATAAAAATATATACGATTCATGTTGACGGTCCCAATGCTGCACTGTTATTCTAGGCGCCCCTTATGGGTTCTTATTTATCTTGTGTAAAGATTAAAATCTTTACAAGTTGTTCCTGCGTATTCGATCTTCCCTCCAACGTATAGCTATCTCCTTCTATTTTTAAATATAAGATGTTTTCGTTTCCTCCCGTACGGCCATATATTATGTAGTTTAACGAATTTGTTACACCATTTTATCAACAGCCGTTTGATAGGTGAAAGAGAGGGCGAAAAATGAATTTATACTATCGAATTTTATTAAAATTTCTTTTGACGTTTATCGGTATTATCTTAATTTCAGCTCTTCCAGCACTATTTGACGGAATGAAGTTAGATATCTCTTCTTACCTCTCCGAAGTAGGGTCTATTGGTTCGAGCTTGGTTCACCCAGAATCAATAACATACGGACACTTCCAAACAACATATTTCCTATTTCCAGGGATTTGGGCACGATGGAGATATTCTATGATTCTCCTTTTTGTCTCTTTTATAATCACATTTCTTTTAGCTCTAGGTTTAACCCTAATTACTATAATGGTTACAAAGAAAATACGTAAAACAATCAGAATAATACTTTTTATCGGAGCATCCATTCCGGATATATTTGTGATTGGCCTTTCGATTATAACTGCAATTTTCATCCACAAACACACAAATATTCCTTTTTTTAGTATTGCGTCTTTTGGCGACAATCAAATATTTATGTTGCCAATTATTGTCCTTACCATTTTACCGACAATATTTTTCTATCGTACTATGATTTATGATTTTGAAGAAGAAATATCTCGTCAGTATGTAGATGTTGCAAAATCCAAAGGATTATCAACCTATTCTATTTTGTTTTCTCATGTATTGCGTAATGCTGTTATCCATATTTTTCTGCATTCTAAATCGATTATCTGGTTTATGCTATCTAATCTACTTATGATTGAATATGCATTCAATATAGATGGTTTAATGCGGTTTATGCTTACGAATGATTCGTCGCAAATATTGGCAATAGGATTGTTAAGTTTGTTTATTCCTATTTATATTATGCAAGCATCCGTACAAATTGTTATTGAAAAGATAACTGGTAAACAAGTGGAGGTTTAAATTATGAACACGAAAGCTATGATAAACAATCTCTTCAAGCATCCGCTCTTTTTATCAGGTTTTATATTTATATTTTTATTACTAGCAGCGAGTTTTGTTCACACAGTATTTTTTCAAGGAAAGATACCTGTTACTGAATTTTTAAGAAATAATGAAGGGAACATAACATCATTTGCTCCTTTTAACCCTCTCGAAGTGCCTCCGCTTGGTACAGACGAGGTAGGAAGACATATTATTGTTTTATTAATACAAGGTGCAAAATATACAATTGGTATTTCTATACTTGTAGCGGGTTTGCGGGTAATAATTTCAACGATCATTGGTCTGTTTTTTGAAAATTACTTCTCAAAATTCAACCAGTACCTTAGCGGTTTAGTGAATGGATTTTATTATATTCCAGCTGCACTTATTTGCTATATTCTTTTATATGACGTGATTTTCACTCCACATGGCGAGGTAGACGGTTATAGTATTTTCCAAAAAATGATTTTCCAGTTTTTTGTATTAACCATCGTAGCGATCCCTACAATGTCCTTATTAATTGGAAACCAACTCAATCAGATTTATAAATCAGAATTTATTACATCAGCAAAAACACTCGGAGGAAGCCGTTTACATATACTTCATAAGCATGTGCTACCATTTATGGTTCCCCTCTTACTCATTCAGTTTATACAGGAAATAATCAAAGTATTAATTTTATTGATTCACCTTGGATTTTTTCACTTATTGTTCGGCGGGACAATGGAGCAACAACTTGACGATACTCAAAATGCATATATTTCTGTATCTAGCGAGTGGTCTGGTATGGTTGGTAATGGATTTAACCACTTAGGCGGTTGGTCTTGGATGTTTTTAAGCGTGGTTATTGCATTTACACTTGTCATTCTTGCATTAAACTTAGTGACCAAAGGAATAGAAGATGTTTTTCTCGAGGATAGATATACGACTGGAAAAAACATTAAAAAACACAAAAGAAAAAATTAAATGGGTCTTGTAAAACAGACATCTATAAAAGCCACCTAAAAATCCTGCAGCTATTATGGCTGCAGGATTTGGGGTGAGGGAATCTGAATTATTCTATAATTTTCCTACTAACGTTCTCGGCTGTTTATAAAACAAGAAAAATACGACAATGAGACTTAAAATAAAAGATGGAATCATATAAGATAAATTATAAATCAATGAATAAAGCCAAGTTGGTTGTCCATCTACAGCAGATTCAAAGAAAACAATTCCAGCGATAAAATGACATCCAAAGCGTGCAGCTGAACCAAGGAATACGCCAGCTAACATATAGAGAAAAGCTCTTTTGACTTGTTTATTTTTAATACTTTCAATCACTTGTTTGGCGAATAACCCTGCTAGACCAACAACAGTAAAAGCTAATCCATATTCAATAATCCCTTGAAGTGGGTGTAAGATGAAAGCACCTGTTGCCACCTGCAATACACCCCAAAGAAATCCTGATAACAGACCTCCTTTAAGTCCCCAACGAAAAGCAACAATAAAGATAGGAATCATCGCAAAAGAAACAGATCCGCCTTGTGGCCAAAGCTTAAATCCGATTGGCAGTATGTCCAGTAAGAAAGCAAGTGCAGTAAAGATTGCCACCTCTACTAAAAAAAGTGTTTTATTTTTCATTTTTTCTCCCCCGATTACACTAAAAATTATGTTTTTAAACAACAAAAAAGCAATGCCAAGGGAGTCTTCTTGATGGGTGCATTCTTAAAAAGCTTACCTCTCCAAAGAATGCCTTAAACTCCACTCACACATTACTTTTATATCCATCAAAAAGTCTACAATCCCTACGCCAGCGTTAACTAACAGGTTCAAAGGGTCAGAACAAAATAGCGTTCACTCTCAGCCTATGGCTCCCCTTGCAGGCTTTTTTATTCACTTTTTTGTTTAAATTCAGTATAGACCACCTTACCGCAAATCGCAATAGCTTCCATTAACTTGGGATTTTTTTGGCTATATCTAAAAATGCATGAACATCTTGTTTGCAAATATCAATGGCACTTTCCCAAAAATCAGCTTTTGTTAAATCAACTTGTAAATGTTTCATAGCAAGTTCTTCTACTGTCAAACGACCTGTGTCTCGTAACAATGCAATATATTTCGCTTCAAAATCCCCTTTATAATCTTGGGCATAAGCATATATTCCCTGACTGAACAAGTAACCAAATGTGTAAGGGAAGTTATAAAAAGGGACACCTGTAATATGAAAATGGAGTTTAGATGCCCAAAAGTAAGGGTCATACTCAGATAGACTGTTACAATAAGCTTCTTTTTGCGCTTCCACCATAAGCTCATTTAATCGATCTGTCCCTACCATACCTTGCTTGCGTTCTTCATAGAATTGCTTTTCAAATAAGAAGCGTGCATGAATGTTCATGAAGAAGGTAATACTGCGGGATATTTTATCTTCTAGCAAGGTTAGTTTTTCCTCGTCTGTTTTAGCAGCTTTTACTGATGCATCTGCTACAATCATTTCTGCAAAGGTAGAAGCTGTCTCTGCAACGTTCATCGCATAACCTTGATTCAATCCATTGACATCATTCATCACATATTGATGGTATCCATGTCCGAGTTCATGAGCTAACGTAGCCACATTAGAAGGTGTTCCTGAATACGTCATAAAAATACGCGTTTGTTCACTTACAGGAAAACTTGTACAAAAACCCCCTGGACGTTTACCAGCTCGATCTTCCGCTTCAATCCATCGCTTTTCAAACGCCATTTGAGCAAATTCTGCCATTTGCGGACTAAAACTGCGGAATTGCTCCATAATAAATGCCGCTCCTTCATCATAACTCTTTGTTTCGACTTTTGATTGGATAGGAGCATTTACATCAAAAATACTTAGTTTTTCTAAATTTAATAAAGATGCTTTTTGATTTAAGTATTCAATAAATAGAGGTTTATGTTTCTCAATTGCTCCCCACATTGCATTCAACGTTTCTTCTTTCATCCGATTTTTTTCTAGCGGCTCTTTTAAAACGTTGTCCCATCCATAATGTTTATAGGTTTGCAATCGAAAACCTGCTAAATGATTTAAAGTTTGTCCAAATAAACTCTCATTTTCTTTCCAGGCTTTGCTTATTTGCCTAAATACATATTCTCTTTGTTCCCGATCCGGTGTCGATAATTTATTAGAAGCTTGCCCAACAGAATAAGTTCGAACTTCGCCGTCTTCTACTATATCAATTTTCATATTTCCAACAACGGCTCCATACATTTGATTCCAAGCATGATATCCATCTACTGCTAAATTACTGATTAAAATTTCTTCCTTTTTAGAAAGTTGTTCTCGTGCCCGTTCTCTTCGTTCATTTAAGATAAATTGAAGAGGTTTGATCGCTTCTTGCGCTAGTAAGTTGTTCCAATTTTCTTCTGTTACTTCTCCAAGTTTTTGATCAACTATTTTTGACAAAGCAGTATTTGATGCTGAAATTTGAGCTGCTTTGGCAACGTATAAACTAGCTTGTTTATCTGTGACATCTTGAGCGCTTAGACAACTAATGTAAGCTCCCATTTCACGCGATTTCTTTATAACATTCTCTAAATTTACGAAAACTTCCTCCCATGCTTTGACTTCCCCATTTGCATCCAAATCATTTACTACTTCCATTATTGCTTCTATTTCATTTGTAACCTCATCCACAAATCGGCGAAATTCAGTTGAACTACTCTGTCCAGGGAAAATAACGTCTAAATCCCATGTCGGCTGTAATTTTTGCTTCATCAGCTTCTCTCCTTTATTTTTATTCTATTAGTTAATATTTAGTATACCGAATTGTTTGAATGAAGGCATAAAAAAAGCCTGTAAAAAAAGAATTTTTTATTTACAGGCTTAACTACTATAGAATTACGTTAGTTCTTATTATTTTTATTTTTTTTCGGGTTATCCGCCATTTTTTTCTTCCTTTTGAACCAAGCCACAATAATAGTGATGATAGTGAATATCGCGGATACAATCTGCTCTATAAGGGTACTATCGATAAGTATCGGTGACTTACCTAATAGCACAAGAACTTGGTTTGTTGTAGCGATAAGCACAGCAATTATACTAATCAAAGTACCTTTGTCCACTTTCCTCCCCTCCTCGTACAACCCTATATATTATTATTGCTAAATCAACGTTTTAGGAACGGCATGCATCTTTGGAACAAGTTATTTCCATATAAATATGGGGTATCATATATGCATTTAAGAAATTTTTAATTAAAGATACTTGACTTTTTCTATTTATCATTTTACACTAGGTAACATAAAGTAAGTAACTAATATTTAGGAGGAGTAATAATGGCAAAATTAAATTGGACAGTAGACAAAGCGCATAGTGAAGTGGGATTTTCTGTAAAGCATATGATGATTTCAAGAGCAAAGGGTACATTCGATAACTTTGATGCGAGGATTAAAGCAGATGTGGAAGATTTAACGGATGCGGAAATTGAAGTAACAATAGATGTAGCTAGTATCAATACACGTAATAGTGACCGCGATAATCATCTTCGTTCTGAGGATTTCTTTGATGCAGAAAGCCACCCAAATATTACATTTATCGCAACAGATATCAAAAAATCTGGCGGCAATAACTACAAGGTGAATGGCGATTTAACATTGAAAGGAACTACCAAACCAGCTACTTTAGACGTAACCTTCGAAGGCGAAAGTAAAGATCCAATGAGTGGAGACCTTGTTGCAGGATTTAGCGGTTCTACAAGCATCAATCGTAAAGAATTCGGTTTAACTTGGAATGCTTCTCTGGAAACTGGCGGCGTCCTTGTTGGTGAAGATGTAAAAATTCAGTTTGAATTAGAATTGCACAAAGCAGAATAATGTAAATGCGTGTTCAAAGCAGCTAACAGTTTTGGGTGGGTCGAGTAATCCCAATCCCGGCCCCATTTCTGATCCAAACCACAGGGTCACAGTGATGTGCTTTTATGAACAGGGCAAACGCTTCATGCGATATAGAAATTTGAAGCTTGATATTTGAGGACTTTTGAACATCTCAATTTAATATAGACATCTATGTAAAAAACCTGATCTTGCTCGCAGAAGCAAAATCAGGTTTTTATATTTTAATTATAAGCTTATCAATGTGGGTCTTTTATGTTTCTTTAAAAAGAGCTGCATCTTTACTAGAATAAATCGTAACCGTCATTTCTCCGTATTTTGAAGTAGCTTGGATGAGGAGTGGATGATTATATTTATTCCGAAATGAAAAATCTGGTCCCCACCAACTTACGGTTGCATCCCTTCCCTTTGGAACATAAGGTACTTCTCTGCTATGCGCGTAACGTTCTATAATTTCAATCCCTTGGAGATCTACAGCATTAAATAATGTGGAAGATACTTGGCAAATTCCGCCGCCAATATCTTCACTAAATTCTCCTTTTACAATGACCGGGGCCGGAAGATAACCTCTTTCTTTCGTTCTCTCCCCAACTACTTCGTTAAAAGAGAAACGTTCTCCAGGAAAGATAACCGTATTATTAATCGCTTCTGCAGCTAACTCAATGTTATGGGTCCTTTCTACATTTTCTTTCCTAAAATACGTTGTAAAACGATTCAGCTGTTTTTCCGTTATTTCTTTTAGCAACGCTTCATCTACACGTGCCGGAATCGTTTGTTTTGGTATACGGAACCGTTTGTCCTCTTCTCCATAATAGACCTCGTTGATAAGTGAATGAAACTGGATGACATCGAGCATAGAACCATGTTTTTCTTTTACGATTTTGCCTTCGTGATCAATGTATGCATTCATAGGCTTTTCTAAAACAATATTCTGCATATGCTTTGTCAAACGTTGGATTTCATTCCAATTCAGCAGAGCTGTATCCATTTCAAAAATATAAGGTTTTAAATCGATTAACCAAGACTCTTGGTCATCATATAATTCCATAACTTTCGCATAAGAAGGATTAGGAATAAAAACAAATAAAAAAGTGAATAAAAGAATAAACCTTCGCATTATTGCACACTCCTTAATTGTATTATGGTTAAAGGAGCAATTCTTATTCACTAAAAGGCTTCTCTACAGCTTCCGCTTCATTTCTTAAAAACCAAAAAAATTACCAGGAGAAAACTCCTGGTAATTTTTTTATTATCTAAAGTCCCTATTATCTTCTAAATAATCATTTGCAACTCGATAGCCAACTAGTGCTGTCAGAGCAAGCAAAACATAACAAAATACTTTCTTCATATTTCTTACCTCCTGTGGAGTAGTTTATCAAATCCAATAATATACTGTCACTCTGTTATTAGAAAGGACGGAATTTACCTTTTTTAAGTAATGTCTTCGTACCGCCAACTAAGAATAGAGAGCGGTCATCAACAACTTTTTTCATTGCTGCTGCAGATTTACCGCTTAGTTTTTTCCCGTCAAGTACATTCCCGATACCATCAGATAAACCAAGGGATGCAACTGTACCTTTATCGGAATAAACAAAATCAGTAATAACTTCATTACGGATTAACGCAACGATGTTCTCAGCAACTTTCGCACCTTCTTGAACAGCTAACTGACCAGTTGGAGGATAAGGTTTACCAGTTTTAGGGTCTAATGTCCAAGAGCAGTCTCCAAGGATAAAGATATCTTCTTCCCCTTCCGGACGTAGATCTGGCCCAACGTTTACTTTACCTTTAAATAATTCAAAACCTGATTCAGCTAATACTGGGTTACCAGTTACTCCACCAGTCCATACTACCGTACCAGCTTTAATTAATTCATTATCATCACCAACAACGAATCCTTCTTCTGTACATTCTTTAATTGGTGTACCAATACGGAATTCCACGCCGCGGTTTTCTAAGGATTGTTTACCATAAGCAACAAGATCTTTATCAAACATAGGTAAAATAGATGGAGCTGCTTCTACGTTAATGATTCGTGCTTTACTGCGGTCAATGTCATATTTTTTACATAGCTCTGGTACTTTATCTGCAAGTTCACCAACAAACTCAATGCCAGTGAAACCACCGCCGCCGACCACGATAGCAAGTTGCTCATCACGTTTTTCTTCGCTTGAAGAATATTGAGCAAATTGATATTCAATATGTTCAGCAATTAAACGACTTGAATCAATATCAGTAATTGCATAAGCATGTTCTTCCATGCCAGGGATGCCAAATGTATTTGAAACAAATCCTAATGCAAATACAAGATAGTCATAAGCTACTTCACTGTTTTCTAGAACCACACGCTTGTCCTCACGCTTCACTTCCGTAACTGTATCATAAATTAAACGAACACGTTTTGGATTTACGACATCAGTTAGCATAAAACGCGCTTGGTTCGGGTTAATAGTACCCGCAGCTACTTCATGTAGCCATGTACTTTCATAATGGTAATTATGTTTGTTAATTAAAACAATTTCAGCTTCTTCAGCAGAGAGCTGTTGAGTTAAACGTCTTGTTGCTACTAATCCAGCATAGCCTGCACCAAGTACAACTATTTTTGGTTTACTCATCATTCATCTTCCTTTCTATCTTCCATAAATATAAAATCTAATGTGTTCTTAAACTATTCTTATATTAGAGGATGTTCAAATAGCCGAATAAAATGACAGATTAGGTATAGAAACTTCTACCAATAACGACGACGCCATGTAACAGGCGCAGGAATCATCACAGCGGGCAAGATGCTCGTCGACTAGCTAATCCGGCGTACCGCTGCTTATGTAATTAAAAGCATACCTTTTACCGGAAGCAGCGCTGCCTTCCATTTCTGTCCTGCAGCTTTTTTCGGCGAGGCGAGTCCTCACAGCACCAAAATCGGAACCTGAAACCTTAGCCGACTGTTCCTTCTCCTCGACATTTTTGAACACGCACTATAAATAGTCACTGCAATTAATATAATATCAAACTTTGCAAGAATAGGCTAATATTCATTATTATTTCTTTAAAAAAATCGCTATTATCTTTTTTGGTCTAGAGAAACAAGCGTATATTTTATCCTTTACTCAATAATAACAGGTGTTTTCTCCGTGCTATTATTTATATGTTCCCCCTCCTTTTCGGGCTTAGGATTGGAATCATTCCCTTTGTTCTCACCGTTTTCTGTTTCGTTGTCTTTATCTGATACCTCTTTTTCTTTCTCAGCTTCTTCTTTCGCTGTATCTTCCTTATTGTCGTTATCTACGCTCTTATTTTCATCCTTCTCATCTGAGGGATGATCTGTTTCTACTTTTTCTTCTTTTTTCGTTTCTTCATTTGTATTTTCCATTGCGTCATTTGAATTAGAATCATTTAATTTTCGAGAATCCTTATCTGCATGAGTCTCCGTGTCTCCCCTGGCATTTACAATACTTTGGTTAGGAAGTGAGACTTCTCTTTCCTCTGCTTGCGCTTCACTCTTACTGGCAGTATAGCCCTGGTTAGAATGGTTGCTTTGTTCTATCTCTTCCGTTTGCGTTCGGTCACTTTCATTTTTTGTTATTTGCGTAGGGGCTTCTTCCTCAAAATCTGAATAGGTTTTACCTTTTATTTCTGATTCTTGGGTTATACGAACATCATCCAATAATTCCGTTTCGTCCTTTTCATGCAGCGTGTTGGGGTAATCTAAATCGACCGGCCGATAAATTTGTTCATTATCCATTAATAATTTATTCTGCCAAGTAGTAGTGAAAAGTTCTACGCTTTCTTCCGTTTGCCCCTCTCTACTTTCTATAATTCGTCGTTCCGAATCCACAGACTGTTGAGCCGAACGGTTATCTTTATAAATACCCGTACCAACAATAATTATACAGCCTGCCAACATGCAAATGTTAACGATTAATAGCTTTCTTTTATGCATATATCGTCTTCCTTTTTTAAAGATATTCTGCTCTTATCCTTCTTCCAGGTTCGCCCTTCATCTATTTAGACTTCTTTTCTTCTTTTTTAAATACAACTAATTAGTTCAATATCATCACTCTTATTGTAATCTTCATCAAAACGCTTTTCAAACTATTATTAGGGTTTTCATTAAAATATTGTTTTCGCCATTTATAAGAAACATGTACATCGCGGAGGCTTAAAATGAAGATCCCCTCTAAACATAGACTAATCTAAAATTTTAAATAAAACTTGATTTTTTTTCCGCTCTCTTGTAAAGTAAAAATAATTATAATTGAATAAATTCAAATTCTTATCAAGAGAGACGGAGGGACTGGCCCTAAGATGTCTCAGCAACCAGCTCACAAAAGCAAGGTGCTAATTCCAGGAGGATTTCATTCCTTTAAAGATAAGAAGTGTATGATTTTGTAGTTATACCCTTCTTATTCTTATGAGTAAGAAGGGTTTTATTTATGAGGAGGCAGAAAAGGATGAAAAAATTAGAAACAGCATTAGTACAGCTTGGTAACAAAACCGATGAACGAACAGGGGCAATCAATCCGCCTATATACATGTCTACAGCATACCAACATCAGGGAATTGGCCATTCCACAGGATTTGATTATACACGTACCAAAAATCCGACAAGATCCGTTTTAGAAGAAGGTTTCGCAAAATTAGAGCAAGGAGATGCTGCTTTTGCCTGTAGTTCGGGGATGGCTGCTATTCAATTAATACTCTCCTCTTTATTTCGTTCAGGTGATCATATTATTGCTACAAAAGATATTTATGGAGGAACCTATCGCATCTTTGACCATTTTGAAAAAGCATATGATATTTCGGTAACCTATGATGTGTGCCAAGATATTACGCAAACAGAACGATGTATTCACGAAAATACAAAAGCTATCTTTTTGGAAACGCCTACGAATCCATTGCTGCAAGAAGTAGATATTAAGACATATTCAGATTTAGCAAAAAAACACGACTTACTGTTGATTGTGGATAATACATTTTTAACACCTTATCTACAGCAGCCTCTTAGCCTTGGTGCAGATATTGTTGTTCATAGTGCAACCAAATATATCGGCGGTCATAACGATGTACTGGCAGGAATTGTGGTTACAAAGGATGCTGCTTTATCCGAAAAACTATTTAATATGCATAATGCTTCTGGAGCGACTTTATCTGCGTTAGACAGCTGGTTACTTGTACGTGGTTTAAAAACACTTGCATTACGTATGCAACGACATGAATCGAACGCTAAGCAAATTGCCACTTACTTAAAGGAGCACCCAGCAATTCGCAAAGTATATTATCCAAATAAAGGCGGCATGCTTTCCTTTTGCTTAGAAAATGCAAAACAAGTTAAGTCTTTTTTATCTCAATTAAACTTAATTGTATTTGCAGAAAGCTTAGGCGGCGTAGAGAGCTTTATCACCTATCCTACTACTCAAACGCATGCTGATATGCCAGCTGAGGAAAGAGATAATCGAGGAATCGGCGATGATCTCCTCCGTTTCTCTGTCGGAATTGAAGATGCAGAGGATTTAATAGAAGATATTGAACAAGCATTAACAGGCGCTTAAATTTTTATATTTTCCTAGATAACGAATAAAACGAGACGACTATAAAGAGAGCCGTCTCGTCTAATTCGTTATAAAGAAATGCGTATTCTATTAGCTATTGGACAACCATACACGTCCGAGCCAAATATTATATTTACACCAAATAAAATTATTCAGCCTTTCATCAAACCTAAATCTACCTTCCATTGTAACCATTGAAGTTGCCTCGTCTTTCTTGGTAAAAATTGACGAATATCTTCCTCATGATAACCAACTTGAAATCTTTTTTCATCAACTAAAATAGGGCTTTTTAGTAATCTTGGATATTTGTGAATTAGTTTTAACAAGGTTTGTAAAGAAAGTTCCTCTACATTTAGATTAAGTTCTTTGTAAATTTTAGAACGGGTTGAAAGTATTTCGTCCGTTCCTTCCACAGTCATTTGTAAAATATTTTTAAGTTCTTCAATTGTCAACGGTTGATGTAAGATATTACGTTCCTTATAAGCAATTCCATGTTTGCGAAACCACTGTCTCGCTTTTCTTGTAGATGAGCAAGATACTCCGTAAATATGCACTGTCATATTCATTCTCCTTATTGTTTGACATTCATTACAAGAATCAAAACGATAGCTGTCGAAATGAAATCCTTTTGAATATAATCTCTAACTATTGATGGATTTATTAAACTATCTTAATTTAACTTTAGCATTTAAATGTGGTAAAACTGTGGTAAGCCCATGAAAAAAACATAAAATGAAGCTTAATTCTGTGAAATAAACGTGCTTTAACAACTTAAAAGTACTGCGTAAACAGCTCTATTCCATGCTAGAATCCTGCCATAATTAACTACTGCTTCCATCTGTACTCCAGTTCGTTATTTCCGCTAATAATGCGATCAGTTCATCTTCTAAATCCTTGCCTTTATCTTCATCTAATAAATGATTAAATAAGATTGAAAAAATAAGTTGATTCCCGTTCAAGTTTGTTAAATAACCAGAGAGCGTGCTGACGCCTTCAATCGTCCCTGTTTTAGCCCGAACATCTAACCCTTTCATCCGATGACGTAATGTACCGCCAACCATTCTGTCCTCTTCTCCAGCTTTTGGCAGGCTATTTAAAAAGTCGGGGAACCACTTTTCCTTTTGTATTTCAAAAAGTAAGCGTGTCAGCTCTTCTGCAGGAATAAAATTCGCAGCTGAAATTCCCGAACCATCCCTTAATTGTAACGTATCTAAACGAATACAATAAGGAACTAACGCTTCTTTTAATGCGGCGATTCCCGCTTCCCATGTCCCATCTCCAAAGGTAATACGTCCTAATTCTTTAGTGAGCATTTCACCAATCCCATTATTGCTCTGTTTCATAAACGGAACTACAATCTTGGATAATGGCGGCGATGCTTGTTGATAAATACACTCCGCATCGACAGGTGTCTTCCCCCTTTTTATTTTTCCTTTTAAAACAATTCCCACTTTTTCAAGCATACGCTTCACTGTTTTCGCAATATAAATTTCAATATCCTTTATTGCCATGTAGACTTCTTGCTTTCCTTCCTTTATTCCAATTTTACCTGATATAATAAATTGATTCTTATCATGATGACGATGTATAATAAGTTCTTCCTCATCTGCCTCTGCTGTCGTAATTGCTTTATTTGTTATCGTTATTCCTTCTGCGTGAGGAATGATTTCCACGGTTGGACTTGCACCAATTTGTTCTGGCTTCACAATGAATTTAATCGAATTCGTATCATAATCTGTATCTGGAGCAAGGCTTAGCGCAGATACCTCCGAGCCATATGCATATTGCTGATCCTTCCATATCAAATCCTGAGACCAACGAATATCATCATACCAGCTATCATCTAAAATAAAGTCACCTGAAATCCGTCTAATCCCCTTTTCTTTTAAAGAAGTTACAAAACGCATGTAATCTTTTAATTGTAAAGTCGGGTCGCCCTTACCAACTAAATATATATTCCCCTGATAACCTCCTCTTACCATTTCTCCATCCATATAAACAGCTGTTTGAAAAGTATAATCAGGACCTAATTTACTCAACGCAGCTACAGCAGTTACTATCTTCAAATTAGAAGCTGGCTGAAGACGGGTGGTTGCAAAATGATCATACATAATCTTTCCACTTATACTGCAGCGGATACTTAATCCTAAAATACTTCCATTTTGTCTACACTTATTATCCAGAAAATTATTCAGCTTCTTCATATGTTCCACCTCAGATTATGTACACGTTATTTGTATATTTAATTCGATATCGATAAGTTCAAATCCTTTTTTTCTAGACAAATACCCTCTCAAATAAAAAATCTTTTCATATATTGACAATACAGGGGGGTGTAAATAATGAGTGGAAAACATGAGTTCAGTGGAGGATTTGCATTACTAGTAGTCTTGTTTATATTATTAATTATTGTAGGTGCATCTTACTGGGGATATTAATGAAAACCATATTTAAAGACCTGACATCTGCAAAATCTTAAGCGGATTGCTTCGCTGAGGCCGGGGACTCCGATTACTCGTCCCACCAAAGAGCGTTGCGGTTACTCGACCTATTGAACCGTCGCTCTTTCCAGTAAGAAAAGAGTTAATTTTTTAACTGCTAAATAATCTTTCCTCCTCTTGATTACAAATAGTGAGCTTTTCCTGTACGATTAGCTTCTATAATACAGATCGTGATACTAAACGCTTGTAAAGATTCTATTTAAAACTCTTTACAAGCAATTTTTATGTTTATTTTTCCGTTTATAAAAAGGAAGGACTGCAGGATAACAATTGCTCAATAAAAACAAGGCTCATCTGCCAACTAGATAGATGAGCCTTGTTCTGCTTATTTTACGGTATCGTTCTTAGATTGATCATTTTCTTCTTTTACTTCATTCTTTTTGTCGTCTTCAGACATTATATTATTTGCGGAATTTTTGAATTCCCGTAAAGTTTGCCCAGCTGCTTTTCCGATTTCAGGGAGTTTTTTAGGCCCAAAAATAATTAAAGCAAGTATGACAATAAGTATTAAGCCTGGCAGTCCAATATTTGCAAAGTTCATGGAATAACACCTCCATCCTGCTTCTATTATAAATCATTTCATCGCTTTTTTTAATGGTTAACCCTTAAAAGTTTGTCTAATTGTCTCTTTTTTGTGAAATATGCAGGATGAGTTTTCGAATTAAATAAGGAAACTGCTCGAAAGCACTGGCAATATGAAGCCTTTCTGTCCTTTTATGAGCATCATGGCCAAAAGGGCCAACATTTAGAACAGGAGCTTTTAGCTCACGCATGAAGGAAAAAGGTAATTCATAAGAATCTCCCCAGACTGGAGTATTTTTTTCATATATTTGTAAGTCAGTACTGCCTTGATAATTGACATAACTTAAATCGCATATTCCATTCAAGAAATGGCTTCGTTTAATCTCTAAATGAAATTGTCTTTTTGCTTCTTTTTCGACATACTGTACACAGGATTCTATAAATGGATCTCCGCTCGAGTTTACAGCCGGATAATAAGGCGGTGCAAATAAAATAACAATCGCTGGTGCAAGTTCTTGGCAATGAATCATTAAACTATCTGTAATACGTAAAGATTTTTCCCTGTCGTCATAGTCATCATTAAAATGGATGTCTTTTATCAGATCTTCAATAAGCTCCTTCCCCAATTTTTTGGTGGCATATTCCAATAATTCTTCGTAAGGAATAACTTTTACAGTCCCAATTGGTCTCACTTGATTATCTTGACATATCTTTTTATAGCGTTCATTGCATTGCGATGCCGCTTTTTTTGCAACCTGCTCAAATAAAGTAAATGCTTCTTCAGCGGTTCTTTCTAAAAGAAAAATATTATACAACGCAGATGAACGATAAGGTGTTTGTGTAGAATAGTGCAATCGTAAATCAGTTTGTTGCAAGGTTACTGGTAATGGCGCGGCCTCACCCAGCACTTCTTCCCTAAAAATAGGATTCCATTCCATCTCTCGTGTCAAAAAAGTAGATATAAATGGTGAAGTCATTCCACTTAAAGGCTCGCCTGCATGCGTTTCTTTCCCATAGAACAAAGCACCTGCCAGTACCTTGCCAATTGTTCCACTGTAAATATAATGCGTATTATCTCGTGGATCGTGCCGGAATGTCGGTTCACTATTTAAAAATAAAGTATAGGTTAAGTCATGTTGCTTTTTTAAATCAATAAGTGCAGGTATTGCATAACGCATTCCAGCGGAATTTACTTCTTCGTCGGGAACTGTAAGTAATAGTAGATTGATGGGCCATTCCTCTATGCTCGCCTGTTCAATTAGACTCATATGCATCACCAGCCCCATTTTCATATCCATCGTGCCACGCCCAAATAAGAATTCTCCAGACTCAATATCCGCACAAATATCTTTGGAGAAGGTATCTTTTTGCTCCAGATACACTTTTGTAAGCTCCTCGGGCTGTGTTGCCAAAGGTTCTAGGGAACCATATTCTTCTGTATTTACCGTATCAAAATGACTTAATAAGCAAATCGTTTGCTTGGCATCAGGATGTTTATATAAAGCGGTTAAAAGCTTGCGGCGCATATCCGCTTCGTGTAATTTTAAATGAGAAGGATTTTTATGAAAATAATCTAAATCTTGAAGCTTAGCATATAGTTTCCTAGGAAACTGCTTTTCTCCCTCTGAGAGACTAATGCTTTTCCAGCTGACAAGCTCATTTAATAACTGCCGTAATTGGCTAGCACTGTTCCATTGAAATTGATTCACCAAAATCCCCGCCTTTCTATTAGTTGTGTTCAAAAAGTAGCCAACGATTTTCGATGGGACGAGTGATCGCAGCAATGTTGTCAGGTTAATGCAACCGCTACGGAAAAATACTACGCTTTCCCGCAGGAGTCTACGTGTTTTTCCTTCGCTAGCTAGTTTCACTTCTATTCGTATTGAGTTTAATATTTAATGATTTTTATTAACCTGACAACATTGGTAATTGCAGGCTCAGGCCCAACCCCATCGAAAAGACACGTCAACGCAGAAATTCACCGCTTATTATTGGGTGACTTTTTGAACATCCTCTATTAATATTATTATCTATTATACCAGTACATGAACGCGTTTACATTATTTACAGTTATTCTATTCTTTAAGAAATAGCCTCTTAAAGCGAGATATCAGTATAGCCTTTCAAAGAAAATATGTTATGATTTAGAAAATTGATAGGTATCAGGAGGTTATTATGGGAAAAAGAGTTCTTTTCTTTGTCTTAACAAACATTTTAGTTATGACGACGATTGTTATTGTTTGGTCCATTATTACAAGTATATTTGATATTGGTCCAAGCTATCGTGCGGATGGTGGAATTAATTATCCTTCGCTCATGGCATTTAGTATTATTGTAGGTTTTACCGGTTCATTCATTTCTTTAGCTATATCCCGATGGATGGCTAAAATGATGATGAAGGTAAAAATAATCCATCCAAACAACTTTACTAGTGAGCAGGAACGTGCTGTTTATGAAAAAGTAGAGCGATTGTCCCGTGCGGCAGGATTAAGACATACACCCGAGGTAGGTATTTACCCATCTTATGAAGTAAATGCTTTCGCAACCGGACCGAGTAAGAAGCGATCATTAGTCGCTGTCTCTCAAGGATTACTGGATAGCATGGACGATGATGCTGTTGAAGGAGTTATCGCCCACGAGGTAGCTCACGTAGCTAATGGCGATATGGTAACAATGACTTTATTACAAGGAATTATTAATACATTTGTCGTATTCTTATCCCGAATTGCTGCAACGATTGTTTCCAGGTTTGTGCGTTCTGAATTGCAGTGGATTGTTCAATTTGCCTGCATTATTATTTTCCAAATCTTATTTTCTATCTTAGGAAGTCTTGTGGTCAACGCTTATTCTAGACATCGAGAATATCACGCTGATCGAGGCGGTGCTGATTTAGCTGGAAGAGATAAGATGGCACATGCTTTACGGTCTTTAAAAGCCTATATTAACCGTTCAGAAGCAGATGATCATACAAATGATGCAGCTATTCAGACGATGAAAATTAGTAATAAATCTAGTTTCCTAAATGCCTTTTCATCTCACCCTCCACTAGAGGAACGAATTGCTAAATTAGAACAGCGTTAATGAATTGACATCTGTCAAGCCTTTACAGGAGCAGGAAAGTGCAAGAATAAAACTTCATTCTTCGGAGCGTTTTCAACTTCTCCAAAGAATGAAGTTTTTTAGTGTAACTATTTCGAAAGAACCTTCACACACACTACTTCTGGAACCTCTATCATTTGATTTGTTTGCGTCAGTTTACCTGTATCTGTGTCCCTTTTAAACAGCACAACGTTACCAGTATGCTGATTGGATGCAAGTAAAAACTTTTCTGTTGGGTCAAGCACAAAATCTCTTGGCCACTCTCCACCAGAAGGCGTAAAACCTATTAAGGCAAGTTCTCCGCTTGTACTGTCTATTTGGAAGGAAGTGATGCTATTATGGCCACGGTTTCCAGTATATAGATACTTTCCGTCTGATGTTATATGAATGGCACTTGCATCATTTGTTTCTGTAAAATCAGCTGGTTTAGCAAGCATTGTCTGCTTCTCTTTAAACTCTCCTGTCTCCGAATTATAATCCAATACAATAACCTCTGAAGATAACTCTGTGAGCAAATAAGCTACCGGTTTACTTGGATGAAAAACAATATGCCTTGGCCCGCTTCCTGGCTTTGCATGAAATGTACTTACTTCTTTCAACGATGAATCTTCCACTTTATAAGTTACAAGTCGATCTGTTCCTAAATCGGCAACCACAATAAATTTTTTATCTGGTGTAAATCCAGTAAAATGTACATGGGGTTTTTCTTGTCGTTCATGCGGTCCATCACCATGATGCTTTGTAAAATGTCCTTGTTCTACTTCTCCATTTTCATGTACAAAATGTAGACCAATCTCTCCCTTATGATAATTCCCTGTTACGACAATATTTTCTGTTGCTTCTAAATGGCATGGCGGGTTTCCCTCTACTAGCTGGCCATTTATAGGTATAAGCTGACCATTTTCTTTATCAACTCGGAAAGCATTCACGCCTCCCATCTCATCTTCCTGTGCAACAGCATATAAATAATCTTGATTTTCATTAAAATTAATATACGTTGGGTTTCCAAGCTCTGCTGCTACTTCAGAAGCAGATAGCTGTTCTGTCTCTGTATCCAAGGTAAACCGATAAATCCCTTGGCTTGTCTTTCTTGTATATGTCCCTGCATATCCAAAGTATTTGCTCATTTCTAATGCATCCTTTCTTCAAATAATCCTTCTATCTGTCTATTGTATCATCTTATGCAGAGAGGTTACATATAAAAGTATTTTCAATTCTATATCTCTTTCAATGAGGTTTTATACTATTAAGATAATTCCTCTTTGTTTTAGATATAATCAAATAAGGCTAAGGTCTCCCCTAGCCCTGTTCACACATTTATTTTTTATTCGTTTTTAGTCTGCTTATGGTCTCATCAAATTCTGCTTCAATTTCTTTATTTGGTTTATAAGTTAATAGACTAACAACAATAATAACAATCATACTTAGAATAAATCCAGGAACAATTTCGTATAGGTATTCTGCCAATGGAGAATAGCCCCACGCGAAGACAACCACAGCTCCGACAATCATCCCCCAAAGCGCCCCTGTTCCTGTTGTTTTTCTCCAGAATAGAGAAAGTAGCACCACTGGGCCAAATGCAGCTCCAAATCCTGCCCAGGCAAAAGACACAAGACCTAAAATCGTATCATTCTGTTGCCAAGCAAAAATTATAGCAATCAAGGAAACAGCTAAAACAGCAATTCTTCCTAATTGAACGTAGATTTTATCCTTTGCCTTTGCATGAAATACAGCTTTAAAAATATCTTCCACTAACGCAGAGGATGTTACAAGAAGCTGTGAAGATACTGTACTCATGATGGCAGCAAGCACAGCTGCTAATAGAATCCCAGCAACAAAAGGATGAAATAATATCTGACCTAAAACAATAAATACTGCCTCCGGATCAGCAAGGGTTAAATCAGGATTCGCATAGAAAAAGGCAAATCCGGATAATGCTGTTGCGGCAGCACCAAGTAATGAAATCACCATCCAGCTGATACCAATACGGCGAGCAGAAGTGGTTTCTTTCACAGATTTAATTGCCATGAAACGAACGATAATATGCGGCTGGCCAAAATAACCTAGTCCCCATGCTAAAGATGATATAATTCCAGTTGCCGATGCAGCAGCAAAAAAGCTTAGCAAATCAGGATTAACCTCTTGTATGATTGTTACCGTTTCACCAATTCCACCAAGTGATATAATAGCCATTGTCGGTACGAGAATAAGTGCTAAAAACATCATCGTCCCTTGCACCACATCCGTAAAGCTAACTGCTAAAAATCCGCCCAAAAGTGTATATAAAATCGTTACGGCAGCGACTATAATTAAACCTGTATGATAGTTTACTCCAAAAGCACTTTGAAAGAACACCCCTCCCGCAACCATGCCGGAAGAAACATAAAAGGTGAAATAAAGTAAAATAACAATACCCGATGCGATACGTAGTATACGGGTTTTGTTTTTAAAGCGATTATCTAAGTAACTTGGAATGGTTATAGAATTATTAGAAACCTCTGTATAGGTTCGGAGTCTCGGCGCTATAATCAGCCAGTTCATCCAAGCCCCGATTGCGAGGCCAATTGCCATCCAGCCTTCTGTTAAACCAAACACATAAATAGCGCCCGGAAGCCCCATCAGCAGCCATTGTGACATGTCTGACGCCCCGGCACTGAGCGCAGATGTAATAGGTCCTAGACTTCTCCCTCCGAGCATATAATCATCTAAATTTGATGTCTTTCGATAAGAATAAACGCCTATGGTTATCATTACTAAAAAGTATAAGATAATCGCTATAATTTGATAGGTTGTTTCCGACATCCGTTCCCCTCCCTTGATCAACTATATAATTTATATGGATAAGATTTCACCGTGTTATATATTGTTATACCTCTAATGATGGAAGTTGAGAAAGGGCTGTATAAGAAACGATCCATGACTTCTACAGCCAAAATATTTTTCCTATGCTCCTCTATCATTCTATGCTTTCTTTTTCCGCTTACCCAAACATAAGAGGAGAGTAAGCGCTGCTGTTCCAATAATAAACGGTTGCTTCTTGATCTTATTGTCCTCTGTATAAAGGGCATCCTTTACAAGTAGATTAAGGTTTTGCGGTCTTTCTGCCAGACGGCGCATAAAATAACCGAACCAATCCTCTCCAAATGGAATATATGTGCAGAATTGATAGCCTTCTTTTACGAGCTGGCGTTGCATATCAACACGAAAGCCATACAACATTTGAAACTCAAAATTATTTTTTGAAATATTATGATCTGCTACAAATTTCTTTATTTCATCAATAATACGATGGTCATGTGTGGCGATAGAGGTAAAAGCTTTCCCAAGCAACCTTTTCTTAACTATCTTCAAGAAATTCCTATCTATTTCTTCTTTAGAGGAATAGGCTACAGAACTATCTTCTTTATAAGCTCCTTTTACGATTCGCAGCCTTACATCCTCCAGCGCATTCACGTCTTTTTCAGCATCATAGAGATAGGTTTGTATAACCGTACCAATATTAGGATAATTTTCACGGAGAAGTTTGAGAATCTCTAATGTTCTACGATAATGAATAAACTTCTCCATGTCAATGTTGATAAAAATATTATATTCTCTCGCCACTTCCAAAATTTGCTTCACATTTTGAATACAGAAAGATTCTTCAATATCTAACCCTAGTTGGGTTAATTTGATAGAAACATGGCAATCTAAATTCTCTTTCTCTATTTGATGAAGCATGTGGATAATATTCTCTTTTGCCTGTTCTGCTTCTTCTCTATCTGTCACAAACTCGCCAAGGTGGTCCATTGTGCAAGTCGTCTGTTTTTGATTCAACTCTTTTATAGTAGGAATAACGGCATCAAAAGCAGTTCCAGCTACGAAGCGCTCTGCTCCAAAGCGTGTTCCAAATTTTTTTGCGCTTTTATTTAAAAGGTCGCTATTTGAAAGTCCTATAAAGAAATCCCTTGCTATGTTTACCATAATACATTTCCCCCAATCTACAAATACCAAAACAAAATCTTAATTTTTAGTGGTATTACCGTTTCCTTCATATCTTCTTATCGTGTAAAAAAGGCTTCCTGTGAGCAGAGAATGGTGCTTTGCTTCTTCTGCTCACTGGTAAGCCACAATCCATTAAAACTGCTCTGATACAATTTTGGCTTCTAAGAAATGCTGAAGGTAATCAGGCCCTCCTGCTTTTGAATCTGTACCGGACATTTTAAATCCGCCGAATGGCTGATAGCCGACAATTGCCGCTGTACAACCACGGTTAAAATAGAGATTACCTACATGAAAATCTTCGCGCGCACGTTCTAAATGATCACGATTTGTAGAGATGACGGCTCCGGTTAAACCGTATTCTGTATTGTTAGCAATTTCTAATAGCTCATCGAAATCCTTTGCCTTTGAAAAAGCAACAACTGGTCCAAAGATTTCCTCTTGCATAATCCGCGCATTCGGATCTACATCTTTGAAAATAGTTGGATGTACAAAGAACCCTTTAGAATCATCCGCTTCTCCTCCAAAAACAAGTTCCCCTTCTTCCTTACCAATTTCAATATAGTTTTTAATTTTATCAAATTGTGTCTGGTTAACTACGGACGCCATATACACATTTTCTTCCGATGGATTTCCAATCGTTAACGTCTTAGCTATTTCAATAGACTTCTCTAAGACTTCATCATATACATCCTCATGAATAACGGCACGAGAGCATGCAGAACATTTTTGCCCTGAGAAGCCAAATGCGGAATGGACGATAGACTCTGCTGCTAAATCTAAATCAGCAGTTTCATCTACAATAATGGTGTCTTTGCCCCCCATTTCGGCAATAACTCGTTTAAGATGCTGCTGGCCTTCTTGAATTTTTGCTGCGCGTTCAAAAATGCGTACTCCAGTCGCTCTTGAACCTGTAAAGTTAATAAAATGCGTATCCTTATGATCTACAAGATAGTCTCCAATTTCTTTTGGATCTCCTGGTACAAAATTTAGCACGCCTTTTGGTAAACCAGCTTCTTCTAAGACTTCCACTAGTTTATAAGCAATAACTGGCGTGTTTTCGGAAGGCTTTAACAAAACAGGATTTCCTGCGACAATCGGTGCAGCAGCTGTCCCACAAACGATCGCGAAAGCAAAATTCCACGGCGGAATAACTACTCCAGGACCCATCGCTTTATAAAAGTACTTGTTATTCTCGTTCGCACGGTCAACCACAGGTTTTCCTTTCTCAAGTTCCAGCATCTGACGGCCATAATATTCTAAGAAATCAATACCTTCCGCCGTATCTCCATCTGCTTGATCCCATGGTTTACCAGCATCATGAACAAGCCATGCAGAAAATTCATGTTTACGACGGCGCACAATAGCTGCTGCGCGGAATAAAATGTGTGCCCGATCCTCTACAGGAACCTTCCTCCATTTTTCATAAGCTTCCACCGCAGACGCAAAAGCCTGTTCAACATGTTCCTTTGTTGCCTTGGATACTTTTCCGATCACTTCGTCCTTATTAGATGGATTAATCGATACTAACTTATCGTCTGTATATATTTTCTCACCATTAATAACAATAGGATACTCTTTTCCTAATTCAGTACGAACAGCGCTTAAAGCTGCCTCAAATTGTTTTCTATTTTCTTCCACCTTAAAATCTGTAAACGGTTCATGCTTAAATGGCAATACCATAAAAAAACCTCCTAGTAAATAAATAATATGATTCTATCTCTACGTATATTACATGCAAAAAACATGCCAATTTTAGAATTATAAAAAATAAAACGCTGCAACCCCCGCAAATCTTGACAGCGTTTTCAATAATTTTATTTTTCTATTGATTTTCTTAGCGATTTTATTAACAATAGTGTAAAGTATATTTACACATACTGTTTAGCATATTTACAAATATCTTTACATTCTTGAGGTGAAAATATGAATGAAATTTTATATTTTGAAGAATTATTACGTTCAGAAGATGATGCAATTACCATTGTGGATGCAAAAAGAAACGTAGTCTATTGGAATAATGCCGCAGAAGAAACCTATCAAATTACGAAAGAACAAATTATCCATCAACCGATTACAAACTTTTTCTCTCATGATGACTTAATGATTATAAAAGTTTTGCAGACGATGCAACCAGTCAAAAATGTCTATCATCAACCAAGAAAAGACAAGCATGTTGTTATTAATACATCTCCTGTCTTCAATCGAGAAAATATATTAGTTGGCGTCATTTCTATCGAACGCGACATTACGGATATTGTAAAATTAAATGATAATCTTGAAAGTACCTCTCAAGAATTACAGGAGTTGAAGCAGCAAATGGAGCCTTCTTCTTCTACTTCTCCTTTTTCTAAATTAAAGGGAGAAAGCCAAGCGCTAAAGCAAATGATTCGACTTGCCAGTAAAACAGCTAATACGGATGCGACCACTTTAATACTTGGGGAAAGCGGTACAGGAAAAGAAGTATGTGCTCGTGCCATTCATGACGCTAGTAAAAGAAAGAATGCTGCCTTTATTCCCGTCAATTGTGGTGCAATTCCGCAAGCACTATTTGAAAGTGAATTATTTGGTTATGAAAGCGGCTCCTTCACCGGTGCAGAAAAAGGAGGAAAAGCTGGTAAAATAGAAATGGCTGATGGCGGGACAATTTTTTTAGATGAAGTTGGTGAACTTCCACTTGACATGCAAGTAAAGCTTCTCCGTGTTCTTCAAGAGAATCGCATTTATCGTATTGGCGACTCACGAGGAAAGCAAGTTGATGTACGTTTTATTGCTGCAACAAATCAAAACTTGGAGAAATTAATGCAAGAAAACAAATTTAGATCTGACTTATTTTACCGATTAAATGTCATCCAATTAACCATGCCGCCTCTAAGAGAGAGGAAAAAGGATATTGAAATACTTGCCAAAAACTTTTTAAAACAATTTGCCTTCAAGTATCAAGTTCCCGTTCCCGAAATGCCCGCTGAAACAATGGAGGTATTACGACAATATCATTGGCCTGGTAATATTAGAGAAATTCGCAACCTTATGGAACGGATCGTCATCTTGCATGAAGGAGCTACATTAACAAGACAAGATGTTTTAAGCTTTCTGCCGGCTTCGTTTTCCAATCAACCGTTAGCCAATGTGGAAACTTTGCCAATGGAGAAAGAAAACATGGAGAAATTATCGATTGAACAAGCCTTGGAGTTTTTTAATGGAAATAAATCAAAAGCTGCCAAACAGTTAGGCATTTCTCGTGTTACACTCTATCAAAAAATTAAAAAATACAATCTATCGAATTAACTGCTCATAAATAATCTATTAGAGAGGCTCGCCCCTCTCTGAGATACTTTTTTTAATAAAGCCGCTATACTTTTTCTCTAGTCCCACGTCTTTACAATATGTTAGCCTGACTAGAGAAAATGCAGTTAAGGTATGTACAACTGATTTTAGTTTGTTTTTGTATCAACAGTAGTATCAATGTAACCTTATTCGGATAGAAGATTCACGCAGCGCATGCTAATTCGTTATGTTTCGGCTTAAAATGATCAACTTTTTTAGGATTCTCTATTTATGATCCATTAGAAATAGAATCTCGTTAAGTAAATTTAATATCATTAGTTTTATCAGTTAAGTTTTTACCACCTTCATACGGCACTATACGCTTCTCGTGATCTTGCCATACGCAACCATCTCTTCTGTTTTTTCATTGTTGCCCTCCCTTCGTATTATTATATTTCTGACATAACAAAAGACACCTCAATGAGATGTCTATTCCTACTTAACTTTATTAATTATTCAAATCAACTTTTATAACCACTGGAATTCCATTACTGTCCCATTCAATCTTAATTGCTGATAAGGGAACTTGAATTTCAAAAGGCCATTTCTCATCACGAGCTAATTTACCAATACAAACTCCAGATGTATCCAACTGTTCTAGACCGCCCCAGCCAGTGTACAAAGTAATGTATGCCGTTTTCATATGACTCTCCTCCTCTCCACTATACATATATTCTACACAGCAGGAATATTATCCTGCATAAAAAACAATAAAATCTAAATATAACATTCTTTCGAGGCATGACAAAAGACACCCCCGTGGAGATGTCTTTTATCATTTCACCAAACTCCCTTTATCAACTGTCAATTCAGATAGTTTCTCATTTATATAGTGAATTGCACGCTTTACAACAAAAAGAAGAAAGAAATAACACTAGTTTTGTCGAAAGCATTCCATTTTATTTTACTTTTTGCGATAATGCTTTTGGTGATACGATAATAAAACAATTATTACGCTATTTGTTGTAACCAATATAGCTAAAGAAAGGTGCAGAGTATAAATCATGAATTCTGAGGAAAATCTGAATGAGTATAATAGAGAAGAAATTGTACTTTCTATTGTCCAAAAGAGGTGTGAAATGTTACAGCAGGCCAAAAAAAATGGTCTAGCTGCCCAAGCAACTGTTAACTGCAGCCAAGAATTAGATGAACTAATGAATCAATTAGTTCATTTACAAAATTAATAAATGAGATAAGGGGGCCTTTTCTTAAAAGGTCCTCTGTTTTATTATGTTATTATGCATAAAACAGAAGGAAGCTCTATAAATTAAAAAAATTGAAACCAAATGAAAGTTTAAAACGTATATATTAATAAGAGCAGGAGAAAGGAGGGTTATACATAATGACTTTATTTGGTTACGCAATGCAAGATTTATATTTATGGGTACTTATTATCGCAGCAATATTGACAGTAGTTGTTTTATTATTTGGAGATCTATTGGATGGTATTTTCGAAGCATTTCCCTTCTTACATCCTGTCCTTATACTTTCCTTTTTCATTTTTTTATCTGCTATCGGGTATGTTCTCGAATGGTTCATGAACTGGCCGAGTATCGTGATTCTAATTACAGCTTCCATCCTAAGCATAATTTTTGTTACACTTTTACATTTATTTGTTCTTGTTCCTATCCGATCCGCCGAGCAATCATGGGGATATTCCGAAGAAGATTTAGTTGGCGGGATTGGAACTGCAATTGTATCTATTCCAATTGATGGATACGGTGAAGTAATGATAAAAAGGAAAAGCGGCGTTATTTCAAAACCAGCTGTCAGCTATGATAATGAAGAAATTCCTCAAGGGGAACGGGTCTTGATTATCGAAATAAAAGATGGTGTTTTCTATGTTAGTCCTTATCAATCGTTGGATTAGCTAATTGCATAGATTAGCTTTTCACATATAATGAAACTTCATTCTTCATGAAAGGAATGTTAGTGGATGATATCAGATTGCCAGTATCTGCTTACTTAAAAATAATTAAAGAGCTTAGATTGTTGCAGTCTGATAAATAAAATTTAGAGGAGGAAAAATATGTCGGAACTTTGGATTGTCATTATTGTAGCAGCCGCGCTTCTTTTAGCACTACTTGGACTGTTTGTGACAAAATATCGTACAGCAGGTCCGGATGAAGCGTTAATCGTTACAGGGAGTTATCTTGGGGGAAAGAATGTCCATATCGACGAAGCCGGAAATAAAATTAAAATTATTCGTGGCGGCGGTACCTTCGTGGTTCCTGTTTTTCAACAAGCAGAACCACTTAGTCTATTATCTAGTAAACTGGAGGTAACTACTCCCGAGGTTTACACAGAGCAAGGTGTTCCTGTTTTAGCAGATGGTACAGCAATTATAAAAATAGGTGGATCTATCAGTGAAATTGCTACAGCAGCAGAACAATTCCTTGGAAAATCCAAACAAGACCGGGAAATGGAAGCAAAAGAAGTGCTGGAAGGACATCTCCGTTCTATTCTCGGCTCTATGACGGTGGAGGAAATTTATAAAAACCGAGATAAATTTTCTCAGGAAGTTCAGCGTGTTGCATCTCATGATCTGGCAAAAATGGGGTTAGTTATTGTTTCTTTCACCATTAAGGATGTAAGAGATACAAACGGATACTTAGAATCCCTTGGTAAGCCCCGTATTGCTCAAGTAAAGCGTGATGCTGACATCGCAACAGCTGAAGCAGAGAAAGAAACACGAATTAAACGCGCGGAAGCTGCAAAAGATGCTAAACGTGCTGAATTACTACGAGCAACAGAGATTGCCGAATCAGAAAAAGAAAATCAATTAAAAACTTCTGAATATCGCCGTGAACAAGATAGTGCAAAAGCACGTGCAGACCAAGCTTATGACTATGAAACAGCTCGTGCTAAGCAAGAAGTTACCGAGCAAGAAATGCAAATCAAGATTATTGAGCGTCAAAAACAAATTGAACTAGAAGAAAAAGAAATTCTTCGTCGTGAGAAACAATATGACTCAGAAGTGAAGAAAAAAGCGGATGCAGACAGATATTCTGTTGAGCAGGCGGCAATTGCTGATAAAGCAAAAGAAATGGCTACAGCAGATGCCAATCAATATCGTATTGAAACAGCAGCTCGTGCGGAAGCTGAGAAAATCCGTGTGGATGGTTTGGCAAAAGCGGATGCAGAACGCGCGCAAGGGGAATCAGAAGCAGAGGTTATCCGCTTGAAAGGTCTTGCAGAAGCAGAAGCAAAAGAAAAAGTTGCTCAGGCCTTTGAAAAATACGGTGAAGCAGCGATTCTTGATATGGTTATCAAAATGCTTCCAGATTATGCAAAACAAGTTGCAAGCCCGCTATCCAATATTGATAAGATTACGGTTGTTGATACAGGCAGCAACGGTCCAAATGGCGGCGCGAATAAAGTCTCCAGTTATGCAACGAACTTAATCAGTACATTGCAGGAAAACCTAAAAGAAACCTCTGGAATCGATATTAAAGAATTACTGGCAGGTGCATCGAAAGGGAATGCTTATCCGCAAACGAAGGAAACACCTGCAGCTCCGGCAGCATCAGAGGTTGCTGCCGCGAAAACAAATGATGAGAATTAAGGTATAAAGCAATAAACAGCACGAAATTCCTATCTTCTTCAAATAGATATGTTATAAAAGCCTTTCACTCCTAGACCATGGTGTGAAAGGCTTTTTACTATACTTATATAGCAGAAAATTTTTGTTGGTATTTACAAAACAGCTAATATAGTGAACATGAAACCGCAATAAGCATATGCCCTACATGCAAACGAGTCTCAGCAGTTTCTCTCACCCGCCTTTAAAGCTCAAACCCGATCGATAAAACATGTCAGCACCTTTGCTTCCTGCTCATCCACCGGAAGAAATAAATGCGGTTTGGAGCCGGCAAAATAAGCACTGTCCCCTGTTTGAAGCAGCTGCTTTTTTCCATCGTATAATAATTCAATTTCCCCTTCTAGTATATAAATAAATTCATCCTGTGAATGCGTATACGTTTTTTCATCACGCAGATTCTGAGACTTAGGTGTAACATGTACAATAGTCGGTTCAATTCCGCTATATTGGGAGCGATTAGCTAAAATCTCATAGGAATAGCCCATGCTCTCATCCCCTACTTTTTGCGGCCGGTTTCTTTTCTTTTGAATAACAATATCCTGTTCTTCTTTATCATCCAATACCCATGACAGCTGTATATGCAGGGCATCACAGATTCGGGATAAGGTTGCTATCGCTGAGGCAGTCTGCCCATTCTCAATTTTGGACAGAAGACTCTTAGAAATATTGGAAGCGTCCGCAATTTCTTGCTGTGTCTTATTTTCCCGTCTTCTTGCATACTTAATTTTTTCACCGATTTTATGTAATTCGATATCACTCATTCCTTCCTTCACGATCTTGTTTCATACTTTGATAGTATATTTAATCATAAGCTAGACAAACCGATGTAGTCAATCTATACTCTGATGCTATTCTAATAGAAAATTACATCGTATAATTACTCCACATCACTTACATAAAAAATAGATAAATTTTCCGTTTTATGCAACCTCTTGATCAGAAAAAGCATCTACATAGTGAAAGGAGCGATAATTCATTGGAACTTGCAGATCGTATCAAACAACAGGAAGAGGCTGCATTTACCGAAACCATGCAATTATATGGCGATTATTTAACTCGAACTGCTTTTCTTCTATTAAAGGATTATCAGCTTTCTCAAGAAATTGTCCAAGATACTTTTTTTATAGCTTTTCAAAAAATAGATCAGCTTGAAAATCCAAATCGGTTAAAATCCTGGTTAACAACCATTGTATGGAATCAGTGTCGAAGCACCATGCGAACACTGACATTTAAAAATGTATTTGCATCGCGTCATGAGAAACTTGAGAATTCTGTAGATAACGGGCTAACTCCAGAGGATAATATTTTAGGCATAGAGAGAAACATGGAGTTGGCTAATGCTATTCAAAAACTTTCTTATAAATATCGTGAAGTAATTATCTTATACTATTATAACGATTTAACTATTACAGAGATTTCTCGCCTCACCCAGACAAAAGAAAGTACGATTAAATCCAGGTTAAAGCGAGGAAGGACTTCTTTAAAAGATGTATTATCCACGATGGAGGTGGCATCCCATGCCCGAGAATAACGAAATGAAGAAAAAGCTCGAATCAGAGTTACAGACCATTCGCTTTACAAAACAGCGTGATGTTTTGCAAAGCCTGAAATGCGCAGAACAAAAGTCGAAATGGTATCGCTTTTGGAATAAAGAAATATCTATTCCTGTCATCCCTATCAGTACAATCTGTGTTTCGGTATTTGTTGCATTTTCCTTCATTGGTTTTAACGCAGAAAATAAGCGAGATGATGATACTTTATTCATCGAGTTTGGCGGAAGCACTTATTTATCTCAGCAATTTAAGAAGGAGATTGGAAATGAAAATTAAGTTAAAAGTTAAGCATATCGCATGGATACTTGTTATTTTTCTTATACTTTTGCCAGCATGTATGATTTTTCTTTTCCCCCAAGCAGAATTATGGTTAGCAAAACAAAAACTCGAAAATGGTGAAGCCAGCGGTAAAGCAAAATTACTAGACGTTTTAGATAAGCGAATAACATACAACCAACGATATGACGCAATTCAAACATATATGATTGATGTAAGTGACAGTAGTTTATATGATATAACTATTTCTCCTACAGGTACTGGATCCACCTCCACGAATGGAATGAATTCAAAGTTTTCCTGGGATGAAAAAGCCCCTCACCTTCAGGATTATATAGAAAATGGGCCTTTACAATCAGAATATCCTTCTGCTGTGAAAAATCTTGCTTTCTATTATCAGCAGCATCATGAGCCAGAGCTGGCAAAAGAAGTCTATACGCAGGGTCTAAAACGATTGAAAAAAGGCAATGATACCTTTTTACTGCATGAGCTGCAGATTTTTTCAATAGAAGCAAGTGTCCAGATGCATGATTTTCAAGCAGCTGCAGAAACACTGCAGGAAGTAAAAGAATATGCAGATTCATATAATATGGATTTACAAATGCAAATAGCAAGAGCAGAAGCTGAAATGCACATTCAACAAGGTGAACTCGAGCTTGCTGCAAACACAGTAGAACAGCTACTTACCGCCATTGAAAAAAGTAAGGGAGATATCCTACTGACAGATTCGGTTTTTTATGAGGAACTGCAAACATTGGATAACCATCTTCAGCGTGCTCTATTAACAGATGCTTCCCTAAGAGAAGTAACTGGAAGGGTCACCTATACAGATGGAACACCAATAGCTGATGTGGGCATATTTCTTCGAGACATAGGGCTTTCTAATTATTCCATATTGTCAAATGAAGCAAATCATACAGAGACAAATGAGAATGGCGAATTTACATTTCATCATGTTTTACCCGGAAACTATCAAATTACTGCCGGCTTCAGCACGGATATGATAGATGGCTATATGGTTCCATTTGAACATGGAGATATTCTTTCTATAGATGGAAGCGAGGATAAGGTATATGATATCACTTTAGAACCAGTCATTGACCTAATCCAGCCAGTAAATGAAACAGTGATCCAAGAAAATCAATTTGATTTAGAATGGGAGCCTGTAGAAGGAGCGAGTTACTATATGCTCGAATTTACTGTAGAAGGAGACGGAGCTAGCTATAGTTTAAATTTAGATAATAAAATAACCACCAATAAAACTACCATTGAACTAGAAGATTTATACTTTCTTCCAACTTCGATTATTGTGGATGAACAGGATACAAAAGAAGACTTTTTTGAACCATCTGCTTCACTCGGTTTTACAAATCCAAATGGAACATATTCTTGGGGAGTTTCTGCCTACGATAGCCAAGATCAGCTAATTAGTTCGAGCGGAGGTTACCGATTAAGCGAGGAGAATATAAATAACATTCCTATAATTCATTTACAAAATAGAGAACTGACCAATGCAGACGAACTGCTCCTTGATGGCAAGCTGAAGGAAGCTTTACAAGAATACAAAGAAAATGCGGAAAAAGATGAAGCTGATTTGCATAGTTTACGCATGATTACGGTGTTGATTGGTATAGAAAGTGACGGAACCTGGGAAAATCGTACAGAACTTGCCCTTCCCTACTATATCATGCTGGCAGATCAAACGGAAAATGCTGATTACGCATGGGAGGTTCTAGATTATTATCAGCGCCAGCGCGACTGGGAAAATTATAATTATTGGTTCCAGAAATATATCCATTGGAATGACACCGAATTAGATAGCTATACAGAATCTTCTCATGCGACTGCTCTCTTATTCCAAGGAAAGATAGAACAGGCACGCAAATATTTCCAAGCTGCTGCTGAAAATGATTTGAACCATGCAGATTTAGAAAACTGGTTCGCTCTTGAGCTGTTTGATGGGCAAAGTATTAGAGATGTGATGAATTTGGCCTTACAATATCCGAGCTATGATACAGATCTTTCTTATACTGATTGGAGTCTTATTCTACATGATATGTATGAAGAATCAGGGCGCGTGGAAAACTACCAAGAGGAAATAAAGCATGTTCTATCATTATATATTTTAGGAGATGAATCTGGATTAAATACATGGATAGATTCGACTGAATTAGAAGCACTAAAGAAATTTATGCAGCAATTAAAAGAAATAACTTACTGATAAAAATGAAAAGTCTTGTCAACAGTTGATTGACAAGACTTTTATGTTTTCCTTCATTTCAAGCATTTTTCAAATAAGCTACTGACCTGCTAGGCAATGGTTTCCCAAGTTTGTTTTGGATAAATATACTCGCCTCTTGAATATGTTTTTCATTAATTCCTGTTTCAATTCCCAGTCCGTTTAATAAATATAAAACATCATTTGTAGCAACATTTCCTGCTGCTCCTGGAGCATAAGGACAACCACCTAAACCGCCGACTGTACTATCAAAGCGGGTAATTCCCATATGAAGTGCAGTCATAATATTTGCTATCGCCATTCCTCTCGTATCATGAAAATGCAGTATGAACTTATCTTTTGGAAAATAAGGAAAGAGACCCTCAAGCAACTTCTCTACTTGGGTGGGTACAGCCGTTCCGATTGTATCTCCGAGTGAAATATAATCTACTCCGCTTTCAATTAATTGATCACATACACGTAATACATCCCCCACCGCAATACGTCCTTCGTATGGACAGTCAAACACAGTAGAAACATAACCTGTTACAATCTTCTGCGCATTTTTAGCTTCTTTAATTACTTCTTGTAATACTGGATACGTCTCCGAAATGCTTTTATTAATGTTTTTTTGGTTATGCGTCTCACTTACAGACATAAATACAGAAGCCCCATCAATCCCCGCTTCTAACGCATATTCTAATCCTCTCCTATTCGGGACTAAAGCAGAATAAATAACTCCTTCTTCACGATGGATTCGCTTTCCTACCTCTCTTGCATCTTTCAACGCAGGAATCATTTTGGGATGAACAAAGGATGAATATTCAATTTCCGAGACACCTGTTTTCGAAAGCATATTAATCCAAGCAACCTTATCATCTGTAGATATCCACTGCTTCTCATTTTGCAACCCATCTCTTGGCCCTACTTCCTTCAAATATACCTCGTCCGGCAACCCGCGCATCGATATCCCTCCAATGTATCCGTTTTCATTTTAATGTATGAACATATCACATCAAATGTTATTTACTTGATAGTAAAAAATATTGGTGTTACCTTGTTGACCCTAAATCGCCTTTACTTTTAATTTATTGAGAGAAAATCAACTGTGTTTCATTATATTCAACTTTGTTGAACCAAGTATATAATAAAATTTCTGAAAATGTCAACCTTCTCCGCTGTCAAAACCAGATAATTT
Source organism: Oceanobacillus sp. J11TS1 (assembly GCF_018333215.1). GTDB lineage: Bacteria > Bacillota > Bacilli > Bacillales > Amphibacillaceae > Oceanobacillus. The sequence goes on along the minus strand of NZ_BORO01000001.1, from coordinate 272,504 downwards.
TGATAAAATATAATAATACAATAAAAAGTCAATTTGCGAGGATATTGTTTCTTCAATGGATTTAAAATGGAAATCCACCATTACTTTAAAAAATACGCAGGTGAAAGTTATCCAAAGAATTATTTCTAGTGTTTTCATTCTTAGAAATCCGATAGATAGCTTCATGAGACAAGGAGATTTTCAATGATAAAGATATATACCAATGGCGTCATTCATACATTTCAATCATTTCAACCAGTTGTTGAAGCTGTCGTTGTTAAAGACGGGCGTTTTATAGATATAGGGTCAAGTTCTCAAATACTAGCTTTTTGGGGCGCAAAAAGTGATGCAATCATTGATCTTGAAGGAAAAACAGTTACCCCGGGGTTAACAGATACGCATCTTCACCTTTCCTTGCAGGCAATGAAGTTTATTGATTTAGATATTACTGGTGTCACCAAGAAAGAGGTGTTTTTAAATAAAGTTAGACAACATGCAACTACATTAGATAAAGGAGAATGGTTGATTGGTGCTGGTTGGGATGAAAATCTATTTACCGATGGCGGCCTGCCGACAAAGGACGAACTGGATGCTGCTGTCCCAAATCACCCCCTTTATCTTACAAGAATATGCGAGCATGCGGCTGTGGTTAACTCCAAAGCTCTTGAACGAATTAATTATTCCAGTACAACACCTATTCCAGAAGGCGGCGAGATTGTAACTGATAGAAATGGCGAGCCTACCGGCCTAATTCTTGAATCGGCATCTGCATTATTTAAAGCGAAAATTCCTGATAAATCGTTTCAAACATGGAAAAAGGCACTTCGAAAAACCATGAATAGAGTAATGCAATACGGGATTACTAGTGTCCATTCCAACGATCCTGCATATTTAGGCGGTTTACAGCAGACGTATCAGCTCTATGAAGAATTATTAAATCAAGAAAAATTGGGATTGCGAACCAATCTATTAATTGATTATGATTTTTTAGAAGACCTTCATCAGAAAGGCATGTATACAGGTTATGGAAATAGCAACTTACAAATTGGCGCTGTTAAAATATTTGCGGACGGTGCCTTGGGAAGAAGAACAGCTTTATTAAAGGAAGAATACACCGATCAACCTGGACAAATTGGTGAAGCAATGCTTACACAAGATAATCTGTACAATATTGTAAAACGTGCCCGGCAGTTAGCAATGCCAGTCGCTGTCCATACCATTGGTGACCAAGCCTTAGAGAATGTACTCGATATTCTTGACCAATTTCCAGCTGCAGCATACAGAGATCGACTTATTCATGCACAAGTTATTAACCCAAATTTAGTAAAACGCCTTGCCAATCCAAATCGTATCGTTGACATTCAGCCCCGTTTTCTTGCCAGTGATTATCCGTGGGTAAAAGATCGTCTCGGGGAAGCTCGTATGCCTTACGCCTATGCATGGAAAACATTATTGGATAATGGCGTTATTTGCGGCGGCGGATCAGATGCCCCTGTTGAACCAATAAACCCTTTACTGGGAATCCATGCTGCTGTTACCAGAAAAGCACCGGGTGAGACACATCATGGCTGGTATCCCGAGCAAAAATTAACCATACAGCAAGCTTTTTATTTATTTACAAAGTACGCAGCATTCACGACGAATGAAGAAAATCTGAAGGGTACCATTTCTCGTGGCAAGCTTGCAGATATGACGGTTTATTCCGCTGATCCATTTAAGATAAGGGATGCTGATGAATTATTGGATATATCTATTGAAATGACAATTATTGGTGGAGATAAGAAGTATATCAAGAGATGAATATAATATAAATAAACATAAGTAAGAGGTCGGGACTATTAAATTCATATCTCCCGACCTCTTGCTTCAGTTAACAGTTCTCGGCTTGTTTACCGCTACCGCATCACAGCCCCGCCTGAAATTTTTACGGACTCCCCTACGATATTACGTGCTGCATCTGTAAGCAGGAAAGCGATTGTATTGGCCACCTCATCGGCTGTGGTAATTCTTTTGGAAGGTAAGGATTCTTCCGCTGACTTTCTCACCTGTTCATAGGATTGATTTGTATTTTTCGCTTTCTCTTCAAACAAATCTTGTACCATCTCCGTATCGACAAAACCGGGACACACAGCGTTTACACGAATATTATAAGCAATTGCCTCCACTGCCATTGACTGCGTCCAGCCTATCATCGCAAATTTAGAAGAAGCATAGGCTGTATTTCCATATGTACCACGCAAGCCAGACAAAGATGCAACATTAACAATATTTCCCTGCTGCTTTTCCCGCATTTCCTTATAAATTTCTTTTGTAAGATTAAAAGCAGATAAATAATTAACACGCATCATCGCTTCAATATCTGCTTCCTCTAGCTGATCCACTGTCTTATTTCCTGCAACACCTGCTGCATTTACTAAATCAGAAATAAACCCTAAAGCTGTTTGCGCATTGCTAACCAATCGCTCTCTTTCTTCTTTATTTGTTATGTCAGCCTTCTGAACAAATACGCTTGATACATCCGTTAGGCTTTCGAGCTCATGCTTCAACTTAGCAAGCTTATCTGTATTCCGTCCCGTAATGGTAACTTTCGCACCCATCTCTGCAACAATTTTCGCGGTCTTCATTCCTATTCCACCAGTCGCCCCTGTAATAAATACATGCCTATCCTTTAATGCTTCATTGGAAAATATAGTCATAGCCCTTCTCCTTTCATTTACTTATACGATATGTTTTTTTATTATATCACTGAATTTAAAAATACAGGTTAAATTAGAGCGGTTATCTCCTAAGATGTGAAAAAGAGGAATCTCCAACTTATATAACTATTTTTCAAATTAGCTATACTAAAACGTAAAACATTGACAAAACAATCTTATTAGGTTAAATTACAAAAGACGGACGTTTTTAATATTAACACCAAATTTCATTCGTGTTTAGGAGTGTTTTACATGGAAAATGTTTTTGATTACGAAGATATCCAATTAGTTCCCGCAAAATGTATTGTAGATAGCCGTTCAGAATGTGATACATCCATTGAATTCGGAGGAAGATTTTTTAAATTACCAGTTGTACCTGCAAACATGCAAACGATAATAGATGAAAATATTGCAACTTATTTAGCTAAAAATAATTATTTCTATATTATGCACCGATTCCAGCCAGAAAAGCGTGCTGACTTTATTAAAACAATGCAAGAGCAAGATTTATACGCTTCTATCAGTGTTGGAGTAAAAGAAGAAGAATACGGATTTGTCGAAGAGCTTGCGAGCAATAATCTCGTACCTGAATATATCACTATTGATATAGCACATGGACACGCTGATTCTGTTATTGGCATGATTAAACATATTAAGAAGCATCTACCAGACAGCTTTTTAATCGCTGGGAATGTTGGCACTCCCGAAGCTGTTCGCGAACTTGAACATGCTGGCGCTGATGCGACAAAGGTTGGTATTGGACCTGGAAAAGTATGTATTACTAAAATCAAAACAGGGTTCGGAACTGGCGGCTGGCAGCTGGCGGCTTTACGCTGGTGTGCAAAAGCTGCAAGCAAACCGATTATTGCAGACGGCGGTATCCGTACGCATGGAGATATAGCAAAATCCGTCCGTTTTGGCGCTTCTATGGTCATGATTGGCTCTTTATTTGCCGGTCATGAAGAATCTCCTGGAGATACCATTGAAAAAGATGGTAAGAAGTTGAAAGAATATTTTGGTTCTGCATCCGAGTTTCAAAAAGGGGAAAAGAAAAACGTTGAAGGTAAGAAAATGTATGTGGAACATAAAGGTGCCTTGCAAGACACTTTGACAGAAATGGAACAGGATCTTCAATCTTCTATTTCTTATGCTGGCGGCAAACATTTAGATGCTATACGAAATGTAGATTATGTGGTGGTTAAAAACTCCATCTTTAATGGGGATAAAGTATTTTAAAGAACAAAAGCGCAGAGCGCCCGGGTAGCGACGTACGGACTGGACTGACCCGTAGGAGATAAAGGAAATATGCCCCTTTAGGGGTATGCCGACGTTAGGCTTTAGCCTGGTTTTAGTCGGCCTTCCATTATCTAGAGTCGATGTTGACTTTCACCACGGGCATAAGTGCGACTATGGCTCTGCCTACGCCTGTCGGCTTGTCAGTCGCCAAGTCTTCTTTTCACCACGGGCATAAGTGCGACTTTAGCTCTGTCTGCGCCTCACGGCTTGCCAATCGCTAAGTCTTCTTTTCACCACGGGCATAAGTGCGACTATGGCTCTGCCTACGCCTGTCGGCTTGTCAGTCGCCAAGTCTTCTTTATCGTACGGAGGTGAGGGAAGTCTCGCTAGTCGCTGGGCGCTTGGAGCTGGACGTGGCTATTTTTCTATAAATAGTTATCCACACGCAAACAATTTTATAATTTCCTAACCAGTAAAACGATAAGAAAAAAGCTTATGTCTAAAGGATTCCCCCAATCGACATAAGCTTTTTCTTCTTCAAAACCTTCCTGACCTAAAAATCGAAAAGATCAGCCAAATAAACATTAGAACAGCGACAACGAAGCCAATTTCAATGACAGGCAAATTCCAGAAATAGGATGCCTTCCCTACAATTGCTGAACCGATAATTAAACCAACCATTATGATACTAAAGGAAAGCAGCACAATGCTGAAAGATATACGATTGCTGATTCTGTCAAACTTCCTAAGAATCATATCAACTCTTGCAACGGATATTTCCAATGGAAACTTTCCTTTGCGTATAAGTTTGTACAGCGCATTTATATGCTCTGGTAAATCTAAGATAATGTCCTTATAGTCATCGACCTGTCCGTAAACTTCTTCTGCTATTTTTTTCGGACGGTATTTTTCTTTAATCAACCTCTTCCCAAAAGGCTGTGCAATTTTAACAATACTAATATCCGGATCTAATCGCTCCACTGTCCCTTCTAATGTTAAGAGCGTTTTTCCAACGAGAGATAGATCAGCAGGAATACGAATTCGATGTTTGGAAGCAACACTGAACAAGTCATTCACTGCTTCACCTAAGCTAACCTGACTAAAAGGAATGTCATAATATTTGTCACGAAGCTCTTCTATATCTGCACGCATCACGTCGTCATGGACATCATCAGGAACAACGCCCATTTTGTAAATAGTCTTCACAATGGCATGTGTATTTTGGCGAGCAAGCGCAATAATCATATCTGTCAAATGCTCCTTCAACATAGGGGTAAGGCGTCCTACCATCCCAAAATCAATAAACAATAATTGGTGGTTTGGAAGAATCATCACGTTACCCGGATGCGGATCTGCGTGGAAAAATCCATCCATTAAAATCTGTTCAAATAAATTCTGAATTAATTTCTCCGCAATAACTTTCGGCTGGTACCCCTCTCGAACCAGCAGTTCATTCTCATCCAATTTAATACCTTTAACAAACTCCATTGTCAGAACACGCTCTGTCGTATACTCCCAATAAACATGAGGGACTTTAACATCTTTATCATTCTTGAAATTCATTGCAATTTTATGTGCATTCCGTCCTTCTAGCGTATAATCTAACTCAGCCAAAATGGATGCTTTAAATTCCTCAATGATTTCTGTGATTTTATATTGTTGCGCCCATTCTAAACGCGTTTCCGCAAGTGTTGCAAAATTCATTAAGATCTCTAAATCCGTATGAATCTTCTTTTCAATATTCGGACGCTGTACCTTTACAGCCACTTCTTCTCCAGTCTGGAGAACAGCCTGATGAACTTGTCCAATGGAAGCAGCTGCTAACGGATCTTGATTAAAATCCTTAAATATTTCTTCAATAGGGGCTCCTAATTCTCTTTCCACAATCTCTTTTATCTCGTTATAAGGAATTTTACCAACTTGATCTTGCAGCTTCTCCAGTTCTTTAATAATATTTTGAGGAATCAAGTCATTCCTTGTACTCGCAATTTGCCCAAGTTTAACAAAGGTTGGACCTAATTCTTCTAGAAAAAGGCGGATTCGCTCACCGGTTGTTTTGCTATGTATTTCTTTTTTCCCCTTCAGCAACCTCTCGGGTAAAGAAACAACTTTTTGTAAACCCAATTCTTTAACAATATAACCAAAACCATTCCGGGAAAAAGCTACTAATATTTCTCGATAACGTTGCATATGACGAATACGTTTTTTCAAAATGGTATGTCCCCTCCCTTCCGATTCGTTTATATTCATAGTATACCCATTCTCAATCCATGTTTAACAAGAAATCCGAGAGCTGAACATATGCCACAAAGAGGAACTGTTCTACGCTTGCAGTTCCTCTTTGTTCTTATATATTTATCATTTTTTAAAGTTTGTAATTAATATTTTTACATATAAACCAATTAACATACAAATTGATGGCAAGATGATCGCTAAATAAATTAATTGTCCATTCATAATCCCTAAATAGATATATGGTAAAGAATAAAACATAAGCAGTTGAGGTATTGCCAAAGGCAGTACCGTATATAATATCAGATTAATCACCATAATCATTGAAACAGATTGAACGTTTTTCCATACCGTTCCTTGATTTTTCAAAAATAATCCAAATACCACATACATGATTAAAATACTGAAGAATATACCTTTTGCCTGACCTGTGATCAGTACCGCCAAAACAGCAAGGACGGAAAGGAAAAAATGAAAAATCAGTGATGGCAAATTATTTATTAAATAGGCTTTGACACGGTTTTCTTCTGTTTTGTTGCTAGACATTCAATCATCCTTTTTACTACGTTAATTTTGAATGGAGCTTTTTAATTGCTGATTGCTTTGATAACGCTCAATCGCTAGTTCAATTAATCTCTCGATAAGTTCGCGATAGGATATTCCGCTTTCCTCCCAGAGTTTTGGATACATACTAATTTTAGTAAAGCCAGGCAATGTATTAATCTCATTAATAATGATTGTATTATCGTCTTTTAAAAATACATCTACCCTTGCCAAACCTTCACAATTTAAGGCCTCAAAAGCCCGAATGGCTGTTGTTTGAATTTTTGCTTCCACACTTTTTTCTAATTTCGCCGGAATTTCTAAATTTGCTCCAGATTCATCAATATACTTCGCTTCATAAGAGTAAAATTCAACAGTTGGAAGAATTTCTCCTGGAACAGAAGCGATTGGCTCCTCATTTCCTAAAATAGAACATTCAATTTCTCTTCCCTGTATCGCTTCTTCCACTAAAACTTTATGGTCATATAAGAATGCATCCTGAATAGCATGATTAAATTCTTCCTCTGTTTCTACTTTGTGTACACCAACAGAAGACCCTTGGTTAGCTGGCTTAATAAATAGCGGCGTGCCTAATTCTGCAACAATAGTTTGATATGAAATGTGGTCTTGTTGTGCTTTACGGAAAGTATAGCCTTTCGCAACATCTAAACCTGCATCGCGCAACAAACGTTTTGCGATATCTTTGTCCATACTAATAGCCGAACCTAATACACTAGATCCGACGAATGGGATATTCGCCATTCTTAGCATTCCTTGTAAACTTCCGTCTTCTCCCAATGTTCCATGCACGATTGGAAAGACAACGTCTAATTGATCCATGCTTATATCTGAATCAGTCTGAATAATTTGATTCTCTTCTGCTCCAGGAACAATCGCAATACCTTTTCCAGTTTTATTTAATGCAATTAGGCTTGGATCCTCTTCATTTAGTAAATAATGTGAACGGTCATTCACATGCCAATTCCCTTGTTTATCAATTCCTAAAAGATATACTTCATATTTATCTAAATCAATCGCATCCACAATATTTTTAGCTGATTGTAAAGAAACCTCATGCTCTGAAGATTTCCCTCCAAATACAATACCAACTTTTTTCTTCATTTAAATCCTCTCCTCGTTAACTCTGATGACATATTTATTATACTCATCCCATAATATGTACTTATATCATAATTTGTTTGACCTGTATCGCTATTTTATCATAGAGTTCATTTTGAAGGGGGAATTTAATGCGAAATTGAAGAAATTTACTTAGAAAGACATCGTATATTTTCAGCTCCTAGTTTTGGAGTTCGAGCTAAACGACCAGATTTCTGGTCTGATTGTAAATTCATGAAAAGAGGTCTCCTTTCTTGACTGGCTAAAAATACGAAAGAGATAATTGCGATGAAAAGAATTATATCCCCAGAAATCAAAAGAAGGCCGAGACAAACGTGTTTTTTATCCAGTAACTCCGGAACATCATATGTACGAAATACTCGCTATATGTTCGGCTTCTAGACGATACACTTTCTTCTGTCCCAACCTCTAAGATAAATAGACTTTATTCATTTAATAGCTTTGATATATTCTCTGCATTTCTATTCTCAAACTTTTTGACGCTCTCTAATTTTCTGCTTCCTTTTTAACAAAAGAACTGCAATTACAAATAGGGTGAGGACCGTCACAATAAAACCGATAAACAACCAATTTATCCCTTTATCCTCTTCTAGAATATATACTTCTACGGATTCCCTTGGGATGCCTATTCGATAGTTACCTTCCTTATTTTCACGGACAAGATTATCTTCCAAAATACCTTTCAGTTGTAAGCCGGATTCTAAATTATCCACATCAATATATGCAGATTCGCTTCCATTATTAATCGCCACATACATTATCTCGTCTTGATAACTGCGCCGATACACCAACATAGAAGCTTCGGATCCAACGTATTCAAAATCACCAATTCTAAGAGCAGGAAATTCATTGTGTAGTGAAGCAATTCTTTTATGGAACTCCTTTAAATCATCATCCCCACTATTGAAAGGAACAAGCCGCTGTGATTCTTCTGCATCCATTCCATACATTGGAAGCTCTGTTCCTTGCGTTATCATGGTTGCACCTGGCGTGGTATACATATATGTTAATGCAAGCCTCCAAGCTGTTAATGCGTTACGCTGGTTTTCAGAAAAAACATTCGTAAAACGCTCCTCTTGAAAACTGTCTATTTGTTTATAAAAATCAGTTAGCTGCAATTCATCCCATTTATCATATATTGAAGAAACAGTATTATCACTTTCTGCAAATGTTTCGCTTAAGTTTTGATTAAGCTCTGGATAATTGATTAAGTCAAGCGCCGTATTTTCTAACAAATGGATACCTTTATCCATGTTTGCACTTGTTACATCGCCAATAACATAAAATTCAGGTTGAATCTCTTTTAACTTCGCGGTTAGATTTTCGATAAACGCCGGTGGAGCTGTGTCAACACCGGGCAGCTTAAAACCATCCACCTCTGTTTCCGTTGCCCAATATATCGCAGCATCTAACATATAATCTGCTGCTTCCGGATTGTTTAAATCAATTTGAACGGTTTCCGACAGCCGCTCATCCTCTGACTCGGGCGTTCCTAACCACCAATCTTCCTTATCAGGATCCTCTGTTAAAGGGTTTGTATCCGCCACATAAGTAACTACAAAATCAATGATTATCTTCATATCACGCTGATGAGCTTCTGAAATCAGTCGTTCGAAATCTTCCATTGTACCAAACTGCGGGTTAACCTGATAAAAATTAGTAATCCTATAACCATGATATCCTTTGGGTTTATTTTCCATAATAGGCGATAGCGAGATTGCAGTAATTCCAAGGTCTTGTAAATCATCTAATTTATTTATAATGCCTTGAAAGTCACCGCCATGGTAGTTATAGGGATCTTCAATATCTATTTCTTCATCAATCTCTGAATCACCGTTATTAAAGCGGTCGATTAATATCTGATAGAATATTTCATTATGTATATTCTCTTCCTGCGCATGCACCGGTACTTGTATCATAAATATGCTTAAAAAAGCAACAAGTCCAATACCTATTTTTTTGATCATGTATTTTCCTCCAGTGTATAATTTCTAATCCTACTCCATTATCGCTTATTTCCTTAAAAATTCCTACCTTCATATAGTTCTTGTAAAAAAGCGTTCACAAATTTAAATAAAAAAGGGCTATTTCATGAACGCTTGCAGTGGCTATTTTTAAATTGAAGTACACTTCACCAAAACCTATTATTATTGAATAGCCAATTGCGGTTTTTCGTGTTAAGCACGCATAAGCGGGTCAACTTATAAGTAATAATCATTTCTGATAAACCATAGAAACATTATTATAAGCTCTGGATTGTATTAACTAAACAAAAAGCAGTTCGTTAAAAGTACACAATGACGTGTGTATTGTAACAAACTGCTTCTAAAAACAATCTATATTCAGTTATTTATACATAATGAAGTTATGCTAAACGCTAACTTTCTTTAAATCTGATACAATACACATTGCATCTCTTTCCATTTCCTCATTTGGTTCTATTAAGTCAGGAACAATAATACATCGGATATTAGCTCTCGTCGCAGCTCGCAGGCCATGCAGGGAATCTTCTAAAACTAAAGCAGATTCCGGACCCACCCGTGCCCTTCGACAGGCTTCTAGGAAAATATCAGGACTCGGTTTTCCCTTTTTGACTTCTTCCCCACTAAGATAAAATTCAAATTGTTCCGTTAAACCTGTAATTGCTAAATAATTATGGATAGTTTCTCTACTACTTGAAGAAGCAATACATTTTTGTATACCCTTTTTATCTAATACAGCTAATAGTTCCTCGACTCCAGGCTTAACTTGAATTCCTTCATTAGTTAGGATTTCTTTAAATACAATATCGTAGTCACTAAATATAAGATCAGCTGGAAAATCTTTACCATTAATGTCCTTTAGAATTTGTTCGCACCCATGGTCACTAATGCCTATCATCCTTTTATAAGTTTCTAACTGAAAATCAAATCCATTCTTCTCCATCACTATTTTCATAGCTTGGTAGGAAGGCCGTTCCGTATCAAACAACAAACCGTCCATGTCAAAAATTACTAATTGTAGGTCTTCCATTTTAAGCTCCTTCAACAGTTAGATTTAATGAAATCTATTATCTGTCCATACTTTTAATAATCAAACTGACGATAATAGCGACGGATGTCCAAATCGTGACCTGTATATTTTTCGTAATGAAAGGCAAGTCTGTCTACTAATAAAGCTGTCGAAATGGTTGGAGCTAAAATCCAGCGAAACGCATCATCAATTCCTTCTAATTCATAGTCCTTTGTGTCAAACACTACTAATTTATCTGTATACTGTTTGCAAAAATTTTCTACACGTTCATCAATTGCCCGGCGTACGCCCTCCCCCTTTACAAGGAACACGGGCACACCGTTTTCTACTAATTCGAGTGTTCCATGAAAGAACTCGGATGAAGAAACGGTTTTAGTACGAATCCACTGCATTTCTTCCAATACACACATTGCAAAGAGATAAACCTCTCCCCACATTTCCCCATCACCAATCCAAATATTGTACGGCTCATTATAGTACTTTTTAGCAATCTCATCTGCAAGTGGTTCAAATTTTTGCTTCGCCTTCACGAGATTTTCTGGAAGCCTTTCCAATTGATCTGCAAAATCTTGGTATCTCGGAAACTCGCCTCGATTAGCAAGTAGTCTAAACATAAGCATAAATAGAGCCATGTATTCAAATTCAACACCATCTTTTGCCTTATTCGGAATTACCCAATGACTTAAAGTTTCTAAAGGGGAATCAGGAGTGCCAACAAGCGAGACCACTCGATAACCATTTTCCTTACACCATTCCGCAGCACGGACGGTTTCTTTCGTATCACCAGATTTAGATGACATAATAATTAGTGACTCTTTTGATAACTGCTTATGTCCTGTAAGTACAACTTCGGCCGCATGTTCAGCATATACAGGAATAGTAGTCATTTGTTTTAACATTTCTTGAACTGGCCACATGATAGAAATAGATCCACCAACGGAGATAAAGAAAATATTGTTAAATCCTTCTTCGGAAATCTCATCTGCAATTTGTTCAATCAAACCACGAGTTTGATACGTAGCTTTCCCATCTTCTAAATATAATTTTTCGTTAAACTTTAACATAATCATTCCTCCTAATTTTTACTATCTTTTTAACTGCTTTTGATAACTTTTTTTTATATTTTGCTTTTCAATACCTGGTCAAAATCTTCAAATATATCCTTGTTAATATCAATGCCTCTGCCTAATGTAATTCGATAAGCTAATACCTGAAACGGAATAACCATCAAAAGCGGGCTTTTGTATTCATCAATATTTATCCCGATAGACATTGTTTTTTCGTTGTCTTCATTTTCCGTTGTTATGGAAAAGCAATGTTCCGTATACGTTGAGAAATAGTTTTTCAGTTTATTTGACCGTTCTGCGTGAATACTGTTCGTTTGAATCGTAATAAGGCCATATGAATCATCTACCTCTAAATATGGTCCATGCATAAATGCCTCTAATTCGAAACCTTGTGTAGGAACACGGACGGTTTCTGTAAATTTTGTTTCACACTCCTTTGCGGTTCCAAAGGTTGGTCCATAACCCACTGCCGCAAAACGGGGAATATTAATTAATTCTTCAGCATGCTGTTTATAAAATCTCTCTGATCGCTCGATAATACTTGGAATTTGTTCAAGCGCATTTTCGATCTCATTTATTTCCTGTAATTTATTTTCACCAGTCAAATTCCCATTTATATTTCCAGCTACAACACCCATCAACATTAAAGTTAAGACGGTGGAAGTAAACCCCTTTGTTACATACCCCACCTTCTCTATACCACACCCGATGTCTACGGTCATATCTGCATACCTTGTTATCGAACTATTCATATTCCCTGTCAGTGCTACCTTAGGGATACCTTCCATTTCTTGAACCTTCTTCAAGGCTTCAATTGTTGAATAACTTTGACCACTTTGTGAAATAACTAGAATCAAATCTGTTGTTTGTTTCAACTTTTCGTAATAAACAAACGTGAATGGCTCCACTACCTCGATAGATACCCCTGTCATTTTCTCCATATAATATTTTGCACTTAGAGTTGCATTTAAACTAGAACCTGTTGCGATTATTAACCAGTTTTTAGGGTTTTTATTTTGGATAACTTGTCCAAATGAATGAAGGGTTTCTTCATAATTACTTGCTATGCTTTTACAGGTTTGCTTTTGTTCCTTAATATAATCCATCATCGTGACTACCAACTTATACACCTTCCTTTTAATCAGCCAAAAATACCTGTCCAAGTTCCAAGGATGCTCACCAAGGCTATTCCAATTAATAATGTTGTTGCTTTAACTTCTTTACCAAGTAACCAGTAAATAATTCCAAATGCAGCTAAAGGTAAAAGCCCCGGTAATATACCATCTAAAATTTCTTGAACAGGGGTTGCAGTATCACCGCTGCCAATAGTTAATGGGACATTCAGAATAATCATATCCGCACTCATTCCGCCAATGACAATTAATCCTAGAATAGAAGCACCTAATGTTAAATTTCCCATTGTTCCTTTTTCTTGTAACTTTCTCAGAAACCCTGTTCCCATTTTATATCCAAGTCCTGTAAGAATATAACGCAAGACAATATGGGGTACATTAAATACTAATAAAAATAATATTGGACCAAGAATATTCCCTTGTAGGGCAAGCGATGTTCCGATACCTGTTGCAATCAGACGAAGTGTTCCCCAAAAGAATGAATCTCCTATACCTGCCAATGGCCCCATTAAAGATGCTTTAACTGTGTTAATAGACGATTCATCAAATTTCGGGTCTTCCGCGTTCTGTTTCTCCATTGCTGCCGAAATACCTAATATCATCGTAACGATATGTGGAGTCGTATTGAAAAATTCTAAATGCCGCTTCAACGCCCTTGATAGATCTTCTTTATTCTTATATAGCTTCTTTAAAATCGGCAACATGGCATATACATAAGCCAAGCTGGCTTGTCGTTCATAGTTCCACGAAAATTCCATTTGAAATGAACGCCAAAATAGACTATTTAAATCTTTTTTACTTAGTTCAGGGACCATTTCTACTTGGTTATTTTCCTCAGAAGTCTTCGTCGTCATCTTCAACTCCTCCTTCATTTGTAGCCAGTGTTTGCTTTTGTGTTATACCTACTATGACAACAGCTATAATGGCACCAAGTAGAGCTATTCCTGTTATAGGTATTTCTAAATAAGCTACAATCAAAAACCCTAAGAAAAAATATGGTACAACTTGTTTATTGATTAATAATCTGGCCAACATTGCAAAACCAAGCGCTGGGATTAAACCGGTCGCAACTTCAAGTCCTGTTTGTACAGGTCCCGGGATTGCTTCTAATACTTTACTAACTGCATCCCCTCCAACATAATACGAAATAGCTACAATCGAACCAATCATAAGGGACATTCCAAAACCACCCAATAAATGCATAAAGGTAATGCCCCGTGTATTTGCCTCTTCCGCATACCGGTCAGCTTTATGCAAAAAGATAGGAAGTGCAAGACCTAAGTATAGATTTTCAAAAACGAGTGCTAATGTAGCAATTGGTAATCCCAATAACAATGCGGTTTCGGTACCGGCGCCTGAAGATATCGCAAAAGCGACACCCAAAATACCACCAACTACAACATTAGGGGGGATTGAGGCACCGACTGAAAATACTCCGATAAACGCGAGTTCCAATGTCGCGCCCATTACAAGACCAGTCTTTATATCCCCCATTACTATTCCGGTAAGCAAACCTGTTACAATAGGACGGGAAATTAAACTTGTACCTAAGGCATACTCACTTTGTGCGATAAAAGCTACCAAGCCTAACACTAAAGCAGTAATCATCGTACCATCTCCCAACTATCCATTTGTTTGAATAACCGTTCCAGCATTAACTTTTTTGTCACTTGGAACTTGTCTAATCTCAACTTCTACATTCTGATCAATCATTTTCTTCACTAATTTTTCTTCTTCAGGCAATAGATTTACTGCTTTGGAAATATTTCTGGCTCCATCTTTCGCCTTTACGCCGCCTAAATTAACATGCTTAATTTCTGGGTACGCTTCTGTTAACTTTTGGGCATCCGCAACAGATTCTACTACAATGAATAGCTTATATTTATCGGTCACACCGTCTTTTAGTGCTTGAATAGCATCCTCCATATTTTTTATGACTAACTTTATCCCCTGTGGTTTCGCTAATTTGATTGTAGTTTTACGCAATTCATTTACTGGCACATCGTCGTTTGCGATTAAAATACAATCCGCTCCTAGACTCTGCGTCCATGAAAAGGCAACTTGTCCGTGCAATAACCTATGGTCTACCCGTAATAATTTAATCATGCTTCGTCATCCTTTCTTAAAACTCTTCATCAGCTACTCCAATACGTAGTAAGTGATTACAGTATTTTATTGTTTCCTTCGTATTTTTTAATGCATTTTCAATTAACTGCGATGTGCTCGCTTTAGAACCATTCATAATGGCTAACTCAATTGCCAAAGGCAGGTTCAATCCTGCAATTAAATGTATTCTCGGATCAGTCAGTAACTTCATGCACTCATTGTTAACGCTTCCTCCAAAAATATCTGTAACAATAATTAACTCGTCGTTTTCTGCTAATTGATTTATAACAGTTGTTAGTTGTTCACTTAAGTTATCCCTTTCATTTTTATAAGCACTGATTGTGAAAATATTATTATGCTTACCAGTAACCATTTCTACTGAATCTAGCATTCCCTCAGCAAGCCCTCCGTGTGATGCAAATAATAAATACCTCATCTCTACCCTCCTTTATCGATTTCCTTTCATGAATATAATGCAAAAAGCGCGCCAACTTAGTGGCACGCTCAAGCTGTAGGTTAATAGGATCTATTTGATGCAGTCTCGGCAACGATATAATCATAGATATAGCCAATTTCAGCAATATTGATTTTGACATTATATGTTTCTTCAATGACACTAAAGCTCTCTTTTATAATATCTATCATATTACTTTGACACTTTATAAAATTGTCTATATCAGGATATCTTTCTATTGGTGCATGACGGATTAGACGCTCCACTAAACAGCTAATATGAACAAACAAAGCTACTTTTTTATCATTTGTAAGTCGTTTATTCATAAGAATTTCCAGACGATTATGAAACTCCTCCACATATGTTAGTATTTTGTCCGTATCCAAAATAGTAATCGATTCAATCACTTGTTCGAGAGAAAAGTTGCGGACTAAATTATTATTAATTTCTTCAATTTGCATCACATTTGTAACCGAGTTAAATATCTTACGAAGCTTACCTTCTCCTTGTCCTGAAATGAGATCCTCTAATGAAATATATCTAACATTCTCAATACCTGGATCAGTTGTTCCCACAATCCCTATCACATCATAAATCTGGAATAACGCATCCGAATAGCTATTTTGCTTAAGTTGTCCGTAATCATGAGCAATAACTTTAATATCCAACCCCTCGGGTATACTTTTCTGAAGTAGCTTTTGGATTTGGTGGGCTGTTCCCATTCCAGTAAAACATGTTGTGATAATAACCTTTTCCTTCTCCTTTTCCGGATAGATAATGCTATATTGCGTTTGTATATCGCTATTTAATTTTAGTTTTTCAATCATTTCTTCTAAAAAAACATCTTTTCCTATCATTTCTCCTATAAATAATGCCATTTGTGTAGAAACATTATTAATAATTGCAATTGGACCGTTTATATGTTGTGTGAACCGTGAATAAACTTCCTTTAACGATCCCATGTCAACTAAAATGACAAGTCCTTTCGAAACGTCCGTATATTCCACATAATGTAAGACGCGTTTAACAATATCATCCACAGATATATCAAGCGGCATGTCAAATGCTTCGAAAATATTTTTATGCAGCAGTCGGTTAGCAACATTTGCTATACTACTAGCTGTAGCATAACCATGCGCTAAAATTATCGCTTTCATTTGTTGTTCACCAAGAGATTCAATTGACAGCCCTTTCATATAAAAGGTTAGTATTATTTCATCCATTTTATCCATATAAACATCGAGCTTGTTATTTAGCAGTTCAATAAACTGCCTTACTAGCTGTTGTTCGGTACGATAATTTTCTTCTACAAAATGCTTTAGATCAAGAATAAGTTTTTTCTGCTTTTGTGACCAATCAACTACATTATTTCCTTTATAGTAAAGAAAGTGGGCAATCACATACACACTATTCCCGTTGAACCTGACATTGTTTGTATGTTCTAAATACCGGATGATTTCCTGCATATTTACCGTTATAACTTCCATTAATACGCTGGTGCTTTTTTCTGTGTTAAAAATAAATTTATCAAATAATGTCTGAAGTTCATTAAAAATATTTTGTTCAAGAAACCCTTTATCCCAACCCGTTTTTTGATTGTCTTGGTAGAGCTTTAAAATACGTTCATATGCCTTTTTAATATTATCAATTTGTGATAGGTTCACCTCAACTAACTCGCTTAATGTAGATGTTGGATAAATAATAAGCTCGCTATTTTGTTTAAATTTATAATTTATTGGCTGAGTCGTCTCTTGTAAAACTTTATCAGTTAATTCATGTAATGATATGATAACCTGATCTGATTCTCTATTTTTAGCAAATGATGAGGCAACCAAATATTTAATCGTATTTTTCAAATCACCTAAATTACCGTTATAATTATGTTTGGTTAGCGCATCTAAAGCACTATTTGTTATTTTTATTGGCATATTTAATTTACGTGCCTCGTTAATTAGGAACATATATATAAATTGTGTCTTTTCCTTGTCACCACGCTCTTCAAGACTCGGTATCATAATTTGTATCGGAATACGGCGAAGGAATGTCTTTAAAAAATTCTCTTCAAGGCTTAGCGTCGTAGCAAATATAATTCTTACATTTACTTTGTGCCACCCCTCTGTCTCCCCCATCCTCCTGTAAACTCCTTGGTCAAGGAAGGTAAATAATTTCTCCTGCCCCTCTTCGTTTAATCGGTGTACCTCGTCTAAAAATAATATCCCCCCATCTGCAGCTTCCAACATCCCCTTTGTTGTATGATCGGCACCTGTGAAAGCGCCTTTAATATACCCAAATAAGTTACTAGAGAGAAGCTCTGGGTTATTCGCATATTGCGCACAGTTGAAGCTGATAAATGGAGCGTCCTTCGATAGGATTTCCTTTTCCATACTATATTGATGGATAAGATTCGCTGTATAACTTTTGCCAACTCCTGTTGGGCCGCATAATATTAGCGGCAACCCTCCGTCCGGATAAAATATGGATGACTTAATTTGTTCTATCGCTTTTTTTAAACTTCCATCCGAACCAATTATTCTATCAAATATATCTAAATGATTTTCTGTTTTACACTTTTGCTCTTCTAGTAATTTAAAACTTTCAAAACTACAGAATGATACCTTAAAAAAATGCTGTTCAAACACATGCCGACTCAGGAAATAAACCGGACGTGTATTTATTTTAATTACCTTTTCTTCCTCAACCATCTGATTAAGGTAATGACTTACCGTATTGCGTTTAACTTCAAATAAACTAGCTATACTATTGGCAGTAAACGCTTCAGAAGGGTCCTCTATATTAAAAGTTGGAGTTTTTTCATTCAAATATAGTAGTAAATCGTCTTTTAGCATTTATATCCCTCCCGCATTAAATTAAAGGTGAACCATGTATTCTTGAAAATGAGCGTCATCGCCCGTTTTTTCAAGTATTTTTAAAATATTAAATTTATCATACTATGTTGTTCTGAGGGCATCAATCTTGTAATAACTAAAAATACAATACAAGGTTTCCTTTTAGAATCCTATATAGCGGTAAAATACGGTGAGAATTCGCTCTAAGATGTAGCATAACCTCTTTTGTAGCGCTTTTTGAGACGAGTCAACCTAAATGAACTTTCACAGGATATGATCACCTCTACGTTTATATTTTTCTATCTTTTCTAGTTTATTGTTCTCCACGAAGGGAATAGTCGACTAGGAATCTTTATAAAGGAGGATAATAATGAAAAAGAATGAACAAAATAAAAAAAATCAACAATTAAATAAATACCGTGTAAATGATAGAAATAAAGCACTTACGACGAATCAAGGGCTGAAAATGAACGAAGATGAGTTTTCCCTTAAAGCTGGTGACCGTGGTCCAACGTTATTAGAAGATTTCCATATGCGAGAAAAAATTACCCACTTCGACCACGAACGCATTCCTGAACGTGTCGTACACGCGAGAGGTTTCGCTGCACATGGGGAATTTGAAACCTATGTATCGCTTAAGCCATATACCAAGGCAGACTTTCTTAGTGAAGCAGGAAAGAAAACACCTGTATTCGTCCGTTTTTCCACAGTCGCTGGATCCCGAGGTTCTGGTGATTTAGCACGTGATGTGCGGGGATTTTCAACGAAATTCTACACCGAAGAGGGAAACTATGACTTAGTCGCAAATAACATTCCAGTATTCTTTATTCAAGACGGCATCAAGTTCCCCGACCTGATTCATGCAGTAAAACCAGAGCCCCACAACGAAATCCCACAGGCACAATCAGCGCATGACACCTTCTGGGACTTTGTTGCGAACAACCAAGAAACAGCACATATGATTATGTGGCACATGTCTGATCGTTCTATACCGCGAAGTTTCCGTATGATGGAAGGTTTCGGCGTGCATACATTTCGTTTGATAAACGAGGAAGGACAGGCTTTCTTCGTAAAGTTCCATTGGAAACCAGTACTAGGCGTTCATTCTGTTATCTGGGATGAAGCCCAGCGCATTAATGGGGCTGACCCGGACTTCCATCGCCGTGACCTCTATGATTCAATTGAAAATGGCCAATATCCGGAATACGAGCTAGGCTTACAGATTATCAAAGAAGAGGACGAATTTAAATTTGATTTTGATATTCTAGACCCAACAAAAATTTGGCCAGAAGAAGATGTTCCTGTACAAATTGTAGGAAAAATGACACTGAACCAAAATGTAGATAATTACTTTGCTGAAACAGAGCAAGTCGCATTTCATCCAGGACATGTGGTACCAGGAATTGACTTTACAAATGATCCGTTACTTCAAGCTCGCCTTTTCTCTTATACGGATACGCAACTTATCCGTCTGGGTGGACCGAATTTTCATGAGCTGCCAATTAACCAGCCTGTCTGCCCATTCCATAATAATCAACGGGACGGATATGGACGGCAAACCATCAACCGTGGCCAAGTCAGTTATTACAGAAACTCACTAGCTGATAATACACCGAATCCAGTCCCTGAAGAGGAGGGCGGCTATAAGCATTATCAAGAAAAAGTGGAAGGAAAAAAAGTACGTATGCGTAGTATCAGCTTTGAAGATCACTTTACCCAAGCCGCTTTATTTTGGAATAGTATGAGTGATATAGAGAAACAGCATATCATTGATGCATTTAGCTTCGAACTTGGAAAATGCCAAGAAGAAACAATCCGTGAACAAGTGATAGATATGTTTTCCAATGTAAGCCATGAATTAGTAACCAGAATAGCAGATAATCTTGGCCTGGCCATACCGAAGAAAAAAGAAATAGACTATGCAAAATCTTCACCTGCTCTAAGCCAAGCAAATACGAAAAAGAAAGCTGATACAAGAAAGGTAGGAATCATCGCTGCAGACGGATTTGATCCAGAGGTATATTCCTTGATCAAATACTTGCAAGAAGCGGATATTAACCCTGAAATAATTAGTGATCACCAAGGTTCGATTTCTAGTAAAGATGGCTCAAAAATCCCTGTGCATCACACATTGAAAACAGCTGATTCGGTACTATTTGATGCGATTCTAATCGCCAGTAAAGAAGGGAAAAAACCGTTATATACAAAAGAAGCGCCGACCTTCGTAAAAGAAGCTTTTATGCACTATAAGCCAATTGGCGCTATTCAAGATGGTGCTTCCGTTCTCGAAGACTTAGGCCTCACTGGTGAAAAGGGAGTCATCACAAACGATACTTATCAATTCATAGAAGCCGTAGCTGAAGCAAGATTCTGGGATCGCGTTGGAAAGTAAGATGAGGCGCCCATTCGAAGATTCTTAAAGTGGTACTCCACTCATTTAGAAGCAGCCATCACACTTTAGATGGCTGCTTTTTCTTGAAAAAATACAAGGACATGACTAGCCTATTGGGAAACTATTATCCAGTAAGAAAGGATAATAACTATACTGGAAAATGAATGTGGCACCTACCAGGATGCTGCCAAGGATTTTCCCACTATGAACAACTCTATTTTGAACACAAAGCCAGCCCATCACACCCATTTAATCCGAAACTTCTGGTTCCCTCTAATCCAGGGAAGCAGTGGTAAATCCTCTTTAATCACTCTGCCCAGCACATTAACTCTTTCATCTGCCGGCAAATCTGTTAATGTGATTTGAATTTCTCCTTGATAACGCAAATATTTTTCATTATCTATTGTCACAGATCCCATGAGGCGTTCTATACAATTACTGGGTTTAATAACTGTTTTCCCAAACTGTGCATAACTTCTTGATTCCACTGCACGGATGCAGTCCCTAGCATTATCTGCCCGATTAGTAAACGTGTTCATCGATTTGTTAATCACATCCGAATCAGCCAGCTCACTCGGCGTAGCTCGTACCACTATTTCACTCTGCTCATAGGCATGAAATTGGTTCAGTGAAGCATCACTAATTTCAACATCACCTACTACGACTTTATCTACCCCAGCCAGTTTGTCTAATTCCAAAAAAGCCGCAAATGGAGAGAACTTGCGATGCTTTTCCAAAGTTGGTAATCTCTCATAAAGTGGCCCCCTTAATTTCTTATCTCCTGGGATAAAGGCCATCACGGTTAACCCAGCATCCTTTAACGCAACGTTTTTTTGGTTAAAATCAGTTAAGTCAAGCCCTGTTTCTGGTCTCGGGTAATAATTATGCCATGCTTCTACCGCGGCAACGTGGAGACCTTTTGCTTTCATACGTTCTAACGACTCCGTTGTAATCGTACTGGCGTTTAATGCAATTCTCATTTTATGTGACAAATCAATAATAATCTTCTCATTCACGCCATAATCAATTCTTAGGCCGGAAAGTCCCCAGTTTAGCAGCTGATCTGCGTTTCCCCAATGATAGCCGAGCGCTTCCAAAGAATTAGGGGAAATATCTGCCATTAGCTCCATCTCTAATTCAGTAGCAATTTCTCCAAGTTCCTGAAGCTGTTTCTTATAAATCGAGTGATCCTCCTCTGGAATATGGAGTGATGTGAAAATTGATTGAAATCCGCGTTCCTTCATTTTACGTATATAGGGAATTTGCTGAGCGATCGGTTCATTCCCCAAATATATTGAAATTCCTAACACTTTTTTACCTCCAGCTTTATGTAATAGAGATAGGAAATTCTTCATCTCCTATCTCGGATGTTTATTAAATTCCATCTGCCATGCTTTCCTTAAAGCCAAATGCGTACGTAAACATGAAACCAAATGCATACGATATAACCAACCCCAGGAAATACGTGAAATATTGGCCGTGTGTAATGAGCGGAATGAGTGATAAACCAGATACCCCAATTCCTGAAGATGCTGTACTCATGACTGCCTGGAAGGCTCCGCCAACCGAAGCACCTAAACAAGCGGTTAAAAATGGTCTTCCTAATGGCAAGGTTACCCCATACATAAGAGGTTCACCAATTCCCAAGAAACCAACTGGAGCACTTCCTTTAATGATATTCCGTAAGCGTTCGTTCTTTGTTTTTACATAAATAGCAATTGCCGCCCCCACTTGTCCGGCGCCACCCATCGCTAATATGGTTAATAAAGCGGTTTCATTATATGCATTAATTAATTCTAAGTGTATTGGGGTTAACCCATGGTGTAAACCTACCATAACTAAAGGCAGGAAAAATCCTGCTAAAACTGCACCCGCTATTGCACCGCCGGCATCGATTAAAGCAGTGAGTCCTATTGTAATCCCATCTGACAACAAGCCTGCAACTGGTATAACTGCATATAACGAAGCAAATCCGACAACGAGTACTGTGATTAATGGTGTAAAGATGATATCTACCGCATTCCACATAACTTTCCGAACATTTTTCTCCACAACCGTCATTAACCAGGCGGCAAAGATAACACCAAATAACCCACCCCGGCCTGGAGTTAATTCTTCCCCATAAATGGTAATATCCGCGAGTAATGGACTGAATAAGAACATTCCTGCAATAGCACCTAACACGGGTGTCCCGCCAAATTCTTTCGCTGTATTCCAGCCGACAAGGATTCCTAACGAAGCAAAGACAACGCTTCCAAGAAGGAGTAAAATTTGCATCCATGTCTGTTCACGATCTACCCCTGCATTAACAGCAAAGTTCGCCGCTCCATTAATAATACCAGACGCGACAAGTCCAGGAATTAATGGAATAAAGATGTTCCCAATCTTCCGCAAAAAATTTTTAAATGGCGTTCGATTCTTTTCTTTAAGCTTTTGTTTATCAAGGGCTGCCTTTTCTTCAAATGTTAAATCATCCGCGTTTGCTTCTTCCCCAATTTCAAACCCAGTAATTTGGCTCATCTCAGCTGCAACCTTATTTACTGTTCCTGGTCCAATAACAATTTGCAGCGTTTCGTCTTCAACAATGCCCACCACGCCATCCACTTGCTTTAGACCTGTCATGTTTATTTTGGAATCGTCTTTTAATGATAAGCGTAATCGTGTCATACAATGGGCGATACGTTGAATATTTCCCTTTCCGCCAACATGCTCTAAAATATCCGCAGCCATTTTTTGTTCTTTTTTCATTATGTTCCCCTCCCTTTTTTACTTTGCTAACGCTCGGCGAACAAATCCATCAGACTCGTCTATTTTACGCACAGCATCTTCATAGGAGCATTGTAATAGAATCATCACGATGGCAACCTTCACCTGATGATTTGATCTATCAAAATACGTGGCGGCCGTTTCATAATCGACCCCAGTGATCTCCATAATATTCCGTTTTGATCTTTCTTCTAATTTCTCATTCGTTGGTTTTAAATCGACCATAAAGTTTTCATATACTTTACCTATTCCCACCATCGCTGCAGTTGAGATCATATTTAATACAATCTTTTGCGAAGTTCCTGCCTTTAATCTGGTGGAACCGGTTAATACCTCGGATCCTGTCTGAAGCTCGATCGCAACCGAACCATATTGACTCATTGCTGCATCTTTATTACAGGATATACTTACTGTATTCGCTTTTATTGAATTAGCATATTGTAATGCTCTGATAACATAAGGTGTACGTCCACTAGCAGCAATCCCAATTACCGTATCGTTTTCTGATAGCTGAATGCTTTTCAAGTCATCCACCCCAAGCTCAGTGTTATCCTCAGCTCCTTCCGCTGCACTATAAAGCGCTTTCGTTCCTCCTGCTATAATTCCTTGTACCATCTCTGGTGACGTACCGAATGTCGGAACGCATTCCACAGCATCTAATACCCCTAAACGGCCGCTTGTACCAGCACCAACATAAATAAGCCTGCCATTATTCTTAAATGATTCAATTGCATATCGGACAGCTTTCTCTATATTGGGTAGTTCCTCTTTGATTGCTTTTAATACATATTCATCTTCTTTATTCATTATGCGTAAGATATCACGTGTAGACATTTCGTCTAGATGCATCGTATATTGATTCCGCGCTTCGGTTGTTAATTTATCTAGCATTCTATCAGCCTCCTCTGCTTCTTCCACCTTCATTTTACCCATTTGCGAAATTAAAAGTCAATATTATCTTTGAAATAAGTGAAATTAAATTTCATTTTAGTGAAAAAAGAAGCTACCTTCTTAATTTAACAACATGCCCCCTTGCTTCTTGATATTCATCTAGTACATTCTCTCCAATGATATTAAAAATACTAATGTACAGGCTGTCTACAATTGTCAGCTGCGTCATCCTTGATGTAATGCTCCCAATACGGAAGTCTTGCTCTACATGGGGAGTCGCTAACCGAATATCTGCCTCTCTATAAAGTGGTGATTTATTTATATTCGTAATGGCTATAACCCTAGCACCCTTTTCCTGAGACAACCGCGCTAAGTCTAAGACATCATTTGTCCGCCCTGACATGCTGATAGCAACAAAAACATCCTCGCTATTTAAATGCGGAATTTTTGACAGCATGTAATGGAAATCTAAATTAAACTCCACTTGAAATCCGAGCTTTGTAAATTTATATAGTGCATCCATAGCTGCAATGGATGATCCGCCAACTCCATAAAATATAATTTTCCGCGCATTTTTCAACGCCATGACTGCATCGTCCAATTGTTTTTTATCTAAGGATTCCATTATTAGCTCAATCGCATTTTTATTTACATGAACTACCTTTTGTAACATTTCATACGGCGAGTCCTTCTTTTGTAAAATCGAAAAGTCCGTAATATACGCTTCCTGAACAGCCAACTCTTGGGCTAAGGCAATTTTAAATGTTTTAAAGCTCCCTATTCCAATCGTCTTGGAAAACCGGATCACACTTGCTTCACTTACATCTGCCTTATTTGCCAGCTCTTTTGTTGTCATATTTGGGATTAACTCTGCATGTTTCAATATGTAGGCAGAGATTTTTTGTTCTGTTTTTGAAAATTGAGGAAGTCTTTCGCTAATTCTAGTTAATAAGGTGGTTGCCATGTCCATGTCTCCTGTTCTCTTGCCAAGTTTGCTTATATTTTTTATCAGTATAGCAAAAACCAGGAAGGTGTTCCAATTAAATGACATAGCATATGGGCTGCAGAATACTTGAATGGTAAGGCATGTGATTAGTTTTTGTTACTTCACAATGAATGGCAGAGCATTTCGGGCATTATTGCATTTTTTGGATTAAAAAAGTGCCCCAGTCAAATGACCGAGACACTTTTTCTCCCGTATGTATTGGGAAACCATCGTTTTAATGGCATAGGTTATCTTAAAACATTAGAGCCTTTAAGAAATGCCGTTTCACCAATTAGAACAAAAATCCCATCGGCAGGCGGAAAAAGCCTAAGATGATTACAATGATAAGCGCAATGAAAAATTGAATCCATTTTCCTTTAGCCGGCTTTCCTTTTTTCGAGGAAACTAAAATTCCCTCCATTGAAACAACAATCCAAAGACCAGCAAGTGCTTTTACAATCGCTTCACCAAGAGTTGGCATCGAATAACCTTGAATATAATTCCAGGTTAATAAACCGCCGGTAATGATGATAAATAAATATACAAGTCGTAAAATCATGTGGACAATTGTTGCGGGCTTCTCGCTTCCTTTTTTGTATAAAATGAAAGTAACCACAAAAAGAACAAGCCCTAGTACCCAAGATGTAATATGCATATGTGTTTCTCCCATTTACATTCCCTCCTTCTCTTTTCAAATAGATTCACCATAATCATTTTCCTCAATTAACAAAAAATGACTGATATTTTCGTTTACTACCGTATCATAACATTTTCTTTTCCAAGATTACATTATAATGCCCATTCGTCAACAAATTGCCATGATTAGTGTTTGATTGGCTGCATTTTCTTGTAGGTAATCGATCTCCATAACCACTCAACTGGGCCAAACCGAAAATACTGAAGCCAAATTTTGCTTCCGATAATTTGCAGACAGAATATAATAAAAGCAATCCCAATTTGCATGATCGGACGAATTTCTCCGTATAGCCCGAGGCCAACTCCATAAAAGACCCAGAAAGAAATAATGGATTGCAATAAATAATTGGTTAGTGCCATTTTTCCAATTGGTGTCAGCAGGCGAAGTATTTTTTGAAAGAAACCCTTTTGCCACAACAATGTAATAGACGTTAAATAAAATAATGCGGATGCGGTTCCTCCAATATTATCCTGTGCTAGACTGAACCAGAGCGGATTGCCAAATGCATAAGGTCCGATCTTAAACAGAATAAATACAACCAGTGTAATAGCCCACATCTTTTTCAATATTGGCTTATAAGAAAGGGGATCATGAAACCACCGCTTTCTTGCCAGGTACATCCCAAACAAAAACAAGGGGAGAAAAATAAAAGGGTATATAAAGAAGCTTATAATACCACTTGATAACTGCCAATCTTGATAGTTTTGCGATAGAATTGCGGATAAATCATTGGAACGATAGCTCTGAAAAGCTTGCTCTATTTCCGCTGAATAACTAAAAGCGATAAAGTCCCGCGCTAGATACTGCAGACTTGTGAAAACAAGCGTTGAAATCCCCAATAAACCAGCTGCCCATCCGATCAAGACCTTATCTTCTCTATACAAGAATAACAGCAGTAAAAATCCCATCGTTCCATAGGTTAACAGAATATCTCCATACCAAATTGCAAAAGCGTGAATCATTCCAAAAATAATCAGTGTACCTAATCTGCGCCCGAAAAAAGCATATGGTGATATATCCTTTTTATCTAAGCTATCTTTTTGAATTTGGATTCCAAATCCAAAAAGTATTGAAAATAAAGTATAAAAGCTGGCCTGGAAGAAAATATCAACAACGATTAAACTAAACTGATTGATTGTAGATGTCCAAGCCTCTTCGGCTCCACCGTAGAGAAAATAAGGAGCAGAAAATGCTCCGATATTCACCATAAATATCCCTAAAATTGCAAAGCCCCTTGCTGCATCAATCCATTCTAATCGTTTATTTACTTGATATGGCTGCACTATTATTCTCCTTTGATAAGAAGCCTTTTAGAAAAGAAGTAAAGATACGTTTCCGTAACAGGCTGCTTCCAGATTTCTTCAATCGCATATCGATAAAGATCAAGCTGTGTCTTATATCGTTTCTTTAGTTTTTCTTCTAATTTATCTGTGATTTCTTCTGTTATCCTATCTGTTTTGTAGTCAAGGATAATCCAGCCTTCTTGGGAAGGAATAATACAATCAATAACACCTTGGATTAATACCTTTTCTTTTGCAGGATCTTGCCAATTTGCATATACTTTTTCTGCTGGCAGCATCAGACTGAACGGCACCTCTTTAAATACTTTTTTCTCTTTAAAAATCAGCTGTGCAATGGACGATTCTAAAAATGCCACAATCGCCGAAACAGAGACACTTTCAGCTTCTGGTGCTGTTATTTTTTCCTCTTGCACCAGCTTTTCAATAAATTCTTCCACTTCCTCTTTGGATAATGATTTTTTCAAAGGAAGATGCTGCATGACTGTATGAAGTGCAGTCCCCTTTTCTGCAGGCGTTAATTTCTTTTCAACTTGCATAAATCTCGGCCGTGTTGCAATTGGGCGTGTTGCAGATTTGGGAATCATCATTTCATCACTGTATGCATCTTTTTGTTCTTGCTGACGTTTTAACTCTGTTACGGACTGTTTCGCACGTGATTGGACGGCTTGTTTAAATGGATATTGGTAGGAGAAGCGCTTCTCAACCCAGGTATCCAAATCTTTATCCGTTTGCTCTACCTGCTCCCAATTCCTAATCTGTTCATTTAAGGTATCTTGTTTAAGCTGCCTTGCATTTTCTTGCATCGCAATATCGTGCGCCAAATGAATCTGTACGTCCCAGCTTGATGGATCCTTCCTAATTTCTGGGGACACCATGCTGCCGAGTTCTTCTTCTCGCAAGACTTCTACTTGATGATGGCGG
Source organism: Oceanobacillus sp. J11TS1 (assembly GCF_018333215.1). Classification (GTDB taxonomy): domain Bacteria; phylum Bacillota; class Bacilli; order Bacillales; family Amphibacillaceae; genus Oceanobacillus. The sequence continues at coordinate 244,107 of NZ_BORO01000001.1, read as the reverse complement.
AGAAGTGCAGGACCGATCCAATCTAAATAATTCTTTGCCCCGATCCGAAAATATCCTGGTAACACCCAATCAGCATGATTAGAAAGCCATGACCATGCTGCTTTTCGTTTATCCATGGAATTGACTGTTCCTACCATCAGCAGTTTTTCTTCCGCACGTGTTAATGCGACGTATAATAAACGAATTTCCTCGGATAACTGTTCTCGCCTAATTCTCTCTCTCATTGCATTATAAAATAAAGTGGAATATTGAATTCGCTTCTCCGGATCAATAAATTTACTAGCAAATCCTAAATCTTTATGAAGTAGATATTTTTCATTCAGGCTTCTTAAATTAAACTCTTTATCGATACCACCGAGGATAACTACTGGGAATTCAAGACCTTTACTTTTATGAATTGTCATTATTCGAACGACATCTTCTTGTTCACTTAAAGCACGTGCGGCACCTAAATCCTTTTGTTCCTCTTCCATTCGTTCGATAAATCGTAAGAATCGGTATAAACCGCGAAAAGAAGTTTCCTCATAGCTCCTTGCGCGATCATATAGCGCTCGTAAGTTCGCTTGGCGCTGCTTACCACCAGGAATCCCGCCAACAAAATCATAATATCCTGTTTCACGGTAGATTTGCCATATCAATTCTGATAGCGCCCCTTGCTGAGCAGATACCCTTAATTTATCTAAAAGTGTTTTAAATTCCTTTAAATGCTCTGTGACCTGATTTTTTTCTTTTTGCATATATGCTACGAGAGCATCATAAAAGTTCCCGTGCCGATTAGCTAAGCGAATTGTTGCTAAGTCATTTTCCTTTAATCCTACAATAGGAGACCGTAACACAGCCGCTAATGGAATGTCTTGTCGCGGATTGTCAATTACCTTTAATAAACTAATCATTATCCTGATTTCAATTGCTTCAAAGTATCCTGAGGTTAGTTCTGCATAGACAGGGATACCTTGCTTCTTCAGTTCGTCCATAATGGCGGGAGCCCATGTCATGGAACGCATCAGGATAACAATATCACGGTACATAAGATTTCTCTCCTGCCCTGTACCTTTATCTACCACTTGCATCGGCTTCTCTTTTCCTGCTCCGCCTATCCATTGCTGTATTTTTTTCGCATACGCCCTTGCTTCAATTTGTGCTTTTTCTAAATCTTCTTCCGTCTCTTCTGCATCTTCGGACTTCTGCTGTTGCGGTAAATCAATCAGCAATAGTTCCGGATTTGATTCTAGCGGAAAATCATCATACATTCGATTCCCATAAATAAGTTCTGCATCCTGATCATATTCAATATCGCCAACCTTTTCATCAAAAAGCTGACGGAATAAATAGTTCGCACCTATCAGTACTTCTTTTCTGCTTCGGAAGTTACGATTTAAATCGATTCGTTCTGCCGGATAATCGATTGCAGCAAACTGTTTATACTTTTGAATAAATAAGGATGGCTCTGCATGGCGAAATCCATAAATACTTTGCTTGACATCACCAACCATGAACATGTTCCCATTATTCTCAGAATTACGAACGAATTGTAAGATGCTCTCTTGCACAAGGTTCGTATCCTGATACTCATCGACAAGCACTTCTTTAAATTGCTTTTGAAGCTGTAAAGCAATAGATGATGCTTGTACGGTATCTTCCTCTTGGTTGGTTTCTGATAAAATTTGCAGGCAATAATGCTCTAAATCATTAAAATCAACGATAGCCTGCTCCTTTTTTCGATTTTGAAACTTATTCATATAGTCTTCCACCATGGAGACTAACTGCTTTAGAACGGGAGCCATTTGTTGCATATCCTGGATATGAGCAGCTAAACTGCGGACAAACCATTTTTCTTTCATTTTGTCCCATCTGTCTTTCACCTTTTTCCGAAAGGCTTTCACTTGTTCACGTTTTTCTGGATTGTCCTCTACTTTTTTCCTGGATAATGCTGCAAATTTAGAATCATGTACAAATTGTTGTAATTCATCCCAATGCTTTATTTTGTCTACAGCAGTTTCAAGTATTTCTGTATCTTTTTGCAAAGCATCTAGATAATGATAAGGCCCATCAGGCTCCCTCGCCAAAGCAATAGCTAAAGCATTATCTTGTTTCATTGCCTCCAATTGGTTGGTAATCTCCTCTTTCACTTCCGTTAACCAAGGGATTGTTTCTTCCTTCCAATCTTCCTCTATTTCATAATTGGTGATTAGTTGATGCAGCCATTCGTGAGGCATCGGATGTTGAACTGCAAAATTGGCTACTTTTAATATAAGTTCTTCTACATCTCTATCACTTCTATCATTTGAAAATCGATTAACTACTTCAAAGAACTGTTCTTGTTCCTCATTCGAATCGTCGTACCAGCCTTCCAGCAGTTCGTCTAATACCTCTCGCTTTATCATATCCATTTCTACTTCATCCGCAATGCGAAAGGAAGGATCTAAATCTATCATATACGCATTTTTTCGGACAATGTCTAGACAAAAAGAGTGCAATGTAGATATTGATGCTCTTTGTAGTAGAGATAACTGTTTTTTCAAATGGAGAGATCCAGGTTTTTCTGCTAATGCTTTTTCTAATGCTGCTCCAACCCTCGCACGCATTTCTTGAGCTGCGGCATTCGTAAATGTAACAACCAACAATTCGTCAATATTAATAGCATCCTCCTCTTTTAGCAGCTTCTGGATTATTCGCTCCACGAGGACTGCTGTTTTTCCAGAACCTGCTGCAGCAGCTACAAGGATATCTGTACCGCTTTGATAAATTGCTTGCTCTTGCTCTTTTGTCCATTTAACCACGGATTTCCCCTCCTTTTAGCTTTTCAATAATTTCTTCTTCCTTCATATTAGATATTTTTCTATAATGATTTCCTTCTAATGCCGGATCAAACTGACAAACTGCATGAAAAGGACAATACGTACATGCTTCAGTATCTCTTTTCAGATATGGATTAATCGCTACGCCGCCTGAGGTCATATCAAGTCCCGCTTTTTGCAATAATACATGGATATGATTTTTGAGCTGTTCAAATGTTTTTTCGTCAGCTATTTTGGAATTCGACCTAAATGTGCCGTCCTTCTTTAAACCTGCCGGGATAATATTACTTGAGCCCATGTCTAAAGATGCATCCATCATTTTTGCAATCTCTTCATCTGATAAGAGCAACCCTCTCATTTTATAAGATTTAAAGATTTTCTCCTCAATATCGCTGCCTATTTTCTCATTGTCCAGGTTAATCATCGGATTATGCACGTGGAAATAAAGGACACCTGCCGGGTTAGCTTGCTGACCTAGCCATTGTTCTGAATGTGTCAGTACGACATCTAAATAAGTTAACATTTGTAAGGCGAGACCATAATAGACTTCTAACAAATCTAAAGCACGTGAGCTTGATTTATAGTCAATAATTCGTAAATACAAGTCCTGATGAAGTTCTGCTTTATCAACACGGTCAATCCTTCCGCGCAGCAGTAGTTCATACCCGTTTTCAAGCGGTAAAACAAGCGGTGGCAATGGGCTATCTTTTTCTCCAAAGCTAAGTTCTAGACCAACTGGACTAAAATCTGTTTGTCTGGCTTGCTCACTTAATATAAAGGCAGCTCTGGCAATTATTTCCTCCAATTTCTGCTGTATATACGTGTATCGATTCGAGCTGTGTAAGATTTGATGCTGTAATACAGGTGATAACTTATTAATAGCCCGGTGCGCATAATTCGCTGACGACTCCTTCGTAAGCTCTTTAAAATCTGTTTTTTCGTTCTGAACCCACTCCGTAATTAAACGCAATGCTTCATGGAACAATTGCCCAATATCCGGAGCATCCAATTTATAAGTCTGTCTTTCTTTTAGGTTTAAGCTATAACGAGCAAAATGCTGATAGGAACAACGATAATATGATTCTAAACGGCTGACACTTGCTTTAATTTGTTTTGGGTAGAGCTCTTTAGCAGTTTCCTTTTTTAATTGTTCTGGCTGATTTTTGTAAAATAGGCCTTGTAAAATACGGTGAGTCATACCATATGGAGGCTGGTTCTTTACATACCAGTTATAGACCGCGAACCACGAATTATCTATTTCATACCCGCGCTGCATCCGGGCAAATTGTGTTGTCAGCGCTGCTCGGCTTTTGGTTTTTGTTGTAATAAATCTTGTTGTGTCAGCAGCATCTTCTACATCTTGAAATAAAAGATGCTCTCTGCAAACTGGAAACAAGTCTTCTATTCTGCCGATAACTTGAGAGGGAACTTTTGCCTTTCCTTCCTCATCACTAATCGGATAACTAATCATTAATCTATCTGTTGCCACAGTTAATGATAAATAGATATAAAACCAATCATCCAGCAACTGACGCTTCCCGTTATCAGCAAGTTTCAAGCCATTTTGCTCCAGTAAATCCCGTTCCTCATCATCAATCATTCCATCTATTTGCGGCTTCATTGGCCATATACCTTCATTAACTCCAAGTAAAAAAGCACAGCGAACCCCAGACATCCGTGAACGATCAATTGTTCCAACTAAAACATGATCCATTGTTGGCGGAACATGCGAAAATTCCAGCGCTTCAAATCCAGCATTGATAGACGCAATAAATGTGGACAGATCTAATTCTTCATCACCGGCAATCTCAACCATTTCATCCATTAATTGCACAATTGCATCCCATACTTGCTGTTGCTCTCGTCCTTTTTCGGGCAAGCCTTGTTCATCAAAAGAAGCTCGCATTGCTTCTAATTTTTCCGGAATACCAAGTGCTTCCAACCACAGAAAAATAGCCTCACAACGTTCTTTAACGCTGTTTGCAGCACGAAATTTCTCATCAAATGGATGTAATGCTTGAGTTACTTGATCTCGATATCGATTGATTTCTTCTTGCATTTCCCTTTCAAAATTCGTCTGTGCAGCTTGGTCAAACCCGCGAAAACGCTGGAATTTCCAAGGTTTAGCATCTAGCCATTGTTTACGGTAACGAACCCCGTACTCAATGGTATAATTCTCTAATTGATCAATTGCATCCCTCGTTAGCGGAAATTTCTCATCACCAGCTGGAATAAAGCCTGTTTTTAAAACACGGAAGATTGCATCAGAACGCCAGCCATTTTCGACTGCTTCTAACATAGAACGAATTAATTCGATTAACGGATGGTGTAACATAGAACGTTTCTGATCAATAAAGACGGGAATATCATGGTCTTCAAAGATTGTCTCAATTAAATCGTCGTATACATCCGATTGTCTTACCAAAATAGAAATATCACGGTAACGATAACCTTCATCCCGAACAAGTGTAAGAATCTCCTGTGCTACACCTTCCACTTCTGCACGTGGGTGAACCGCTTCAGCAATCTGAATTGGCGCCTTCTCTGGATACTCTGGTAAGGGCCGGACATCAAAATTTTGCTCCAAATGTGCAAAATAAGCTCTATTCTTAAATTGATCTTTTGATGGGTCTAAATAAACGGCTGGGTCTAATGACACACCGATTTCCTCTGCAGTTGCTATTAATTGCTGATAAGTTTGATTCGTTTGATAAAAGATGTCTAATTCTTGAAGGCTCTCTGTATTCCTTGGATCCACTGTCAAACCAATATGAACAGCTGCACATTTTTTCATTAGCTCAGTAATCACTGATATTTCTTGTGGTGTAAAACGATGGAATCCATCAATATAGATATGGGCCCCTTCTAAAATGTTGGCTTGCGGAATTTTTTCTTTTAATAGCTGTAATCTGTCTTCATTATCCATATAAGAATGCTGCAATTGCCGAAGCAGCTGCTCATAAATATAGATAAAATCATCCAGTTTTCGAACTAATCCTCTTTCAGATGGAGACTGATGCACAAATTTATTAAATTGATCTTGCTGCATACGGAGTGCATCTGGTGTAATTTCATATCTTTTAAATTCTTGAATAACAGATTCTAACTGATCAAGGAAACCCTGTTTTTTAATTGCTTTTTCAAATGCCATCCAATCCCCATTTTTTTCAGAGATAATTTTCCGAAGCATCATCTGTGTACCTACAGAACTGATAAAGGGTTTTAAGCCGCCCCCTGTTTCTTGTAAAATGCGCCATGCAAGTCGTGAAAAACTAGCTACTTGAGCTCGAATACTTCCACTTAAATGCTCTCGGCTAAACAAAGCTGTTTCTAATTGAAATGTCATTTGATCAGGAACAATATAAAAAATAGCTGGTCCTATAGGTGTTTCTCGCAAGCGATTCTCAATATCATTCATCATCCACTCACTTTTGTTTGTACCTGATCTACCGAGAATAAATCGTACAGTCAATCGCACACACTCCTTTTTTAGTGACATATGTATATAGTTGTTGGTTATCATGTCATCATTTATATTTTAATTGAAAAATTGTCTATTCTAGAAAGTACCACGTAGCTTATCTATTAATCAAACTCGATTTAACAGGAACTAAAATCACTGATTTTACTATTGCCCTCATAGGATATAAAAAGGGCTCCTATCTTTATTTTATCAAAGATGGGGGCCCGTTCCTATTAAAAGTATTTAAACTTGGTAGAACTATTTTAATGTATTCCACTGTATTTAATATAGTAATAATAAACAGGTAGACAGATACTGTAGATTGCTTATCTGCCTACCTGTATTTACCCGTATTTATTCATTAGATACTACGAAGCTTTAAACGTATTACTGTGGTTGCTTAAATAATTGCGTTAACGGCCAGTAAGTAATATCCACCTTCCCGACTACTTCATCAAAAGGAACAAAGCCAATAGCTCTACTGTCTAAACTGTCTCCCCGATTATCACCTAAAACGAAAAGATGATTTTCTGGCACAATTTTTTCACCAGTCACCTCAAGCATCGTAAAGTCTTCTGTTAATGGCGTCGTATCCGCATTTTCTTTTTCCTCTTGTAAAAAGTCCTCAGAAATATACTCTCCATCTACGTATAGCCGATCGTTCTTGTATGCTATTGTTTCTCCTGGTAAACCAATTACGCGTTTTACATAGTCATTTTCTTCTGATGCATGGAATACAATAACATCAAAACGGTGAATACTTGAGATATTATTTGTAAACGTGTTGACCATCATTAAATTTCCGTCGTAAAGCGTTGGTTCCATAGACTTTCCATTGACAACATAGTTTTCAAATAAAGATGATCGAACAATAAAGAACATAGAGCATAACAGAACAACTACAACTAAAACTCTCCAATAGTTATATTTTTTCACTGTTACTCTTCCTTCACTTTTGATATGTTATTAATCATCATACCCGAAAGCGAAGTATTTTAATCTTTCGTCCATTGATTTTAGTATTAGCCCCATCCATATCACCATCATTTCACAGAAACAGAACTGCTTTATCTTTCCTCGGATTGTGAATTTTAGCAAAGGGGAGATATTATTTTTTAGGAGAACCAGCATTTTGCTTATCCATTTTGTGATGCAGTCTTTTCTCTAAGTACTTACCAAAAATCCAAAAAATCACAATACCTATACCTACTAGAATTGTTCGCACTGGTTTTTGTGCAAATTCCATTATACTAGAACCTATATAAGAAATAGAGAAAATCATCACTGTCTTTCCTAATAGTACCGCTAATAAAAATGGATAGATGCTTATTTTTGATAAACCAGCCACTACATTAATAATAGAGGACGGAGAAAAAGGGAAACATAACAGCAAAAACAGAGGTCCGAATCCATGTTTTTCTACCCAATTTGTAATCTTATTAACTTGCCTGTTATGACGTACTCGTTTTAATAACTTGGTATTACCTAAACGACGAATAACTAGAAACACGATTACAGCACCCGCACTTGCACCAAGCCATGAGTAAAGAAACCCTTGAAATAGTCCGTAAGCTGCTGCATTCCCAAGAACAAATACGATTAACGGAAGAAATGGTAAAAAAGCTTCCAAAAAGGGTAATGCAATACCAGGCAAAGGTCCAAGCCCTTCATACTGTTCCAGTAATTGACGAATAAATTCTTCCCAGCCTTCTTCTTTTAAAAATGCTTGCCAGTTTGAAAAAGTTATATTCATTACGTACATGCAGTTAATCTCCCTCAATATTTCAACAATCTTAAGATGATTATATGCTACAGCGGTTTTTTTGAAAAGTAATAACTTCTCTATAAATTCAAACTCAACCTATATCACTAGGGGTTACTTTCTATTCTTTTTAGTATTTAGGAAACAAAAGAGAAGTATCAATAATGATATTCTTTGAAAATAACATTATTTTATGCAGTTCGCTGTAAATAAGCGCTTTTCTAGGTAGTGGTGTTTATATATTCGTGGTGTTCTTTTGAAGGAGTTAAACGAAGAATATACTATCTTCCTTTTTATTATAGAATTCATTTAATCTTGGTATTCAAATGCATTACTGCGTTCATCAATAAGATAGCGAATTTGAGCTGTCCGGTGTATCTGGTTAATGAGGATACCATGGGAAACATCTACATTGATTGTTCGGCCATTCTTAAATAGAATCTCTGTAGATTTACTATCCAATTTTCTCACTTTTTCAATATGGGAATGTGAAATCCAAGAACAGTTTGCATGTGACGGGGACTTCGTCGGGAAGAAATACATCCTATTCCTCGGGTCAACCGGGATTGGAGTCTTATGCGTAATTCCTGAAATACTTTTAATGCCATTCTGCCTGCCCTTTAAATCGGAACCAAAGTAAGCGCACGCATATTCAATCACTTTGGTAGGTTTCCCTTCCATGACATATTCTACTTCATCTTCTAAAACACGGGAAACATACTTTCCATTAGTATCCTTATCCGAAAGTACAGCCATTGTATAAGGGGTTATTTCTCTCACTTTCATTTTACAATTCCTCCTCATCCGCTAGTGATGAGGTTGAGTTTAAAATTATTATAGCATCGAAATAAATAAAAAGATAGGTTTATTTTAAATATTTTGCTTATTACATAAAAAATGCATAGAAAATTGATTTCTTTTTACAATTTTGTCCATGATACAAAGAAGTCCGCTATCAGAGTTGCTCCTACTCCCATCCAAGCAAATATCACCCTATTAGTAAAAAACTTCATTCCGTCTAGGGCGTCCCCTCACAGAATGAAGTCTTATTTTCTACACGGTATCAATAAATTTTACCGCACATTTTCTAATACAAATATAAACCTAGTAAAGCAACCCTAAGAACTCTTCTTTGGATATCTTTCCAAGATAATGTGAAACGTCAATTTGATCTAGTGCATCTTTGATGGCCTCGCGATCATGACGCACACCTTTTAACGCATCCTCTAATTCTTTCACATCACCTAAGCCAAAGAAATCGCCAAAAATGATGCAATTTTCAATGATACCTTTTTTCACGTCTAAACGAACATCTACCAGTCCTCCCGGGAATTTCTTAGACTCCTGATAGTTGAATGAAGGTGATTTTCCGTAGTTCCAATCCCATTGCTGATAACGTTTTTCGGAAATCTCATAAATTTTCGCCCAATCTTCGTCTGTTAACACATATTGAGGAACATCTTTGACATCTTCTACGTCAAAGATATAGCGTAAAATTAATTCTTTAAATTCCTCCATAGAGATCGGCTTATCTAAGTATTCAGAGATATTGGCAACACGGCTGCGAATCGATTTGATACCTTTTGATTCAATTTTGATTTTCTTCACCTTTAATGCTTTTGTTAATTCTTCTAATTGGGAACCCAGCATTAATGTTCCGTGGCTGAACATGCGGCCGCGTGTAGAAAACATTGCATTACCAGAAATTTTTCTTCCCTCTACTGCTAAATCATTTCTTCCTTGTAATTCCGCTGGCACGCCGATATTATTCAAAGCATCCACAACAGGTTGCGTAAATTTAGCGAAATTTTGGAAACTATTTCCGTCATCTTTTGTAATAAAACTAAAATTCAAATTCTGTTCATCATGATAAACAGCCCCGCCACCAGAAAGGCGTCGAACAACTTTAATTCCTTTTTCGTCTACATAATCCGTATTAATTTCTTCTATTGTATTTTGATTTCGGCCAATAATTATGGAAGGGCCATTCACATAAAACAATAGATATGTATCTTTCTCCCCAAAATTTTCAAGAATATATTCCTCAATAGCCAGATTAATTTGAGGATCTGTAATTCCTTTATTATCAATAAATTTCAACTTAATTCCTCCCTTTGTTCCACTAGTCCTATTCTAACGCATAAGTCCCTCCAAATCAAAACTTCTACCTACAAGTGCGTGTTCAAAAAGGAGGATAAACAGGACCGAGAAGTTCGAGGCGGCGTAGCTTTGAGCAACGGTTTTAATAGGCCAAGTAATCGCAGCAATGTTGTCAGGTTAATGCAACCGCTACGGAAAAACACTACGCTTTCCGCGGGCTTGTCCTCAGCCTCCTTTAAAGAAGACTTGCTGACTGGCAAGCCGACAGGCGCAGACAGAAGCAAAGTCGCACTTATGCCTGTGGTAGAAAAAGAAAACCACTTTTTCTGCGGGGGTCTTCACACTGGGACTGCGATTACTCGCCCCACCGAAGATCATTGCGCTTTCCCGCAGGAGTCTACGTGTTTTTCCTTCGCTAGCTAGTTTCACTTCTATTCGTATTGAGTTTAATATTTAATGATTTTTATTAACCTGACAACATTGGTAATCGCAGTCCCAGCGGAAAAGCAAGCCAACGAGCTTCCTCAGGATGAGGTGATTTCTACGTTGCCCACACGACGTGGGCGGTTTTAGTAGAAGTTCCTTTTCCCGAAGTGTCATTTTTACCGGACTTTTTGAACATCCTCTACAAGCTATTCCCAAACAAATCCTTCTTCCGCTAATACAATTTCCCCTGTGTAAATCTGTTTTGCTTCTTCTTTCAACTGTTCTAGAACACCAAACTGCGGCAGATGACTGAGTACTAATTGCTTCACATTAGCAGCCTGTGCGATACTGGCAGCTTCCACACTATTCATATGACCAGCACCCGAACCATCTTGTCCTTTAAAATAATTACAATCGGTAATGAGTAAATCTGCATTGTTTGCGAACGGAATCCAATCTTCTGTATAGCTGCTATCCGCAGTATAAACAATTGTTTTCTCTCCATCTGTAATACACATTCCAAAGCATGGAACAGGATGTTTGGTTCTTAAAAAAGATATTTCAAAAGGTCCTATTTTTAATAATTCATCCGGGTCATAAGCTACGCCCTCTGTATATTGATGCGACAAAGATGCATACCCTTCCTTATCTTCTGTATGACCATATATTTTTAATTGCTTTTCGTTGTTATGAACATAATAATCAATCAGTTTAGCATACTGTAACACCCCAATATCCGCGACATGATCATGATGATAATGCGATAAAACAACCGCATCTAATTCAGATATGGATATAAATTTTTGCAGCTTTGACAATGCCCCGCTCCCCATATCTAATAGAAGTTTAAAATTATCCTTTTCCAATAAATAACTTGATGTAGCACCATCCTTATTCGGATAGCCTCCCCAAAAACCAATGATCGTTAATTTCATTTTAGCAGCTCCTTATTTTTTAAAATTTGTATCAATACAGTGTTGACATCAATATACTGTTATAGTACAATGATTTTAAATCAAATAAATCCTTAGGAGGGAACGAAATGATTGGAATTGTCGAATTTTTTAAAAACCTACCGAAGAAGAAATGTGCAAAATGTGGAAATGCAATGGTAATCGAAAAAGCAGATTGTTACCACAATGTTTGTGATGAGTGCGATTATCCAGGGCGTTAATGGTTCAGTTAATTTAATTTCAACAAGTATTCACTTCTGTAGTTATCGTCCTGGTTAATAAATAGTAATCCCCATAAGTTATAAACCTTCTTCTGGATAGCCTGATACTTGGCTATTCTTTTTTTTGCGCGTTAGAAAAAGGTCGAAGCATTGATTCCGCCTAACTTTTCACTCTGCTGGATACACTTCTATCTATTTACCCTTTTAACAAGAAATTAGTATTATTTAAACTAAGCCACATTTTCAAGAAGCTTTCTCTATTTAACAATCTCCCTCCTGAATTCTTTAAAGTGAACTTGACGAACCAAGCTTTTTCGGGCGCAGAAGTTGCCCTGGTTATATACTTCACTCCTTAAATTCTCCATATACTAAAATGTTAAAAATCTTATAATTTTTTCCCTCCCTGTACTATAATTAATTAGGTAGTCGAATTAATTGACCATGCATGACTACGTTTTTATTTTCAGTTATACGTAGTAATATTTCAAGTCTTAAGGGGAGGAATGAATATGTCGCAAGGAAACAGACAATACCGTAAAGATGTTCCAGTCGAACAAACGTGGGATTTAACAGATCTTTTTCCCGATGTAGAAAGCTGGGAAAAAGCATTAGAAGAAATCGTTCCAGAAGCAGATCAAATAACAGCTTTTAAAGGAAAGCTTTCTGATAGTGCGAAAACTTTATTAGAGGCATTAAAAACAACAGAGGCCTACCAGGAGAAGGTTATTCACGTTGCTGTTTATGCCAATTTACTTATCAGTGCAGATGGAAGTGATTCTTCTAATCAGAGCGCAGCAGCTAAAAGCGGAGCTGCACTTGCTGCGATTAGTTCCAAGCTCTCCTTCTTTGAAACAGAGCTGCTTCAGTTAACTTCATCTAAGCTAGAGCAGTTTATCAAGGATGAACCTGAGCTTGAGACGTACCGTAAATATTTATTTGATATTCTTGAACAAAAAGATCATATTCTTTCACCAGAATTAGAGGAAGCTATTTCTGCGTTAAGTGAAGTTTTAGAAGCTCCTTATACAATCTTTTCACGCAGCAAACAGTCCGATATGCAGTTTGAATCCATTATTGACGGCGATGGAAATGCACAGCCGATGAGCGAACCTTTATACGAAGAAAATTACGAGTATTCAGAGGATACTATACTACGAAGAAATGCATATGATTCTTTTGTAAACACCTTGGAACAATACAAAAATACGTATGCGGCAACTTATGCAACGGAAGTTACAAAACAAGTACAGCTTTCCAAATTAAGAAAATACGATTCAGTTACAGATATGCTGTTAGCGCCACAGCAAGTAACAACCGAAATGTATCATAATCAATTAGATGTACTCCAAGAAAAATTAGCGCCGCATATGCGAAAATATGCAAAGCTATTAAAAGAAAAACTAGGTTTAGAAGTTTTACGTTTCTGTGATTTAAAAGCACCGTTGGATTCTTCCTTTAATCCGAGTACATCCTATGAGGAAGCTTCAGAAACAATTTTGGATGCTTTAGACATTATGGGTCCAGAATATATCGAAGGAATGAATAAAGCATTATCCAATCGCTGGATAGACCGTGCGGAGAATGTGGGTAAAGCAAGCGGCGCCTTCTGTTCCAGCCCATATGGTGCTCATCCATACATTTTGGTCACATGGGCGGACAAAATGCGTAATGCCTTTATTTTAGCGCATGAGTTAGGACATGCAGGTCATTTTTACTTAGCCGGAAAATATCAGAATTTATTTAACACCCGACCGTCAACTTATTTTGTCGAAGCGCCTTCCACTTTAAATGAATTACTGCTTGCAGATCATTTAATGAATACGAACAAAGACAATCCGAAAATGAAACGTTGGGTTATTACACAACTATTAGGCACGTATTACCATAACTTTATTACACATTTGCTGGAAGGGGCATTCCAGCGTAAGGTTTATACGCTAGCTGAAGAAGGCGTACCATTAACTGCGGATGTACTATGTAAGGAAAAACGAAATGTATTAGAATCCTTCTGGGGAGATACTGTCACTTTTGATGACGGGGCAGGTTTGACTTGGATGCGTCAGCAGCATTATTATATGGGCTTATACCCATATACGTACTCTGCTGGTCTCACTGTTTCTACGACAATGGCTAAACGAATTCGTGAAGAAGGCCAGACTGCAGTAGATGACTGGTTAAACGTATTAAAAGCAGGCGGGACAAAGAAACCACTTGAATTAATTAAAGATGCGGGCATTGATATGTCTAATCCAGATAATATTACAGTCGCTGTTGATTATGTCGGTTCTCTTATTGATGAATTAATTGCGAGTTACTCAGAATAAACATCACTATTGTTAAGAGGTTGGGGCAAAAAGAAAGTGTATCTCTAGAAGCCGAACAATATGCTAATAGAACTCAGGAAATATATGTAGCCGGTATTCGCACAAAGGATATTCGGAATTTGCTGGATAAAAAACACTTTTGCTCTCAGCCTCTTTCTTATTTTGCCCATTCTGTCTTTAACAATCCATAAACCTCTCGATCATGAAAGCTATCTCTGATCACTTCATCCGCTCGAATTGTCCCTTCATGTTGAAATCCAAGCCTTTTAGGGATGGCTGCACTTTTCATATTTTTTACTGCTGTTTTGATTTCAACCTTGTTTAATTCCAGTTCCTCAAATGCATAACTGACCATGGCAGCACAGGCATTGGTCATAATTCCCTTGTTTGTATATGCTTCGCCTAACCAGTAGCCGATTTCTGTTTTCTTCACCTTCCAATCAAAATATAAGAAGCCAATGGAGCCAACCAAGGTGTCTTTATACCATATGCCCACCCAAAAGCCTTCCTTATTCACAAAACGGAATAGAGATTTTTGAATGAAGGATTTCGAATCCTCTACATTATTCGTAATAGAGGGGAAGCTTAACCAATTACTTAAGTACGCTTTATTTTCCTTCACTAAATCAAATAAGGTTTGGGCATGATTCTCTTCTAGTAAAGATAACATAATATCTTGGTTAACCCAGTTGTAAAGCATTTTTTCCGCCTCTTTTCCCCATTATCGTTTTTAGTAAATTAATCAAAAATGTTTTCAAAATATAATTTGTATTTGCTATTTTATCATCTTTTCCCTTTTTTCCATATGAGAAAAGCCACGGAATTGAAAAAACAATTCCATGGCTGGCATGAATAAAAAATTTCTTATTTATCTTTTGTCATTGCTTTTAATGCCAAGTCAGCACCTTTTTGTCCATGCTCGATACAATCAGGAAGTCCTGTTCCATCATATGAACTGCCGATTAATTCCAAATTAGGCAGGTGCTTATTTACATAATCTCTCACATGTTCAACAAGCTCCAGATGGCCAACGTGATATTGCGGTCTCGCGTCGATAAATCTTGTTATCTCAGAAAATATTGGTTTACCCTTTATTTTCATGACTTTATTTAAATCTTTTAATACAATATCAACAAGCGTTTCATCTGATTCCCCTACTATTTCTTGATCATCCGGCTTGCCAACATAGCATCGTAATAGAGCTTTTCCTTCAGGTGCCGTTCCTTCCCATTTACGATGGGTCCAGGTGCATGCCGTAATTCGGTAATTACTATTTCTCGTAACCAAAAATCCTGTTCCATCTAAATCACGCTTAATTTGTTTTTCATCAAAGGCAAGCACAACATTTGCTGTTGAGGTTGCTGGAATATCAAATAATTTCTGTAAAGGCTGGTGCTTGCTTAACATTCCCGGTACTTGTGTATGGGGAACTGCAACTAAGACAAAATCTGCTGCCAAAACCTCTCCAGAGTCTAATAAGAGATGATAATTCTCTTCTTTTTGTTCAATATGATTTACTTTATTCTTACGGATAATTTCAACGGAATGAAGTTTTGCTTCAAGTGTATCAATAAGTGTCTGTAAACCATTGGTAAAAGAGAAAAATTGCCCTTGGGAAGGTTTTGCCTTTTTGCCTTTACTCCCCTTTGGCATTGTTTTACGTAGACCTTTCATCACACTGCCGTAACCCTGTTCCATTTCCCTGAAAATAGGATAAATCGCCTGAAGACTCATCCTGTCAATATCCCCAGAGTGAATTCCTGAAAGCAAAGGATCAATTTGATTATCGACAATTTGGTCTCCAAAACGGCGACGCATAAAATGCCCCAAGGACTCGTCTTCCTTGCCTTTTTGTTTTGGAATAAGCAAATCCATCAAACCGCGAATTTTCCCGCTTAATGTGAATGATTTGGAACGTAAGAGCGGCCCAATCTCTTTTGGCACGCCCATATACGCTCCCTGCGGCATTTTATGCAGACGATTTTTAATAAGCATAAAGGATTGACCTGTAGAATTACGTCTCGTTTGATCAAGAATGCCTAATTCTTTTACGAGATCCATTGCAGCTGGCTTACGTGCTAACAAAGAATCTGGTCCTTTCTCTATCGTAAATCCATCTCTTTTGATGGTATGGATTCGACCACCTAGCCGGCTAGAACCCTCTACTAGAGTAATCTCGATTGGGAGTTTTGCTGATTCCACCTTTTTCTGAAGATGGTAGGCTGCAGACAATCCTGTCATACCGCCTCCAACAATTATCACGCTTTTTTTATCCATTATTAAGCCTGCTTAACTTTCTTTAATACCACGTTTGCCAACGTTTCAATAAACGCTGGGTGAGCGTTTGGCATTTCTGGACGATAATAGCTTGCTCCAATCTCATCACAGACTACTTTACACTCATAATCATTATCATATAGCACTTCTAAGTGATCTGCTACAAATCCAACAGGTGTATAAACAAATGCTTTGTATCCCTCTTTGTTAAATAATTCACGTGTTAAATCTTGCACATCCGGACCAAGCCAAGGATCTGGTGTGTTTCCTTCACTTTGCCAGCCAACTTCATAGTTTGTCACGTCTGCAGCTTCAGCAATTAATTTTGCTGTCTCTTCTAATTGCTCTTTATAAGGATCTCCGTACTGAAGAATTTTTTCAGGAAGACTATGTGCAGATACAATTAAAACTGCATTCTCTCTTTCTTCAGCAGGCATTTCCGCAAACGTATTTTTCACGCCTTTAGCCCAGAAATCAATAAATCCAGGTTCTGTATACCAATCTTGTACTGATTCAATCTTAATGCCATGTTTTTCTGCTGTACTATTGGCACGTTCATTGTATGATTTCACACTGAATGTAGAATAATGTGGTGCTAAGACAATAGAAACAGCTTCTGTAATGCCATCTTTGGCCATTTCTTCTACTGCATCCTCAATAAATGGTGCAATATGTTTTAAACCGATATATGCTTTAAATTCATATTCACCCTGAACTTCATTCAACTTACGTTCTAGTGCAGAAGTCTGCTCTTTTGTAATTTTTGCTAACGGAGAGAGCCCTCCAATAGCTTTATAGCGATCCTTTAGATCCTGTAATGCTTCCGGGTCTGGTTTTCTTCCATGACGGATATCTGTGTAATATGGTTCGATATCCTCTTCCTTATATGGAGTCCCATATGCCATTACTAATAATCCTAATTTTTTCTTTTCCATTTTAATTACACCTCGTTGCTTTTTCATGTTCAGTTTTGTTTAGAATAATTATGAATAAGATTTGTCAATTTTTTTAATGTCTCCGGCTTAATGTCAGGAGTGACTCCATGGCCAAGGTTAAAGACATACCCTTCTGTGTTCATACCTTGGTCAAGTATGGCTTTCGTTCTTTTTTCAATTGTCTCCCAATCACTTAGCAAAATAGCTGGATCCAAGTTTCCTTGCAGTGTTTTTGTAACACCTAAGCGCCTGGCTTCTTCTACTGAAGTGCGCCAGTCCAGGCCAATAACGTCTACAGGAAGGTCATTCCATTCTAATAATAGATGGCTGGCACCTACTCCAAATGTAATTAGCGGAACATCATGCTTTTTAAGTGCTGTAAAGATTTCAATCATTACTGGTTTGATAAAGTAACGATAATCTTCCGCATTTAATGCGCCCACCCAAGAATCAAATATTTGAATGGCACTCGCGCCAGCTTCAATTTGGGCCTCTACATAACGAATAATCATTTTTGCCAATTTGTCCATTAAAGCAAACCAAGTCTCAGGTTCACGATACATTAATGATTTCGTTTTTGTATAATTTTTGGAAGGTCCTCCCTCAATCATGTAACTAGCTAATGTAAAAGGCGCCCCAGAAAACCCGATTAGCGGAACGTCTAGCTGTTCCTCTACAAGAAGGCGGATTGTATCAAGCACATAAGGAACATCACTCGTTGGATTAATCTCACCTAACTTCTCCACATCTTGCATGGTACGTATCGGCTGCTCAATTACAGGTCCAATACCGCTTTTGATCTCTACGTCTACTCCGATAGCAGGCAGAGGCGTCATAATATCTTTATAAAGAATAGCCGCATCCACCCCATAATTTTCTACCGGAAGTCTTGTAACATAGGCACAAAGCTCTGGTCGATGTGTAATTTCAAAAAGGGAGTACTTTTCCTTTAATGCTCGATATTCCGGTTGTGACCTGCCAGCTTGACGCATAAACCAAGCTGGCGTGTAATCTGTTTTTTTTCCGCGATAAGCGTCTAAAATTGTCGTATTTTTCACTTTTGCCATGCCACGTTCATCCTTTTATTCTCTATTTTCCATCTCTAACTATAATCTATTTCTTAGGCTTCTGTATAGGGAAGCGAATCGTTTGTCATGAAATTGTCTCATTTTGTTTAAAATTATTCTAAGAAAATAGCTTTTACAGAATAAAAACCATTATTGCACGTCCAAAAAGGAAGTAAAATGTCCGAAAAGGTTGTGGCAGAGCACTTCCCCGTACCAGCCTTTTTGAACAGCCTTTATTAGAAGAAAGACACAGATTTAGAATGGGTTCCTTCCATTTTGGTGATGGGATCAAAAGGGACCACGTAATAAGAATCGTTGCGGAACCAAACATCATCAATAATGTACTCTGTTTCTCCTTTAACTTCTCCTATCAATTCGTCTTCATCCTCGCCTTCCTTGTAAATGCGGTAAATAATGCGGTCATCTGTTGAGCCTTCCCAAGATAACTTTCCTTTAAGTAAAGCAAATCCGCCAAAGGTATAGTTTGCATTTACATTTTCAATGACTGGTAAATCAATTGGATCTGGCAATGGTTCTACACCATCTGGCATAGTAAAAGAAGAAGTTAACGCCCAGCCAGATTGCGTATCAATATCTGTCAGGATTTTCTTTGTTAATGACGTAGGATATGAGCTTCCTCCTGTTAAATAATGCTTTTCATCTGATTTATCATACCCCATCCACAATGCTGTGACATAGTCAGGCGAATAGCCAACAAACCAGGCATCTTTGGTAGCACCTTCTACTAAAGGATGCTGTGTTGTTCCTGTTTTCCCTGCAAGTTCCTTGGCGTAATAGCCAGAGCTGGCTGTACCTGAGCGAACAGTTTCCCTGAGCATTTCTGTCATATCCCAGGCAACTTGAGGAGTAAATATTTCTTTATTACTTGTTTCAGACTCATAAATCACTTCACCGTTGCGATCTTTAATTTCTGCAATAGCTGTTGCTTTTGCCATTTTGCCATTATTTGCGAAAGCCTGGTAACTTTGGGCCATTTGCAGTGGTGTCACACCTTTATTCAAACCACCTAATGCAATAGACAATCCATCATCTTTAATTGGCATTCCTAGTTTGTCCAAATAAGACTTTGCATAATCTATGCCAATCTCATCAAGCAGCCAAACAGCAGATGTATTTGTTGATTCTACAATAGCTTGATAAATTGTAATATTATTCTTATATTCTCCGCTTGCATTAGTTACATTATACTCTTCCGTGTATTGATCTGGAATAACTGTAAAAGGTTTATACGTATCGCCTTTCATTAACGCAGGACCATAAACAGCGACTGGCTTAAAAGCTGACCCTGGCTGTCGCTCCACATTTGACCGATTTAAATCGCCCATGGTATAGTCGCGACCGCCAATAGCAGATATAATATGTCCGTTAGCTTTATCCAACATCACAAAAGCTCCTTCTATTCCCTCAGTATTTCCAGGGAAAAAAGCGTCCTCTTGAAAGTTTTGATAGGCAATCTGCTGATAATCTTCATTCATATAGACAGTGATATCATATCCGCCGCTTTGTATGTCAGCATAACTTAAATCATGCTCTTCTACTAATTCTTTAATCACTAAATCAACATAGCTATCCACCCAAGGATTTGTTTTATTCTTTTTTTCTGATTGATTGATTCCTAAGTCTTTTTCCTGCTCCTGCGTACGTGTCTCTTCGTCGATAAATCCGGCTGACTCCATCGTGTTCAAGACAACGTTTCTACGCTCCAATGCTTTGTCAGGATGGTTTAACGGGGAGTATCCATTAGGCCCCTTCATTAAACCGGCAAGTAAAGCTCCCTCCGAAATAGTTAAATCATCAACATCCTTCGAAAAGAAGAATTGAGAAGCCTTCTGTATACCATACACTCCCTCACCAAAGTAAACTTCGTTGACGTACAATTCAAGTATTTCGTCTTTATCCAGCGTTCTTTCCAGATAAAGGGAGGCCATCGTTTCCTTTATTTTTCTCGTCCAAGATTTATCATTTGTAAGAAAGAGATTTTTAGATAATTGCTGTGTAATCGTACTGCCGCCTTCTACTTTACTTCTCGCAATGATATCTTTATATACCGCTCGTCCAATAGACTGCAAATCAACTCCCTGATGCTCGTAGAAACGACGGTCTTCTACAGCAATAAATGCTTGCAGCACATGGTCTGGAATACGGTCAATCGGAGCGTATTCCCGGTTCTCGTTATACAAAGTACTCACTACTTCCCCATCTTCTGTGCGAATAGTGGTTGTTAAATCAAGCAGTAAATCATCTTCATTTGCAATCATTTTCCCGCCTAACATTAAAAGACCATAACCGCTCAATAGAAAAATAAATACAGCAGCGATGGCAATTCCTAGCCATTTTATTTTTTGTCGAAACATATTTTTTTGTTTCTTTCGTCGTTCATTTCTTTTTTCATTTTTCATTAACTCACCTCAGTGCATATACGTTCCTTATTATACGTTATTCTCCCTTTTTGATAAAGAATGGGCGCTTCTAAATGCGCCAGCACCATATTCAATTTTCGACAAGGTTAAGTATAAGTGAGTGTTCAAAAAGTAACCAATGGTTTCGATGGGACAAGTAATCGCAGTCCCATCGGAAAAGTCACGTCAACGCAGAATTTCGACGCTTATCATTGGGGGACTTTTTGAACATCCTCTATTATTTTCAATATTATTTGTAGTTGTGTACAATTTAATTACAGGAAGATAAAGTCCGTTTATGAAAGGAGGAATTTTATGAAAGCATTTATGTCTAGAGGAACGATGGATTTCTTGGAAAAACTGGAGCAAAAGCATACAAATATTGATTTTTATTTTATTTCCAGCAGCGATGGTGGTATTGCCTATTACGAAAATAGCTCTAAAAATATCTTTTCAGCTGGTCAAACATTTGATGTTCTAAAAGCCGTTGGAGAATTGTCCAAAAGCGGGTATGTAGTCATGAATCATCTTCCTGTTTCAGAAGACAGCAGTCCATCCTTTGAATATCGTATGAAAAATAGCAATAGTGGCATTGAAAAGATGGAAGGATTTCAGGCATGGCGTTTTTTACGCCAAGAAAAGAAGAGCAACTATGTTGTTTTAACACAATGGAGCTCATTTGCTGACTTTGAGAATTGGAAGAACTCTGATCTATTCAAAAAGGCACATGATACACAAAAAGCAAAACAGCCAAGCTATTTTATGGACCGACCATTTGTAGTAACGGGACATATGCACGAAAAAGAGGATTAGAATAAGGACATACTCACAGTTTTCAAAAAGGTTGTTCGCAGAGGAACAACCTTTTTGAATGCAATGCAATAATAATGTTAAACAGTTGCTTTAAGACAAGCTCAAGAATTTTTTCTTCTCCGACTGTCTGAGAATTCGCTATCTAAAAATATATAAATAGTAAGCAGCGCAAAGCCAATAGTAAATCCAGCAATAATATCCGTTAAATAATGAACATTGATAAAATAGCGGCTAATACCTATTAAAAAGACCAGCGAACCTAAAGTTATCTGCACAGTTATTTTTATTTTTTCGGAACGAATTTTTTTACACAGAAAATAGGCAATCAAGCCGTAGCAAACCATTGGAATCATACTATGTCCGGATGGAAAACTAAATCCTTCTGCATTTAAAGCAACTGAAATACTTGGTCTTTCTCTGGCTACCAGTTGCTTTATAAATAAATTCAGTAAGTGCGCAAATAAAGATCCTCCTAAAAGGAATAACCCGGGATACCAATGCTTATATAGAAGCATTATCACTAATGCAGCTACAATTGCTATTGGGATAAGCGTGTGAGAGGATCCAAGTTCCGTAATCACCCGAAAAATATCAAAAATAACTGTTCCGTGAACAAGCGTAACCAGTTCTCTCGTCCATTGATCTGTGTACGGAAGTATTCCAAGCTTTATTTGTATTCCCCAAACAACACTCAGCAAAAATGCTGCTGTCCATATGCTGCATAAAACCACTCGCCATCTATTTCGCATGTTATCTCTCCTTACATTCTCATTCTTCTCCTTCTTTTCATGCTAAACAGGTTTAATAAAAATAACAACGGGAAAGTATAAGAAGAAGTAAAAATTCATAAAAAGGGTGATAACGTAATGGATGCAAAATTACAAGAATTAGTTGATGGATTAAATGAAGATTTATCGAACGAATACGCTGCTGCCATTCAATATACGTATAGTGCATCGGTTGTATCCGGGCTATACCGCTCAGCGCTGAAGCCATTCTTTGAATCAGAAATAACAGACGAATTGGGACATGCGCTATACTTATCAGAAAAAATCAAGTCACTTGGCGGCACTCCAACAACCACCGCTGCTTCTGTACCACAGCCCACACAAGTTGTTGATTTATTAAAAGCTTCTTTACAATCGGAGAAAGATACCATTGAGCGCTATGAAAAAAGAAAAGCACAGGCTGATGAGCTTGGTTTAACAGAACTTGTTATTAAATTAGAGGACTTAATCGCGGATGAAACACATCACAAAGAGGAAATTGAAAGGCTATTAGAGGATCCGCGTATTAATTAAAAGATAGTTGATAAATGTTTTTTCTAATCCATGAGGTATTTGATTTAGATCCTCATGGATTTTTTATCGTCTCCCCCCTATTATAAAATGTTTTAATCCTCGAAATATTTCAATCTACAGGAAGGCGCATTAGTGATATAATAATAATATTGACAAGGTTGGAACAAAAAGACAGTGTTTGACTAGAAGCCGAACAATATGCTAATAGCGTGCAGAAAACATATATACACCTGTGGGAAAGCGGGCATATTTTCCAAAACGGATATTCGCACACATTAAGTTCGGAATTTACTGGATAAAAAACACTTTTGTCTCAGCCTTTTATCTATCATGTTTAAGAGGTGATTAAATTGTTATCAGCTATTCATTCCCTAATTGATAATACTTATGAAGAAATGGTTGAAATCCGCAGATACTTACATCAGCATCCAGAACTGTCATTTCAGGAAACAGAAACTGCTAAATACATCGCAAATTATTACGAAAAATTAGGAATACCTTACAAGAAAAACATTGGCGGAAACGGAGTTGTTGCAACACTCGAAGGAGCAAAGCCTGGAAAAACAATAGCTTTTCGTGCCGATTTTGATGCTTTACCTATCCAGGATGAAAAGGATGTATCCTATAAATCGCAAGTTCCAGGTGTTATGCATGCTTGCGGGCATGATGGACATACAGCTATCTTGCTTACATTTGCAAAAGTCATGCAGCAATTCCAAAGTGATTTAGAAGGAACGATTGTCTTTATTCATCAGCATGCAGAGGAATATGCTCCCGGCGGTGCGAAACCAATTGTAGAAGCCGGGGCTTTAAAAGAGGTGGATGCTGTTTTTGGTACACATTTATGGGCACCCTTGCCACTCGGAAGTATTTATTCATCTCATCAAGCAATTATGGCCGGTGCAGATCGATTTGAAATTACAATTGAGGGGCAAGGCGGACATGGGGCCATCCCTCAGGATACAAAAGATGCCATTGTAATTGGCGCTGAGGTAGTGTCACAATTCCAGCAAATTGTAAGCAGAAGATTAAATCCATTAGACCCAGCTGTTATTTCTATTGGAATTTTTGAAGCAGGAAATGCCTTTAATGTGATTGCAGACCAATCTAAATTAATTGGAACCGTCAGACACTTTGATCTAGCAGTGCAAGAAAAAATAATTCAAGAAATGGAACAAATTTTAAAAGGAATATGCGATTCCTTTGGTGCTTCTTATACGTTTAACTATATCAAAGGCTATCCGCCTGTCATTAATCATTCCGAACAAACAGACCTTGTATTAAAAACAGTGCGAGAAATAGACGAAGTAAATCTCGCTACTACTATAGAACCGTTAATGGTTGGAGAAGATTTTTCTTATTATTTATTAGAAAGACCAGGTTCTTTCTTCCTGACAGGTGCAAATCTAGAAGGAAATAATTATCCGCATCATCATCCAAAATTTGATATTGATGAAAGAGCAATGGCTATTGCTGCAAAGGCATTTGCATCGATTTATTTGACCTATCAAAACCAATATAAATAATCATATAAAAACAAAAGCGCAGAGCGCCCGGGTAGCGACGTACGGACTGGACTGAGCCGTAGGAGATAAAGGAAACACGACGACCTTAGGGAGTCGATGTTGACTTTCACCACGGGCATAAGTGCGACTACGGCTCTGTCTGCACCTGTCGGTTTGCCAGTCGCCAAGTCTTCTTTATCGTACGGAGGTGAGGGAAGTCTCGCTAGTCGCTGGGCGCTGGAGCTAGACGTGGCTGCTTATGTAACTAAGTTATACACAGCATTCAAATTTTATAATTTCCTATAAAATGAAAAGAAGCTGACAGCAATTTCCTCCGTCAGCTTCTTTTTTATATATTCTTCAATTTTGGCTCTACATATAATTTAATATATACCCAAACAAATACGAGTCCGCCAATTAACGTTATAATACTCCCTATCCATTCTAGTTGAATAATAAATAAAAGCGTAAAAACAAACGCCTGTACATAACCAAGTTTTCGAATAATTCGAATCACAGCGCTCTGCTTCAAGGTTGGATGTACCGGATAAAGATCAAGCCACATCTGTGTACGATGATGCTGATACAAAGCCATCATCTGGAAAACACTTAAATAGATAAACAAAACGGCAAACAAAATTTTAATCCAGACATTTGGGAGAATCCAGATAAAAACACCGCCAATTACCATCAGACGAAGGTACATACCTAAATAATCTCCGCTGCGAAGAAAAGAAATTTGATACAAATAATCATACGTAGCTGATTGTTCAAAAGGAATTCTTCTTATAAAGATATTCGTAAGCCACTCTCTTCGCTTCACTTTATTTTTTAAATGTGGTACATCTGCAAATAAATTAGCGATGCGATAAAACGATTGTAATCGGATTTGATCTTTTTCGATTAACAAGTCCCAAAAGATTCCTGGCTGCTTAGATGCGACCATAAAATCGTACACGATGACAATTAGCAATAAGGCGATTGTAATAACAGCAAAGAGAGCCTGTCCTTCGATAACAAAGTAAGCTGCAACGATATTAAGCAACGTACGTGCCGTTAAATCGATTATTCTCGAATTTTTATCTCTTACTTTCAGCATTTTCCAGTTTGCCAGCATGTTCATCCCTTTTAACAAAAGGAATAAGAGAAGCGTAACCAGGAAAATCGTACCTGATCGCGCTGGAAAACTAGTGAAGTATAATGGGCCAAATGCCGCTCCTACAAATACAATGATATATGTTTGAATAACAAAGCTATAAATCATGCTATTTCGGAAATATGTTCCCATTTGTTTTTCTGCTGCAATGATAAATACTAAATCAGGTTCTTCAAGCAATGTACGAATTGGATTGTAGCTCATTAATAATCCTAAAACGATTCCCATGATCATTGCAGTAGGAAAATTTGCTGGCAACTGTTCAAGCCACTGCTGATAATAATAGGCTGTTGCAGCAATAAAAAATAACATAGCAAAGGCAATATGCCCATTAAACATATATTTTAAATACCTGCTTAAGTTCTTTACATGAGAAGATAAGCGTTTTTTATAGAATGCATGGGAATCAAACATGGTCATCTTCCTTTGTCAGTTGAACATACAAATCGTCTAATGTAGCATCTGGCATTCGGAATTGCTTACGAAGCTCCTCCAACGTCCCTTCCGCCCGTAATTTTCCTTCATGTAAAATAATAAAACGGTCACAGTACCTTTCTGCTGTTGCTAAGATATGGGTAGACATTAACACGCCTGCCCCCTGCTTCTTCATAGAGTCCATCATTTGCAGATAGGATTGGATTCCTAATGGATCTAATCCAACAAATGGCTCGTCCACAATGTAAAGCGGCGGTTCAATAAGAAAAGCACACATAATCATTACTTTCTGCCGCATTCCTTTTGAAAAATGAACTGGAAACCAATTTAATTTCTTTTCCAGCCGGAATTCTTTTAAAAGCTTCGGAAGCCTTTGTTCAAATATCTTCTCTTCAATTCCATAGGCCATTGCTGTCAGTCTGAGATGTTCATATAACGTTAGCTCATCATACAGGATAGGCATTTCTGGAATGTACGCCATCTGATTGCGATACGTTTCTGGGCTGTCCTGAAAACTTTTCCCCTGAACCAGCACCTCCCCTTTTTTGGGATGCATTAAGCCAATAATATGTTTAATTGTTGTACTTTTTCCAGCACCGTTTAATCCGATGAGTCCGACGATTTCTCCTTTATTTAAATCAAATGAGATATCATGTAATACATTTTTATGGGTATATCCCCCGTATAGATTTTCAATATGTAATAAGGCCGTCACCTTGTTAACCTCCTTTAATCGCTACTTTGATTTTATCATCATTCTGAAAAGATTCCAAAATGAACCGTTCTACAAATTACGGGAGCTTTTGATAGGATATAAAATTAACTGGAATTTCAGCGATGTTTCATGGACTTTTAACGAGCTAGAATCCCAATCATGAGACTCCAATTTCTCCGTTTCCACGCTTATCCAACATGTGTGCAAGCGTTGCGACATAGACGTTGCGTTCGCAGCCAGTTCCGACGATTTTGGTTTTTGACCATTATCTTAATAAGAATAATGTAGAATCCTTTACTTTACCCAATCTTACTCGATACAATAGACAAAAGAATATTTTTTCAATTTTGAAGGAGGAACTAATTATGGCACATGAAGATTGTATTTTTTGTAAAATTATCCATGGGGATATCCCTTCCGCAAAGGTTTACGAAGATGAAAAGGTATATGCTTTCCTAGATATCAGTCAAGTAACAAAAGGACATACACTTATTATCCCAAAAGAACATACAAAGAATATTTATGAAACTTCCTCAGAAATCGCAAAAGAATTATTTAGCAGAGTACCAGTTATTGCTAATGCCATTCGCGATGCGTATCAACCATTAGGAATTAATTTACTGAACAATAACGAACCAGCAGCAGAGCAATCCGTATTCCATCTCCATATCCATTTAATCCCACGCTACGGCAAAGGAGACGGCTATACGCCAAACTGGACAACACATACGGAGGAGTATTCGTCAGAAGACTTGCAATCCGTTGCTAAAGCAATCAATGAACAAATAAAGCATTAAAATTGATTATTCGTTCTTTTTATTTCCGGCGGCATTTGGTATACTGTCTATAACCTTTCGCAGCTGGCGATGAGCGCACAGCTGGAAAGAAAAGTATAGAATAGCAGAGGAGAGTTTAGTATGAAAACAAAAATTTTAACCATGCTTGCGCTTTTGGTAAGTATTGGAACCGTGCTGCACACAGTAATGCCCCCGCTTTTATTTGGAGTAAAGCCTGATATGATGCTGGCGATGATGTTTCTAGGAATTATATTATTTCCCAAATGGAATTATGTACTTCTGCTTGCAATTGCAACAGGGGCGATTTCTGCATTAACAACGTCAGCGCCAGGAGGACAAATTGCCAATCTGATTGATAAGCCGCTAACTGCTTGTGCTTTCTTTTTGCTATTTTTACTAGCTAGAAAACACTTCCGTAAAAAAGTTACAGCTTCTACACTAACTTTCGTGGGTACTTTAATTAGCGGCAGCATCTTTTTGTCTATTGCCCTATTCTTCATCGGGTTTATGGAAGGCGGTTTTCCAGCTTTATTCGTAGCTGTTGTTCTTCCGGCAGCAGTAATGAATACCGTTATCATGTTGGTTGTTTATCCAATTGTGGAAGGTATTATGAAACGAAGTAAGGTGGCTCCGGTTTAAGGAAGAAGCAGGTAAAATAGCTATGCTTTTTATGTCTTCTTCGCCTTCAAAAGCATTCGTTCCATATCTATTGGGACGAATGCTTTTGTTCATTATAGAAAGCATATTTGTTATATCTTATGTATTTTATGTTAAGATAAAGTTAGTAAAACAATAATACTAGCAGAAATTGATTCCATTTCCTATAATAGGTATGTACCATTTCATCTATTGTAAAATGTTTAAGTACATCTCGTAAAAGGAAAAGGTATATGTGAAAGAAGAAAGGAGTGCGTTTCCTATATGTCTAAGAAAAAATCATTAACCATTGGATTTCTAGTTGGAGCATCTGTCAGCGCTGGTATTGCATTACTAAGCACACCTGAATCAGGTAAGTCCATTCGCGGGAAAATTAAAAATCAATCCTTGGAACTAAAACACGTGTTAATGAACTTAAAAGAGGATAGTATTCGTATGAAAGAACAGCTGCTTCGAACTTCTAAAGAAGGCGCTGTGTTAGTCAAAGAACTAACAGAAGAAATGCGAAAATCTGTTGAGGAATGGAAAAATGCTGTAGAGCCTCAGCAAGAAAATATTCACCAATCACTTGAACAAATTGAATCAAGTATTCGCGAATTAGAAGAGAAAATTAAAAATACAAATGCAAATTCATAAAGAAAGCTTTTTGGTAGCGTATATGCGCTATCAAAGGCTTCTTTTTTATTTGCAAAAGGTTTACTTAACTTCTAACAAAAAAGAATGGCTTTATTCATTTTGCCTCTGTTCAACACGATATGTTTTTGATAGAGTTAGGAGTGTATTATTTCGAAAAAAGGGGCGTACATATAACATGGCTATCTTTTATATCATTTTTGGTTTTATTGTATTACTTATTTTTAACGTCATGACAACTGCTTTTTGTATAAAGATGGAACTTTCCAAACAAAAACAAAAAAGAATGGATCGAGTTACCAATATGACACTGGTTGCCATGCTTGTTTGTTCTTACTTACGCGTATTAAATGTGGCAGTTTAATGTGAATTTTAAGTAATTCGTGATAAATAATTATTTATTATGGAAAAGTATGATATATTAATCATGGTAAACAATAAAAGTAATATTAAGAAAGAGTAGGTGTGTATATTAAATATGAAAAAATGGACATTAGCTGCAACAATATCTGCTAGTCTGCTTGCGTTAGCTGCATGTAATTCATCAGACAGTGATGTTGTCGCAACCACAGAAGCAGGAGATATCACAAAAGAAGAATTTTATAATGAATTGAAAGACCGTAATGGAGAAGCAGTACTTGAAGAGCTTGTTACGATAAAAGTTCTCGAGGATAATTACGAAGTTACTGATAAACAGGTAGATAAAGAAATTGATAAAATGAAAAACGAATTTGACAGTGACGAAGAATTTGAATCAATGGTTAATCAACAATTCGGCGGTCAAGAAGCCCTTAAAGATCTCGTTTATGTAGGAATGCTTCAAGAAGCGGCTATTTCTGAAGATATGGACATCACCGATAAAGATTTAAAAGAATACTATGATAAAAAGAATACAGAAATAGATGCACAGCATATTCTTGTACAAGATGAAGAAACAGCTAAAGAAGTGAAGAAGAAACTAGATGATGGCGAAAAATTTGAAGATCTTGCTAAGGAATATTCTTCAGATGGCAGTGCAGAATCTGGCGGAAAGCTTGGTTACTTCTCTGTTGGTGATATGGTTCCTGAATTTGAAGAAGCTGCATTTTCAATGGAACCAGGAGATGTTAGTGATCCTGTTCAGTCTCAATTTGGCTACCATATCATCAAAGTAAATGATGTTCGGGAAAAAGAGGAAAAAATTGGGGACTTTGATGAATTAAAAGAAGAGTTAAGAAGTGAATTAGTTCTTCAGCAAGCAAATCAGGAAGACATCCAGGCAAAACTTCAAAAACTGATCAAAGAATCTAATGTAGACGTCAAAGCGGAAGGCCTAGAAGATTTATTTGAAACAGAAGACAAAGACACAGGTGCTTCTGAATCAAAAGAGAAAGAGAAAGAAAAATAAAATACGATTATCTAGACAGTACGTTCGTACAAGCTAAAACAATCGCTGCTTTTAAAGTAGCGATTGTTTTTTTACTGCTGTTGCGTTTATCAGAATGTTTATTTTTTCATCAATAGCATTGTTTTTAATAAAAGAGAGGCTGAGACAAAAGTGTTCTTATCCAGCAAACTCCGAAAATCATTTGTGCGAATACCGCTACGTATATGCCTACGTTCTATTAGCATATTGTTCTGCTTCTAAAGATACACTTTCTTTTGTCTCAACTTCTTCTGCTCATTTTAAAGGATGACCATCTTTCATTTCTGTTCCCTGCCTTCTCATACGTTCGTCCTGAATGCGCTCCATGTATATTTTACCTTCACGCTCAATAAACTGCTTATCTAGTTTTCTCTCAGCTAAAAATGCACGGATTGCCATATATCCACTAAAGAAAATTAACAGTATCACTGCAAACACCCAAATTGGAATCGAGCTCATCTTACATCCTCCTTGTCCATTCCTTTCTAAATATATATGAACAAGTTAGTAGAAAATGACACTATCTTCACTTTCAGAATATGGATACACTGAAGAAAGCAGCGATTTACTCAAAGCTCGGTTTGTAAAAAGAACGGTTGTCCATCGCAAAAAGTCTTTCCGTAAATTCTCCCGGTTGAACCTTATCCAATGCTTTATCCAGCATATTCATTTTCGCATCAATTAAGTCGATAAGATGCAGAAGTTCTGCCTCTTTGACCATTGGAGGTTTCGGGCTTCCCCATTCTGCCTTTCCATGATGGCTTAAGACGAGATGCTGAAGGATAAGTACCTCTTCCTTTCCGTCGACTTGCAGTTCTTTCGCCATTTCAGCTATTTCCTCAACCATCATCGTTATATGACCAAGCAGCTTTCCTTCTAGTGTATATGTTGTAGAAACGACGCCGGAAAGTTCCTTTATTTTCCCAATATCGTGGAGAATAATGCCTGCATACAATAAATCTTTGTTAATCGAAGGGTATAGCCCATGAAGCTGTCTTGCGATACCTAACATACTGACAACATGGTAAGCTAAACCAGATGCGACATCATGATGGTTTTTAGCTGCGGCGGGATAGACGAGTAAATCATGTTGATATTTTTTTACAAAGCCACGTACAATACGTTGTAAAGTCGGGTTCTTCATTTCAAAGATAGCTTCTGTCAACTTTGTTCCTAATACTTCTTTACTTATTGGAGCTTTGCCAACAAAATCACTGACTTGCACCTGATCTGTAGGCTGTGAAAGACGGATAGAATGAATTCGCAACTGGTTTTTCCCGCGAAACTGATTAATTTCCCCTGTCACATGAATAATTTGCTCCGCCGTTAAATTTTCCTCGTCCTCTTTCGTTGCATCCCATAACTTCGCTTCTAATTCTCCAGACTCATCACGAAGCATTAACGTTAAAAACGGTTTTCCGTTGCTCGTTGTGCCTTTAGTGGATTCATTAATTAATAAAAACCCTTCAAATTTATCCCCTACTGTTAAATGTGCAATTCCTTTTTTCATGTATATTTCTCCCTCCAAATCAAACAAGCCTCTTTATGTGGATAGATGAATGATCTCTCCATTTGCAGCTTGTGCTAACTCTTTACGGCATGTAAATAATATAACTTGCTGGTTTTTAGCTAATCGCTGTAATACTTGCTGTATTTTCTCCGTACGTTTCATATCAAAATGTACAAATGCATCATCCATGAAGAATGGCAAACCAGATGTTTTTGCCATCACCTCATTAATAGCAAAACGTAAAGAAATATATAACTGATCCTTGGTCCCTTGGGAAAGCTCTTCCACACGAAATCGTTGTTTTTTCTCCTTGTTCTCTACTTGAAAACCATGTTGGTCAGTCGGTGAATATATTGTATCATATTGATTTGCTGTAATCTCTTTAAAGTAGATTTGTGCCGTTTCTATTACAAGAGACAAATGTTTATCTTTATATTGCTTCTTCGCATATTCTAGCATTTGCAAAGCAGTTTTTTGAACAGCCCAATTCCTTACCAAATCCTCTAATTCTTCCTTTTCCATCGCTAGTTGATGCATTTGCAAGGAAATAGATTCCTCTGATTCAAGCTGGTCTAACCGTAATTTCTGTTCTGCTAGCTGACTTCTTACTTGGTCTAATTCCTCTTCGTAATCTGCTAAAGCTAATTCCAGTTCCTTTTTATTCTTGTAGTAATCCCCTTCTTCTATTAATTCCTCTGTCAATTCTTGCTGCCATTTGTTCGGAAGCACTATATGGAGCTGTTCCCTTAACTCTTCTTGGCGCTCATAAAGCTTATTATAACGTTCTTTTCTTGCTTGTTTTTCAAAATAAATCTCTTCAGACTTTGCTCCGGCTGCTTTTAAAAGTTTGTCTCTTTCTTCGGTATATTGACGCCTTTTCTGTTTTAGCGCCAACTGTTTATTCTCTGCGTCTTTTATGAATTGAGTCAGCTGTTGAAACTCATGTTGATACTGTTGCTCCTGTTGCTGTATATCCTCTAAAGTAAGCAGCATTTCTTCCAAATTGGCCTTGGCTAGACCTCTTTGTTCAAACCAAGCTTTGACCTGGTTGGAAAACTGGTCTATTCTTTCGTTTATTCTATCTAACTCTTTTTTATAATTTCGTTTTTCATTGGTTAGCTGAATCAGCTTTTGCAATAAATGATAGGTATCCTGCCAATACAAAACATCAATAGATTGTAAGAATGGAAACTGATTTTGCTGATGGATGATATTTTCTTCTAATTTGTTTTGCTTTTCCGTTAAATCAAACCGTACTACCTCATTCGCTTCCATTTTACTGATTATTTGTTTTAATGTATCTTTCAATGTGTCCAGCTTGCGGTGAATTGCCTGTTGTTCTTCTAGGATTGCCTTTGCTTCCTGGTACTCCGATTCCGTCACATCCATTTCATCTACTGGATGACTTGGCTGCACCCCTTCCCGCTGCTGCTTTAAATTTTCGATATCCCGCAGCTGTTTGCGGCGAAAATAGTACACTCCTGCAATACTGACGAGGCTAAATAAAAATAACCAGGGCCTGCTTCCTGCAAAGCCAAAAAAGGCTGAAGCTAAGGCTATAATCACTCCAATAATGATGGTGAATCTCTCTTGCTTTTTCTTTTCTTGAATCATTTGGGTAAACATTTGCGTCATATACTTTTGCTGCCCTTTATCCTGATGGCTTATCTGTTTATAATTATCTACCCGCTGTCTTAATTCTTCTATGTGCACTTCACCGAGCCGTTCTTTTTCAAACTTCTTCAGCTCTTCTTGTACTTCAGATTTATTCTGTAGAAGCTGTTCTCTTTCTTGGATATTCCGATCCGTTTCCTCTTTTATATTTTCCCGTTCTTTCCGTAATGCTCCCCATTCTTTTTCAAGATAGAATGGCAATTCCAGCTGCTCCAAATCCTCAGCTGTTATGTGAATCTGCTTCTCCTGGATCATCTCTGTCATTTCACGTGTCTTATAACGATAGTCTTGCTCTAGCGTTTTCTGACGTTCCTGCATCAGTGTTATTTCTGCTTTTTGGTTCAAAAGATGACGAAGCTGTTCTTTTTCCTTATCACGAAGAGAAGTGTCTTCTATATCCCGCTTCTTCTCTATATAGATATCTAATGTAGACTGATTGGAGTCCAACTCTCTATTGATATTATTAATTTCATTATGTATCATGTTTATCTGCTCTTGATGATCTAATGAAAAATGGCTAACATCCGTCAACCCTTGAAGTTCCTCAGCAACACGAAGCATTTCTTTTCGAATAGGAAGGATTTTTTCCATTATCTTTTCTTTTTCAAGCTGTTCATTCGTTTGCGCGATTTGTTCTTTCTTTAATACGTATTTTTTTTCTAAGGCATGAATTTTCTCTACCTGTTCTTTATATGATTTTTCCAGTTGTTTGCTTTCCCCTACCTGTTTAGCCTTCTCACTTATCTCACTTAACTTTTCATTAATAATTGGTTTGCTTCCCGATGGCTTAAATAGCTTTTGCAATTCTGTCTGCAGCTTCTTCTCCACCTTATAAATTGCTGCTGAACCAGTTAAACCAACACTTAATAGCAGCTCACTTATATCTGATTCTTTCATATCCTGCAGCAGCGCTAAATCTTGATTAGAAAAGGAATAAATAGATTGAAAGGTTTGGGCATTCATATTTCCCAAGAGCTGTCTGAACCAGGCTTCATCTCTTACAGCACCTTCGTTATCAACGTATTGTACTTGAGAGCTATCGAGCCGTTCTATCAAAATAGTTCCTTCAGAAGGATGATCTATAATCATTCTTCCACCTAATTTACTGCTAGTTTTCGGACGATAAAAATCACATTTCTTTTTCGTCATACCAAAGAGCATATATAAAATAAACTGATGCAATGTCGTTTTTCCAGATTCGTTCTCACCAAGAAGCGTTATCAGGTTGGAGTTGGAAAAGGAGAATGTCTGATCGATCCACCTGCCAAAACCGTAAATCGTGATTTCCTTTATTTTCACTCAGCTCTCTCCTCTCTCAATAACACATTCAACAATTGATATGCATCCTCTTTAATAGCCTGCTCCTGCTCATCCGTTAGGGCTGTTAGAAACTTTCGAGCAGTTCGGTGATGATAGATTTCTTTCAACCCTTCTTGAATAAAAGACTCGTCCGCTTCTTCTAATATGCTTTTTAAAAAGGCATCTTCCGTAAGAGTAGATTCCTCTTCCAAATTAAGCTGACAATGATAGATATACTGCCAAGGAAAGCCCTCCGCCAAAGATTCATTTATCAATTCGATTAACTCTCCCATTAATGCTTCGTCCGGCTTAAAACCATCATTCTCCTTTGCTCTTATTTTCAAATACAATAAGCTGGGAACACTGTATCTTGGCAACTGACTCATGATTCTTTTTTCTGCCTGGGATGGTGTAAGACAGCTGCGAATATCCAGCACAACTTCTTCATATCGAATCGCCTGCAGCGGTAAAAATATCTGATTTATCTCGTGCCTGTCGAGTTTTATAAGATAACAGCCTTTTTCTCCAGTTTCCTTCCGATGTCTTCCTTGTGTATTGCCAGGATAAATAATCGGAGGGTTTGTATGAAGCTGCTGGCGTTTATGTATATGACCCAATGCCCAATAATCCATCTGTTTTTTTAATAAATCCTTTATCTGAAACGGTGCATAGGAATCGTGCTCCGTATTTGTTGCTACACTGCCATGAAGCATCGCAATATGGAATGGAAAATCTTCTTCTACTGGCTCGTATTCTACTGCTTTATTCTCGTATACAGCTCTATTTTCATAGCTGAATCCGTATATGGCTGCGGCCTTTTCGCCATTTTTATAAAAAGGGATGCATGTTACTGTCTCACCAGGAAAAATGTGTACGTTATCAGGATATTCCACGTCAAAGGAATCACCTTTCATAAAATCGTGATTTCCATGGGATAAAAATACAGCAATATTCTGTTCTTCCAGCCGTTCAAAGGCACGACGCAGTCTTATTTGCGCTTTCAGGCTTTGTGATTCATGGTCATATAAATCTCCGGCTAAAAGAATAAAGTCCACCTGATTTTCGATCGCTGCATCGATTAAATGGTTTAGAGCTGTAAATGTACTTTCTTGAATTTCTTTAAATATATTTGCCGGCACATGCCTTAAGCCTTTAAATAAGCTGTCTAAATGTAAATCGGCTGCATGAATAAAAGTAACCGCATTATCCACCATTTCCCCTCCTCATGTAATGATATCCTTATTTTAACAGAGGTAATAACAGAATGCACGTTCTATCAGTTGATAATTTAAGACATACAAAAAAGCCTACATGAAGCGTAGACTTTAATTGTTGTATTGTTCACTTTAAGAAAATATAAAGGAAGGAAAGCGTAAAGTATAAGCATCCCTCGGGCAATCGTTATTTTGTAAATTGATGAAGCACGTCCATCAATTCTTCAATCGCTTCATCGCCCTCTCCGGATTTAACTGCATCACTGACACAATGTTTCACATGACGTTCTGCTACTTCAAATCCCACACGCTTCAAAGCAGAATTAATGGCACTAATTTGAACAAGAATATCCACACAATATCTATCTTCGTCAATCATTTTTTGAATCCCGCGAACCTGTCCTTCAATACGTTTTAAACGATTTGTAACTGCTTTTTTCTCAGCTTCTGTTCGTGGTTTCATTGTATGTTCATGCAAGGAATCCATCGTATCCCTCCTTTGTTCTTCACCTTTAAAATACCACCCAGCCGTATATATGTCAATTAGGATTGCCTTGACTAAAAGAATCAGAGGAGGCTGTATAAGTATATTCGTCACTGGACTCTCCTTTAAAAAAATCCGCGTTCTTCTCAAAAGCTGTATACTTAAACCCTAATCGTTTAACTAATTCAATTGATTTTGTATTTCTAGCATCTATACATGCTTCAAATTTAACAACTCCATGTTCCTCTATCAATTTAGAAATCATCAACCTTAAGGCTTGTGTGGCATATCCTTTCCCCCAGTAAATCGGGTTTAGAAGATAAGCAATAGATGCTTTGTTGCTATTTTGGAATATTGTCGCTTGAATAGTTCCGATATACTTTGATATTTCATTATCAAATAAAGCATAATTAAACCATAGTTCAGATAAATGTTCTGGAGCTCCGTGAGATAAGAAATCAAATTTATCGATTAGAGATTTCTCACTTTTTGGTGGTTCTTCAGGGATATATGTATAAATTTTTGGATCTTTTAACACCTCAAATAATCTTGAAGCGTGTTCTTTCTGTAATGGCTCTAATTTTAATGTATTAAATACATGTTCATCTCTCATATAACTCTCCTTAAATTTCTTAAACAACCTCACCGCTGCTCAACAGTAGTTCTGGCCCTTTCCTTGCACAACTGCGGGCAGAAACTCTAGGCTTCCATTTAGTAAATAGATGCGTAAACTGGTTTCCACTAGTATTTCAGTTTTTTATTTTTTCGTGCTTTTATCTTTTGCTTTAACAAAAAATAAGTTTATCTTAATTATTTTCATTTCTAGTTTAATTTGTGCAGGGTGTTAGTAATTATTTTGTTTTTTAATTCCTAAATAATTTAACCACATGAAACATTTTTCTTGTACCACTTTCATGTATCAAAAGCCTCCATGTAAAAGACCATGAAGGCTTTGGAGATCTATTCTTTTTTCGATAAATTGATAGCACGTTTTAAATCTTTTAGTGAACCGGATTTTCCATACATCAATACGCCGCCTTTATAGACACGTGCTGCCAATGCGGCAAATAAAGCTATCGTTAAAATGAGAATTCCAATGGACAAGCCAACTTCCCAGAACGGAATATTCAGCATGCCGATACGTAAAAACATAATCATTGGTGCAAAGAATGGAATATAGGATGTAACGGTAATAAGGGTTGATTCCGGCATACTTAATCCCGTCATTGCAAGAATAAACGCGATAACAATAATCATTATCATCGGTGTAATCAACTGATTGACATCCTCAATTCGGCTTACTAAAGATCCAAGCATTGCTGCTAAAGTTGCGTATAAGAAATAGCCTAACAAGAAAAACACAATCGCATAAATATAGATAACCGGATTATTATTCGTCAATCCCATTACTTCGAAAAATTCACCAGCCATTGTGTCGGCATTCGCTTGAATCGCAAAATAACCTCCACCCAGCAAAATAATAATTTGCGTCAAACCTAGCAGACCAATCCCAACAATCTTTGCAAACATATGTGTAATTGGTGAAGCGCTAGAAATGAGGAGCTCCATCACACGAGAAGATTTTTCTGTCGCTACGTCTGTTGCAATCATCTGTCCATAAATAAGAACGGTCATATAGAGAATAAATAGCATCACATACACTAAGCCCCTTGACTGATTCATTTCCTCTGCTGTTCTTGCATTATCATCTAACTGTTCTGTTTGTATATTAACAGGGGCGTAAATCGTTTCCAGTGTCGCTTGATCCATTCCTGCCTGCTGTGTTCCGACAATGACTTTAAGCTGTTGCAGTATCTGCTCAATCTCCACTTGTTCTCCCATCTCAGAAATACGATTTGCATAGTAGTTTCCTTCTGGCAAGTTATTTTCATCTGTAGTAACAATAAGTAAGCCTTCATATTCTTCATCCATTACTGCTTTTTTAGCTACTTCCTCTGTTCCTTCAAAATATTCAAAGTCAATTCCAGTACCTTCACTTAACCCGCCATTTTGCAAATAATCATTGTAGCTTTCTGTTTCATCAATGACAAGGATATTCTCTGATGAATCCTCATCACTTGAAAACATATCAATAATGGAAGGTAAATTCGCTAAACCAACGATAATTGCCAGTGTAATAATCGTAGTAATAATAAAAGATTTCGATTTCACACGCGAAAAATAAGTATGACCGACAATTGTCCAGAATTTATTCATAAGAGGCACCTACCTTTGCAATAAAAATATCATTTAAAGATGGCTCTTCGATTTCAAATTTGCTTACAAAGCCTTTCCCCTGTAAGGAAGCAAAGATATCTTGTGCCACCTGCTCATTATCCACATGCAAGGTACAGCCTTCTGGCAATGCTTTATAGGAGGTTACGCCTGGATAATCTTTTAAAAATTCCATCGAAAATTCACCGCGAATGCTTAGATTTTTCTTACCAAATTCTTTTTTAATATCACGCAAAGATCCATGCACAACAGGCGTACCCTTCTGCAGAATACAAACATGCTGGCACATTTCCTCAACATGCCCCATCTGATGGGAGGAAAAAACAATCGAGGTACCCGCATTTTTTAAGTCTACTACCGCTTGCTTCAGCATTTCTACATTTACTGGATCCAGTCCCGAAAATGGTTCATCTAAAATTAATAACTTTGGTTCATGGATAACTGCCGATATAAATTGGATTTTCTGCTGATTACCTTTGGACAATTCCTGGACTTTTTTATCCAAATATTCAGGCACCTTGAATCGATTCAGCCATTCATCAAGTTTCTGAAGAATGTCATGTTTTTTCATTCCTCTTAAGCGTCCTAAATAAATGATCTGTTCTTTTACAGTTAATTTGGGGTACAATCCTCTCTCTTCCGGTAAATAACCAATCAAGTGGCTTTGTTGATAAGAAATTGGATTCCCCTGCCAAGTTATCTCGCCTTCTGTTTTATCTAACAGTCCAAGGATCATTCGAAATGTGGTTGTCTTACCCGCTCCATTCCCTCCTAAAAAGCCAAACATTTCACTTTCTGGGATCTCCAGAGATAAATCATTTACAGCAGTGTGTGTTCCAAACCGCTTTGTTACATTTGATAATTTCAGCACATATTTCTCTCCCTTCATCGTGTAATACGTACAAAGCATCGAATGGTTTCATTTTTTTACATTCATGATACCATGCTAACTTCCTTGCCTCTATATGTAAATCTTCTTTTTCATAAATGAATTCTACTTCATATTAATTGCAGTAATTATTCAGAATGGT
The DNA here is from genome assembly GCF_018333215.1 of Oceanobacillus sp. J11TS1. Classification (GTDB taxonomy): domain Bacteria; phylum Bacillota; class Bacilli; order Bacillales; family Amphibacillaceae; genus Oceanobacillus. The sequence continues at coordinate 204,497 of NZ_BORO01000001.1, read as the reverse complement.
TTACAATAATAGTTAAAACGCTTTCAAAATAAAGGAGGGTTAAAATATGGGCACGTATTATTTAACGGTATTTTCAAAGACTGGAGAAAAATTACTTGATGAGCAGTTTAACGCTTCCACTGATTCAGAAGCAAAAGAAATTGGGACAGAAAAACTTCATAAAGAAGGTTATACAGAACATACGCATCGCTGTGTAAATCCAAATGCTAAGCTAGTTCTATTTCATCGTTAAAAAATCCCCGCCGCTGCAAAATGATGCAACGGCGGGGTATTTATTCCATCAGTTTTTCTTACTCAGCGGATCCATAAAGTTCTTCTAATGGTTTTGTAATAATTTGTGAGATTTCATTGATTACGTTGTTTAACTTTTGCTCTTCTTCCATCAACTTAGAGATTGCTTCGTGTTGTTGGACAGTCTCAACAACCTGGCGTGCTTTTTCAATTTCTTCTTCCGAAATATCTAAGCCTTGCATATGTTTTTCTTGTAAGTTTAATTGTGTATCGCGAAAGTTTTCAAACATTTGCTTTGCGGAAGCATCGCTCATCACTGCATCGTATGCTTGTTTTAAATCTTGAAATTCTTCGCTCTCACGTAATGCTTGCTCCAATTGGTTTGCTTGATCTTGTAAATTTGCCATTAAATAAATTCCTCCTTCATTTTCTCTTGCTACTATAACAAAGCTATTAACGTATGTATAGCCATATCTTTCTAAATGTTTATAAAAAATAACTTCAGGTTGTTAACTTCATAGTATAATGAAGAGGAAATATCAAATAGAGAATATAAATTGAAACAGACTTACTTCAAGGTGGGATAAAATTGAATTTACAACGTTTGAAAAGACTTTTCCCTAGTATGACAACCCTTCCAAAAAATCAAAAGGAAATAGATTCTAACTATCTATGGTACCAATTAGATAATACAATTATTGGCATTGATAAAAAGGAGATAACAGAAAGAGATAAAATGCTTTTAGGAACCTTTCTTACAGCTTATCAAATTCATTTACCAGCCCAAACACCAAAAGAGAAAGAATGGGAAAAACGGATACGGGTAAGAAGAAATAAACACCTCGGTAAAGAGGGACGCTACCGTTTTATCTTTTTTCAGGTTGTAAAAGGCCAATTCGAGGCTGCGATTTTTAAACAAACTTTGCAACAATTTTTTATGGGTGACCTGGTCATTCTATGGAATAACGGAAATGAAGGATTTATTATTGAGGACCGAGGCAGTTTTTTAGCAGAGGGCTTAACATATCATCATATTGCAGATACATTAATGAGTGAACTATACGTAAAGACGACTTTCTTTATTGGGCCTTACTTGGAAAATGATAAAGATTTAGAAGACTATATTCAACAAATAACACAAATGGCGGAAAGTAGCTTTCAAAAAATGGATACCGGGGTAGTGGAGTATACCCAAGCATACCCTTCTTTTCTTATTGAAATTCTCTCTTCTAAACAACAACAACATTTAAGTGAATGGATATTAAAGGAATTCACAACAGATCAAGAAGCCATAGAAACCATTCACATGTTCATCCAGTGTAATTTAAATGTTTCTGAAACAGCTAAAAAATTATACATTCACAGGAATAGTCTGCAGTATCGGCTCGATAAATTTTTTGAAAGTACAGGCATTGATATAAAGCAAATGGATAAAGCCTTCACTGTTTATTTAGCCATTTTAGCAAATATGCACAATTTCCATGACTAATTTTGTGCAAATTCTCTATTTTGTTTTCAATGCCTTTTCGATAAACTGAAATCAGTTACAAAAAGCGCTTTCATTTTAGGTGTTATTCTATTGATTGCAAACAATTGGGGGAAAGTAAAAATGGCAGAGTTAAAATTAGAGCATATTCAAAAGAAATATGATAAAGACGTTGTCGCAGTACAGGATTTCAATCTACATATTCAGGATAAAGAATTTATTGTATTCGTTGGTCCATCCGGCTGTGGGAAATCAACCACATTACGGATGATTGCTGGATTAGAAGAAATATCCAGCGGGGAGCTTTACATTGATGATAGATTAATGAACGATGTCGCTCCAAAAGACCGTGATATTGCGATGGTATTTCAAAACTATGCATTATATCCGCATATGAGCGTCTATGATAATATGGCATTCGGTCTTAAACTGCGGAAATTCAAAAAAGAGGAAATTAAACAGCGCGTAGACCAAGCAGCAAAAATCCTAGGCCTAGAAGCATACTTAGACCGTAAACCAAAAGCGCTTTCTGGCGGTCAAAGACAACGTGTCGCATTAGGACGAGCCATTGTACGTGATGCGAAAGTATTCTTAATGGATGAACCTTTATCAAACTTGGATGCAAAATTACGTGTGCAAATGCGTGCAGAAATCCAAAAGCTTCACCAGCGTCTGCAAACTACAACGATCTACGTAACACACGATCAGACGGAAGCAATGACTATGGCTACGAGATTAGTCGTTATGAAAGACGGGGTTATTCAGCAAGTCGGCGCGCCAAAAGACGTATATGATTTACCAGAGAACATTTTTGTTGGCGGATTTATTGGCTCACCGTCTATGAATTTCTTTACCGGAACGCTGAAAGGTAACAAATTCTACATTGGCGACAATACATTTTTGATACCAGAACCGAAGCTGGCACCTCTGCGCAGTCAAGGTTATGAAGGAAAGGAACTTATTATTGGGGTTCGTCCTGAAGATATTCATGATGAGTTAGTCTTCTTGGAAGCATCTCCTGACTCAAAGATTAAAGCGAAGATTGAAGTTGCTGAGTTAATGGGGGCAGAGTCTATTCTTTATTCCAGTGTCGATGGTCAAGAATTTGTGGCACGTGTTGATTCTCGTACAGATGTACAAGGTGGCGATGAACTAGATTTATCCTTCGACATGAATAAAGTACACTTCTTTGATAAGGATAATGAACAGCGCATCCGTTAATGCATTGATAAAGGGAGCTTATGAAAGCTCCCCTTTTTAGCCATTTTTATTTGATTAGTAAAATTATTGACCATGCATTTGTTGCTGAGCAGTCTGAACTAGGCGTTTTGTGATTTCTCCACCTACAGAACCGTTAGCACGAGAAGTTGAATCTGCACCAAGGTTTACACCAAATTCTTGAGCAATTTCATATTTCATTTGATCAAGAGCTTGTTGTACTCCAGGCACTACTAATTGGTTTGAGTTGTTGTTAGCCATGTTTATCACCTCCTGTACAAATATCTTCTGCATTTTTAGCCATCTTATGATAACTAATTTTTGGAAACAAAAAAAGAAATACTGAATCCCAATATAAGATTCAGCATTCCTCTAATATTTGTTATTTTGGATGTGTCATTTCTTCTGGTTTTACATATTCGTCAAATTGTTCCGCAGTTAATAAGCCAAGTTTAACTGCTGTTTCTTTTAATGTTGCATTATCTGCAAATGCTGTTTTTGCGATTTTAGCTGCATTCTCATAACCAATATGCGGGTTCAGAGCTGTTACCAGCATTAAGGAACCATGCAGGTTTTTCTCGATTTGCTCTAAGTTCGCTTCAATTCCAACAGCACAACGTTCGTCAAATGAGACGATGCTATCAGCGAGTAATTGACTGGATTGCAAGAAGTTATACGCAATTACTGGTTTGAACACATTTAATTCAAAATTCCCTTGACTCGCAGCAAATCCAATTGCTGCATCATTCCCCATAACCTGCGTAGCAACCATGGTCACTGCTTCACTTTGAGTTGGGTTTACTTTTCCAGGCATAATGGAGCTGCCTGGCTCATTTGCTGGAATTGTTATTTCTCCAATACCACAGCGAGGACCGCTTGCTAACCAACGAACATCATTGGCAATCTTCATCATATCAGCTGCTAACCCTTTTAAAGCACCGTGTGCGTATACTGTCTCGTCATGACTTGTTAACGCATGGAATTTATTCTTCGCAGATTTAAATGTTTTTCCAGTATATGCCGAGATCGCCCCACAAACTTTTTCTGAGAAATCTGGATGTGCATTCAATCCAGTTCCTACAGCTGTTCCGCCAATCGCAAGTTCGCGTAAGTGTTCGTTGCTTTCTTTAATCATGGTATATGATTTTTCTAACATGCGGTGCCAGCCGCTAATTTCTTGTCCTAATGTCAATGGCGTCGCATCCTGAAGATGTGTTCTGCCAATTTTTACAATGTCCGCAAATCTATTTTGCTTTTCTTCCAACGTATCCATTAATTGCTTAACGGCAGGCAATACGGTATCTTCCAGCTTTAATACAGCTGCAACATGCATTGCAGTAGGGTATGTATCGTTGGAGCTTTGCGATTTATTCACATCATCATTTGGATGAAGTTTTAATTCACTTCCCTGCTCTTTTAACCATTCATTTCCTACATATGCCAATACCTCGTTCACATTCATATTGGATTGTGTACCGCTTCCTGTTTGCCACACCACCAATGGAAAATGGTCATTTAACTTATCTGCTAATACTTGATCAGCAGCATATTTAATGGCTTCTGCTTTTTCTTCTTCCATTAAGCCCAGCTCAAAATTAGCAATTGCTGTACTTCTTTTTAATATTGCAAACGCTTTAATAATTTCTACAGGCATTGTTTCCTGGCCAATCGGAAAGTTTTGCTTGCTGCGCTGTGTCTGCGCTCCCCAATATTTGTCTGCAGGGACCTTGATTTCCCCAATCGTATCTTTTTCTATGCGATAATCCATCCTGATTCCTCCTTGAGCTTTTCCTGAATCCATATCTAGTGTATCAAATTTTTTGATTTTTTTCGATTTCTTTTTCATGATATGATACAAGAAACTTCATTTTTTTAAATTCACGAGCTTTTACCCTATGTTTCATACAATAAGAAAGGCGGAATGAATCTTGCCAAATATTTGGACCCATATTTTTTTCGTTGAAGATGCATGTACGTCATTATCCAGTAATTTACACAATTCATCCAATAGACAAGCTCTTTTCTTAGGAGCACAGGGACCCGACCCTTTCTTTTATTATCGGTTCTGGCCATGGCTTTCTAATCAAAAGGTTGGACAGTCAATTGGCAATGCATTGCATACAGAAAAATGCGGCCCTTTTTTAATGTATCTTATTGAGAAAGCACAACAAGCATCTGACGAGACAAAAGCCTACGTGATGGGGTTTTTGACACATCATTTTCTTGATCGCCACACGCACCCCTACATCCATTATTGTGCTGGATATAAAGGAAGCAAGCATCAAAAGTTAGAAACCATCATTGATACAAAGATGGCTTTAAAACATCGGCAAATGGAACTTTGGAAGCATCCGGCGTATATAGAAATTGATGTAGGCAAAACGTTACCGACTGAAATTTCACAACTATTAGATACGAGTATTCGTAAATTTTATCCTGGCCTGTCATATCAGCTATCAGATATTCAAACTGCTTATCAAGATATGATTGTTGCTCAAAAACTTTTTGCTGATCCGTCTGGATGGAAAAACAAGCTGCTAAAGCCATTTATTCAGTCCTATTCCCATCGGCCGGTTAACGAAAATATCGATTATCTTAATGAAGAAAAGGTACCTTGGATTCATTCTGCTACCGGGGAGATACATGCGGAAAGCTTTGAAGAATTGTATACAACTGCTCTAGACGATATTGTTAGTGTGCTTCCGGTTGTTACAGACTATTGGAATGACCCTACAGAATCTACAAAAAAGCAATTGAATCGACGCATCAGTAATATTTCATACGATACAGGGACACATCTGGCAAATAACTTTAAAAATCGTTTTAGTGTACCAATCGTATAGAAAGGAAAAGACACATGTTATTTCCTACTACCAGAATCAAATAACATGTGTCCTTGTCATTAACTCCCATTATTATTGGGGACGTATTTCTATTGCTTCATTTTTGTCAGAAGCTCTTTTAGCCTCTTCCACCCCTTTGTCGATATCCACGTATTTCAGGAGAATAATCCCAATAATAAAGAAGAAAATAAGAGACAAGATTCCTAAACGGCTATTCCCGGTTAGCTGTCCGATAAGTGCAAATACAAATGGCCCTATAACCGCTGCAAATTTGGACGAAATACCATAAAACCCAAAAAACTCAGCATGCTTTCCAGTCGGAATCATTCGACCAAATATAGATCTGCTCAATGATTGAGCTCCACCTTGGACCATCCCTACCACAATCGCTAAAATATAAAAATGTAATGCGGTATTCATAAAGAACCCAATAATAACAATGCCCAAATAAACATATAAGGTGATAAACAATGCTCTCTTTGCCGTAATTTTTGTCGCTAACCAACCAAAAAAGAAAGTAAATGGGATACCAACAAATTGAGTTATTAATAAGGCAATAATTAAGTCATTTTGACCGATACCTATTTCACTTCCATAGACGGTGGCCATTCGAATAATCGTTGAAATACCATCATTATAGAGCCAAAAAGCGATTAAGAAAATAATAAGCTGTTTGAACTGCTTCATTTCCCGAAAGGTATTTCCTACTCGTGAAAATCCAATAGATACATATGATTTCGTCCGTTCTTCGTTTTGCTTTTTCTCTTCTTTAATGTTTTTAAGCAATGGTATTGTAAAAATAAACCACCACACCCCTACAGAAGCAAGGGATATTCTCGTAGCCATTTCTGTATCTGGCAGTCCAAACCACGATGGATTTAAGATCATCATGACATTAATAGCCAATAAAACACCACCGCCAATATATCCATAGGCAAAACCGCCTGAAGATACTTTGTCTATCTCTTTTTTTTCCGCAATCTCTGGCAAGAAGCCGTCGTAAAATATATTACCGCCAGAAAACCCGATCGAACCAATAATAAATAGGATAGAAGCGAGTAAATAATCCCCTTCACTTATAAATATCATCAAGATACTTGCGGTAATCCCCATAAATGCAAAAAAACGAAGAAACTTTTTCTTTGCTGCTGAAAAATCACTGATAGCACCGAGAATTGGCGCAAGAATTGCAACGATTAATACAGAGATAGATTGTGAATAACCCCAATAGCTGGTAGCTAAATGATCATCTAGACCAGATGCAGCGACGGTTGAATAATAGACAGGAAGTACTGCTGCCATAATGGTTGTTGCAAATGCAGAATTCCCAAAGTCATACATCATCCAACTGCGCTGTATTTTCTTTCTCGACTTTGCATCCATCTTATCTCCCCCCTTACTTGCATTATAATCGATTTATTCGGCTAATCCTATCTATTTATGAAACAAATAAGAATTTAATTATTATTCAGAAATCAATCAATAAAAAGCGTAGGTACGCTTATTCCAAGCACCCTACACCTTTGAGAAAAAATTCATTAATCTTCCCATACATATTGTTTATAAACTTCACTATATTTCTTGAAATTCGTATAATTATTTGTTTCAATGGCCTGGTTTATTTCTTCTTCCAAGCAAGATTTATTCCAGCTAAAACAAAGCTCATCTAATAATAATTGTGCATACAGCTGATCTTCAAACGACAGCTCTTTTCTTGCAACAATCGGCTCTCCTACATACTGAAAAAAGCGATAAACAATTTTTTCTTGTTTCATGGAAGTTTCCCCCTTAAGCCTTTTTCCCATTATGCACAAATTATCAATAAATTTCAACGATAAAAACAACTCTATTGTCCAATCTATCTGCTGGGTCATCTTATTTTCTCATGGGGTTATCTATTTCCCTTCTGGTTATACTTTTCTAACGTGTAAAGTAAGTGGAAACAACAAATACTGACAAAGCAAGGAATGTTTCCCTAAGGAAAATATGCTTACAACTCTCAATAACTCTTCCCAAGGTCTTTTATGTTTCTCTAGACCCACCGATAGGAGATTTGGTAGACTATATAAGCTATCTTGATGAATGCACAGAACCCTGAAAAATAAGATGAAAATGAAATATGGTGGGATAAATATGAATAATCATAATGAAAACTTAAAAACTGGAGAAAAAGGGGCTTGGTTAAGCATTATTGCTTACATATTTTTAGCTGTGTTGAAGCTCTATATTGCCTCTATCGGAAATTCGGATGGCCTTCATGCAGACGGGTTAAATAACTTTACAGATATTATCGCTTCGATTGCTGTACTAGTAGGATTAAAAATTTCCCGAAAACCAGCAGATTCTGTTCACCGATATGGGCATTACAGAGCAGAAAGTATCGCTTCTTTATTTGCAGCGTTTATTATGATGCTTATTGGAATTCAAGTTATATTTAATGCAAGCCAGTCGCTTTATCTCTCTAACTATATGCAGCCAGATATGTTAACAGCATGGGTAGCCCTATTTGCTTCTGTTATTATGTTAGGCGTTTATCGTTATAACTTGAATTTATCTAGAAAAATACAAAGCAGTGCTCTTTATGCCGCAGCAATGGATAATCGCTCAGATGCTTTTGTAAGTATCGGTGTTTTTGTAGGGATTATTGGTGCTCAGTTTGGACTGTTTTGGCTCGATCCTGCCGTAGCTATATTAGTGGGACTAATCATTTGTAAAACAGCCTGGGATATTTTTAAAGATTCCACCATTACGTTAACAGATGGTTTTGATTATAAGAAATTGGACCAAATGAAGGAGGCTATAAGCACATTCGACAATGTAAAGGATGTAGCTGATATTAAGGGACGGATTCACGGAAATCAAGAGCTGTTAGATATAACCATCCTAGTGGATTCCACATTAAATGTAGCTGACAGTCACGCAATCACCGAACATATTGAAGACTATCTCTACAAAGAATACGGAATCTCACACGCATTAATTCACATTGAACCCTATGAAAAAGACAAAGAATGATTGACAAGAAATAAAACGAACGTTTCTCCGAGGATTTCGCATCTCGAAAACTCTAAAGAAATGTTCGTTTTATTTATGTATACATGAGACTTTAAGAAAGGGTGATGCTTGCTAAGGAGTGTTAGTGGTTAACTCGAATGATATCCTTCGGGATGTTGGTGACGTTTATTATGTCTGACAAAAACCATAAAAAATAATCCCTCACATGCGTTCGCTGCGCGCTGTACACTGGGTTGGAGCGCATATTACTCTTTTTCGAGCGCACCCACGCTGGGTTGGAGCGCATATACTCTTTTTCGAGCGCATCCACACTGATTCGGAGCGCATATACTCTTTTTCGAGCGCCTCACACTGGTCCGGAGTGCATTACTTCTTTTTCGAGCGCACCCAAACTGGGTTGGAGCGCATATACTCTTTTTCGAGCGCACCCACACTGATTCGGAGCGCATATACTCTTTTTCGAGCGCACCCACACTGGGTTGGAGCGCATATACTCTTTTTCGAGCGCACCCACACCGGGTTGGAGCGCATATACTCTTTTTCGAGCGCACCCACACTGAGTTGGAGCGCATATACTCTTTTTCGAGCGCACCCACACTGGGTTGGAGCGCATATACTCTTTTTCGAGCGCATCCACACTGATTCGGAGCGCATATACTCTTTTTCGAGCGCCTCACACTGGTCCGGAGTGCATTACTTCTTTTTCGAGCGCACCCAAACTGGATTGGAGCGCATATACTCTTTTTCGAGCGCACCCACACTGGGTTGGAGCTTATATACTCTTTTTCGAGCGCACCCACACCGGGTTGGAGCGCATATACTTTTTTTCGAGCGATTTTACCTTGTGTTGTATAAAACTTTCAAGTGAACTAATCCTCTAAATCGTACTCATAAATTGGGTTTATACACTTTAGGACAGATACAATCGCATTATTATATCCAGACAATTTGTTTATTTCTTTTTCATCCTTAAATTTCTCATTTCCAAATTGCTGAGAAAGTACATTTATTACCCGTAGGTACTTACTTACAAATTCATTCTCATTCATTCCTTTGACGTCCGCCAAAAGTTCATTGTAAGCCAGCAGTTCACCTGCATTATTATCTTCAAAGTCTTTTTTATTAAATATAGTATTTGTTTTTGTGAAGTGTATTTTCCTTTCAATAACATTAACTAATGTAAATTGTTTCAGTTCTTTATTATCGATTTAAATTCCCTCCTACCGCTCAATAATATGGCTCGATTGAGAAGGACCCACTATACGATTGGCGCTCCCTTTAACTTAACAGTGAACTTAATACAAATGGTGAGATAATCAGTATTACAGAAACACCAATAAGTGTAATGGAAACTTTCTTTGGCAATTTATTTCTACCCTCACCTTTATACCAACCAGAAAATTGTAACTTGTTTCTGTACAGAACAAATAGTAAAACTAATATTGCTAATGCCCCGAGCCATGAATAGGATTCGGTAGCTTCATTGATTGTATAAATATTTCTTATAACAACCCAACCTAAGGCGCCAAGTAAACCAAATATAACAATAATACGAATTAACTCTAATAATGTTCTCACTCTACTCACACTCCCTCATTAAGTGGCTCTTAAGTACAATTCGAGCGCTTGGCCTTATTCCGGAATTGCGCCCGGTTGTTTTACAATGCGACCCTATCCCGATATAAAATCAACGTAAGTACATTTAATAAAATGGTAACAATGACAAATATTGCTGAAGCAAAAGCTACAGCATCCATTGTATCCATCAAAGCAACCCAGTCTTCAACTTTTACCAAGTGAAGGTTATAAAAAATTTGTAAACATATCGCGATAGCGCAAGCGCTGAAACTGATAATGGAAAGAGCAATCCATTTCTTATTCTTCTGTTTTTTTATCTCCCGTAAGATTAATAATAGGAATTATCCAAGCTACTAATCCAAGTATCAAACTGCCGATGTTAAGCCAACCAGCATCAATCATATTTCATCCCACCTTCATTTTTTCTTTCTAAATTTCTCCTCAACAATCTGGCTCGATTCTGCAATACAGGGAGCTAATCCTTATTCAAGAATTGCGCCCTTTTATGGAATAAGCTTTATGCTCTATTGCTTAGAATAAAATTACTATACAACCAACTTATAGCGTCTTTCAAATCATTGGCTATGTAATCAATGTTTACGCCATTTAATTTATCGAAATGCTCATTTAGTGAAGATTTTCCAGCCCCGGTTTTAACAAGGATTTTGATACTTCCCATCTTTGCTGCAGCAACTATATCACTCCAGCGGTCTCCTACAACGACACAGTTTTCAAGCGTCAAATTGTGTTTTTGCTGTGCTTCGATTAACATACCTGTTTTCGGCTTTCGGCAGGAACACCCTTCGTCATGTCTGTGTGGGCATATATATACATCATCGAAACCAAAACCTTTTAATTCCTGTACAAAATCCTGTCTTTTAGCTGAACCATTTGAAATTCCGGGTTGATTTGTAAATGAGAAAATTTTTATATTATCTTGTTTTAACCTCTTGATTTCCTTCTCTACGTATGGGAAAAGTTCAAAATCACCTGGATAATGAACTGTATCATCGCCACCAATTGTTCCATCTCGATCTAAAAAGATTGCCTCTATTTGTCTCACACTTATCCCCCTAAATTTAAACTTTTATATTACACACGTTGCAAATTAAATAATGTATCAGGCAACTATTATGTCAAACTTAATTCGTAATGATAAAACTGGGAATCTTGCTCATATCCATTTTTCTCATACAATCTCTGTGCAGAAAAATTATCCGGCGCTGTACTTAGGCTAATGCTTTTAGCACCTGTCTTAACGGCATGTTCTTTCGCCATATGTAGAAGCATTTCTCCTATCCCTTGTTTTCTTGCTTCTGAATCAACATACAGATCATTTAATATCCATGTTTTTTTCATTGATATTGATGAAAATGTGGGGTAAAGCTGAATAAATCCTGCGTAAATTCGCTCGTTTTTAACAACGAATATTACAGAGTCCTCGTTTTCTAAACGCTCTTTTATATAATTTTTCGTCCCCTCAAAATCAGATGTTTGTTCATAAAACATACGATATGAATTAAATAAACTTGATACACCTTCTAAATCTTCGGTTGTAGCTTGATATATTTCCATTTGAAATTCCCCCTTCAGTTAATGAATTTTTTCTCCACAATCTGGCCCGTTTGTGATATACAGTTTAATCTGGGTTCCCCAACTCTTCACCCCTTTAGTAAAATAACTTCTCCATAAAATAGTTATACGGATAACACTTCCACTTCCATTCAATTCCTCCCTCCGCATTCATTACATAGGAATAAAAATCGTTAATAAAAACACTGTAGCAATCGCTCCGATAACAACAAGTACAATATTTATTCCAATCCATGCCAATAATACCGCAACCAAACCGCCAATCAACCCAAAATACGGCCGATCTGGTTCGACGCTTAAAATACCCGGAAAAATCAAAGCTCCTAATGCCGCATAAGGAATTGCCTGTAACCATCGATTTACCCACGGCTTAAATTCAAGTTTTTCCAATATAAACACAGGGATTAAGCGCGGTAGTAACGTCACGAGCGACATCCCAATTATTAATAGAAAAATCATACACTCGCCTCCTCACGAGGAAATAAAACTATTCCAAGACCTGCTCCGAAGATAGTGCCCATTATAATTGCCCATCCTGTACTCATACCGAGTTGAATACAAATAAAGTGAATAAACATAGCGACAATGGCAATTAAACCAACGCGTCGTTCTTTTTTCACAGAGGGGATGAGTAACGCGATAAACATGGCGTATAAAGCAATCCCCATGCTTTGACTTAGTGCAGGCGGAATAACTTCTCCTAGCAATACTCCAATAAAAGAACCAACTACCCATGAAACGTAAGCTACCAGTAATAATGCTGTATAAAACATTCCAGCATGTGCTTCTTTTGCCCTTTCCTTGTTCATAGAAGCTACGGCAAAAGTTTCATCTGTCACTCCAAGAGATAAAGGTATTTTCCATTTCAAGTTTAATGGTCGCCATGTATTAAGAATAGATAAATTCAAGATAAAATGGCGAAAATTCAAAACAAATGTAGCTAAAATAATTTCCAGAGCACCGGTTCCCAGTGCAATCATATTTACTGCCATAAACTGGGACGCCCCCGCATAAACAGCAACGCTCATAAAAACAATTTCTCCCATGCTCATACCAATCTGGTTTGCTAATACACCATATGTAATTGCAATTGGTAAGTATCCAAACATGATTGGCAAGCCAGTCATTACTCCTTCTTTCACGCTTTGCTTACGTGTCATATTATGTACTTCCCCTTCCAATACTCTAATCCCCCTCCATTCTCTAATTTGATATTAGTATATAAGATTCTCTTCCGGTTAGAAAGCTTTTATTAGAAATTACCTTTAAATCTATATTGACAATACAAGTAAATTAATTGTATAGTCATTAATAACAATTCTATCATTTTGACAGGAAAGTCCGCAGTAGATCATTATAGAACAGTTTTTAGAGACAAGGTGGTTGGTGAAAACCTTGGTATATAATGAATTGAATTACAGACTTTGTATTCATACTTGTCATGGTAATAAAGTGGATGTGCTTATCGTGCATCAACTAGGGTGGTAACGCGGAGATACTTCGTCCCTATTTAGGGGGGCGAAGTTTTTTTATTGAATAAAAATGTTAAAATCACGCTCCATGTTCCCTTTTTATAGAAATGAATAGCACTGCATGTAACTTCAAAGGAGGAAATGAAAAGATGAATTCAATTAAAGCAAAACATCATCCCTCACTAGCGGTTTCGATAATTTTCTTAATAATAATTATAGGTATTATCAGCTTTTTTATGATTGGACTGGAAGCTGCGCCACATATACCAATTCTGATCGCTATTTTTATTTTAATCGGTTATGGTTTATGGAATAAAATCAGCTACCAATCCCTGCAAAACGCGATGAGTTTAGGCGCTAGTTCTGCAATGGGAGCAGTATTCTTATTCTTTATTATCGGCATTTTAATCAGCAGCTGGATGATCAGCGGTACCATTCCTGTTCTAATGGTAACAGGTTTATCTATCATTTCGACGACTTGGTTCTATGCTATTGTATTTGCTATTACAGGGATTATTGGCATTTCTTTAGGGAGCTCCCTAACGACAACTGCAACAGTGGGGGTTGCATTGATGGGAATGGCAAGTGCTATGGATGCATCTTTAGCAATTACTGCTGGGGCTATTGTTTCTGGAGCTTTCTTTGGTGATAAGATGTCCCCTTTATCTGATACAACTAACCTAGCTTCCACGATTGTCGGAGTCGATTTATTTGAGCATATTAAACATATCAGCTTAACGACGATTCCTGCATTTATGATATCGTTTATTACTTTTGCTATTTTATCACCAAGCAAATCATATGCTGATAATAATATTGTACAGTACCAGGATGCTTTACATGCTACAGGCTTAATTCATTGGAGTTCTTGGATTCCAATCATCATCTTAATTATTTGCACTGTTTTTAAGTTGTCAGCTTTCTTATCGTTATCGATTAGCAGCGTGATTGCTAGTATCCTCGCTATTGCTGTGAATAAATTTTCTTTAAGCGATATTCCTGGAATTTGGTTTGGCGGTTATACTGGAAACTCCAACTTTGAACCTGTAAATGAATTAATTACCAGAGGCGGTCTGGAAAGCATGTTTTTCACTATTGCCCTTGTACTCCTTGCGTTAAGTTTTGGGGGCTTATTGTTTGTTACAGGTGTTCTGCCTACCATACTTGAGGCACTTCAAGCACGGCTTAAAAGAACAAGGTCCATTATTGCTTCCACTGCATTTACAGCAATTGGTGTAAATGCGTTTATCGGAGAGCAGTATTTATCTATTCTGTTAACCGGAGAAACGTTTCAACAGATTTATGAGCGGGCAGGGTTAACCAGAAAAGCATTATCTCGAGCTTTAGAAGATGCAGGGACAGTTATTAATCCTCTTGTACCTTGGAGTGTATGTGGTGTGTTTATCGCAGACGTCTTAGGAGTCTCAGTACTTACTTACTTGCCATTTGCGTTTTTCTGCTTATTAAGCCCAGTAATTACGATTCTATTTGGTGCAAGAACTGCTAAAAGACAATAAGAAAAAACCCTAATGACTCATTAAAATGATCATTAGGGTTTTCTATTTCAGAATAATTATTTGTCCTGCTCTGTTAAAATGATTGGCTCATCTTTTGTGATAACAATTTGATGTTCAAACTGTACAGAACGGCCTTTATCAACCGTTCTTGCAGTCCAGCCATTATCGTCCATCTTGCTATGCCAATCGCCTTCGTTAAGCATCGGTTCAATCGTAATAACCATACCTTCTTTTAAACGGATCCCTTTATTTGGCAAGCCGTAATGGGGAACGTGGGGGTCTTCATGAATAGTAGGTCCAATGCCATGACCAGTGAAGTCACGTACAACAGAAAAACCTTCCCCCTCTGCATAAGTTTGAATAGCGTGGCCGATATCACCTAAACGATGACCATGTTTAGCTTGAGCAATTCCTCTATATAATGCTTCTTTTGTTACTTCAATCAGTTTTTGACCTTTTTCATCCACATTTCCTACTGCATATGTCCATGCTGAATCAGCTAAACCTCCATTTAAATTAACAACCATATCAATGGTTACAATATCCCCGTCTTTTAACGGCTCATCGTTTGGAAATCCATGACAGATTTCATCATTTACAGAAGCGCAGATTGCATAAGGATAGCCATTATAACCCTTCTGTTCAGGCGTTGCACCATGTTTTTCTAAAAACGTTTCTACAAATGCGTCTAACTCTAATGTTGTCACACCTGGTTTTATGCGCTTAGCAATCTCTTTATGCGTTGCTACTAGTATATCAGCCGCGTCCTGCATTTGTTGTATCTCTCGTTTACTTTTTCTATTTATCATTTTTTTCTTCCTTTCCATGCTCTATATACACTGTACTCTATTGGAATATACTTATTTAAACGTAACGTTTTGTATCCATAATCCATTGTAAATTTTAACACAACCGTAATGAAACGAACAGTATCTTACCCTGCTTCGGAAAATGAAAAATCAATTTTAGGATCGTCGTTTGCTTTCAATGTGAGCCAAATGACATTTTTTATTTCAGGAAAACTTCTTACTTAAAATCAATTTCTTTTTGATACAAGGGTTGCTAGAGAGTAAGGAAAACGATAAGCTTAAAATATATTTATTGTTTGATTTAAAATCGGATAAAGGACTGAAAAAGGAGGTTATCCATTGATAGAAATAACTCATATTAGTAAAACATTTGATGGGAATCATAAAATTATTGAAGATTTAACACTAACCATCCCTGATGGCAAGATTGTCGGCTTCTTAGGACCAAATGGCGCAGGGAAATCGACTACAATCAATATGATGACAGGAATCCTACCAATTGATAAAGGTACAATTACCTTGAACGGGATTGATATTGAAAAGGAGCCTTTAAAGGCAAAACAAATTTTCGGGTTTGTACCTGACCGTTCAGACATCTTTTTAAGATTAAAAGGATTAGAATACCTTAATTTTATTGCAGACATTTATCAGGTTCCTACTGACATCCGCCAAGAAAAAATCAAATACTACTCGGAACAATTCTCGATTGATCATGCCCTAGGAAACTATATCCAGAGTTATTCTCATGGTATGCGGCAAAAGATTATGGTGACAGCGGTATTATTGCATAACCCTAGTATTTGGATTTTAGATGAACCATTAACTGGTCTAGACCCGAAGTCGTCTTATACTTTAAAACAAATGATGCGGGACCATGCCGATCAGGGAAATACCGTTTTCTTTTCTAGTCATGGGCTAGAAGTCGTTGAACAGCTGTGTGATGAAGTAGCTATTATTAACCATGGTGAGCTTTTATTTTACGGAACCATCGAACAACTGCAAAAAGAATACCAAACCGATCAGTCTCTTGAAAATGTATTTCTGGAGTTGACGAATGATGCGTAATACATGGACTGTTACATGGACTATGTTAAAAATGCAATATACCTCTGCGGGAAAGCACAGCAATGCATGGATATATATCTTTCTTGCCGTTATGTTAGTCCCATTTTTTATGATACTCCTTAATGGGATAAGTTCCATCATTGCGGCTGCCTATCATTTTCTAGCGGAAGTAAACCAGGAAAGCTTACTGCTTGGTTTCGTGCTTCTCGTTCTCGCAGCAGTAATTTTCATCCTTTCTATTGTTATGATTCTATCAGCATTTTATTTTTCAGATGATATTACAGCCTACATTCCATTACCGTTACATCCATATCAATTACTTATTGGAAAAGCTGCGAATCCATTAATTTATAATTATTTATTGTCTGCTTTACTCTTTCTTCCCTTTTTATTTATTTATGGAAGCATAAGTAACGCACCATTATTATTTTATATCTATGGTTTCATTTTATTTATCATTTTTCCCGCTATTCCATTTGCCGTGGCTGCAATGATTCTTATGTTTATAATGCGTTATGTAAATATCGCGAAAAATAAAGATCGTTCCAAAATCTTTATGGGGATAGGTTCCTTACTATTTATTATTTTCATTAACGTGATAGTGCGTTTGAACATGGATGAAGCGGCTTTAGTCGACATGTTAACTACCTACATGCAAGAACAAGAAGGCTTACTGCGTATGGTGACAGTGATTTATCCACCAGCATATTTTGGCGCAAGCAGTCTTCACTTTGCTGGCAGCTGGTTCGGCTTCTTATTTCTTATCAGTGTTATTGGTATCTTTGCCATTAGTGTATTCCTTTTTGTAGTAGCTGGTCAGCGTTTTTACCTTAAAGGCGTTAGAGGAATGAGTTCCGGAAGCATGGGAACGTTATCCGATAAAGCGTCCAGTAAATTAACAAAGCAGCGCGCCATTCGCAAAACATATATACGGAAAGAAATAAAGATTATCCTTCGCACTCCTGTTTTTCTAATGCAATGTGTGGTACAGACATTCTTTTTTCCTATATTCTTAACCATTATTTTATTTTTGGATACTTCAGAAGGGTTATCTACCCTTACACAGACCACTTCAGATAAGAAGCTGTTGCTGATCCTGTTTATGCTGTCCATTGTTATGTTAAGCGGGAATGTTACTGCATCTACTGCTATTTCAAGAGATGGAGCCAGTCAGAAGCTGAATTTATTTTTACCTATTCCGCTTAAAAGTATCATTTACGCGAAGTTGTTTGTCGCTTATGCAATTACCATTATTCCTTTTATCATCATGGTTGCAGTCGGAGTTTATATCCATATTCCTTGGCATATATTAGTCAGCTGGATTTGTATTGCATTGGTGTATAATTGGTTATCCACCATGATTAATTTTATGATAGATCTCTATCATCCCAAACTCCATTGGACAGATGAACAGGAGTTATTTAAAGGAAGATATATTCTCTTTCTCCTTTCGCTTGCGCAAACAGCTATTTTTGGAATCCTAACTATCATCATTTGGAAAGCAAATATTACCAGTTTTTATCCAACAGTTCTTATTTTAGGATCAATCATGCTTATTTTAACTTGTATCGTACAGGGCTACCTAAGTAAAAAAATAAAATTAACAACCTTGCAGAATATTGAAACGGGATAAAAGATAAGCATGTATAACAAAGCAAAAGCTTACTCGGCTTCACAACCAAGTAAGCTTTTGTTTTTTATAACAGATTAGCAGTAGTAACCACCCGTGTAGCCATGACCGCCAGAATATGCAGTCCCAATAATAATTAACAAAATAAATAACACAACTAATAACGCAAAGCCCGCTGAGCCGAAGCTTTGACGTTCCTCACAACATTCTTCTCTACCCATGTGTATAACCTCCTCTATCTGAACTACTTTAACTTATGCAGCTTCGTTCAAATTGGGAAGGCGAATGACCATTTTTTTTAATATACGCTTGGGATTCCTAAGTTTTTCCTTTTTCTACATGTTCAAAGAGCAGTATGGATTGCGCATTAAAAGTGGCTTATAGCTCACTCCAATAATAAGCTAAAGTTTCCATACCTTTTTCGAAGCTGTCTAATGGAAAGCTTTCATTAGGTGAATGTAAGCGATCCTCTGGTGTACCAAAACCTAAAAGTACAATTGGGTATTGGTAAGTGGCCTCTAACCATTCCACAACAGGAATAGACCCTCCCATTCTTAGGAAAACTGTTTCTTTTCCAAACGCTTTTGTGTAGCTTTTCGCTGCTTTTTTGATTAACGGGTGGTCTGGCTCTACTTTATAAGCTTTCGCTGAGAGCTTTTCTTTTTCAACATGTACGTGAACACCTGATGGGACATGTTTATGGACGTGATTGACTAATTTCTCTTGCACATCTTGCGGGTCTTGACCAGGAACAAGACGACAAGTAATTTTAGCGGTTGCAGTAGAAGGAATAATTGTCTTCGTACCTTCTCCTTGGTATCCTCCAAATAAACCATTCACTTCTAATGTAGGTCTGCCCATTGTATGTTCTTTCGCTGTATAACCTTTTTCGGATACAGTTTCTGGTATATTTGTTGCTTTTACGAAATCTTCGCCTGGTGCTTTTTCCATTAATTCTCTTTCTGGTGAAGTTAAATCCTCTACCCCATCATAAAAACCATCTACAGTAATCACTTCATTTTCATCTTTCATGGACGCAAGCAGATGACTCATCGCCATCAGTGGATTTCGAACTGCACCTCCGTACATACCTGAGTGAAGATCATGATCTGGCCCTGTTAAGGTGATTTCAATCCCTGTAAATCCTTTTAAGCCATATAAAATTGTTGGTTGATTTTTCTCCGCCATACCAGAATCAGAAATAACCGCAAAATCTGCTTGAAATGTATTTTTCTTTTCTTGAAGAAGCTCATAAAGATTTTCACTTCCAATCTCTTCTTCTCCTTCAATACAAACCTTTACATTCATTGGCAATTTTCCTTCTGTTTTTAAAAATGCTTCAAATACAGCAAGATGCATAAATGTTTGACCTTTATCGTCACTGGATCCACGAGCGTAAATTCTTCCATCACGCACTTCTGCCTGGAATGGTTTACTATCCCATAAATCAATTGGATCAACTGGCTGAACATCATAATGCCCGTAGAGTAAAACGGTTGGTGCTTCCGGACCCGCTTCCATATATTCCGCATAAACAAGCGGATGGCCTTTTGTCTCTATTTTTTCTGCACCTTTAAATCCGATATCATTCAAGTATGTAACTAAAAATTCCGCAGCGCGATGTATATCCTCTTTGTGGGCAGGATCTGTACTCACACTTGGAATAGCTAAAAAATCATATAGTTTTTGCAATAACAGTTCTTGATTTTCTTTAAGATAAGCAATTGCTTTTTCACTCATTACACTTTTCCTCCCTAATTTTAAACTAGACATTGTTGTAACGAAAACGACGATAGTGACATTGCCTCCGAAGAGCCTTACGTTTTCCACAGGAATCCACGTGGTAATTTTCCGCAAAGTTTGAGGTGATAAATGTATGGATGAGCCCCTATTTTTGGCACTGTATCTGTTCTAATCATACATGAAAAATGCAAGTAGTTAAAGCACAGAGATTTCCGGCCTACCCGTTAGATAGTTAAAGGGATTCACAAATATTCGGAAACCTACTCCTTTAAAAGAAGTTGCCAAAGATAAAAATCCAACCCCTTCTATAAAGTAAGAGAATTGGATTTTTATCCTAAAATATTTTGAAGAGAACTCGTTCGTTACATTAAATAAGCGAAATATGCCCGATACTATTCTCTATCTGGGAAGACACGGTCAATCATACCGCCAATTTGGTCAAAGAAGCCTTCCACTGGACGGCCATTATCCATATCATTCACATAATTGTCTGCTAGGTCCAGAAAATCTGGATTAGATGTGACATACACGTTATCAATTGAAGGGTCGACGGAACGCACAATATCAGCGATTTGATTCTTTATATCATCCGTAACCTCCATACTGCTATCGTTATTGTTGTTATTATTTCTATCGTTTTCAATATCCAAATTTGCTCCTACATAGGCATTATTATCCGTAGTTAACACGTACGCATTATCAATATTGTCCATCTCATTTGTAATCTTTTCAGCAGCTTCTTTAGATACATTGTAATCCATATCACGGTTATGTTCACCACCACGATCCGCTTCCCGATTCATCATATAGTCACGGTCACGGTTTCCTAAATTATCACTGGTGTTATTATTATTACCTTCATATCGTGTCGGCTCTACATTTCCATTCGAATTATCTGGATTTGTATCTCCATCATTATCCGTATTTTGACAAGCTACTAAGACCATCATTAGCACGGTTAAAACCGTAAATAAACGTAATTTCATTTTCATTCCTCCTTACCTATTTGCCTTTATTATGGATAATCAGGTAAGGAAATATGCAAAAAGAATGCGTTAATTTATGGAAAACACACCATGAAAGTAAGAGAGAGTTTTTCATGAACAATGGAGAAGATATAAACGAGGCACCTTACCTCAACACAATTTAAAATTCCTTCTTTCGTAAGGGAGTGAAAAATTTTGATACCCGAGATACCTGACTACGACAAAGCACTATATTACACCATTTGGGGTCAGTGGGATAATTTATTTTTATTAATGTCACGAACAGACGATGATTTACTCGCTAAAAAAATTGAGCGATTCCTTCACGATTATCATCATTCCTTAAGTCAAAAAAACGTGAACCAATCCCACGATATGCTACTTTATTATTTAGAACATGCCCTTCAAATCAGCAGTCCATGGATGTATGATATGGAATAATAAAACCTGTAAGAGAAGCAGATGCCAGTCATAAACCGGCTTGTATCTGCTTTTTTCTAAAAATCCTCAAACAGAACCAAGCCGAAGTTATGGACCATGGAACCGTTCGCCATCTTTACCGGCATTTGCCATGGGTTTTTAACGACGCAACTTTTCCTTTACACCAAGACCTTGACGTCTATTTCAGTTACCTGTTCTACATCTTCCATTTCTTGATCTTGAGCAAGTTCTTTTGAGTTCAAATTGAAACCACTTTCCTCCAGCTCTTCTGTTTCTATTTGCAGGGAAGGCTCTGTCTTATAATGGTCTTGCAGGGTATCTATATTTTCTAATTCTTTGCCGGTATCAGGTGTGCCATTATCCTTAAACGGATCTTCCGTTTTCTCTTCAAATTCAGATTCACCCGCTTCTATTTGCTGAACACTTTCTATATCTTTAGGCATTTCCGATTCTAATGGCTTATCTAACCCTTGGGCCAACTTGGGCTTATCATCTTTTATAGGCTGATCCTGCTGCAGATTGATATCTGATTCTTCTTGAATTGTATCCGTTTGTTGATCTTGTGCGTTCTCTTCCTCTACGTTCAGCTTACCATCTCTATTCTCATTATTTTCTTGTTGTTTAAACGGGATTTTTTCTTTTTCATCAGTAGAATCATCTATCTCCGAGCCAGACTTATCTTGTCCATAAAAAAAATCAATAATAGCGCAATCTTCTGAGTCTGTCTTAGTGGAATCCACTTGTTCTACATCCCTGTTTGCTAATTCAAGAGCCATCATTTCATTCATTGATTTATTTTGATTTTGGGCAAGTTCATGGATTTCCTCTGGAATAACCAAAGTAGAAACATTCCAATCCGGGAGTGACTCTATGTATGGGGTGATTTCCGAATGGAGTTCCTCTGTGTTTTCTTTATCCTCAGAACTAATTCCTAACAGCATTGTTTTATGATCTGCAAAACCTTGGTTTTCACTCTCATCGACAATATTGGCTAAAACACGATTGACAGGCTCATGCTCGAGTTCTTCTACCTCTTCTATCAATTGGTCTGCAGATTCATTTAGTGCACTGACATTTGTTACGATTAAATCGTCGTTGACTTCCAGTTCAATACTAGGATCTATATCAATAGCCACGTAGGCGTGTATTTCACTATCATTCCATGCTTTAATCAGAGGATAGCCCACTAGCAGCAGGATCAAGACAACCATTGCCGATATTCTTATGGATATGTGAAACTTTGCCCAATATTTATCTAAAATCGAGGTTTTATACATCGGCCGGAATATAACTTCATCGCCTACTTCTGCTTTCTCTGTTAAAATAATTCCCTTCTCAAAACCACCATTTTTAGAAAGTAAAATGGCATATTTGCGATGGATTTCCATCACAATTCCTTTTTTCATTCCTTCACATCCTTGAGGTAGTCCTTAAGGTAATCCTTAAGATAAACATATTCGTTACTCAAAACAATAAAAATAGCTATAATAAACTTCCGATTCCGTTCTAATGTTTTTTTGCTTACTTCTACTTTCTTTAATAATTTTTTAATTGGCAGCTTCTTTTTGCGATAGACATATTCACTTAACTGCGTATCCTGATATAAGATGTAAGCTACTCTTATGGCGGACTCTCTAGCATCTCTATGTTTAGGTGATACCTTCGTCAATTCTTCCAGTGTAAGTCGATAGGTCTTTAACTTCTCCCTAAATAAAATAATTTCTTCCTTCCTTTGGACGTTCTCTGCTTCCGTTTGATGCTTTTCCTTTGCAGCAGCAATAACAAGAGGGTTTTCCATCTGTTCTTCCTCATTCATCTCATCTAAAGACAACAGGGGGAGACGCTTTTGTTGGTAGCGGATGTAATCAATTACTTTTCTTTTTACAACAAGCTTTGCAAAAGATAGGAAGGAACTGCCTTTATCCGATTTATAGGAAAAAATAGCATCGTTAAATGCCATTAATCCAACACTGAATTCATCGTCCTTCTTCGGATCAATATAACGTTTGCACACCTCTGAAACACACTTAGCGATAAACGGTTTATAAGTCTGTAGTAGTTCATTTTGTAATACGATATCACCTGCCTGAATTGCTTCTATTTTTTCTTCAATAGGGGTATCTGTTAATTGCTTCGTCATCATCATTTTTGGAGACCCCCTACGGCTATATAATTCGAATTTGTTATTATTTTTTCGGGTTTTGAATCTATATTTATATCATGTTTTTTTCTGTTCATTGTATTCATATCTAATAATCACCATTTTTGTCTTTCATTTTATTTATATTATTGGTTAGCGTATTGGTAGTATATATGCATGCTTTTCCATGCTATACCACCAATACTACCCTATCTTTAAAACAGTTACTTCACAAACGAATAACATTTCATTTAAATTAATATGACGAAAATCGACAACTTTGTAAACTAAATTTAAGAATAGTTCTTAACTCATAGACAGATTGGAGGTCACATAATTAGATTTTTATTCTCCTAAGCCAAAAACCCCATAAACACAGCATTAACAAAAAAAGCATTTTCCGCTTATCTTTGCCTGATAAGCGATAAAATGCCTTTATTTGGTATATTTATTTTTGCGCACTAATCAACTTTAGCTTGATTTAAGTGATAAAATACTTCCTCTTCGTTCTTAAATGGCGTTGCCTGTTCAAATCCTTCCACTGAATCGTCTATATATACATCTTTCTCAAACCAATCTACTGAAGTTACTTGGTCCGTCCGATAAAGATACAAATTATTCTCTACATAACTCTCATTGCTGTTGACAACAAGATATTGTATTTTTCCACCTTCCGTTAAGATAACATTATCTATCGTACCAATTTTCCCATCCTTAGCGTGTACTCTAAACGTTATAAATTCGTCTATACTCCTAAGATTATCCATTTGTTTTTCAGGTGCTTCTAAATCAGGTTCAGGCGGTACAACGCTTTGATTTGCTGCATCATTTTCACTTGTTTTCATTGGACCATGATCTGAGTCTAAAACAGCATTTTCTTTATAACTATTCCATCCAAAATAGTCTACAACCGCCTCTTGATAGGAAGAAATTAAATTATCATTTTCTGGAACTTTGGGGCTTTCTCGAATCGTTTCCTTATCCCTATCCACCTTCATGTAGCCTTCATTCATATTAATTTCTTGTTTTACATGAAAAGGTAAAAGAACTTTCTTACTTGGCAGCCATTTTCTTGTATCGACAATAATAAAGCGTAATTGCCATTCATCATTAAAGTATAAATCTTTTATTTTTCCAATTTCTCCATCCAGTGCATAAATATTTAAATTTGTTAATGTAGAACTTAGAAACATGAAAACACCTCCGTAAAAGGTTTTATTGTTAAATTCCCTTTTATCAAGAAGTTAAACAAATCCTATTCTTTAAAATAACTTATTGGAACATATAAACCGACACGGCCTTCTTCATCATGATTCAGGGTTGCGAAAATAACACCTATCACATTCCCTTCTTCATTCATTACAGGACTGCCGCTATTCCCACGATATACAGGAGCTTCGATCATCATAACTTCCCTGTCCCAGCTGGATAACTGCAAAGGACCTATCACCGTACCTTCATTTGCTATTCCATTAAAAAATAATGGATTACCTATAAATCGAATGTCATCCCCTTGTTCGACTGGTGCGTTTTCATCTAAAGTAAGATCAGGCAGATTCTCTCCAATAACTTTAACCACTGCTAAATCAATCTCAGGATATTCTTCCACTACTTCTCCTTCAAATAAACCAGCTTCCAGGAACGCAACTGTAACACTTTGATAGCCTTCAATGACATGATAATTCGTTAACAGGCTTCCATCTTCAGAAATAGCAAATCCCGTTCCTTTACTGCCATTTGTTTCTATAACAACCACTGCTTCTTTATTCGCTGCTATTTGTTCATCTTGCGATAGACGACTAGACACTTGAAGGAAATCGATAGCAGGAATTGAAATCACCTTTGGAAACATAGAAATGATATAAAATGTCATCAGAAAAGCTATCAAGATTGCCAGAACTTTTGGTAAGCGGCGTTTTGGCTCCGCTTCCTTCATACGTGCTTTTTCCAATGCCTCTATTTTAGCTTTCATAACAAGGTTATACATTTCTTCCTCATCGAGGTCTTCCATTAAATCGTCGTCCATCTGTTTCTTTTTGCTACCTGGTTTTTTCAATGTCTAGCCCCCTCTCCATTGCTATAACTCCATACTTTTATTTTAACAAATTAGAAAACTTGACGTATACCTTCGTTGCACGCATTAGAGGAATAGTAGTAGTTTTCTTTTCCATAAAACAAGCTCACCTATCCCGGACGATATTACCGTATAGATGAGCTTTAGCTTTATCCTATTAGTCTTACACACTTACCTTCAAGGAACCTTGTTGCATTTGATACATCTGGTAATATTGCCCTCGTTCAGCAATCAGTGTATCATGGTTTCCTTTCTCTATAATCTTTCCTCTATCCAAGACAATAATTTGATCTGCCTGTTGAATCGTTGATAATCGATGGGCAATAACAAGCGTGGTTCTTCCTTGTTTCAGCACCTCTAATGCATGTTGAATCATCAGCTCTGTTTCTGTATCAATATTCGCTGTTGCTTCATCTAAAATTAAAATGGCAGGGTCAAATGCAAGCGCTCTTGCAAATGAGATTAGTTGTCTTTCTCCCAGTGAGTAGGTCGATCCATTTTCTGTCACTTCTTCATCATAAGTTTTAGGAAGTTTTTCAATAAACCTGTCTGCTCCAACTGCTTTTAAGGCAGCAATTGCCGTTTCTCTACTTATTCGTTTATCTTGCATCGTAACGTTCGTCAAAATAGTACCAGAGAATAGAAATGGATCCTGAAGTACTATTCCCATATGGCTGCGTATCTGCTGTCTCGATAAAGTTGACGTTTCCATACCATCTATCTTAATTTTTCCTTTTTGCGGATCATAAAAACGGAAAAGCAAATTCATAATAGAGCTTTTACCAGAACCTGTATGGCCTACAAAAGCCGTTGTTTGACCAGCATCTACTTTAAAAGTAATATCCTTTAAGACATAATCTTCTTTCTGATAAGCAAAA
Organism: Oceanobacillus sp. J11TS1; assembly: GCF_018333215.1. GTDB lineage: Bacteria > Bacillota > Bacilli > Bacillales > Amphibacillaceae > Oceanobacillus. Next base: position 177,778 of record NZ_BORO01000001.1, on the reverse strand, counting down.
AATACATGCTCGAAGGAAATTGTTCCTCTGTATTTGGCAATCTCGCTATTATCCGTATTTTCATGCGAATGATCTAGAAGCTCAAATACACGGCTCCCAGCTACTCTCGCCTGCTCAATTAAGGGAAGCTGATTGACAATATCTGTGACTGGTTCAAATAATCGGTTAATATAATCAACAAAAGCATACAGAACACCAATGGAAATAACACTTGTCATATTAAAAGAAGAAGATCCAAAATACCAAATAAATCCAACAAATGTTACATTACGAAAAACGGTTACCAGGTTATAAGAAGTTAGAGCGCTTAAACGAATCAACTTCTTTTGGTACGTATAATTACGCTTATTTAATACTTCAAAATCCTCTTTCATTGCCTTTTCTCTATTAAAGGCTTGAATAATTGGCATTCCTTGAATAGCTTCATTGATATTTCCATTAATTTGACTGATTGTTTGTCGTATTACTTGGTTGTACTTACTGCCAAAATACTTATAAAACCGCATCCATCCATATAATAAAGGAATAATAAGTAAACAACATGCAGCAAGTCTCGTATCCAAAATAAATAAAGCAATAAAGATTCCACCCATATATATCAGACTGGTAACGACTATGGATAAAACGCGTTCATATAAATCACGAATAGCTTCTGTATCGTTCGTAATCCTTGAAACGATAGAACCAGCTGGCTGATCAATATAATAATTAATTGGTATACGCTGTGTATGTGCAAATAAGTCGGTTCGCATCTGTTTTACAATCTGATTCGCTGACTTTTGCAATAAAAATGTCTGGTAAAACTGAAAAACACCGGCGATTATTAATAAAACCATATATAACACTAATAGGCCTATAATTGGTGCTTTTTCCGGTTCAAAAAATGGATACGCCTCTTGAACAGATAACCGATCTCCCACAGCATGAATCACACCATCATTTAATTCAATGGTAAGTTCTCCATCATTCATTTCTCTCTGCCCTGTTAATGGCAACTCACCTTCAAAAATATAATAAGAAAAACCAATCTGTAATAATGTGTAACTCTCTCCTAAAAGCGTATCGTCATCTGAAATACGATCCGATCGTTTTAATGATTGCCCACGATAGGAAGCTGTTGTGGAGTCAGTCGTTTCTACTGCCTCCCAATGTCCTTCTACACCAAGAATATGGTTATCAATAACTCGTTTAGCGATGAGAGGTCCTGCTAACTCCAATGCTACAGCTATTATTAAACAGATTAGACCAATGATAATTCCTTTCTTATATTTTAAAGCATATTGAAATAATCGTTTCTCCGTACTTTTCATCTTTTACACCTCCTCATCTTCCATTTGTTGCTGGACATATTGCGTGTGATACCAGCCTTTTTCTTTCATTAATTGCGCATGCGTTCCTTCTTCAGCAATTTCGCCATCCTCTAGGACAATGATGTGATCTGCATGTGTAACAGCCGATAAACGGTGTGCTGCAATAAATGTTGTTTTATTTTTTCTTTCTTCTTTTAAATGAGTAATAATCGCAGCTTCTGTCTTACCATCCACGGCTGATAGGGAATCGTCTAAAATAAGAATTTCAGGGTCTTTAATAAATGCCCGGGCAAGTGCCACGCGTTGTTTTTGACCACCTGATAAGGTAATACCGCTTTCACCAACCTGTGTATCCAATCCTTCAGGCAGTTGTAAAATGTCACTTGCGAAATAAGCAAGCTCCAATGCTCGAAATATTTCTGCATCGGTTGCAGCTTCTTTACCAAATTGAATATTTTCCCTGATCGTTTTGGAGAACATCATTTGATCTTGAGGTACATAACCAATCCATTCACGAATCTGCTTTAAAGGAATCGTTTCTATGTTCACTCCTGAAATCATTATTCCCCCTTGTACATCCGGATACTGTCTTAGTAATAATTTAAATAGCGTTGTTTTACCTGCACCTGTTTTCCCAACAACACCAATCGTTTCTCCTACTTGGACATTTAATGAAATTCCTTTTAATGCTTTTTCAGCAGTATTTGGATAATGAAATGATACGTTTTGCAGAACGAGCCCTGTAACATTGGCCACTTCTTTCGGCTCCAGCACATCCCGAACATCCGGCTGGTACGATAATGTTTTGTTGACACGATCTAAGGATGCATTTCCCCGCTGTAAAATATTGATTAATTCACCTACTGCAAACATCGGCCAAATCAACATTCCTAGATAGACATTAAAGGTAACTAAATCGCCTAAAGTCAAGCGATTCTCGAATACAAGCAGGGCACCATAGCCAATACCAATTGTATACGATAGGCCTACCAATATTTTCATCGTTGGTTCAAATAAAGCATCAATTTTAGCAACTTCCATATTCTTGGCGTACACATCATTTGTCATATCCCCAAATCGCTCTTTCTCTTGTTCTTCTTGGACAAACGCACGAACAACACGAACACCGCGAATTGATTCTAAAACGCTATTATTCATTTCTCCAAAAGCTTCTTGCGCCTTGGTGAAACGACGATGAATAGCACTTCCATAAAAATTCATAATGACGGCCATTATCGGTAAAGGCAATAAAGCTGCAAAGGTAAGAGGCCAGCTAATCGTTAATCCCATTACAGCAATAATCATTAGCATAAATATACTTGAATCTACCAATGTCAACACACCAAAGCCAGCTGTCAGACTAATTGCTTTTAAATCGTTCGTCGATCTTGCCATTAGATCTCCTGTCCGATATTTCCCGAAAAACGTTGGTGACATAGATAAGAAATGCTTCATCAATTTACTTCGCATCCAGCGTTCTAAAATAACTGCCCCGCCAAAGAGCGTATAATCCCATAAAAAAGAAATAATATAATGCACGATAAGCAATACGATATATCCTGCAATAACTGCCGTTAGAATTTGCGCAGTTAATGTCTCGAATTGAATATGATCAATAATATACCCCACCAATTTTGGGGGAATTAATCCGACCGCACTGGCAAGAATTAATGCAATAATCGCAAATGTGTATCGTTTCCAGTAATGCGCAAAGAACCAGTTTAATTTCTTAAAAACCGCAAACATTTTTTCACCCGCTTTCTATGTAGTATCCTACATCTGAAACATCATTTCCCGTTGAATTTGTTTACATCCGATTTTCATTGTTAAATAAGTGTGAACTTCATCTTTTTGAACAACCTCTTTTAGGCATCAAAAAAAGCATATACCAGCTGATGGCATACGCTTATAACATCCTACTTATCCCTAATTAGCTAGCCACATGGAAAAAACTGCGGCCAAAACGCATTTATCCCTGACGAATCAAGAAAAAATGCACCACTTTGATGGAGGCCACAAAATCATATTCTGTTTTGTTTGATGCGTTTGATTCATTTGGTTAATTTGATGCTGTAAGTTAATCATTTTGTGTACCCTCCTTTTCTCATTTATTTGAAAATTGAATGCCTTATCATTATATATTTTTCAAAATAACAAGTCAATGATTTTTTAAATTTCAATAAAATTATAGAGAATTATTTATTATTGAAATTCATTTTCATATATTCATTTGACCATTTTCAACACACTTTTTTATTTTCATATTTTATTATTCATGCTATATTTTTATTTAAGGAGATGAAGGAAATGAACTTAGACCAACTTTTAGATTTCAACAAAAAATTTGTAGAAAACAAAGACTATGAAGTTTATGCAACCGACAAATTTCCAAATAAACGCATGGTTATATTTACGTGCATGGATACACGTTTAGTGGAATTACTTCCAAAAGCATTAAATATCCATAACGGAGATGTCAAAATGGTGAAAAACGCCGGTGCAATTATCCGTAAGCCATTCGACAGTGCTGTGAAAAGCTTATTAGTGGCTATTTATAGTTTAAAAGCAGAAGAAGTCGTTGTCATCGGGCACCACGGCTGCGGGATGACCAATGTAGATACAGAGGAATTGCAACAATCCATGGTTGAACGCGGGATCTCAGAGGAGACCTTACATACGCTAGAACATGCTGGTATTAATCTTCACAAAGAATTTCATGGATTCGAAAAGGTTGAGGACTCCGTATCTCAAAGTGTAGGGATTATCCGTAACCACCCGCTCCTTCCAAAAGGAATTAAAGTACATGGTCTTGTTATTGACCCGGAAACAGGAAAATTAGACGTTGTCACAAGAGAAGACTAAAAAGCGAAAGCTCATTCATTTTTATAGTGAATGAGCTTTTTCTATTAATCACCTATTTTTTTGAACAGATTCAATAATTTCAATTACTTTATTTCGTGATTCCTCACTTTTATATTTTTTCATTTCGTCAAGCATAACTGGCGCAGCATCTTTTAATGCAACTGCTTCATCAATAAGCTGCTTTGTTGTTAACGTCTCTTCTTCGAGCACTTTGGCATAGTTTTTCTTTTTAAACGAGTTTGCATTAATGATCTGATCACCCCTGCTGGCACCGCGGGAAAGCGGAATTAACAGCATCGGCTTTTGCAGAGCTAGAAATTCAAAAATAGCATTTGATCCAGCACGCGAAACAACAAAATCTGTTGCTGCAAAAATATCTTTTAACTCATCATGTACATATTCAAATTGTGCGTATCCTGGTACTCGTAAAGACGAATCTACTTTGCCGTTTCCACAAATATGAATGATTTCAAAATGCTTCAATAACTCGTCTAATGCTTCTCGAATGGTAGCATTTATTTTTTCAGAGCCGCCGCTTCCGCCCATAATTAAAAGAACAGGTTTCTCCCCTGATAACCCAGCAAATGCTAATCCTGCTTTTTTATTTCCGTTAAATAATTCATCACGGATAACTGCACCAACATAAGCGGCTTTTTTTTCAGGAAGATATTTCATTGTCTCTGGAAATGTTGCCAACACTTTTTTAGTAAATGGAATCGATAGTTTATTCGCTAAACCGGGCGTGAAATCGGATTCGTGAATAACAGATGGAATTCCTCTTAGTTTTGCAGCAGCAACCACCGGTACAGATACAAATCCGCCTTTTGAAAAAACAACAGAGGCTTTTCTTTTCCCTAAAATGCGATAAGCCTGCATTGTCCCTTTTAATACCTTAAACGGATCTTTAAAATTTTCTTTGGACATGTAACGGCGTAACTTACCAGTAGATATTGGATGATAGGTTACTCCCTCCAACTTTCCAATCAAGTTTCGTTCAATTCCTTCATAGGAACCGATATAATCTACTTCATAACCTTTTTCTTGATAATATGGTATAAGTGCTAAATTAACTATGACATGACCGGCAGTGCCGCCGCCAGTAAATAAAATACGTTTATCCTTTTTCTTTTTCATGGATCATCTCATCCTTTCCCAAATCATTATATCAGCGTATAATTACCAATGCACCTATTAATTTATGTTACAAATTGAATTCTTAAATGTTAGGAAAGATAATTATGTACGAAACAACGAATCGAATACAAAAAATCAAACTATTTATTATAATCATGCTGCCGATTCTTGTTACTCAAGTCAGCATTAACTTAATGAATTTTTTTGACACGGTAATGTCGGGACAATCCAGTGCAGTAGATTTAGCTGGTGTAGCTATTGGATCAAGCCTTTGGGTTCCTGTTCTAACTTGCGTAAATGGTATTGTTTTATCGATTACACCAATTATTGCACAGCTTATTGGCGCAAAGGATAAAAAAGATATCCCGCAAGTTATTCAGCAAGGAATTTATCTTTCTATCGGTTTATCTTGTGTTATTATCCTTGCTGGCTTTTTTCTCTTAGAGCCTATTTTACAGATGATGCGTTTAGAACCGGGTGTTCATCACGTAGCAAAATATTATTTAGTCTCGCTTGCTACAGGGATTATACCATTATTTATTTTTCACACCGTTCGAAGTTTTATGGATGGGCTGGGACAGACAAGAGCTTCTATGATTATTATCTTAATTTCCTTGCCAATAAATGCGCTGTTAAATTATATCTTTATTTTCGGCAAGCTAGGTTTACCAGCGTTCGGCGGAATTGGGGCAGGAATCGCAACCAGCATTACCTACTGGTTAGTCAGTATCATAGCTTTATATATGATACACAAAGTTGCTCCATTTCGATCTTATCAAGTGTTTCACATTCGGTTTAGACCCCGTCCTTCTTATTGGATAAGCCAATTAAAAATTGGACTTCCTATTGGATTAGCAATGTTTTTTGAAACAAGTATTTTCTCCGCAGTAACAATTATGATGAGTATCTATGACACAAACACCATCGCAGCCCACCAAGCTGCAATGAATTTTGCTGGATTGTTGTACATGCTGCCACTCAGTATCGGGATGGCACTTACGATTGCTGTTGGTTTTGAGATAGGAGCAAAAAGATTCGATGATGCCCGTTCTTACACGTATCTTGGAATAACCGGCGGGATTATTATCTCTTTATTTGCCGGAATTATTTTATTTGTTTTCGATGGAACGGTTGCCCGGCTATATCATACAAATCCAGAAGTCATTGCATTAACGAAACAATTTATTCTTTTTGCGATTTTTTATCAACTCGCAGATGCAATCGGAGCACCCATTCAGGGAGCTTTAAGAGGTTATAAAGATGTCAATGTCACATTGATTCTTGCCTTAATCTCCTATTGGGCAATTGGACTACCGACTGGATATTTGTTTGCGAATTATACAAGTTTTGGAGCTTTTGGTTACTGGATTGGCATTATTGTCGGTTTAAGTGCCGGTGCTATTGCCTTGCTGTTCCGCTTACTATATATCCAAAATAAAGCAAAACAAACTTACCAGCAGAGACAACGTTAATGTCCCCTTGAGGCTAGATATAGAAAAACACCATGAACCGCAAGTTCATGGTGTTTTTCATTCATTTTATAAGAATAAGCCAACAATTGTTGCAGAAAGAATAGATACTAAAATCGATCCTGCTAATAGCTTCATCCCAAATTTTGAAACGATAACTGCTTTTGCATTGTCAATTCCTTTTACCGTACCCGCAATAATACCGATAGACGAGAAATTAGCAAAGCTTGTTAAGAATACTGTTACAATACCCACTGTTTTTTCTGACATTTCACTTACTAGCGGTTGAAATTGTAACATTGCTACAAATTCATTTGTTACAATTTTCGTCCCCATAACCGCACCTGCTTCAAGGACTTCTCCTGGTGCAATTCCCATAAGTATGCCTAACGGAGCAAAAACATAGCCAAGGATCTCTTCCAAGGTTACCCCTGCAAAGATAGCTTGAATAACCCAGTTTACCAGTGCTAAGGACGCGATAAATGCCATTAACATCGTCGCAACAATTAACGCAATTTTCCCGCCTTCTAACGCACCATTACCCATTGCTTCAAAAATACTTTTATCATTACTAACATCTTTGATATCTACTTTATCTTCCTCTTTAGGAACATTTACCGGTGCAATGATAGAAGCAATCATTAAACCGCTTAACATATTCAATGGCAGTGCCACTAAAACGTATTTGGGCGGGAGCATGAGGAGATATGACCCCACAATAGATGCAGATACAGAACTCATTGCAGATGCACAAATAATATAAAGCCGATTTTCTGATAAATGATGAAATTGAGAACGAATCGCAATAAGTGCTTCTGACTGACCAAAGAAAATACTATTTACACCATTAAATGATTCAATTCTTGGCAGCCCTGTAATTTTTGAAATAGCCGCTCCAATATATTTAATAATAATCGGAAGAATTTTTAAATAGGTTAAGACAGAAAGCAATGTTGAGAAAAAGATAATTAATAGTAGTACGTTAAAGAAGAACACTCCGCCTTCATCTAACTGAAATCCGCCCACTACAAATCCAATACCTTCTTGTCCAAATTCAATTAACTTATTGAATACATTAGAAACCCATTCAATAACTTTAGCACCGATAGTGGTTAAAAACATAAACCATGTGATCAGCAACTGTATGACCAGCATAATGCCAATACCCTTAAAATTGATTTTCTTCTTATCATTCGACATTAAGAACGCCAGGCCGAATGAGACTATAATTGCGAGAATACCTAAGAGAATATCCAAGCTCCTACCTCCTTTTATATTAAAGCGCTTTATTTATGTATAAGTTAGTTTTTACATTTTCGTTATATCCCATCCTTATACAAGTTGTTCCCTGCAACTACTATCATATTCGTAAAAGAACATAATTTCAATGCTATAAAAAAAGAATTAATAATAAAAAAATTCCAAATGAAGCTATTAAATTAGCATTATATGAAAATCAAATAGCAATTGTTCATTTTAGCCAATTTCCACCAATAATTTCTCTAGTTTTGTCCTTCTTTATGGCTTACATTTCCATAATAAAAAGCCTTGATCTAGCAAGGCTTTTTATTATGATGTTTATCCTTCTAACAATAAGTCATATGGATCTTCAAGCATTTGTTTTATTCGAACTAAGAATTGTACTGCTTCTTTTCCATCCACGATACGATGATCATAGGATAGTGCAATATACATCATTGGACGAACTTCAATGGAATCATCCGGCATAGCAATTGGACGTTTCACAATGTTATGCATTCCTAAAATACCAACCTGTGGTGCATTTAAAATTGGTGTAGACATCATAGAGCCAAATGTACCGCCGTTGGTAATAGTAAATGATCCACCTTGTAAATCTTTCAAGGCTAATTTATTATCACGTGCTTTTTTACCTAAATCAACGATATCTTGCTCAATTCCTGCAAAGTCTTTGCGATCTGCATCACGAACAACTGGTACAACTAGTCCCTCATCTGTTGAAACAGCAATACCAATATCATAAAATTTCTTTATAACTAATTCATTGCCCTGAATTTCCGCGTTAAGAAGCGGGAATTCTTTCAGTGCTCCGACAACAGCTTTTGTGAAGAAGGACATAAATCCAAGTTTAACACCGTTCTTAGCTAGGAATTTATCTTTTCTTTGTTTACGTAGTTCCATCACGGACGTCATATCTACTTCGTTAAATGTCGTTAACATTGCTGTGTTTTGTTGTACTTCTACAAGGTTTTTAGCAATTGTTTGACGGCGGCGAGTCATTTTAACCCGTTCTACCGGCTTATCAAACTCTGTTTTCTCTGACTTTGCGGCTTCTTTTTTCGCCGGCTTAGATGGCGCAACATCTTGTTTAGGTGCATTATTATATGCTTCTACATCTTCCGGACGAACTCTGCCCAGAGGGTCACGAGTTTGTACCTTGCTTAAATCAATACCTAATTCACGAGCACGCTTTCTTGCTGCTGGTGAAGCAATGACATCCCCACTATTCTGTTTAGGAGCTGCATCTTGTTTGCTTTCCCCTGCAGCTTCTTTTGCTGGCACCTCTTTTGGTTCTTCTGTTTCTTTTTCACTTGATGCTTCTTCTTTCTTAGCTTCACCACTAGAAGCAGCCCCAGCTTCTCCGTTTTCATCCAATTTACCGATGGTGTCACCTACTGAAACATCGTCACCTTCATTACTTGTAATTTCCGTAATAACCCCTGAAAATTCTGCGTTTACTTCTACATTAACCTTATCTGTCTCTAACTCTACAATGGCATCGCCTTTCTCTACTTTATCTCCTTCTTTAACAAGCCATTCTGCTATTGTTCCTTCTGTGATGGATTCCGCTAATTCAGGTATCTTAATTTCTTGCACTTTATTTTCCTCCTTCAAATTCGTTCAATGCTTGGTCAATGATATATTTATGCGCCGTTTTATGCACTGTAGGTATTCCTCCCGCAGGTGCTGCACGCTTCGGTCTGCTAATAACATGTAATTCTTGACCTTCCTCAAGAAGCTCTCTTAAATAAGGATCCACAAAATCCCACGCCCCCATATTCTTTGGCTCTTCTTGAACCCACACAATTTCTTTTAAATGAGGTAATTTCTTTATTTCTTCTTTAATTGCTTTTTGCGGGAATGGATAGATTTGTTCCACGCGGATGGCACGGATCCAATCACAGGTTTCTTCCTTCTCTTCCATTCTTCCTTCAATATCAACCATAATTTTTCCGCTTCCTAATAACAGACGCGTTGCTTTCTTCGAATCTGTATCAAAGTATGGTTGATCACGCAGGGTTTTAAAGCCGCCGCTCGTAAATTCTTCTGCGCTTGAAGCCATCTTATGGTCTCGAATTAAACTACTCTTAGGTGTCATCAAGATTAATGGTCGAGCTTCTGGACGAGAACGCATTGCTGCTTGACGGCGAAGTAGATGGAATAACTGAGCGGAAGAAGTTACATTTGCGACAATCCAGTTATTTTCCGCAGCCATTTGCAAATAACGTTCCAAACGTGCACTTGAATGCTCTGGACCTTGCCCTTCATAGCCATGAGGCAGCAATAATACCATATTTGATTTTTCATTCCATTTAGCCCTTGCAGAAGCGATAAATTGATCAATAATCACTTGACCGGCATTCGCAAAATCCCCAAATTGCGCTTCCCAGATTACTAGAGTACTTGGCGAATAAACACTATAACCATATTCAAACCCTAATACAGCCGCTTCCGATAATGGACTATTGCGAACATCAAAGGATGCTTTTACATCAGATAATCCATGCATTGGACTATATTTTTCACCTGTATTTACATCATGTAAAACGATATGGCGATGAGCAAAAGTTCCACGTTCTGTATCTTGACCAGTTAAACGAATTGGAGTTCCATCTTTTAAAATAGATGCAAATGCTAGTGCTTCCCCCGTGCCCCAGTCAGCTTTATTTCCTTCTTCGAGTGCATCTTTTCTGCGTCTTAAAATTCGTTCTGTTTTCTTAAAGCCTTCAAAACCTTCCGGACGTTCTAAAAGCTCTGCATTGATTTTCTTTAAAGTATCTAAGTCTACTGCTGTTTCGAACTGATCTAATCTATTAGAAAGTACTTCTGGCATTGATTTTGGCTGCGGCTCGCCAATTTCACTCTCTGTCATCCCTTTATATATATCGGATAATTTCTTTTCAACCGCATTTTTAATCTCTTCAAATTCACCAGGTTCGATTAAATTTCTTTCTTCCATTGCGCGTGCAAATAGCGTTGCTACCGATGGATGATTATCAATTTCATTATATAGCTGAGGCTGTGTCGTTCTCGGTTCATCCATTTCGTTATGACCGTAACGACGATAACCTACTAAATCAATTAGAAAGTCTTTATGGAATTTTTTACGATACTCACAAGCTATCTTAATCGCTGAAATACAGGAAATAGGATCATCCGCACTCACACGAACAACAGGGATTTCAAACCCTTTCGCTAAGTCGCTGGCATAACGTGTTGAACGGCCATCCACACGATCCGTCGTATAACCGAGCTGGTTATTTGCAATGATATGCACCGTTCCTCCTGTTGTATATCCCGGTAGACCGCTTAAATTAAGTGTTTCAGCTACTACACCTTCTCCAATGAAAGCGGCATCTCCATGGATTACCAACGGCATTGCTTTATTAATATCTCTTGTTGGGTAACCGCTTATATCACGTTCGTCTTGTGCAGCCCGGGCAAATCCTTCTACGACAGGGTTTACAAATTCAAGATGGGATGGGTTATGAGCAAGTGTAATTTTGGTATTCACTTTACTGCCATGAATGATTTCTTTTTCCGCACCAAAATGATACTTTACATCGCCTGTCCAACCATAGTTAATTGCTCTAGACCCTTCTGAAGGCATTAACTCTTTATCTCTTGTATAGTTAAATTCTGAAAAAATCTTATCATATGGTTTCTGCAATACATTTGCCAGTACAGATAAACGGCCCCGATGCGCCATCCCCATCATGACATGTTCGATACTATCTTCGTTTGCATATTTTACGAGATGGTCAATCATTGGAATCATAGATTCTAGACCTTCAATAGAAAAACGTTTTTGACCAACAAATGTTTTATGAAGAAATTTCTCAAAACCTTCTACTTCAGCCAAACGCTTAAGAATTCCTTTTCTTTCTTCTTGATCCGGATCAAATCTTGCATTTCCTTCTTCTATTAAATCAAATAGCCAGGTCCGTTCTTCATCATTATTTACATGATCATATTCAAATGTGATTGTCCCTGTATAATATTTCTTTAACAGGTTGACAACATCTAAACCTGTCTCTACCCCGTCTTTTTCGCGTTCCCATATCCAAGATGCTGGAATCTTTTTCAAATCATCTTCTGTTAAATTATAATATTCTAAATCTAACATTTTAGATGGAGCACTCTTGTACCCGCCAACTGTATAAATATCAGCTCCCGTGTGGCCGTAACGACGAATAGCCTCAACAAGTTTGATTGCTGAGGTCAGTTTAGTCATATCAAAGTTTTTTGATACGTCCGAAGCTGATTGACCGGCACTAGGTCCGCTAACTTGTTCAGCTGCTAGCCAAGTAGGTTCTCCATGTGTATCAAATAATAATCTTATAGAAGATTCAACTTGTTCAGGATCTTCTTTGTACAACTCATATTGTTGTTCCAAATACCCCGCATTTGGTCCGTGAAACTGCCCCCAAAATTTTTCTGCAGATTCTTCATTTCCTGGCACGACTGATACCCCCATTGAATTAACTAATCCGTTCATGAAAACGGTTCAAATACTTTTTAATAATATTGATTTCTCTACACCAACTAATATACATGATTTTTAAGGCGGTTACAAGGAATCGAAACAGATTTATTGAGGAATTCGACAATTTCCAACAAACAAAAAGAATGAATCATAACTCATTTTTCCATCGCTTTGTTTTATGAATTTTCAGTTAGTATAAATTAATTCCCTCTTTCGCTGTCTCCCCTTCTGAATAGATGATTTTTTAAGATAGAATTTTTACAGAAGATAACCATTCGAAAAAATAAATAAATATTGGAATAGTTCACAACATGGCTTTTTTCCGTTATAATAAGGACAAACTATTATTAAACCTTCATTCTGTCAGGGATTTATTTTTCTGCGGATGAAAAATGACATTTAAAAATACAGGAACCATCCGTACATAAAAGGAGGAATCATTCATGAAACTAGCATTGATATTAGGTGTTGCTGTTACATTTATCGTTTCTTGTTTTGCATCTGGTTATGAAGCAAAACCAGGAGTACCAAAAGAAGATCAGCGCACATAATAATCCATTTACAGAACCCCAAAAAAGCATTCTGTAATTCGAAAAACTGCTTTAAAAGTTAGCATGTATATGAAGCAATTCGTACCATTTAAAAAAGATGCCTCCTTTATTCAGGAGACATCTTTTTTTAGTGTAAACCAGGAAAACCCTGCTGCCTTAACGCTTCGTAAATAATGATTGATGCGGTGTTCGATAGGTTTAACGAGCGCACTTGATCATTCATATGAATTCGTAAACATTTATCTTCTTTGCCAACAAGTAATTCACGAGGAATCCCTGAAGATTCTTTCCCAAATACAAAAAACTGGTCTGTGTTCACAGACGAAAAATCAAAATCTGTATAATATTTCGTCCCAAAATTTTCTATATAGTAAAAGCTTCCCTCTGGATAGGTTTGATACAGCTCTTCTATAGAATGATATTCTCTTACATCTACATGTTCCCAATAATCGAGACCTGCTCGACGCACCATTTTACTATCCGTTGAAAAACCTAGCGGATGAATAAGATGTAAGGTCGTTCCAGTCGCTAAACATGTTCTGCCAATATTACCCGTATTTGCTGGGATTTCTGGTTCAAATAATACAACATGTAAACTCAACGTTCATTCTCCTTCAGTAATAAATTCCAAGAGTCTTTTTGAAGACACACTATAAATCCAAATATTTATTATACACTAACTTACCTCTATACGAAAAAACTTATATCTTATTTCCGGCGTCCAAGCCGCAGAATCTTCGTATGTCCAGTAGCGATTACGACTATTGTCGGTATGTGCATTGACAAGTGGCATATTATTTGCGTCCTTTCTAACTACGATAGTTGTATGATTCCATAAATCATCCCCATCAAAATCATAGCAGATTACATCACCAGGATTTAATTCTTCTGGCGATTCTACTTCGATTCCTCTTAATCCGCGCTCAGATCCGCTTAAGTACCACCGTAATGAATGCGCTACAGACCAGCTAAAGCTCCATGAATTATTGCTATACCACCAGCCTCGTTCTCTGACCGGTTCACCCCACATCGGACTGCCACCTGCTCGCAGACATTGGGAAATATAATTTGTACAATCATCTTCAAACCGTCGATATGCCGGATTAAAACTATTCCACCACCGCTCTGCGTATCGCACAGCTTCGAGTCGATTGTACTCTATTTCACGATCACTGTCTGGAAGGTTAGCTTGCTTCAATACAGAGAGCTGATTCGTAATTTCCTCTCCCTGAAATTTTTCAATATGTTGATGCCTTCCTTTCCCTTCCGAATCCCAAGTCCATTTATAAGGGATAATTTGCTCTTCCGTGTAAAAAAGATCTTGTTGTTTTATCAGGTATGTGAAGTGCATGGCGTAGTCTATCCTTCGAGATATATCATACGATTGCTTTCCCAGAACAATCCCCTGTCCTTTTACCTTCACAATTTGCGCTTCTCTTTGCTTGCACAGCTTCTTTTTCCTATGCCACCAATCCTGACCGCCGTTCTTCTCTTGAAAAAATCGGTGCCAATAATCTTTGATATCGCCCATAAAAATCGCCCCCTACTCAGTCTATGCATGCAGGGAGCAACTTAAGTCATCGAATCTGATTGTTTTCTTTCATTGGCTGCCTTGTTTTGCGCGCATAGCAGACAATGCATTTTCCATTTCGTATAGAACTTGTTCATTGTCTTCCTTTTCCAACATGGCAGAAATTGCCTCTTTCGCTGTATCTGTTCCAATTTTCCCCAAAGACCAAGCTGCTGTACCGCGAATAACCGGCCGGGGATCATGTTTCATCATGTTAATTAAATCTTCTTCCGCAGATTGTTCTTTATAATGGCCTAACGCTAAAATGACATTACGCTGAATCGGCTTTTTCCCTCTCCAAGAGCCAGACATATGGCCAAATTTTTCTTTAAACTCTCGGTTTGACAAATGGAGCATCGGTCTAAGTTTTGGTTTTACTAATTCCGGATTTGGCTCTAGTTCTTGATGAAAATGGGAATCCTTCCCTTTATTCCAAGGACAAACTTGCTGGCAAGTATCACATCCATATAACCGATTCCCTATCTTGTTGCGAAACTCCTCTGGTAAAAAATCTTTGGTTTGTGTCAAAAATGCAATACAGCGTTGTGCATTTAACTGGCCGCCTTGGACAATAGCGCCAGTTGGACAAGCATCTAAGCAAATAGTACAATCCCCACACCCATCTTCTATTGGCGTATCAGGAATAAATGGAATATTGGTCAGCATTTCACCTAAATAAACAAAGGAGCCAAATTCCTTTGTAATGATTGAAGTATTCTTTCCGCTAAAACCAACACCAGCACGTTCAGCAACAGCTCGATCGCTTAATTCTCCTGTATCTACCATCGATTTTATGATGGCATTAGGAACCCTTTCTTTAATATAGGCCCCTAACTTATCCAGACGTTCTCGTAAAGCAACGTGATAGTCAATCCCCCAAGAGGCGCGTGCAAAAATGCCACGTCTGTCTCCTTTTGTCCCTCTTGGCGTTTTTTCCATTCTTGAAGGGTAGGCGACGGCAATGGAAATGATAGACTGTGCTTCTGGCAATAGTCTTTGAGGCTCCGTCCTTTCCTCGATACTTCCTTTTTCAAAACCAGACTGATACTTTAACTCTTGCTGACGTCTTAATCGCTCTTTCATTTCTGTAAAAATATCTGCTGTTGTAAAACCAATTTTATCAATACCAATCGTTTTTGCATATGCTTTGATGTCTTCTTGAAGCTGCGCTACTTTCGTCATACCGCCTATTCCTCCCTTCTGTTTCCTACAATCTATCTTTCTCCATCATAAATTTTGCTGTGCGCATTCGATTGAATACAGCTGCAATCTCATTTTTTCTTGGTCTCGCTAAGTCTCCCGGATGCTTTCCATTATTTTTAGTTAGGATTGCCAGCCCTTGATCCATTTTTTCATCGATATGCTGCAGCAATTCATCAAAGGAAGAAAACTGCCTTCCTTCTTCCCGGTATAGATACTGAATAATTTCCGCAATCATTCTTGTTTGTGACGGATCTACCAGCTGTTCGGTATCAGCAAAGGAAATAGGTTCTTTTCCAAATAAAATTTGAAATTGTCCTTTTGCCTGGATTTTAAATCTTCTATCTGCCTGTTTTGGAAAGGTAGAAGACAGCAGCTGCCGTTTCCTGAAATTTGTAAAATCTACAGGCTCTACGTCAATTTTTGCAATTGGATCTGCCTTTATAATTTCTTTTGCTTTTTCCGTCACATTCTTCGGAATATATTCCTCCATAAGTAGTACGTTATCTGCTACATCAAAATAATCGCCAGAACCGCCCGTTACTAAAATAACAGATTTATTTGTTTCGTCCACAAGCTGACGGATTCGATGAATAAATGGTGTTATTGGTTCCTTCTTATGATCAATAAGCTTTTGCATGCGGCTATCACGAATCATAAAATTCGTCGCACTGGTATCTTCATCAATTAGGAGTGTTTCGGCCCCTACCTCTAATGCTTCCATTACATTGGCTGCCTGTGATGTACTTCCGCTTGCGTTAGCCGTTGAAAAACAAGTCGTATCTTTTCCATGAGGAAGGTTAGAAATAAAAGGAGAGATATTTACCGACGAAATTCCTCTTCCATCTTCTGCCCGAATCTTGACCGCGCTCGGGTCTGTACAGATAAATTCACGTCCATCCCCTGCACAATGCGGATAAACACCTCTCTCAATAGCTTGAAGGAGTGTGCTTTTGCCATGATAGCCACCCCCGGTAATCAAAGTGACACCTTGCTTAATGGCCATTCCTTTTAAAGTCTTGCCATGCGGTAATTTTAATTCTACCTCATCTTCTGGCGGGCTTTGAAAAGCTACTGCGTCATGAGCCGGTAAATCACTCACGCCACTTTTTCTTGGTAAAATCGAACCATTCGCAATAAAACTCACCCAATTATTTTCCTTCATGGCTTTCCATATTGCTTCTTGCTGATCTGCCAACTGAATAGATTGCTGAATTTGTTCATCTAAAATATGAAAAACCGAATTCTCTAATAACGCCGGAATTGCTTGATTAAATAATTTCATTGCTTCTTTTCCATTAATGGATCGGCCGTTAGCGGGTAAACCAACCGATAGGCAAATGGTTATTTCTTGTTCTGAAATACTTACAGCTGTACGTTCTAATATTTCCTGTCCTGGTCCGTCAAAAGCAATCATGCCGCTTTTTCCAGAACCTTTAATAGAAAATCGGCTCTTTTTTACTTCTTTATTAATAACTCTTGCAAAAGCATCTTCTGCTGCAGTACGTCGAGCTTTTGTTTCTAACCATGCAGGTTCAATCGTGCGTTCTTCCTTTGGAATGACTGCCCTTATTTTTGATGGACTTGCAAATGGATCTCCTTGTACGTAGTCTACATGCAGTATATAACGCGGATACGTATAACTTCCTGCAATTTGCTTATATGCTTTGTAACTTTTCCGATCGATTTGTAATAAACTATTTTTAAGTTTATTCATTTTTCCCCTCCATTCTGCTGATTTAAATGGCATTTATAAAAATTATCCCAAAAGCTCTTGAAAACGATACATGGATCTTACAATCTAACATAAACATTCTTAAGAGCAAGTAATTGGAATCCTATCATCTTACAATTTAAAGTGGTGTTATTTATTCTACATATATAGATTACTATGTAAAACGGAGGATAAACAATTAATTTAACAAACAAAATAAAAAACGCAACACTTCGTAGACTAAGTACGAAACACTGCGTTATCACATATGTATGGAGCGGGTGAAGGGAATCGAACCCTCGTCATCAGCTTGGAAGGCTGAGGTTTTACCATTAAACTACACCCGCATCATTTAAGTTTTTCAACCACAAAAGATATTATAGCAGTCGTTTCGATAAAAATCAACAATAAATTTTATTTTTTCACAATAGATTATGTTTTATCAATTAGTATTAACGAGGAACGGAAACCTGCATCCAATACAGAATCTTAAATTCTAGTTTAACGGCGGATTATTGCGTTAACTATTTACAATCGTTTGGTCGCGTAATAAACTATTATTATGCTTTATGAGAGGAGAATTTCAAAATGTCAGTATATTCAACCATTCTCACCCAATCTGAGTTTGTGGATAAGGACAGTTTAAGCTACCCATTTGAGGAAAGAGGATTACAATTTGGTGACGGGATTTATGAGGTTATTCGTATTTACAATGGCGAATATTATCTCTTAACAGAGCATGTCGATCGTTTATTCCGCTCTGCAGAAGCCATTAAGATTAACATTCCTTATAATAAAGAAACAATGATTGACTTACTGCACCAATTAATAAAAAAAAATAATATGACGAACGACGGGAAAGTTTACATGCAAATTACTCGCGGCTCTGCTCCACGTGATCATATTTTTCCGCAGGACGTAACCCCTAATATCTATGCATATATTCAAGACCTTCCACGAAATGAGAAAACATTGGAAAACGGTGTTAAGACAATTTCACATCGTGATAGTCGCTGGGAAAATTGTTACATCAAAAGTTTGAATCTTTTGCCAAACGTATTAGCAAAACAAACCGCTAAAGAGAACAGCTGCTACGAAGCAATCTTGCATCGTGATGGTGTTGTCACAGAATGCAGCTCTTCCAATATTTATTTAGTAAAAGACGGAAAAGTTTATACACATCCAACCACAAATAAGATCTTACACGGATGTGTACGAATGGCAATTGAGCGTTTCTTAAAGGAAGAAAATATTCCACTTATCGAAGAAGCATTTCATTTGGAAGATATCAAGCATGCAGATGAATTATTTTTATCGAGCAGCACATCTGAAATCACACCTGTCATTCAAGTTGATCATGTTGTGGTTAGTAATGGTGAGCCAGGAAGCATCACGCGGACACTTCAAAAAGCATATGAACAAGACGCTAAAATTACCAAGAAGTTAATGGAAAGTATATAGTCAGAAACAGCTGTCTCTTTTAGGGATGGCTGTTTTAATGAAACGAACCCAACCTTTAACCCAACTCATCTTTTGAACAGATATTTTGTTTATTGATTCGTTATTCGAAATAGTTTAAACTAAAAGAAAAGGAAATTAAATTTATTCTTTTGAAAACGAGGGGGAATAGGATGCCTACAGTTAAAAGAGCAATTACCGCAACCGATTTTCAGAATATTAATGTTATTAGTGAGCCGCAATTTATTTCGGAAAACCAATACAGTTATGTCGTTACATCCGTGAACGAGGAAAAAGAATACGAATCGCAAATTTACATACACGATACTACTAAAAATACACATAAACAATGGACATCGGGAGCACACCGAAATCATACTTTTCGTGTATCTTCACGTCAGGAAAAGGCATTCTTTCTCTCCAATCGGAGTGGTGCTTCGCAAATTTGGCTGACAGAACTGGACGGTGGTGAAGCAAAACAAATCACTACTTTTCCAAACGGCGTCTTCTCCCCTGTCTGGTCAGAAGATGGGAATTCTATCTTTTTCTGTTCCTACCTTGAAAAAGATGATGATATTTCTACATTAAAAGAATTAAGCAAAGAAGAAAAACAAGCAAGGCAAAAAGAAGCACAAACGGAACCGCTTGTTGTGAATCGCTTGCAATACAAATCAGACGCAAGAGGTTTTCACGATAATTCTAGAGTACAAATTATCCGGTACGATTTAGCGGCGAATACATTTCATCAGCTCACGACGATGCAAGCTGACCACTACCTAGTAGATCTTTCTCCTGACAACAAGTATCTTATCTTTGCTGCTAATCTTGAGGAAGATGAGGATTCCTCATTAGTTTCTGATTTATATTTACTTGAATTGCACTCAAGGGAAATAACAAAACTAACAGATAGTAAGGGAAGTTATCATACAGCAGCTTTTTCTAGAGACAGTAAAAAAATCATCGCTTATGGACACGAATTTGAATACGCTGGAGCAACTTTAACAAAGCTCTTCCTTTTTGACATAGATAGCAAAGAGAGAAAGCTCCTATCTAAAAATTGGCATATACAGCCTGGTGATATGATGGTTGGCGATATGCGTCTTGGCAGCTCGGAAACCGGCCCAGTTTGGTCTAAAGACAACGAATCCATTTACTTTATCGGCTCAGATTACGGAGCTACTGCATTATACGAAACAGATTTAGAAGGAAATCTAAAGACACGATATAGCGCTAATAACCATGTATTCGGGTTCTCTTATCACCCAGATTCGGGAAGCTTTATTATAGGCATTAGCGACCCAACAGATCCTTGTAACTTTTATAAGCTGTCACCAGGGGAGGATTTAAAACAATTATCAAATGTTAATAAAACATTTATAAATGAAGTTTCTTTAAGCAAGCCGGAAGAAGTTACTTTTACTTCGAGCGATGGATTGGAAATACAAGGTTGGCTGCTTCGTCCTTATGGGTTCCAGGAAGGGAAAAAATATCCATTTGTTTTAGAAATTCATGGTGGCCCGCATGCAATGTACGGGCAGACTTTCTTCCATGAGCTCCAGCTGCTTGCAGCCAAAGGATATGTTGTGCTGTATACGAATCCTCGCGGTAGTCATGGTTATGGACAGGATTTTGTAAACGGTGTCCGGGAAAATTACGGTCACGGTGATTACAATGACCTTATGGAAGCCGTAGACTATTGCTTGGAACAGTATTCCTTTATTGATAAACATCGATTAGGTGTAACTGGTGGGAGCTACGGTGGATTTATGACGAACTGGATTGTCGGTCACACAAACCGTTTCAAAGCAGCTGTTACACAAAGATCCATTTGTAATTGGTTAAGCTTCTATGGCGTAAGTGATATCGGCTTCTTCTTTACCAAATGGGAGCACGGTGTGAATTTATTGGAGGACCCAACCATACTTTGGAATATATCTCCCCTTAAATATGCGAAAAACGTGGAAACACCACTGCTCATCTTGCACGGTGAAAAAGACTATCGCTGCCCGATTGAACAGGGAGAGCAACTATTTATTACATTGAAACATTTAAATAAGGAAGTAGAATTTATCCGCTTCCCAAATGCAAATCACGAATTAAGCCGGAGCGGGAATCCGACATTACGAGTGGCTCGACTAGAAAATATCTGCAGCTGGTTTGAAAAGTATTTATAAAATAAAGATACTTCATAAGAAAAAAGAGAGGTTGACATTATTTGTCGCCTCTCTTTTTTCTATGAAGTAGCATTGCCAACCTTATCCAATGTCTTTAAATAGTCTTGTAAAGATTGAATATCTGCATGCTCCAGATGCTGATACCGCCATACAAGTTTTGCCGTTTCGATACAGGTGAAATAAGGGATATTCAACTGAATACATAATTCCCGAAGCTGAAATCCAAACCGTTCTTTATCTCTCCCAACGCTGGGAACATTAATTACATAGTTTGGCGGTTCTTGTATAAACAGCTTTTTAAGAGTGGCAATTTGACGACCTACAGCTAATGAAGAAATTTGATTATTCTGTAGATAAGTACTTGTTCCTTCTGTAGCAATAATATCTGCCTTTTCTGCAATTTGGCGCATGAACGGTAGACTATCTTCCTTTTGTTTATCGCTTATCGATACAAACCATTTTTTAGTACTATTTAGCGTATGCGAGGCAGGTATGATGGCTTTTCGAATCGCTTTTTCTAAAGTCATATCCATACCAATAGCCTCACCAGTCGATTTCATCTCAGGTCCTAAAATATGATCGACACCTTTTAATTTATTCTTAGAAAAAACAGGAGCTTTTACTGTATAATAATCCGGCTCCTTATAAGCGGCAAATTGATTCATGAATTCCTGCAAGGATTCTCCTAATTGCGCATTTACCGCTAAAGCAACCATTGGTATTCCTGTTACCTTGCTGATTACGGGCACTGTACGAGAAGATCTGGGATTTACTTCTAAAACATATACTTTTCCTTGATAAACAACAAACTGAATATTCATCATGCCAATAATCGGCAGCTCTTTAGCAATCCTTTTAGAGATTTGATAGATTTGCATCTTTTGTTGTTCCGTCAAGGTTATCGCCGGAAATACGCTTGTACTGTCTCCCGAATGAACTCCTGCCTTTTCAATATGTTCAAAGATTCCTGGCATAATTACAATTTCCCCGTCACTCACGACATCAACTTCACATTCCAATCCTGGCATATAAGAATCCACCAGCAATGGCCAGCACCTGTCATAAGTATCTGCTTGCACCCTTTCGACGTTGCTGATTAATTCCTCTTTATTGTAGCAAACAAACATCGATTGCCCGCCAATGACATAAGATGGGCGAATTAAAACAGGGTAGCCCAGCTGATGAACAGCCTCTTTCGCTTGTTCAACATCATGCACTATTTCACCATGGATATGCGCGATATTTAATTGCTCTAAAAAAGCATAAAATTGTTCTCGATCTTCCATTTTATCCATATTTTCAGGAGTCGTGCCTAAAACAGAAATGCCCGCTTCTTGTAATTGTTTGGTTAAATTAATAGCTGTTTGCCCGCCAAATTGAATTAAGACACCTTGAATATTCTCTTTCTCTATTACATTCCATACATCCTCAAAAGCTAATGGTTCAAAATAAAGACGGTCTGCCACCGTATAATCTGTGCTTACAGTTTCTGGATTATTATTAATCATAACCGCTTCATAGCCAGCTTTTTGTAAAGCTTGCACAGCATGAACTGAGCAATAGTCAAATTCAATTCCTTGACCAATACGAATAGGTCCGGAACCGACAACAAGCACTTTTTTCGTATGAGTAACTGGATGTACTTGATTATCGCCCAACCAAGTAGAATAAAAGTATGTTGAATTTTCACCTGTCGTTTCTGGGCAAGTATCCACATAACGATAATGAGGAGCGAGTTCATGCTTTTTATAAAATTGACGAAGTGTACTTCGACGTATGTTAAAAAGTTTCGTTATGAGTGTATCGCTGATATTATACTCTTTTACCTGTAAAATCTTTGCTTTCGTTACATCTTCCCAGTCCATACCGGCAAGTTCTTTCTCCAGTTTTATAATAGCGGCAATGCGCTCCAAGAAATAGGGTTGGATGAACGTTAATTCAAACAGCTTCGCAATAGAAAAATGCCGACGAAGAGCCTCTGCAATGGCAAAAAGACGTAAATCATTTGGCTGCTCCAGCAACCCAATTAGTTCTTCGTCTGTTTTTTGGGCAAATGCCGGCCAATGCAAGGATTGCACATTCAATTCCATCGAGCGCACAGCTTTATTTAATGCTCCTTCGAATGTTTTGTCTAAAGACATCACCTCTCCCGTCGCTTTCATTTGAGTACCGAGTGTGCGGTCGGCTTCTGAAAACTTATCAAATGGAAAACGAGGAATTTTGACAACCGTATAATCCAGTTCTGGCGTAAAGTGAAAATAGGTTGCTCCGCTGACAGGGTCTACTAATTCATCCAAATGATAGCCGACTGCACATTTCGCTGCTACTCTCGCAATCGGGTAACCTGTTGCTTTAGAGGCTAATGCGGAGGAACGACTGACACGAGGATTTACCTCAATGATACAATATTCATCCGTTTCAGGGTGCAACGCAAATTGAATATTACAGCCCCCCACTACTTCTAGAGCGCCGATAATTTTAATCGATGCATCACGTAAGAGCTTACTCTGATTGGCTGTTAATGTCTGGGTTGGCGCAACTACAATAGAATCGCCAGTATGCACGCCAACAGGATCGACATTCTCCATATCACAAACAATTTGACAACTGCCTGTTTCATCGCGCATAATTTCATATTCAATCTCTTTCCATCCTTTAATACTGCGTTCGACCAGTACTTGGTGGATGGGACTCAAATGAAGTCCTTTTGCTAATAACTCACAGAATTCTTGTTGATTATTGGCAAACCCGCCACCTTCCCCACCCAATGTATAAGCAGGACGGAGAATGACCGGATAACCAATTTCCTCAACGAAAGTCAGACCGTCCTCTAGATTCGTCACAATTTGCGATTCAGAGATAGGTTCCTCGATAGATATCATTAAATCTCTAAATCTCTCTCTGTCTTCGCCTTTTTGAATGGAGGCAATCGAGGTTCCAAGCAATTCCACATCGTACTTCTTGAGAATCCCTTTATTATGAAGCTCTAAGGATAGATTTAATCCTGTTTGCCCGCCCAAGGTTCCTATTAAACCATCCGGATTTTCCTTTGCGATGATTTTTTCAACCACCTCAACCTCGAGCGGTTCTAAATAGACTTGGTCTGCGATGGCCTCATCTGTCATAATAGTCGCAGGGTTATTATTAATAAGAACCACTTCCAGCCCCTCTTCTTTTAAAGCAAGACAAGCTTGCGTCCCAGCATAATCAAACTCTGCTGCCTGGCCAATAACAATTGGTCCCGATCCTAAAACAAGCACTTTCTTTATCCCTGGATGTAAAGGCATATCCTATTCTCCTTTCTTTTCAAAGTCTGCTGCCACTTCTTGTATTGCTTGGATAAAAGAGCCAAGCTCCTTTATGTCTGTCGTCAGCGGAGGCAAAATGCGAACCGCGTTCTCTCCCGCCGTTAAGACAAGAATTTGCTTCTCTCTTAATTTTTCTACCCAATTCCCCGCTTGGTTCACGACCTCCATCCCGATTAAAAAGCCCTTTCCTCTCACCTCTTTAATAAAGCGATTATTTTCCTGCAGCGCTGTTAAAGCTTCTATTAAAAATAAGCTTTTCTCCTTTACATCATTTAAAAATTTGTTATCAGCGATTTGTTCCAGCGTGGCAAGTCCTGCCGTTGCTGCTAGCGGATTCCCGCCAAAGGTACTGCCATGCGTTCCTGCAGAGAAACTGTCCGCCGCCTCTGTTTTCGCTAATAATGCTCCAATAGGAAAACCAGAGCCTAACCCTTTTGCCAAAGTGACTGCATCCGGTTCTAGACCATATTGCTCATAAGCAAAGAGAGAGCCCGTTCTACCCATTCCTGTTTGAATTTCATCTACCATTATTAAAATATCTGCTTGCTTGCAGTAGTCATACAGTGCTTTGACCCATTCTGTATCCGCTGGATGAACACCACCTTCTCCCTGTACAAGTTCTAGTAAAATTCCCGCTGTTTTAGCTGTATCTATTTTCTTGATTGTTTCTGGCTCATTATATGGTAAATGTGTAAAACCTGGTGTTAATGGTGTAAATCCTTTATGAATCTTTGTCTGCGCTGTCGCAGCCATGGTAGATCCCGTTCGCCCATGAAAGGAATTTGAAAAAGTAACGACTTCCGTTCTTTCCGGTTTCCCGCTGTCCTTGGCATATTTTTTTGCTAATTTAATAGCTGCTTCATTTGCTTCTGCACCACTATTACAGAAAAATACTTGATCAAAGCAGCTTAAATCCGTTAACTTTTGAGCCAATGCTTCTTGCTGTGGTATCTGATATAAATTGGAGCAGTGCCATAAGTCACGTAATTGTTGGGATATTTTTTCATGTACATTCTCTGGTACGTGACCTAAGTTACAAGTCGCAATCCCAGATGTATAGTCAAGATATTTGTTCCCGCAGTCATCCCATACATAGCTTCCCTTTCCTTTTAAAATAGTAATCGGTAAGCGCTGATAGTTTTTCATTAAAGCGGAAACTGCTACCGTACTAGGCATGTTCTATCATCTCCTTCTCTGTCAAAATGGTACCTGCTATTTCTCCATTTAAATACTTTAAAATATCATTAGGCTCTAAGCCATTTAAAATCACTGATTCCTTTACACCGCTTTTCAGACTGGCTAGCGCTGAGCGCACTTTCGGAATCATCCCTCCATAAATGACGCCAGACGCAATTTTTGCTTCCACCTCTTCTTTTGTTAATCGATGATGTATCATCTTTTTATCATTTACTGTTTCCATTACTCCCGGAATATTGCTGATTAATACAAGCTTACATCCCAGCGCTTCAGCAACCGCACCAGCAGCGATGTCTCCATTAATATTTAACCGTATCCCACTCTCGCCTGCAGCAATCGGAGAAATTACAGGAATGGCGCCCTTTTCTGCTATCATCTCTAACCAGTCTGTTTCCACCTTTGTAATTTCACCTACAAAGCCCAATTTTCCATGGTGGATTTTTTTCGCTTTCAGCAGTCCTCCGTCCACGCCGCTTAAGCCGATCGCATTTCCTTCCTGTGTTTGAATCGCCCGGACAATCCGTTTATTAATAGACCCTGTCATCACCATCTCAGCAACATTTAAAACCTCCTCGGTAGTAACACGGAGACCGTCAACAAATTGACTTTCAATGTTCATTGCCTTTAATGCCTGATTGATTTCCGGGCCGCCGCCATGAACAATCACAGGGTCATATAAGCCTGTTTTCTTGATTTCAATTAATAATTCATAAAATGATTTTGAAAGCTCCTGCAGAATACTTCCCCCAACTTTAAACACAACTTTTGTCACCTAAAACACCTCACGTTCGATAGGATGCATTAATTTTTACGTAATCATAGGTTAAGTCACAGCCCCAAGCTGTTGCTTTTGCTATCCCTTCTTTTAAACCGACAAATAATTGAACGGTATCCTTTGCCATTTCATCAACACATTTCTTTTCATTAAATGGAATGGGCATCCCATCGGCAATAATCATTTCAGAACCGATAGCAATGGAAAGTCCGTTTTCATCAAAGGGAACGTCACTATAGCCGATAGCACAAAGAATTCTGCCCCAATTTGCATCCTCTCCATAGATTGCTGTTTTCACTAGATTTGATGAGATAACACTTTTAGCGATTTTTGCCGCATCATTTTCTGTTTTGGTACCTTCTACAGTCACGGAGATCAGCTTTGTCGCACCTTCCCCATCTCTTGCAATCATTTTCGCTAACTCCCTGCTGACAATATTCCAAGCTTCGATAAAACGGTCCCATTCTGGATGATTTTCATTTAACGTTTGGTTATTTTGCATGCCATTCGCTAAAATAAGCACCATATCATTTGTACTGCAATCTCCATCCACAGTGATTCGATTAAACGTCTGGTCTGTTATCTTACGCAATCCCGCCTGGAGACTATTCGCATCTACTTTCGCATCGGTGGTAATAAAGGAAAGCATGGTTGCCATATTCGGATGAATCATTCCAGATCCTTTCGCGGCTCCAGCAATGGTGATGGTTTTGCCATCAATTTCTACTTCTACAGCGATATGTTTGGTTTTTGTATCCGTTGTTAAAATAGCCTGCTCAAATGCTTCTGCATTTTTATTCTCACCAATTCGATCAATACCAGCTGCAATCAAATCCATTGGCAACATTTCCCCGATAACCCCCGTTGAAGCTACTGCTACTAAGTCATGCGTAACACCTAATTTTTGGGCGGCTAATTGCTGCATTTTGTATGCATCGCTTAACCCTTGTTCACCTGTATAAGAATTCGCATTTGCTGCGTTAACGATAATGCTCTGCAGCTTGCTAGATTGATTTAAAGCTTCCTTAGTGACGTGCAGCGGGGCCGCCTGAAACGTATTTTGCGTAAATACTCCAGCTGCATTTGCAGGAACTTCTGAGAATACCCAGCCAAAATCCAGTTTTGTTTTCCGTAAGCCCGCATGCACTCCACCTGCTATAAACCCTTTTGGCTGATCGATATGTGCATGCATTAGCCGTTTGATTGGCTTCGATAATGTACTTTTCACGCATTTTCCTCCTTTATTTTAAAATTCCTATTTAGGATTATGGATAGACTGGAATAAATTCTAAACCTGCTGTTTCATCCCATCCGTTCATGATGTTCACATTTTGAATCGCCTGCCCTGCAGCTCCTTTTACTAAATTGTCAATGACTCCAGTTATCACAATGCTTTTTGTTCTTTCATCTACATAAGCTCCAATATCACAGTAATTACTGCCTGCAACTCCTTTTGTTGTTGGAAAATTCCCTTCTGGTAAAATACGGACAAAAGGCTTATCTTGATAATATTCTTGAAGATATCCTAATACAGAAACCGTATTTTCGCGCTTTTTTAACGGTGCATAGATCGTACACATTAACCCTCTTGTCATCGGAATCAAATGGGTTGTAAAGGTTACGTTAAAAGGATCTTCTGCAAATAGGGAAGCATAGCGTTCAATCTCTGGTATATGTTGATGTTCACCTATTTTATAAGGTTTGATATTTTCATTTGTTGCCGAGAAATGCGTTTTCTCACTTAATCCTCTTCCAGCTCCAGAAATGCCTGTTTTCCCATCAATTCGAATCCCCGAAGTCTCTATTATATCCGCTTTAACTAAGGGGATTAACGGTAATAAAGCTGCTGTCGGAAAACAGCCTGGATTGGAGATTATCTTTGCTCGCTTAATTTTTTCAGTAAAAACTTCACTTAGTCCAAAAACCGCTTCCTCTAAGAGTTCTTGTGCTGCAGGCTCTTTGCCGTACCATTCTATATATTCCTGTGCGGAAAGTCGGAAATCGCCGGATAAATCGACACATTGAACGGACGTCTTCTGGAAGGAAGGTAAGATATCCTTTGCGACCCCAGCCGGGGCTGCTAAAAATAAAATATCAATCTCTCTTTCTAGCGCTTCTATATCAAGAACTTCCAACTTATTCGTAATAATAGAAGCGAGATGTGGATAGACCATGGCTAACTGCTCTTTCGCCTGCGACTGAGAAATAATTTTTGTAACTTGCATTTCTTTATGTAGTTGTAATAGACGGATAAGTTCAACCGCTCCGTACCCTGTTCCGCCAACTATTGCGACATTCTTCAAATTATTTCACTCCTTTTAGAAAATTAAGTTAGTAATCATTATAAGTTCTTATGTATTTTTATGCAAGTTAATTTATAAATATTGATATAATTCTTGTAATATGGTGAACAAATGTATATTGAATGTATAAAGAAAGCCCGTTGATCATCTTATAATCAACGGGCTTTTTTAACTTAAAATATACAGCTACTTAACCGGAATCCATATTTCTGAATAGTAATCCGATTGAGAAGCATCTCCATTTGAATATACTTCCATTTCAGGTGTACCTGCGTGTTCGTAGCTGCTGGAAGGAAACCACTCTGAAAAAATTTGCTTCCATACTTTTGGCATAGCATCTGGCATTGCGCCGCGGACTTCAAATATTGCCCATTTAGATGCCGGAATTTCAATAGCGGATAATCCTGCCGGTGTTTCATCTTTATATGCAGTTCCAATCCAATAGTCGATAGTCTTATCATTCTTATCATCACATACGCCTAGTACACCCTTTACAGGACCATTATTCAACCTGCTTAATAATTCGTTCGTACCATCTTTATGTGCCTTCTCCCACATTTTTGGAATCCCTACTTGATTCTGTTCATTGATTAATGAAAACTCCTTTTTTACTCCTACTACCTTAAAAGCCGGATAGTCAACAATCTTGTAATCCATTGGATCTGCCCCTTTCAAATTTACCTGAATCACCAGGCGATTATAAGATTTAAACTTCCCTAAATGCTTTCTTGCTTGTGTTGGTGTTATCCCATGCTGTTTACGGAAAGCCTTTGAGAAAGCTTCCGGGGTTTCATAACCATATTTGTGAGCAACATCAATAATCTTTATGGTTGATTTCCTTAATTCATTGGCAGCTAATGTCAGGCGGCGCCGTCGAATATACTCCCCAACTGTTATATCTGCCATCACATTAAATGTTCTTTGAAAATGAAATACTGAAAAATTTGCCTGTTTAGCAATCTCTTCTATTGATAATTCTTCGAGTAAATGCTCTTCCATATAGTCTAGTGCTGTTTGTATTGATTTTACCCACATCAAGTGACTCACCCCTTAGTGATATCTTAGCAAGATCTTTTATTAAAATCCTGTCTTTCCATGCGCTCTAATGACAGATTTTTCAGGTAACATTATCCGGCTGTAAATAGAGCAAATAGTTATTTTCACATTTTAATCATGTACAAAGCGCTCTAAAAACTGATCCAGTGTTTCCTTATACAATTCTTCTTCCTTCACAAATGATTCTCCATGACTTGCTCCGTCAACAAGCAGAAGTTCCTTTTCACTTTTTGTATTTTCATAGAGTTCCTCCGTCATCTCTGTCGGCACAAAGATATCTTCTTTTCCATGAATGTACAAAATAGGCACTTCTGCCTTTGCAACCTGATCCAAAGCAGAGGCTTCTTTCAAGCCATATCCAGCCCGTATCTGTGTTACCAAACTGGTCGATGGGATGAACGGGAAGGAAGGCAGATGGAACATCCGATTAATATGATAGGAGAATAAATCATTGACATCTGTATAAGATGCATCTGCTACAACAGCTTTCACATTATCCGGAAGTTCTTCTCCGCTCGTCATTAAAACCGTGGAACCTCCCATGGAAACGCCATGTAATACAATCTCAGCATCATCACCGACACGATCAATAACCTTATCCATCCACTGAATTAAATCTAACCGATCATGCCAGCCAAAACCGATATAATCTCCTTCGCTTTCTCCATGTCCGCGCATGTCGGCTGTAAAAATGTTATATCCCAAGTCCTCATAATAATGCTGTCCATATAAAGACATATCTTTTCCGCGTCCTAAATAACCATGAGCAAATATAACAACTTTATTGGTCGGCTGTTCTGCTTCCAGATAATAACCTTGTAAATTGAGCCCATCATAGGAAGTTTGATGCCATGTTTCAAATGACTGTTCATCCGACCAGTCGCGCCAATCGCCATCCAATAATACATCCATTGTCTCTGCTTCGACTTCCAAATCAGCATTTCCGCTTAAAAAATCCTTTACATTGCGCTCAATAGCAAGATTATAAAAGAAAATTGCAGCAGCAAAATTTATAATAAGGAGTAGCACGGCGACTCCTGAAATAATCCAAATCCATTTTTTTCTTTTTTTCAACGAACGAACCCTCTTTTCTTTCAATCTATTATTATCTAAATATTATTATACAAGAAAATTCCCTATGTATATCATCCAAGTTCTGGTTAACCATGATAGATTCAGATAAAGTGAAACTAACCTTCAGTGGGGGGTTTTCTTTCATCCCCCACTGAAGGTTAGTACCACAAGGGTATGACCTAAAGGCCCTTGAACGGATCGGGCCGTTACTGGCTGTTAGATCTCCCACTTAGAAATATAATTTTTTACTCATTTCTTAAAGTGGGAGTCTTACTAAAGCCCTTCGATGGGACGAGTAATCGCAGTCCCAGTCCCAGCCAGTTACACTGCGATAAATAAACGCATAAGGCTTTGCCTGAATACAAAGTCTTATGCGTTTGGCTGATTTTTTTACTAAATATGGCGTCTTTCCATCAAGTGAATCCCGATTCCAGTAAAAAGAACTGTCATCAAAGTGAGTATGCTGATTGGCTGCAAGAGATCTGTAAATGAATATCCATATACTGCTGCCCCTTGAACAATATCTAACCCATATTTAACCGGATTTAATTTCGCTAAAAACAACAACACTGGATTGCTGACAATTTCTAAAGGCCAGAACGCTCCACCAATCATGGCTAGACTTACTGCAATAATACTGATTACTGCATTAAATTGCTCAACATTTTTAACAAGTGCAGTAATTAAAATGGACATCGCAACAATGGCTAAAGCATATGGAATTAGCATAATCAAAATGTCAATGATACGATCATTAAAGGTGAGTCCTCTCCAGAAATAGAAGACGAGGAAAATAATAACAATTTGCAAATATCCCTCTATAAAACTATACAACAGATTGCCAGCATACATTTCTGATTTCTTGACCGGCGATAAAATCATCCGGTCCCAGACCCCCATCCTTTTCTCAGTCAGGATTTTTACTACTCCGTAGGCGATGGTATAGATGGAGAAAAATAATGCAAAGCCGCCGACTCGATGTACATTACCATCATATTTCCAGCCTTCCTCACCTGAAAAGCTGTGTATGGATAAATCAAATGTACCTTCCGTAACTGATTCATGGTAAGAAGAGACAATGCTTTCAGGCGCCATCCCCTCATCCATTGCAGCTTCCCGGATGAATGTTTCCTGGATGGCAGCTGTATATACTTCCTCAACAGTTTGTTGAATGAGACCTGCATTCGGTGATTCGACTCCTATTAAAATATTAAAATGATCTTCAGATAAGATTACACCAGTATCCACTTTTCCTTCTTTTAATTCTTCCTCTAACGTTTCTTTATCTACCGTGTAAAATTGAAAAGCTTCCAGCTCCTCTAGGGAACTCTGATAAGCGCCTGCACCTTCTTCTACATAAACTGGAACAGGAAGCCCTTCACCTCCTCCTACATTCATAGAAGAAACCACCCAAGCAAACAGAATAGACATTCCTGTAAAAAGTAGAAAAATAAACGGATTACGAATAAACTCACGTACCCTTGCTAATAGTATCCCTTTCATCGTGCCGCCCCCCTTTTCGGAAAGCTCATCGCAGCAATAACAATCATAGCGATACCAAAGCTTGCCATATAAATTAGATGACTTGTAACATCCTTCATATTTCCACCCCGCAGCAACTGAATATAAGCACTTAATCCAGATCC
The DNA here is from genome assembly GCF_018333215.1 of Oceanobacillus sp. J11TS1. GTDB lineage: Bacteria > Bacillota > Bacilli > Bacillales > Amphibacillaceae > Oceanobacillus. Next base: position 145,231 of record NZ_BORO01000001.1, on the reverse strand, counting down.
ATTCGGCGTCATATCACCTATCTGCTGCATGGTTTCCGAAAATTCTCCAATCGGGAAAAAGCTGCCTCCGATAAATGCTAATATGGAAGTTACAATCCCGGTAAAAAGCCCAATAATTGCATCTGATTTAAAACGGTAGCTGATTGCAGTTAATAATACGGTAATTCCCCCTACCGAAACGGAATAAGAGAACGTAGTAATTAAAAATGCCAGTATATCATTAAAAGCAACTTGGAAAACCAAATAAGAAAAACAATAGAGAAATAACAGCTGAATAAAGGCCATAATGAAACCTGAGATTAAGACGCTGAAAAAATATACCCATCTTGACAGATCGCCGACAATAATTCGATCAAATATTTGATCCTGTCGCTCCCTTGTTGCAAAGAAACCAATTGTAGAAGCAACATACAATCCGGTATAAACTGCCATTGCCACCGTATAGTAATCACGTGAAGAAATGGGATCCATTTGATCAATTTGAATTTGCTCCCCTGCATTTGTAACAGCCTGCATGTCACCTATATCGATATCAAGACTGTGCTGCTGAAGAAATGCTTGCGTCGTTAACACCTTATCAAATTGCTCCAAAATTTGCGATAATACAGACGAATAGATACCATCTTCCTGATTGACATGTAACATTAATTCCGGTTTCTCGCCACTTTGTCCAGATAGGACCTGAAGCATATCATAAGTGAAATTTTCTGGTACCTCAATTAAACCTGAATAGGAATCATCCGCCAGCACATCTGCTTTTTGGTCTTCGTCTATGATTTTTAATTCAATCATTTCCTGCAGGTCTTCCCCTTGCAAAACATCCTCTCTAAGCATTGCTACCATTTGCAGATATTCGTTTTCTCCCAACGCCTCTGCCGGCACACCAAGGTCTTCCATTTCATCGATAAATTGATTTACTTGTTCCACTTCATCCTCATGCTCCAGCCAAGCAACTTTTAGTTCAAGTTCGGGGCTCCCTTCTTCCATAAAACCTGCTAATGCCATACTTAAAATAAAAATTAGTATAATCGGCAGTCCAAATAGATAAAAGATCTGGACAGGGTTACGCCAAAGCAGAAGCAATTGTTTTTTAACTAATTGATATAACATAGGACCACCCCCTTAATCACGTAATGCTCTTCCAGTTAAGTGCAGAAATACATCTTCTAGTGTTGGAGATTTAACATGTAATGAGCGCAAATCAATCCCATATTTCTCTGTCATCGAAATAATTTCAGAAAACACATTGACTTCTTTTGGTGTAATCAACGTAATTTCTTTTTCTTCCACGTGCACATTACGAATGGATGGGTGACCCTTTAAATGTTCAATAAATTCATTACTCCAACGCTCTGCCTGAATGGAAATCGTATCTTCCGAAGAAAGAATCTGTTTAATTTCCTCATTTGTACCTGAAGCAATTAAATTTCCTTGGTCCATAATATAAATCCGGTCACATAAATAATCCACTTCCTCCATGTAGTGGCTTGTGTAAACTACTGTCATTTGATTTTCTCTGTTTAAGTTCTTCACCGTCTCTAAAATGTAGCTTCTTGATTGCGGATCAATACCAACAGTAGGTTCATCCATAATCAAAATTTGCGGCTTATGAAGCATAGCCACACCAATATTCAATCGCCTTTTCATTCCTCCTGAAAAAGACTCGACAATTACTTTTCTCTTATCAGTTAGACCAATCTGTTCTAAAACTTCATTCACTCGCTGTTTTAATTCCGAACCTTTCAAATGATAAATTCTCCCAAAGAAAAGGAGATTTTCTTCCGCTGATAGCTGTTGATAAAGTGCAATTTCTTGCGGGACCACGCCAATCGCCTTTCGTAATGGGGATGGCTTTTTGACTACTGATTTCTTTAAGAAACGAACATCTCCCTCTGTCGGCTCAATCAACGTAGATAGTATAGATATGGCTGTGGATTTACCAGCTCCATTCGGTCCGAGTAACCCAATTATCTCCCCTTGCTCTATAAACATATTTAATGACTTCACTGCTTCTACTTTTTTAAAACGCTTTGAAATATCAATCAACTCGAGCATCATAGCGCCTCCCCTTTCGTATCTTCCTTTATTCTATCGTCTTTTATGGTAAAGCAACACTGCCCTCCGTCATCAATCATTTTAAAAAAAGTGACTCGAGTCATTTTTCCTAATAAAAAAACAGCAGAACTAATTTTTAGCTCTGCTGTTTTTTTATCTAGGATTCTTTTCCATTTTTAAACTGCTTCTGTGCCCAAACTAATGAAATAACAGATACAAGTGCAATGCTGAATAGAAAAATTAAAATGCCCATTTGTTGTTCATAAACAGGATCGAACGGTAAAAAACCAATATAAAATTCATCCGCCATCTGCAAATCAACAGGAATGCAAACTTTCAAAGCTGCCAAGAATACTTCTGGATCATTATAAGTTTTATAAATTCCCGAACTTGCTAGCAGGCCATAAAAACAATATGGCAGAAAAGCTGAAATCTGCATGGCCATTGCATACCATCTGATCCGATTATCCAGCCAATAATAGAAAAAAGCAGACCAAAAGTTTAATGCTGCCAGAAAAAGGCCAAACATAAAAAAATGATTCCAGAAAAGTTCTAAACGAGCAATATCAAACATAAATGGAACGTGGTAACTATAAAAGAGGATAGATAATATAATAATAGCTATGGTTGGTTTTCTAAGAAAAGCAAGCGTTCTTGCTACCCACCCAATTTTTTGACTTATCCAAGCTTTCGGTTTCCATCCAACAACCAAGAGAGGTGCGGCCACGAATAACAAGCCGACAATTTGAAACATATGCGCTTGCAACGTCAGCCTTCCTATTATATTTAACGGACTTCCTGCAGCTATAAATAATATGAACATACCAAAGATGAAACTGGTACTATGAAGAAGTTTATGTTTTCCCTTGGAAGGGATCATAAAAAAATAACAAATTATAATAAATGCACAAAATAAAAAGATTCCGCCATTCCACAGTGTGGAAAAATGAAATTCATCTAAAAATATTGCAATCATACATCGCTCACCAATCTTTTAATAAAGGTTACTTCTATCATAAAATATGTGTTATGCATGCTCCGCTATAAATTCGTACAATATCATGACATTTCCTTCATTCTTTATCATTAAAGATCCTTTATGAAATATCATGTGTGAGCGCATAAATAGCTAGTTGTGTTCGATCGCGCAGTCCTACCTTTTGCAGAATCGCAGAAATGTGATTTTTTACCGTTCCTACGGATAGAAAAAGCTCTGAAGCAATTTCTTTATTTGTTTTTCCTTGCCCAATTAATTTCGTAATAGTCCTTTCTCTTTCCGTGAGGTCAACATCTGTAGTAGCAACCGCTTTATTAGATTGTTCTAACAGCCTCGGCATTACTTTTGCTGTTACCTCATCATGTAAAACTAAGCCGCCTTTCATTACGCTATAAACTGCTTCTATGAGCTTCTTCCCATCAGATGTTTTCAACAAAAAGCCGCTTGCCCCTTCATTTAGTGCATCCAGTGCATATTCATCATCATTGAACGTGGTTAACATTAAAATCTGAACATCTGGCCATTGTTTTTTAATTTTCCTTGTAGCTTCGATCCCGTTCATATCTGGCATACGAATATCCATAAAAATAACATCAACACGGTGGGCTGTCATCTTCTCTATAGCTTCCATTCCATTCGTCGCTTCACAGCTCACACGAATTTGTTCATCTTGTTCCAGAATCATACGCAATCCTTGTCTTACAATTTCCTGATCCTCTACAAGCATCACGTGGTACATTATTTACCCTCTCCTTCCCCCAGAGGTTGGTTAGCTAGGAATTCTTCCTGATAAAATAAATTTATTTTGTAATTGAAGAATATCTAATTTTCCACCCAGCTCTTCTAAGCGCCTGCGCATATTCGTCAGCCCAAATCCCAATTCAAGAGGTTTCGCTTCATAAATGGCATTACTAATTTCGAATTGAATTGCTTCATCTGCTGATTTACTTAATGTTACATAGACCTCCCGACTATTTGCATGCCGCATTGCATTTGTGATTCCTTCTTGAATAACCCTATAGATAATGACACTTTTGGCATTTGTTATCGGAACAGACAAAACGCCATTTTTCATCGTGAAATGGACATTCAAATGACACTCACTCTCTAATTTGCGAATTAAATGAACAACCGTTGCAATCCCTTCTGCTTCATCCAGTTGTAATGCTTTTACTGCGTCTCTTGTTTCCTGTAAACTTCTGTTCGCTAATTCCTTCATCGATTTTATATTCAAATCGGGGTATTGGATAGAAAGCATTTCTATTTGCATAATTAATGCCGTTAAATGATGTCCAACAGAGTCATGCATGTCCCTGGCAATACGCGTTCTTTCCTCCATTTTAGCATTTTCTTCCGCGGAAAGGTGGAGCCGTTTCAACTGGCGGTAGGAATCACTTAATTCCTCATACAAGATCTTATAATAGTGGTCTTTACTCCATTGTCTATGCAACAGGAAACTAACTGCGAAAATAAAAATACTAGCAAGAAATAACGTATAAGAAACGGGTGGGAGAAAAGAAAACACCATACATACAATTATAGCGCCAGCTGACATGAGATGGTAAGCATTTGTTTGTAATTGTCTAGCAGCTAATAATAAATTAAACCACACTAAAGCAACAGAAAATAACACATGACTTGAGAAAAATAATCCGGAAAATACAATAATAATTATATTTCCCAGGAACAGATAAATCATCTTTTTTCGGAAAGAAAGCAGGAAGAATAAAGCTAAGCTCAGAGCAAACAAAAAGAAATGGTAAGGGATGAACGTACTGTGAAATAGGATCAATCCAACCCAAAGAATTGAAAAAAGGAAAAATTGTAACCAAAATTGTTTCATCATATCCCCCATTGTACTTCATTCTTTCATCTTAACTAACTATGACTCTGATTCATCTAAATAATCTGTAATTACGCGCCAAGCTTCGATCTTCTCTTCAAATGTTTTATTGTATCTTCCTGGAATAGGACTTGTAGAAGGGAGCTTCATAACACCTATCTCCTGATCCAGTTTCGGTAGAATAAACTTCTCAAACATTTGGTAAGATTTCGTACCATTACACGCAACGAGCCGAATGGTTGGATGCGCTTTTAAAAGACCTGGAATATCATTTGGCTCCTCTGCTTCGATATGCATATCTAAACTGCCTTTTCGGTAACAGCGTCCAATTGTATCCCATAATGCTATTTGATGTTTCTTTATGAAGCTTATCTTTTCGGAATAGGTAACTGCTGGATTCCCTTTTAAGATTGTATACATAATAGGCCAAAAATGATTTCTAGGATTCCCGTAATATTCTTGTTCGTCCAAAGATTTGACACTTGGCATGGAACCCACAATGAGAACCTTAGGATTTGAACCAATAACCGGCGCAAATGACTGAATCTTATCCATCATCTTCACCTCTCTTTTAAAGTACGTGTTCCTCTTAAAGTACTATTTCTTTAATAAATTTAGCCGGATTGCCTCCATAAACCACATTCGCAGGCACACTTTTTGTAACGACGGAACCAGAAGCAATCACAGCATTATCTCCAATCGTTACACCAGGGTTTATAATCGCTCCGCCACCAATCCATACATTATTACCTATTGTCACTGCCTTACCAAATTCTTTCCCGGAATTACGCTCGAAAGGGTTTATCGGATGAGTTGCTGTATAAATATGTACACCGGGAGCCAGCATGCAATTATCGCCGATCCGAATCGGACATACGTCTAGCATGACACAATTAAAGTTTGCATAAAAATTCTCACCAACATGAATATTATAGCCATAATCACAATGAAAATCCGGCTCTATAAACAAGGAATTCCCCGTTGATCCAAATATTTCTTTTAAACAGCTGGTACGTCTTACTGTATCATCTTCTGTCAGGCCATTATAATAACGCATCATTTTTCTAACGTATAATCGATCCTTTACCAATTCACTATCTCCGGGATTATACAAACCACCGGCCTGCATTTTTTCTCTTTCTAGCGTCATTTAAATCTCCTCTTTTACTTTATTTTGTTTTTGCTTGCGCTGTTCCCACCATTGAACAATTCTTTTTATCTTATCAGAAGTAAATACGTATAATCGTTTATATTCAGGACCATATAGAATCCAAAAAAGAATATACAGATGTCCCAGTAAGAGAAGAATACCAATTGCATTACTTCCTGTGGCTTGTTGCAATATATAAACTATTTCATTCATACCTTCTGGACGATTAACACTATATAAAAAACTCGCAAGCGGTAATATTAGCGTTAAAATAATAGCTAAAACGGCTAGCACTTCAAATCGTCTTCTTATCCATTGAATAATGCCAGCAAGCAATGCAGCCAATATAATGAAGCCATAAATAAAGAGAATACCATTTGACAAGTCTGTCATCTCTTGTTTCCCTCCTTCACCTTTTTGCATGAAAAAGATATATCTTGATTTTAGCTTAGGTTGCGGTTAAATGCTAGTGGTCTATTATCCTAGATTATTTCTCGGCAAAAAAAACTGCCACCGAAGTGACAGTTTTTTTGCTATATTAAACTTCTTTTGCCAGCTCTGCTGTTTCGACAACTTGCTTCGTTTCTTTGCGCCGTGGCGTCATATTAAAAATAATGTTCAAAGCAATCGCTGTAACACTTCCTGCAACAATACCATTACTAGTTAAAATTTGCAGTGCATTTGGAAGCTCTGCAAATAATTCTGGTACGACGGTTACACCAAGTCCCATTCCTACTGAACAAGCAATGATCATGGAATTCTCTGGTGATTCCGTAAATACCGCACCAAGCATTTTAATTCCTTGTGCGACGACCATTCCAAACATTGCTAACATCGCTCCGCCTAATACAGACGTAGGAATAATTGTTGTCACGGCAGCAATCTTTGGAATAAACCCTAAAACAACCAACATAGCACCTGTGATAACAATGACGCTTCGTTTTTTTACACCTGTCATTTGCATCAGGCCAACGTTTTGAGAAAAAGCAGTGTATTGAAAGGCATTAAAAATTCCACCAAGGAAAATCGCTAAGCCTTCTGCACGATATCCTCTAGAAAGATCTTTTTCCGTTAACTTTTGCTTCATAATATCCCCTAAAGCAAAATAAACACCAGTTGATTCTACAAGAGATACCATGGCGACTAAAATCATGGTAATGATCGCCGACCACTCAAATGTGGGCATTCCAAAGTAGAAAGGATGGACCATATGAAAGTAAGAAGCATCAGCTACAGCTGAAAAGTCTACTCTTCCCATAAATACAGCGGCAATTGTACCAGCACCTAAACCAATTAATATCGATATAGATTTCACAAATCCACTTGTGAATCGATACATTAGAATAATAAATAATAGCGTTCCAAACCCGAGTGCGATATTCGCAAAAGATCCAAAATCACTTGCTCCTTCTCCGCCGCCAAGATTATTAATTGCAACAGGTATGAGCGTTATTCCAATAATCGTAACGACGGATCCTGTAACAACAGGCGGGAAAAAGCGTACAAGTTTTCCGAAAAAACCACTTACTACAAATACAAATATTCCAGAAACAATGATAGCTCCATAAATAGCAGAGATGCCATATTGACTTCCGATAGCGATCATTGGCGCAACTGCTGTAAAGGTACACCCTAATACAACAGGTAATCCAATTCCAACAAATCGGCTATTCATCACTTGTAGAAGGGTTGCAACACCGCACATTAAAATATCAATAGCTACTAAATAAGTTAATTGGTCTGTGGTTAATCCTAAAGCATCTCCAACGATAAGCGGTACTAAAATCGCTCCGGCATACATCGCTAATAAGTGCTGGAAACCTAATGCCGCCATTTTCATTATTAGTGAGCCTCCTCTTTAAAAACCACTTGTTTATTTTCTAAGGAATCAATAATTGCTAATGATTCGACGCAAATGCCTTTATCGCGAAGGGCTTGTCCACCTCTTTGGAAACCTTTTTCAATAACGATGCCAATACCGGCTACTGTTGCTTTTGCTTGTTCAGCAATATCCATTAGCCCAAGTGCAGCTTGGCCATTTGCTAGAAAATCGTCAATAACCAGAAGATTATCGCCTTCTTTAATGAAATCTTGTGAAACGGAAACTTTGCTTGTTGTCTGTTTTGTAAAGGAGTAAACTTCCGCTGTAAGAAGATTATCTGTTAAAGTCAATGATTGACGTTTTCTTGCAAAGATTACTGGAACACCGAGCTCTAATCCCGCCATCGTTGCAGGTGCAATCCCTGAGGACTCTAAGGTAAGAACTTTTGTGATCTTTTTATCACGGAATCGGTTCGCGAACTCCTTCCCAATCGATTGCATTAATACTGGGTCTATTTGGTGGTTTAAAAAAGCATCTACTTTTAAAACCGTATCTGATAAGACTTTTCCTTCTGATACTATTTTCTCTTTTAGTAAATCCATAAATGATTCCTCCTAAAAATATTGAAAAAACTTCACGTAACATTCTATCTCTTCCAAAATAAAAAAGCCCAAAATCTACGTATGGAAAAGTAGATTTTCGAGCAATTTATCGAATAATCAAGAAAGCAAGCATTGTGTTTAACACAATACAAGCTTTTAAGCACTTTTCCATAGTCGGTTTATTTACGGTAAACCGGTAGAAACTTGCAGGCCATATCCCCGCGATTATATGAAAAATATTCATTTGGGTTGGGTGAAAATTAAAGAATGACTTTAGTATAGCACGTAGAATCACAAAAACAAGTATAAGAAAAAAATTAATACCTTTCTAATAATTTCGATAAGGATCCTTTAGAATCTTATCTATTCTCCCATTCCAGAAATTCAAGCCTATTGCCAAATGGATCCTTTACATAAAACCTTCTCGCACCTGGTAATTTGGCATCCCATGTTATCGAAATATCGGATCGTTCTAGATGTTTTTGTAAAGCACCAATATCAGTTACTTCAAATGCAGGATGTGCTTTTTTTAATGGCAAGAAGGAGTCCTCTATTCCAATATGAATAGCTATTTCTCTCTTTCTAAACCAAACACCTCCATTTGCTTTAAGCGTTTCCGGCTTTTCTTCTTCCTGAAATCCTAAAATATCTCTGTAAAATCCGCGCGCAGTTTCCTCAGAACCTCTTGGAGCAGAAAGCTGAATATGATCCAGTCGTTCTAATTTAAAAGTCATGATAATTCTCCTCCCTGCAAACTAATATCTTAAGCATAGCAAAAAAGAGTGAAATGAAAAGATCGTATTTGTTTATCTGCTTCTATTTGTTTTACTTATAGTAAGTGCTTCAAATGAGGATGATATAGATTTTTTTAGAAGGGGTTGGGAGGAATTGGAGCAGGTTGAGGGTGAGGTGGAGCGCTTTTTTATATTTTGGAGCGGATTGGGGCTGGGATGGAGCGCTTTTTTATATTTTGGAGCGGATTGGCGCTGGGGTGGAGCGCTTTTTTATACTTTGGAGCGGATTGAGGCTGGGATGGAGCGCTTTTTTATATTTTGGAGCGGATTGAGGCTGGGATGGAGCGCTTTTTTATATTTTGGAGCGGATTGAGGCTGGGATGGAGCGCTTTTTTATATTTTGGAGCGGATTGACCATGATCTGGAGCGGTCTTTGAACTTCTTCTAATAATTAAAAAAGCCTCCTGGCATCAGGAGACTTTTTATTTGCATTATATACTTGTATATCCACCATCAACTAACAAGCTTGATCCGGAAATAAAGGAAGCTTCATCACTCGCTAGGAATAAAACTGCATTGGCTACTTCTTCCGGTTTTCCAAGTCGACCAATCGGATGAAGATTTACAAGCTCTTTTTTTGCTTCTTCTGGCATTTCTTTTAGTAATGGCGTGTCAATATATCCAGGGTTGACATTATTAATACGGATTCCTTTTGCCGCATATTCTGCCGTAGCTGTTTGTGTTAACAACTTCACTCCGCCTTTTGCTGCAGAATAGGCTCCTACACCTGCTTTTCCAACAAAGCCATGAATCGAATCATTATTCACGATAGCCCCGCCATTTTCTTGTTTTAACATTTGTTCAATAGCATATTTATTTGTTAAAAATACACCTGTTAAGTTAACATCGATTACCTTTTGCCAAGATTCTAAAGACAATTCGTGAATGGCTGTAGTGTTACCAATACCCGCATTTGCAAATAATACGTTTAATTGGCCATATTTAGCAACCGTTTCACTCACTAATTTTTTAACGTCTTCTTCATTTGTAACATCCGTTTTAATAAAAGTAGTTTCTAAACCATTTTGATTTAACTTGTCCGATAACTCTTTCCCTTTCTCTGACATATCAGATAGAATTACCTTTGCACCTTGTTCAGCAAATTTTGTGGCAGTTGCTTCACCAATGCCACTTGCTGCTCCTGTGACAATAACTACTTTTTCATCAAATCGATTTGCAATTTCATTACTTCCTTTCTGAGTACATTCTGAGTACAAGCTGAAATTCATTTCGTATTATTATTCCCAAGTTATAGAAATAATAAACATAACCTAATAAATTATAGTCCTAGGTAATTAGAATTGCAAACATGCTGTTTAATAGGTATGTTATTACGTACACGTTTTATTCAATAGCCGACAAGAACGTAAAGCCTCTCTTCCTTCTAGAAGAACCATGGGAGGCGGCTTTTTTAAACAAACAAAAAATCCCAACAACGATAACCGCTACTGGGATTGAGAAGAAAAATTATGTATACAGGCCACATTTGCCGTATCATGTAATAAAAAGTTTTAAACCACCACTTCACAAAGTGGGTGTTCGCAGAAATTTTCCTGTCTTCCATTCCTTACGACGGCTCGACATTTCAATTCCGATGTAAAACTCCCTATTCGAACATTAGAGGTTAAAACTTTAATTGATACGAACAATGTAGCTTGTATTTAATATCATACGCTTTTTTTCTAAAATACGCAATGGGAATCATAACCTATTTTTACTTTTTAGTGTGAAAGAAAGTATAAATACCCTCTTCCTCTATATATAAAGCCTTCATTAAAAGTTTTGAGAAATATCATGTTCCGATATTCACCATGTAAAAAATTCCATTATGATAAGTGCAGCTTTGTCGGACCGCGATTTGAATTATTTTTTGTGCTTGCTTTAGGGTAGCTGCGACGTGCACTTGCTTGAGAAGAGAGCCATCTTTCCAAAAAGTGATCCGCACTTCCATCCGGTTGTGTCTCCAATGCCTTCATCAGTATTAGTGCAGAAGCCTTTGCATCTTCTAATGCATGATGGTGGATTAATGGAATATCATGATAATTTGCTACAGTATGCAGGCGATGATTTTCTAAATGTGGCCATACACGCTGCGAAATTTTGACTGTACACAAAGAAGAATAGTTCGGATGTGCTAAATTATATTTTAATAAGGATTGACGTAAAACACTCATGTCAAAACTGGCATTATGAGCTACAATTACATGTCCTTCTAACTTTTCACGCAAGGTTGGCCATAACTCTGCAAAGGTAGGAGAATCTTGAACATCTTCTTCTCTAATGCCATGGATACGAATATTCATACTGCGAAAATCACTCATTGGGTTAATCAATGCGTAATATTCGTCAAAAATTTGATTCTCGTCAAAGCGAACAACACCTATCGAACAGGCGCTATTTCTTTTTTCATTCGCTGTTTCAAAATCGATTGCTGCAAACTTCATGCATTACCAGCTCCTAATAGCTTGTGGATTATTTTTCAGGAAGTCCATAATAGCTCTTTCCTTTTATTGGCTTCACCATAATTTTTGACTGTTTTTCTAAATAGATTAATCGTGTTAAGGTTGCCATAAACTGACTTACAAATGCGAAACTTTTCATAGGGCCGTACGCTTTGGTTGTTAATTGAAAAGCTGTCATTTCTTCCTTTTCCTTTTCCATAATTTCTATTAACTGTTCCATCCGGTGCTCATGGCGATTTGAAATATCTGTTATTCTTTCATTTAGATGTTCAATAATATCACCATGTCCTGGCAAGGCCAGACGTGTCGGATAGTTTTTTAATAAAGCCAAGGCTTTGAAATACTCCTCTAAAGGATTTTGTTCTTCCCCCATCCAAAGCCCAATTACTGGCGAAAGATGATTTAATACATGATCGCCAATAATCATTACCTCCGTCTCTGTCTGGTAGAAGCAATAATGGTCAGGAGCATGACCGGGTGTCCATAAAGGTTGATAAGAACGATTACCCAGTGTTATTTCATCATTATCATCAAAAAAACCATCCGGTTCAAAATTATAAATATAGGATTCGTCTTTTATTTTTAAGGGTATCGATGGTGCTCCATGCTTTTTTATTAGGCTTTTTATCCGATCCTTACGTGCTTTTGCATCTCTACCTTTACACATTTCCACATAACCACGTTTAGAAACATAGACTGGAATTTGATAGTTTTCTTGAAACCATCGCGCTAGACCTATGTGATCTCCGTGGGTATGTGTCACCACAAGTTTCTCTATTTTATATGTCTTAAAAACCCGTTCCCATAATGCTTTTGTTTCGGTCGCATCAATACCTGTATCAATTACTGTATAGCCATTATCGCCTTGAATAAAATAACTATTCATCTCACCCATTGACCCTTTATAGCGAACAATGAGTCGATAAATGTCACCTGTAATATGCTCTAACATGTCAGACCTCTCTTTTCTGCAATCCTTTATAGTGTTATTCTATCTTTATTTTCTGCGTTTGCAAAATAAAAGCGGTTGGAGGAAAAAAGAACCTACTGGAATTGAATGTTCTTGGGTCTCGGGTTGCCTAGAAAAAATAATTCCCAACTCAAATAAAAGCAGCTCGTTTTTCTGCAGAGCAAACAGACTGTTGTTTCGTGTTTTTTCCAACTAAAACAACAATCTGTTCTATTCTACGGGATTACTAATATTATTTACGAATTTGTCCATTTCCGGAAACGATGTATTTATTAGAAGTTAATGCTTTTAACCCCATTGGGCCTCTGGCATGCAATTTTTGCGTGCTGATTCCAATCTCTGCTCCAAAACCAAATTCAAAGCCATCCGTAAAACGAGTAGACGCATTATGATATACCGTTGTTGCATCTATTTTTTGTTTAAAAACTTCTGCATAAATCTCTGTCTCCGTAATAATCGCTTCGGAATGCTTGGTACCATAGGTATTAATGTGATCTATTGCCTCATAAACATCTTCTACGATTTTGACGCTGATTTCCAAACCATGATATTCCGTTTCCCAATCTGCTTCGGTTGCTAATTTCACAAAGGAATTTTCTGCAACTACACGTTCATCTCCATGTACGATTACACCTTGTTCGATAAGAGAGTCAATTAAATCTTTCCCATATTTATTAAACCAGTCAGACTGCATTAGTAATGATTCAACCGCATTACATACGGATGGACGCTGCAGTTTGGCATTTAACGTAATTTCTTTTGCCATCTTCGGGTCTGCTGTTTCATCGATAAAAATATGGCAATTCCCTGCACCAGTTTCAATAACAGGAACACGGGACTCTCTGACCACTGTATCAATTAAATTTTTTCCTCCACGCGGAATAAGCACATCTAAATAATCATTTAAGCGAAACAATTCATTTGCTGTCTCTCTGCTTGTATCTTCAATTAACTGAATGGCTTCAGGAATTACAGCGCTGTCTGCCAATGCTTCATGAATCACTTTAACAATCGCTAAATTGGAATGAATTGCAGAAGAACTGCCCCGCAAGATAATGGCGTTACCTGTTTTTATGGCAAGCGCAGCTGCATCAACGGTGACATTTGGCCTTGCTTCATAAATCATGCCTACGACGCCTATTGGAACACGCGTATTTACAATCTGCAGACCATTCTCCTTCTCTATCGTTTCTATCACTTCACCGATCGGGTCCGTTAAATCAATAATTTGCAGAATCGCATCGGCAATGTCTGTTATACGCTGCTCGTTTAATTCCACTCGATCGAGCAAAGATGCAGATAATCCTCGTGCTTGGCCGGATTGAATATCTAGGTTATTGGCTGCAATAATCGCATCTTTGTTTTCTCTAAGTGCATTAGCCATTTTTAATAATGCGTCATTTTTTTCCTTTGTAGAGCATGTTCCAATTTGATAGCTGGCTTTTTTTGCGAGTTTTCCTTTTTCAATTACCTCATTCATGATAATTCCCCTTTCATTGTCATCATGGATACCCATTTATCTCGATGAATAACCTCAATTGTTGGCACTGCAGGAATATAGTCTGATTGGCGCAGTTTCATAACTGCTTCTAATTCTTCTGAGGAACAATTTACTTGCCCGCGTCCTAACAAAGCAGACTTTCCGTAAACCTCCACGACATCGCCTTTTGAAAAATAACCTTCTACCGTTGTAACTCCTGGAGAAAGCAGGCTGCTGCCCTGATGCATTAGTGCGTTTTCCGCTCCTTCGTCTACTACCACTCGGCCATCCAGATGCGAATGCAGCGAAATCCATTGTTTATTCGCTGGTAAATGTGCTTTTCTTTCACTATCAATATAAGTACCGTCTCCTTTACCTTTTAAAATGTCTGCTAGCTTCTGCTCTCCATCACCGCGTCCAATAAACACTGGTATACCCACAGAAGATGCCATCTTAGCAGCCATCAGCTTCGATTTCATCCCGCCTGTTCCAACCTTAGAACCTGTCGCATCAGTCTGCTCGATTAACTCCTCGCTAATCTTCATGAAGTGATCATATCGTGTTGCATCTGGATATCTATTCGGATTCTTATCATATATACCATTGATATCTGTCAAAATAATTAAATGGTCTGCGTGAATCAAACCGCTCACTAAAGCAGATAGCATATCATTATCTCCAAACGTGAGCTCCTCAATAGCAATCGTGTCATTTTCATTAATAATCGGAATGACTCGTCGCTCTAGTAATTCCTCCATGGTTGCATAAGCATTTCGATATCTCCCTTGATTGGAAAAATCACTTCTTGTCAAAAGAATTTGTGCAGCGGTAATATCATATTCCTTTAATTTTTCCATATAGGTTTGAATAAGCAAACCTTGACCAACTGCTGCCGCTGCTTGTTTCCCTTTTTGCGTGACAGGTCTTGAGGAATACCCCAGTTGTTTAAACCCAGCAGCAATTGCTCCAGAGGAAACCAAAATTACTTCCATATTGTTCTGATGAAGCAACGCCAGGGCATGTACATGATCCTCCAGCTGCTTCATATCTATTTCTCCATGCGTATTGGTTAATGAGCTGCTGCCTATTTTAACAACAATACGTTTTGTCGCCATTACGATTCCGCCTTTCTACAAAACATTTCTACCATTAAAAAAACCCTTCCATCCCCAATTAACGAAGGGACGAAAGAGTTTACTTCCGCGGTACCACCACAACTTAAATACGATGTAATACAATCGTATTCCACTTATCCCATGATAACGTTTGGGGAACGCTTATGTTTTCATAAGACTAAAAAGGTAGGTTCAGTAACTCAGCAATGAGGAATCTCTCAGCTTTGGATAAATAGATGAACAGATTTTCAATATTTCATATACATCCTCTGATCCCATCTCTGACATTGTGATAGCTTACTTACTAGTCCTTCTATAACGTTCAATGTATTGATATTAATTATTATCAGAATTTTCCTCGTTGTCAATAGGAAAATATATTTCTTCCTACATCAAAGATAGGAAAACTTTCTAATTTTGGTTCGTGTTCTTGAGAATGTGGAAGCTTTCATATTCCATTTGTTAGTGGTTTTGACGGGCAAAGGTTGAGTTGTTGAAGCAAAGTGGAATATAAGAGCGGAGAGGATGGAAGCTGAAGATTTCTTGTTAAGCATCCTGAACTCCTCGAGTTAGAATGATTTCTGAAAGGTATTTAACATCTGGACTTTAAGTCAAAACAAAGAGGTATGCTGTCCAGCTTTTCTTGCAATGAAATGACTCACGCTTTATCATTTACTTCCTCCTTATGGAGTAGTGCTTTTCAAAAAGTCGTCACACCTATGCTGGCTATAACATTCTTTTCGGCGACAAAGATACACTGTATTCACTATAATGGTATATAGAAACAAAGTACCAAATAGAAACAAGCATCCAAGGGGTGAGTAACCATACGCTTCACGCTCTTTGACTTAAAGTCACATGCAATGGTATTCAATCTACCTAGTAAGGGAAACGGACGTTTATAGCTTGCAAAACAATATTCATATAATGAGCTTCTACCTCAGAGGGAATCCCAGCAGATTTGGAAAAGCATTACCCCCCATTATTATTAAAAGACTAATAATCGTACCAGAACACCCATTTTATTAGGAACTCAATAAAGTAACTTTCAATAAAAAACCTAGGACAAGATAGTACTTTTCCATTCATATGATTTTTTTATTCACGCTGATTAATTCTCTGTACAAAGGGAATGTTAAAAAATGTAGTTGGAATAAGGGAGGTTATTGTTCGATGTTATTTGATGATCCAGCATATGCCAGCCGAATGCTGACGCTATTGACATTATCCTTTCATATCATTTATGCCACGATCGGTGTCGGGGTTCCATTAATGATTATGATTGCACAATGGATAGGTATTAAAAACAATGATATGCATTATCTATTAATGGCACGTCGGTGGGCAAAAGGATTTGTTGTTACTGTCGCTGTTGGGGTAGTAACAGGTACTATCATTGGGCTTCAATTATCTTTATTATGGCCAAGCTTTATGGAATTAGCGGGAAACATCATTGCTTTACCATTATTTATGGAGGTATTCGCCTTTTTCTTTGAAGCAATTTTCTTAGGAATTTATTTATATACTTGGGACCGTTTCGATAATCAAAGAAAACATTTGCTATTACTTATTCCGGTAGCAATCGGCGGCGGCATGTCTGCTTTTTTCATCACCGTCGTGAATTCCTTTATGAATAGTCCAGCAGGCTTTGATATCGTAGGCGGAGAGTTAGTCAATGCCAATCCAATCATGGCCATGTTTACATTAGCTATGCCGACAAAGGTTACCCATGTAATAGCAACTGCTTATATGACTATCGCCTTTATGCTAGCTGCCTTTGCAGCATTTCGACTTATCCAGAACAAAAATAACGAATATCACAAAAAAGCATTGCATATGACAATGAAAATTGGTTTAATCTTTGCTATTGCAACAGCTTTAATTGGAGATTTATCCGGAAAATACTTAGCTGCGTATCAGCCCGAGAAGCTGGCTGCAGCAGAATGGCATTTTGAAACAACGACAGAAGCACCGCTGGTAATGTGGGGGGTATTAGATGAGAATAACGAAGCAAGATATGCGCTGCATGTCCCTTATGCATTAAGTATTCTTGCACATGGACTGCCAAATTCAGAAGTAATCGGCTTAGAAGAATTCCCTATTGAGGAACAGCCTCCAGTCGTTATTCATTACTTCTTTGATACAATGGTCACCATTGGTGTATTTATGATTGTTTTATCTCTCATTTATTGGTTTGGCATGCGGAGAAAATGGGCATTTGTTGAAAAAACATGGTATCGCTGGTTCATTGTAGCCGGGGGACCACTTGCTTTTCTGGCAATCGAGGCCGGATGGTGGATGGCTGAAGTCGGTCGCCAGCCTTGGATTTTAAGAGGAATAATGACCGTTGAAGAAGCAGCTACGACAAGCGACTATGTAGGCTGGATGTTTGTGTTATTCGCCATCCTATACTTTATCTTAGGTGTCGGTACCATTGTCGTGTTAAGGTATATGTTCCATAAAAATCCTGTAGAAAAAGAGTTAGAACGCATGCAGCAAGGGGGTGGCCAATCATGATATTAGAAATCATTGGTATTTCTGTACTTTGGTTATTCTTATTTGGTTATATCATTATCGGTTCGATTGATTACGGCGCAGGATTTTTTAATGCATATAGTATCGTTACGGAAAAACAGCATATTCTATCAAAAATCATCAAGCGCTATTTATCACCTGTATGGGAAGTGACCAACGTATTCTTTGTCTTTTTCTTTGTTGGGATTGTTGGTTTCTTCCCAGAGACTGCGTATTATTTTGGAACCATTTTACTGATTCCGGGAAGCTTGGCACTGATTTTGTTGGCAATTCGCGGCTCTTATTATGCATTTGAGTCCTATGGAAAGCATGGCCATAAAGGATATGCAATAATGTACGGACTGTCCGGTTTGCTGCTTCCAGCTTCCTTGTCTATTATTTTGACGATTTCTGAGGGCGGCTTTGTCTTTATGGAAGATGGAAATCCTGTCCTGGACTACAACGCTTTGTTCTTTAGTCCATTAACCTGGTCTATTGTTGTTCTTAGTATCGTTGCTGTCCTATATATATCCGCCGTTTTCTTAACCTGGTATGCCAATGAAACAGGAGATAAGGATGCAACAGATTTAATGCGAAAGTATGCCTTAGGCTGGTCTATTCCTTTGATTATTGCGGCAGCGGGAATTATTGTGGAATTGCGTTTCCACAATCCATTCCATTTTGAGAGTCTTTTAGGCTTATGGTGGATGTTTGCCATTTCCTTTGTTTTATGGATATTAACTGTCGTGCTGATTTGGAAGCGCCGAAACTACAGAACCGCTTTTTGGTTACTCGTTGGACAATTCGCTTTCGCATTTTTCGGCTATGGGATATCTCATTACCCGTACCTGCTGTACCCTCACATAAGCATCCATGAAGGGTTTACTAATACAGCAATGGCTATTTCACTCATTGTCGTCTTTATCTTAGGTATGGCGCTGCTTATCCCGTCCCTTTATTTACTGCTTAAACTGTTTCTATTCGATAAAAACTATATTAAGGGAAAGAAGTGATAAAATGTTGAATCAATTTCTGATTTTCATTGCCCCCTTTATCATCCTGATTATTGCAATTGCTTCAGCATTCGTCGCTGCAGCAAAGGATAGGTAATAAACGAATGAGAAACCCCGCATATATTCATCTATGAACAGAATATATGCGGGGTTCTTTAGTTTTTTATATTTAAAATTGAAGCTGTTGATTTTCAAGCTCCTTCATCGCTTGAAAATAGCCATCCTCTTTTTCCATCAGTTCATAATACGTTCCTTTTTCAATAATTTCTCCGTGATTCATAACAATAATTTGATCCATCTTTTCCAATCCTGTCAGACGATGTCTAATGGTTACAACGGTCTGATACGTTGTCACCTTTTCGATTTCATCCATAATCTGCTGCTCTGTAATTGCATCTAAGGAAGAAGTTGGCTCATCCAGCAACCAGATAGAAGCATCTCGTAAAAATAGACGGGCAAGTGCTAAGCGCTGTTTTTCACCGCCGGATAGATTCGTTCCTTTCTCCAGCACTTGTTTATCCAGAGGAAAATGCCCCAATTGTACTTTTTCTAATGCTTCCTGACATGCTTCTGCAGTAGCCTGTTTATTCGCAAACCGTAAGTTTTCAAAAATACTTCCATAGAAAAAATGGTTATGCTGGAGGGATACATTCATTTGCCCCCATAAGCTATCCGGGGCAAGGCCATTTATCTCTTCCCCGTTCACCAAAATTTGTCCTGATTTGATTGGTGCAAAGGTAAGCATCGCCTGCATCAATGTTGATTTCCCTGATCCACTCGGTCCTACAATAGCCATATTCATCCCTGGCTTTATTTGAAAAGATGCATCTTGTACAGCAGCTTTCTTCTCATTTGGATATTGAATGAAAACCTTCTTAAAATCGAACTGAAGGGGAATATCCGCTTCAATTTCACGTGTGCCTGTGCTGGAAGGTTCTTCATCTTTCCAAACCTCAATAAGCCGTTTAGAGGAAGCTTTACTTTCTTCCAAATGAGCAGGAAGAACAGCCATCGACGGCGTATCCTCAAATACAGTAATGGCAATCATAAATAACATAGCCAGCAATGTTCCAGCCAGATTCCCTTCTGAAACATAGAAACCTGCTTGGACTAAAATAAGAACAGAAATAAAGAAGGAAAAGAAAATAACGATTGCTTCCCGAATGGCAAGCTGACGATTCTCTCTTGCATTGATTGTTTCGTATTGAACCATTTCATCAAACAGCCGCTGTTTTTTTCTTTCTGCCTGTTGAAAGATGGTCAACTCCCGAAATCCATGCAGGTAATCAGTAAATCCCGATGACAGCGCGCCTCTTTTTTCCCGCATAGACACTGCTACCTTTTTCTGAAACAGATAAAATATTGCCGGA
Organism: Oceanobacillus sp. J11TS1; assembly: GCF_018333215.1. GTDB lineage: Bacteria > Bacillota > Bacilli > Bacillales > Amphibacillaceae > Oceanobacillus. The sequence continues at coordinate 125,044 of NZ_BORO01000001.1, read as the reverse complement.
AAGACAATAAGTACCATTATCATACTAGCAAGCATTGTAAGTGCGACGTTAACAGAAATATACAATGTAAAGTAAATCGTTGCGATAAACACTGCTGCTAATACAAGCGGTGGATAAAATACACGTAAAAAAAAATGCTGAAGGGACTCTACATCACCGACAATACGAGCTAAAATATCCCCGCTACGATATTTTTGTAAAAGCCTGTTTGCTAATGGCTCTATTTGGTCATAAACCTTTAAACGGATATTTTTCAAAATGGTAAAAGTTCCGCGATGCGAAAAATAACGTTCCCCGTACCTGCTCACAGCCGAAGTGATACCTAGAAGTTTTACACTTGCGACAAGAATCATTAATGTGTAGATTGGCGGTGCAAAAGCAGCTTTGGAGATTAAATAACCACTTGCTGCAAATAAGGAGACTGCAGCAATGCCTGCTAAAAACCCAAAAGAGATGGAGAAAAGAATATCCTTCTTCTCTTTCAGCATCGTTTTTAAAATCAGTCTTATATCCTTCATACTTGTCGCCCTCCTTGCTGTGCCGTGATCATTTGCTGATACATTTTATTATTTTGGTAAAGCTCCTCATGCGTGCCCTGACCAGCTATTTGCCCTCGTTCTAAAAGTAAAATTTTGTCGGCACTCCGGATAGTATGAAGACGATGAGCTACAGTAATAATCGTTGCATGACTTTTAAGGGCATCTAACGATTTTTGTAACATATGCTCGGTCTGAATATCTAAACCTGTTGTCGGTTCATCAAAAAACAGGATTTGCGGTTTTTTCAGAAGCGTCCTAGCAATTGCAATACGTTGTTTTTCTCCTCCTGATAAGCCTCTTCCTCCCTCTCCGATGACGGTATCTAATCCGTCTGGCAGCACGGATATCCACTCCCATATTCCTGCATATGCAGCCACTTCTTGGATTGTCTTATCACTTTGTTCATCCTGGGAACCAAGCATGATATTTTCCCGCACCGTCCCCGAAAAAACATAGGGATGCTGTGACAGATAGCTTATTCTTTCGAACCAATCCGTTTTTTGTACCTTCTCTTGCGGAACGCCATCAATAAAAAAGCTTCCCTCTCGTACCGGCAACAGCCCTGCAAGCAGATGAAGCAAGGTTGACTTACCAGCACCTGTCTTACCAATAATCGCTACTTGCTCATTAGGCAAAATTCTCACTGTAGCAGGCTCTAATTGGAAATTTCCCTGCTCATAATGGAAAGAAGCCTGTTCAAGTCTTAATTCTGGAGTTTCCTTCTTTTGTAATGGCGTTTCTCCCCAGTGAACCGGAGCTGTCTCCTCTTCTAATACATCTTCTACTCGCGATGCGGCTCCCATACTTGCACGTCCCGAATGAAAAGCAGAACCTAGCTGTTTCAATTGGCTAAACATCTCCGGAGCAAGCAATAACACAAAAAATCCTGTGAAAAAGCTGAGATTTTGAAAAATAATCATTCGGATTGCAATTTCCAGTGCGATCAAACCAATACTAAGCATGGCGATAAATTCCAAAGCCAAGGAATTTGTAAATGCAACCTTTAAAACACCCATTGTCGCGTCTCGAAAGCCTGTGCTATCTCTATTAATTTTATTTCTTTGTTCAACAGATTGACCAAATAATTTAACAGTAGGAAGTCCTTGTAATGTATCTAAGAAAGTTCCCGAAAATGCAGCTAATTGAGAAAGCTGTTCCTTCGATTTATCCTTCGTTTTCACACCAATAATCATCATAAATATAGGAATAAAAGGCGCTGATACAAGAATAATTAATCCACTCGTCCAATTTTGGGTAAAAATAACAATCCAGACAACCAGAACGATACCAGCAGATTGCATCACCTGCGGAAGATATTTACTGAAATAGCCGTCTATTTCATCAACCGTATCCATAAACAAGCTTGTCTTCTGTCCAGATTGCCCCTTTTCAGCATCTGCCATTGGCTGATTAGTAAAATGAGCAAGCAATCTTTCTCGTATCGAAATCTTTGCTGTCTGTGCCATTTTGATACCAGCACCTTTTATCATATATTGAAATATCGTACGTAATAAAAGCACACTGATCAATAGAAAAACAGCAGGAATAACGGTTGAAAATGCGGCATTCTCTAGAAAAAGCTGCTGGATAATGGAAACCACAAGATAGCTCTGCCCTACAATAGCAGCAGCCATAAAAAGAGAGATAACTACCATCCAAATCATTCTCGTTCGAAACTGTTTTCCAAATTCCTTTAACAAATAACCACCACCTTCTAAACGGTCGCTGCAAATTACAATATGTTTATATAGGCCATTATACATGAGTATATAGCTAATCACTTCCAGCAAAAGCGTGCTCCTCAGTAGGAAATGAACATTTTATGAACATACACAAAGAGTAAATACAAAGTTTCCTTTGTATTCTTATACAACCACGTGTAGAGTTTTTTTAGAAATCACATATATTAACCTATAAACAACTATCCTATGTATAGAAAACAAGAATACAATAGCTTATAGGAGTGTCATCCCATGTCTGATTTCTTTCTTAACATGCCTGCAGATTCAACTGTGAATCAAAAAAGTACCGGAGATAAATTGGTATATTACGGAACTGTCGTAATGACTTTAGGAAGTATTATCTCTCTCATCGGTTCAACCATTCTATACTACGAAGATACAGAAGAACCAGCTGCGTTTGAAGAAAACACCCCTGTTACCAACCGGCAACTCGTAGAAATGCAACAGCAGCTTACTGTTTTGCAGCAAAAAATGGACCAGTTAGAAAATCAAGGGCAATAAAGCTAGCCTCCTTGTCCTTGATTCTTCTCTTTTAGAAACTTGTTTTTTATTCCCTTTACTGCATTCGTAAATCATCTATTTTTTGGCTTCCCACTCTGCAATACGAAATAAGCGGACATCCTTTACATAAGGGCTCCTTCTTACAATATTGTTTTCCGTGTTGTACAATTAACGCATGAAATTCCTGATACATTTCTAAATCATCAGGAAATGCTGCCTCGACTTGTGTTTTAAAAGCATGATACGTTTTAGGAATATCATACCCGATACAGATAAACAATCTTCTAGCATAGTTATCTGCAATAAAGCCAGGCTTATCAAAAGCATACAGCATCATTGCATCTGCGGTTTCCTCTCCAACCCCATGTATTTCCAATAATTCATTTCGAAGGGCAGCTTGACCTAATTGACGAACGTTTTCTATATTAAACTCATATTGTTGAAACCAATGAAGCCAATTAATGATTTTCTTTGCTTTCATCCGGTAAAAACCACTTGGCCGTATTTTTTCTGCAAGTTCCGCTTCCTCCATTTGCATTAAATCTACAGCAGTTATATCTTCCCCTAAATTCTCTAAAGCTAACTCAACATTTTTCCAATTTGTTCTCTGAACTAAAATAGCACTAATAAGCATTTGAAAATCAGAAGCTGCCGGCCACCACCCCTGTGGACCATAAAAACGGTACAACTTCTCAAACAATTCAACGTAGCTAACTCTTTCTGCCATAAAATCTCCTCTCTTTTTTAAGCTTATTTCTTTTCTTAGCATCATAGACAAGGTACACTTACAATACATTTTTCAAAGAAACGGAGCATCATCATGAATTTTGTTCACACGGATATTATACAGTTTCAAGGAACCCATTATCAATTTGGCCATTTTCAGGCTGAAAAGCTTAAAAACTCCCCTATTCTGACACATCGGAAAGCGCTCCTGGATAATCGATGGAGAAATTTCCTCGTTGATGAGCGAGAAGTGGAAGATGTTTTCAAAACATTTTCTCCGGCTATTTGGGAAGAAATAAAAGGACTAAGTGACGGATTAGGTCTTCCGTGGAATGATTGCCTGCGTGAATTTGGCGGGTATTATCATGAATATGGACGCAGTGGTTGTTCTATCTATACGCAGAGAGATTTTCTAGTACGAAATTATGATAATGCACCAAATACCTATGAAGGCCGCTATGTTTTATATGCTCCTACTGATACGGGCTATGCAAGTTTAGGACCTTCCATGCAGATAACCGGTCGTACCGATGGAATGAACGAGAAAGGTTTGACGATGGGCTACAACTTTGTCAATCGAACAAAATCAGGCGATGGCTTTATTTGCAATATGATTGGCAGACTGCTTCTCGAAAATTGCGCTACAGTAGAAGAAGCTGTTCAATTACTGCGAGAGCTACCTCACCGCAACACGTTTAATTATGTATTGTTGGACACTGCCGGTAAATCGATTGTGGTAGAGGTATCCCCACGCTCCTTTTTTGTGCGTGAAGCAAACAGCTGTACCAATCACTTTGACCAGTTAAAGGATGAAAACAGATATCGTTTTGATGAATCGTTGGAGCGCTTAGAACGAATTCACGAAAAACAGCAACTTGTTCAAACACCTTATGAAGCTTTTCGTATGCTTAACGATACGGAGCAGGGGATATTTTCTGAGAAATACGGATCATGGGCAGGAACACTGCATACAGCTCTTTATTTGCCAAGGGAGCTTTCTGCCTGGATTGCGTTAGGAGGAAACCGTCAGCCATTTATTTTCTCCTTCAAAAAATGGCTGCAAGGAAATAAATTACGTGCGACAAAAATAAAAGGAAGTCTCAATGCAACAGATACGTTTATTAACACTTGAGGGAATCTGATTCCCAACATTTCAATAGCTTTACAATTAAGTTAGAAAGGATTATTCTAACTACAAAGGAAAAAGATAATTTAAAGAGTCAGCAACATATCATTTGTGATAGCAACTGACTATGTACAAGGAGGACAAACCAATGACTATGAAAAAAACATTAACTCTTGCTGGTTCGGACGCTAGCGGCGGAGCGGGGATTGCAGCAGATTTAAAAACCTTTCAAGAGCATGATGTATATGGTATGACTGCACTAACTTCCATTGTAACAATGGATCCTGAAGGCTGGAGCCATAACGTCACACCAATTGATGTAGATGTCGTGGAAAAACAGCTAAACACCATTCTTTCTGTCGGCGTGGATGCAATGAAGTCCGGAATGCTAGGCTCTGTAGATATCATTAACTTAGGAGCTAGAAAAATTGATGAATTCAACATCGATAAATATGTTTTAGATCCTGTCATGGTATGTAAAGGGGAAGATGAAGTACTTCAGCCAGAGAACACAGACGCAATGCGCGAAGAATTGCTCCCTCGTTCTTTAGTAGTTACTCCTAACCTATTTGAAGCAGCACAATTAGCCCAATCTGCTCCAATCAAAACGATCGAGCAAATGAAAGAAGCTGCTCAAAAAATTCATACATTAGGCGCGAAAAATGTTGTCATTAAAGGTGGAAAACAGTTAGATCACGATAAAGCTGTCGATCTATTCTATGATGGAACAAACTTTGATTTATTAGAAAGTGAAAAAATTAACACCACATATAATCATGGAGCCGGATGTACATTTGCCGCTGCGATTACAGCAAACCTGACACATGGTAAAAGTGTTCATGATTCTGTAAAAGAAGCTAAAACGTTTGTTGCAGCAGCGATTGCAAACGGCTGGAAATTAAACGAATATGTAGGTCCTGTTATGCACGGCGCATACAATAAAGCAGATAGCAAAAAAGTAGAAGTATTTAGCGTGTAATTCAAAAGCCCTGAGGTCATCAACTGATATCCTCAGGGCTTTTTATCATTTCTTAAATAGGGGCTAATCCCGATCATGAATAAAGAAAGTCAGCACCAGCGCAACAATAGAGATGATTCCAGTGACAAGAAAGGAAACATTGACACCATGAACCATTCCTTCAAGACCCTGTTCCGGAATAGATGCTGTCGACATAATGGTGATTGGCAATGCTGTCCCAATCGCTCCTGCAACCTGCCGTAAAGTATTATTTACTGCGGTACCATGGGAAATAAATGCTTCTGGCAACGCATTTAATCCAGCTGTTGTGACAGGCATCATCGCCATCGCAACCCCGAGCATTCTTAAAGCATGAATCGTTGCAATATAGGCAAAGCTTGTCTCTGTAGTAAGCGTACTTAACATAAAGGTGGTGCCGACAATTAACACTAAACCAATCATCGCTAGATACCTTGCGCCATACCTATCAAAGAGCCTTCCTGTAACAGGGTTCATTAACCCTTGTACAACAGCTCCTGCGAGCAATGCCAATCCAGAATGGAAGGCGCTGAACCCTAGCATTTGCTGCATATAAAGTGGCAAGATAACAGCGGCGCCAATCATCGTCATAAACGTAACCATACCTAATACTGTAGTAACCGTAAATACTTGATATTTAAAAACACGGAATTCGAGTATTGGCGTTTTTAAGTGCATTTGCCTTGTAATAAACCATGTTAACATAATCGCGCCGATGATTAAGGAACCTATTACTTGGAAGCTTAGCCAGCCCGCATTTCCTGCCGTACTGAAACCATATAGAATACCTCCAAAACCGAGCGTAGATAAAATAATGGATAGCTTATCCAGCTCTGGAAAGGTTCGTTTCGTTACATTTTTAAGTAAGAAGTAAGCAACAATTATATTTAAGATGGCAATTGGAAGCACCATAAAAAATAGCGTTCTCCAAGGAAAATTTTCTACGATGTAACCAGATAATGTTGGTCCAATCGCTGGCGCAAAGGAAATAACTAAACCAAACATCCCCATTGCACTGCCTCGTTTTTCCTTTGGATAAATCAAAATTAAAATAGTCTGCATGAGCGGCATCATAATTCCGGCACCAGCTGCCTGCAGAATGCGTCCTATTAATAGAGAGAAAAATTCTGGTGCAATGCCGCAAATAAGCGTACCTGCTGTAAATAAGGACATCGCTGTTAAGAAAAGAGCACGTGTTGTAAACGTACCAATTAAAAAAGCCGTTACTGGAATCATAATCCCGTTAACCAGCATAAAAGCTGATTGTAACCATTGGACAGTATTTGCATCAATATCCAAATCAGCCATCATATGCGGTAAAGCTGTTCCCAATAATGTCTGGTTTAAAATTGCCACAAATGCCCCGGATAATAATACGACTAGAATCGGTACTCGACTAATATTTTGCGTTTCGATGCCCCCTTGATCCTCAGTCATTCACAACCCTTCTTTCGTTATACATATCTTTAGGAAATGCAAACATTCACGCATTATTTAGTGAACAGCAGAAAATATTTCCTATACTTTGTTCCTATGTTTTTACTATAACCGGAATATTGCTTCCGCTAACATTTTATAGTTTCTTAACATGTGAAAATATACAAAACCGGTGACTATAAAATCACCGGCATATGATTACTTTTGCAACGTATTACACCATTGTACAAAATTATGAACAACAGTATCAAGAAAATCAATTGTTTGCTCGTCCGCAAGCTTTCCTTGCTCATCAACCTTGTCCTGAACAGAACCAATCAGCACTTCATTTCCCGGTAGCGTTAATACCCCAACTCCACGAGAATTTAAAATTTGGCGCAGTTGCATTTGTGCTTTCACAGTGCCGAGTACACCCATGGAAGCACCCACAATCATTCCTGGTTTATTTACTAAAACTAAATCCACACGCGAGAACCAATCTATTGCATTTTTTAACATACCCGAAATGGAGCCATTGTATTCAGGCGTAGCAAATAAAACGGCATCACTTTTCTTTATACGCTCCCGTAATTCTTTTACAATCTCTGGTGGATTTAATTCTTCATCTTGATTATAAAATGGCAATTCTTGAATAGGTAAAATATCAATTTCAATTTTATCCTGATAACGATCCTTCATATATTCAACTAATAATTTATTATACGACTCAGCGCGATTACTCCCGATCATTGCTGCGACTTTCATTTATATTCCTCCAATATTCTATTGTAAATTGTTATGTTTATCACAAATACATATCGATTGATTTTAAACACAGTTAATATTAATATCATATTAGTTACACTACCACAAGAAAATTGCTCGCATTTATGTACTCTTGAGAAAAGAAAGAAACCTCCTGTACAAAAACTAAAAATGTTACGACAACTGCAAACCCCACTTTTGATTCACTCTATATTTCCTTCCATAAAAAAAACTCCTATTAAGAAGTCATTCAAAAGAGGTTCCTATATGAATATTTTCTTAATAAGAGCTACCTTTCACAAAAATCAACTGGAAAAACTTGACCTATTGCGTACATTCTACCATTTTAAAAGAACCAATGGCGATTTCGACGAGGACCGCAGAAGCGCTTTTTTTCACATTTACCTTTTTCTGAATACTTGTCATTTTTCTTCCCACAATTATTCGTATTATCCACTCTTCGGCAATTTCTTGAATTATTTACGTCACTTCCGCAATCATAATTTTCAACAACCGTTTCATTCACATTGGTTTCTCTTACTGGATAATAATTTTCATTACGAACAACAGTGCGATTCACATTTTTCACTTCCGTTGGATAGATATTTTTCACAGTTTTTACTCTTGTATGGTTTCGTACCTCATGTCTTGTTGGATGAACACGTACATCCTCATCTCGACCGGAATGACGACAGCGATTACAGTCACATTTATCTCGGCTCATTCGGACTCCCTCCTTTCCAATGCATAATATATTTTATGAAAAGAAGAAGATTTGTCCTATACAAATAACTAAAAATGCGATAAATGTACGCTATTTTCTACATTATTTTGCTTTTCGTTTCATCGTTATAAATTCCATATCTTTATAGTAAAAACGGTGCTCCCTGATAAAATTATTTTTCTCATATAGACGTATCGCTCTTTTGTTAAAGGTTGCTACAGTGAGACGAATCGCCTTCCCTTTATACTCTTGTTCAAGATAATGAAGGATTCGTTTCAAAAAATAATCTCCGCATCCCTTCCCTGTCAAAACGGGATTCATCCCTAAACCTAAATCAACACAATCTTCTATATAAGCAGCGTTTCTCTCTCCTGCAGGGACTTTCGCTGAACGTCCGGTACAAAAGAAACCAACCAAATCACGTGACGAATCTACCAGTGCATAATAGTTTCCTCCGAGTAATTCAACAATGGCACTTGTTGTCAATACATTGTTATAAAAATCATAAGGCTTTTCATACTTCCAGCAAAGTGCCTCAATTGCATACTTTTGTGTCATTCGAACAATATGTATATTCATCAGATATCCCCACTTTTCCTTAGCCTGCCTTTATTATTCCATCGTTCTTATTCGCGCTGAATACTTATGTAAATAAAAGTTTATCTATTCGTAAAAGCTCAGTGATGTCATACGATCCGTTCTTCTATAAAGTAAGTTTTTTGTAAAGAGGATGTTGCTTCTATGGTATCTCTTGTCTGCTGATTATTGCAACAATTATTTTATGTATTGTCTATTTTTAAATTCTACATATAGATAAATTTATTCCTACCAAAAGAAATACAAACCAAGTTTTCAACTTCAAACTTGATTTGTATTTCTTTTTCTCCCAGCTTCTGAGTAAACAATATATCCTTTGCTCTAAATTCGATATTGCACTTCCACCTTAGCTTCCACCGATTGATTTCCTGGTTCAATCGGTGTAGATGCCATTTTAAAAACCTGAGCTGGCCCGACGCCATTTGATGTGGTCTGCTCGTTTATTTTTAATGGAATTGGATTTAATTTAGCACCTACCTCCTCTGCTAAACTTTCAGCTTTTCTTTGCGCATCCGAAAGTGCAAAGTTCAATGCTTCTATATAAAAGTTTTCTGGATTATCTACGGAAAATTCAATGGATACGACCTCGTTCGCCCCATTTTCTGTGGCACGATCAATGATTTCACCAATTTCATTTATATTTTCTGTAACTACCGTTATTTCATTTCGCACTTCATAGCCCTGTAGTGTCTGACTGCCATCTTGGTAATTATAAATCGGTCTTGCTGAAAAACTTGTGGTTTCGATTTGCTCCCTTGGGACACCAATTTGCTGTAGAACATCCAAGACTTGATTCATTCTCCTCGCATTTTCATCTTGCGCCGTTTGTAAAGAGTCATCCATTGTCGAAACAACTAATTGGATACGACCAATGCTTGGAGAAACAATCACCGTACCAACGCCAGTTACTGTGATAACACCTTGTTGTTGGTTATTTTGCCGATCTGGCATTCTATGTCCATAATTAGGCGGTACATAGGTATAATACATCGCCGACACCCCTCCTCTCATACCATCCTATGTGGTATAAGGCTGTACCATTCTATAATTTTCATTAATCCCAGTAGTTTGGATCTTGCATCTGTATCTCCTCCACGATATCCTCTAAATCCTGCGGGGTAATTGTAAAAATAGGATAATCTTTGGATGTTCGCTTCGTTGCATCATAAAAATATTTTACACTTCCCGGATATTCGTCATCCACAAGGAGCAATGCTGCATCACTTTTATCAATCAGCCATAAATCCTTTGCCCGAAATTGGTAGGCTCCTTGATATTCTCCTTTATAAAGAGGTTTAAAAAAATCTGCCGTCATCATGAGTTCTTCATATTTTTCTTTGATGGGATCCGGCCAACGCTGATCTTGATTTTCAAATGGCGGGAATACACCTATTTGGACATCGTATTCGTCTTTTAAATCCATCAGCACATCTGCTGTCCATAATTCAATTCCCATTTGACCGGAAATAATGACCCATTCTAATCCCTCTTCAATAAAAGTACGTAATCGTTTTTCTATGGCTGCTTTAATAAAAACAATCCTTGGGTCATTTTCTTTAAAGATACCTAATTCCGTTGGCTTATAACCTGTTACATGTAATATTTTCACTGCTATTTCCTTTCCAATTAAATTAAAACATTCCTTTTTCCTTAACTACATTTATTCTAACGCAGGAATACTTCTTTTAAAAGCTCGTCCTAATTTATAAAAATAAGGTAGCCTTTCACTACCCTATTTTATTCACCATGGTCGTGGTCTACCGAATGGATGTACCCTGGGATGGTTCCCCATTCTCCACGGCATCTGTTCTGGTGGAACGATTGGCGGGAAACGGAATTGCGGGTGTGAACCCATAGGCTGTCTTCCCCAAAACGGTTGCATGCCATGTGGTCTGGGATGCTGATTTTTTATCGAAGGATGATGGATATAAGTCGTGTGTACAGGATGGATATGATGAACAACAGATTCAGACGACGTATGGACATACTGATGCTTTGTCGGATGAACAATGGTCTGTTCATTACGATGCGGCTGGTTAAATCGTCCTCTACCTTGCATACATTCTTCCCCCTTTTTTACTTCTATCTTTCAATGTATGCTATAAACGTACAGGCGGATAAGGCAAAAACCCAATTTACACGTGGACTTTTTTGATGTTATAAAGCTTGATCTATTGGTTATATTGAAGTACTTTCTGATAAAGTAAGTTGATGAACTACATAAAAAATCATCATAATAAAACTTTTTTCAAAAAAGGCTGGCATTTTATTTTGAATATGTGTTATACTATAATTAATTATTTAGATTCGGTAGAAATACAGGATGGGAAACAATAAAGATTGATCTTTCGTCTTGAAATTTATCTTTGAACTAAATAGTAATAAACAGTGCAACAACTGCACGTGGAGGTAAAAGAATGAACACAGGTTCTGTAAAATGGTTTAACGCTGAAAAAGGCTTCGGTTTCATCGAAGTAGAAGGTGGAGACGATGTATTCGTACATTTCTCTGCAATCCAAGGTGAAGGTTTCAAAACTTTAGAAGAAGGTCAAACAGTTACTTTCGATATCGAAGAAGGAAACCGCGGACCTCAAGCTGCTAACGTTGTAAAAGGCTAATAAGCAGATAGTAAAAAGAGCTGATCAATTTTGATTGGCTCTTTTTTTATTTGGTTGAAATAGTTATCACAGCGATCATCATTACCGAAAAGATACTCCTTACCTAATAACTTCTATATTTATTTGATATATATACAGAAACCCTCCTGCTCATAATGCAGAAGGATTTCCCTTTACAGTATAAAATAGAATAAACGGTTTCCCTTATTAAAACTGTTCTGTCAAAGCCGTAACAATTTGTTTTTTACGGGACACAACGCCTCTTAATAACGCACGGTCATTTTCGTCTAAAGTGACATTAAATGCCGTTTCTACCTTGCCACTTTCTGCACCGACTGCCAAAACTTCCGAATCGTTATTTAAAATGTCTGTAGCAACAAATAGGAATAAATCTAATCCTTTTTCTTTGACGTTTTCCGAAATTTCACGAACTAATTCATCTTGAAGTTGATAGATCTCATCCACATCAACCGCATTTACTTGCGCAATTTCAACTTTTGCATCGCCCATCGCAAATTCCTTGGCATCCATTGTGATCAACTCTTTAACCGTTTTATCACTAATATCCGCACCAGCTTTTAGCATATCTAAACCATATTGCTCCAGGTTTACTCCTGCTTTTTCAGCTAATTCACGCGCTGCTTTGATATCTTCTTCTGTACAAGTTGGTGATTTTAATAATAAAGAATCAGAAATAATAGCAGATAATAATAAGCCTGCGATATTTTTATCTAGTTCTATATTATTCTCTTTGTACATTTTGTTTAAAATGGTTGCTGTACAGCCAACTGGCTCTGCACGGAAATAAAGCGGCTCTTTTGTTTGGAAATTAGAGACACGATGATGGTCAATTACTTCGCGAATAACAGCATTCTCAATATTGTCTGCACTCTGCTGAAATTCATTATGATCTACTAAAATAACCTCAGTGCCATCTTCTACACCTTGAATAAGTGCCGGAGCTTCAACTCCAAATTGGTCTAAAGCAAATTGGGTTTCACCATTCACTTCGCCTAAACGTGCAGGACTTACTTCTTCTCCTAGTTTTGTTTTTAAATCAGCATAAGCTAACGCGGAACAAATTGTATCCGTATCAGGATTTTTATGTCCGAAAATGAGTTTTTTTGGCATCTTGTTATTTCCTCCCTCGACAAACTTTCCTATATAGATTATCATATTTCGTGCTCAATCCTCTAGTCCTAATCTTGTATCTTCCAAAAATACTTAGAAATATTTTCATTCCTCATCGAATTACTGTGAAAATAATCATTATTAGATTATAATAAATCTTATTGGAGGGATTTGAAATGACAAGAAAACAATTTAACTTAACACGTACTGCTTTACTAACTTTCGCTTCCGACTTGGACGATAACATTATTGATGTACAAGCAGATTATTTTAATAATACAATTCGCTGGCACCTAGGCCACACACTCGTAACAATGGAAAAATTTTTATTCCGCTATCCTAAGAAATCAGAAAATATACCTGCGAACTATGCCGACTTCTTTGGATCTGGAACAAGTCCAAAAGATTGGAAAGAGGAACCACCAAGCCTCGAGGAACTTCTGGAAGCATTAGAACTGCAGCAACAGCGGATTAACGAATTTAATGATTTATTCTGGAAATCTAATGTGCAATTTAAGGTTCCTTTTGGCAGCATCGAAACACACGGTGATTTGTTAATTATGCTTTCCTTCCACGAAGCAGAGCATCTTGGCAAAGTAAAAGCGATGCATCAGGTTGTAGCAAAGGATAAAAATGAATAAACCCTATATTATTATTGGCGGTGGTATATTAGGAGCTAGCACCGCCTTTTACCTTTCGAAACAAGGAGCACAGGTTATTCTGATTGATCGACAGGATGATGGCCAAGCAACCGATGCTGCCGCTGGGATTATTTGTCCTTGGATTTCCCAACGCCGCAATAAGAAGTGGTACCACCTCGCAAAAAACGGCGCTGCAATATATCCATCGCTTATTGCAGAATTAGAGAAGCTTGGCGAGAAAGATACCGGTTATAAACAAGTGGGCGCACTCAGCCTGCATACAGACCCTAAAAAATTAGATGGAATGGAAGAAAGAGCCCACAAACGTCGAGCAGAAGCTCCCGAAATCGGTGATATTATTCGTCTTGATGCAGAAGAAACGCATAACCGTTTTCCAATTTTACAAAAGGACTATCAAGCTGTTTTCATCAGCGGAGCGGCACGTGTAGACGGAAGAAAATTATTACATTCCCTAAAAAAAGCAGCGAAGGCAAACGGAGCTATCCTTTTATCTGGAGACGCAAAATTACGTATAAATGAAAATACAGTAACAGGTGTAGAACTTAATAATGAAAGCCTCGATGCAAAAAAAATTATTTTAGCAAATGGTGCTTGGATGAAGGAAACGGTAGAGCCTTTAGGCATTCCGTTAGATATTTCTTTTCAACGCGCACAAATTATGCACTTACAAATTCCATCTTTAAAAACAGCCCATTGGCCAGTAGTTATGCCACCTGGAACAAAATATTTACTCTCACAGGATGACAACCGCTTTGTCATTGGGTCAACCCATGAGGATGAATTGAATTTCGATTATCGCGTGACCGCTGCTGGTGTGCATGAAATTTTAGACCAAGGACTTGCGATTGCCCCAGATTTAGCAAAAGCAACCATCCTTGAAACCCGAGTCGGTTTCCGTCCGTATACCCCTGGGTTTTTACCTATTATCGGAGAACTTCCAACGCATGAAAATGTCCTGCTTGCGAATGGACTCGGGTCCTCAGGATTAACGATGGGACCGTTTCTTGGACAACAGCTTGCAAAGCTTGCAACCAAACAACCTCTTGACATCTCACTGGAAGATTACGCTGTAACTACAGCTCTTGTAGCTGATGTCTAAGATATATTTGTGAACTTCCCAAAATTGAGGTGAACGCAGTTGAAGGGATCTCATATTGTAATAATTATTATTTTAGTTGTGGCTTTAACAGCCTTTTTTACATGGTTATGGCTTCAAGGTTTTAACGGGAACCAAGAAAGCTTTTTTCATCCTAAAGGAATTACTAAGTAATAAATACTACGAAAAGCCACAAACGTTGTTGTTCGTGGCTTTTCGTACTAATCTTTTATACGTTTTCCCTTTAAATTTTACCTGTCAGACGTTTCTTTAGGCGCTAATTCAATTGCTTGTCTTAATGCTTCCAACATACTTCCTTCATCCACAATTCCTTTTCCTGCAATATCAAAGGCCGTGCCATGATCCACGCTTGTACGGATAATCGGTAGACCTACTGTAATATTTACCCCAGCTTCCAAACCAAGTACTTTTATCGGTCCATGACCCTGATCGTGATACATAGCTACAACAATATCAAAATCTCCGCGTTGCGCTCGGAAAAATAGTGTATCTGCCGGCAGAGGCCCTTCAACATCAATCCCTTGTTCTACCGCCTGCTGAACTGCCGGAATAATTTTTTCTTCCTCTTCACCGTATCCGAACAATCCATTTTCCCCCGCATGTGGGTTAATTCCACAAACCCCTATCTTCGGCTGTTTGATCCCTGAATCTTTCAACGTTTTATCTGCAAGTTTTATGACTTTCCATACACGTTCTGGCTGGATCATCTTAATAGCATCAATCAATCCTATATGGGTTGTAACATGAATTACTTTTAGTTTGGGTGATGACAACATCATGGAAAAATCTTCGGTATTGGTTAAATCTGCTAAAATCTCTGTATGACCAGGATACATGTGTCCACCTTTTTGCAATGCTTCTTTATTCAAAGGAGCGGTACAAATTGCTTGAATTTTACTTTCATTTGCTAGCTCAATAGCAACTCGCAAATATTGAAAAGCTGCATTACCGGCTACTGGCGACACCTGACCGACAACTAAATCTTCCGGAATAAGGTCTAAGTCAACACAAGTAATCTCTCCAAGGACAGTTTGTTTAAAATCATCCTCTTTACTAATTTTCGTAATGGATGTGTCAATGTTTAAATCCTTTGCTGCACGCTCTAATATTTTCGAATCTCCAATAACTATCGGATGCGCATTTTGATAAATTTCTGCTTCCTGTAAACTTTTTACAATAACTTCCGGACCAACACCTGCAGCATCTCCCATTGTTATACCTATAATCGGTTTGTTACTCATAAACTTCTTCCCCTTTCATTTCCATCATAGCATGATAGATAGAATCTTTTTTTCCAAATGCACCAGCTTTTGTTATGACAAGACTTTCATTTTCCCCAATAAGAGAAACTAAAGGGATACCCGGTTCCACCTGTTTGATAAGATGCAGCCCAATTGCTCCTAATTTTTGCGTAATTGCTTTTGCTGTGTCGCCTCCAGTTAAAACAAAACGGTCCAGTTTTGGAAATTGACTTTTTATATCAACAACTAATTCAGCTATTCTGGCAGATATTGTTTCACCTATTTCATTATTGGAAAGCCCTAGTTTCATACCTGTTTCCTTTACTTGACTACGAATATCCTCGTTAGATGGAACATACAAAACAATATCTTTTTCTTCTGCAAGAATTTTCATACATGCTTTTTGATAAGTTGCTTTATGCTCCTCCCAGTCCTTCTGGAACATGTATAGCGGATTTAATTCAATCCCCTCCACACCTGGTTGATGTAGTGCATAATTCACTTGAACCTGTGTTTTTTCTGATAAACTGCCACATACTGTCATGGCAAAATTCGAGTACTCATAAGAAACACTTTGCTTTTCTTTCTCGATACCTAACATTTCTGGGAGAACTTCAGCTAACCCCGCAGATCCAGCCCATATAATCTGGTTAGTTTCTTTAATGAATTTCTTTGCTGCATTTTTTAAATCTTTTTCCGTTTCTGCATCACAACAGATTATTCTAATATTCCTCGCATGTATAATTTCCAATTTTTCCTGGAATTTCTTATCACTTTCTAAATCTTCTTTTGTAATCAATCCAACCTTCTCATCTATCTGTTTTTCAATTAGGCTGGGAATATGCGATTCTGTCACAGGATGCTTGGGATCTTTTGCAATTTCTGTTTCTGAAATTAATTTCCCATGAACATAATGATAACCATCCCTTGTTATGCGGCCCATTTCAGGAAAAGCCGGGATAACAACAATAAACCTCGCTTCTAAAACGTTGCCCATCGCCTGTAATTCATGACCAATATGTCCCCTGAGTGTAGAATCCATCTTCTTATATACATGCATATAATTGAGATTTTTAATAAACTTTGCCGATTCCGTTGTTACAGAAATTGCCTTTTCTCTCGATAAAGCTCTTGAATTCGTATCAATGACCACACCTTCACTAAGAAACTTAATTTTCTTAGGAATTTGAAATAATACAGATGTATTAATTCCTTTTTCCGTTAATTGGATTCCACTATCATTCGCTCCGGTTAAGTCATCTGCGATTATCGCAATTTGTTTCATCATCTTACACCTTCTTTACTATATAAAATTACCCCTGATTTTCTACCATATAATCGTCAGGCACTTTAATACCTTTTTTCTCTAACCGTTTCACGAGAAAACCTACATAAAACGGTAATAGCACTGCAGTTGTCACAACCGCAGCAGCGACTTGAACAGTAGCTAATTCTACATTCGCAGCAAAAGCGGGGCTTGCAGCAGCAATCGCCGCCGGAGTAGCTACAGCGTTTCCTGCAGTAGATCCTTCCGCAGCTCCGACAACCGGATTCCATTTCATCGCTTTAAAAATGAAATATCCTGCGGTACCAGATACAAACACAGTTAACAACCCTAAAACTATTCCCCCTAGTCCGCCATCTATGATACTGGAAAAATCGATTCCCATCCCAAGTGCAAATGCAAAAAATGGAATAAGTACGTTACTACCTGAATTAAAGAAATCTCTTAATTCTTCATCTAAGTTCCCTAAAACCATACCGATAATAATTGGAAGTAAAACGGATAAGAAGGAAACAAACGAGAACATCCCTTCAACAAATCCCATTACACCAAAAATGGATAATGCTACCATAGTTAGAAATGGACCATCATTTAATGCTAGCAATGAATATGCTGCCCGATCCGTTTTATCTCCGTATTGGCCCACCAGTGCTACATATAGACCGCCGTTACTATTGGTCATTGCAGCTATAATTGCAATTGGCGCTAGACCTAACCACAATCCGTTTTCTCCCATCATCAAGAAAGCCAACAGACCAACCAAGGCACCAACAACCCATTTAGTAAATAATAGTGCCGCACCTTTCCCAAGACTCACACCTACATTTCTCACATTAATTTGTGCACCGGTGAATAATAAAAACAATGCAATTAAAGTACTTGAACCATCCACGAATAATGCCTGCGTAAAGTTCCCTATACGTAATAATTCTGGAGCAACCGTATTTATCGTTGCAGCTAACAACAATGGTACTACCATCATCCCTCCGGGTATACGTTCTATTGTTGCCTTAATCTTCATTTCTTCTCCCCCATATACTCATTTTGTTTATTTTTGAAACAAACCTTTATATAAAGCGTTTGCATTTATATATAATAATACTAAATGAATAAAAAAGCAACAACTTTTTATAAAATTATAGCTATAATTAACTACATCTTTATAAATCGTTTCATTTTTAAACAATAAATCGATTCCTCACAAAAAAACCATACAAGCATTCTCATTTTCTGTGTAGAAAAGAGTTTTGCGTTGCATGGTTCTCTTTAAGGATTTTCTTGATTACTATTTAATTTTCTCCACAATGTAGTACGATTCATTCCAAGTCGCTTTGCAGTACGTGTCTGATTCCCTCTCTCTTCCTCAAATACTTTTTGAATAAGGACCTGTTCCATTTCTGCTAACGTTAGATGTGAAGGAACATAAAAACCATTTTCCTTTTTCGTCTCTCTGCTGTGGGTTTCTTCTTCGCTCAACAGGTCATTAACGTGCTTCTTTTCAATATAATAACCAGTAGAACGGAGGCTTAATTCCCTTACTTTCTTCTTCAATTCAACGAAATTCCCTGGCCATTTCAATTTTTTTAGTACTTCAAGCGCTTCTGGACGTATTCCTAACGTCTCATTACCGAATTCTGTATGGAAATCCGATAAATAATAAAATATAAAGGCTTTTAAGTCCTCTTTCCGCTTACGTAGAGGTTGTGTGCTAAAAGAAACGGAGCTAATCTTTTCAATCAAAGAAAGAAGTACGCCTTGATTTTCCAACAATGAAGGAATATTTTTTTCTGATAAAAATATCATCTGTATCGTTTCTTCCGTTGCTTTAATTAGCTTAATTAATCTTTTTTGATCAACAGATACTATATTTTCAATATGTTCGAAGATAACCGTTCCCTTTTGATAATCGCTCAACTTTTCTTCGAGTACTTGAAGATCATTTGCTGTCATGATTTCACAATTAACAACAAATAAAGGATGATTTTGGCCAAATTTATGAAAATGAATTGATTTTGCTATTGTCATTTTCCCCGTACCAAATTCACCTGATATAAACAGCCTTTTATTTGTTGCTGCCAATATATTTATTTGTCTTCTTAAATTTTTTGCATAGGTACTATCGCCGAGGACTGGCTTATGGATGATTTTTGTAATCATACGCACTGCATCTGACTCATTATGCTTTTTGATTGAACAAAGTTGAATTCCAACAAGTTTTTCCTCCGTATCAGAAACAGGAAAAATTTTCAGTTCTATCTGTACGCTGTCCACGTTTATAACTTTCCACTTCATCGTATTTGACAATAAAACATGGTGAAGCGCCTCGTCGATTTCTTTTTTTCTAATTATATTTTTTAATAGGGCTTGCTCCTTTAGGGATAAATTATTGAAAAATAAATTGTTATCTCGATCGACGACCGCCATACTTATCGGAATCGATTGAAGAATACTGAGATATCGTTTCGTCTTATTAGATGTTTTTTGATACAAAGCGTACTTTCTTCTTGCTTCATCAAACGCATCAAAGATTGCTTCTTTCCCAGATGTAATTAAAAATCCTCGCAAACCGATTTTTTGGGCCTCTTCCACAGTAACTACATCTCCTATAACAATTTCATATCTTTCATTTTTTAGTTCTTTTAGTAATAACCGGACCTCATCGCGCTGGTTGATAGTAAACATTTTAATATTGTAATCAAGAATACCATTCAGTGTTCTAGCCCCACGGCAAATATTTTCAAAGCCGATAAAAGCAACTGGATTCCGCGCATCTTGTATTAATGTAAAAACACGTAGCATATCGTACCCTGTAATATCAATATGTACAACAGGAATAGAAACAATCTCCTCAATTAAACCCGCTGTCCCTCCGCGGCTGATAATTATATCATATCCTTGACTCTCCGCTTCTTCGGCAAGACGAATCGCTTCTTCTAAATTTGCCAACTTCGTATCTAACTGAAAGTCTTCCGGAACTTTTAATTGCTTCACCGCTTCAATCATTCCTGTATATGGCGCTATCAATAAAGCTTTTATCATTTTCACACCTACTTCTGCTGCATTCTTAAACAAATCTATTATGTCATAAGTAAACATGGATGTCACACAACATAATGGTTACTTCCACTTCTATGTTAAGATACAGATTCCTTTCTCTTCTTAAGTCTCTGCTTATACTCTACTTCCATTACAAAAGCTCCAAGTTTTAGATAAGTTGCTTGAAATATTGGACTCTGGATAAAGGTGAATACAAATGTAAAAATAAACACAGGTCCACCAATAATCAGCCCTAAAATCAGCACGGTGCATTCCGTAACAATCCGTACACGGCCAATGGGTGCCCCTAATTTATCAGCCAAGGAAAGCATAAACCCATCACGGGGACCAGAACCGACACCAGCAGCATTATACATTCCTCCACCGAAACCCATGATACAGATCCCTAATAATATAAAAACAATATCCAGCCATGTATTAGAGGCTGTAGGAAGAATTCCTGTCCAGTGGTAGAAATCCACAAATGCCCCGATTAGAATTGCATTAAAAAAAGTCCCAACTTTTATGTATCTGCGGTCTAGAATCAAACAAATGCAAATTAATAAAAAAGAAATAATAATATTCCATGTTCCCACCGTAAACCCGACTTTATCAAACATGGCTACATTTAAAACATCCCATGGATGAATGCCTAAATGCTGCATATTAATGGTTAGAGCAATACCGCCACTGAAAACCAATAATCCGAGCAAAAAAAGGAACCATCGAAATGAGTTGTTCAATACCAACACCCTTCTTTCTAAAAGATTTAAATGCGTTTAGGATAATCGATTATAGATAGTATACGATTTTTCAAGATAAATAAAAAGGTCACATTTGACCAATTATCAGTTAATTCCACCATAATACATTTAAATTAGCCCCGGTAATTCTTATAATCCTTTTTCCTAAAAACAGGTTTATGGATTTCTTTTCAATCCATAAACCTTTCGATTTGCAACTTACAATACTTTATTCAAAAAATTTTTCGTCCGTTCAGATGCTGGATTGGTAAAAATAACGTCTGGTGTATTTTCCTCCATTATAATCCCTTCATCCATAAATAACACCCTATCAGCAACCTCTCTTGCAAAACCCATTTCATGCGTAACTACTACCATGGTCATTCCTTCTTTTGCTAGTTGCTTCATAACCTCCAATACTTCTCCGACAAGTTCTGGATCAAGGGCCGAAGTCGGCTCATCGAAAAGCATTAACTTCGGTTCCATAGCAAGTGCCCGAGCTATTGCTACGCGCTGCTGCTGTCCCCCTGATAGTTGTGCAGGATATTGATCTGCTTTTTCCGCGAGGCCGACCTTAACTAGTAACGCTTCACCGCGCTTTCTCGCCTCCTCTGCAGAAATCTTGCGAACTTTTCGCGGAGCGAGCATGACATTTTGAATAACGGTTTTATGAGGAAATAAATTAAATTGCTGGAATACCATGCCTACTTCCGTTCGAATCATATTAATATCTGTTGCTCTATCCCTTAAATTATACCCATCCACAATGACGTCTCCGCTCGTAATATCCTCTAATAAATTAAGACATCGCAAAAAAGTACTTTTGCCTGACCCGCTTGGCCCGATAACGCAAACTACTTCTTTTTCTTTAACTTCACAATTAATTCCTTTTAAGACTTGATTATCACCAAATTTTTTGTGTAAATCCTGTACTGTAATCATTAATAATTCAACCTTCTTTCTATATAGCGAAGCAATAAGGACAGACTAAAATTAATTACTAAGTAAAATAAAGCTACCGTGGTATAAATCTCCACTGCATTAAAATGGTTCGATGCAATATATCTGCCTTGAAACATTAATTCCGGAACTAAAATAACGGATAATAGCGAAGTATCTTTAATACTGATGATAAATTGGTTTCCCAGTGGCGGGATCATCCGTTTAAATGCCTGAGGCCAAATAATATAACGCATTGTTTGATGTTTATTTAACCCTAAAGAACGACCAGCCTCCATTTGCCCCTTATCAATCGAATCAACAGATCCGCGGACAATTTCTGCAATATACGCTCCAGAATTTATCGCAATAACGACAATACCTGCAGGAACTGAATCCATATTGTATTGCGTAATAATTGGTAAGGCAAAGAAAATCCAAATTGCTTGTACAAGGACTGGTGTGCCTCGAATAACTTCAACATAGATAGATGAAATAACAAAAAAGAACTTATTCTTTGAAATCCTACCTAAACCAAAAATAGCTCCTAATATAAATCCAATTAATAAACCAATAACGGAGATTAATAACGTATAATACAAACCTTTACCTAATTGTGGTAAAAAATCAATCACCTGGGCAAAATCAAACATTCCCTCACCTCTCTAGTCAATAAAAAAAGGAGCCGTGCATTGATTGCCAGCCCCCTATTCTATATCTGCAAAATAAACTGTACCAATGATTTTTGGTTCGTTAATATCTCTGCGGAGCAATTTAATTATCCTATTTTGACAACCAAATAAATCATTTCTTCATTTTAAAACGCTTTCATTACGGTTACTCTGAAGCGCCAAACCATTTATCATAAATCTCATCATAGGTTCCATTTTCTTTCAACGTAGCCAACGCATCATTTACCGCAGCTACTAAGTCTTCGTTCCCTTTCGAAATCGCAATCCCATAATCTTCCGCTTGGTATAGATCGCCAACTACTTTTAATCCATCCCCAGTTGTAGCAATATAATATTCTACGTTTGGCAGGTCGTACATCACTGCATCTGCACTCCCATTTTCAACAGCCATATAAACTTGATCTAACTGTTCATACGTATCAATTTTCTTATCTTCTAAGTTTTCTTCAAGAAATTTTGCACTTGTAGAGCCTAATCGCGTTGCAATCGTTTTCCCTTCTAAGTCTTCTAAATTATTAATATCTTCATTATCTTCTCGCACAGCAATAGCAAGACCAGATTCATAATAAGGATCACTGAAGTCCACTGTCCCTTTTCTGTCTTCCGTAATACTTATTCCAGCCACAGCAATTTCAAACTGCCCTGTCTGCAATCCTGGAATAATACCATCAAAATTCGTTGTCTGAATCTCACCATCAACCTCAAATCCAGCTTCTTCGGCAATGGCAGTTATTAACTCGATGTCAAAACCAACTAACTCCCCATCCTCCATAAATTCAAATGGCACAAATGAGTTATCGCTTACAACGGTATACGAGTCCTTTAAATCATAACTGCCATCGTCTGCCCCTCCCTCATCTGCTGAAGCGTCATCCCCATTTCCGCACGCAGCTAAAATAAGTAGTGAAAAAACTGCGAGCATGAACATCCAATTTCTTTGTTTACTTAACATCCAACATCCCCCCTAATATTTGTTTTCTTTTATGTGGATAAACTTAAGTATACCAAAAATACTTATTTATTAAAAATTCATTATTAAATCATATTTCAGAAAAAACAAGCAAATTTGGTGATTTTAAGTCTTTACCCATTGTTTATATTCATTAAACATGGAAATCATCTTAAATTCTTTCTTTTTCGTACAGATATGTTTAGAATAAGGTTTTAAAAGCAAGAATAAGCTGCATCTGTTAAACTATTTCATAGATTTAAGTTGTTTGTTGTAGATAATCAAATATGTAGGAGGAAATGTATCAGCATGCAAGATAATATCTCTATTTTGGAATGGAAAGCTTTTGTTGAAAAAAAACGCAAGAATAAAATATTAATGAAATTAATCTGGAATGATATCGATAAATTGACATTACTTATTACACCAAATATGAAAGTTAACTCGTTTATAATTGATGAGAAAGAAGGATATCTCTTTTATGATATAGAAGGAAAACCCATTACTAAACCTGTCCCGTCCATTATTCCAAGCAGCGCATTAAAAGATGGACAAATTCGTCTAAAAGCTATATCAGATGGCGAAGTGACACTTTATGGAGAACGTTTATCTAAACAGGAAATAAATGAATTAAATCACTCTCTGAGTTAAAAAGTCTCTAGCAGATAGTTTTTTCTATCTCTAGAGACTTTTTAACTTAGGTATGATTCTTTTTTGCATCATATTTTGACCAGAATGTTGCAAGAATCGGCCCAGAAATATTATGCCATACACTGAAGAGCGCACTTGGGACAGCGGCAATTGGATTAGCTGCGAAAAAGGTCAATGCTAATGTGGAAGCTAGTCCAGAATTCTGCATACCAACCTCAATGGCAATGGACTTCTGATCTGGAAAGTTTAGCTTGCATACTCTCGCTAAAATAAAACCAAGGAACAAGCCTAAGAGATTATGCAGGATAACAACGCCAAAAATGAGCAGTCCTGAGGATGCTATGGCATCTGTATTTACTGCCACAACTGCTGTAGCAACCGCAACAATACCAATTACAGAAATAAGCGGTAACACTCCTATACTTTTTTCCACTTGTTTACGGAAGAACAAACGAATAACAAAACCTAAAATAATTGGGATAAGTACAACTTTTATAATTGAAATAAACATATCCGTAAACGAAACTGCCATCCACTGATTGGCAAACAATAGTGTTAGGGCCGGCGTTAAAATTGGCGCTAATAAAGTAGATACAGTTGTTGCTGATACCGATAAAGCTGTATTCCCTTTTGCTAAGTATGCCATTACGTTTGATGCTGTTCCGCCGGGACAACACCCAACTAAAATAACGCCAACTGCAATCTCTGGCGGTAATTGGAAAGCAACAGCTAGTCCATATGCTAAGAGCGGCATAATCGTATATTGGGCAATCACAGCAATGAAAACACTCTTGGGAGCTTTTAATACATCTTTAAAATCCTTCGGTGTGAGCGTTAGCCCCATTCCAAACATAATGATTCCCAATAAAATACTTACGTGTGGCGCAATCCAAGCAAATCCGCTTGGAAACAAGAAACTGATTACTCCAAATATAATCACCCAAAGGGCAAATGTGTTTCCTGCAAAACTACTGATTCTTTCTAACGTTTTCACTGCGAAGTCCTCCTAAAAGATACTTTTGCTAACGGCTTCTTATTAGTGTGTGTTCAAAAAGGAGGATAAAAAGGACCAAGAAGTTCGAGGCGGCGTAGCTTTGAGTACCGGACTTCCACAGAATGTGGTGGCTTCTATGTTGCCCACATGACGTGAGCGGTTTTAATAGAAGTTCCTTAACGGTGAATACGTGAGGAACGGAAAAGCAAGCCAAAGAGTTTCCTCAGGATGAGGTGATTTCTACGTTGCTCACACGACGTGGGCGGTTTTAGTAGAAGTTCCTTTTCCCGAAGTGTCATTTTCACCGGACTTTTTGAACATCCTCTATTAGCAAAAATTCCAACAATTTAATCTAATATTCTAAAGGATAGAAATGACTGGGAAGCCTAAGAATTTCTATACTTAAAAGAAAATAAAAGATGTTCTATATTATACCAAAAGTCAGATAATTAAGTCCATACTAAATTGAGATATTCTTATAGTTAGTATTAATTGCTTAATCAATTAGATTGTTTACATAAAAATTCTAAAGGGGCCCCTCCCCCACTGATTAAGAGAATGATAGCAAGTTTATCTTCTCTACTTAATCAAAAACAAGATTTAATCCCCCAATTGTGGCCATAATTAAGACCAAGACTGTAAATACTTTTTGCGGAACATATTTTAAAAGCCTTATTCCGATAAGGGCTCCAACTATAATAATCGGCACCATCATCATGTTTAGCGAGAAAGTTTCCAATGTAATTATATTGAGATGCAGATAAAAAGGAGCTTTAATCAGATTTACCGTTAAAAAGAACCAGGCACCTGTTCCAATAAATTCTCTCTTTGGCAATCCTTTTACCAGTAAATAAATTGTCATAATTGCTCCGGCGGCATTTCCTACCATCGATGTAAAGCCACCAAGGGCACCCATTAAGATTATGAATAGAAGCGAGTTTGGAAGCATTTTATTAAAATTATCCCCAAATTTTTGCCGAGTCAGGTTTAGTGCAATCATCACTAAAATAATCACACCAATCAACGGCTTTAGAATTTCATCACGAATATTTTGAAGCACAAAAAAACCTGCCACAATTCCAATGGAAACCCAAGGAATAAGGCTGATTAAATACTTCCATACGACGTTCCTTCTATAAAATGTGACTGCAAACAGATCGCCAATCAGAAGCATAGGCAACAAGAAACCGACTGATTCTCTTGCTGGAAAAACAAACATAATTAATGTTACGACAAGAATAATCATGTTTGGCAAACCAGATTTTGAAAGACCGATCAGCAATGCACATAATCCTATCGTCATCCAATCTATTAATTCAAGTTCAGGCATATTTCTTCTCCTCTAATATCTATTATTCAGCTTAAATTCTATTTAATTATCGAATAAATATATACCAATCCTAGCTTACCATACAACAGCTTCCCTACCGGATATAATTTGACTAGGTATCAGTAACCAGCTACACTTCCTAATGACATGCACCACCTATACTAGATGCTATTACCTTCGAATACTTTACCCATAATTAATCTAGCCGAAACAAATTAAATAACTTACCTATAACAGAAAATCTTAGTTCTATTCTATCAAAATAATCTAGCATAATTATTTTATCCTAAATCCCCTGTTGACTTATCGGAATTATGTGGTTAAATTATAATTATCATTAAATACTTTATACAGGGAGGAAATTCAATGAAAGCTAGGAAGTACTATTTTATTTTATTTACTGCGCTAATTTTATTTTTAACAGCATGTAACACAGAAATGGGTGGCGGTGAAGAAAGTGCAGCAGCAGGCTCTGATGGAGAAGATACTCAAAGCGTCGATGTTGTAGAGGACACTAAAATAGAAGCAAGTGATCCTGCCAGCTCTCCAGAGTTAGCGCTTAATCGTGGAAACACAGTTGTTGTAGGTTTACAGGAGCCAGGGGGCGTATTTACACCGCATTTTAATACAAGCGGCTATGATGGCAACGTTCAATCTGTTATGTTCCCTCCACTGGTTGATATCGATGAATCCGGCGAACCTTATCCTCGATTAGCAGAAAGTTGGGAAATATCTGATGACGGATTAACCTATACATACCATTTAAGAGAGAATCTAAAGTTTGATGATGGTTCAGATCTTACGGCGCATGATGTAGCATTCACCATCACGCTTCTTCATGATCCTTCTTATCCGGGCTCTACCGATATTACAGAGGCAAATGTGGTCGGAGGCTTGGATTATAAGGAAGGTGACGCTGAAGAAATTGATGGGATTACGGTAATCGATGATCAAACTATTGAAATTCAAGTGGAAGAGCCTAACGCAAGATCATTAACCATGCTTGGCGGGGAGGTGCTAAGTGAATCATATTATGGTGCAGATTATTCAAAAGGTAACCTAGACTATATTAATGATCTTCATTTAAAACCGCTTGGAGCTGGCCCATTCAAATTTGAAGCCTATAATCCAGGCGAAGAAATTCGATTTATTTCTAATGAGTTCTACTATAATGGAGAACCAGAAGTAGATACATTTATTTATCGAACTTCGGAAGGTGATTCGCAGCAATTCTTCCAAACTGGTGAATTAGACTATAGCGCGTTTCCTGCAGACCAAGACAATTTTGAGTTATTACAATCTCTAGGTTATGCGAATATCGACCTTTATACATCATCAAATTATAGTTACGTAGCATTTAATCACGAATCTGAGATTTTCCAGGACCCGAATGTTCGTATTGCCTTCAATCTCGGTCTAGATCGCCAAGCTTATATTGATGCACGATTCCAAGGGTTTGCTGAATTAGCAAATGTCCCAGTTGCTCCTGTTTCTTGGGCATACACAGACGAAATTGAACCTTTCCCGTATGACCCAGAAGAAGCAAAACGTTTGCTTGAAGAAGCTGGCTGGAAAGAAGGCTCCGATGGTATTCGCGAAAAAGATGGTGAAAAATTAAGAGTTTACTTCTTTACAACAGATGGCAGCGGCGGAAATGATATTTTCGTTACATTAGCTCAAGAAAATTACCGTGAAATCGGCATTGATTTGCAAATTGAACAAATGGACTTCAACGCTTTATTATCTCGTGTTGATAACGGGGACCATGATCTTGTATCCTTTTCAACAACGATGCAGCCAGACCCCCATATCGGCGTAGAAGCCTTTCATTCGAAGCATACAAGCAATACATTTAGAGGGTATGAAAATCCAGAAGTTGATGAATTGATCGATGCTGCGGTGGCAGTGAGTGATATTAACGAACGCGCAGAAGCGTATCATGAATTATACGCCAAACTGCAAGAAGATCCACCAATGATTTTACTTAATTACAATAAAGTATTAGCAGGTACTAATGCACGGGTAGAAGGATTTGAACCAAACGGCATTCGCGGAATTTCTCCAAGTTTGGAAAACCTGCGCATCGTGGAGTAACCGTATCTGAGTAAAGCAACAATATAAATGGATACCAAATCCAAGTTCGAATTTCAGTATGCAGTTGATTCCTGTCTGATCTTAGATAGGAATCAACTGCCTTTTCGAACAAATAGGTTTTCTATATTACATATCATTTTTTAAACCTTGATGGGATATTATCCCAAAGACTTTGTTACATAGAAAGAAGGTATCGAAATGAACAACTATTTTGTAAAACGGTTTTTATATCTGATTCCAACACTCATTGGTGCATCCATCCTTATTTTCTTTTTATATTCGTTGATTCCAGGTAATTTTATTGATACTGATCCAAACTTAACAGCTGAAAGAAAAGCAGAACTATACGCATTATACGGGTTTGATCAACCAACGATTATTCGGTACTTTATTTGGATGGGGAATTTATTTCAAGGGGATCTAGGCTACTCCCTTCAATTTCAGCGACCCGTTACAGAAGTTCTAAATAATTATATTTGGAGTTCATTTATCGTTGCTTTTGCATCCCTATTTTTAACCTGGGGAATTGCAATGGTCATCGGCGTTATTTCTGCGACAAAGCAATATTCCTTTTTCGATTCCTTTATTACCATCCTTGTTTTCGGTGCCATGGCAATCCCCTCCTTCTTCCTTGGTCTGATTGCGATTAAATTCTTCGCGGTAGACTTAGGATGGTTTCCTGCTGGTGGTATGACTACCTCAGGGGCTGATTATACAGGTTGGGCTTATGTAAAAGATATTGCAGAACATATGGTCCTACCTGTTATTGTCTTAACCATGCTGGGGATTGGCGGTCTGACAAGGTATTTTCGTACAAATATGCTTGAAGTTGTCAAACAAGATTTTGTTCGTACTGCAAGGGCCAAGGGATTAAAGGAAAAGGTTGTTATTTATAAACATGCGTTAAGAAATGCCCTTCTTCCCGCTATTACCCTATTTGCTTTTGAGCTTCCAGCGCTATTCAGCGGAGCAATCATTACAGAGCAAATTTTCAACTGGCCCGGAATTGGCGCCATCTATATGCAGGCCTTCTCTGTAAGGGATTATCCTTTATTAATGGGCTTCACCATGTTTATCGCAGTATTAACCGTTATTAGCAACTTAATCGCAGATATACTATACGGAGTTGCTGATCCTCGCGTCAGAGTTAAATAATAGAGGGGGAGCATCATGTCTTATTCAAATAATGAAGTGATTCAAACTGATCATATAACAAAAACTGTCCAAAGATCTTCTTTATGGAAAGAAGTTATGAAGCGCTTTTTTAAAAGAAAAATGGCCATTGCCGGACTGATTATTCTATTACTTGTGTTTTTATTTAGTTTTATTGGTCCATTCTTCTCTCCTTATATGACTGCCGGCACAAACCCGCAGGAAATTCATCAAGCTCCCAGCCTATCTCATTGGCTCGGCACTGATCATCTAGGAAGGGATGTACTTACCAGATTGATGCTTGCTGGCAGAATTTCATTGACTGTCGGAATCGGCGCCATGCTGTTAGCTGTAACAATTGGCGGGATTCTGGGGATTCTTGCAGGGTATTACGGTGGCCTTATTGACCAAATTGTGATGCGGATTGCTGATATTTTAATGACTCTGCCCGGTCTGCCGCTTCTTTTTATCATGGCAGCAATTATGTCAGAATGGCAAGTACCAGCAGAGCAAAGATTATATATCGTTATGATTATGCTAAGTCTTGTAAACTGGCCAAGTCTTGCCCGTTTAATTCGCAGTCAGGTACTTAGTTTAAGAGAAAGAGAGTTTATGGTTGCAACAGAAGTATTAGGACTGCGCGACAAACGAAAGGTATTAAATCACCTGCTTCCAAACGTTGTTCCTTTATTGATTGTTACAGCTACATTAAGTGTTGGAGGAGCAATCTTAAGCGAATCCGTATTAAGCTTCTTTGGATTAGGTGTTGTTCCACCAACAGCTTCATGGGGGAATATGATTAATACAGCAAACACATTAATTGATTTTACCAATAGACCATGGCTTTGGATTCCACCTGGGGTGGCAATATTTGTTACAGTTATTGCTGTAAATCTATTAGGGGATGGATTACGCGATTCCATTGATCCAAACATGAAAGGAAGGTAACTACATGACACAACAAAAACCGCTTTTATCTGTAAATCATTTAAAAACATACTTTCAATCCGATGACGGACTGGTAAAAGCCGTGGATGGAATCAACTTTGACGTTTATCAAGGGGAAACCGTTTGTATTGTTGGAGAATCTGGATGCGGAAAAAGTGTAACAGCGATGTCGATTATGGGGTTACTTCCAGATTCCTCCACAATACAAGGGAGCATAAACTTAGACGGAGAAGAACTAACAAAGCTGTCAAAAGGAAATATGCGCAGAATCCGCGGAAATAAACTATCTATGATTTTTCAGGAACCAATGACCTCCTTAAATCCTGTTATGACCATAGGAGAGCAAATAACAGAAGTCCTGCTAGAACATCAGGTTATCTCCAAAAAGCAAGCAATCAAAAAATCACTCGAGCTAATTAAATTGGTTGGCATTGGCCGTGGGGAGCAGATTATAAAATCGTATCCACATCAATTAAGCGGTGGAATGCTCCAAAGAGTAATGATCGCTATTGCACTTGCCTGTGATCCGAAAATGCTTATTGCAGATGAACCAACAACAGCATTGGATGTAACTATTCAGGCACAGGTATTAAATTTATTACAAGATTTAAAAGAAGAAACCAATATGTCCATGCTTCTAATCACACATGATCTTGGAGTTGTAGCTGAAGTGGCGGACAGAGTGGTTGTGATGTATGCCGGCAAAGTAGTCGAGCAAGGTACGGTAGAAGAAATATTTACAGACCCGAAACACCCTTATACGAGAGGACTATTGCAAGCCAAGCCTGTCCTTGGTTCCCGTAAAAAAAGACTCTATACTATTCCTGGTCAGGTTCCAAAGCTGGTTGATCTAAAGCCTTCCTGCTACTTTGCGGACCGCTGTGAACATTGCATGGAAATTTGCACACAACAAACACCAGAACTAAAATGCAATGACAACAGTGAACATAAAGTTGCCTGCTGGCTTTATGAAAAAGAGGTGGTACATCAATGACACAGGAAGCCATTATCCAAGTCAATCAGCTTGAGAAAAAGTATAAAGCAAAAGAAAAAATGTTCCGTAAAAACACAGAATATATTAAAGCCGTAGATAACGTCAGCTTCCATATTGAACAAGGTGAAACATTTGGTCTGGTTGGAGAGTCCGGCAGCGGTAAAAGTACGATTGGCAAGTCGATTTTGCGCTTGCAAAGTATATCTAATGGAGAGATTATCTACAATGGGAAAAATGTTTTTCAATTAGATAAAAAAGAAATGCGTCATCTACGTACAAAAATGCAATTTGTTTTTCAAGATCCATTCAGTTCTCTAAATCCTCGATTAAGGATTGGTGATGCGCTTGCAGAGCCTTTATTAGACCATGGGTTAGCAACCAAAAAAAATGTAAAAGAAAAAGTAATGGAAACAATGGAGGTGTGCGGACTCCCAACGTACCATATTAATAAGTTTCCGCACGAGTTCAGCGGGGGGCAGCGCCAGCGAATTGGGATTGCTCGTGCTATGATTATGGATCCGGAATTTATTGTTGCCGATGAACCTGTTTCTGCTTTAGATGTATCCATTCAAGCACAGATTATTAATCTGTTTCAGGAATTACAAGAGGAAAGGAATTTATCCTATCTATTTATCTCACATGATTTGAGTGTAGTGGAACATTTATGTTCACGTATTGGTGTGCTGTATCTCGGGACCATGATGGAATTGGCCAGCAGAGACCAATTATACGAAAATCCGCTGCATCCCTATACAAAGGCTTTACTATCAGCGGTTCCCATCCCTGATCCTACAAAGCGGCGGGAACGAATTCTGTTGAAGGGTGATTTGCCAAACCCTGCTTCTCCCCCTTCTGGATGCAAATTCCATACACGCTGCCCATTCGCTATGGATATTTGTCGAAGAGTAACACCAGAATTTAAGGAAAGAGAACCAGGACATTTCGTTGCTTGCCATTTAGTAGATAAGGATGAAACAAATACTTAAATAGAAAAGGTGTATCCACTCAAATCATATGGATACACCTTTTCTATATTAATGGTCAAATCGATCTAAACGAAAGCTCTCTAAACTCACAGCGGGCTCTCTACCTGTTAATATTTTTGCTAAACTTTCTCCAATCCCGCTGCTGAATTTAAATCCGTGTCCTGAAAAGCCGCAAGCAACAAGTACATTGGCATATCCTGGTAAATAATCAATGATAAAATCTTCATCTGGCGTATTTGTATATGTACATACTCTGCCTTCTTTTAGCTGAATATCCTTAGAGAAATACTTATGCGCAAAAGCAAGCGTTTCCTCCTCATCTTCCGGATACGTTCCAAACGGCTCCAGCTTTTCGGGCTCCTCCAGTGGATGACCCTGGTCATGCCTGCCAATTTTTATGCCCGCTTCCTCCACGCTCGGAAAACCATAATAGGTGCTTTCCCCGTCGTCATATCCCCACCCAGGGAACATTCCTTCTTCATAATGCGTTTTTTCTGTCTTAAACCAAGAGAAAGTTTTACGAGTTGGGCTTAACGGCAACGTTCTTTGAAGCAGCTTAGCCACTTGATTGGTACCCTTTCCGGCTGTAATAAGTAATTTCTTTCCTTTTATCTCATTATCGTTCACTTTTACAGTCACTTCATCCGCAGTTGTTTCAATTGCATGTACTCTGGTATTTGTATATAAATCTGCACCGTTCTTCTCTGCCAATGTTCGATATGCCCGGATAGCATTTTCACTGAATAATACTCCTGAGTTTTTTTCGAAATAACCGATAAACTCAGATTCTAATTGGAATCCCGGCCAGCGTGTGTTAATTTCTTCCGCTGTCATCTCTTCTAAAGAAAGATTATGTTCCTGCGCCGATTTTTGAACGGTATCTAAAAATGCACTGTCTTTTGGCCCGAAGTTCAAGACACCTGTCTTTAAAAAGATTCGTTTCTCGCTTTTCCCCTCGAGCTCTTCCCATAACTCTTGGGAATGTAATGCTAATGGAACATAATTACCGCCTTCCCCATAAGCATGTCGTATCAGCCTCGTTTCTCCATGATGCGAGCCTTCTTCATGAGGAGGATCATAGGCATCAATAAGAGCTACCTTCTGACCTGCTTCTGTTAAATAATAACCAGCTGCCATGCCCATGGAGCCTGCTCCAATAATAATGACATCATACATCATTCTTTTCTCCCCCCTTGTTTCATCTGACCGCTTCTATTCCACGATGTTTTTTATTTGATCGTAAATCTCAGGGTGTGTCTTATGAAGTTTGACAGGTTTCCACGCTTCATTGACCCACATATGCGTTGTTTTTCCTGTTGTCAATAATTCACCATAAGGTTCATCTACCGTAGCGCTTGTTAATCCCTGTGACTTCCAATCTTCTTCTGTAATTCTTCGTGCTTCGTATTCAAAAACTAATCGAATTGGTGAGAATTGCTCAAGACGTGTAAATAAGACAACCAAATCATCAAACGTTGCCGAACGTTTGTAGGAAGCATTTACGTCTAGTACCGGTAAAAGCAGGCCTTGTTCTTCCATGGCATGATAAGACAATTCAAAATGCCTCATCCACTCTGTTCGAGCCACCTCAAACCAAGTAATATAGTTGCCATGATGGACAACTCCCATTTGATCTGTATCTTTGTATTGTACACGCATCAGATGCTGGTGCCACGCTTGTGTCATTCCAAGCTCCTCCTCTTTCTTTGTTATTAAATTTGTTATGATCGTTTCAGCTTCTCATTCGCAATATCCTGCAAGCGGAATTTTTGTATTTTCCCCGTACTTGTTAATGGCCAATCTGAAGCTTTCATTGTCCACACATATCTCGGAATTTTAAAGCGTGCTAATTTATCTGCACACCAATTAGCAATTTCTTTTCTCGATATGGATTCCCCTTCATGGACTTCGATAAAGGCTGCACCAATCTCTGTTGTCATTGTATCGGGAACGCCAATGACACTTACTTGAGCAACTGCTGGATGCTCGGAAATAGCTGTTTCTACTTCTCTTGGAGCAACCAGTTCTCCAGAAACCTTAAACATTTCTTTACTGCGTCCCAGAAGCTGAACATACCCGCGTTCATCCACTCTGCCTACATCTCCCGTACGCAGCCAGCCATCCTTATCAATCGCTGCTGCTGTCTCTTCTGGCTTCTTATAGTACCCTCTTGTTACGGAAGGTCCGCGAACAGCTAATTCACCGATAGTCCCTGCTTCTAAAGTTCGTCCATTTTCCGGGTCAACTGTTTTGTATTCTGTAGCATGCCCCTGGAACTCTGGTAACCCGCAGCTGCCAACTAATTTAGGACGTCCAACCCTTGTAGCAATCACTTCCAAATCATCGCCAATCTCTGTCGTCACCCCTGATGAACTGACCTCTGTTTGTCCATAACCAGTAATAATTTCCGTCAAACCAAGTGTATCCATTGCTTTCTTCCACACCGGTACTGGCGCCGGCGCGGCTCCACACCACATAGCAAATAAGGAAGACAAATCAAATTCAGATACCCGCGGATGATTCAATAAGGGAACAAGTGTGGAAGGTACACACAAATAATCATTTGCACGATATTTCTCCATTAATTCTAACGACTTTAATGGAGATGCTCCAAGCGCAGAAACGAACGAACCACCAACATAGGACATGGCAAGTATCGCTTCTACAATCGCAAAACAATGGTAGAATGGCAATGGAGCAAAAGTTACCCGCCCCTTTTCAATGGCACGGCTATAGCAGGTGCTAAATGCACAGCGAAGCAACATATCATGTGTGAGCATCACACCCTTAGGTCTTCCTGTGGAGCCAGAAGTATACATAATAATAGCAACTTCATCCGGATAAAGCGACTTTTCCCAGCATAACTTCCATTCCTCATCTGGAACTTCCTCTCCCGCACACAGGAAATCTTCCCATTTTATAAAAGAGTCTGGAATTTCTGTTTCTCCTTTTGTTTCTATGTATATTATTTTCTCTAATTGGGCAGTTTCCCGAAATTCCTCTGATTGCCATAATTCCGCTACTGTTTTCGC
The DNA here is from genome assembly GCF_018333215.1 of Oceanobacillus sp. J11TS1. Classification (GTDB taxonomy): domain Bacteria; phylum Bacillota; class Bacilli; order Bacillales; family Amphibacillaceae; genus Oceanobacillus. The sequence continues at coordinate 89,317 of NZ_BORO01000001.1, read as the reverse complement.
ATGCTGTTTATCCCTTACTGTTTCATGTACAACAAGGAGATTGGTATCCGATTGCTTCAATATATATTTTAATTCTTCTTTGGAAAGCATGGAGTTCATTGGAATAAACACCGCACCTATCATGGAGGATGCAATCATAAGGGATGGATAGCTTGCATCATTATCCATTAATACAGCGATATGGTCTCTTCTTTTCACTCCGCTACGTATCAATGCTTTTGCCATTTTCACAGCACTATCCCATACATCCTGATATGTATATATTTCTCCATGAATATACATAAAATCCTGATTCCCAAATGCTTCTACGCTTTTTTGAAAATGAAGAGCAATGGTATCACGATTCCATACTGGGTATGCTTCTGTTAATTCTTTTCTTCTTTCATCTATACTTTTAGAAATCTTCGTCTGTTTAAGTTTAACCATGAAAAAATCCTCCCTAAACTATCATCATACTAGTTAACGCGTTTCTATTAAATTATAACACTAAGAATTCTGTATATTAACTGGAAGGATATATTTCCTTAAAGAAAACTTGGCAATCATGCGCTTATCATTTCCTTTTAATTTTTTTAAAGCGCAAATAAGCAATGCCCTGCTCTTATTTAAACAGGCATTGCTTATTTGTAGTCTAATTACTGGAACGAATGGTGATCAAGCTTATCTGGCTTTGGTTCAGAAATCGTACAGGCATTGCAGTAGTCCCCAAGCCGCTATCAATATATAAATAACGTTCGTCGCCTAATGGATATATCCCTTTTTGTAATTCTGGGAACAAACCATCATCTGGAGCAATAAGTGCGCCTATAAATGGCAGTCTAATTTGACCGCCATGCGTATGGCCGCTCAATACTAAATCCGCATCTACATCCGGATATTTCTGTACAACTAATGGAGCGTGCGAAAGCAAAATAGTGTATGCTTCTGTATCTTTATCAGAGAAGGCAGAAGACATATCTTCATGGCCAGTTGACACATCATCAATACCAACTATATTATAACGTTGACCATTTTTTTCGAATTGCGTATTTTCATTACTTAGAATGGTAACCCCTCTGTCTTCTAATCCAGCTAAAAATGCTTCTTTCTTTGGATTTTCTTGTTCGTGGTTACCAGTGACATAATACGTATCAGGATTGACTTGAACTAATTCTTCCACAAGATGAAAAGCATCCTCTAAATCATTCGTTTTACGATCAATTAAATCACCTGTCAGAACAATCATATCCGTATCCAGTTCCTTCACTTTTTGAATTACTTTTTCGTTTTCTGAACCAAAAACGCGGCTATGTACATCCGTTATTTGCACAATATTTAGCTCTGTACCTTCCTCCAGCTTTGCACTTTGGAAAATCTCTCTATTTATTTTGAATGTACTCGTATCAAAATAAATTTTAATAACCAATGATAGAATGATTAGCAGGATGATAAAAATAATCCATCTCCTTATGGTGCTTTTGGATTTTCTTTTTCTTTTCATCTATATTCAAACCTCTTTACTTGTATATTTCATCAATAATATCAAATTATTGCATTTCATTAAACTTCAATGCATAGTTTTCAATCTCGCCCATTGAAGTTTCAATTTCATGAATACTTTGCTGGTTCTCTTCTAAAGATTGCTGGATATGCGTACTGTTCTCAGAAATTCGATTCATCGATTCGGAAACTTGACTTAAAATAGCTTCTGTTTTTGCTGTTTGTTCACGAACTGCTTTTACTTCTTCCTTCGTTTCGTTAATGGCTTCCCGGCTATTCGCAACTTGTTCATTTGTTTCCAGGATTAAGTCGCTCACCTCCGCTACTGCTTCAGCTGACTGCACCGCTAACTTGCGCACTTCTTCGGCTACGACTGCAAATCCTTTCCCTTGTTCCCCCACTCTCGCTGCTTCAATCGATGCATTCAGCGCCAATAAATTGGTTTGCCCAGCGATGGATTCTACAATAGAAATAACAGATTTAATTTTCTCCGCACTGCTCGTCAACTGTTCTAACCTTTCTACAACAAGCACCATTTGGTTATCTAAATTCGTCATACCTGTATTGGTTGTCTTTGTCTGTTCCATTCCAAGCTGCGCAGATTCACTCGTTGATGCTGCAATCTCCTCCCCTTGTTTGGAAATTTGGTTAATTCGATTTGCTTGATTTACCATTTTCATAACAGATTGGTTCGTCTCCGTTAATACATAACTTAATCTTTCCGCCGTCTCTCTCATCGAGCTGATTAAATTTTGATTTTTTTCATCCATGATAGCTCTTTTCTCTTCAATATCTTTTTCATAAGCTTCTATCACAATCTGCTGTTCAAAGTTTAACAGTTTATTTGTTACCTGAACAGCATTCAAAAAATTCTCCTTATCCTGATATGTATCTGCCAATAATTTGGATATTTGAAAGAATATCTCTTGAAACGAGGCGATATACCATTTCGGCTTGAGGCCTATATGTACATGCACTTTAGCAATTTTACTCCGTTTATTAATGAAATCTTGATTTAACTCCCCTGAAAATATCTCAACGATATGTCTCATTAAAGTTTGTTTTAAACGCTCAAGAGAGCTATACGTTTCAATAATCCCCATTAACTCAGGTACGCGATACAAATTATCATAGAATGCATCAATAATTGTTTCAATATTTTCTCTGACCAATGGTTGCAGTAGTTTTGCAACCGCTAAATCCTGCTCGGTTATTTTTGATATTTGCAGTTGTAATGCTACATCTGTTTGCTGTAATCCTTCTAAAACTGCCTTCATTTCTTTGCTTTTTTCCAGTAAATTATCCTCTGTTACCTCTTTGCGAAAAATATTCTTCATCCAAACCACTCCCGGTTCTTATTTAGCAAATTAGCTATTTTACATGTGTCTAATCTTTTAAAGGTTCCATGTTGAACCGAAACAGTAATTTAACGTCTAATAGTAGTTATATAAAGACTCAAACAGATAGGTCTTATCACCTATTTCTAGCATCAATTACCGTTTCGTCCTATCATTTTCCTTACATTTGATTAACTCCCCACCTCTTTATCGGCTATTATTATACAGGATATAAGTACAAATATGCTTAACAATATCTAAAAATATGGCATTTCTAGCATCAAAGTAAGCCGAAAGACCGACATTTCCCATCTGATTATTCTCCGGTTTGTGGATAGAATAACAGTAAAATAGATACCTCAGCTAGAGCGAACTAGTTCGAAAGTCTATTACAACATAAAAATAGTGACTCCCCACTTTGAAAGGGAAGTCACTATTTCAGATTAAAATTTTTCGTTTTATTAATCTCGTTTAACCGTCTTCTAACGGTTTTTCAGCATACATTTTTTTCTGGATAAACTTCTTTCCAATCTCACGTCCAAAATAAAATATTATAATTGTTGCGCTAAATCTTAAAATAGTTAATCCAGTAAAAACCGTTCTAGTGAACTAATCATTAAGTAAGCGTTTCGCCGTAACTTCATCCGTTATTAATACATGAACCAGTTCTCCACGGAGAGCGGCTTTGATTGCTCTTACTTTCTCTTCCCCTGCAGCAACTGCAATTACCAATGGAATCTCTTTCAGCTTATTAATATCAGCAGAAATTGTTTTTTTATTCCATTCATTTTCTATCAATTTTCCTTCATCATTGATAAAGTTATAACAAATATCTCCGGCAATTTCTTCCTCATTTAGATCATCTACAATACTGTAGTCTTTATAAGATTTAACCATCGTTGAATGCTCTGGAGATCCTCCAATACCGACCAGAGCTATATCCGCTTTCATCCCTAGCTCAAAAATCTTCCTAATGGAAACCTGATTCATCATTATATCTCTTGCTTCTTCGGAGTCCATTAAGACAGGAGCATGTAAAAAATGATATTTTGCTTGTAACTTCTCAGCCAACTTAGCAATAATTGAATTTGAATGTATATCTACCTTTTCATCTCCCATTCCTCCGACTAAAGGAACAAAACATGTATCCGGAAAAAATTGAGTGGATGACATTGTATTAGCTACCTCATTTAGAGTTGTACCAGAAGTCACTCCTATTACTTGATGATTTCTAATCATTCTTAAAAGATATTCACTTGCCTTTGCTGCTAATGGACTTTTCGAGTTTTTACTATCGGGACTTTCAACACAAACCACTTCTCTTAATCCATATTTCTTTTCCAATTTTCTTTCAATAGTTGTAAAGGAACGGAGATCATTATCATGAATAATAATCTCTACAATTCCTTCTTTTCTAGCTCTAGTTAGATATTTAGAAATCAAAGAACGGCTGACCCCAATTTTTTTTGCAATTTCTGACTGTTTCACACCTTCTTCATAGTACATGTTTGCAATTTTCACTAACAATCTTCTATCATCAAGATATGACATTTCTAACACCCTATCGAATTATTGAAATTTTATTATACTTCCTTCCTTTACTTTCGGATAAACAGAAGGAGATACAAAAATTGCTCCAGGAAGTACCTCATCTGTCGGTTCTGAAAAATAAATGGAAATATGCCCTAATTCTTTCAGATTATCATTTGCAGCTGATCCCACTGCTTGAATACTGTATTCCTGTTCATCAATTACTAACTTTCCATTTTGTTGAATAGGTTCTGCCGCCTCTTTCGTTTTTGCATCGTGTATTAGGGAAACCTCCTTTAATTCCTCAGGAGCTCCCAGACCAAATAAAATAACTACCTTCTCTTCTTCAAATGCTAAAGCCATCGGTCCAATTTCTTTTACAATTGTTTCGTACATAATAATTTTCCCCTTTCTTTTCTATTTTATTTATTATTTTCTTTTACTCATTGTGATTGGATAAGGTGTCTAAAAATGTCTGACTTAGATTATGAGTACATACCAAAGCTCGCAAAGTAAGCGATCACAACAGCTAACACACCTGTAATTAACCGACTATACAGAACCGCCGGAACACCGTACTGTACCGTTTCCGGCTTCGCTTCTCCTAACGATAAACCAACTGGTACAAAGTCAGCACCAACTTGTCCGTTTATCGCAAACAACGCAGGTAAAGCAAATTCAGGTGGAATATGTCCTAAACCTATTTGAGTTCCAATTAGCACCCCGATTACTTGTGCAATAACAGCGCCCGGACCTAAAACAGGTGATAAAAATGGCAAGGTACAGACAAGTACAATTATAATCAATCCCCAAAGCGAGCTTGCTAATGGAGATAGTGTATTTGCAATGACATCTCCAATTCCCGTGTAAGTAATAATACCAATTAACATGCTTACAAACGCCATAAATGGTAGAATATTTTTAATTAGCATATCAATGGAATCTCTTCCCGCTTGATAGAATGTTCCAGTTATTTTACCGATTCCTTTTGAAAAACGCATTAGGAAATTATCCTTTTGTTCCAAACTTTCTTTATGCTCTTCTTTTACCTTTTGATACTCTTTTTGAAATTCTTCTTTATTCACTGTATTAACTTGCGCTTCACCTTTTTCTTCTTCATTATTACCTTGTTGATTTTGACTTGACTTTTTAGTTACATCAGCTAATTCAACTTCTTTTGGTGAAACACCTGAAACAAAAATGTCTGCCGTTATATGTTTAGCTAATGGACCTGACGGCGATGCATCCATTATATCAATAGTCGGTATTCCTTTCATTGGATATACTCCAATCCGGGCTGTACCTCCACAATCGATTATAACACACATCATTTCGTCTTCGGGAACGGAATTCTTAAACCCATCTACTGCTTCTGCCCCGCTTAATTCTGCAATCTTTTTAGCTACTGGGTGAATCCCCCCGCCAGTAACTGAAACTACTTTTGTTTTCTTTCCTTTAGGTTCTAAACTCAATCCTTTACCCCAACCGCCAGGGCCTTTATTTACAAAAATAGATTTATAAGACACGTTCGTCACCCCTTCAATGTAGAGCTTTCCATTCTTTTTCTTAGATATTTCGAAATCTGCTCTGTAATTATTCCACGAATTAATATAATTACAATTCCGACTAAGAAATATCGTACAGCCAGCTCTGACATGGAATACCCTGCTTGAGCTATGCCATTCGCAATACCAAGATAAACAAATAATTCACCGGCGTTCGCATATGGAAACAACGATGTAACCGGATGCAAAAACGAAACTAAAGAATCGTAAAAAGCTGGTTTATGCTCTTCTTTTACAAATCTCCCAAAAGTATATGCCATTGGGTTCGTTAGTAATAAAATTGATAAAATTGGCATTAATGTATATCTGAGGATTGTATACTTTGATGCAAACTGGATTCCCTTGGTAACTCGCTCATCACCAATGAATTTAATCATGGCATAAGTGAATGTAAGTAAAACTACTAAAGTAGGAACAATTGAAGTAAATAACCCCATGAACTGTTCTCCACCAGCATCAAATAAACCAATAAAATGCTCTCCAAACCATTCAATCCATTCCATGAAAACACCCCTTTATTTAAAACTTCATTTTTGGTTTTAACTTTAAATTACCATTCTTTATTCAGGAAGGAATTCTTTGTACTTTTACAGCAGTAGAAGCATTCTTTTTTGCTACAGTTAACAAAGCATTCTCCGCTGCTGTCATTAAGGCAACATTCATTGCAGGAATTTTACTCTTCTTTATTTTATTTCCATCATATTCTTCATGTAATTGAGCTAAAATATCTCCCGCGTGCATTCCTTTGTAAGTATCCAGTTCTCTAAAGCTTGACAGTATACTCACCCCTCGCATTACTTGACACTCTTTAACAATATAATCTTTATCTACAATCATCATTACGATTGAGCCAGATTTTAACGCTCTTCTAGACTGTCCTGAGAATAAATAATAGTCCTTGTTTCCTCTATATTTATTAATTAGATTTTCAGTTGATTTACGATAGTTTTTAATTTGAATAAATGTTAATCCATAGTTTGCAACAAGAATGAGACATGCAATAATGACTAAATTCATCCGAATTCCTCCCTGAATTACAATACAAAATTATTTACCAGAAAACATATGATCTTGTAAGGATCTTAATTTCCAAACAGTAGTTGAAGGATCAAGTTCAATCTCATCTAAAGTCAAGAATTGACCTTCTTTAATGTCTTTCTTCGCGACAACATTTCCACTAATTAAGCCAATTGGGATATGTCCGTTTTCTTCCATATCTTTATGTGTTTCTAATACACCCCTAACAGAATAACCGCCGATACCATCTAATTTTTCCCCTGCCTTAATATCTCTTTTAGCAACTGTTACCGTTTCTGAGATTGGAGCTCCCAGAGGATGAATAGAAGTATCATGCTGCAAAACTGCTTTTGCAATTGTAACAGGTGTTTCTAGACTTGCTAAATGATACGGGCGGTATAATGTATAGTGATTTCCATGGCTCTTATCTACCTTCAGTAAATAACGCAACTCTTCATCAACGGGCTCTAAGTCACTTTTTACAATAACGAAAACTCCTGGTGCTAAACCATTTACGTAGTCTACTATTCCTAAGTTATCTAAAACTCCGCCATTCTCTTTTAAGTCCAATTTTTTAGCGACATTGTCTAAATTGGCATCCACACCGTGCATTCCCACTTTATCTGGAACTAAGCCGATTGCATTACTTAACAAGTTCATTTCTGCCATTGTTTTTGTTCCGTCTTGGAATGCAGCAAGCATATGAGCACTCATATTTTTAGATTTTGCTTCAGCAGCTGCTGTATCCGGATTAGCTGTAGGTTTCAATGCATTATTTTTACCTTTACCTGCAACTACAACTTCCATTCCCATTGTCTTTGCAAATTCATATAATTCCACGATTGCTGCAGGCTCGTCTCCAGCTGAACCTGAATAAACAAGACCAGCAGAGTTAAATAATGAATTCATATACGATCCGATTGTAATATCAACTTCTACGTTCAATAGAACTAAATGCTTTCTTGAATTTAATGCTTCTAAAGAAATATTTGCTCCAACTTCAGGTACCCCAGTTGCATCTACTACTACCTCTACATTTGGAGATTGGATTACTTCTCTATAATCAGAAGATACTACTGTATTAACCATTAACTTTTCCTCAGACTTATAAAAATCCACAGCTTTTTGTGCCCTACCCTTATCAATATCAGATACTCCGCCAACTACCATTCCTGGAATTCGAGATATTTGAGAGATAAGACCAAATCCCATTTGACCTGCTCCAACAACACCTACTTTAATAGGATTGTTTTCTTTTTGTCTTACTTGTAGCTCTTGATAAATTGACATGGTAATTCCTCCTTAGATTTTTTAAGCGCATACATTACATATATAAAGATGAACCATCATTTAGTAACATATGTTAACAGTTATCAACTATGAGCAAAATAATTAACATATGTTACATTTAGTATCATATGTGATAATACGCTTTCATTATATGCTGTTATATTTTTATTGTCAACTAGTAATTTCATGTTTTTTATATCCCTAGAGCTTTTATATTAATGATGATATTTATATGCTGCTACAAGCTGGATTTCCCAGCAGCTCCCGGAGAAAAATAATAAAAGGGTTATCGAATTTAAGACCGATAACCCTTTTCAAATGTTGAAATCTTATTCAATTTTCCATTCACACGGCTAATATGGTTTACTTGTTCAAATTAACCGTCTTGTAGCGGCTTTTCAGCATACATTTCTTCAGATTCATTTTTTGCATCAAATGCTCTTTTAATGGCTTTACGTAATTCACGTTCTACCGCCCATTGCTCCATTGTTTCTGTTTTAGCAATAACTCGTAATGTTATTTCCGATGTGCCATATGTCTCTACTCCGAGCACGTCTGGCCCTTCCACAATTTTAGGATTTTTTTCTTTTAAATCATCACATACTGTTTGAATAATACCGACTGCTTCGTCGATATCATCACTATATGGAATGGCGATGTCTACTAAAGCTCGCATGTTGCCGCGAGAATGGTTACTTAGCGATCCGACTTCTCTATTTGGCACGTAGTTTAGAGTACCATCGAAGCTGCGAATATGCATCGTACGTAAACCAACTTCTTCTACAATACCATCATATCCAGCTGCAGTTATATAATCGCCGACATCAACTTGCTTCTCTAACAGCAGAAAAAATCCTGTAACGACATCACTGACTAATCCTTGCGCACCAAAGCCGATAGCCAATCCTACTACACCAGCTCCGGCGATTAAACCAGCAGCATTAATATTAAAAATTCCCAATACAACAACTAGCAAAATAAAAAATAAAATATAAGAAAACGTGCTAATTGCTAGGGATTGCAAGGTTTTTGTTCTGCCAACAGACATTTTCTTCTTCACTTGCGCTTTGGAAAAAGCATTTCGAATCAGCTTTCTTCCAATTGCTCGTGCAATAAAAAATACAATTAGTGTTGCAATGAGTTTTAATAAAACAAATCCAGTATCTACTAGAATTTGCTCCCAATTTATATTTTCTATCCAATCCATTCGTCCATCTCCTTTACTGCTCTCGATGATTGACGATTATAACAAAAGGCTAATCTAATGTAAAATAAGAAGGAATTACAGCGAATCTTGTCTATGGCACTTGATAGCTTTAATTAGATTGCTCAAAGTGCCTTAGACACCTTGATCTTATAAAGTTCGCTCACCTAAAAACTAAATATCTCTATGTAATATTTTTTCTTCTTTTGTTACTTTATCCTCTTTTAATTATACTAATTACTTTAGGTTTTTCATCCGTTACGATTACTTCTGAGCCAACCCAAATATCTATTAAGCTTTTCTTTCCTTTTGTATGCACGAGAATAATTACATTAACAATTAAATACGCTAGATAAGGATACAGAATGAACAACAAGTAATTGAAATCTATGTTGTGTGACAAAAAATAAAAATACAGAAAGAACGCTACCCCAAAAATCCCTGTTCGGATAAACCATCTAGTGAATAATCGTATTCTATTTATACCCTTCACTTTTAGTTGATAGGCTTTATAGCCTCGTGTTTGTTGAGATATTTTCATAAGGGTAAACATATAAATAATTGTACCTACCAATAAAATGATATCTCCAATCCGTAATAAAATTGTGTTTGCCGTGTCCGTATAAGTTAATACCCACGGTAAAAAAAGGAGCATAGAAACAGCCACAAACACCATAGGTAGATAAATTAAACAAGCACAAGTCACGGTTGTTAAAACCATATCCGTAATAAAAGCTGATAACCGTTTTTTAACCAAAGTTTTCGCCTCCAATTTATATACTAGTATTTGAACCTAGAGGCAAGCATTTTTGTCCTCTACTTCATCGCATATGAACCAGCTTGAAATGCTTGTTAAATCATCTAGCATGCAATTTTACTATATTTACGCGCGATTTAATAGTATTGATATTGGGTTACCTTTTCGTTGTGCGCCTACATTGTATCCATTAATGCTAATAGACACCTGCCACTCTACCTTAAAAGCATACAACAAAGCGCTATAAATCCGAACCATCTCGGTTTTATAGCGCTTTTTACATTCATATTATGATTAAAAATCTGTCTGTTCTTTCAATCTTACCGATATACCATGCTTATCTTTTATTATCTTCCAATTCGGTGATAAGATTTCTTTAACCTCACGCAGTACCGCTTCATCTGCTTGAAGACTTTGAATACCTGTTTCTGTTTTTTTATAATCTTTACCTGCTTCTTTTTGAAATTTTAATTTCAATAAATTTTCCAGTCCCCGAACTGTAACGAATTTAACAGTATAGCCATCCTTAAGAGCCTGCTCAAAAGCTGTAAAGTCCTTTTCTGCAAGTGTAATCAACTGCTCGAGGTCAAATTTATCATGAATCTGTTTCAAAGAAGATACGTTCTCTTCTTTTACTTTTTCAATTATTTCTTCATCGGTTATCCCGTTCGCACGTAGTGTTTCTATCATATATGCTTCCATTAATGAAATTTTTGGTCGGCTCATTATAGAGTTCCTTCCTAAACGTAGTCTTTTATCATACTGTCCCAATCCTTAACCTAACTCATTTAAGCAAATAATGCTTAATAATAGACGCAAAAGCTTTTTCGATATTTACTAACGCTCGTTCATCAATGTCAAATCGTGGATGATGATGCGGATAATGCGTTGCTTCATCATCATTTTGGGAACCGACCCGGAAGTAGGTTCCCGGTTTAGCTTCTAAAAAGTAAGAGAAATCCTCCGCTCCCATTGTCGGCAAAAATTCTACGACATTCTCTTCTTCAAAAGCTTCTTTAAATAAATCTCTAGCTAAATCTGTTTCTTTTTTATGGTTAAATAACGCAGGATATCCTCTTAAATAATCAAGTTCATAGGTAGCGTGAAATGCGCTGGTGATCCCATCCAAAATCGAGCGGATTTCTGTCTCTACTTTATCGCGAACTTCGGGATCAAAAGTACGGACAGTTCCTTCAATGCGTGCAGTATCTGGAATAACATTAAATGCATTTCCTGCTTGAAAGACGCCAATCGTCACAACTGCAGACTTTAGCGGGTCGATTTGACGGCTGACAATCTTTTGCAGTGCTTCTACAACACTTGTTCCTATCACCAGGGAGTCCGTTGTTTGATGCGGTCTTGCTCCATGACCGCCATGTCCTTTAATATCAATAGCGAATTTATCTACTGCAGCCATCTGATAGCCTTCTCCTACGCCAACTTTTCCAACTGGGATATCTGAAGCAAGATGCGCTCCGAAAACATAATCCACATCATCTAAAATGCCTTCTTCTATCATAAATTTTGCCCCGCCTGGTGGTGTTTCCTCAGCTGGCTGGAAGACGAAGACAATACTTCCCTTTAAATTTTCTTTATACTCACTGACTACTTTCGCAACACCTAGCAGGGCTGCTGTATGCCCATCATGCCCGCAAGCATGCATTATTCCTGGTTTTGTAGACTTATAGGGGGTTTCTTTCTCATCAAGTATCGGCAATGCATCAAAATCAGCCCGCAATGCAATTTTCTTTCCAGGCTCCTTGCCCTCTAACACACTAATCAATCCATGACCGCCGATATTTTTTTGAACCTCTAGACCAAAGCTTTTTAATTTTTCTTCTATATACGCTGCCGTATGTACCTCTTGAAAAGACAATTCGGGATGCTGGTGCATGTGTCTTCTCCAGCCTCTCACTTCCTCAAATGACTGATCAAATTTTGCAAAAATGGACTCCATTGTTTTTTCTTTTAAGTTACTCATCTTCCCATCCCCCATTTTCTATCTGTTTATTTTCACTTCATAAATAATCTGATTACTGAATTTTTATATTAGTTTAAACGCATTATTCCGAGTTGTCAACTAGGTTTAGAGAGATTATATGCAAAAAAGAAAAAGCTGCGCCTAAAATGGATGTAAGACGCAGCTTTTTCTTTTACTTTATATTTGGTTCTGTGTAGATTTAAATTTATTTTTTCGTCCTAAACCAATCTGCTTTCTCCATATGTACAAACGGTATTTCCGTATCAATTGTTCCGGTTACTTTTGACGCAGAAAAATCATCGCCGTTTAACCATGAAGCAAAGTCAAATTTCACAGGCTGCTGATCTCCGCCTAAAGCAAGCCATGCTTCTAACTTTTGCGGAAAATATGCAGCAGTATGTATTGTTCCAGCCCATTGTCCGTATAATTTGGAAAACACACCATTTTCGGTTCCGTTTAGCAGTTGAAAAGCTTCATCCCCGTTTAATGGAGAGGTTAATTGATCTTTTTCCATAATTTCTAAACGTCGCTTCGAATCTTTCAGATAATGGCGATTTTCTTCTTTCATTATTTGAAAATGGTTCGTACAAGCTGCTCCATTTCTCACCTCGATATTTCTCGGTGAAGCTTCGACAATGGTTGCTTCAGCCTGATTCTTATCCTTTAATACATAACTGAATGATCCTCGATGCGGAAGACGCTTCAATAAAGAAACAGCCTCCTCTATATTTGCGCATGTTTCTAAAATAAGTCTCCCAATCATATTACAGACAAATCCATCTTTCGGGCGCTTACGATGCATAAACGTATACCCCATTGCTAAACCTTTTTCGTTCATTCCGTCACATCTTCCCGTTACTTTCTGTGTAACGCCGATGATGGCATGCCCCGTATCGGTTGGCTGGTACACGGAATAAAAACCATCATATGTTTTGGGATGATAATCGTAATTTCGGATTAGATAATCCGTTCCCGTTAAAATTGAACAACCAGACCGATTCAATTTAACACGGTATCCGCCAAATTCTAGCAGTACACGCTCCATCGGCCATTCAAGCGCTTCACCAATACCAATTAATTCCTCCCAAATCGCTGGAGCTATTTCGTTAAAGACCTGTTTTGTTTCTTCCTTATCAATAGAAAAAAGAGGTTTTCTAACTTTCCATTGATTTTCTCGATTTTTTAATAAGATGTGATCCTTTACCAGCATCCCTTGATGGTAGCCATATTCATAATGGGTTCCTCGAAATTGAATAACATTTGCACTGACTTTTTTCATAAGACGACCACTCCTCCATGCTCGAAAACCTCTAAAATCCCTTATAAGGAATCTCCGTGGTTATACTGTTAGCATATGATTATTAGTAAAAAATAATATAAATTCGCTTCCTATCTTATAATAACAAATTAAAACCTGGTTAAGAAAGAACCGGGAGAAGGGAGATATAATATTTTTAGTTTTCACAAAACAAAAACGCCTTTTAGTGCTTCAACAAAACGAAAACGAAGAGCTTGCTTTTGAGAAACAGCACCTCTAAAGCAAGCTCTTTGTTTTATACTATATAAACAACATTATGGGAGTTTTTGTATAAGGGGATACTATTCCTAGTAGAGGTAGAAAGAAGATTATATCTGTTTTTGCTGCCTCTTTTTCCATTCACCATATCAGATCCCGCCATACCTTCTCCTTCTTTGTCGGAATTCTTCAAGTGCATAAAGAAATTCCTTCTCGGAGAAATCCGGCCATAGCACGTCGGTAAACCAAAACTCGGTGTAGGCCGACTGCCAAAGCAGGAAATTGCTTAAGCGTTTTTCTCCGCCGGTTCGAATAAGTAAGTCAGGGTCTGGGATACCGGCTGTATACAGGTACCGTGAAAACCGCTGTTCATCCACATCATCTAGTGACAATCCCGCATCGTTTATATCCGTAAGCATTTCTTTCATGGCATTCAAAATTTCATGCCTGCTTCCATAGTTGATCGCAAAATTCAGCTGCAAACCGTCATTATCCTGAGTATGATCGATTGCATACTGTATTGCTTCACGCGTAGTTGCTGGCAGATTTTCCATATCACCGATTGTCTCTATACGTACATTATTGGAGATAAGGTCAGGCAGATACATATGAAGAAACCCCTTAGGAAGCCTCAAAATAAATTCTATCTCAGGCTTTGGCCGTTTCCAGTTTTCCGTGGAGAACGTATAAAGCGTCAGCACTTTCACCTTGCATTTTACTGCCGCTTTGACAATTTTGACGACAGAGGATACCCCTTCTTTATGCCCGGCAACTCGGGGCATGCCTCGCTTTTTGGCCCACCTTCCGTTTCCGTCCATAATTATGGCTACATGGTCAGGTGTATTATCTTCCGTATACCTTTCCGTATTATGAATCGATGCTTTCGATTGCTTATTATTGAAAAAAGGAATTTTCTTTAACATTGTCTCTCCCCTCAAACTGTTCTTGTTCATTCACCAATTATCCTTCTGCTGTTAAATAGCCTAGTAGTCATTCTCTTGATATCGCCCCTTCACCTGCTTCAAGGTCGCCACAATCAGAAAGCTGACAATCACTAGCAAGACCCATGAACTCACCTTCCCTAAATGAACAAGACTCCATGCATCAGCTTGGTTCGGATATTCCCATGCTCCAAAGAACGTGGCGATGTTTTCTGCTATCCATATGAAAAATCCAATCAGCAGAAACGATAGAGCAATTGGCATATGATAACGGGTCCCACCAACCTCGTATGTAACCGATGATCGTAAAAAGACAATGAAAACAAGCCCCGCTAAGACCCAACGAATATCAATCCAATAGTGATGGGTGAAAAAATTTAAATAAATCGCAGCCGCCAGGGGTACTACCACCAAAAACGGGGGCCAGTTTACCAGATTAACGTTTAATCTTCTCCACGCCTGGCACAGATAACTCGCTACACTTGCATACATGAACCCGCTATACAAAGGTACTCCAAAGATTTTAAAAATACCTTCCTCTGGATACGACCAGGATCCCATTTGCACTTTGAAGATTTCAAGAGCCAATCCTATAAGATGGAATAATGTAATAACCTTAAGCTCATCCTTTGTTTCAAGTCCTGAACGGAGCATCACCCACTGCATTAAAAGAAAGATGATGAGCAGCCAGTCATAGCGCGGCAAGAAAGGAAGCGGTATGACCTGCGTAATTGCCAAAGAGGCAAAAATAACGACCGGAAACAGACAGGATAAGGACTGCTCCCAACCAAAGCGGACAAGTTGTTTGAATGCTCTAGAGCTTTGTGCTCTAAAAGTTTTTCTCTGTGAATTAGTTTGAATGGTTACATTCATGGGCGATCTCCCTTTTTAGAATTTAATACATTAGACGAATGGATACGAGTTTTTTATCTATCAAAGTCATTCCTTTTCTTCCTCACTTTTGTATTCTAAAATATCCCCTGGTTGACAATCCAAGGCCTTACAAATTGCATCTAAAGTAGTTACTCGGATTGCTTTTGCTTTTCCGTTTTTTAATATAGAAAGGTTAGCCATTGTTATTCCAACTCTCTCTGATAATTCTGTAACGCTCATTTTTCTTTTTGCCAACATCACATCAATATTAATTATAATAGCCATGTTTTTCACCTCAGACCGTTAAATCATTTTCAGATTTGATATCAATTGCTTCTTTTAATAGTTTTTGAAGAACCGCAGCGAATACAGCGATAATCAGGGAAGCAAATATCGGGAGCATTCCGATGAGAATCAGGCCAGGCGCATCGTCTATCTCTGCGATGACATAAACAAATGGCAGAATCACCACATACAATCCGCTAATTGTTAATGCGCAAAATTTAATATTCTTTAAAGCCTTCACAGACCATTCCGAAAAGGCCCGGTTGTTGTCAATAAAGCTTAAAAGTTTAAACGCCTGATACAAGGCAATGAAATATGGTATTAACGTTGCATACATACCTACTAAAATAGGGTACAGAATATGACCATAATTCGGGTTTGCTGGATTGTCAGCTAACCAAATCGCCCCAAAAATCCCCAAGGCAAGTACTGGTAATCCAAGTAAAAAAACAGCTATCTTTAGAAACAGTGTGGAAACTTGTTTCATTAAAAACACCTCACTTCATTATTTTCAAAATTTATTTTAACACCAAATTTATCGTTTTACAATAAATATTTGTTCTTTTTGCATCTGTTTTTATTGAAATGCATTGTATAAAGTTTTTTGCTTTTCTGTTTCTGGATAACTTTATGGGATCTTTATTGCTTGTTCAAATGGGATAAATATAGGAGCAACACATATACATAAGAATGAAAAACGGAAAAGAACGGGGGATTTTTTTGAAAGATATAACTGTAATTCTGGCCCATTATTCTAATCTAGCAGCAATCCGTAAAGCTTTAGCGTCTTTAAAAAATATTGACTCTAGATTAGATTCTATTATTATTCTCCATGAACAGGCGATGTCTTTAAATACGATTCAGAATGATAGTAATGTTAAGCAAATTCAATCTATTCCCTTGCAAGAGAATGACCTTGGGAAAACATTGAATAATTTGATTCATAAAATCCACAGTTCTTATGTATTGTTTCTGCAGCATACGGATTACCTTTCCCCTGCTGTTCAACCTGAATCCCTGCATCTTTCCCAAACAGATCCCTTTTTAAAGACCCTCTACCGTAACCGAAATATTGCTGTCGAACACCCACTGTTGGTGTCTACTGCTTTTCTTAAAAGGCAACAATTTTTAACAAACTTCCAGTTGCCGTTTAAGGAGGCTCTTTTTCCAGCCTGGCTTTTCGATAAACCAAGTCCAGAGAAGTCATACAGAGACAATTTTGTCCTACAGTCAAGAAAGAACAGTTCTGCTAATAACATGGAAAAGCAAAAATTTATGCAGAAGTACCAGTTAAATAAAAATAAAACAGCAAATCCAAGTCTATCCGTCTTGATTTCTAATTATAATATGGAAAAATATGTGGAAACCGCAGTAGCTTCCTGCCTGCTGCAAAATGAACAGCCGGAACAGGTACTAATCATGGATGACGGTTCTACAGATAACTCCTACCATCGGCTCCAGCAATGGAATGATGGAAAGCTCGTAAAAGTGTTTTCCAAGAAAAATGAGGGCAAAGCAATTGCTTTTAACCATTTATTGCCCCATGTAACGTCGGAATTCATATTGGAGCTTGATGCGGATGATTGGCTGGACCCGGATGCCATTTTTGTTATTAAAAGCCATTTGGCAAATCTCTCGGAAGAAGTAGCCGTTTTATATGGCAACCTTCGAAAATGGAAACAATCAGCAGAAGATGTGCTCTTTAAAGGGGTAAAGAAGGGGAAAATTATCAACGGAAGAACGGACTTGCTCTCCTATCACTTTCCGCTCGGGCCAAGAATCTACCGAACTTTAAATTTAAAAAGAATCGGAGGTTTTCCAGTAATTTCATATAAAGATGGAAGGCTTTACGAAGATGTCAGTGTCTTAAACGAATTAATCAAGAAAGATCGATTCCAATACCGTGATTTCACAGTATATAATGTGCGGGAACATAAGGAAAGCATCACCCAAACGAATCTCCCCAACTGGAATGAATATCTTAAATCACTGAAATAAAAGAAAGAGAAACGGATATCTGCAGGCTTTTTAAGTTTTCTATATCCCATGGTATTTCTTTAATCCAAGAAATTTTTTTTAAAATATCTTTTAACAAAGCCAGCTACTTAAAATATATGAATTCTGCAGTTCATATCAATCATTATTTTTTCTTTAAGTTATTTGCCCTTCAATTTTAAGTATTTTTTCATACAATATAATAACAATTTTATCTAGAAGAAATTAACTATAAATAATAAATAGTAAATTTTTCTTATCTCATCAAAAATGTATAGGAACAAAAATAAACCCATTAAAAAATTTATTCTATTCAGAAAGAAGGAACCTATATTATGAAACCAAATGAGAAGATTATTTTGTGTTATGGTAAAACGAGTTTTACTCCTGGGCGTTATTTAGAGGATGGATTAAAATCAATCGGCGTAAAGGTCGATGTATACGAAAAAGAAATTGATTTTAGTAAAATTAATATTTCTGAATATTTAGCGGTTTTATTTGTAGAAAGCCCATCAAAGCCACCTGTTATTGTTAAAAATATAAATTTAGTTAAAATACCTAAAATTCTTTGGATACATCATGGGGAAAATCGACTACACACCAATTTAAAATTGGAGAGTTTTTACAAACCTGATTTGATTTTGATGGCACATTCACTCCATTTATCTGATAAATTTTCTGCTCCCGTAAAATTTTTTCCTTTTGCTATGGCTAATGATATTTTTAACTGCTCAGTAGATTTAAAGAAAAGAAAATATGATGTTTCCTTTGTAGGAGGAAAAAATCCCAGATACTATCAAGAAAGAAAAAAAGCTTTACACATTATTAAAAGGCAGTTAGCAAGTAAATATAACTTGTCCCTTGATTCTAATGTTTATTTAAATCAATTGGCTGAACACTATGGTAATTCTAAAATTGTGATTAACCACACTGCAGACCATATTAAAAGCTTGAATATGAGGATCTTTGAAGGAATGGGATGCGGTTCTTTAGTACTTACTGATTATGTCGCTGGTCAAGAACAGTTATTTGTCGATAAGCAACATTATGTAATCTATAAAGATCATAAAGAATTAGTTGAATTAATTGACTATTATTTGAAGCATCTTGATGAAGCACAAAAAATCGCTAGTAATGGTTATCGCTATCTTTTAGGGAATCATACGTATGCTCATAGGGCGCGAGAACTTATCGAAATTATTAAGAAAATGTCAAAATAATAAAAGGATAATTTTTTCACCCAGCTACCAGATTATAATTAAAATTAATTTCATAATTACTTCTCTAAAAAACTGAAAACATTCGGTATTTTAATGTTCTGTTATTAAAACTACTTTACAGGCTATTTTCAATTTATTAAATGACAAGAAGTAAATAGACTCGTGTTTGGTTTCCCGCTTCTCCCTTCACCCTATTTTCATACACTTTGCCTCTTGAAAAGGAAAACAGCTTTTCTTGCATGCGTAATTAAACCAAGAATGCTTTCCTTACCGACAGGAGTTAAGTCGACCCAACCTTTAAGACCATATTTGGTACCTTTTGGACACATGCTCACACAAGCATGTGTTCCTATCTTGCTAGATACCGATTCGATTTTCTTCAAGATTTAATGCATTATAAACTAACCTCTGCGGAGTAATTATGATGGCCGAGAATTCAAGATGGATAATACCTTCTATGAGGAGTGCAAATTTAATTTCTCCTCAAAAAGGAATGCTATCATGCGTTTTATAGGATGTGAATAAAGTAAATACAATTATCTCAAACCATAAAAAAACAGATGAAACCGCGCCCAGAATGGTTTAAATAGTTATAACACCTAAACTCGCTAAACCGTGGGGGGTTCATCTGTATACTATTATCCAACAAATGAATTTATTTTCACGCGCATCTTTTCGTTAATTAGGAAATTGAGAACGACTGTCCTTGGTAATCGAATGTTTGACGAATGAGCATTTGATGTGTTTATTAGAACAACAAGAGGAAAAAATAATTATACCGTTATGGTGTCTCAAGACGATACCTTCTATTTAATGGTTTAAGATTCTTGAGAGCCAAGGGCTTAATTTAAGAAATTAACTTAATTATATATACAGGTTATTAAGAAATGGTGTTACTATTAAAGGGTGATAAACCTTTTGTACCCTTTCATATTTATTAATAATGGCCTCACTGTTTCGCTCAATTAATCTTACCTTTTTTAATACTTCATTCTCTAAATCGGACGAATTAGTGGATAAAACGTAATTCTCAAGATTCAAAGATTGAGAAAGATCAAAAGCCTTAAAACGATACCCTAGAGCAATATATGGAACATTAGCAGCTAATGATAATAAGTTGGGATGAAGCTTAAAGTTTATAGTCAAAGTGCATGTTGATAAAAGTGAAATAAGTTCTTGTTCTGTATATAATGTTGTATCAAGAGTAACGTTTTTTCCATCATTAATCTTATTAAACAATCTTTTACAGGCAGGTATGTCTCCTTTCCATACGGTATAAATTAAAATTTTATACCCCCGATTTTTAAGTCTCTCACATATATTAATAAGTTTCTTCTCTAATATCGGTTCATTTCCATACAAATTATTTTTTGCCGTTCCCCAATTAATCCCGATTATTTTTTCCTTTTTCTCTTTCTCTATATTAATATCTGATTTTAATAACACACCTGGATCTCCAATTATTTGAATATCCTTTTCATTTACACCTAATAATTCGAGAGCTTTTTTAGTTAATGGTCCTCTAACTCCCCCAAAAGAAGCACCCGAAAAGACTTCTCTTAATAATAGCGCATCTTCATAACTGAAAATTTCATTTAAGGCAGGGGATTCCCCCTCCATCATCATATTCAATTTTTGTTCTTTAATCCTATCAATTCCACTTCCCCAAATGATAACTTTTTTGTTCATCGTAAGAGCTTTGTGAAGTATTCCAACATAATATGGAGTTAATAATGAACCTCCACCTAAAACAACTAAGTCATATTCTTCTATATTATTAATATCTACGCTTGGAAAAGAAGGAATAATAGTCATTTCACTTTCTTTAAGGTGTTTCTTACTAAGATTTTCAAATATATTCCATAATAAATCATCACCTAAGTTTTTGAATCCAATCCAACCAATATAAAGTACTTTCTTCATAACACAGTTTCTCCCTTTTAAGCTTTATTCCGACATAAACAGGATACCCTGGTTATCAAACCAGGGTACTTTTATCCCTCTATTCTCCCAAATTGGTAAGCTCATCTGGTTTTTATTCTATGCTGCTGCAGGGAAACGAATGAAATTGATCGAATTTAAAGGAATAATTAATCTGATATCAATTCCATAGCTTGAAATACTAATAATAAAAATCAAACCTCCGATTACCAGTGAAAGCGTACCTTCAATCAAATTGTTATCGGTAGCGATTTCAACTCCCGCTCCGATTCGAATAGGAAGTTGATCAATAAGTCTATCTTGAAACATCTAAACTCCTCCTTTACATTTTATTGACCAACAAATTCAATTTTGTCAAGTGCAACAAGTACTTGTGAACCAGTTTCTTCGATTATCACAATATAGTCCTCAAGAACACCGAGTAGAGTTCCGGATATTGTGTCAAAAGGAGTAGTAACTTGCACTGGCTTATTTACTAAACCTTGCAAGATTTCTCTCATTTTTGTTGGGTTACCAGGATTCCCCGGTGTCCCTCCTCCACCGTTGCCGATACCCAAATCCAGATTAAAATCTGCGGCAAGTCTAAGCAGTCCAAGTAAATCAAGTGAAAAACTATTACTTAGCGAGCTATCAAGATTTAAGTTGCTGGGGTTAAGGATATTTGCGATATTAGCGGTGTTAGCATCATTAGTGGTAGTGTTATTAGTGGTATTAGTGTTGTTAGCATCATTCGTGTTATTCGTATTGTTTGTGTCGTTTGTGCCGAGAGCGTTGTTAACTGCGTTTTGGGACAAGAGATTTAGCAACCTTATTAATTTTTTTTGTCGTTCTGTTAAATTAACCAAGCTTATTCATTCCTTTCCATGATGTTTTTGGGACGCCTGTCTTATTAATAAGGAAACCCGCCATAATAGGGAATTTTCTTTTCCTTACAGACAGCTCACATCCCCTTACTATGCATTTCTTTAAAACACTTCTTTACGTTGTTCTTTAAATACGTCCATACCAATAAATTACGAGGAGAAAGGGGATGCAGGAACCATTCATTGGATATTTCCGCTTATTATCGATTAGTAGTGATTTCACATACTGACTGGCGTTATTGAATTTTGTATTACTTTTATATTTGCATTGACCCCCTGCATTTATCACAATGTTTGTCCTAGTATAAAGCTGCATTTACTATCACAGTGTTACTTTTGTGGCATTTCTCAATTCGAAGTCAGTATTCATAAAGGTTTTTCCCCTTTAAATTAAGCTACTTATAGGAAAAGACTTTATCAGAACAACGTCCCTATGACTTTCCAGTTAACCCTCCTTTCTTTTAGTTATTAAATAATTTATGTTATTTTAATCCGTAAGATTGTACACATTAACTAGAATAGTGTTTTTCCAAGAATAAAGGGCTGGGAAAATACCAAGAAAACCTAATTAATAGCGAATTCCCACTTGTCGCTCTTTTCTACTTCAAAAAGTTGAGATGAGAAATATCCCCTTCCTATTTGACGGTTACTGAATCAAACAAGCCAATAAGACTGCTTATCTACTATTAAAAGAGTTGCATTTATTCTCATTTAAAAATCTAAGCTTGCCAATTCCAAGTCTTCTTCTTTAGCTTAGGGCACTCATGAGTTGGCACTAAAATTGGCGCTTGGAGCTGGACGTAGATATTTTTTCTATAAATAGTTCCCCACACGCAAACAATTTTATAATTTCCTAACCAATTAAAAATTTCTACCCATTTTTGTTGAATACAGAAATCATAGTAAAACGTCCATACCGGTTCCCTAATAAAGAATATATTGAATAGCATACAGTATTAGTGGATTTTTAATCTTACAAATAATGTTTTTGTTTTCGTATATTTATTTTAAAAGAAAGGAGAATCACAATGTCCCAACCAAATCTCCCAAACTTCACGCCCAATATATCTTTAACAAGAGATGATGCAATCAATCTGCTATTAGCCTCCATCGCGATGGAAGAATTAGGGCTTTCTCATATACTCAATGCGGAGGGTGAAAAGATCCAGTATGCATTAGGAACCATCCCGGGACTCACTACACCAGCAACACTCCCAGAAATACTTGAAGTAAACGAAGCCGTTCAGGATATGCTGGCTGCCGCTATGAAAAAAGAATTATTGCTAGATAATAAGTTGAAACAAGTAACTAGTATTATTCCTGATGGAGGAACTGGAACTACGGGACCTACTGGGCCTACAGGACCTACCGGCGCTACTGGTGCTACGGGACCTATTGGGCCTACTGGCGTTGCGGGGCCTGCTGGCGCTACTGGGCCTACGGGACCTACCGGCGCTGACGGACTTCCTGGACCGACTGGTGCTACTGGACCTATTGGGCCTACCGGCGCTGACGGACTTCCTGGACCGACTGGTGCTACCGGACCTATCGGGCCTACCGGCGTTGCGGGGCCTGCTGGCGCTACTGGGCCTACGGGACCTACCGGCGCTGACGGACCTATCGGGCCTACCGGCGTTGCGGGGCCGGCTGGTGCTACGGGACCTACCGGCGCTGACGGACTTCCTGGATCGACTGGTGCTACCGGACCTACGGGACCTACTGGCGCTGACGGACTTCCTGGACCGACTGGTGCTACCGGACCTACAGGACCTAACGGCGCTGACGGACTTCCTGGACCGACTGGTGCTACTGGACCTATTGGGCCTACCGGCGTTGCGGGACCGACTGGTGCTACCGGACCTACTGGCGCTGACGGACTTCCTGGACCGACTGGTGCTACTGGACCTATCGGGCCTACCGGCGTTGCGGGGCCGGCTGGCGCTACGGGGCCTACCGGACCTAACGGCGCTGACGGACTTCCTGGATCGACTGGTGCTACTGGACCTATTGGGCCTACCGGCGTTGCGGGGCCGGCTGGCGCTACTGGTGCTACTGGTGCTACGGGACCTACCGGGCCTACCGGCGCTGACGGACTTCCTGGATCGACTGGTGCTACTGGACCTATCGGGCCTACCGGCGTTGCAGGACCGGCTGGCGCTACAGGGCCTACCGGCGTTGCGGGGCCTGCTGGTGCTACCGGACCTACGGGGCCAACTGGACCAAATGTGGCCGGGAACGGCTTCTCTGCATTGAGACCAGCATTGACTGTATCAAGTTCTCAACAAATAGCTGGGCCCTGGACCACAACAGCGCCTTATTATAGTAATCCTAACTTTAATCCAACTACCGGTATTTTCACAGCAACTGTAACCGGCCGTTATGCCATCACGGCAACACTAAATTATCAAACAACCGCCGCGTTGACAGCCAGTCTGGGAGCAGGCGTAAACCCATCACTCTCTATTCAGCGTATTACACCGGCACCTACAAATTTAATTTCCGGATTATTTCCTGTTCTGAACGTTAACGTTGCCTTACTTCTTACTCTAAGAGCAGTCTTAGGTAACGGAACGGTAACCTTATCAGGGGAAGTCGAATTAAATGCAGGTGACCAGATTGGGTTATTCTATGTAGCAAATGGGTTAACAATCGGATTAAACCTCGGTGGCGGCGGAACAGGTATTGTCTGGTCTGTTCACCAAATTTTATAATTTCTTTAGGCTGGAGTGTTTTTGTACACCTCCAGCTTTTTTCTTCTTTATTATTAGACAGTCACCCAATTATGGAACGGCATAACGAGGTTAGCCATACGATAATGGTACGGCAGTAGTTATATGTCTACCAAATAAGGGGGAAGCGATTTGTCACAATCAAATATCCCAAATATCACACCAGAAATCACTATCAATCGAGCGGATGTCATTAATTTATTATTAGCTTCGATTGCTTTTGAAGACCTTGGTTTGGCTCATATCATTAACGCAGAAGGAGAAAAAATCCAATATACATTAGGTACTTTGATAGATTCTCCTGAAACGTTTCCAGAATTAAATGACTTACTTGATATAAATGAAAGTGTCCAATCTACGTTGGAAATGATAATAAAAAAAGAAATAATACTGCATACAAAACTTAAAAATATAACGGAAATAATTGATTAAAAGATAAAATACTTTCATTTAGACTTACTTGCAAAATACTGGGAGGAAATATTATGTCAATGCCAAATATCCCAAATATCACTCCTGTTATCTCACTAAAACATTGTGAAACAATAGATTTACTATTGTCTTCCATTGCTTTAGAAGAAATAGGATTGTCTCATATTTTAAATGCAGAAGGAGAAAAGCTTCAGGCGTTCCTAAAAAATCCACACCACTGCTTAAATGATTATCTTAAAATGAACGACAGCATCAATAAAACGTTACGGACAATTGTTAAATCACAGATGCTCCTTCAATTTAAACTGGAAGATGTCGCTGCTTTAGATGAGTCATGCGAACGTAATTGTAAGTGTAATGATAAAAAGTCAAAATCCAAAGAGCGGGGGTGCAGTAATAATTTCTATGAAGAAATGGGTTACCATTCTTCATCAGATTGTCATTGTAAAAAATGCCGCGAACACAAACCATGCTCCGATGAATAAAGGGGGAAGGAGAAAATGATGTGCAGTGATTCAGCCATAGAAGAGAAATTACATGTATGCGAATTGAATTATAACGCTTTCACACACATTTTCTTGTCTTTCCTCACAGATTATTATTATTTGTTCTATGAAAACAGGAGGAAAATATCCGATTCAGAAAAAGAAAAATTTGAAAGAAAGCTGCTTTTTTCCCTCTCCTTACTTGAAAAAATACATTACCATTTTTTTCAACAAACAGACTCGTTTGAAAATATTTCTTATTATGCCAGTACTATTGATGCACCTGATGATTCCCAAGAATACATGAAAAATAAAATCCGGAAGCAGATTCTTGACCTTAAAGTACAACTCCAACAGCACCCATTTTCTTTCGAATCACATAAAAGACGATGTCTAGATACTTTATATCTGCTGTCAAGCTATTATCCCAAAGTTACCATTATTAGGGATACTCCGCCCCTTCGTCCTTGGCTATCTATCCCGCCAAATAAGTAAAGCATTTTTATAAAATCAACTTCCCAGACCAGGAGGAAAATGAAGTGAAAACAATACCAATGATTACACTATGTATGATTGTCAAAAATGAAGGAGCCTTCCTTGAAAAATGTTTATCCAGCGTACAGGATTTTGCAGAAGAAATTATTATAGTCGATACAGGTTCTACTGATAACACCATCGACATTGCAAAGAAATTCCATTCAAAAATTTTTCATTATCCATGGGATCAACATTTTGCAAATGCAAGAAATGAAGGGTTAGCTAAAGCAACGGGAGAATGGATATTATGGCTGGATGCAGATGAATGTTTAGATATACAGAATCCGGAATTCTACAAGGAAATATTAAAAAACAAGCAAGCTAATTTGCTGTTTCTGCCAATAACCAATTTTATAGGGGAACACTTAGATGCTCTAAATCACGACTCCTATACCCACCACCAGCCCCGCTTATTCCGCAACCACCAAGGTATTCAATTTATTAACCGGATTCACGAAACATTAGATGGAGAGCCCGAGAAGCTGACAACAGATATAATCGATATGCCTATCCTTCATTACGGTTATATTGATGAAATAACAAAAGCCAAAAATAAATCCATCCGCAATAAAAAGATACTGAAATTGGAAGCAAAAAAGGAAATGCACAGTCCTTGGGTTGAATATCATCTGGCCAGCGAGCACTATCGCCTTAAAGAATATAAACTGGCGCTTGAATATGTCAATCAATCTATTTTTAATTTTTTACTGATTGGGAAAAAACCTCCTTCCGTTCATTATAAGCTGAAATACGACATATTAATTCAGACCAACAGCATGAATCAGGCACTGCCAGGTATCGAGAAAGCGCTGCTTCTTTATCCGGATTACGTTGATTTACATTTTTATAAAGGATTGATTCTCCTTCACCAATCGGATTACCAAAACGCAAAAACATGCTTTGAAAAATGCCTGGAGCTCGGCGAACATCACCCTGACTATTTAATTCTTAAAGGTGTCGGAAGTTTCCGAGCTATGCACTATAAAAATATCTGTTCAGAGAAATTAAAAGCAACAGACGATGGAGAGAGAAGTTGAAACATGTTATATAGGCTGGTTGCATCAGCCGTCTATCCGCATCTATGCTAGCTTTATACTTATGAGCACTGTGCTAAAAACCTATTAAATTGGAAAAAGGATTCCAATAATCCTTTTTCCCGTTTTTATAACTGTCTATTTCAAATTCATTTTCCCCTCCTTTTTTCACAAATTATCTCAGCTGTTATTTTCTTTATATTCTTTAAAGAATCTTTCATTGTATTGCACCTGGCTATCATATGGTCGGTAGAATTTTGCTTTTTGATGATGTTCTGCAGCTAAATCTTTCTCTCCTATCTGCCAATAACAAACACAGAGCTGCAAGTGCGGGTACCAGGTTGCATAGCTGCGTTGTTGAAATCCCTGGTGGTCTCCGAGTTCAATTTCTGCTGCCAGCCGATACCAAATAATTGCTTTTCGAAATAGATTCTTCTCCTTATATAAATCCCCTATTCGACAGGAAACTTCAGGCCGTGGAACATCATAGGCAATGGACAGCGCAAGTGCCTCAATCTCTTTTTCCGCATCCCCTAACATTCGGTAACATTCTGCCATATTTATACACGCACGAATCTCATCTTCCACCCAACCTTTTCTTGTTGCTAAAAACTCATGGTAATAACTAACCGCTTTCTGATAAGAACGGTGATCTTTTAATTCATTTGCATAATAAAATAAATCTCTTGAACTGAATTCTTCTCCTTTTTCCAATCTTTTTTCATAAATTTTCAAATTCCAATCATTCGCTGTAACGGTACCGGATTTATCGGCCTTACGATGTGTCACAGCAATATCTGATGAAATAATATTCCCATATACCTCTAAATACTCATGAACAGGACCTATCCACTTAAAGTTACGATCACGTTTTACCAAGCGATTTCTTCGATAGCTAAAGGTTGGATGACCAAATTCATCGAAGGCAATATGATACAGCATGGAAACAGCATCAACCGAATCATCCAGCTCTTCTTTCAGCTTTTTAAACTTTTTCTGGTCTTCCTCTTTTAAAACGTCATCCGCATCCAGCCACAATATATACGGTAAGGTTGCTTGCTCAAAAGCAAAGTTTCGTGCAGCTGAAAAGTCATCTATCCATTTGAAATCAAGGACTTTATCCGTATACTCACGTGCGATTTGCTTCGTTTTATCTGTTGATCCTGTATCGACAATGATGATTTCATCAGAGAGTGCATTTACACTATCCAAACATTGCCGCAGCACCTCCTCTTCATTTTTAACAATCATACAAAGACTTATCTTTACCATATCTACACCACCAATAAACAAGATATAGTAATATATGATGCGAAAAAGCAATTGGAAACATTGAACCTCTCATGACGTAAATCATAAGTGTACTCAGCCAGATTACGGAATGCTGCAGGACATCCATCTTTTTTGAATAGTTGCACACACGGAAAGAAAAGGCGAATAGACTGGGTGTAGGATGAAAGGAGGTTTACGGATGTCTTTTCACAATCCATATTCGCCTGGTTGGCATCCTTATCGTCAAAACCAGGGCGATAATATCCAACAAGATGAATATCAAAGTCCATTTAGCAGCAACCAAGCGCAGAATACAGGTACAGAACCGCACATTCAAGGTGCCAATTATGGTTCAGGTACGTCACCAGGATATACACTCCCTGCCCAGTCTACAACCAGCCAACGGTCAGGAAGCAGTCCATACAAAACCTATCCGGCATACCCTGCCAGCTCTTATCATGGTGCATCTTCAGATATGCAATACATGATGCACATGATGGTTAATCTCAGGAAACAAATGGATCAGCTTAATCAATTAATTGCACAGAATAATCAGTTGCTGCAATCATTGCAAAGCCAAGAAGATACGAAATGCGTTCAAGGAAGCGGCGGCGGAGCAGTGATTGTACGAATGTAATAAAATCGGTTGAATTTCTTAAAAGTTTAACTACCGGCGGCCGCTTCAATTGATTATTCAATATAGAGGAATTTTAATCCAACCTCCCAGGAAAAGAATCCATTTTCGAACAAAGCTTTTTTCAAAATAGATTCTTTTCTTTTTTATTCTTTATTTCAATGATATCGCCAGTCCTTCAGGAAGTCTGCATATCTCTCCGCCCCTTCCCTCTACTGATACAAATCCAAGGTTTTATTTCCTCTCAAAAGCCGGACAGCAGATACATCCCGTTGCTAAGAAGAAACCCTCCTTGCATATAGTTTATTCCTATAGCAAACGATACATTTTTACAATTACCTTATAACCTCTTTTTCATGATAACATTCTGTTTAATCATTACATTACGAAAAAGAGAGGGAGTTTTTTAACATGCGGACGGTTCAAACAACACAGGTTTTAGGGAACAGTAAATTCAATAAATTTCATCTGCTTATTTTTCTTTGGTGCTTTTTCGCCATTGCTTTTGATGGGTTTGACGTTGCTATTTACGGAATTGGTCTGCCATTAATGATGGAAGACTTTGGAATCAGCCGAGTTGAGGCTGGAGCAATAAGCAGCTATACCCTTGTCAGTACTATGGTTGGCACTTTTCTACTGGGTTCGATTTCGGATCTTATCGGGCGAAAGAAGGCGATAGCTATTTGCTTAGCTCTATTTAGTATTTTTACCTTCTTAGCTGGCTTTACGCAAAACGCTACACTATTTATGGTTATGCGTGTAATCGCTGCTTTAGGGCTGGGCGGAATAATGCCGATTCTGGTAGCTATGATGGGAGAGTATTCCCCTGTGAAGAAGCGGGCATTAACGATTGCTACGATGTATTGCGGCTATTCTATTGGGGCGATTATCGCTTCATTAATCGGAATGTTTTTAATGGAGATGCTTGGCTGGAGATTGTTATATTGGATTAGCATTATTCCCCTTTTGGCTTTGCCATGGTTCCTAAAACAATTTCCAGAATCTGTTTCCTATTATCTATTACGGAAAAAAGGCGATAAAATTGCAGAAATCCTTAATAAAGTGGATCCTGACGGTAACTATCAAGGCACAGATAACTTTGAATATGACACGTTTACAGAAGGCACTAAAGAATCACCCATTAAAAAGGTCTTTTCAAATAAAAGAACCAGCAGTACATTGGCATTTTGGATTGCCGTCACTTGCTCCATGCTGGTTATTTCAGGATTAACAACCTGGCTCCCGCAAATAATGGTTGACTCAGGACACGGCCTTACATCCAGCTTATCCTTTAACCTCATGCTGGCAGTCGGCCAAATTTCCGGATCCATATTCGGCGGCATATTGGTCGGCCGACTGGGGCATCGTTTTGTATTAATTGCTATGTTTTTTACCGGAGCTCTATGTTTTGTTTTATTAAGTGTCACAACAAATTCTCTGTTATTATATTTTATCATTACATTAACGGGGGCTTGTACAGTTGGAACACAAAATTTAGTCAACCCGTATATTTCCGAATTTTATCCAAGGGAAATTCGTACGACCGGATTAAGTATAGCTGTCGGTGTTGGAAGAATTGGAGGAATTATGGCACCAGTAGCCATTGCCTTGTTACTGACATCTAATTTAGACCCGCAGCATGCATTTATGGCCTTTGCAATACCGAGCCTTCTTGGCGCTATTTCCTTTATCACCGTTCGAGAAAAACATGCTAGCTTTGACCAGGTGGTGTCAGTGAAGAAACCGAAAATAGCATAACCACTATATTATATTTTATTCAGATGCGTTCTTTGAATACATGCTTACCTTTTAAATATGTATTTTGTCAAAAGTCTATGAAGACCCTAAGCACTGCGCTTAAGGTCTTTCCTTCTCTTCTACACTCTTTTTTTCCTATTCATACTTCCTTTCACTTTGGGAAGCATCCTTCGTTTTCGTCTTTTTCTTCTCATCCCGCGCTTCTATTTTTAAATCTTCCATCGGGATATCATCTACAAATTTTTGTTCCTTCTGTTCATCCAGCTTCGTTCTTCTCTCTATATGCCCATTTGGATTTTCGTCCTTTACAGAACGCTTACTTTCATTACCCATTCATATTTCACCTCGCTGTCTCTTTTTACTTCTTTTCCTTCCTATTCGTATTTCTAAACATGTATCATATAAAAAATTCTTCTCGGTATAAAAGTACGAGTAATAAATATGAATAAGTATAGCAAATCTGTCAAAAATACAGATGTGTACATCATTACACACATTTTTTTGTGGTCTGTGGTAACCACGGTTGCCGCCACTTAAAGAGCTTGAATTTTAATCTGCCTTGTCCAAACAACTTGTTTAAGCAGAGGAGTGATTCAGATGGGTAGAGATGAGCATAAGAAGAGAAAAAATAATTATTTATCACAAACTCCTAAAAATCAGATATCAGATGGGATAGATGTCGAATTTTCAGATGAGTTTGCTGATGCGGATGATAGGGTAGCTCAAGCAAGAAGTCGAGCTGCCGATAAACGAGCACGCAAAAAATAAGCAGTACGAAGCGATTCAATTTAACCATTGAATCGCTTCGTCATGTTGACTTACCTTTATTTATTCGCATATTTCCATGGTATTAGGAAAAATTATACTTAGGAGGAGTTCTATGGAGCCTGGTTTTTTATCAATTGAGGAGTTTAATGCATTGATTCAACAATGGAGCGGAAGAACGATTAAGATTACAAAACATGAAATGGATGATGTCGATCAAACAGTAATGAATCTGCGCAATATATCCTATGGCCAGAACACGCGCAGACTCGATGATTATGTACCGAAACACAGCTTACTTTTACACGGAGACGGCCAAATTGAAACATTCACTACAATGAGCAACGAGCCGCTTCCATCATCCAATTATGAAATCCCTCTCCAAGATAATTCCCTATATGAATTTAATGGGGAGAAATTTTTTATTACTACTGATCGTGGGGTTTATAGGATTGAGTTGGCTTAAAAACTATAAAGGGCTGTAAATAGCCCTTTTGACTTTTTTAATAAAAGAAAAATCTAAGTTATGCATAGGGCTCGCTCAACCACTTTAGATGTATTACAACTTTAAAAATTCCGATCCAAGGATGCTCATTCTTAATCGGTCAACAAATCCATCACCTCTTTTTCGATCTTCTCGCAGAATGCCTTCTTCAACAAAACCAGTTCTTTTATAAGATGTAATCGCCCTTTGGTTATCGATATCTACCCTTAACCATATTTTATGGAGATTTAATTCTTGAAATCCCCAATGCAGCATAGCCATCAAAGCAGCCATCCCATACCCTTTCCCCCAAAAAGTTCTTTCCCCAATCGTAATTCCCAGTTCAGCCTGTTGATTGAATGTATCTATATTTTTTAAATCTACCCAGCCAATATGCTGTCCTTCCCCCGTTAAAATAGCTTTTTGTTCATAACCGTTTGATTTATCTATACATTTTTGAATCCAACTTTTTGTCTCTTCCATAGTGAATGGCGGATAGGTATCTGGAGCATTTAAATATCGCGTAACCTCTTTATCTAAGCACCATCTGTAACGATCTTCTGCATCCTCTAGGTTTAACTTTCTTAATTTCACTTCCGGCAGTTTACCATGCAACGATTCAATCCCTCTCTTGCGGTTGTAGCACTTTGAACTATATAAGAGCAGACTATTAAACTAGCGTTCTGTTTCCGACATAAGAAGACATCTGCTACAATTAAACTAATTAATAGGATATTGCTTTCACTCGCAGTAATTTCCGATAGCCAGAAAACTTCCGCTTATCAGAAGTGTTAACAATAGAAACAGATTATTGAAGTAAAGGAAGGAAAACCAATGATACATAAACAAACAAAACGACCTATCGTACTTATTTCCCTCGTATTATCTATGTTTATGTCGGCTATTGAAGGAACAATTATTGCTACAGCGATGCCTAACATCGTGTCCGATTTAGGCGGATTCACGTTGTATAGCTGGGTCTTTTCCAGTTTTTTATTAATGCAGGCAGTCACCACGATGATATACGGCAAACTCGCCGACTTATTTGGCCGCAAACCAATCTTTGTTATCGGTGTCGTTATCTTTTTGATTGGTTCATTATTATGCGGATTAGCGGAAACAATGACTGCCCTTATTGTCTTTCGGTTTATTCAAGGGTTAGGTGCCGGTGCTGTCCATCCGATGGTAACAACCATGGTCGGAGATATGTATAATTTAGAGGAACGTGCCAAAGTGCAGGGGTATTTAGCAAGTGTCTGGGGAATTTCCTCCGTTGCCGGTCCACTTCTGGGAGGAATCATTGTACAATACACTGATTGGGCTTGGATATTCTGGATGAATAGGCGGGGACAAATTGGGCTTGGCTGTCACCGGAAACACTCGGACTGCTCGGACTGTTTGCCATTTGCATCTCCTTATTTATTTGGCAGGAGAAAAGATGCACCGTACCAATGATGCCTTTATATTTATGGAAAAACAAATTAATGGTCGTTGCCAATATCGCTACCTTACTCTCAGGTATGATTATTTTAGGCTTAAGCAGCTCCCTTCCTACCTATGTACAGGGAGTCATGGGAGAGTCGGCGCTTGTAGCCGGTTTTACATTGAGCACCTTATCCATCGGCTGGCCAATTGCATCTACTGCTGCCGGACATTTGGTACTCCGGATTGGCTTTAGAAAAACAGCATTTCTTGGCGGTATTGCATTATTTGCCGGCACATTTCTCTTTTTCCTGCTTGATGCAGAAAAAGGACCCATTTATGCCGGTTTCAGTTCTTTCATTGTTGGAATAGGTATGGGACTGACTTCTACAACATTTATCGTTGCCATTCAAAGTAATGTATCTTGGCAAGCAAGAGGATCGGCTACATCTTTAAATATGTTTATGCGTGTTATTGGCAGTGCGGTTGGTACTGCTCTGTTAGGCGGCATTCTGAACTTGCGCCTGCAGCAATATTATCAGCGGCAAGCGATTGATGGGGATATACCAAATACAGATGCGGTCTTAAATGAAGGTATGAGAGAAACACTTTCCCCTGATACACTAGCTTTGATGCAGGAAGGGCTAACTCATGCATTTCATACGGTATTCTTAGGCTTATTTTTAATTGGTACATTAACCTTTATTATTCTGTGGTTTTTTCCGAAAGATACAATACCTAATCAATGAATTTTTCTTTTCCCGACAGTTCAATATCAACTATTTGGACAATAATATCAGCGGAATACTCTTAACCAGTCCTAAGTAACCCAACCGTAAATTCCAGAAAAAGCAGGAAGTTCCTTTCCTGCTTTTTCTGTGGTTCTTTTCTTTATAAGCCGTGACCCTAATCTGGTTAAGGGTAATGTGCATTACAATAATCAGGAACCAGCCAAGAATCTTTGTATCGATTATTAGCTAGAGCTGGGGGAAATCTACTTCTTTTCTGCTTGTTATTTCCATTCCATTTAGTGCCTGGGTAGCTAACCGGTCTGCTTCCCGATTTTTGTTCCGCGAAATGTGCTTGTACTCCGGGGAAATTCCTAACTGATTGATTTTATTTTCAATTCGATCTGCCCATTTTGACAATTCTTCTTCATAACATGGCCATTCTCCCCTTAATTGATTCACGACAACTTGGGAATCACCATGAAAAGAAACAGGCAGATGGTGAACACCCAGTTGCTCCACTTCCGACAGTGCCAGGTGTAATGCAGCGTATTCCGCTTCATTATTCGAAAGAAGCTCTTCCACCAATGCATTTTTTCGTATGCGGAAAAATTTATCATTTTGTTTATAATAGATGGCACAACCCAACCCGGAATTGCTTGATTCAGGATTGAATCCCCCATCAAAATAAACTTTCACATCATGCGGCTCTGTTTGAATCTCTTCCATCTGCTT
Organism: Oceanobacillus sp. J11TS1; assembly: GCF_018333215.1. Classification (GTDB taxonomy): domain Bacteria; phylum Bacillota; class Bacilli; order Bacillales; family Amphibacillaceae; genus Oceanobacillus. The sequence continues at coordinate 54,508 of NZ_BORO01000001.1, read as the reverse complement.
GCGTAGTTCTTTTAAACTCCACGTATGCTCCTGAAAATCGATGAATACAATGCCTTTTATACGTCCGGTTTTCTCCATATCCTCAACGATTTTTAAAGCTTTTGACGCACACATTTCCTCTGAGGTAAAATCTGCAACAATCCCTTTCGGTGTTTGGTATGTGCATTCCATTCGTACTTTCATGGTTTTGCCTCCGGTTTATATTTTGGGAAACGAAAAGATTTTTTCTTATTTTTAATAGTATTAGTATTCCCATGTAACAGTGGATAATTCAACAGTCCGAAGCAGGCGTTTCACATCTTGAGATTAAGTGCGAATAAAGGAAATTATCTGGAAATTAACGCTTTTAAAAGGGCACGTGAGAAGTCTACCCAAAAACAATTTTTTTCTTGGTTGCATCCTTTTTATTTTCTGCAGGTGTTGTTTCAGCATTTTTATGGTTAAAAATTGAAAACGAGTCTTTATCTTTTGCATTTGGGCTTCAAATTGGAAGTATGAATAATTCAGGATCTCTATTTGAATTTCCTAAATAATTGATAATGGTAATGAATGAAAATAAATCTGTTATGAATACAGTGTCTAGTTAATTATCACAAAACAGGCTTATTTTGTTTCTTCCTATAATCTATTGTAAGGAAGATAATCAACAGCAGTAAAAGAATAGCAACTGATAAGGGTATAGCCCATAGATGCTCTCCATCTAAATAAAGTCCTAAAATCATAGTAACAATTGCAATTACTGGTGCCATAATATAATAAGACGTTGCATGATAGAACCAGCCATAAGGGAAAAGGTGTGCTCCTGTTATGATTGCAAAAAATAGAATCGCATTCTCTGGAGTTGTTATCATTCCAAAAAATAGAATTGGAAAATAGATAAGCTGAGCTAAATTAAAAATCAATCCCAAATTGCCAAGTGGATTCCCTTTTAACTGCCAATCTGCTTTGATCACCGCAGACATCCCAATAGATAAAGGAAACATAATTCCTGTGGAAATAAGCATGAATATGTTTTTTTGCTGTATGTCCACAGGCAATAAAAATATAATTGTAATAATTGACCAAATAACAGTGGCTGATAATAAAAATCCTATCCCATTTTTAGCTCTAACCGATAATTCATTTCTTATTTCATTCAATTTCAAAAACCTCCCTCCTCTACTTTTCAATTACTTTCATAAATGAAATTATACCACTTAGAAACTTTTTTGTATCAAGGCTTATAGAATAATAACTTACTATAAATCAAAAGGATGAATTATTCATGAATTAAAACTGGATCGTGTTCCAGTTGATTTTATGGATGAACTCCTTAATATATTACCAAAAAGGAATAGCGATACGCATTATTTTCATAAAGCCTCGTCCCAGGCGAAAATTCAGATAATATTTTAATCTCAATGCATCTCGAATAATTGACTATACGACATGAAATGAAGAAACAGGGAAGTAATAAAAGGATATTATGACCTTTTTTCCTCTTGGGAAAGCTGTTCAATTAGAACTCAGATATGTCTGGATACTATGTTATATAATGTTTGGTAAAAAGATAATTTAATCCTTTGGAGAATAATCAATAAGGGAATGAGCATTTTAAAGGTAATTAGACTGGCCTTTGTCGTGATTAGCTCCTCTCGCTCATCTTGCGTGCTAAATTCCCCTTTTTTGTACTATATCCTTCGTTATTCTTTTTCTTCCCATACCAAAATCGGGCCATGCGAAAAATAATAAACCAGCCTAAAAATAAAAACCAAAAAATACTGAAATCAAAAGAAAAAAGGATTGGACCTTTTATTTACAATAGCAGTCAGAACGGTTTGAATCATTGCCACTGTCGCGAACAAAATAAGTATGATATTACCAATTTGTTCGAATATAATTTTCTTCATAACAGAATCACTCCTTTTCTAAATAAAAAATAGCGTGAATATCCGTTCCCACACAAAAATTTAACGGCCGACCGCCGGGCACTACCTTATAATAATAGGTTTGCTTTTTTAATTACATGCTTTGTTTTAGCTAGTTACCATGAATGCGATAAAGTTAAATCAGATACATCATGTAATAAATCATAAAAACTGTAATGAAAAAAGTATCAGCTATACTCCGAAACCAGACAATCCTTGTTTTTGCCAGTTGTTCTACAGTATAGTTAAACATGGCATGATAAACATCCATGATGATAAATATTCCTAAAAGACAAGCAATGAGTATGTTGCTAGTTAGATTAAAAGCTATTAAATAGATAAGCCAGCTCCTAAGAAATGCAAAAATTAAAGTAAAAAGATTCACTGATACACTTTCTATCCTTATAAATATATCTTCTGGATATATATCTTGTAGGCTTTCTTTGATCTGTTTATACTCACGCAAATACGAAATATTAATATACATGAGTATGCAACAATAGATGATGATAAACGGTGCTTGATTTGCTTGAACAAATTCTACCATAAGAAATCCCCCTTACCCATGGTATTTAATTTTTGAACTGATATTTCCCTTTTATCTCTAATCAGCCAAATTAAATCTTGCCTCGCCTCCATTTATCATCCATGGACCCAGAGGTATTTTTACTTCAGTTCTTGTTATTATCGAAGTCCGGCTTTTTGAAAAAGCACAAATAGCTAACACTTAATAAAACAATACCTAAAACAAGTTCCCATTGTATCGTTTCGCCCATTGTTATACTGTAAAAAATAAGTCCTGTTATGCTTAGTACGAAAATCACATCTGCTATCGTGTTTAAAACTTTAAATGTTTTATTTGAAATAATTTCCGCCATTGCATTTGTCTCCTTCTTTTTTTAATAGCTATTTTTCTAGTTCAACGTATATAAACAAAAGTTCCTGTCTGATTTTCTCCTTTACCCCAATCCCTATTAATGTATCTTCTGTGAACAATTTCGATACCTCCTTACCCTTCATTTATTTTCCGATTACGAAAAATACCATAAACAGCCAAAGTTAATGTAAAAAAACATAATACTATGAAAAAAATAGCACCCGACCTATTATCATCATAATGGCGGTAAGCTGATAATCCATTTGCCAATGTATTGATGAATAAGGCGACAATAATAAGCGGATGTATCTTTACTTTTTTCATGATGAATCACCTCTTGTTATAGGATTCTATTTATCTCCGAACTCTGCTCCATACTTTCTTCAAAAAATCCACCATTGTTTAAAGCTTCCGTTCTTTTATCTTCTACAGCTAACTGATTAATTGTTTTTCTTTTGCCATTTGCAACGTATTCTCTAAGATACTGTGCTCCATTAATTCTTTTCCTTGATATACTTTTGATTCGGATAACGTATAATAATCCATTCCCTTTCCTGCTTCAACCGCCTTGCGCATTATTTCTTTTGCAGCTACATTCATATCTTTTCGCCTCCTGATATGGTAAAAGGCTAAATACTACCCTTTGTTCTTTTTACCGGAATTGGATGGTATTTAGCCTTTTGTATGCTGAACTAAGTTGCTATCTGCTACAGTTCTGAACTCAACATCATATCTTCAGTCAACTCTAGAATCTCCTCTTCTATATCTGGATTAGTAATCATTAAGACATAACGCAAACCATCTTCATCCCAATAATAAGCGTTAATGGATTCTTCATATTGCGTAACGTTCCCTCTAATTTGAACATTAGACGCTTCTATTTCCATATCTTCCGGAGCTTCAAAAATCGATAAAAAAAACATTGGTATATCATCATTTGAAATATAGGTTAAATTTAATTCCTTTCTATCCACTGTCTCTACATTATTGATTTCAATATCATTCAAAGTATACGCTTCTTCAGGAAACATATAGAAAGCTTTACCAAGTTCTTCTTCTGCTTCTTCTGCAGATATAGATTCAGTTGAACCAATATCTTCCATATTTGTAATTTCTACATCATCCGGAATATCCAGAGTAAATGTATCTTCCGCAAAATCCGGGGAAAGATCAAGCTCTGTATAGGTTGATTCCATTTTAGAGTCGCCTGTTTCTGAGATTGTTTTTAAAACCATCCACGTCTCCTTATCCACCCACAGCTCCATGTCTCCCATTAAACTATCCGCTTCTTTTGCCTCTAGCTTAATATGGAATGTATCTCTATCCAGCATCTCTTCTTCCCCTATTACTTCATAATCATGAGAGTCTCTCATCCCAGCCAACATTCTCTGAAAAAATTCTTTCGGAGTAAATTGATAATCTGCAAACGCTGTTGTATCCATTTCCTGTGCTGTTTTATTACTTTTATTATACATCACCATTTTTTCACCGTTATTTAGCAATTCTATTTCTTCCTCCGTACCTTGCGATTGTCCATACGTAACAATTTTTCTATCATTACCAGAAACAAATTCTTCCATAATGCTTTCTTCTATCATTTCTTCTCCATCAAACATTTTCATTTCGGATTTACCATAATACTCACTAACTTCCTTCTCCGATTCAATCGCATTATGAATGATTTCTTCAGCGGATACCTCCATATTTTGTGAGCACCCTCCTAATATTAAAATAAAGATACTGATTGCCATAAAACTTGCTTTCCATCTAAACTGAAACATACGTTATCTCCTCTCTTTTATCCAGCAAGCAAATAAAGTTCCTTTTCCTGCTGTTGACCACACATTTATTTTACCTTCTTGATTTTCCATAATAAATTTTGCAATACTTAATCCCAGACCTGAGGTTGTTCCCTTTCCTCTGGAAATATCGTCCTGATAAAATGCCTCAAACACTTTTTGCATTTGTTTTTCTTCCATTCCTTTTCCTTCATTTTGAAACAGTAGTACGGTTCCATCTGTTCTCCACTGGTTCACTTGTTCTTTGAATTCAGGAAAAATCCAATCAGGAAGTGATTTTGTTGATGCTACTGCTCCCATCCAAATTTCACCGTGCTCCGGTGTATGACGGATACTATTATCCACGAGATTATCCACTAGCCGAATCATTTGCTTCGGATCTAATTCGTAGGCATTTCGAACAGACCATTCGGTAGTTAGCTGAATATTTTTCTTTGCACTGGGTTCTTCATATCCTGAAAATAGCATATCAAAAAACTCTTCTCCATTTACTTGTACCGGCTGGAGAATATCTTTCGATGATTGAAGCGCAGTGAAAATAGATAAATCATCAATCATTTGTTTCATATGGCTTAATTTATCATTGAGAATCAATTGATATTCTGTACGTTCTTCTTTTGATAGATTATGGTTTTCCAAAGCCTCCGTATAGGTACGGATTACTGTCAGAGGTGTTTTTAAATCATGCGATAAGGCAGCTACCATATATTCTTTCTCTTCCTGCTGCTTGACAAGTTCCTCTCTCGTCTCTGTAAGTTGTTTTTTCATTGCTTCAAAGTGAGCATTTAGTTCTCCGATTTCATCTTTCGAATGATTCAGTTTATTACCCACGACTCTCCCAACTGCAAAAGCTTGCATATGCTCCTGTAACTGATAAAGCGGGCGATTTAGCTTGCGGTTTATCGCTTTAATTACAATGATATAAAGCAGAATAAAAAAGCTTCCTGAAAGAATGAACGTAAGGAATAACCGCTGATTGGAGGTTTCGACCCAATCCGTTCTTCCCTGTGTAATTTCGTAAACACCAGCCAACTGTCCCTGCTCATCAAATACAGGTTTCTTATAAACGTAAGTTTTTGGTCGTCTCTGCATTTCGTTTAGATTATCAAACATTCTATCTTGGTTTTGCATTGGGTAATATCCTACATTTCGTTCCATCGTTGAAAATACATGAAGACCATCATAACGATATAAATCAATACGCAGATTATCGTCACCAAGCTGGTTTATTTCTTGAAACCGGTTATTTTCTATATGCTTATATAAAGATGGATCATTCAAGGTCTCATTTAAATTCGAAACAAGGATTTGAAAATCAACATATTCTTTTAAATTCTCTTCTTGGTCATAATTCTGCAAACTAACATAAAGCAAATAAACCGCCACAACCGGCAGAAGCATCACCACAAGATGACTCACCATCAGCCAATTTTTAATCTTCATGATATTTCTTCTCCTACAAAGCGATAACCAGCACCCCAAATCGTCTGGATAAATTTCGCCTGCTTTCCGGTATCCATTAACTTCGTACGGAGACTCTTAATATGCACTGTCACTGTATTATTCCCATTCACATTTTTCAGCTGCCAAATATGCTCATAGATTTGAGCTTTCTCAAACGTAATAAACGGATTCTTGGCAAGTAAAAATAAAATTTCCTTTTCCTTCGCAGTTAGAACAAGTAGCTCTCCCTCTAAAAATACCGCATCATTTAAGAAATCAATGGCCAATCCATGCTTATAATGCGAGATTTGCGCATCAAATGTTTTGCTTGTATAACGCTGATACCTTCTTAAATGCGACTGTACACGTGCCGTTAATTCCTTCAAACTAAACGGCTTCGTTAAATAATCATCCGCACCTAAATTCAGTCCGCGTATTTTACTGTCATCCTCTCCTTTTGCACTGACAATCAACAAGGGCACATCACTTTCTAAACGAATTTTTTCACATAGCTCATAGCCATCCATCTCCGGCATCATTAAATCAATGAGTACGATAGAAAAGGCACCTGCTTTAAAATCCTCCCAGCCTTCTACACCAGTTGACGCCCATGTCACTTGAAAGCCTTCCCTATCTAGATGATCCTTCATAATCCGGGCAATTTCATAATCATCTTCTACAATTAGAATTTTTGTCCTCTCTTCCATTGGAACCCCTCTCCTCTGACTACCCTAAGTATAAATCAAGTATAATACTAACTTTGAATTCTTTATTTTTAGTTAATATTTGCTATGTAAGAACCCATTACAGCATGAAAAACACTGTAACGTGTTCTGTTATTAATCTCTATGATATGGTAAAAACACAGTAACCGTAGTTCCTCGGTCTTTTTCTGATTGAACGGAAATAGATCCCTGATGCAGCTTGGCAATTTGTAAGGCAATACTCATGCCAAGTCCTGTTCCTTCATTTCTCTCTTCCGTATTTGTCCCACGATAATAACGGGTAAAGAGATGTTTTTGTGTTTCCTCATCCATCCCGTCTCCATTATCGATAATTTTGATTTCCAATTTCTTTCCGTCTTCCGATTCAGCTGCTTCTATCTTTACAGCTGTTCCAGGCGAATTATGCTTCCAAGCATTATACACCAGATTATCTATCATTCTTTCAAATAACCGCTCATTGACTTCTATTTTTCTATCTGGATGAATGGATTCGTACACAACGGCATAATCCTTAAAGGCTACATCCTTTCGAAACTTCCCTAAAATCTGCTCCATATATTCATTGACATTTATCATGCTAAACGTTAAGCTGCTGGCATCGTTTTTCAATCGAAAACTGAGCGTAAAGTCCTCAATTAAATCAACCATGTAATCACTTTTTTCATGGATTGTATTTCCAATCTCCTGAAGCTCCTGCTTTGACCATTCATATTCCTTATTTTCCAGCAGTCGCCCGTAGCCCTCCATGGTTGTCAGAGGCGTGCGTAAATCATGGGAAATTCCTGCAACCCATTCCTCTCTGCTTTTTTCCAGCTGTGCTCTTTCTTTCCGGGAAGCATCCAGTTTTTCAGCCATATCATCAAATGCTTGAAAGACCTCTTTATATAATTTATACCTTCTTTTTAATTTGCCATTTTTACGATATACTTTTTTCTTCTCCTCTGTTGTTAAAACTTCTTCATAATTTCCATTCCCCATCCGGTTCAGCCAGTTTGCAAAGATAAACAAAGGACTTCCATAGCGGAAACTATTCCAAAAAGCAATAAGCAAGGTTATCAGCAAAATAGCTCCAGCTAAACCACCTGCAACTATAAGGATAGTCTTTTTAAACATTGTTGATGGCAACTTCTGATTTTGCTCGTTCGGTGTAGTTAAAATCCACAAGTTTCCAGATTCTCTATCTAAAAAAGTGTACTTATTGTCAGAGAAATGGTCTGGAGAGGCATCTCTCTCAATCACTTCTAATGGTAATGCTTCTATATGCTCCTTGCTGCCAAATTCCTGAATAATCTCCCCGGTATCATTGTAAATCACAAGTGTTCCTTCCAGTTGATTCAATTTTTCTTCTACCTCAGATTGGTCTGTTTCTGCAATACTGCCATTGGTATTGACATTTTCTATCAGCTCATTCATCAAGAGTGCTCCATGCTCCTCATACCCTAATACAAATAAATACGTGTCCGTAAATAAAGGTTTTTCTAATGTGTATGATATAGAATATTCCCCCAGCTGCTCTCTTTCCTTCATTTGGGCTATGTCGATACTGTTATAACTATCCTTCAAACCTTCTGGCACATTTCCAGATGCAATGACATTTCCCTCTTCATCAATAATTTGCAGCCACATGTTCTCTGCTAATACATCACTAATATCATACCCATTCTTTTTATACTCCAGAGGATCTCCAATATCCATAGCAAGTTCCTCTACCTGATATTGATAATAGTCCGCCTCTCTATCCATCTCACTAAGAAAATATCCGCCTATAAGTGCGGCAAGAAAAACAACGACAATCATTAACAAAGAAATAAAGCCAAACTGAATCGAAAAATGAAAAAATAACCGGCTCCGTAATCTCTTCATGAAGCATTTCCTTTCACCAATTTATATCCTAACCCTCGAACAGTAAGTAAAAATTCCGGCTTACTTGGATTTACCTCAATTCTTTCTCTGATTCTTCTAATATGTACCGAAACAGTATTTTCATCTGCAAAATGCTCAAAGCCCCAAACAGCCTCTAACAAATCCGCTTTGGAAAAGATTCTGTTTGGATGCTTACATAGGTAGAGGAGTAGTAAATAGACCTGAGTCGGACATGGAACGTTTTCTCCATTAACTTTTAGCTCTCCTGCACTTTCATCTAAAACAAAACGACCAAAGTCATATTTGCTGGACTTTTCAGGTGTATATGTTTCTATTTTAGTTGTTCTCCTTAAATAAGCCTTGATTCTTGCCGCTACTTCTAATGGATTAAAAGGTTTTGTTACATAATCATCCCCGCCTGTGGCAAAACCGGTTAACACATCCAGGTCAGACACTTTCGCTGTTAAAAAGAGTATATACGCATCCGTAAGTTCTCTGATTTTCGGACAAAAATCAAAGCCGCTCCCATCCGGCAGCATCACGTCCAAAATAATAACTTCTATTTGATTCTCTTTTAATATATCAATGGCTTCCTGCCCGGTATAAGCTTTATGTACACGCTGGAAACCCTCTTTCTTCAGCATCATTTCTAACATATTCACAATTGCCTTTTCATCGTCAACGATTAAAATATCTGTTTGTTCCTCCACGTATGACACCTCCATAAGTATCGTAACATAGCAAGTTTACGAACAGTTGAACAAATCGAAGCTTTTTTTATTTATCCGTAACGTTCTGTTCAAATAGAAGACAACTGCGACTGCTAGAGTAAAAGTATAGAAACATGAGGAGGAGAAATTACTATGAAACACAAAACAGAAATGATTTTAACAGCAATCGGTATTTTATTATTTGGCGTTTTATTCGCAGGCAGTATTCTGCTATACGGCAACGTCGAAGGAAATCCTGAGACTTTGGATCTTGTTCAGTCTTTTATGCAGGATGAAAAGATAGTTGAATTCAGTGAACAACAAATCATCAGCTATATAGGTAATCTGTTTATTTATTTAGCTGTCATTTCCTTCGCTTGGATAATCTTCGGGGCGGTTGCTATTTATTTGTTAAAAAAAGAGAACAAGGTAAAAACCGCTGGAATTCTGTTAATGGTTACAGCCATACTCAGTACCCTATCAACAATCGGTTTAGGAATTTTCAGTGGTATTATTTATTTGATTGCCGGAATCATGGCTACGGCCCGCAGTCGTTCTGTCAGCTAACATGTAACGAAGTAAAGGAGGTTGATTTATGTTTACAGTCAGTTTTAAAGAATTTAAAAATTTATTTACCAGCATCCGCTCTATTTTAATGATTGTCGTCCTATTTGGCGTAACTGTCGGTGCAGCCAGTTTAGTACGGCAATTTGAAGCTCCCCTGCAGAAATTAGGCCTGGGAGATGACGCTTATGCGATGGGATTAATGCTCTTATTAATTTTAGCTGCTCCTTTGTTTGTAACCAGTTTATCCCATAACACCATTAATAAAGAAATGGATACACGGACGATTCGTTTTCTAGCGACGAAGACAAGCCGGAACAATATTATCCTTGGCAAATTTATCGGAAGCATTTTATTCTGGGGAGTTTGTATTACGGTTGCATTATTGCTTATCGTCCCATTTTCAAAGTCTTTTTCCATTTTGAACTTAGTTCAATCCATTATCTTTGTTTCTTATTTCATCGGGTTGACGCTTTTTCTTTCAACCATCATCTCAAACCCATCTTTAAGTATGTTTTTAGGGATCATTATTTCGATTGCTTTGCCGGTGCTTGGTTTATGGAGTACAGGGACAGATAATCTTTTTGTGAAAGCGATTGGTTACGTAACACCTTATTTTTATTACATGCAGGAAGAAGCCTATGATTACTATGTCTATTTCGTGGCAGTCTTCCCCATTTTATTTATTTTATTAAGCTTATTTATCTTTAGAAAGAGGGATTTATAATGGAAGCTCTGCAGACACATCAATTAACCAAAAAATATGGAAAGAAAACTGTGGTAGATTCTATTGATCTATGTATTCCCCAAGGAACGATTTTTGGTTTCCTAGGAAAAAACGGAGCGGGCAAATCAACCTTTATCAATATGGTAACCGGACTTATCCAACCCAGTTCCGGTTCATATGAAATATTAGGACATCCTCAAAAAAGGCTGGATTCCATCCAGAAAGAGATTGGTGTATTGCCGGATTACTCCACATTTTATGATGATTTAACAGCGTTCAGTCATCTAAACTACTTTCAGAAGTTATTAAAGCAATCACTTTCTAAGCAGGACATCTTACATATCCTAAAACAAGTCGGATTGGAAGGTGCAGAATATATAAAAGTCAAAAAGTATTCGTTTGGCATGAAAAAGAAACTGGGAATTGCTCAAAGTATCATCCATCAGCCCAAGCTGCTCTTTCTTGACGAGCCAACATCCGGCGTGGATGCCAATGCCGTCTTAAATATCCATGCATTAATCAAGCAAATTGCTGCGCAAGGAACGACAATCTTCTTAACATCTCATAACTTAAATGAAGTGGAGAAATTATGTGATGAAATTGCAATTATGAACAAAGGAGGCATACAAACACAGGGAACGATGAAACAGCTGCAGGAACAGCATCAGCAGGATATTGTTATTCATATCCATCACCGTCCCCTTTATGAACAAGAGCAATCGGAATTACAGAATTCTTTTAAAGGACTTGCTGAGAAAATTCAAATCGGGGATACTACTTCGGAATTTACCGTCCAGACAAAGAAGCTTATCCCGCAAGTAAACAAGTATTTTGTGCGACAAGATATTGATGTCTTTCGACTGGAAGTAGAAGAAGCCTCACTGGAGGAAATTTTTCTGAATTTAAAGTGAGGAAGTATGCATAACCTATGGGTAAGTTTCACTCTTGTAATCTACTTCAAACATTCTTAGAAAAATTACCAACCATTGAAAAGTTATGGTAAAATTTTTATTTATAATTCAGCTTATGGTTAATTAATAACATCGAAGGAAAGAGGGAAGATTTTCATGAATCAGAGAGTTAAAATGATTGATGGATTAAGAGGTTTTTGTCTATTGGGAATTCTAATCGCAAATATGCTGATTTTTCAATATGGCATTTTTGGTAAAGACAATATTGAAACCTTTGCTCTATCAATGGAAGATCAAATCGCATACATTTGGACGAAGATTTTTGTTGAAGGAAGCTTTTATCCGATTTTTATGTTTTTATTCGGTTATTCCCTTATGAAGATGAAAGAAAGTATTGCACGAAAAGGAAAAAAGGCAGGAAGGCATTTGATAAGACGATTTTTACTGTTAATGCTTTTTGGATTCTTGCATAGTATGTTTGTCTGGGAGGGGGATGTCTTACTGGCCTATGGACTAACAGGATTTTTCTTATTATTCTTTATCAACCGTAAAAAGAAAACGGTACTGATTTGGGCTATCCTATTATTTATTGGAGGCACATTATTCGGATTTGGAGAAATGGACCAAACTGTAGAAGAAGCAGAAACTATGGAGTCCTATATTCAAAAAGAAACAACCATCTATTCTACAGGTGATTACATGGCCATATTTGATTTTCGTAATAATGAGCCAATCCCATTTGATTTGCCTAAGTCGTTCAGTATTATTGTATTATTATTAACGCCTATTGTAACTGCTCCAATGTTTTTATTTGGCATGTTCGCAGCAAAGAGTAATTGGTTCACAACACCAACTTTAATGAAAAAAGTATATTTACGCACTTCTTTTCTTTTTGTGTCTATTGGGCTCCTATTAAAAAGTAGCCCATATATTATTGATACACCAGCTTGGACAGAAGCTGCTTATATGGCAGGCGGTACCATCTTAGCAATTGGCTATATTTTCACCTTTGCACTATTCTATACAAAGGAAACAGGCAAACTGCTCAGCTATTTTGAACAATATGGCCGTCTATCGATGACAAATTATTTATGCCAAAGCATTATCTGCACAAGCATTTTTTATGGGTACGGATTAGGTGGCTTTGCTAATATCGGTGTATTTAACGGCATATTACTAGCCATTTTTATCTTCAGTATGCAGGTACTGTTAAGTAATCTCTATTTAAAATACTTTAAAATGGGACCTTTTGAAAAGGCTTTGCGTGTGGGAACCTACTTGTCTTGGAGTGGTAAATCTAAACAGACGAAGCCGATGAAAACAGCATCTTAAACGAATAGCTCTAATAGTGTAAATGAAAAAGAATAAACTTCCCCGTTCCTTGTAAGGCGCGGGGTTTTAGGGTAAACAAGAATAAGATCAAATATCCGGTTCTATTGTTTCTGAATTCTCTCGTTTATCAAGATTTGAATAATTCTTTCTGTCTCCACTTCCTCATCCCAATTTGTCTCCGGAAGCAATTCATACCCCGCACCAACACAAGAAAAAATGAAGCAATGGTTCGAATAATCACATCTGGTTCCATATCAACCAGTTGCCCTTTTTCCTGATAAAAACGAACAATCCCAACCTCGCAAAAACCCCTTTCCAACAGCTTCAATAAATTGTCTATTACTTCGGATGAAAGGCAATTTCCTGAATCAGTATCGCAACAATGGCAAATCAGCATAGCCTTTTTCTTCAAATAATTCTGTTGCAGCTTCTAATATTACTATTTTTTTCGTCCATTTCGGTTCATAACTTGTCATTTCAGATTGCGTCTAATCCAATTAAACATATCCTCTATAAATCCGATAACGCTTGTTATATCAACACTTCACCTAAGGTCTTAGAATAATATTAATAAATCAACTCTTTCTTCAAGACAACTGCCAATCCATCATTTTCCTTTTTGAATATATATATCTAGAACTTACTTTAAAGGAGGAATTTGAAATGTGGAAAAAGTATAATTCAAAAGAGTTTGACGAGAATGGAAACCAAAGTTTGAGTGTTTCTAGATCTAAGGCCGATGCGGATGTCGATTTTGATAGCGATATTTATGTAGACAACGATAACGATAATGATAATGACAACGATCTTAGAAATAAAAACCGAAATTTTGCTATCGCTAAAATTAGTAACAGTGGCAATTCTTATGTAGACGTTGATTCTGATGATAGAAAAAAGAAATATTAAGACTTTATGCTGAGGGATTTTTTAATTCCTCAGCATGTAATCAAGGGCGGTGATGTTTTGAAGAAAAAAATTAGAAATATATCTCTTGCTGATTCTATTGAGTCTGCATCTCAAGTTAGCCATAGCGGTAATTCAGATGTAGATGTAAAGGTAATAGTCGATACCACCCCTATAGCCTACGCTATGCTTTGCACACTTCTATCCACAAAACAAATTACTAATGATGAATTTAAGAGATCTGTCAAACAACTTGAGGATTTAATTCAACATGGTAAGGGTCATTGGGTTGAAGATTCTAACGACTTATCATATGTAAAATTAAACCACAAACTATTAAGAGGGTGAATACCTTCTTAATTTTACATAGCAGGAATAACTAGCCATAATTACCGTCTTTCTAAAAATAGATATTTTATAAAAAAAGGCATATCAACCAAGCAATACCCGTTGAAATGCCTTCTGTAATTATTTATAGCGAACTAGTTGCCCCGCCATCAATCGGGAATTCTGCTCCCGTTGTGAAGGATGAATCATCAGACGCTAAGAACAACACGGTTTTAGCTACCTCAGCCCGTTTTCCTAAACGACCAAGCGGATATTGCTTACCGACTTCTTCCGCAGTAGAACCTTGTTGCTCCGCTCCATAATCAGCCATTTGTGTATCGATATAACCTGGGTGAATGGAATTGACACGGATTTGGTCTTTCGCAACTTCCATGGCAACGTCTTTACTCATAATGCGAACAGCTCCTTTGCTTGCACCATACAATGCATGTCCAGGTGCTCCGCCAAGCCCCGCTACAGAAGAAGCATTTATAATCGAGCCGCTTTTCTGTTTTTGCATGACTGGAAGTACGTGTTTCATACCTAAGAAGGTACCTGTCACATTGATATTCATTAGTTTATTCCAAGTATCTAATTCAATTTCAGTGACAGGCTTAATAATATAAATTCCGGCATTGTTGAATAATACGTCAATCGTTCCAAACTGATCAACTGCTTTTTTAACAACTTCTTGCCAATCTTCTTCCTTGCTCACGTCATGGCTTCTGCTCCAAGCTCTTTCACTTCATTTTCTGTTTCTTTTACACCGTCTACATTCACATCTGTCAAAATAAGCTTCGCGCCTTCTTTCGCAAATAAATGAGCTGTCTCTTTTCCAATTCCTGTACCAGCTCCTGTAATCAGTGTAACTTTATCTTTCACTCGCATTTTAGCTTCCTCCTTGAATCGCCTCAATAAAAATCTAAAATTTACTTTCTTTATATTAGTTCCCTTAATTTGTATGGTTAAACATGATTATGATTGGATTTATTTACAAAACCGGAGAGATAATTGATTTTGCAGAAAAGCTACCTCCTCCCATCTCTTATTTCATGTCACAAACTTGCATTTATAACAATCTTCAATACCCTTTTTGAACATCTACTTTATTTTCTAATGACTTCCCTGTCTCCAGCCGTTTTAACGTATCAACAAAACAATCCACTGCTTCCTTCGCTGTTGTTACAGCGGATATATGCGGCGTTATTGCGATGTTAGGATGCTCCCAAAAAGGATGTGCTTCCGGTAACGGCTCATCACGAAAAACATCTAACACCGCAAATCGTACATGCTCCTTATCTATCGCTTCTAACAAAGCTTCGTCAACCACAGACCTTCCCCTGCCTACATTGATAAATCCAATATTTCTAGCTTGCTCAAAAAAGGTTTTATCAAAGAAATCTGCAGTTTTATCTGTTAACGGCAATGTATTTATCACATAATCCGCTTCCTTTATCACCGAAAAATGTGCATCTATAGCCATAACCTGCTCGAAATCTGGCTTGTGTTTTCCACTTAGAGAAATGCCATACACCTTCATTCCAAAAACAGACAGCATTTCTGCTACCTTTCTGCCAATTTCACCAGTTCCATAAATGACAACTTTTTTGCCTCTTAATAATGCAGGGGGAATCTCATTCCAGGATTTTTTCTTCTGCTGTTTGGCAAATTCCTGATGAGCTTGCGTATCTCTTAAAAGGTAACTCAAACAATATTCCCCAATACGCTGTCCAAATGAACAGACTGTCCTTGTTAACAATACATTGTCATCCCAATCCTGATCATACAGAAATCCGTCCACCCCAGCTCCTAAAGAGTGAACCCACTTTACTTTGCTGTAGTTTGTATTTTTCTTAATTTGAAAACCACAAAAAGCATCTGCCCAGTCCAAGTCTTTCTCCGCTAAACTGTCTTCTGTTAAGTAACGGATTTCCTGATCAAGCTTATAATGTTCTATGTACGCTTTGAGTTCCTTTATCATCGGGCTGACAATAACGATTTTTTGAATGTCCATATCAGCTGCCTCCTTCCCTACTATTTTCTATTATACAGGCGGCTGATCATTTGAAAACCCAATGACTAGAGGATGATAAGTAAAACAAGTTGACTTTTCATTTTCAATCCTTTACCATTATCTTTAATTTAATATCTAATTCGATGACGGGAAAGAGTAGTTATCTTTTTCTTATCTACAGAGAGTTGACCTTGTGCTGAAAGTCAACGTTAAGAGAGCTAATGAAAATCCTCCCTGAGAAGCAAAGTTGAAAAATCGGAAAGCATAAACTTTGACGGCATTCAACCGATATCCAGAACGCGTATGATAGTACGTAGTGAAATCCATTCAAAGCCACTACCTATGAGGCTTTTTTTATTTTTATTAAAGAATGAACACATCCCGATTCTCTCTACGCAGAATCGGGATTTTTTAATTAAATTGAGGTGAAAAAATTGAAAGAAACTAGTGCAGAACGTGAATTAAGAATTCGGGAAAGGTGGGAAAAAGATCGTACCTTTCAACGCTCTATTACCAACCGAGAAGGAAGAGAGACGTTTGTTTTTTACGAAGGTCCCCCTACTGCCAACGGCTTGCCACATGCCGGTCATGCGCTCGGAAGAACCATAAAGGATTTCGTAGCTAGATATAAAACAATGTCCGGATATCAGGTGTTACGAAAAGCAGGCTGGGATACCCATGGCTTGCCTGTTGAACTGGAGGTTGAAAAGCAATTAAACATCCGCGGCAAGGAACAAATTGAGGAATATGGTGTTGAGAACTTTATCGCCCAATGTAAAAAAAGTGTTTTTACCTATGAAAATGAATGGAAACAATTCACGAATGCGCTCGGATACTGGGTAGATATGGATCACCCTTACATTACTTTAAATAATGACTATATAGAATCAGTATGGCACATTCTTTCTGACATTCATAAAAAAGGTTATTTATATCAAGGGCATCGTGTGGTCCCTTATTGCCCGCATTGCGAGACATCTTTAAGCTCCCATGAAGTGGCTCAAGGATATAAAGATGTCACCGATTTATCCGCTACAGCTAAGTTTCAAATTAAAGGTAAAGATAATGAATATTTGCTGGGCTGGACAACAACGCCTTGGACGCTTCCAGCCAATGTAGCTCTTGCAGTGAACCCAGAAATGGATTATGTCCGTGTACAAATGGAAAATGAAATATACGTGGTAGCAAAATCCTTGGTTCAAAATGTGATTAAGAAAAATTATGAAGTTCTCGAAGTTATTAAAGGGCAGGATTTAATTGGCCTTTCCTATACGCCGCCATTTGATTACGTTACGGTTTCCAATGGTCATAAAGTGCTCGGGGCAGATTTCGTTACCGAAACAAGCGGAACAGGAATTGTCCATTTAGCACCAGCACATGGAGAAGATGATTATAAAACCATCCAGGAGAATCAGCTTGATTTTATCAATGTCGTGGATACCAAGGGACGCTACAAGGATGTTATTAAGCCGCTCGCAGGAAAATTTGTGAAAGATTGTGATGTCGAGATTATCAAAATGCTTGCTAAAAATGGCCTTTTATTTGATAAAGAAAAATACGAGCACAGCTACCCACATTGCTGGCGCTGTGACTCTCCCCTTCTCTATTACGCAATGGAAGGTTGGTTCATTAAGACAACGGCAGTAAAAGAAAAAATGGTGGAAAATAATCAAGGTGTTGAGTGGTTCCCGGCACATATGAAAGAAGGCAGATTTGGCAATTTCTTAGATAATATGGTCGATTGGAATATCGGGCGTAACCGTTATTGGGGAACACCGCTCAATGTATGGGTTTGTGAAGACTGTGGGGCACAGAAAGCTCCTAGTTCCATCAAAGAACTAAAAGAGCTTTCTATCAATCCAATCCCTGAGAATATTGAATTGCATAAGCCTTATGTCGATAAAATTCATTTTGCTTGTTCTTGTGGAGGCACGATGCATCGAACCACTGAGGTTATAGATGTTTGGTTTGACAGTGGATCCATGCCGTTTGCCCAATATCATGTTCCTTTTGAAAACGAAGCATTATTCCATAGCCAATATCCAGCTGACATTGTTATTGAAGGAGTTGATCAGACCCGGGGTTGGTTTTATAGTTTATTGGCTGTTTCCACTTTGTTTACCGGGAAGTCGCCATACAAACGAGTGCTCTCGCTAGGGCATATCTTAGATGAAAACGGACAAAAAATGTCTAAAAGTAAAGGAAATGCCCTATCGCCAATTGATTTAATCAATGAATTCGGCGCTGACGCACTCAGATGGGCTTTACTTGCTGATAGTTCACCATGGAATAATAAACGTTTTTCTAAAAAGACAGTAAGCCAGGCAAAATCAAAAGTGATGGATACACTTCTAAATGTTTATTCTTTCTATCAGATGTATGCGAAAATCGATGGCTTCCAGCCTGAAAAAGATTTAGGCGGAAATCCAACTATGCTTGACAGATGGGTGCTTTCCCGTTTGAATACTGTAATTCAAGAGGTTACTCAAAGCTTAGATAATTATGATATCACCAAAGGAGCAAGAGTAATTTCCTTATTTATTGATGAGCTCAGCAACTGGTATGTCAGACGTTCCCGGCAACGTTTCTGGAGTGAGGGCATGACGGAGGATAAACAAGCAGCATTCAGTACCTTATTTGAGGTATTAAAAAAACTATCGCAAATCATGGCCCCTTACGCACCATTTGTGACAGAAGAAATTTACTCAAACTTGACTGGTGACAGTGTGCATCTATCTGATTATCCACAATGTGACAGAACACAGATTGATACACAACTAGAAAAAGATATGGATGCGGTATTACAAATTATCGAGCAAGGACGTTCCCTTCGAAATACAGTTGGAATAAAAACCAAGCAACCCTTAGCTCAAATGATCGTTATGCCTTCAGAAGCAACTGATCTATTGACATTAGAAAAATACTCTCCAATTATCGCGGAGGAGCTAAATGTAAAAGAAGTCCAGTTTAAGCAAATGGATTATCAGCTTATACAATTAGTCTTTAAATTAAACTTCTCTGTTGTTGGTCCAAAGGCAGGCAAAGCTGTCGGTGAATTAAAAAATAAAGTAGAAGCATTAGGCATTACCGAAAAGGAAAAATTCCTTGCAAATAAGGAATATCCGTTCATCCTGCAGTCTGGTGAAACAATTACACTGACAACGGAAGAGGTTCTTATAGAAAAAAGAGGAACAGACGGATTTGCATTGGCTGAAGGGAATACATTTATGACGTTGTTAGATACCCGCTTAACAGAGGAGTTAAAAGAGGAAGGCTTTGTAAGAGAATTTGTTCGTGCTGTTCAAACCTATCGTAAAGAGCTGAATCTGCCGGTCGAACAGCGTGTGCAGTTATTCGTGGATACAGAGGAAGCTTTAAAGCGTATCTTAATAAAATTTGATAAACTGGTGCATAAGCATCTTATTCTTGATTCGATTCAGTTTAAGGAAAAGACTGATATGAAGTCCTTTAAAGTGGAAGGACATGAAGTAGCGTTATTTATTCAGGATTAATGAAAAAGCAGATCAAAAGCTACAGTTTGATCTGCTTTTTCTTGTTACTAAAATGAACTATACAAATCTATCTGACCTAATGCTATCTTCATCTGTCATATCGGTGCAACCTTTCACTTAAACATATCCTCTCTACTGTTGTTCTATTTCAAGAAAGAATAAAATCCTTATATAAGCAAACAATAGGAACAAAAAGGAGGAAAGATTCATGAAACATGGAAAGGCTTTATTGATTAAATTTATTGTATCTCTCGTGCTTCTGTACGTTATCCTTGGCCTAATGTATGGAATGATGACGTTCGGTGAGGTTTTACTTTTATCTGTCGCATTAGGAATTGTTTCTTACATCATCGGTGATATGTTAATTTTACCAAGGTCGAATAATACGGTAGCCACGATTGTAGACTTTGTATTGGCTTGGGCGATTATTTATTGGTTTGCGGATGCAATGACTGTTGCTGACAATGTGTTTACGGCTTCTTTAATTTCGGCAATAGTAGTTGGTGTTTTTGAATTGTTTTTCCACCGCTATGTGGCAAACCATGTTTTATCTGACGATGAGAAGAATGGAGCGAGGGGAAACCTTCAATACCACACTGAACTTTCCGATGAGTTAGAAGAGGAACTGTTAGATAGTAGAAATAAAAAGGACAATGATAAATAATTCCCGAGCCGCAGTGAAAAGCTTAAAAACTTTGGCAACTACAATCTTTTGGTCTTAGTTGCCTTACTTGCATAACAAAAAACGCTTGTACCCACGCGTTTTTCATTTATACGGGGTTTTATTTCGTTATATATGAGGGGGGTCCTGTATTCTTCCGGATATTTACAATAAAACAGGAGAAAGTATTACTGAAAACCTAAATTTCATTAACAAATATATTCTAATTAGTGAGGGAAGAATATGAACAAAAAGAAGTGGGATCTACTCGCACTCGCATCAATACCTTTAGCCATGACATTAGGAAATTCTATGCTTATTCCAATCTTGCCTGTTATTGAAAAAGAGATCGGTGTCTCCTCTTTCCAATCAAGTTTGATCATTACTGTATATTCAGTTATCGCTATCTTACTTATCCCATTAGCCGGTTATTTATCTGACAGGATTGGAAGAAAAAAGGTCATTATCCCAAGCTTAATTATAGCTGCAGTAGGCGGTATTATTTCCGCGTGGGCTGCCTGGAAAGGGCAAGATCCGTATATGTGGATTTTAATTGGACGTTTTTTACAGGGGGCTGGAGCGGCCGGTGCTTTTCCAGTTGTTATACCTACTGTCGGCGATATGTTTACAGATGAAAAAGATATGAGTAAAGGCTTGGGAATCATTGAAACATCCAATACATTTGGAAAAGTTTTAAGCCCCATTTTGGGAGCGGTACTTGCCGCATTGATATGGTATCTCCCTTTTGCAGCTATTCCTGTCCTTTCTGTCATTTCCCTTGTTCTGATTATTAAATTCGTGAAAGCACCGGAAAATAAGGAAAAAAAGAAGATAAAAAATTTCCGGGATTTTATGAAGGAAATGAAAGAAACCTTTCAGTATAACGGCAGATGGCTAATGGCTGTGTTTGTTATTGGCTGTCTAAATATGTTTGTTCTATTTGGTTTTTTATTTCATTTATCTTCCCTTTTAGAGGACAAGTATGACATTACTGGTATTCTTAAAGGGGTTATACTGGCTGTCCCTTTGCTTTTTCTATGTTTGGCCTCTTATATCGTTGGTAAGAAAATTGGCGGAAACAAACGTTTCATGCGGTATATTATTTTAGCAAGCAATGGAGCGGCTGCTTTAGCACTCGTTTTTATTAACAAAGAAATCGGACTTGTCCCAATGATACTTTTACTAACCGCTGCTAGTATTGGAATAGGACTTTCTCTGCCTTGCCTGGATGCATTGATAACAATTGGAATTGAAAAAGAAGAAAGAGGAACCATTACCTCTTTTTATAGCAGCATGCGCTTTTTAGGGGTTGCAGCTGGACCTCCCGTCACAGCATTGTTAATAGAAAACACCTCCAATTATATATATATTATTTTTGCCTCCCTAAGCATACTTGCTGTCGTTTACACCTTTTGGGCTATAAAACCAGAAGAAAATGAAGCTAAGGTAGCGGCAGATTAATGAGGAAATAGGTATTAACCAAGCTGGAGTTTATTTTTAAATTATATTGAAGGATATTAAATTCACATAGAAAAGCCACCCAGGACAGGTGACTTTTCTATTTCTCTGCTTTATTTATTCTTTTTTTAATTGCGTTCATGGGCTGTCAGGGGAAATAAAAAATAATAAAAGGTATTAGCCCTCATAAATGGTGAAGGGCTGCCCCTTAACAAAATCTACTTTCGCTCTTTCCATAGCTCCATTGGGTTTTCTTGCTCTTCATCCAACGGCACTTGTATCATTGTAAGCGCTCGTTCTGATTTCGGTTTTTGCAGATCCTCATATATCACTTTTGACTTCTCTAATCCCACTTCGACCGCTTCCTCAAGTGATGCACAATAAAAAACCTTCTCAATCCCCGCATAGTACATCGCAGTTAAACACATTGGGCAAGGTTCTCCACTTGCGTACATGGTAAAACCCGATAGATCATTCGTTTGCAATTCCTTCTGCGCTCTGCGGATAGCCAGCATTTCCGCATGTCCACTAACATCATACGTTTTATGCAGTTCGTTGACTCCTTCTGCTATAACACGGTCATGTTTTACAAGTACTGCACCAAATGGCTGTCCACCGTCTCTTACGTTTTCTACAGCTAGCTCTACTGCCCTTTTCATGAATTTAACCATCTCGATAACCTCCATTTATCAAAGAATAGCAAGGATAACAACTGCTCTATTTGTTATATATGTATTTTACTATCGAGTAAGCTATATAGGCAAACGAATATGTTGAAGGGTTTCCAACCTAAAAATACTATTTCCTCTAAACAAAAAAGACACCTATACATTTAAGTACAAGTGTCTTTACGAAATTTGTGGCGAAAGACCATGTGTTCACATCCACATGAATTGCATCCTTCGTCTTACACAAATCAGCTCATCGCAAAAGTAAGTGTAACATGATTCCATGTACAAGTCACTATATTTCTGAGACAACCTTTCTTTGTCCGACAATTCCTCTTAATTCGCTCCGCAATTTCCATTACCGCTCCTATAATTCTATACTCGCTCCATAATTCCCGTTACCGCTCCAATAATCCTATTCACGCTCCATAATTCCCGTTACCGCTCCTATAATTCTATACTCGCTCCATAATTCCCGTTACCGCTCCAACATTTCTATTCACGCTCCGTAATTCGTTACCACTCCAATAATCCCTATCTCGCTCCAAAATATTAATTAATCTGAGATTCCCTCCCAGTTTTTTCTTAATTTATGTTATATTTAGGATTATCGATTTTTAAACATGATTCACACAACTTTTAGGAATTCTATCATGAGGAGAGAACAAAATGACAACTATTTTATTTCGAAATGCCAACGTATTTACCGGGAAAAATTCAACGTTTGAAGCGATCGATTTTGCAGTAGACACGGAGTCTGGCATATTTATTCAAAAAGATACTGAAAACATAGAAAAAGTTATTGACTTGCAGGGAAAATATGTCATGCCAGGTCTAATCAATGCCCACACACATATTATGCTCGATCCTTTCTTTGAAATCGGCGGTCTTTCTTCTGTTAGCACTACAGAAACGGGAACTGTCGTAAACACGTATATTGCGATAGATAATTTAAACAAACTCTTAAAACATGGTGTTACCTACCTTCGCGATGTTGGATCTTCCGACAATATTGATTTACACCTATCTAAATTGGAATAACAAAATAAAATAACTGCACCAGGTATTATCAGTTCTGGTCCTGCGATTGTAATGACTGGCGGACACGGTGTTGAGTTGGGATTGGAATCTGACGGTGTAGATGAGGTTCGTAAAAATGCACGTCTCAATATCAAAAATGGAGCAAGGAATATTAAATTAATGGCAACCGGCGGTGTAAGCATGGACGGTGAGACACCGAATGATGTTCAACTCAGTGTGGAAGAAATGTGCGCAGGTGTGGAAGAAGCCCACCATAAAGGCTATACAGCTTGTGCGCATGCTCAAGGGACAGAAGGAATCAAGAACGCGATTCGTGCCGGTGTAGATTCAATTGAACACGGGATTTACTTAGATGATGAAGCAATTCAAATGATGCTTGATAATGATACGTATCTAGTCCCAACATTAATGGCGCCTTGGGCTATTAATCAACATCCTGAGGAATTACCTGCATTTATGGTTAAAAAATCTCTTGCTGTTCAGGAGGCGCATATTGAAAGCATTGGCAAAGCAGCTAAAGCAGGCGTTAAAATTGCGATGGGAACGGATGCAGGAACTGCTTATAATGATTTTGAAAATGGGTCTGCTCAAGAGCTTGAGCACATGGTGAAAGCTGGACTAACACCTTTGCAGGCATTACAATCCGCTTCTATCAATGCGGCAGAATTGCTAAAAATTGACGATCATGCTGGCTCCATTGAGACAGGCAAGCTCGCTGATTTTATTATTATAGAAGAAAATCCATTAGAAGATATTAAAGCTGTCCAAAGGAAAAAAATTGTTTATAAAAAAGGAAAAAAAGTAGAATAAGCATTACAAGAAGTCGGCTGATCTTGTAAAATCACCATTTAAAAACGAAGACACTCCCCAACCCCTTGGATGAATGTCTTCATTTTACTTATGCAAATAAGGAAATTCGATATATTCCTGTTGTCCAAGTCCAGTTTTCGTTTGTAGTTACCACTCTCTTTTCGCTGCTTCCAGGGTAGCTAAGCTGACAAAGCCCTTTTGCAACGGCGGTGGACAGATTCGGTTATGCATTTTAATTTGTTTATTAATCTTTTTGATATCCCCTTCTGTTTGAGCTGCCTGCACTAATAAGCTGATCTCTTTTTGCAGCTTCAGCCACGGTGGCAAATAACCAGCATCCTTCGCTATTTTTTGAAAGTGTTGAAACGTATCTTTTTGGATATAATCTTTCGACAAAGGCTTCCCCTTCCCCGTTAAATCCTTCTCATAGCTATAATCATTCCCTTTGATTATATCGCCAATTAAATCATTGTATTCCTTATCCAATCATCTCATCTCCCCTACTTTTATTTCTTACCATCCAACGCACCTTTCGTATACAGAAAATTTAAACAATAGTATCTCCTTTTTAGTATACTGTTTTTTTATCTATTTTTCTATTTATCATCTATACTTCCCCCTTAAATTCTACAAAATTAACAATTTCCTTACATTACCTTTATATTCGTTTAAAATAGGTTCTTTATTATTGGTGATAGATTGAAACATTGAAGGAGGAATTGGCATTGAAATTAGGTAAAAAGCTATTATCCTTAGCAACCGTAACAAGTCTCACATTTATGAGTTTAACTGCTTATGGCAGCACTGATGCTTTAGCCAGCAAGATGGAGAACGCATCAGAGGAAAATAGGAATCAGAATGCGAAAGGAAATGACGCTGAAGTGAAAAATGTCATCTTTTTAATTGGTGATGGAATGGGCGTTTCCTATACTTCTGCGTACCGCTATTTTAAAGATACCGAGAACGAGAAATATGTTCCCCAAACCGTATTTGACAAGTACCTAGTTGGACAGCAAGCTACATATTCTGAAGACCCGCATGAAAATGTCACCGACTCTGCAGCAGCAGCTACAGCGATGTCAACAGGGGTAAAAACATATAATCATGCCGTTGCCGTAGATAATGACCTGTCGGAGGCTAAAACGGTATTAGAGAGTGCAAAAGAATCAGGCAAATCCACCGGCCTTGTTTCTACGTCTGAAATTACACACGCAACACCAGCTTCATTCGGTTCGCATGACGAGACACGAAAGAATATGAATGGTATTGCCGATGATTACTATGATGAGTTAATCAATGATGAACATAAAATAGATGTTTTATTGGGCGGAGGCACAGCTTTATTTGAGCGTGAAGATCGTAATTTAACAGAAGAATTTCAACAGGATGGGTACAGTTACGTTACGGATAAAGAAGCTCTATTAAACGATGATACAGAACAAATTCTAGGCTTGTTTGCGGAAGAAGGGTTGCCGAAAATGATTGACCGTACAGAAGATATCCCTTCCTTGGCTGAAATGACCAATACAGCACTTGACCGTTTAAGCAAAAACGAGGAAGGATTTTTCTTAATGGTGGAAGGCAGCCAAATTGACTGGGCAGGTCATGATAATGACATTGTAGCCGCGATGAGCGAAATGCAAGATTTTGAAGGAGCCTTCCAAGCAGCGATTGAATTTGCAGAGAAGGATGGCAATACATTAGTTGTGGCAACAGCGGACCATTCAACAGGTGGTTTCTCCCTTGCAGCAAATGATGATTACAATTGGTTTACAGAACCACTTCATGCAGCTAAACGGACACCGGACTATATGGCTGAAGAAATTATGAATGGTGCAGATGTTAGAGAAACATTAAGCAAATACATTGATTTAGAATTAACGGATAAAGAGATTCAATCCGTTGAAAAAGCAACAGAGACTGAAGATACATTAGAAGTAGATAACGCGATTGAAGAAATTTTTAATGTTCGTTCCAATACAGGGTGGACAACAGGTGGACATACAGGAGAAGACGTGAATGTATATGCTTTCGGTCCTAAATCCGAACAATTTGCTGGACAAATCGAAAACACAGATCAAGCGAAACTTATCTTCCGTATTTTAGAAGGTAAAGATGAAAAAACAGAAATAAAAGATGCTGATATGGAAGCA
This sequence comes from Oceanobacillus sp. J11TS1, assembly GCF_018333215.1. Classification (GTDB taxonomy): domain Bacteria; phylum Bacillota; class Bacilli; order Bacillales; family Amphibacillaceae; genus Oceanobacillus. The sequence goes on along the minus strand of NZ_BORO01000001.1, from coordinate 28,103 downwards.
GATACGAAACCGGAGAAAGAAGCTACGAAATAGCATATAAATTCGCCTTATATGATGGCTCAGGCCTCGTCATATAAGGCACATTCACCAAAATAAGGGGTATTCATAATGAAAAAAACGATATGTATGTTTATTTTAATGATTGCTTTGGCCGGCTGTTCTCAAGATAGAGAGGCAGAGAAAGCTGATGCTGCTGAAGCTAAGTCTGTTGCAATTTCAGATTCCAATCCACCTGCCGAATATTTAGAAGGATATATGAAGAATCCGCAATTGCCGGACGATAGAGAATTAGTAGAACCAGACCAAATAATAGAAGATTCGAAGGGGCGCTCAACCCTAATAAAGATGAATCAAGTAAATCAGGTTTATAAAATGTGGAATATCGAATTAACTATCAGAGACGCAAAATTGATTCACCTTCGACCAGCTTACAGTATGATCGACTATTTTCATGGTTTAACAGCCGAATCAGAATTTGATTACATAAAATTTTTTGTAGAGGTAAACAACACATCCAGCCAAAATCTCCAATTTAGTCCAATCGCGCAAATAGAGACAAACCATGGGGAACAGGTTCATTGGGAAGATGATGTCTATCTCGAAGGAATAGATGAATTACTGCAACCTGGTCAATCTCGAAAAGGAAATATGGGATTTATCATAGAGAAGGCAGATAACCTATCCTCTATTACGATAACAACAAGTGATGTATATGATGAGGAAGGCAATAAAGTGACAGATGCTCAAACGATAGAGATTGAAATATAACGTTACACAGAAAAAAGCTGTCCAATTAAGTATATACCTAATGGACAGCTTCTCTTATTGTATTAATATTTATCGCGACTTTTTTTCTTTTCTGAGAATAATTTTCCTCTTTCAACCCACTTTTGTTTGGCTAGCTTTCTTCGCTTTACTTCAGCTTTTACAAGCGTTGGGAAATCATTTTCAGCAAAGTCTTGAATACTATCCCAATCCGAGAAAAAAAGTACCTTCATATCCTTTGAACCATCAGCATTACGACGTTTGTTTAGACACACACCAAAAATCCGGTTCGATTTCTCGAGCATTTGTTTAAATAGACGGGGATGTTTTTCCTGATCGCGATATAGCGTATCAACCATTCCCATATAATTCGCATCGTAATGCTGGAATGGCGTATCACCATCGATGATTGTACTGCTGCGATATACTTTACGGTTATTCGCGTATATCCATATTAATGTACCATAACCCAGGTTCTCCTTTGTACTTACGATAACTTGTTTCATATTTGTCATCCTGTCTAGAGGAAAATTAGCATGGTAAATAAAAATTCTTGAAATCTCCGTTTGTGAAAAAATATGCTACCTCTACTCTCAAGTATACACCATTTCAACCTTAAAAGCTTGAAAACTTAAGAAGGTGTCCTTTTTCATTATGGCTATTAGCGTTATTCACTTTAAAAATTCCATTTTCCAGCTATAGTAATCATTCTCCTTATTCTTTTCATAGCTTAAATAGGCATTAAATTTCTTTCCGCCTTTACTCGTCAGACCTTTAACGAAGGCTTTTTTCTCCTTCAATAACATTTTTACCATTGTTTTGGTCGGTTTCTTGCGCATCGAGGCTAAATATTTATCATTTTTCCAAATCGCAAATGTACATCCTTTTTTCCAATTACTGCAGCCAAAGGCTTTATAATTATCTGTCACCTTGCCACCGCATGCAGGGCATGTACCTAATACTTCATTGGTGGCTCGGGAAGAGGTTACCTTGTGAATAATAACGTCCTCTCCACGCTTTATTGTTTCAACCGACTCTGTTGTAAAATGAAAAACAAGTTGAAGGAATTCTTGTTTGCTCACTTTTCCTTTTTGAATATCTGATAACGTTTTTTCGAGACGCCCAGTGAAATCTAAATCGAAAAGATTTTTTACGGGAAAAGTTTCCACAAGCCGGTTGCCAAGCTCTGTACAAAGCAAATTTTTACTTTCAGTTGTAATATAACCTACATCCTTCAGCTTTTTAATTGTTTCTGCTCTGGTTGCAGCTGTACCAATACTAAATCCGGTTAAAATTCCGCCCATTAGTTCTTCGCTTTCATCCTCTTTATAACTTTTCCCACAAGTCTCCATCACACGAAGCAAGGTTCTTTCTGTATGATGTTTTGGCGGCTTCGTTACATGCGAAGTGACTTCAGCCCCTAAGACATGAACACGCTCCTGTTTGCTAACGGATGGCAGCAACGTATCTTTTGATTGGATTTTCTCTACTTTTTTCCAGCCTTCGATAAGCTGTACCTTTCCTTTTGAATGGAAAACACCAGGCAAATCCAGATCTAGAATTTTTGTGATCAGCTTCGTCTCCTCATATTCAGCTATCGGCATGAACTGCATAATAAAGCGATTTTTAATGGCAGTATAGACAATTCCTTCATCTGCTGAAAGTCGCTTAGGCTTCATATATGTTGGAATGATTGCGCTATGGCTTTCTACTTTTGCATTATTAAAAACGCGCTTTGTTTTCATAAATTTAATTTCATCTTTATAAGGAAGCTCCTCGGAATGTACTTTTAATACATGGGCTGTTTTTCCAACCAAGCTTTCTTCTAATGCGATACTAGATGTCCGCGGATAGGTAATCAGCTTTTTCTCATAAAGTGACTGGGCCACCTTTAATACTTTATCAGATGTCCAACCCTTGTATTTACTAGTTATAAACCCTTGCAGATTGGATAAATTGAATAAAAACGGGGGGAATTCCTTTTTCTTCTCCACTTGCTTATCTGTAATAATTGCTTGCTTGTTTTGAATCTTGCTGTGGATTGTTTCTAATAATTCCTTCTTCTTAAATTTCTCATCTTTGTTTTCTACATATATTCCTTCGTATTCATGGTTACTTGCTGTCTGGAATGTTGCAGATAGTTTAAAATAATCTTCTGGCTTAAAATTTTTTATTTCTTGATCACGATCATAGATTATTTTTAATGTTGGGAGGAGTACCCTGCCTATATTTAACGCTTTACTTTTTCCTTGCTGGTATTTTAACGTTGCCACGGATGTCAAATTAATACCAATCACCCAATCAGCCCATTGTCTGCTAATTCCTGCATCCCTTAACGGCTGCATCATCGTGTTTGGTTTAAGATTTTCCAAGCCTTGTAACACTTCATTTTGCGTCCATTCATTCAATAGCAGGCGATATACCGCAGCTTTGGGTTTCACCCCGCCTCGGTAAATAATACTATCCCCTATCAACTGGCCTTCGCGGTCATAATCACAAGCCGAAATAATTGCCTCCACATCACTCCGTCGCATTAGAGAATGAATTGTTCTTAACTGTTTTGCTGCTCCGCCATCTGTTTGGGCTCGATTTCTCGGACTGCTTTTCACTTTATATTTAAATTCAGGAGGGATAAAAGGAAAATTTTCCATCTTCCAACTCCGCATTTTCCCATCATAGTCTTTTGCATCGTATAACTCGACAAGATGGCCAAATGCCCAAGTAATCAAATAATTATCCCCTTCAAAGTAACCATCTTTCTTTGTTTTAATATTTAATGCGTCTGCAATGTTTTTTGCGACGGATGGTTTTTCTGCTAAAATTAATCGAACTCCCATTTCGAATTCATCGCCTTTCCTATAGCCCATATCAGTCGTTTATTATACTTTGATTCGGCCCTACTAGAAACATCCGTTCGGTTCACTACCATTATGCCATAGATTATGCTTTTTTTCTAACGGAATCCTCCGAAAGATCTTTGGGAATTGGATAATTATACCAAATGAACAACCAGGTTATAAAACTATTTCACGGTTAAAAACGCTGCCAGCGACATAAAGTCGCCAGCTTCAGTGAAGGAAATGAATCTCATCTTCTGATAGGGGGGAGAAACATAAAAAGAAACCATTATAAAACTATTAACGTTTGATGTTACGAAGGTCTGGAACTAATATATACATTATCGACTATTCTATTTAACATCTTTTCTTAATCCATTACATGTTCCTCTCCGTTTTCATCAGTATAAGATTCTAAAATTATTTCGTCATTTTTATTTTTATAATAAAAGTACGTATTTGTATCGTTTTCTATTTTTATACTAACCATATAGTTTCTTACCCCTGGTAAATTAGCTACAAAAGCTTTACTAGATACTATATTCTCTTTGGGAATATTTTTTTCAACCATGACGTGTTCAATTACATCATTCTCTAGATTATTCTTTGCGCAGAAAAAATACCCTGAAATACCAATCCCAATAATTAATATTATAATCCAAATAATTTTTTTCATTTTTATCATCCTAAAAAACAGATTATTTATTTTTAAGATTAATATAAAGACCTAGGAGATAAGTATATAAGAAGGGCTGCAATTGACGCTTCAAACTGTTTTCTAAAAGATTTGCCAATTAAATCAACTTACCTTTGGCAAAACAGACTCAAACTTCCAATAATGAATCCGTTCGGCTAAAAACAGTAGCGTTTCCCCTACAACTTAGTGTTGAATTATCGCGCTTAAGGTTTTGTTTCTTCCTTAAAATCGACACTTAATATATCGCCATCTTCTTCATTCATTCCTGCAGGATTGTGATTTTCATCATAAACAGACAAACCGTAACTGTCTCCATGACTAAAATGATGTTCTACCTCAAAGTAAATTCGCTCACCCTGTTCACCGTGGATGGGAATTAAATGTTCACCATTAAAATATTTGTATTCAACCCCTACAAATGTATCTCTTGTCACCTCGTTCCATCCTACTTTACTTGTAAAATCCAAAGGAATCATCACAATACAAACTAGCGGTGCTGCGAATGTAATCCAGCTGTACCATTTAGATGGTTTTAATTTTTCTTTACCAAAGAGAAAAAGCAGAGAAAAAATACCACCCACTGTTCCAGCAATCAATGCGTATTCGATTGGCATCACAATCAGAAAAATGAGGTAACCGAACAAAAGATAAAGCAACATCTGTTTACCCAAAGAAAAACAAGGTATGAATTTCCCAATAATATCAATAATAAAGGAACTAATTAATCCGTAACCAAAAAATAAAACCCAAATCACTGGGGATATAATCAGTTCATGGAATTCAAACAAATTAAACTGACTGATAATGATCATGATGACAAAAAAGATTGATATTGAAAAACTGGCCCCTATCAACTTCTCTAACAGGCGACTAAAGAATGACATTTTTTTCAAGTATTATCAACTCCAACAAACTCACAGCAAACACCTTTCATTTTCTACAAATTAAATTTTCCTGAAATTATCCCAGCTACTTCGTCAGCACTTAATTTAGTATTATTTATTTTTATGTAATTTTCCCTTTTAATTTCACCCTCGAAGGAGTTCAATCTGTGTTTTTCCATCGTCTTAATAAGTTCATTTTCTGACCAATCAATATTTCTTTTTGTAGGTTTGTGTTCGAGCCGGTGTGGGCTTTTATTCCGTTCTATTCTCTCATCCGTATCCGCTTCTAATTCCACAAAGAAAATATCCGCACCTTTGGATTCAAAAATTTCACAAATCTTATCTACATAGTCCCAATCCTCTTGTTGATCAAATGCCCATACATAGGTGAATATCAGTCCTGCTTGATCACTTTTAGCTACTGCTTTGAATATTTCTCCCCTAAATAGATTTGACATTTTCCACATTTCTGTATTAAATCCCAAGAACGGTTCGAGTAATTCGATCGTCATATGATTGTGAAACAGCTTCAAATCCGTTATTTTCTCTAATTCCTGCCCTACTGTCATTTTACCAACTGCTTGAGGTCCAAATATAAGCACAAACTTCATAACTTCCTCCTTATTCTAGGCTAATCCATCTTACCCTCTGAAAAATGCATTGCGCCTTTAGATATCACTTAAATCTTTTGGTCACTCTATCGATGTATGAAATTTTTCTCAAAGGTACTACGTTCGATAAAACCCTCAATTTTTTCGTTCCCTTCGATTTGCCTTATGAGCTTCAAAATCCCAGTTCGCTAGAAATTTTTTGGCTGAGGAATAGCCTGATTGATAGAGATACTCAATTTCATCGTCACTCAACTCAAAATCAGTGGCAGTAATGTCGCCAGTCGGAATTTGAATCGTCCTTTCTCTAGTTCCTTCATTCAAATGACGGAGATCATGTGCTTGGAACATCGTCTTAAAGATATTCACGAAAAGGTGGACCGGTGTTGGAATCACAGCATCTGCATCAATTTGATCTTTCACAAAATGAAACCCGAACGTTGGAAAACGTGGTTCCCCATCTGTATCAAAAATCCAAATTGGAAAATTGCTAAGCAAGCCCCCATCTAAAATATAGGATTTCCTGCCATTTTTGGCTTTCCAAATCACTGGACGGAAGAAAAATGGCATTGAGGCACTCATCGTGACAGCGGTTGATATTTTCACATCTCCAGGTAGCATGCCATACCGATCCAAATCATCTGGCAAAATTAACATCTGGCCATTCGAAATATCCGAAGCGATAATCTTTAGCTTTTCCTTTGGAAGATCAGCAAAGGTCTGAATGCCTTTTTCAGCTAGAAGAACATCAAGCCACTCGCCCAGGTAATTATTTTTATAGAAACCCAAATGAATGAAAAGTTCCAACAGGCTTCCAATAACGGGAACGCGGTGGAGGATGGTTCTCCCCAGAAGTTTCGAAAAATCCAGTTCTTGCAGAAGTTTTCGAATTTCATGGCTTTTATATCCGCCTGCCAAAAGAGCCGCAGTCACCGCTCCCGCTGAGGTCCCCGCCAGCCTTTGCCACTCTACACCTTCCTCCTCCATCGCCTGAATCGCACCGGCAAAAGCAATTCCTCGGATTCCACCACCTTCAAAAACAGCATCTACCTTCATTTTCTCACCTCACAAATGTTACCCCCTAACGAGAGAGGGAAAATCCTGCCCCCTTAAGTAGCCGATCCTAAAAGCTCGGGAGGACCGAACAGTAGGAGATTCCCCCCTAGAGAGCTCCACTTTAGCTTTCAAAGCAGACTGAAAAACTTATAGTTCTGCCCGCCGAAGCTAGGAAAAGCTAGGAGGTTATCCCGGGCTTTTCAGTTATAATATCAAGTATCAATAACCCCTATCGCTTGGCCTTTACCTCTTTACGCATTCTTCCAAATAGCAGGAGCTTCTGCCATTTCAATCTCTTCTGGCACTTCGGATGACGTGGTAAACGTTGCTTCCCTTTTAAAAGTGATCTAACGAGCTTCCTTCACCATTAGCCACCTATTGGCATTGAATTTAATATTATATCCCATTCCCTATATTTTGAAAATTCAAACCGAAATCCAGTTTTAACCTTAAATGAACAAGGTGTTGCTGTACGCTTATAATTTATGACTGTATGGTTAAACTAGCTTCATAGGTGGTTAAAACACCGGGAACATTCACAGGAGGTGCGATGATGTCTGAGCAAAATAAAAATCGTAACAAGGATAAAGGAAAACAAAATAATCGTAATAAATATAATAAACAGGGTAATGATACCGAATTCGCGAGTGAAAATAGTGAGTTTCTGAACTTGGACAATAAGAAAAACAAACGAAAAAGGTAGCATCTTTACAAAAAAGCTAAGCGGTGGGCAATTCTCGACTTAGCTTTTTTGAAATTGAAAAAGATTTCCTTCTTGCTTTTCAGAATTTATTGCAATCACTACCCATTAACATACATAATTATTATTGAATACTATACGTAGACAACCAAAACACTATATGATAATTTTATCAGAGTTATCTATTAATTCAATAAAGAATTAGGATCGATATGAAATAACAATCTTTTAGCCGAAAGGATGGATTACATTGAAGCTATTCATAAAATTAATCTATGGTAATATGGCGCTAATGTCACTGGTCTTTTTTCTCATTGGCTGTTCGAATAATTCAACCGAAGAATCCAAAAATGATTCTGCTGCAAATCATACTGCTGCAGAGCAAACCGAAGATGCTAACAGCCCGACAGATAAGAAATCGGATAATACTGCAACAGATGATTTATCTGATGAAGCAGGAAATAATCGTTCTTCCGCAGATTCTGCAGACAACGAATCTGATAGTAATCCAAGTGAAGACTCAGAAACTGTTCATTCTTATAATAGCGCAGCTGAAGAAAGTGAAGATAACCATACACTATCCAGCTATTCTTCCGAGGAAATTGAGTATGCCCGTGTATGGCTGCAGCTTGGTCCAAATCAAGACATCGATGAATTGTATGTTGAACATCTTCCATCCGGCACACGACTTGATCCCAATGACGAGGACAATGATGTCAGTTACCCAGAAGATGTTATTCAGATATCTGGTTCTCGTATTGCAGATGGCATGATAACATATAGCGGCAATGGAGACGGAACAATTAATGTATATGAAATTCCATACGGAAATCGCTGGTACGGAGGAATGCCCCGACCTGATGAGATTGATTTAGATCAAGTCGAAAAGGAAATGAGAGATATTATTGAAAACACGGAATCTGTCTACATCAATCCTGGTGATAATGACGAGATTATCACTATTATTGAGAAGATACGTGTTGTAGAATGATAGGCTGTTTAAACACGTACTGATAGAGCGAATGGAAGCATTCATTCCATTCGCGTCCTTCTTATCCTGGTCTTTATGTGTTTGAGTTAGGAATGAATTGATTCACAGATTTAACATCTTCTTCCGATAATTATTTCTTAAGCCTAGCTACTTGGAGAAACAAAATAAATAAGACGACGGAATATATGAATATCCAAATAAAAGGAATTAAAGACAATTCCCCTATCATTTCTCCATCCCATTGAATTAATGGTATTTGTGTACTTACAGCTGGAGGAAGAAGCCAAGCTACATATTTTATAAACGAAGGTAATACTTTATAAATTCCTAGCGACGCAAAAGAGAGAATAAGCGTAAGTACCAAGCCTCCGTACGCATTCACTGTACTTTCCATCATCGATTTATTAAAAAAACTAGCTATACTAATACCCAGCGTAGCTAATAAAATATGATTAGCTAGAGATACAAAGCCAACCTTCAGCGAAACTGGTTCAGCAAACATACCAAAAACAAGAGGATAAACAAAAGCAAACACAGCCAACCCCACCGCAATAAGCCATATAGCGATTAGTTTTGCGATATAATATTTATGACTGCTCTTTATATGTAAAATCATGATTTGTCTCTGTACAGGGGCATCTAAAGATAAAACGCTCATACAAAGCCAAGCAGAAGTCACAAACAAAATTAACGCTGTAACTGCGTAACTATCAATAATTGGATTGGGTTTATAGGTGTAAAAAATAAGTATTAATATAAAGTAAGTAGATGTTGGCGGAAAATACTTTTGCGATCGTAAATAATCATGTAAAGTGTATTTGATTAAATCCTTCAAAAAATTCTCTCCCTACAGTTATGAAAAATTGAAATGTAAACAGTCATTCAACATACTAGAAGCTGCGAATCCTAACCTTTTCGTATTTCTTCCATTTCAACAGTAACAACACGTACCACATTTCCTTTTGCTTCAAGGACTCTCGCCAAAACCTGGTCACTATTTTCTAAACCAACAAATAGCAATAAGCTGTCCGCTTGTTCCTCGATGCGTAATATGTCATTCCACCCCTGGATAGTCGAACTTTCTACATGTTTTACTTCGATTAATTTCAAATCTTCCTTTGCTTTTTTAGTTAGAGCCCCTTCGTACAGGAGACCCTCCTTTATTTCATATGTCCGATCCACCATACACTCAAAAATATTCGATTCATGGTATGTCAACAAAATAGTTGTTCCACTTGCTTTTAATTCTTTTAGTATTTTCAATAATTCCTGTTGCGCTTCAGCGTCCAATCCTGATACCGGCTCATCTAATATGAGTAGATCTGGTGGTTGAAGAATTGCTTGAACAATACCTACTTTTTGGATATTTCCTTTTGATAATTCACCAATACGACGATTACTAAATTGGTCCAGTCCGAAACGTTGTAGGAAAGATGGGATTCTCTCTTTCAAGGTTATTGCTGGTATTCCACTAATTTCCCCAATATAATGCAGATACTCTACCGGGGTAAAACGAATATTCTTCGGAAACCGCTCTGGGACATACCCTATCCTTATACTGTTGTTCGTAAATAAAACCTGCCCGGCATTTAAACTTTCTATTCCAGCAATGATGCGTAAAAAAGTACTTTTTCCCGTTCCATTACTACCTAACACTGCGATAACTTGTCCAGGTTCAATGGATAGTGAAATACCTTTTAAAACTTCTTTTCTGCCATATGATTTACGGATATCTCTTAGGCTTACTAACTCCCCCATCTTCTCACCATTCCTAACTACAGATTCTTTAGCATATCTTTTAAGCCGTTCAGATTACGTTAAAACGTCTAATAATCTAGCAACTACCTGCTTGGCCAACTTTAGATAGTTAAATAAATGCAACTTAGAACAAATCCGCCAACTTATAACCTAATAAAAGCCGCTATGAAATAAAGTAGTTTCTCTATTCATCTTTGCTAATACCCTCCCTCGTCCAACGATTATTCGCCTTATTTAAACCCTTGGTCGTTATGTCCATTTCTTAAAAGATACAACGATTTGAAACTGATTCCCTTTGACTTTAGCATCTACCTTTCCGCCTAATTTATTTACCAATTGCCTGACGATATGCAGACCCAATCCAAGCTCACTGCCAGTTCTACTGCTGTCCATCCGATATGTCCGATTAAAAATCCGATGGAGTTCTGTTTCGTTAAACCCAGAAATATCATTCTCTGCCTGAAGCTGGATAAAATCCGCTTCTTCTTTCATTTTAATGGTAAAATAATTTTCCGCATATCGTAAGGCATTTTGAACAATATTGCTGATAATCCGATTGACTGCTTTTTTATCAGCCAAAACAGGGGAGACGGCCGTCTCGTCTACATCTATCTTTAACTTACTTTCCTCAAAATCGTGATAGAACATCAGCATTGTCTCCACGACAAGCTGATCCAAAGATACCTGTTCCATGCTAAAATGCTGGTCGGAAGAGTCTATTTGCGAAAGCTCATAGAATAAATCTACCATCATGGTTAAGTTTTCAATTTTCTTTTGAATAATAGTCAAAAATTCTTTTTTCTCTGCAGCTGACAAGGAAGAATCTGTCAGCAATTCTGAGAATCCTTTAATTGAGGTTAAGGGTGTTCTCAGGTCATGGGAGAGATTAGTGATTTCTTGTTTTAATTCTTCTTCTCTTTTTTGCTGATGTTGTTGATCCTGCTTAAATAAAAGAATCAGCTGGTTTACCTTTGTAATAAACCGAACCACACTTTTACTGTGCGTTTTTGTACGAACCAATTCATTTGTACCGAAATTCTCATTAATTTCTTCCAGCTGGCTTGTTATTCCTCTGATATCCCAATGGAGTAACAGCAGCATCCCAATACAAACGATTAATAGAAAACTCAAAATGACGATAATCAGCCAGCTGCTCACTGTTACCCCTCCTAGGTTAATCAATATCTTGCTTCGTAAATTTGGCCGCACCTATAAATAAGACAATTACACCGATGACGGCACCTGTAATCCAATAGCGATAATCCACCTGTACAGATTGGTCCATAAAGCTCATTAAATTATCAGTCAGCTGTGTACTTGGTGCAAATTTATAAAATTCATCCAATCCGCTTATCTGCCGGAATAACAGCCGCAGCAAGTCACCGGAAAAAAAGTAAATGAAAATAAGAAGAATTACATTATATATATCCGGAACCTTCAGCATTTTAAATGAATGAGTCAGCAGAAATCCGCTAAGTACCATAGGAACCATATTAAAACTGGCAATGAGAAATTTACTGGTTACCCCCTGCTGATGTGTGAAAAGACTCTCCCCCAATCCAATCATTAAGAGTAAACCTGCTATACATACCAGCAGAAAATAACTGAATGTCAGAATCAGTTTCGACCAGAAGATCGTACTCCTGGAAATTCCAAAGGACACGGCTTGTTTAGTAAGAGATAGATCCTTCCCCGTCAATGTAGCATTATACAAATAGGCTACAATAATAATTTGGGTTCCCATTCCAATGACATTCGAGTAAAAAAAACTTCTTGTAGCATAAGGGAAATTCGAGTCTGCCTTACCAGAATAATACAAAATAAATGCCGCTGCGGTAATTAGAATAAAACAAATGGCCGTTGTGAAATAAAAGCTTTTTTTACGTAGCAACCGGTAGTTTTCACTTTTCAAATAGTTCATCATTTTTCATCCGCTCCTTCCACTAAATCGAAGAAATAATCTTCTAAATTCAGCGATTCCACGCGGAATTCCCTCACAAACACACCATTATCGATTAAAAGGCGGTTAATCTCTCCAGCCTCTTCTATATGGTTTTGGATAGTAATAATCTGATCAGGAAGGGATTTATACTGAATATCGCCATATCTGCGTTCCAATAATTGAGCGGTCTTTGATGTGTCATCCACTTGGAGCTGGATATATTTTTTGCTTTTTTCTTCCAAGAGCTTTCTACTTACGTCCTCCACAATCACACCGTTTTTAATAAATACAAAACGAGTTGCCAAAAGCTGTAATTCCGTTAAAATATGACTGGAAACTAAAATCGTTATTTGCTTTTCGTGATTCAGCTTCATTAATAACCTGCGAATTTCTATAATACCTTCCGCATCTAACCCGTTAATCGGCTCATCAAGTACTAAACAATCGGGACTGCTTAATAAGGAGAGCGCTATTCCTAACCGCTGCTTCATACCCATCGAATAATCTTTAAACTTTTTCTTCTTTTGATTCGCCAATCCAACTGTTTTTAATACCTCATCGATACGCTTCTTCTCAGCAACTCCACGCTGGATTCTAAAGTACTCCAGGTTTTGGATTGCCGTAAAATCTGGAAAAAAGACTGGTGTCTCTATCATAAAACCCATTCTTTTTTGGGCTTGAGTCATATCTTTACCGGATTTTCCAAATAGGTGTATCTCCCCGCTTGTCGGCTCTAATTGGCCTGCCAGCATTTTAAAAATAGTGGATTTACCAGCACCGTTTTTACCAATTAAGGCACATATCTCTCCCTTTTCCACGGAGAAATCAAGCGGTTGAATGATTTCTTCTTGCTTGAATTTCTTTGTTAATTTATACGTCTTAATAACCGCATTCATCTTCTCGACTCCTTCACTAAATGTTCTTCCTACTCAGTTTAGCGCAGGGGTCTTTAAAATCCTTTAAGTAAACCATAAAGAATTCATAAAGAAAGGCAAAACCTTTATTAAACCAGCATGAATCCTACTCCCCAAATCGTCCGGATATACTCATCAGAAGTGATTTCAGCAATTTTTCTGCGGAGATTCGAGATATGGACACTAATCGTGTTGTCATCACCTACATAGGTTCCTTTCCAGATTTTTTCGTAAATCTCTCTTTTAGAAAAAGCATGCTCTGGATGATTGATTAATAAAGTTAAAATATCAAATTCAGCATTGGTTAATTGCAAAGCTTTGTGGTTTAACGTTACAGAAAACTTTTCTGGAAAAATGGCCAGCCCCCGCCATACTTTCTCCTCTATTTGTGTAGGCTGGACCTTCGATTTTCGCAATTGGACTTCAACACGGGCTTCTACTTCTTTCTGATGAAAAGGTTTGGTTATATAATCATCTGCCCCCATCTTCAAGACTTGAACTTTATCATCTATGCCAACTTTTGCGGAAATCACAATAATAGGGATTGCACTCTCCTCTCTAACCTGTGCAATAAATTCTTCACCGCTTATTCCCGGGAGCATTAAATCCAATAAAATCAAATCAAATGTGTTACTTTTTAGTTGCAACAGACCTTCTGTACCGGAATATGCAGCCACAGGAGTCATACCCATCTTTATTAAAATAACATTCAGTAATCTGCTGATTTCCTGGTCATCTTCTATAATTAAAATTCTTTTTTCTTCCTTCACGTTCACCACTCACTTTTGCAGAGTTCTATTACTTTATTATAATTACCACTGTTTCTTGCTATTGGAAAATATTCTTTTTCCTATTTTCCCAAAATAAATAGAGGAGTGCATATCAATATCATTCCAATATGCAGACTCCTTTGTTCTCGGAAAATGATAGCTATATAAAAATTAATACAGATAACACTAATCTTTTCACTTAAAATCAAATAATAAAGATTCGTTATTAAGTTAATAATCTATGATAAGATTCTTTAATACAGGTACATTCTGAGCATTTAAATGCCGTCCCTCTATAACAAAAGCAGTCATTTGCGTGTCCGTTCCTGCAGCATGAAATTCTCCCTTTTTCCAAAAAGCTGCTTTCCCAGAAGCCAGAGAAATGCGTTTCTTATCCTTCCCACAAACCCAGCCTTCACCAGATACAATCATAAAGAGCTGGTCTGCCAGCGCTTCATGAAACGGAATTTCATCATCATCCTCAAGGTACATATAATTCAACCGAATCTCATTCGCATCCAGCAAAATTCGATGCGCAGTGAATTTCGTTGCCTTGGAATCTATCGATGTTCCAAATTCTTTTTCAAACGAAATGATTTTCAAAGCTATCTACTCCTATTCTGATTAAAATAGAAACTTACTCAGCTTCATAACGAATCATTGTCCACATACCAATATCTTCAAAGCCTAACCTTTTATAAATATTTCCAGCTGCCGGATTGTCATAGAAAAGGCATAGCGATTTCCCTTCTGCCAATAAGTCAGTGCATAATTTCTCCATACATTTTGTAGCGTATCCTTGCCGTTCATATCCTGGTCTGGTCCCTACGCCGACAATCATCGCCGATTGGGAATTCTCCGCAGTTGTTGATGCTGATGCTACCATGGTTCCATTTTCATCACGGATAAAATAGGTGCGTCCTGTCTTATTTTTCTCCGCATCTTCTCTCGATTCTTTTGTTAAATTACTTGATGAAAATTCAGGAATGGACTGAAGCATTTTAATATTCTCTTCGTAATCAGAAGCTTTCAGATATTCAACCTGTTCTAATCGCTCTGGATTAACTGGATAACGTAATTCCTCACAAGCAGCGTAGTATGTTTCCTTATGTACACGAATGATTTTATCAATATATTTTAGCAATGGATTAATCAGATGCTTTAGACCACTTAGATTACATCGTTGTTTGTACTTATTAATAATCTCCGCAAACCCTTTTACATCATAATCCCCTTCACTATAAACAATGAAATTTTCGCGATAGCGCAGAAGAACTGCAATTAGATTATCCTGTTTCCATTGCCCCCATACTTCTTGAACGTCTGAATCATAGCCAAATGCCTCAATATCGCCGATAATAAATAAGTTCTCTGCGGCTTTAGGTTCTACCAGCTCCATTACTTTGGCGTGGTCCGCTTTTGTCAACTTTCGTATCATTCCCTCTCCTCCAATAGACTTTAAAATTATTATTTTCTATTATTCTCAGCAAGAAATTCCTGTATTTTATCCCAGGAATCCTTTGCTGCTTCTGCATTCGCTGATTTCGAGCCACCAAAAGTCATTGTCATCCCTCCGCCCACCTGCATGACGACATTGGCAGGCAGATGCACAAAACTATAAGGAAAAGCTAAAAAATGGCCCGCTTTTTCATAATATAAATAACGGTCTTGATATGGCCTCTTTGTATTATCAAGCATATTTTCCATCATTTTTACATAACGGCTGGACGGCCATAACTGATCATCGCCTCCAGAAATAAACATGACAGGAGCCTGAATATTTTCCACCGGAATTCTGGCTTCTGTTGTTTTCTCTTGCTTTTTCAATGTATTATCCCATATAGCTGAAAAGGATATCGGCTTTTTTATTAGCCAATTCTTTACCGTGGAGAATATCATAGAAAGAGGGTATTTAAACTTCAGGGCAGGTAAAGCTTCCTGATTGAAAACCCATGATGTTACAGGGGCAAAAATGCCATTTTTCATTCCTGGTGTTACATAAGCGCTTGGTGCACCTGCAATCACACATTGGTAGTCATCAAACGTTGCTCCTAGAAGCAAGGCAAGTTCTCCGCCTCTTGAATAGCCAATTAAGCTTACTTCTCCATTCGCATAGTCGTGATTTTTCAACCATTTCGTTGCTTGTTGAAAATATTCTAATGGAATTTCCTCCAGATTTTCTGGCAATCCTTCCATACCAAAATAAGCCAGAGCAAGTACTGTATATCCTTTAGAAGCTAATAAAGCCGCTGCATGCTCCTGCATTCCGCCATCTGATCCACTTAAAATTATAACAGCAGGATAGCTTCCCCTCTCTTCCGGATGAAATAGTGTCCCTTTAATTTGATTTTGCTGAACTGCTTCCTTGGTGACGCCCTCCTTATAAAAATATCGGTTAATTGTTACGGAATCTTTCTCTTCCCCATTTACTTTCAACATTAACGTAATCGAAACTGATTCCGGACTGCTCTTCTCATAGTAATCTCCCCATTTAGAAGCTGTATGTTCCATAGACCAAAACAAACCTGAAGCATCTGCTTTATTATAAGTGCCTTCCAAAGGCTTTTGGGATGAAACATCAACAACCCCTTCATGATCTGCAATAAACGTCGCATATGAACAAAACTTCTTTTGTTCTTCATCATATGTAGTTGCATGTATGATCACTTTCTCATTGGCGCGGTATCCAATTACCTTTATACTAACTGTCTCGTCAATATAGGAATCGATGGAACTGACTTGTAATTTAGGCGACATAAAATCCTCCAATAAAATCGTATGATAGTAGACTGTATTTCTTCGTTAACGTATATCAAACTATGCAAGCCCTATTTTCACAGTGATGTCCTTCTTTTTTAATGCCCTGTTATGTGTATTTATTCTAGTTCTTTCCTATCCCCTTCCACGGTGATTATTCATGTAAAAAGCCAGTTATTATTCTATATTTCTAATATATCAAAAAATTATATCCATGTCTGTCTCCGTTTATGATTAATATGCGCGACTATCACATGCTGTTTAAACAAATCTATTTTTATTGAAAAGATTTGAAAGAAAAAAGAGATTCGAAAAGTTCATCACTCTCCAAATCCCTATTCTTATATAAGATTTAGTTCCACACGTCTTCAGCAATTCGAACAACATGACGGATTTTTTCCCATTGCTCTGCCTCCGTCAGCAAATTCCCTTCCTCTGTGGAAGCGAACCCGCATTGAGGGCTTAGGCACAGCTGGTTCAACGGTACATAGTTCGCTGCTTCTGCAATTCTGGCTTTAATAGCTTCTATATCTTCCAGCTCACTGAATTTAGATGTTATTAGGCCTAGTACAATATATAAATCATCTCGGTTCACATGACGCAACGGTTCAAACCCGCCGGAACGTTCATCATCAAATTCTAAGAAAAGGCCATCTACCTGCAAATCGCCAAAAATTGTTTTTGAAACAGCTTCGTAACCGCCGCTTGACATATAGGTAGATTGGAAATTCCCCCGGCAAATATGCATCGTTACCAGCATATTATCCGGTCTGTTTGCAATGGATTCATTGATTGCTCTTGCACATAGCTCCGCAGTTTTCTCTGGATCTCTTCCTTTTTCAATGAGCGAATTTCTACCTTTCTCTGAGAAAAAAGTTGCCCAGGATGTATCATCTAGCTGCAAGTAGCGGCATCCTTCATCATATAATGCTTGAATTACGCCTTGATAAGCAGCAACCAAGTCCTCAATAATCGCTTCATCGCTTTCATAAATGCCTTCTTCAAAATCTGCACGGAAAAAGAGCATATTTGGACTTGGAATAGCAAATTTCGCAACGGCGTCTCCAGCAATACTATGAAGAAACTTGTAATGTTCTATCATATAATGATTGCTGAAGCCAATTTTACCAGTCACCTTAATTCCCCGTTTTTTGGTTTCCACGCCAGTGAACTGCAAGCCCTGCTCAGCGTTATAACCTTCCACTCCATCTAGACCTTCCAGAAAATCAAAATGCCACCAGGCACGGCGGAATTCCCCGTCCGTCACAGATTGAAGTCCTGCCGCTTTCTGCTGCTCTACCAGTTTGATAATTTCCTCATCTTCAATCTGGCGCAATTGTTCAGCGCTGATCTCCCCTTTTGCCTTTTGTGCACGCGCATCTTTTAAACGCATAGGACGGAGAAAGCTCCCCACATGATCTGCTCTGAATGGAGCACGTGTATTTTTTGTTTCTATTGATACTGTCATCAAATACCCCTTCTCTCTTGATTTGCTAAATTAATTTTATTATCCATTTAAAAAACCCCTTCCGAAAATAGAAGAGGTTCAATAGGATAAACGGTCTCTTCTTATCTTCAAGCAAACATGCTTCTGGAATTAGCACAGTACGAATAATCGTCTGCTGCTAAGGTTTCAACGGGCCAGTCCCTCCACCTTTCTTGATAAGAATATATGGAATTGTACGAATACTTATAAGATAACTCTACACGGAAGTAATGCATTCGTCAAGAGATGGTTTATTTGAGTGTTCATTCCCTTCTCCCACCTATGCAACTTAATGACACGATGAAACTTATTCAGATTATCTCCATGAATTAAAAGCCGATATACTCATTTCAGTAATCGTTTTATCGTCAGATCCAACGCTCCATAATACAAATATTTTCCATTTGGTTGATCTAGCTTATTTGATTCATCAAAAAATAAATCTCGTATTCTACGTATTCCACCCCCCTTAGATTAATCTATCTTGACGTTGTATGTAATGCATATTACAATAATATTAGGTTAAAGAGCGCACTCCTTCCCCGTTACCACTTGCAGGGCTGGAGCAACTCTTGAACACCATTTCCCCGCTACCATCTGCAGGGCTGGGGTGTTTTTATTTATGAAAAATCCCATCATTCCCTTCCCCCTAAAGAAACATCTACTATAATGATATAACAAGATAAAAAGGATTAGACAAATCATTAGGTATTGAGACGAGCTCGTTCGGTTAATTTATTTATTGTCCTTGTTGGAAACATATATTTGAGCTTTCCAAAACTCAGGTCAGTTCAAATGACCTTTAATATTTCCTAGCTTTTAATTTCTTTATCACTTAAAAAGTCCTACTTTACAGATCCCCTTCTTTAATAGTCCTCGCAATAACCTCACATTTTTTTATTGCTCATATGTAATGTTTGGAAGTATTCGCTGCAAAATAACTATATAAATTACTTGTCTTTGTCCACTTATAATATTTTTTAGTCATGATTTCTTCATCAGTATGTGATTGGATTAACTTCATTACCCGTTCGTGGCTTAACTTCAATTTTTTCATAGCTTGATTAATGGTTACATCCTGGTAATTTTCCCAAATTCGCATATTAAGCTGCTGGATCGTTCTCCACATATAACCCGGTGCAGGCATAAAAGGCGTATCTCCATCCATTCCTTCTCTGTACCATCTCTCAAGCATCGTATGCCACTCATACAGATGCATTAATATATCTCGAAAGTTTTTATCTCTTTCTTCTGTCTCAACCGTAATACTTCTTTTTCTAGGCGGTATGGATTCAATAATTTCAAATAACGTTTTAAATTTCTGTTCGCTCTCCGCTAATAGAAATTCTTTCCCGTTCTTCTCCGTCATTATATTGCCTCCTTTTTTCTATATTTTAGCACAGGTTTTCAATTTATTAAGTTAATTTTCAGAAAGAACTCAGCTAATAATGCAAATAAAAATCACTCCAATTTAAATTCATAGCCTATATAGTTAAATACATTTTTGAATCAATATTTTCTGCAATGGCGATTGAAGACTTGTTAACTCCATACAATCTTCTACAAAATAAAGGCTACTTTTTGTGCTAACTTTTACCTTGATGCTCTGCCAAAGGTTTCTATATCAATGCAGTGGACGTTATTTATGAACGGAAAGAATTTACCTTTGCACTTGAATAAACTATCAAATTATCATGTATTATCGTTTGAGACAGGTACAGTTAATACGCAAATACAAAAAGGTCTACTGAAAACGTTACAACCTATCATTCTAATAGGACATTTCTATAGCGGTTTATGCACCCAACATTTTTCAAAATTATATTCAAATAGAATAGGGGGTTATGATATCGGATTCCCCCTCTGTTAATTTGTATAAGCTAGAGCAACAAGATAGTTATAAAGATGCTAATCTTCTTTTTGCCTTAGACACTGATCATAATAATTATTTAGACCAGACTCAATTAGTGATCAACAATCTAGTTTTATGGATGAATCTGCCGGGAATAGTACTACAAGAAAAACCTGCAAACAATTTATTTTTTTAACCGCTGCGGATTTGGAGTGATTATGCATATTTTCTTTCATTAAGAGTAAGTCCACTAACAGGTAATGATATAAATGTTGAAGCTCGATCAGTAGGTTCGATATTTGTCAAACTAAAAAAATTCAGATACAAGATTTATATAAAAAATGAGACAATCAATTTGTACATAATTCGGAGGGGAAAGTATTATGGAATCCAAAGAAAATACTGAGAATCAAGAAAATAAGCCCCATTATACAATACGCAACTGGGTTGGACTCATTCTAGGACCGATATTGTTTGTACTCGTTTATTTTCTTATTCCCGAAAGCGTTTTACTACACGAACCAAAAATAGTTTTGGGAGTAACACTTTTAGTCGCGACTTTCTGGGTCACAGAACCTATCCCAATGGCTGCAACGTCCGTGTTGCCACTTGTACTGTTTCCTGCTTTTCACGGTGCAGATATCGATACAGTAGCACCCGCTTACGGCAGTTCAGTTATATTTATGTACGGAGGCGGCTTTGTCATTGCCCTGGCCATACAAAAGTGGAATCTTCATCGACGTATCGCACTCAATGTTATTAAAATGATTGGAACAAAAAGCAACCGGATGATACTAGGCATCTTGATCGCCACAGCAGGAATCTCGATGTTCGTTTCCAATGCAGCAACAGCTTTAATGATGTTGCCAGTTGCTATTGCACTGATCGATGAAGTGAAGAACAAAGAAATACTTAAAGGACAAAACGTTCAATATTTTTCGAAAGGCATATTACTTGCTGTAGCATATGCTGCAACAATTGGTGGTCTTGCGACGTTAGTATCCTCGGTTCCGAACGCCCTGTTGGCGGGAATTGCATCTTCACAGCTTGATCGAACAGTTACCTTTGCTGAGTGGCTGTTCTTTGCTGGACCAATTGCAATTATCTTATTAGTTATCTTATATTTTTATCTTACAAAGATACAATTCAAAATTAATGTCTCAGAAAAAACCGATGACGCATTAAGTTTTGTTAAAGAAGAATTAGATAAACTCGGTAAACTTACTTACGATGAAATAAAGGTTGGAATTGTCTTTTTGATTACTGTCATGTTATGGATTATATCTCCATTTGTTTCCCTCATCGGATTCATACCTGAAAATATTGGTACATTCTTTGATAACCTTGATGATGCGACCATTTCTGTCTTTGGAGCTGCACTCTTATTCTTTCTGCCCAGCTCAAGACAAGCCGAACGGATACTTGAATGGAATGACATGAAGGAGTTACCCTGGGGTATTCTCATTCTTTTCGGGGGCGGTATGTCTATCGCAGCAGCATTTAGTGAATCAGGATTGAATGATTCAATCGGAGAGGTGCTGCAGATGCTTCAAGGGATGCAATATATCTTTGTTTTACTGTTACTTGTGATATTTGTACTCAGTATTACCGAAGTTCTTTCAAATACAGCCGTATCGAATTTACTATTACCGCTGACTGTCGGTCTTGGGATTGCTATTGGAATTGATCCACTTCCACTTATGGCAGCCGCAGCATTATCTGCCGGATCTTGTTATATGCTTCCTGTTGCGACTCCGCCGAACACAGCAGTGTTCAGCGCTGGATATTTAGAAGTTTCAGACATGGCTAAAGCTGGTGTATGGCTGAACCTCATATCTGTTGTAGTTATTACTGTTGCAGTCTACTTCTGGATGCCAATCGTCTTCAACTTGTAAGGTAACGGAAAACACACCACTCCAAATGCAAATCAGTCAACAAATAATGGTAATAAACCAAAATAAACTAATTCCGATCATCTAATTTCGATGATTGGAATCAGTTATAAGGTTTTTTTGGCTAGTTCTATCTCAATCTCTTCCTCTTGAGTAACGAAACTAAATCGAAGTGATCTATTTCTGCCTGTTTACCTAAACGGCCAAGCGGATAGGTTTCACCAACTTTTTCGTTCGTTTTCCCTTACTGCTCTGCCCGTAGTCTGCCATTTCTGTATCGATATAACCTGGATGAATAGCATTCATATTATCCTCACCATATCTCTACAGATAAGTATAGTATCACAGACCTAAATACGTTTCCATTTAACCTGCTGCACTCTTACAAATAATATTTCATATACGTTAAAAAACGCAGTATCTATCGGTTTAGAAATCGCCATATACACTGCGGCTATATGTTAAGATTTTCTTTATCTAACTAAGTGTATATGCTTCTAAGAGGTCTCCCTATCAAAAACTGCCCCTCCCGAATAAATCACCTTGCCGTTTTTCATAATCTCATCTTTTAAATCCTCCGGAGCATCTTCATACTTAATCAAATCCAAAAATAGCAATGTATCTAATTCCTCTTCTAAAGCAAACGTTAATTCCACCCATTCTTCCTTCGTCATATTTGGAGCAACAAATGCTAAATCAATATCCGATTTTGGCGTATGATCACCAACAGACCTTGAGCCAAAAAGAATGATTTTATTAATTGTATTTATACGGTGACCAACGTTAGATAATTGATCTTTTATTTTTTGCTCAATCATCGATAGATTCACTCCCTCTTTCTGTATACTTTTCTTTTAGAAACTTAAAGGTCTCCTTCATCTCAGGGAAGTAACCAACAATATTTTCATAAATATGTCTTGCCTTCTCTTGATCGTATATACGGGAGGTTTCATATCTATCACGGAGCATCCGCAACCAAGATTGTTCATTTTCAATCCAATCTACTGCATATGCTTGCTTTAATGTCTCTCTGGGGGTTTTTGCTTCAATACCTTCTTCTTCAAGCATTCGTTTTAACGTTTTCCAATAAAGCTCAAATGTAAACTCAAAGCGTTGGATTGCCCCATCAATAAACAAACTATTCTTAACACCTTCATTTAGAGCCTCTTCTAGTCTTCCGTTAGCTTTCTCCAAGTTAGTTAAGCTCTGCAGGGTCTTTCTTGCCGACATAAATTATTCCTCCCCCTATATAATTAAACGCAACAAGCTTATTGTTATATATTTTACTATAATGTGTACGCTATATGGGCAAATCTGTAATTAGTCTTTGGATAGTTGATGCTCTGGAAGACCTTGATTACTTCTGTTTTATTGCAAAGATGCCCATAACCCTATTTAAAATATCATTTTCCTCTTCTAGCTAACGTAATCGTTTTTGAAGGTCCCGCATTTCTTTATCTTCTGGCTTGAGATTACCACTGCCACACCTTATACAGTATAAAATCCAGATTTATTCCCTCTGTAAACTTTATAATACAGAAGCTCACTTTCATTAATCTAAGTACATAAGTTTTAAACGATACTCTCCTTTAAAGAGAGATGTAGGAAATCGAAATTTCTCTATACTCATCTGGTAGTTTGAATGGGTTGTAATATTTTCAAAAACATCTTCCGTAAAATTATAGTACTTCTCACCATAAATAATCTGTGTTTTGTCATTTATTTCAATTTTTTGTTCCTTGTCTTCGTCTATTAATTCCACAATTAACTCGAATTTATCATTTGATTTTTGTTTGTCGACCACTTCAAAGCTGCCAAAAGAAGAAGTGGAATAAAGAATGTAATTTATAAGAACATAATAGGCAATGACAAGACCTAAAATCATGAAAATAGTCCTTTTTATCATCAAATCTTCCCTTCTGGTAAAATATATCATTTTTTACTATAACATATGAAGAAGGAAGAAAACTTTCCCATTTACATGATTAATCGCCTGCCAACATCTCAATAAACGCACGAACTTCCTTGCTTATTTCCTGATAACGTGTCCAATGCAGATAATGATGCCCCTCTAAGGTAACAATTTTACTGGCAGGAGAATCCGTTACCTGTGTTTCATAAAAAGTCAGCATATTTTTACCATCCTCCGTTTCCTTATCTTCTTTCCGGGTAAAAAGTAAAACAGGCATATCCCTTGGAAATGTCGTCTCTGCTGTTTTCTCAATATTATTTTCTATCTCATTGGCTTCGGCAACAATATTTTTGTTATAAACCTTCCAAGCTGAGATAGCCTTGGTCATTTTTACGTTTTCTTCAGAATATGTACCGTCAGCAGCAATTGGTAAAAAATATTCAGAGCTAATATATAATGCTAATCTTGCCAATCCAGTTGGTGCTAAATAGCTCATATACTCGGGCATTGCAGGAGCAGTTTCATCAAAATATGCTAGTGCCTTTGGCAATGTAGGGTCAATCCCTATGACAGCTTTAACCTCCTCTGGATATACATTGGCAAAATACATACTATAGATCCCCGAAACAGAATGAGGCATCAATATATAGGGACCATGGATATTCGATTTCTTTAGAGCAGTCCTTATTTCCTCAACGATATTTTCCACTGTTCGTTCCTTCTCGGTTAAATCACTCCAGCCATAGCCAAAACCTTCAATCACGACTACCTTATTGTTCTTTGCTAATTCATTTAACAAAGGTTCAAAATCCAGTGCTGGCGCTGCTGTCCCAAGCCCGCTCATTAACACAATCGTATTATCTCCTTCCCCTTTGATATAAATATGCATATCCTTCCCTTCCACTTCAACCAATTCTCCAATTGGCGGGTACTTTTTTTGTTCAAATGCAGCCATGACGTTGCTAAAAAGGAACCAAATAACAAATGCAGCAACGATCATTAAGAAAATATTCCTTAAAACCTTCCACAGTCTAAATGTCTTTTTCGTCTTTTCCATTACTTCTTATGTCCTTCTTTCTATTTTTATTCTATCTTACTGTTTTAGTGAATTTTCAGGAATGAACCTTAGGAATATTTAAAGGTAAGTCTTGAGGCTTATTGGATACTATTGTATATTTGTCAGCATTTTCCTACGCAACACTTATTTACACACATTAAAAACCGTATTAGTAAGGGTTTCCTTACTAATACGGTTAATTCTTTTTATGACCCAATGAAAAAGCTTCTTGTTTCTTTTCTAGCTTCTCTTCTATTTGTGAAATTCTTTTTTCATCGTTCAGTAACTCTTGCCTGTTCAAATCGACAAGCTGTTCAAAATTTAAAGTTTTTGGTCGCAAAGTGTATCCTCCTCTCTCTATACCTTTATTATACCTTACATTAGTTCTTATTAATCTAAATTATTTGAACATTTATTGAATTATTTATTATTTTTATTTGAAGATCATCTTCAAGCAATGTTAATTGATTCCTTTTAGAAGTTGTCTTTACTAAGCTAATCTCCAATAAACTTTTAAGGTTCTTTTTAGCAGCCCAATTAGATTCAATAAAAAGAATCCATTGTATAAGATGAAATAGATTCTTTTTATGAGGTATTGTGCCATATTTCTAAATAAGTTGATTATTTTTTATCTATGTTCTTTTGCCATTGCTCGTATGTTGTATACATGTTCATTCATCACAAAAGTACTCTACTTCTTCCCACTTGGAATCTAAATTATCTGCTTTTCTCCAAACCTGCCCCGAAGTCGTTTCATACATATAAATAGTCCCATCTTGCACAATCATTCTAAACGAATCATCCGTTTCTTCATACTGATTGATACTATCTGCTACATCGGTTAGTCCTCCCCCGATAAATCCACCAGCAATTAAGATACAAATTCCTAAGAAAATAAAAATACCGTTTTTCTTCTTTTCCAACTTCCTTATCCCCTTCGTCTACTTATTGTAAAATTTCACCATTATTTTTTACTTTTTTATAATATCATATTCCATTTATTGAAAATATGGATACCGATCAAATACACGATAAAATACTAACATAATTTTAATGATTACAAACCGTGTCTTTCAGAATCAACAATTAACATATTGCGTTTATTGTAAGAGAGAATGAAGATGATAGTTTAACGTCTCCGTCATGTTCTCATGTGTAAAGTGATTAGGATTTAATAAATGATGCATCGCCATTCCATCAACCAATGCATGAAGTCTGTGAACCTCCATATCGGGATCAAGCCCCTCTTTTGTCATATCTAATGACTGCAATGCATAAATAACATTCTTTAATCCTTGATGCATATCGTTATAAACTTTATTGCTAAGCTCCCGGAGCGTATTATCTACAAGCACTTTTGCGGAAAAAGCTAACCACACCTCCATTTCTATCTTACGCTCTTCATCAATAGGCAGCACTTGACATACACCCTCTGTTACAAATTCTAACGTATCTTGATCTTTTAACATCTTCCTTGCTTTCGCTCGTTGAATGACTCGATCTGATACAAGCTCCATCGAAAAGTGCAACAATTCCGATTGCGATGTGAAATAATGTCTTACAGCACCAACTGAGAGACCGGCAGCTTGGGCAATTTTTCTTACGGTTGCTTGTTCAATCCCCTCTTCCACAATAACTTTCCATGTCGTTTCTGCGATTTGAATTTTACGTTTATGATGATCAACTTTTTTTGGCATACATTTATTTTAGCACACTTGTATTAAATAAACAATCATGCTATTATTTTAATACAGTCGTACTAAAATAAATAAAAAGGATGTGTTTCATTTGATTGGGTGGTTAATTATAGCTTGTGAGATTGGATTTTGGGTATTTGTTTTAGCTGGGTTGGGAGCCCGATACATATGGAATAAAAAGAAATTAGGTGCTTTTTTACTGATTTGTACACCTATAGTGGATCTAATCTTGCTAATAGTAACTGTATTTGATTTAAAAAATGGATCTATTGCAACTGCCTTCCATGGAATGGCTGCCATTTATATTGGCGTAAGTGTAGCCTTTGGTCCACAGATGATTCAATGGGCAGATGAGCGTTTTAATTACCGATTTAGAAATGGTAATAAACCAGTGAAAATTAAATATGGAGTAGCACACGCTAAAAAAGAACGCAATAAATGGTATCGCCATCTTCTGGCCTGGTTCATCGGGGGAATAATATTTACAGGTATTATTCTCTATATTAACAACAATCCGCAGACGGAAGCCTTACAACGTACCATGCTGTTATGGTCTGGGGTTTTGGTTATTGATTTTATGATTAGTTTTAGTTACACACTGGTCCCCAAAAAGCAAAAAGCATAAATCAAGGAGGAAATTCAATGGATATAAATCTATTAATTTGGTCTTTTTTGATCATTTTCATGCTTCATAACTTTGAAGAAATTATCATGATAGAAAGATGGTTTCATAAAAAATATCCGGAAATTCGTAAACGCATACCAACCTTTGCCATAAACGAATTAGAGAAAGTCAAAACAACGACATCCGTTCAATTTTCTATCGTTGTATGTCTTCTTTTTATCGTAGCAGCTGCCTTAATATTAGTTACAGTTATCACGGAACAATACTTTTTATTTTTTGGTTTAAACATCATTTTTGCTTTAAATATCTTTACTCACCCGCTTCAGTCATTATTGCTAAAATGTTATGTTCCAGGACTATGGACAACATTATTGCTCATTATCCCCTACAATATTATTGTTTATATGGAGTTTTATCATCTCGGAATCTTGAATTTAACAATAGGTATTCATGCATTGTTCGTTATTGTATTATTTATTCCGGTGTTTATTATAAGTCATACCATTGCGGAAAAACTGGTTATCCACTTAGAAAGATAACTTTTCGTCAAATAGTTTCAATAATAAATAATTTTCATTATGTATAACATGTTAATCTAGAAAAAATCCATTTTGAAAAAAGATGGATTCTTATTCTGTCGATTTAAGTAGGCTTTTTATAAAATTTCTAGCTTTATTTTGCTCCATAAGCGTTGGAATTGAATACTTAATGCTATTATTAATTCTCTTTGATTGACCTTAATACTTTAGTATACTTGTTCATCATTTTTAAATTATAGGTACTGTCAATAAGTTTGTGTAAATTAATAGGGTATCCTCTCTATTGGGATGTATTTTCAGACACCTTCCCCGGGTACCCGGGGAAGGTGTCTGAAAATTAGCTCGTTTCTTACCTACTCCCCGT